>NZ_CP071516.1:1390986-2781972 GCF_021398215.1 Arthrobacter polaris
TGAATCCGAATGCCAACCTGTTGGCGAACACCCTTTACACGGTGCGGTTGACCAACGGGATCATCGATGGCACCGGGAATCGGTTAGCGGCCACGACCTGGACATTTAGGACGGATGCGTTGCCTACCATCAGTGCGCGGACACCTGCGGTGAATGCCACGAATGTTCGGGTTGGTGACAATGTCACGGTGACGTTTAGTGAAGCGGTTACCGGGGTCAACGGGACTTCGGTTCGGCTGACTGCTCCTTCGGGAGCGACTGTGGCGGCGGTTGTGAGCTACAACGCCACGACTCGGGTGGCAACATTGAATCCGAATGCCAACCTGTTGGCGAACACCCTTTACACGGTGCGGTTGACCAACGGGATCATCGATGGCACCGGGAATCGGTTAGCGGCCACGACCTGGACATTTAGGACGGATGCGTTGCCTACCATCAGTGCGCGGACACCTGCGGTGAATGCCACGAATGTTCGGGTTGGTGACAATGTCACGGTGACGTTTAGTGAAGCGGTTACCGGGGTCAACGGGACTTCGGTTCGGCTGACTGCTCCTTCGGGAGCGACTGTGGCGGCGGTTGTGAGCTACAACGCCACGACTCGGGTGGCAACATTGAATCCGAATGCCAACCTGTTGGCGAACACCCTTTACACGGTGCGGTTGACCAACGGGATCATCGATGGCACCGGGAATCGGTTAGCGGCCACGACCTGGACATTTAGGACAGGGACCCGCTAGCTACTCATCCCTCGGGTGGCAGTGGCCAGGTTGCTCAAAACGCAACCTGGCCACCGCCATTTGCCGTTCAATACTGACCCCGTTTGGCCAGGGTTTCTCCACTATTAAGCAGACTCTGGAGGAGACACGAAAAAATGTGCTGACTTGCATATTTCAAGAAGCCTGGCCGGGATCAAAATCCCGGATCAAATCATGCCGGTACATAGATGGCCGAACCGTATAAAACTAGACAGGCGATGGGGAGGGCATGTTCGTTCACATCGGCTATCAGGTTCAAGCTGCGTCCGGTTCCAGCCTGCCACGCCGAAGTGCTCAGAGCAGATTTCTTTGGGCTACGAACATGCCGACTCATGCTCCGTGTGATTTCCATAAGATGAAGGTCCGAAGAGAGCGTCTCGTCGACTCGGCGGCTGAGATGGCAGCAGGTTTGGGATATTCATGAGGGTTTTCTCAAGAGGCCCCGTGTTGAAACTTCTAGCCCTTGACTCCAGATGGGGATACCGGCAGGGTAGCGGTCAACGTCGTACCCTCTCCAATCCCGGAGATGACGTCGAGAGATCCGCCAGTATCCTCGATGGAGTCGCGCATGATGGTCATTCCCAGATGTCCGGCTGGGGCGCTGGCCTCCGGATTGAAGCCCACACCGTCGTCCTGGATCCGCAGGAAGATGCAGTCTGCGTTCGATTCCAAGTTGATATGAACGGTGCTGGCGCGTGCGTGTTTGGTGACATTGGTCAAGGCCTCCCTGGCAAAGCGGTAAAGGAGTGCTGNCCTGCACCGAATCCACAGGGTGTCCCGCAAGTCCATCCGTACTTCGATCGATCTCGCTGCCAAGGGGCTTCCCAGGAGCATCAGGGCTTCATTTAGCCCCAGTTCCTTGAGGTCCGATGGGTAAANGGAGCTGGTCATTTNCCGCAGACGGGTGACATTTTCCTGGAGCAGAGTTCGGGCATCCTTGAACAGTGAGCGTTGCTCTTGCGGCCCGTGATATTCCTGGGACTCCAGCGCATATGCGAGCCCGGAAAGCCCTTGGATCACGTCATCGTGGAGGTGCCGGGCAATCCGTTTACGTTCTTTATCGGATGCGTCCAGGGATCGTTGGATCAAGGATTGTTGGGCCGTCCGATGGCCTTGGATCCTACGTGCGAGCCGGACGGCGGGGATCAATTGGGCTAGTTGTAGGGCCAACAACGACAGCAGGACCAGTGGTAGGACGCTAAGCAGGATCCCGGCGTGGTGTCGACCGACCAGTTCGGCATCGTAATATGCTTCCACGATCAGTGGCTGGCCGTCCCTCGTGGAGATGCTGACCAGCACTCCAACCAGGTCTCTGGCATTGGTGTGACTCTCGTGGATGGCTTCGACTTCGGGTGAGACCTCCGTGGTTCGGGTGCTGCCGTGCAGCACGTCTAGAGCTGGAACTGTGGCCGCCAGCAGTTCGCCTACATGGGATTCGACGTTGGAATAAACAACGCGGCCGGACGCATCCCACACCATGATCTCCTCTANCCCTCCATTAACCAGCCAGCCATCCAACCGGTCGTCGAGGTGTTTCAGTGCAGCGCGCTCTCCGGCCATCAGATCCGCCGTGAGCATCGGGGCAATGGCGAAATCGGCCAACCGTTGAGTCACGTGGTAGGCGCTATCTACGGTGTACCGCTNCGAGACCGCACGAATCCAGAGCGTTGCAGGTGTGGCGACGACGATGACGGAAACCAATCCCACCATCAAGAACCGGCGAATTGCAGCACGCACCTCGGAATCGTTATCTGCCAAGGTCGCCCGCCGCCGGGTCTTCGGTCCACGGCCCGCCAAGCTAGGCATCGCCGGTAGGCCCCAAAATTCCGAGCTTAGTGGCAGCTGCGACAGCTTCCAGCTGGGAGTGGGTTCCCAGCTTGGCTAAAATGGACTTCACATGTCCACGACAGGTATTCAAGGTAATTCCCAGGAGCCGCGAGTTTGTCCCGACGTCGTGGCCCATGGCCATCAGGCGCAGGATTTCCATCTNCCTGGCCGTGAGATTCGCTCTGGTAACGGCCTCTGGTTCTGGCTTGGGGTACTGAGCGATCAAACCGGGAGGGACGATCATTCCACCCCGGGNAGAATAGCGGAGGGCATCGAGTACAACGGCTAGCGAGCCGCCTTTCGGGAGGAATGCGGCAGCGCCTAGGGAAGCGGCTTGTGCCAATCCCTGCGGTGTGGGGTGACCAGTCAGTATGATGATCCGTGAGTGCGGTGCGAAGGCGAGTATCTGCGAGGCTGCGTCAATCCCGCTGCCATCAGGCAGCTGGTGATCCATGATTATCACATCAGGTTCAAGGGCCCGACACTGCTCAATGCCTGACGCTACGGTACCGGCGGTGCCGATACTCAACAAATCCGGTTCCCGATCCAGCGCGCCTGACAATAATTCGGCAANAGTGGTGTGGTCATCAACGATGAGCACCCGTGTCTTAATGCGCGATTTTGCGTACTTACCGACATGCGTTGCCCCCGTCTGGGTCTGGCTTCCCTATTGGAGAAGTATCGCATGGGTGATCAGCATTTGACAGCGATGGAGCCGTGCTCTCATACTGGCCGAGGAAGTGGGGCGAGGCCTGTCTATGACCATCCCAGATGCTGCTGGAGCCCGGCGCTTGGATCAAACAGTGTCTAATGCCCAAAGCAGGAAGGCGTCCACTGCTTTGACTGCTTCATGTACAGATTCGTGAAGTCTGGGGTGGGAGTCCGGGGTACGGCCCCAGAGGACTTCACCGCAGCTGTTCGTAGTTGCTCATCCACTAACAGCAGTGCCGAAAAGACGTTGGATAGTTCTCCGCCACACCATGAGGTATTTCGCAGGAGCCTGGCATGAGCCTCAATGAGAGTCGGGCCCGGAGTGCACCCCAGATCCCGTCGAAATATCTGCCGACAACGTTCGTATGCATGCAGGGCCTCAGCGGTGCGGTTGGCCCGTTCGAGCTCCAGCACCATGATGGTCCAGGCCCGTTCACTGAGCATGTCGCCTCCCAATGCAGCCTGGGCCCAGACGATGGACTCTTCGGATCGAGTGAGTCTCGAGGCGATTTCCGCAGCCCGAATCCGGGACTGGACCATGGATGTATCGTGGGCTCTGCGTTCATTTTCAGCCCACTCAGGCAGCGGACCTTCACCAAACAATGGCTCTGCTGCAAGCTCAAGGGCAGCGCATAGAAAGGGATAGGCGGCCTCGTCGGTTTCGGCTTTCGCAGCGGAGGTCAGTGCTGAGTTGAAGGCCGTCAAATCTAGGTCCACCTGCCCAGGGTCAAGTAGATATCCGCCGGAGGTAGTCATGATCGGGCCAGACTTNNCTGACCGTCCTGGCTGAAGGTTGCGCCGCAAGACACAGATGTAGCTTTCAAGGGTGTTGATGGCACCTGCAGGCGGGTGGCCTGCCCAAAGCTTCTCAATGATCGTTTCCTTGGAGACGGGATTCCCTAAATGCAACACCAGGATTTCTAGGACCTGGCGAGGCTTGGCTCCGCCCAATTGTTGAGGATCTAGAAGTAGATCTCCGCGGCGGACCTGTAATGAGCNCAAAATTCTTATGGACACTGTGCTGCGGCGTCCCGGAACCAGTTTTGGTGTTGCCATTTTCATTGGGTTTGCCCCTATGCGGTTAGGCTTCCATCATGTGCCTTGGGGCACGCAGCAGGAAGCCCCGGCTTGTGGTCGGGACCCCCAAAATTGGGGGTAGAGAAGTAGAATTGCAGGGTTCGCGGCGCGCCCCAGATTAGCCTTGCGTTTGTACGGTATCGCCACCGCCCTGAGCCGAACTCCTGACGGCGCCCTAACGTCAGTTCGAGGCGTTTGGGCTGTCCTGCGAAGACGGTGGGTCCGTGACAAGCAACCTTCGGGTGCCCCACGAGTTCGTATTCGTTGATGAGTCCCAGCCCGGCTAATGCCGTCGGAAGCGTCACACTGCCNACGAACAGTCCATTNCCCGGGGATTCCTTGAAGTATCGGACCGAGTCTGCGAGCCGCCCACGTCAGAGCTCCGCATTCCAATCAAACTCATCCAGGGTGATCGATACGACATACTTCTTGGCAGTATTGAGCATTAGCGCCAAGGGCGGCACCACGAAGGGTATCGCCTCAGATGCAGGCGGACGCCTAGTCTCCTCCAGCATCTGGTACTTCAGCCAGCCCAGCAGCAGCACATCGGCCCGGGCCAGGTTGTCGACTCAGTGCCGGTGCCCTCTTGATTTGAGAGTATCTCGCGATGATCGATGAAGCACCCGAGCGAAATATTGCTGGAGTACCTCTATGATCCCATGGTGTGACCGAACCAATGGGGCTAGCAATAATTCCAGGCCGCCACACAAGATAAGCGATTTTAGGGGGCTTGCTGCAAGCAATATCGACGGCGTGTCCCTGGGTTTCGGTGCGTACCCACATCACTGTTTCAGAACAAAGCGACGCATAGTTCTGATAAGACGATTCCGCGATTTTGTATGAATGAGCACGGTATCGAAGAGCCCATGACAGGGATTCAACGAAGCACTTACACAGACGGAACGCTGATGGGACGAAGGCCCAGTCCTTGATGGGACGAAGGGCGGCAGGTGGCGCAATTGGTACCGTGGTGGCTAGCGAAAAGCCAAAGGTAACTTTGTTCAGGACAAGTTTCACGTTAGTTGGATGAGGAGCCTTGGCGTGCTGGCAAGCGCAGCGACGGCTGGGTGTTCTATAAGCAGGCTGGAGCCCCACCGGATTATCTTTCGGCTCTGAGGCTATTAATGGTTAGCAATACTGGCTAATCGGGACTTTCTGGTGTCAGTCTTTCTATCGTTTCGTGTTGATCATGATGACGATTCCGCAGGGGATACGGAGCCATGACGTGGCTGGCTGGGCGAGCGCCGTTGCCAGACGGCTTTTCCCTGACAATGCTTTTGGGCGTCACTATCAGAACATTGTGCGTGGAATGTCCTCTGTCCTCTGTCCTCTGTCCTTTGTTGCTGGAAGCTGTGGCAGGTTAGGCTCTGGCCATGGAGATGGATCCAGTGGAGGCGAATCCGCAGAACTATCGGCTGGTCTTTGAGAACCATCGGGTTCGTGTGCTCGAGTACACGGACACGCCAGGACACTGGACCGCAGAGCAGCACTACCCGGACAGTGTGATGATTACGGCCAGCACGTTCCGCCGCCGTCTTTCGTCCAACGGACAAAGTATCGATGTGGAATTGCCTTCTGGCGTGGCACGCTGGATGTCTGCTCAGGATCATTACGGGGAAAACATCGAAGAAACAGACACCCACGCGTTCTTTGTGGAGCTCAAGGAACCAACCCGGGGCCCATCTCAAGCGCAAGGCGGCTCGTTGGGACCGGCAGATCCCTGACAACTTGCAGGGGCGCGCCCCGGATTACAGTGCCCGGATACGATTGTTCCGTGGGTTGTGTTCGTACTCGGCAAATCCAAGTTCTTCAAGAAGCAGGGCAAAGTACGTGCCGACCCTGCTACACCACTCCACAGTGCCGTCCCTAGCAGGTTTCTGAACACAACGCTGACAAGTACCGGGCGGATCAGTACTTTTCTCCCGGTTCACGGTGTAGTGGGAGGTGCCTTACTGGCCGAAGTCAGGGATCGTTTTGCCCACTGGGGCGCCAGTCTGTTCCGCAACCGCAACCGCAACCGCGACCGCGGTCAACAGCCACTAGTGGATTCGCGCCGTCGATCGCGCGGGCCGGATCTTCTTCAACTCGCTCCTGTAGTTAGATGGAGATTTGTTGCAGTGCCCAGGAGTTACCGTCGGGATCGTTGAAGTACGCGTAGCTGACGCCCCCGCCCATGTCGGAGACCTTGGAGACCTGGACCCCATTGCCGAGGAGCACCTGGTGGATGGCGGCAAGGTCATCCACCACTAAATGCAGCCCTTGGACGGGTGCGCCGTGAGGGTCATTGATGCCCACTCCAATAACGATCGAACACGCTGATCCTGGTGGTGTCAGTTGGACGATGCGCATGCCATTGCCCGGTTGAACGTCGTGATCGAGGTTGAAACCTACCTGATCAACGTAGAACGCTTTGCTGCGGTCCACATCCGTTGAGGGTAGCGGAACCAATTCCAAGCGCATGTCCATAAGGACTCCTTCCACCCGCAAGGTTCGCGGAATCATGGCAGTAAAAACCTGCGTTTCTGCCATATTACCCACTTCCGGCTGAGCCGACGCGCTAGAACTTTCTCAGCCGATTCGTCACAGTAGTGATTGACGCCTTGACCTACCCGTCGGGTGGATACAGGTTTAAGTGAGTCGACCTGATCCATCTGCCCACCTGCTAGGCGTCCTCGATGCCAAAGCCTGTTTTCACGCGGAGGGATCTGCGCTGGATGGATCTGATGACCTCGGATCCTGAGAGGTCACGTGAGTTCGATGCCAGTCTNTTTGGGTGGAGGTATGAGGCCGGGGATGAGGAAATTTACGGCGGTTACGTCACCGCCTTCGTCGATGGAGCGCCGGTAGCGGGCATGATGAAAAATGACCCCGCATCAGGTAATCCGGACGTGTGGAGCACCTACCTGCGGGTGGAGGACATAGCAGCGGCGGCCGAAGCAGTCATGGCGGCAGGTGGGAAAGTGATGATGCCTCCCATGGAAGTTCCAGGCCAGGGGCACATGGCGATGTTCATCGACGCAGGAGGTGCCGTTGTTGGTGCATGGCAGTTTGGTGGCCACACCGGGTTCCAGCTNAAAGGTGAACCCGGTGCCCCGTTTTGGCATGAGCTTCACACCCGGGAGTATGCGCATCAAGTGAAGTTCTACGAAGACGTTTCCAGTTGGGATACCTCCGTCATGAGCGACAGTGAAGATTTTCGGTACACGACGCTCAAATCCGGGGATGGCTCGCGGGCGGGCATCATTGACGCCTCTTTTATCTTCCGGAGGGTTCTCTCGAACGGGCAGATCTACTTCGGGGTGGCGGACGCTGATGCCGTTGTGGAAACTGCGGTATCACTGGGCGCTCAAGTTATCCATGCGGCTGAGGATTCCACTTTCGGCCGCATGGCCACGTTGGCAGATCCGGCGGGAGCGGTTTTCAAGATTGACCAAGCGTAGGCCCTGAACGTTTGCCATCTGACCGCGCCAAGCCTGCGCGTATAGTACTGCAGCAACGTGTAGCCGATCCTCGGCGCCAGGGTCCGTGCACGGTCTTCACCGCAAAACCGGTGCAAGACGTGCCGACAGGTACTGGTAGGACGTCACGTGGGGAGTGCAACGCAGGCAAATGCGGTTCTCCGCTGGTGGCCTGACGTTGGAGCTAACGCCCGGTTCAGGTGGTTAGTGGTCTGATAAGAATTCCGTAGGTGGGATCCACCCTAGCGACTCAGACAGAGAAGGTACAGCCCCACGGGCTCTGTGGGCGAGGTGATTCTCTGGGGTCCTGCCACCGATACTTAGCAGGGAAAGCGGGCGGATATCTCGGCACAGAAGCTGTCCGCCAGCGTGCGGCGGTGAACGTCCTAGACAATTGGGGCCAGTGTGCTGGGTGACTTGGTATGGACTATCCCCTACATTTTGTTCTCATTGCCGGGGCGTCTGGATTCTTTCAGGGTCTAGGACGTTTCATCAAAGACGGGCCAGGCGTGCCCGTGCGAAGCTGTAGAGTCCGTAAGCTATGAGGCCAAGGCCGACCACAGCCAGTATTGNCTTCCCGTAAGGGAGTTCAGTGAGCGCCTTCAAGGCACCGTCGAGACCGGAGGNCTGCTTGGGGTCTACCTTCAGGGCTGCAATGATGAACAGAATCCCCAGTGTGAGGATGGCGATACCTTTGGCGATGTATCCGGTCATGGCGTGCACGACGACGGCGCGTCCGGCACGGCCCGAAGGGACCTGGATGTCGTCACGAAATTNTTGCAAGGCACCCTTGTATATGAAGTAGCCGCCGATGACGGCCGTGATGATCCCCACCACGATGAGTAGGAGCTGACCGCCGGGAAGAGAAAGGATGGTCCCACTGGCTTGACTTGTGGACGCCGAAGAGTCACTCGGGCGCCGGAGGATGAACGAGAAGGCCGTCCACGCCACGGAGATGTACGCAACCGCCTTTCCCAGCGAAATCAGGCTCCGTGCCCNACCGCTTTTCGATGACGAACCGATGCCAAGACCGGCTTGGAGCAGGAACCACAAGGCCAGAGCAGCGAGCCCCGCGACGGTGACCCACAAAACGATCATTCCACCAGGGAGCTTCATGAGTTGGGCGAATGCCCCGGACTGATCTGATTCACCTCCGTGGTGAAAGGCGATCCGGATAGCGATGTAGCCCATCAGCAGGTGCATGAGCCCGTTGGCGGCGAACCCAATCCGGGCGGCCATGCCCAGTGCAGCGCTGTTGCCGGCACGACCTGCCATTTTGTGGGCTTCCTGGCTGGCTTTCATGTGCCATCCACTTGGGATTGTGAGTGGTTGCCTTGGACTTGTTCGCCGGGGACGCGAACTGTTCTGGCAGTGTCGATGGCCATGAGTGCTCCTAAAACGATGAGAGAAAGTGCTATGGACGCTGTTGTGTCACTGATCCAGTGGTATCCCAGATAGAGCCGGCTGGATACTTGTGCCAGGATCACGACGGCGGCGATGCTGAACAGAAGAAGAGTCAGTGATGTTTTNTGGTACCGGCTGGCGATGAGAAATGCCAGGATCAAAAGGAAATCTGAGGTCCCCAGAACATGGCCGGAGGGNAAGGAGAAGGTGCTGTCAGCACCGAGGAGCATCAGATTCACAGGNGGGCGTGGATGTTGGACTAAGGGNGCGATAATCTGGGCTAACAGCAATCCGGTGACCATGCCGGCGGCAAGCAGGAACGGGCGCCAAGCGTGCTTGGCCAACACGGTCCACAAGACGATGACGACCAAAACAATGATGGGCAGCGCAACAGGACCAAAGACCACCGCCAACACGACCATGAATCCCGTCAGCCCGGAGGAGCGATGGTTCATGAACCATGCGTTGACCGGTGCGTCAAGACGCTCAAACCCGGTGTGGGACAGGACACCGATGAGGAGCACTGTGAACACCGCCAAGCCAATAAGGGCCAGCAATAGCGACGTCGTATAAAGCCGGCGACGCGTGCCAACGGAAACGAACCGCTCCTCCACAATGAACTTCTGATGCCAGGTTGGATGGTGTTGGCCGTCCTGGGATGGCGTGATCAGCATGGGTGTTTCCCCGTTTCTCCGTCGGCGCTGGTTCCGGGTGGTTTCCTTGTGAATCCTTTCTCCACCAGAGCCGTGAACAAAGTATGACGCGCTCTTGGTGCATAGGAAAGTATAAAAGCCGTGGTGGGGAGCGAAAAGCGTCGAGGACGTTCTTGTTAATCCGGGTTTAGTGGGGCGCCGCCATCCTGATGGTCGGTGCCGGTGGGTCCACGGTGCCGAGCAGGTGCCGGCCAGGAAGATTTCCACTCCTTCCCAACCATTCGCCGCAATTGCCCACCACCACGAACCTAGCGATGGGTTACTTGTTTTCCGTCCACGGTGATTTTGGCGGCGACAGGTTTCCTAACAGGTTTCGGATGCCGGATTTAACCTACGCGAGTCAGTAGATTGCAGGCCCCAAGGGCACCAATCCCATGGCTGTGCCCGTGCTAGCACGGACCTCAGCGAAGCAGCCGACTGTGCCGTCTCCACGTGTGGCAATAACGACGTCAACCCTGGCTTCAAGGGCCTCTTTCGCCTGTACACGGTCAGGGTACGCCTCCGTAGTCAGGGAATTTAGTGCCGTATTGAATAGCAACCCGGGTGATGCCATGACTTGGATATGTCAGGTTAGCCATAGCGGGATGCTGGGAAATTCTGCCCTGAACGTGCATGATTGGATAAGCGGCGCGATGTTGGGCCGCGTTTGATGAAGACAAAGTTGACGAAGACAAAGTTGCTCAAGCTGCTGTGGCAGCAATGGACGGAGACTGGTTCCCTTGGATACATCAACCTGGATATGGATTGTCGTGGTGGTCATCGTTGCTTTGGTGGTCGTCGGGTGCTGATGTCCCTTGGCCGGCGGCGCCGGCGTGAGGCGGCGGAGCTCCAGGCGAACGAAGACCGCGAGCACGCAGGAGGCTGCGCGAAGATGCCAAGGACGCCGATCTTAATGCCCGAGCAAAGAACGCTGCCGCAGCACGAACTGCCGCCGATGCGGAAGAGGCCGCAGTGGAAGCAGAACGGTTTAAAATTGACGCTGAACGCCAACGCGCAGCCGCGGCAAATGACGATGCAAGGTCTAAAGAAAAGCTGGCTCAAGCGATCGCTCTCGATCCGGACGTCCAGACTCCAGAACGCACCGGACCCCACCCGGAAGCGCACGGCAACGGTGATTCTTTCGGTGAAGCGGAGCCCAAGACAAGCATTGAGCACGACGACATCCACGATCCCCGAGACGTCGAGAGAGTGGACCGGGCACAGACGGCCCTGCAGTGACCAGCGAGGAGAACCTCCACGGCAGACGGAGAGAGACACTGTAGCATTGCAATTGCTTTTGACGTCCACAACGAATCCGAGAGAAAAGAGGAAAATCATGAGTATTGGTGCTGGAATATTTCTGTTTGTCATCGGAGCAGTCCTGAGATTTGCACTCAACATGGAACTTGCATGGATAGACCTCCCCTTAGTAGGTAACATCCTTATGGGAGCAGGCATCGTCGTCTTTATCTTGGGCTTGATCCTAACCTTCCGCCGGCGGCGTTCCATCTCTACACAACGCACCGTGGTCAGGCCGACCGAGGGTGAAAGCGTTGTCCGTCACACTGACAGGACCGACGACACTTCACTCTAGGTACACCGATCAGTCATGGTGGACGGCTGGGGCCACTGCTCTATGTCCTGCATGCAACACACAGTCCTGCATGCAACACACAAAGCCCGCTTAGTGTAACGATATTTTTGACACGGTACCCCACGTCTGAACAGATTTAGGTTCTCTCCAGGGATAGACTCTGGGAATGGATGAATCGTTCCCGGAGCCCGTTGCTGAAGTCGTCCGGAAGACTGTGGCCCGCTCATTACTGGCATTTGCAGCTGTTCAGGGCGCAGTGATCGCGGGGCTTGTGGTCTTAGACATGGTCAANAAGCGGGGTCGGAGCAAGCGCAAGGGATTCCCGCACCCCGGCATNTTTGACAAAACAATCGCTGACACGGATGTCACAACCTACACTTTCGGTGCAGACCTGTACCGGGACATGCTCAAAGCCATCCGCCGAGCCAAAGACAGCATCCTGATTGAAACCTTCATCTGGAAGAACGACGAAACTGGGCAGAAGTTCAAGGACGCGATCAACGAAGCAGCCGGCCGGGGAGTGGACGTCTTTGTCATTTACGATGGCTTCGCGAACTTGGTTGTCCCCTCCACGTTNTTCCGGTTCCACCCAAACGTCCACGTTCACCGCTTTCCCGTGGTTCGCACCTCGATGCTCACCAAAACAGTTCGGAGCACGGGGCTGGACCACCGAAAACTCCTGATCGTCGATTCTCAGATCGGTTTCGTGGGCGGCTATAACATCGGGTCCTTGTATGCCACCGAATGGCGGGACACCCATCTGCGGCTCGTGGGCCCATCCGTGTGGGACCTTCGCCAGGCGTTCGTGAACGTCTGGAACGAGAACGCCTCGGGAACCACNCCGGAGATTCCGCACACAAGCCCGGAGGTTTGGGAACCGCGAATCCGCGCTGTCAATAATATCCCGGCGAATCTTGTCTACCCGATTCGAGGGGTCTACTTGGACGCGATCACTCGGGCGCAAGACCACATTTATGTCACCATGGCCTACTTTATTCCTGACCAGCAAATCCTCCGGGCATTGCAAGCTGCCAGCAGGCGCGGNGTTGATGTTCGAATCATTCTGCCCGAGGATTCAAACCACGTCCTGTCCGACTGGCTCTCGCGCGGGTTCTACCGCTCCCTGCTAGAGGACGGCGTGACCATCCTCCTCTACAGGAATGCGATGATCCATGCTAAAACGGCAACGATCGATGGTGGCTGGTCAACCGTGGGCAGCGCTAACATCGACAGACTGAGCCTGACGGGCAATTACGAGATCAACCTGGAAATTCACGACGAAGGTTTCGCCGCGGACATGCAGAAAATATTCGAGGTGGACAGCCAGAACAGCAAGGTCCTGACCCTCGAGGAATGGCACCACCGATCNCCTTTGGCCCGGTTCAGCGAAACCGTACTTGTCCCATTGCGCCCGCTCCTGTGAAGTCTTGAGCGCGGCGGACAAGAGCGTGCTGTGAGTGCTGCCTTGAGGGGTTACTAAAAAGACGGCGGGGCTTGGTGGGGATTNAGGCTGAGAGCCAGCTTGGGGCACAAATGGACAGCTTCGCGGGCAGCCTGAATATCCCTGGCGTTGATGGCCGGATTGGTGCGGTCACCGTTGATGGCCTGTACGGCTAGNGGGTAGCCCCAGTCGTCACGCATCAAAACCGTGGGCAACAATTCGGTGCACAGCCCTCGCCCGTCGCACCGGGTCCAATCGATGTGGAGTGCTTCCTTCATGCTGTCCTCCTGGTTGTTCTGGTGCAGGTGCCTGAAAGGTGGGCCTTCACGTCGTCAGAAAATATCTCCAAGGCACTGCCGATCAGCCTTGCTGTCCCGTCAGGATGATGACAGGCACCCCGTCCACCAACCAGTTTGGTAAGACGTTCCAGTTCAAGGACCAGTTGGGGATTTCGCTCCCCGTAAGCGATGGCGCTCAGGACTCGGGCCATAGCCGGCAGGCCAAACATACAGGGACCACATTGCTTTGCGGAGGCTTGTGCAAGGTAGTCAAGGATCCTCGCGGTGACCTCAAGCCCGCACTCCTGCGCAGGAAGTACATGCAGCACTCCTGTTCCGGGGTTTATCACGCGGTCTACCTGCCCCGAGGGAGACAGCCGGCACTCAANGTCACGGACCCACCGGCCGTGATAACCACCCACCAGCACTGCACCCACCGTAGCGAGGTCCACTCCGGCACTTGCCAGAACATCGCAGAGCCGTGCGTCCCCTTCCACTTCCAGCACCTGACCGGCACCTTGGCCGGAAACCGACACGAGCCGCGTTCCAGGGTCCCGTCCCGAGCCCGCCTCCCGGAACCACCCGGACCCGTGCCGGGCAATGAGGGCAACGTGGGCCATTGTCTCCACGTTCAACACGAGGGTGGGCCTGCCCTTGAGCCCTGATTCACTGAGCCGACGGCGGTTATCCAGGGGCAGGGCAATGCCGGCGGTGATGCTGTTGACCACGGCGCTTGCCTCCCCTGAAATGAACGTTTCCGGGGCTTGGACAACCTTGATCCTGCGGGCGTCGTGACGCACGGCCACGGCTGCTTCCACCGCGGGCAGGACTGCTGGCGTTGTGTAGATGTAGAGCTGCGACGCCGATACTGCCCGCCCGGCGAGCAGAAGTCCGTCAATGACTAAGTGGGGTGCATGGGCAAGCAGGGTCTTGTCCTTGAAGCTGAGTGGTTCGCCTTCGGCACCGTTGGCAATGACCACCGGTTTGGCCGGCATGAGCGTTGCGCCACGGCTCTGGGCCGTGGCCGCAACCTTGCGCCAGGATGAGAAAGCCGCTCCACCCCTTCCGGTCAGGCCTGATTCTTCCAACACCGCGATGAAGTGCGCATCGATGTTCAACAGTGGCAATGGCCCGAAGGTTTGTTCATGTTCAGCCAAGCCAGCGTTGGAGCCGGCAGCAAAGAGTTGGTACCTACTTGCACTTCCCCAAATATCATCCATGGAGGGTTCTGCTGATCCGAGGGTTCTCATGAAAGGCCGCCTTGCCGGGCTTTGGCGGTTTCTANAAAGTTCGCTGACAGCCGCCACGCCACCGCCACCGCCACTGCAACAAGGGATCCCGCGGCAAGCACAAGAAACACCTTGCTGGTGCCATCGGTGCCGTTGCCAATGGCATGGCCCAGGGCAGGNNGCCACATCGCGTAGCTGAGCCAATGGATGGCGCGAAAGCTCCGCTGGCCCAAACGGTGACGTAGTAGCCCCGTGGCTATAACGGCAAGGACCAGGTCAANAGCCACGGTGCCCAGGCCCTGCCAGAACGGCTTGAAGCTGCCTAGGAAAGGAACAAACACGTCAATCACATTGAGCTTTGCGTAGGAATCGAGCATTAACGCCACGATGTGGAAGATAAGAANAACTGCAGCAAGCAAGGATATGTTGCGGTGCAACAGCGTCACGGAGAACCTTGGAATGGCGAACAGTGGCCTGCCTGATCTGTTCAGGATGCCCAGTATGACCGTGACGCTGAACAAGGCCAACGAGACCACGCCACTCATCCGGCCAAAAGCCCACAGGGCGTTATCCATGTGACTCCACTGCCTTCACGGACATACTTTCCCCGTCATACTGGTTCCCGTCCTTGGGCCAGCCAGCTGTGGTGGACACTCGGCCCCGCGCGTCGACCAGACGTGCGGCGATGCCAGCTCGGTCAAACCATTCTACGGCGGCAAGGCCGCGGACAATTGCCGCAGTGCTGAAGGCATTTGCTTGCAGGCACGACGGCGCAGCCACCGAAGCCGACCTCCACACCGGTTCTGCAGGTAGCCCGAACCGAGGGTCAAGAATGTGGTGAACGGTGCNCCCGGCGTGCTGCCACCGCCGTTTCTGGGTACTGGATGTGGCCAAAGCGTGTCCTGCACGTAGGGTGACCTGCTGCCGGGGATCCCCGGTCAGGTCTTGCACCAGCACTTGCCACCCTCCCTCAGGTGCCGGGCCGGCTGTAGCAATGTCCCCGCCCANGGAGAGGAGAATCCCGCATTCCAGTTCGGCGGCAGCCCGTTGTGCGGCGTGGTCGGCGGCGACTGCCTTGGCTGTGGCCCCAANGTCTAGGCGTAGGTGTTCGGGAACGCTCAGGTTCCGCCCTACAAGGCGCACCTGATTCCAGCCGGNGGTTCGCTGCTGCGTCCGCGGGGCATGGATCACAGTGCCACGGGNGTCAAGCCGGACCTCGGCTAAGTCCCGGTCGTAGCCCAGTGCTTCCAGGTCCCTGCCAAGGGTGGGGTCCACGTCGCCGTCGGTCCAGGTGGCGGCGGCCAGTGCACAGGCAACCAGCGTGGCTAGCAGCGGGCTCACTGTTGTCCCGGCCGATAGTTCCGGCTGCAGGCGTACAAGTTCTGAGTCTTTTCGGAATCGGCTGCAGGCGTCGTCAATGCCAGCAATTTCGTCCCGGACAAGGCTTTCGGCGGCGGATGCCAGCCCGGAGTCTGTGACGGTGATGGATGCTTCTAGCCNCCACACCGTCCATGACTTGGAGTCCACCTCAGGATCCCGACGATGTGCCGTTGGTGGCCCCGCCGTTGCCGGACTGCACCGAACTGCCGCCGGAGTATCCACTGTAGGAACCGCCGCCCTGGCTTGGGGCCTGGATTTGTGGTGTGTCTGTGTTGTCCTCGCTGGTGAGCGATTTGGTGCTCGTTCCGTGGCTCCCAGTGGCTTGGTCCACGGCAATGGCACCAATGCCGACAACCGCAAAGCTGCCCACGGTCACAGCAGTGGTGAGGTTGAGCGCCCATTGCTTTCCGCTGTTTCGCTTCGTCATGGTCCGCTCCGGTCTGGTTGCTGGTGAAGTATCCTTACGTCCATCATCCCCATGGAATCTTTGTGCTTTCTTAGACGACGCTGGTAGCCCGTGATGAATGACTCTTGGCTACTTCCTTGCCAACGGCACGAGGATCCTGATCAAGGCGCCGCCATTGGNGGCGGATTCCACCGTGATCTTGCCTTTGTGCAGTGCCACAATCTCTGCCACCAGGGCCAGACCCAGCCCATAATGGCGCGGCGATCCCGTACCCCTGGCTCCGGNGCGGAATGATGAGAACCTTTCAAAGACTCGGGACTCGGTTCCGGGCATAAATCCGGGGCCGTCGTCAGTAACCGCAATGCACGCGTCGGCGCCCTTGATGCCCACAGCAACGCTGACGTCGCCCCGGGCGTGGTCCAGGGCGTTGGCAATCAGTGCTGTGAAGATCCGCAGCAGTGCAACCGGGGATCCCTGGACCAGGACGGGCAATCCAGTGCCGGGTTGTGCCAGCCGGATAGAGCGTTGTGCTGCCTGTGGGGTGGCCAGGGCGACGGCGTTGCGGGAGACCTCCACCAAGTCCACCACGGTGTAGGCCACGGACGCACGGGNGTCGGCGGAAATGAGCAGGTCATCGAGGATTCCGGTGAGCATCCGTGAGTCCTGGACAATGGCGCTGACTTCGGTTGAGACAGCTTCCTTGGAAAAATCAGCCCCTGCCGTCTCCAGCTTCCTGCGGAGGAGTTGGGCGCGTGTGCTCAACAACGTCAACGGCGTGCGGAGTTCATGGCTGGCATCGGCCACAAACCGCCGCTGCAAAGCCAGACTGTTGGCCAGCGGCCGCATGGCCCGCCTCGCCATCCACACCGACGCGCCGGCAGCCAGCAAAGCAGCGCCCGCCCCGGCCATCACCATGGACCACGCCAGGCGGGTCAAGGACTCCCGGCCCTCGTGGGTGTCCACGGCTACCTGCACCACCTTGTCACCGCGAATGCTGGTCAGTACCTGGTAGCTGTGCCCGCCCACGGCGAGATTCTGCTGTTCATCCGATTGTGAAGCTTCCACGCGGTTCATGGCTGCCAGGTCCGGGAGCCCTGCCGGCATGACTGCCGAGGCCTTCATCTGGCCCTCATCGGAAATGGCAACGTAGACGCCAGCGGNGGCGTCGCNGGGAGAATCGATCTGGGTTGCACCCACCAGTGTTTTGTTCAGGGCTTCGGCTGTGCCAGCTGCCACGAGCGAGTACAGCAGGGCGCCCATCACAGCCANAAGAACCACTATCAACACAGTGAACTGCAGCGCCAGGGNTACCACCGCACGTCGCAGCTCCGCCACATCCCTGGTATTCACGCTAGCGGTCCCAGCACGTACCCCAGTCCACGCACCGTCAGCACACACGAACGGCCCAGTTTCTTTCGAAGATAATGCACGTATGTGTCAACCACGCCGCCGTCATCGGCGTCGGCGAAGACAGATTCCAANAGACCAGCTCTGGTGAAGACCTGCTGGGGACGGCGCGCAAGATGTTCCAGAAACTCGCTTTCCCGTTCGGAGAGCACCACCGTGCCCTCGCCGTCGAGAGTCACCATCCGCGTGCCAACATCCAACGATCCGCCGGGAACCCTCACCAAGGCGGAGGTGTCACCGTGGCGCCGCAGCAGGGATCTGACCCGCGCAAGCAGTTCGTCGATGTCAAAGGGCTTGCCCAAATAATCCTCTGCCCCNCTATTCAGCCCCTCAACGCGGTCTGCAGGATTGCTCAGGGCCGAGAGCACCAGCGCCGGGGTAGCCACACCTTTCCGACGCAGGCGTTCTAGGACGTCCAAACCCTCCATTGCTGGTAGGCCTCGATCCATCACGATCACATCAAAATGCCGGGTCAATCCCTCGTGCAGGGCTCGTTGGCCGTCCGCTGCAACCACCACCTCGTAGCCTTCGCCACCCAGCAGCTCTGCCAGCATGGCCGCCAGCGCAGCGTCATCCTCCACCAGTAGGACACAACGTTCTTCAGCCATGAAGTGAAGTATAGGCGCCGTCGCTGCGGTGGGTGACACTTGTTAGCAGCGGAACCGGCGGTCGTGACCTTAGAAACCATCTCCGGGAAACACCCTAGTCATGGGAGTCACTGATTGCGGTAGTAGTCTTTCCAGATCAAGCGGTGGATAGGCATTTTTCTTGGTATTGACCGCAGGCCCGGGATGAACGGGAGCAGGGTCAGCAACAGGGACAGCAATAGCATCGTGGACACCACGAGGATGTCCGCATTCGGGGAGGACTTGAACGGCTGGATCTGGTAGAACAGCGAGAAGAGCCACAACCACGACTGACCTGGGGTATTGCCTGTCTCGTTCATGACACCCCATTGGTCCCCTGTCAGATGGGCGGTGGTGGCCAGGGCTGGAAAATAGCCGCCGTCGCCCAGGAACAAGATGGTGGGCGTGTAGTCCAGGTTGTACGGCTGCTCGCCAGCCTGCAGGACGCCATCAAGGCTTCCGCTTCGTGCCATGGACAGCAAAGCATTTGTCAACGCTGGGACTGGACCATANNATCCCCGGGCCCACCTGGCAGGATCGCCGTCGCTGGCAGCGGCCAGGGCGGTGGTGTAGTTGGCCGTCCACTGGGCCTGTTCCTTGGCGGTGGCGGCGCTCCAGGCTGCCAGGGACGGTGGCGGGGAGGGAAGCGCTTTGAGCGGGTCGAGGACAAATTCGTTGGCCGTGTCGATCGGGAGGCGCACCCCGGACAGGGACTGCAAATCGATGAAGCCAAGTTNTTGTGTGGCATCGGGTGTCGCGTTGTAGGGGCCGTAGCCGGCCGTGTCACTGGTGGCACCAAGTTCTGCTGTGGCCGTGGCGACGAAGTCCGATGGCGCGGACTGTGCCCATGATTTCAGTGTCANCCCGGGATCGTCAGGGGAACTGAAGATGGCAGAAAGCCCCACCACAAGCAGTCCCACGACAACCAAGCCAATGGCTAGCTCTTTGAAAAGGTCGTAGTCTCTAACACGCCCCGGCCACGGTCGGCTGGCGATGTTCGGGCCTTTCCGCCATGACATCGGTGATGGGGTCTTTTCATGGTTGATCTGCCTCCGGATGGCTTTCACTGTGGCCAGAATTGTGTAGCTGAGCATCGGTCCATTCAGCATCCAGGGGCGGGACTACGCCGTGTGCGCGGACAAGCAGGACGTGCAGTGCGACGACGGCGCCGACTGCCAGCGGCAGCAAGGTGATGTGCCACATGAAGATTTGCCCTACGTTGGCGACGTTGAACCAGGCCCCGACTCCGACGGCGTTCAGGGCGTCCTTGGCCTGGAAGGCAATCCACTGGGAATCAAAATTGGTTTGCAGTAGGTAGCCGGTGAATGCTGTGACAACGGAGACCAGGAACGCCACCATGCCCGTGATCCAGGTGAGGACTCTGCCGCCGCNNGCGGCCATCCAGAATTTGATCCAGAGGTGGACGACGAGGAATATGAAGAACAGTTCAACACTCCACAGGTGCACGCTGTTGGTAAAGTGCCCCAAAGAAGACAGGTGATACCACTGTGGCCCGTTGAGGGCCAGCACGAGGCCCGAGCCGATGATGAAGACGAGACCTGCAACAGCACCCATCCCGAAGACGTAAGCCCAAGATGCCACGTAACTAGGTTGGTCCTCGGGCAAAAGTTTGTCCGGCGGGAGGTGTTTCAAGAACCAGCGGCGCGATTTGCCAGTCCAGGTATACGCCCCTGTGCCAGCAGCTTCCGGATCCGGGACCGGCTCCGCTGCGGTGCTCATTTCCGGCTCTTCCCACCGGGGAACGGCAAGACCACGGCAAGGGCGAAAAGAACCAGCATGATGATGATGACCAAGAAGTTGCCCAGTTGGATGGTTACCTCACCCCAGCCAAGGTAGATTCCCGNGGTGATCGACGTTGAAGCTGCGCTGAGCAAGCCAACCATGTGAATCTCCAGTCAGGCAAACGCTGTGAACTTGATCTACTTACCCTCATATGATATACCCGGGTCGAGTGGATGATATAGATGAGTCCGTGTTTGCCCTTGCCACGACGAAGAGCGAACTTTAGCTGTTGGGGCGGAAATGGTGGGCCACTTAGATCAGGTGCGGCGATGTCAATGTTGGTCCATGGAGTCTTTCCAACAAAGGCGTTCAAAGAGTGTGCCGCCGTGGTGGCTCCCGCATACTTTCTACCGAAGTTGGAAATATCTGCATTTTCCGAACACGGGGCTGTTAATTGGCTCAGAGCCATCAAGGCAGCCTCGGTCAGCGTGGCAATGTCTACGATCGCATCCACTTGCTGATGAAGACGTTCATGGTGAAGGCCTCGGCCAGAATCCAAACTGCTGTGAGGGGCCAGATGCGTTTGATCCGAGTCGCGGCGGGCGGCTCGAGAAGTTATGCAGTGAAGTTGGTGATGCCTAGCGCTGCCAGGACAGCCGTATCCATGTGATCTGGTTCCTTCGTGGCTTCCGGTGTCTGGGAAGGTTAAGTAGCGAGTTGCTGCTGGTACATCTCGCCGACCGGAACCGGTGTGGTGAGTCTGTTGTCTGGGCCTGGCAGCGGGCACGCCCAAGCTGGATCGTAAGCGCACGAGGGGTTGTAGGCGAAGTTGAAGTCCAGAATAAACTGCTCACCCTCGACTCCTAGATGTGCCCNCTTGATGGTGTCCAGAAGGTAGCGCCCGGNCCCGTAGCTACCATCGCTAGCCCNCGAGGTGGCATCGCGGAAGGGCAGGAAAATACCACCGCCGTAGCCAGCATGCCGCCACACTGCCAGTTTCCCGACGTCGGGGATGTTGAAAGTGCCCAACCGCACGAACGAAACCGTCCCATCGGTGCCCGTGGTAACAGAGATTTCTTGCCCCATACCCTCGGCGTCTATCTTGCTGGAAAACCGCCATTCAGGATTGTAGGGCGCCACACTCAGTCCCGTAAACTTGGCCTGCTGGGTGAGATTCAACGCCGACGCCGGGTGGCTGGCAAACATTGCATCGCGTTCCCGTACCCACAACTCATAGGCCGATGCGGCGCCGCCGTGCTTCGCCTCGGCCCGGACGTGCGAGTACAGCTCGAAGGTGCGCAAGCGCCAGTCTGCGATGTTGAGGGCGGTGGTCATAGTTATTCCAACTCCGGGTAGTGGATGGCTGCTGTCAGCGGATGGGCACGAATCAATCCTTGAGCACGTTTGAGCGGTAAGAAGACAGCAGGGGTTCTCCGGGTCAGCAATCACCCCACGCGCCTGCACCACGAACTCCGCACCGATGCTGGCCATCAGTGCAGCCCAGCCCAGACTATGGCCGCTCGTTCCAGCCCAAGGCAGCCTAAGGGCCACTGGTTGTGCCCTTGTAAACGGAGGAACAACGCCACTGCGGGGACATTGATGAACAGCTTCCTGTCGGGGCCATGGTCGATCTGCTCGCGGAAATCGGCCCTGCCTCGGTTATCTCGGTGCCCAGCCTGGTGTGACCACGGAACTGGGCGGAGGTGCGATTCTCCAACTCCAACACGGGATCTGTGGTGTTCGTTGGGCTCATGAGTCCAGCTTGGATGTATATGGAGGAAAAAGCGAAGAAATATTTCTCCGTGTTGCCTCCTGAACTTGCGTGGGCCAGTGACAGGTAAGGCCCCACTGTTCGACGTCGGCACGACGTCGGCACTACGCTGGCGCTCATCGTTGCAGGTTGTGCGCTGCGTTAACCGGTGGTGAACTATAAAGTTTCGTGATCATAGCTACTTGCTGCACTAAGGTGTCACAATAAGAAATGATAAACAATGCAGTGTCCAGTGCTTCCTGGGTTCAACGAGTCGTGTCCGTCGTTATTGGGCAATACGAACGCTGGCCCAACGTCTTCTTGAACATTGTCGCTCCCGGATTATGCCTCACCATCATTGTTGGCGTGGTTGTTGGAGACATCCCTTGGTCTTTGGTCCTTTGGCTTCTGGGAGGTTGGACCCTTGCGATGTGTGCTGTGGCTGTAACAGTGTTGATGGCTGTGCATGTTAAGCCGCGTAAGGAGCCAAAACTTTGCTGAACGCTGCCTGGTCCTCCTCTGTCAAACTTGCGACCACACTGATCATGGTCGCTGTCGGTGCCGTGATAGGAATCCTCTCAGCCAACTATGTCGACATATATGTCGCTGAACGTCCGCTCACAAGTAGTGGCCATGACTGGACGGCAAACGCTGAACGGCCGTGGAACACCTTTTGGCGCTTGGGCCTTCGCTATTGGGCTGATTTCACTGTTTGTCATGGTGTTGATCATCTACTTCGCGGCCGTGTCGGTATATGCATCTTTACGACTTGGCCGCCAGGGGCGGATCCGTGCCCAAACAGTCCCGAAGTCTACGATGTCCTGGAGCCGTCTAAGCAATACTGGACGGGTGTTTAGATTGATCCAAATCTGGTGTATCCAAGCGTCAAGGCCCTACGTGCTAGCTGTCTCGGGACTTATTGCGGCAGTCTCTGCATTCTTTCTCATACCGTAGCGGCGGTTCTCGTGTTGAGGGCGTCGTCACCCACCGCTGGGGATGGATTTCTTTTGAGTTGGATAGGAAGAGTCTCCTTCGACTTCCGCGGCTTAAATGACCGCGTGCCGATATCCGAAGTAAGTGCCACCTTGAACATCCTGATTGAAAGTCGGCTTAGATGAAGCCGCCAAGACAACGGTAGAGCCGTACGGACCTTACAAGGCAAGCACCGCCGTCGTTCCTGGGGAGGAACGCGACGGCGGCACTGCACGCGGTGACGCTTCGAAACTTTACCAGCGATGTGCCACATCGATGACGATGCGGGACGTGGACCCTGGTCCAGCAAGGACCATCACATTGAACGGCAGCCGTGCCCGCACGCCAACAGCCAAGGTGGTGGCGCCTTCAAAGCTACCTGCCAACGCCAGTTCTCTGAACGTCGTATAGCCCGCAGTGTTGACCAGTTCATTGCGGTTGGCAGGAACGTAGCTCGCTGTCCCCGCCGCAGTGTAGGCGGGAGCCTTGATGGTCACCTTCAAGTAGGNCGCCCCGCGCAGCGCGACGACGGCACCACTTCCCGGGCGTTGAACAGCAGTAACATAACTGACTGAATAACCATTGGCGTGACCTTTGACATCGACCACCATTCGGTCAAAGCAGTCATGCTGGCCCGCCCTGACATTGCTTATGGTTGCGGATGAAGCGGAGCCTGCGGTTTTGGCCAGAGACCNCCAAGTGATCCCACAGTACGGGGCAGCCTGGGCGGGTGTGGGTCCAACAATGATGGATGCGGCTAGCAATCCCACAATAGCCAGCCAAGCCTTGATGTTTTCATGGGAATAACCTTCTTTGGAAAGCGCCGAAACGCTGATTTCTGGATGATTCAACGCTACGGAGATTCCCCGCCCGTGGCACCGTCCCCGTCAAAGTTCCACCGAACTGCAACCATCTCGGCACCAACGGTGGCAACCGTTATCTACATCTCCAAAGGTGTACGGAATCTTGCCAATGGAAGATTGCCGTTGGTACGGGTTAAACGGGTGATGGACATCGATCTGCACCGTGGGTCATTTTCCGACGTGGCGTCCCTCGAAGCGGGTAGATCGCCGGAAGCCGTCAAGGCAACTACGACGATGCACCGGATGTTGCCAGAGCAGGTTGGAGAACACTGCCCTTGGTAGTCTCCACACACGATTGAGCTCAGCGTGCTTTTGTTGCAACTGAGATCTGCGGTGATTCACTGTGCTGCTTTGGTCACCACCTGCAGACCAATAATCACAAAGCTCACTGAGAGAGGTGACTAGTTGCACTGGAGAACATTTTTGCTCCCACGGGGATTCCGGGCACCCGTTTGGTCCGTGGACGGACTTCTACCTCTTTGGGCAGGTTCTTGGAAAATAGCATGGCCACAATGGATAGCAGGATGAGGCCCAGAAATGAGGCCCGCAGCGCGGCAACTTGGGAACCGCTGTAGATGGTTGCCAGTTCAGTGCCTTGGCTTGCATCCAACCCCGCTTTATCTGCTATGACCGGTATGGAACTCACCGGCACGATTCCCACCCCAGTCTGCGTCAGTGCGGTGACTTGGCTCTTAACAGCGCTGGGAAGATCGCTTGAGGCAACGCTACCGGCGAATGAGGTTGCCAACGACGCAATCAGGACCGAACCAACTAAAGCTGTCCCCAACGAGGTTCCCAGGTTTTGGAACACGCCTTGGAGACCACCCACTTCACTAGTGTGCTGTTCGTCAGCACTGGACATATTGACGGTCCCCAACTAGGAGGCCAGACATGGCTCAAACGGGTCACAAAATGGAGATGATGATGATGGCGATGGAGAAGGCTGCTTCCTGCGAAGGATCAAACTTCCTTGACAGACAAGGAACAGCCACTCAAGGAACGNNATCAAAACTATGAAATACGGTACTAACGAGAGTCCGAGGGGCTCCACGCTCCGTCCATTAATGACGGGCGGGTGGAGAGGCCAAACCCATCCCTAAGTTTTGCTTTGCAGCATTCCATAGACAACAAGGACAAGCCCGATCGCCGATAGCAGGACACTGGGGACATCTATGCGGACAGCTTGGCCCTGGCTTGTGTCTGAGAGCTTCCGCGCAGCAAAGAAAACCAGTACCACAACGATAACTTCTGCGAAAAATANNTAGCGCCACGATAAGTACGTGGTCAAGAAACCACCTATNATCAGGGGACCTGCGGCTACGGCGGCCCCNGAAATAGCACCAATGATGGCGAAGGCAGTTCCCCTGTCACGTCCTTCGTAGGTACTGGCAATCAGTGCCGCTATTGCCGGGATCACCAAGATGGCNCCCAACCCTTCGACGACTGACCAACCGAGGAAAAGAAAATAAGTATTCGGGCTAAGTCCCGTCAACAAAGATCCTGCCCCGTACACGAGGGCACCGATTNNCGAGGCCCGGCGCCGGCCTAGTGCGGCACCTAGTTTCGCCCCCAACGGCATGAGCGCTGCCATGTTGAGCGTATAGAAGGTGATTGCCGACTGCATTGCAGCAACCGAGGTGTTAAGATCCTTGACCACGGTAGAAATGGAAACGTTCATGACTGTGCTGTCCAACACCCTCACAAATTGTGCACAGCTCAAGGTGACCACAGGTCCCCACTTTTCATCCCACTACCCTCGCACTGGAGTAACTGCGCATCAGAACCTGGCGCCGGCAAACGGTATGATCCGTTCAGGGATGAAACCCAAAGATTCACCAGACCCCGCCGCACCCACATCGCCGACAAATCGAAGGTGGCTAAAAGTGCCGCAATCGCAAGTTACCAGCTCATTAAGTTTTCCTTTAAGCGTTTTCGCCCATCCACAACGTGCTACCCATCCACTGTGACCCCAGCAGTCCACTCTGAGCATAGATTTCAAGAGCACTTAACAAATATGAGGCACGCATGCTCTCACGCGAGCACTCACGCATACTCTCAAGCGAGTACTTCAGAGAGTCTCGTTGATGCGCGTGGTGCCTCATGTCAATGTGCTCGCCAAATGAGTTCCGCGTGCCTCATCTATTATGCTCGCGAAATGCTCATGCTGCGTGGGGTGTTTGGGAGTAGGTCTTGGCTGCGGCCAGCCGGATAAGTTGCTGCTGGATCTCGTTGATCCGGTTCGTCAGACCGGCTAGATCGAGGCTGGCGTAGATGTCTTCCATGTGTTGTCGTTGGGGTTCGAGCATGATCCCGGTGTCGTTGATCCGTTGGGCTGGGGTGCGTGGATCGTCGTAGCTACGCACGGATTTTCCCTTCCCGCTGAGGTGGTATCCGGTGACTTTCTTGGTTGGCAGGAACAGGTNTTTGCGCGCGTTCACTAGCGGCCAGAGTTCGTTGAGTAGGCGAAGTTCAGTATCGGTGTCGTAGCGGTAGTTGAACGCTGAGCGACGCACGACGGCGCCGTTCTNTTGCTCAACGAATGGGTTGTCGTTCGAGTGGTGTGGCCGGGACCGGGTCATGCGAATGTTATGTGTATTGCACCAAGTAGTGACCGCGGAGTTCAGGAATTCAGACCCGTTATCGCTATGGGCATGATCGATGGGGTAAGGGAACTCATTCTGGATTTCTTCCATCGCGGCGACGATCCATTTAGCGGCTTTGTTCTTGATCGCCCGGTTGATCGTCCACCCGGTGAAGGNGTCGGTAACTGTCAGCGTGAACGCGTATTGGCCCTTGGCGCTGTTGCCGCAGTGAGCGACCGTATCGATCGCGACCATGCCTGGTTGCCAGTCAATGGCCGGGATCCGGGACATAATCGGGATCACCTCGGTGTATTGGTTCCGTCTTGATCGGGTCGTTGATTTCCCGTCTGGATACATCGAGCGTTTGAACGGTGCCAGCAGCCGGTCGATCGTGGCCGCACTCATTGCCAGCAACTGGGCCCGAGCTTCAGGGCTGTATCGGGATCGGGCCCGCCCGAACGCTCCGGAGCCTATGTGCGCTTCCATGTTGGACAGCGTGGCGCCCATGACCGCGGCCAGATACTTCCCACAGGGCTGTCCCGCCACGACCCAGACCTGCTGGAGAACCTTTACCGTGTCATAGCCATACGTTGGCGGCCTCGGTCTGCGGGCCATGGTCCGGCCCGGCCCGCGCCGCTTGAAAGCCTGCCCGAGCTGACGGCGGGCGTTCGCCCGTGACCACCCGATCTCAACCATCAACCGGTCAAGGATCTCACCCTTGGCCTTCTTCGAAGCCCGAGAATATTCCCCGGCTTCCTTCTTCGTAATTTCCCTGCGCGCAGACAACGACATCCCATAGTCCATCCCTCCAGCACACCAAAGCACCCGAACATGCACCAGAGATTTCGCGAGCATTTCTCAAATTAGGCACGCACCCCATTTCGCGAGCACTTCAGAGAGTCTCGTTGATGCGTTGACAGCTGTGGTGCCGAAGCTTACGATGAGCGCAACCGGACACTCCCGTGATCGGCCCAGAGATGTTGTTGTGGAAGACAGACGGCAATGAATTGGGGAGCATCGCATGAAAACCGTATTGCCCCGTCTCGAATTGTTGTGGCGTCAGCGTTGGCTCTGAACGAGCGTGGGGAGAGCGCAGGACTGCTAACGCCACTGCGGGTTCCTCTCCGGAGTCTCAGAGTCAGGTTTTGCGCCAGGGTCCGCCAGTATGATGCCCTGTCTCAAGGAATGGTCGACGATGTGAGTCGCATCGTTGTCGTCGAAGACGAACCCGCACTCGCTCGACTCCTGGACCGGATCCTCAGTGGAGCCGGCCACACGGTCACCGTAGCTGGGAGTGTGGCTGGCGCTCTGGCCGCGATCCGTACGGTAGACCCGGAACTGATCCTTTTGGATCTGATACTGCCGGACGGACGCGGCGAGGATATCTTGGCCGAACTGATGCAATTTCGCCCGTTGAGTCGAGTCGTGGTGCTGTCATCCATGACGCAGGTGGCCACCAGAGTTGGCGTTCTGGAGGGCGGTGCCGTGGATTTCTTAGCCAAACCGTTTGCCAACGCCGAACTGCTGGCCCGGGTCAACGCTCGCATCCGAACGCCAGCACGGCCCCTGGCCGTCCCTCGTTACCTCCACAGAGCTGGCGTGGAGATCGATGTCCAGCAACGCGCACTCGTGGTTGATGGGCGCCGCATCTCGTTAACTCAACGGGAGTTCGTGCTCTTGACCCACCTCCTCCAGCGGGCACCCGAGACGTGTACCCGGGCCGAACTGCTTGAAAGTGTCTGNGGGACGCGATTCGATGCCGGCACTAACGTCGTCGATGTCTGTGTGCGCCGACTCCGATCCAAACTCTCGAACGATAAAATTGAAACGGTGCGCAATGTTGGATATAGGATCGCGATCTAAGGCAGTCCTCGCCGCCGTGTGGGCGGTGTTTGCAGGAGTGAACTGCTACCTCACCTTCGTGCTGCCGGGCAAGGAGACCATCCCCTTTCACCTCGTATGGGCCAGTTTCGCGCTACTCTACGGACTATGTCCGTGGCCCCGGCGTGCCACCCAGATTGCCTTCGTCGTTATCACCACGGTGACCGGTACGGCCTTGGTTGGTCATGCGATGGCAGGGACCATCGAATGGGAGGAATGCACCGAGATCTTTCTGATGGGCGGGATTATCGCGCTGTTGATCTGGCATGTGAACCGGCAGTGGAGTGCTCAGGCCCGGCTGCGGGCACTGCAACAGGCAGACCGACACCGTAGTCAGCAGCGGGAGAACGCCGCGCGGTTCGGTTCGCACGAGGTACGCACTCGGCTGACAATCGCTAGGGGCTACGCGCAACTCATCGCCGACCAATCGAGCGAGCCGACGGTGCGTGAGGATGCCGAGCTGGTGGTAGCAGAACTCATCAAGGCGTCCGCGTTGGCGACCAACTTGCTCACCCTGGTCCGGGTCGTGGAGCCGCCGAACACCGAGCCGGTCGACGTCGACCGGATGCTTTCCACGATCTTGCGCCGATGGTCGGTCACTGCAGACCGGAACTGGAGCTCCCGGAGTGCGGTCGGCACCATCCAAGGAGATAACGAGCGACTCGAGGCAATACTGGATTGCCTGCTCGAGAACGCGGTCAGGTTCACCGGTCCAGGAGATACCATCGCTGTGACGGCGGACGCCCAGGGCGACGAGCTGGTGCTGACCGTCCAGGACACCGGGGCGGGTATCCCAGCCACCGATCTGGACTCTATTTTCGAGGTCTTCCGGACCGGTTCCACCGCAGGCGAGCGGGCCGGTAGTGGGCTGGGCCTAGCCATTGTCAAGGCCGTCACGGAAGCCCGTGGCGGCACTGTCTCGGCGGACAGCTCGCTCGGTCAAGGCACTTCCTTCACCCTACGCTTGCCGTTACACCCGGTGCCTCCAGCCCCACTCGGCACACCTGTCTCCACTTCGCCCGACCGTGATGCCCATGATAAGTCGGTCGATGTACGCAGCTGAGACCGTCTCTTCGTCGGTGTCAAGTGGTGTGCCCTGGCTGTCTCCTACCGATTCGAAACCGGCATGGCTTACCCTGCCACGACCACATTGAAGACGGCCGCAGGCTGCTCAAGCTCGTTGACCCGGACAGCGACTGTGATCTTCCACATTCCAGCCACTGGCAGGACCATCTGGGCCCGGTAGCTGCCCGGTGTCTGACCAGGTTCGACTGTGGAAACCAGCGGTCCAAGGCCCAGGTTCGGTTCCGCCACACTGACCTGGGGCATGCTGATGGGTGCAANTGGACTCGCCCCAACGTCTGTAAGCTCGAAGGTAAGGACGTTCACTCCCGCAGCGCCAGGGCTGAACCGGCCGGTGAGATGCCCGGTTCCAAGGTCCACGACCACTTCGGTTCCTGCGGGGGCTGNCACCTGGACCGTCCGCGGATTCTGCAACGTCAGGGCTGAGGTGAGGCCCAGTACCAGCACCACGCCAACGGCTTCCAGGCGGACAGCCATGGTCAGGCGGGACCACGCCTTCCCCTTGGTTCCCTCATTCGCCAGACGCGGAAGAAGCCCAAAACGGTTCCATGCCGCCAATGCACCAATGACCGCCACGGTGGCCAGCTTGGCTATCAGCAACCGGCCGTAGGAACTGCCAACAAGAGTTGCCACTGAACCCACCATCACCACGGCCAGAATGGTTCCGGTAATGCCGAGCAGAACCACCAGGCCTCCTGCCAGTGTCGAGAACCTGCCTAGTACCACGGCAGCCTGGGCCGGGTCACCCTTTCGCTGCCGGGCACGGGCTAGGTGCAGAACCAGTCCCACGAGACCGCCCAGCCAAACCGCTGCCGTCGCGGCATGAACAAGGTCTGAGCCCATCACCAGCCAGCTGGGTCCGTACGTCCGGGTGTGGCCGATGGGCAGAACAGAGGTCAGCGCGATCCCTGCCCCCACTGTTCCAGCCCAGAAGGATCCCGGGGCCGGAATCCTTGATGCCAGCAGCATCAGCACCACCCCGGCGAGGACCAGGTCCAGGGTCAACCCTGNCCCTCCGGACCACCCAGTGGCAAAGACGGTTGGATCAGTCAACCCACCGAGACCCGAACCTCTCTCCCGCACCGTACTGAATGGCACAAGCAAGGCGTAGGCACTGATGGCGAGCAATCCAGCCACCCACGGCAGGCGACGAGCTGCCACGGNGGTACGGGCCACGATGAGATCAANAACCGTGAGTCCTGCAAGAACGAACAAACCCAGATAACCAACGGCGTTGAGCGCTCCGTAGAGCACGTCCACCACTGAGGAGCTACTTGTGACGACCTTCGGGACCGNCCCGTCGGCCTTCCCCACGCTGAACGACAGCANCCCGGAAATAGGGTGTGAATCATCGGAAATGACACGCCAGCTGAGCTTGTAGCTGCCGTTGGCAAGTGTTGGTGGCAGGGTGGCTGTGACTGTCGCGTCCAGTTGATCGACCTGTAGGGTTTGGTGTCCGCCACCGCCGTCGTAGAACTGGAAGCCGTCAAGGACAGGGGCGACGGTTTCGCCGAAGACAAACTCCACCGAGGTAGGGGCTCTGGTAAGGGCTGCTCCATCGGCAGGCAGTGAGTACAGCAGCGCTGCATGGGCTAGGACAGGAGTGGGAGCTGCCACCAGCACCATGGACAGCGTGGCGAAGAGCAACGCGAGGAAGCGTCGTGCCAGTAGTCCCCGGGTCAAAANGTCCTGCCCGCGGGAATCACGAGGTGTTTTTCCGTTCATGATCGCCTCCTCGTCCTGTATGACTGAGCCCATGCAGGGCGTACACCGCCGCCCAACCCTATGTGCGGGATTGGGCGGCGGTGTACGCTGCGGTGTTGCTAGTTGCCTGTTGTAAAGCTCCAGGTCACGGGTGCCAGCAGATTCCCTGCAGCATCCTTGATCCCGCTGCTCAGGGTGAGCGTGTACTTGGTGTTCGCCAGCAGGGTTCCTGTGGGGTTCAGCGTTGCCACCTTGGTGGTGCTGGAGTAGCTGACAACCGACGGGAAGGCGGCGCCGTTGGAGGTCCGCTTGATGGTGAAATTCCCGTTCGCCGCAGCCGTGGCGGGCAGGCCTGTGACTGCCTCGCTGAAGGTTGTGGTGATGTTCGCGCTCCGGCTGACCCCGGTGGCGTTGACCGCCGGGGTCCGATTCGTCACCGTTGGGGCGGGACCGGTGGTGAAGCTCCAGCTCTTGGCGGTGAGTGGGTTCCCGGCTACGTCCTTGACCGCGTTGCTCAGAGACAGGGTGTAGGTCTTGTCACTGACCAATGCTGCGGCAGGGGTTAGTGTGGCAACCCGGGTGGTGGCGTTGTAGCTGACCTTCGAGGCGATGGTTGCCGTTCCCAGCTTCAGGGTGAAGTTGGGGTNGCTGGCAGCGGTGGCGGGCAGGCCCGTGACCGCTTCGCTGAAGGTAGCACTCAACGGGGTCCGGTTGGTGGCCGTTCCCAGTCCGACGCCGGTGGCTCCGGCAGCGGGTTGGTNGCTGGTCACCGTTGGGGCGGGACCGGTGGTGAAGGTCCAGCTCTTGGCGGTGAGTGGGTTCCCGGCTACGTCCTTGACCGCGTTGCTCAGAGACAGGGTGTAGGTCTTGTCACTGACCAATGCTGCGGCAGGGGTTAGCGTGGCAACCCGGGTGGTGGCGTTGTAGCTGACCTTCGAGGCGATGGTTGCCGTTCCCAGCTTCAGGGTGAAGTTGGGGGTGCTGGCAGCGGTGGCGGGCAGGCCCGTGACCGCTTCGCTGAAGGTAGCACTCAACGGGGTCCGGTTGGTGGCCGTTCCCAGTCCGACGCCGGTGGCTCCGGCAGCGGGGTTGGTGCTGGTCACCGTTGGGGCGGGACCGGTGGTGAAGGTCCAGCTCGTCGCTACCAATGAACCGCCTGAGACACTCTTGATGGCCGTGGTCAACGAGAGTGTGTAGGTCTTGTCAGTAGCCAGGGCCGAGGTCGGGGTCAGGGTTGCCGTCCGCGTTGCCGTGTTGTAGCTCACCGCGGCCGGAATGACTGCGGTGCCCTGCTTCACCGTGAACGTGGTGTTGCTGACGCCCGTGACGGCTTCATTGAAGGTGACTGTTGGCCGGACGCTGGTGGCCACGCTGGTGGCCCCGGCTGCGGGGTTCTGGCTGGTCACCTTGGGGACGGTGCCAACGGTGGAGGCGGTGAGCACCGGCGCCGATACGGTGTTTCCGGCTGCGTTCCAGGCTGTCACCCTGTATGCGTACTGTCCGGTGCCGGCTGTCTTGTCGGTGTAGCTGGTGATGTTCGCCAGAGTTGTGGCTATTTGGGCGTAGGTGCCAGCCGTGCCGTTGGCCAGTGGCGCACGCTCAATCTTGTAGCCGATCTCGTTCTTCGCATTGCCCCAGGTGGTGGGATCCATGATCGAAACCGGCGTCCCGTCAGTCCAGCTCAGCAGCACGTCATTGGCGGCTCTGGTGAAGCTCAATACAGAAGCGTCGGCCAGGGTTCGTGGTGTGCTGACCGCGATGGGCCGCATCATGTCCATCTCCTCGTGGCTGAGGATGTGGCAGTGCCACACGTATTCCCAGCCGAAGTTGGTCATGACATTGCTGATCGGGTCGATCGGATTGCCGTTGGTGTCGGTGTTGTTAAACCCCGCCTCGTAGCCATTCACGCCGGTGATCGAGCCCTTGGCGCCCAGAGGCATCATCGGGTTCAGTGGCCGGTTGCTGTCCGGGATGGCGAACGGGAGTTTGGGCAGGATGGGCCTGACTGCCACGATGGTGTCCTCCAGCGGGCTGACACGTACTGTGTCCTTCCAGCCAATTTCTGTAGATTCAGGCGGGATGATGATGTTATCCCAAGTGACCCTGTTCAACAGCTGTACGTCATTGAGGTGGAAGTGCAGCGGGTGGGTGTCCACACCGTTGTGGGTGATCTTCCAAATCTGTGTGCCGTCAGCGTTAGTGGATATGGGTGTCACCTTGAGGCTGTTGATCCCCTTGGTTCCATCCAGTATTTCCGTGGCTGGGTTCACGAACGGGTAGAGGATGATGTTTTGCAGTAGCGGTGTTGCTCCTGGTGCCTCCAACCCGATGTTGCCACTCATGCGCCCCCACTCGTCAAAGTTCGCTGCGTTCATCTCATCGTGGACGCTCTTGCCCTGGATGGGAACGCTGAGCTGGGGCCCAGCCAACGTGTCAAACTTGAACTGCTCCCCACCCTGCTCGGCGATGCGGGCAAAGCCGTCACACTTCGCGGCGGNGTTGACCGCCGCGTTGCAGTACCCGCTGGCAGCGAAGCTCGATCCGTAGGCCTGATTGTATGCGGCCTGGCCAACCACGATGGGGTTCTGACTGGACTCAAAAACTCCGGCGGGGTTGCCGGCTGCATCGGTGTGGTGATCAAACGCTGCCATCAGTTTGCCCATCTGGTCAGCCGTGGTGTTCGGCCGGTCAAAGGCCAGTGCAGGCGCTGCGTTGGAAACCTTGACCTGCATGACTGAGCGGGTGTCAGGCCCGTAGCCGGGCAGTGTTGTGGGTGCGCCAGCCGGNNACATGTCCGGTCCACCGGTGTAGTAGTCGTACCCTGGGATCCGGCCCGGGAAGGCGGCCGGAGCATCGTTGTAAAGGATCAGTGTCTTCCNCCTGTAGGCGGAGAAGTCAACGATCACATCGGCCCGTTCTGCGGGTGCGAGCAGCAGCGAGTGCTGATCGACGTTGCCCACATCGAACCTGGTCGCGTCGGTGATCCAGGTTGTCTCGTGCGCGGGAACCACTGCCGGGGTGGGCAGGAAGCCGCCCTCGTTGCCGATCTGGATCCAGTCAGGGCCCTTGGGGCTCTTTGCGGTGTCCGNGGTTGGCATGACGACCGGGTCGGTCTGTGCCAGGGAGAGCTCGCTGGCCTTCAGCGCAACCTCGGTGCCGGTTGCAGGATCGGCCACGTACCACGAGAGGTTCCAGAACCGGTCGTCGGATCCATTAAGGATACGGAATCGGTAGGATTTGGGTTCCATGGTGGTGGTCGGGTAGGCGGTGCCGTTCACAACAGGCGTGTCATGGAAGGCCTCCATGCCCACCGAGTTGTTCGGTGTCGACGGGATCAGGGCAGGTTCGCAGAAGTCAGCCACGTTCGTATCACAGGTGGGATCGAAGTAGGGGTTGGCCATGGGCGGGTACTTGGCGTCCTTGGCCGGCGGCCAGAACCACGGGCCGTAGAACCAGCGACCGAAAGCGCTCATGCCGCTGGCGTCGCCAGGGTTCTGAGCGGGCATGTAGACGTGTGGCTGCCAGAGGTTGCCCTCGCCGCCCCACTTCTTCGCATCCCAGGTCGGGTCCAGCTGGGCCATCCTTGTTGCGCTTGGCACGAACGTCTTATCCTGGATGGTCAGCGGGATCCCCATTCCGAGCCCTTCAAGGGCGCCGCCGGGAGCCATCAGCTTCTGCTCGGCGTCGTCCGTGATCATGTAGCCTGCCTCCTCACCGGCGTACACGTTAAACCGTGTGATGCCCCACGAATGGTCGTGGTAGAACATCATTCGGGCGCTCTGCTGGTTGGTGTAGAAGAAGGTCTCAGCGCCGTCGCCGGGATCTGGCATGTCCGGGACGTTGCTGACGCTAACGCCCTTGGGGTAAGCAGTGTTCTCGCCGGTGGNGGTGACCCACTGGTGCGGTGTGCCGTCGCTGATCCACGGGGTAATGCCGCCGTGCAGGTGCAAGGTGGCACGGTTTTCGGAATAGCAGGTGGCCGGCTTCGGTGTTTGCCCGCACATCGGGTTACGCACACCGTCCAAGACACTTCCCTCGTCCTTGGCCATATCTTCTGGAACCTTGGTGACGGGGTTGAGCTTCATCATGTCAGGTCCCGCGCCTGAACCCATCACCGAGGTGTCGACCGGAAGGAATAGGTCGCCAGCCACCCCGGTGGGGAGGAGATTGCGGAACAGAACACGGACGGGCTTGTTCTTCGTGGCGAGGATGGTCGGGCCGAGGTAATGCGGGTTGTCAACGCCGTTGAAGCTGACGATGGGGCTGTCGGGGACGGCCGGGTCAATGTTGGCGTTGCCGAGGGCCACCTTCTTGCCCGGGACGACGCTGGTTGAGAGCTGGACGTAACCGCGAAGGAGAGTGGCTGGCAGGTCGCGGTGGAACTTCATCCGGAATTGCACCACTGCGATTTCATAGTAGTCCGTGCCGGGGTAGGTGGTGGTGTCAGGCACCGCAACCGGGATGTACTGACCCAGGTCGTTGGCGTTTTCCTCGCCTTGGCCCGGCAGAGTGTCAACAAACTTCTTGATGCCGGNGGTGAGATAGCCTGCACCGGNGGTGGTCACCACAATCTCAGTGACCGAACCCTTGACAGCCACTTTGGCTGTTCCGCTGGCACCCTTGTCGGCGACGCCCACGGTGTCTGCAATGGTCACTGTCGGGGCTGACAGATAGCCTGCACCACCGCTGGTCATGTCGATCCGGGTGACGCCGATGGTTGCCACAACCGTGGCCCGCTTGGTGGGTTCGGTCTTGCTGGCATCGGTAACGGTCACTGTTGGAGCGGAAGTGTAGCCGCTGCCGGCGATGGCAATTTCGACGCCGGTGACCACGCCATTGGCGTCCATTGTGGCGCTGGCCGTTGCCTGCACGCCGTCGGCGAGATCAGGCTTGGAGATGTTCACCAATGGTTGGGCCGTGTAGCCCTGGCCTCCGTCGGTCAGTTTCAAGTCATCGACTGTTCCGCTGGCCAGCGCCTGTGCAGCTGAGCCTACAGCAGGATCGCCACCTGTGAGGGTCACCGTGGGTGCTGTGAAACCGAAACCAGTCTCATTGACGTCGATGCCGGTGATGACGCCGGTGGCGATCTTGGCGGTGGCCTTGGCTACCGCGGTAGGAGTGACCCCGGCAGTGGTGATTGTCACCGAGGGCGGGACCGCGTATCCCGAACCTGGGCTGGTCACGGTTACACCCGAGATGGCTCCGGTCTTGGGGTCGACCTGAGCCGTTGCCTCGGCGCCCGTGCCCGGGTCGGTGATGGTCGGAGTTACATCTGCCCCGAAGGAATAGCTTCGGTCGTGGGAGAAGTCTGGGTAGTTCGTGGCGCCAAGCTTGAGCGTGGAGTCCTTGGCCGGGACAGCGTTGGTGGACATCGTCGGGTCACCACTGGCCGGAGTGCTCAAGGTGTCGCCGTTGGCTATCACTTCGGTATCAACTGGAATCCCTTGCCCGTNAAAGCCGATCACATCGTCTTNTTGCACTGTTACCGGAGATACGGAGTACGTTGCGACCTCTCCAGTGACCACGGTCGGCTTTGGCACAGTCAGGGCATCGCTGGCGAATACGACGGTGTATTCGCCCGCTGTCCCGGTGGGGCGCAGCACCAGCGCGTGGAAGAGGTTGCCTTCCGATGTGGTTGGACTCCCTCCAGCATTGCCTTGGTTCCAGCTTTGAAAGTCGTGGAGCGTGCCAGCTGGCAACTTGGTATGGTCAAGGACCACCAACACCGGCCCCAAGGTGCCAGTTGGCTTCGCGTAGTCAGTAGCGTACCTGCGCTCGGTCAGCGGGTTGCCGTACAGAACCGGGGTGGNGGTTCCGACGCCGATGCTCACCATTGCATCTGCCAAGGTCTGTGGGCTGTTGGCCCAGTTGGGGTAGGGGCCGAAGTAGTGGGGTACTTTTGTCGAGTCGGTGGCACTTGAGGGGACTGCGGCCTCGGCCGCCGTGGTGCCGGAGAAGTTGTTGAGCCCTCCCAGCGGTCCGATGCTGCTGATTAGGAGCGCGAACGTCAAAATGACGGCCGGCGGGGCCAATCGGCGCCTCGGGGCCCGGTGGAAGGGTGGCGGGCTGGTGTTTGCATGATGATTCCCCTAACAAACGGAGCACGGGAGTGCGCGCCCTCTGTGATGAGTATCACTCTGAAGGGTTCATTGTGGGTGATTTATGACATAAGTGTCATCTAGCCTCGATCCTGCAAGGCGTTGGGCCCGGCAAACATGACCGCTGACCTCTCCCGAGTCGCCTCCGACAAGGTGCTCCCGCGGGTGTCACAAAATTATTGTGGTGGTGACCCCACTTATGCAATAAAGTTCCGATGCTACGGAGCAGGAAAAATGGCACACAAAATCCAAGAATGTGTTGCACACACCGCAAGGGAAAGTAAGCGCTAACTGGCTCTTCGTCGTTTTGCTATAACACTTGACACGAGCGAATTCGTGCGTCAAGACTGTGATCATGTCAGCATGTGCAATTGAGATTGTTAAACGCTTTTACCAGGCGGTTTCAGAACTAGACATGGCTAAGGCCGAGAGCTGNTTTTCAGCTGATGCGCTGTGGCATCTGCCAGGCCACGGACCCATTTCTGGGGACCATGTGGGCTGGGCAAGCATACGCGATGATTTCTTGGCGAAGCTGGCACCGTTGTCTGGNGGAACTTTCCGGGCCGAGCTGTTGGATATAGCCGTGGGGAGNCACTATGTTGTGGCCATCCAGCACGCGACAGGCAACTTTGCCGGCCGGACGTTGGATATCACCGGATGTCAGCTGATGCGTGTAGAAGAGGGATTAATCCGCCACGTGCGAGGGCACTACTCCGATCAGGAAGCGCTGGATGCCTTTTGGGAAGATCAAGGATCCCTCTGACTTCCGGCCGGAAACGTTTCCCAAAATCCGCTGACAGAGTGAAAGTTCCTGAATTTTCACTAGTCAACAACTACCCGTTCAAGCCTGCCGATTCATAACTCAGCGACGATGATCTTCTTCATGGTCAGCATTCTTTGATAGGCACCCGGATGTTGCATCAGCTCGCCCATGTCCGCTGGCACGATCTGCCAACTCACACCGAATTTATCAACGAGCCAGCCGCACTGCTCCGCCTCTGGCACTGCGCTCAGTACTGCCCACAATTGGTCAATCTCTTGCTGCTCGGCGCAGTCGACCTCTAATGAGATCCCTGGCGTGAAGGTGAAGTGGTGTCCCACCCCGGCGTCTATCGCAGAGAACCATTGGCCGGCAAGGGTGAACTCGGCGAAAAGCAGGCCGCCTGCTTCGTCCGGCTGGGGAACGATTAGCCCACTGGCTGACGATGGAAACAGTCCGGTATAAAGGTTAATGGCTTCTTGGGCTTGGGCAGTTGGCCCGGTAAACAGGAACTGCGGGATGAGTATTGGGCGCGGCTCACCGTTCGGATCGGAAAGCATCAGGTGCCAGTTCACCCCGAACTTGTCCTGAACCCAGCCATAGAGCTTGCTGTGGGGTATTGCGCCAAGGGNCATGCGGATCTCGCCGCCTTCCGTGAATGCCTCCCACATGGCAGTGATTCGGGCACGGGCCTCTTCCTCACCGCCGCTGAACATCAGTGGGTCCATGTTAAGGATGAACGATATCGCCGGTGTGGGCCGGTATTCGCCTCCTGCATTAATTAACCGGATTCGGTATCCACTCACGCTCACATCGACAACAAGTGGTTTCCCGGCAAGGTCACGTTGGAAGTCCGGCAGGTTATCCGTTGGATAGGAGGCCACCACCTCCATGGACGTGTCCGGAAGAGTAGAGGCGTAGAAGCTGCCGACGTCGTCCGCGTTTCCTTGGCACCACACGTTGGGGACGATCTGTTGCATGACTACTCCTGAGAGTTAGGCACGGCCAGAGGGACAGGCTACGTGCACTAGGGGGTGTTAATGGGGATGGTGCAGAGCGTAGCGCATGATGACGTTGCCTACGCCGGTAGGTGAGGCGCTTAGCAGCAGCAGCCGGGTGGTGGGGACGCTCTCGTCAAAGAGCCGCCGGCCCTCGTTGGTCACCACGGGATGAGTGGTCAATATGAGTTCATCGATCAGGCCCGCCACGAACAGTGAGCGGATTGTCTCAATGCCGCCGCTGACGACGACGTCTCCCTCGCCTTGGACGCGAAGATTCTTCACATACTCCACGGGGTTGCCCGGGATGCGCGTGCTGTTCCATGGCAACTTCGCTGGCAGCGTCGTCGAGATGACGTGCTTGCGCACTGGATTGATCCACTGGGCGAAGGCGTCATCGGCTGCCGGCCAGTACTGGGACCATTCCAGCCATAATTTGCTGCCCATGACAACGTCAGTGGCGGGGTNGATCACCTCCGTCATCAGCGCAGCTTCCTCGGGACCGAAGGAGTCATATTGCCAAAGGTTGGGACTTTCAACAACGCCGTTGAGAGAATTGAACAGGTGTGCAATAACCTTGCGGCCCATGGTGGTGCCAGCCTTTCTCCGTGAATTCTGCTGTCACAAGCTTAAGAGCGCCACGGTTACAGTTCAACGGTTCTCGTTGACACATCGACGACGACTGTGTGGCTGCCAGTATTACTCTGAGCGCATGATGCAGCTCTAAATTAAACTGCTACGAGCCGGTTGCTCGATCTACTCGGAGTGAGCGGCACTACACGCCTGGCGATCTCACGAGGATACCTGTCCGGCGGGTGACAGCTGCTGTTAGGGCTTGTGTTGCCAGGAGATCCGCGAAGCAATTTCTCCAGAGACTTCAATGACGGTGCCTAACGGAACGAGTAGGTCGCCTTGTGAGACGTTCGCGTCCGGCACCTCATCAACCAACGTCGGGTACTCAGAGATCGCCAACAGAGCAGTTTTGATGACCGGCAGAGATAGTGCGATGCAAATGGCGACGTTTTCGTCGTTAAACGATGAGTCGTCGCCAACCCGGTAAAGCGCGAGGACACTTTCTGAGTCGGGGAAAGAAAGAGGCTAACCTTAATTTCCAAGCCTATTCCGGCCATCACAACTCTCTTGGTCGCCCCGGTTGAAGATAGTACGGGTCTTAGTGAATCCGCTGGGAAGGCCTCCAATAGAGGCAGCCACTGCTTCAGTAGCGGTCCTGCGGATGCCCCAACGTAGATGGAGCCGTCAAGGTTTAGCCCAAAGGCTCGGGCTCGCAGGTCACCATCGACGATGTGCTCGATGGTGAAACGGTCCTCTCCTCGGCGGAAACCGATGTCGTTTTCGACCAGTTTTGTCTAGAATCCGGCATGAACCCGATGACGAAGGGAATTTCATCGCTGTCCAGTGATTTAGGCATGCGCAGAAAGTGATCAGTAGCCATGCTTGGTTCTCCTTTGCTATCTGTCTTCCCACAGGTTAACAACCTGTTTGAAGATGTCGCGGGAGCTCTGAAAGATCCCGCCGACGTCGGGTTTGCCCTGAAGCGTGTCGGCGATCCCCGTAGCTAAGCTCGCGGTGGAGGAGAGTAATCCTCCAGTTGTGTTAAGTCGGCGCATGCCCAGCTTAGAACCTCCAAGTACGCCCACGAGCCCTGGCAGTGATTCCGATAGAGCCACAACGTTAGATGTTCCTATGTGCACCTTTAATGCTGAGGTAATGATGTTAACGGCTATATCGTTTGGAAATGTTTCCTGAGCAGTTGGCAAGGTGCATCCAACGGCCCATTGGACACGGCCACCCATGATGGTGTTAAACAGCATCATCTGCCCGACAGTACGACGATTGCTGTGCAGCAGCATCGCATGCAGTTCTGGCCATTGCAACGCCACTAGCTTAGTGAGCTCATCTCCGTAGTCAGCCCCGGATAGGTAAGTGAAGAAGCCCTCGAAGGTTTGGTCGATGCACGCGAAAATACGTTGTTCTCATCGGTGTACGGCATCAGGTACAGGATAGCGACACCCTCGATTCCCTCAAGTTGCACGTTGAACTCTGAATACCAGGGAGTATGCGCGATGGTTATGCCTTCAGGGAGCGCTCGACTATCCCGTGAGGATCCCGAGACTGTTGCATCACGAATAAGGCCGGGTTGACTAGGAATTGGGATAAGTCAAATGTGAGAGGTGCATCTATTCTCTGGCGTTCTCCGGGCATCGCAACTCCTGTCGGCACGTCCACAATCCGAGAAATCGAGGTTGAGTATAGTGTGGCTCGTACAACGACATGACCGCAAGATGTAGATCCTCCTCAGATGAGGTTCTCTCATGGCCTTTGGGCCCGATCCTTTCGGTACAAGGGGCAGCTTGCCGTCTATACCCGGACCGATCAGTCCGATTCGAGGCGCCAGCCTTGGGCAGCAGGTGGGAGATGTGTGAGCTCACTGTTTTCTCGCTGATCACCAAGGCCTGTGTAATCTCACAGTAGGTTCGTCCGTCGACAACGTAATGAAGAATTTCTCGTCCGCGCAGTGTCATCCCTGCAGCGCGGAGTTGGCGGTCCACTCCCTTCCTGCAACTGGCAGGGCTGCTGCCTGGCAGGCCTCGGCGACACGGGTCCAATCCGTCGCATTGTTGGCAACTACTCCCGGCGCTGGCACCCAGCACCAGGCCAACGTGCTGAACCACGGCCACGGCGACAACTACAGAATGTAGTCAGACCCCGCACGCAAACACAGTAGAATCCCCAGAAAATCGAGGATTCGGCTGTGTTGACTAACGCAACTTGATTCTAATGAGGCCATCGAAGTAAGCCCGCCATTCCAATGGATGGAAAGCGCCTCCCTCGGGTGAGTAGATCCAACGCAGTGATAAGCCGCTTTCTAGCGTCGAGACCGTGATCGATGCGGTCCGCCAGGAGTCTGGTGAGTTTTCTGCTCATGTCCACTGGCCTAGCAAACGAGGGAAAGCTTGGCACTGGCATCGCCCCGCCCGGCCCATGCGCAAAGTAAAATGACGGGCGGGCCGCTATTTGAGCATGTCGGTCATGATGGGGGCGTNTTTATCGTTGTCCGTCANGGGTTCCAAACNCCACAGGCTTTCTATGGTGTGCAGCAAGGAATAGTGGTTGTAGGCCGGTGCGGATTCGTGGGACTTTCGGGCAGCCGGTCCTGCGAAGATCGTTGACACGGTGTTGTTGTCGCCTTCGCCTTCGTCCCACGTGATCACCAGCAGAGAGTTTTGCGTGGTGAACGCCGGTGAGCTCAAGATAGTGGGGACTTGCTGGGACAGCCAGGCGTCGCCGGTCTGCACCGGACAGTTATGCATGTCGTGGCAAAGATTGGGGCTGATGAAGACATAGTTGGGCAGGCTTGATGCGGTTTTCAAGTCCTCAGCGAGCTGGTCCAATGGCACGACATGCGAGGAGCACGAGCCAGCGTTGTTGGTGACGCTGGGATAGTACATGAACGGGTTGTGCTTTACCGCGTAGAGGCCGGAGTTCTCCGCAGTGCAGGNGGCTGGCATGCTCTCGGCATACATCTTCCAAGTTCTCCCAGACTGTTCAATTGCATCCGTGATGCTCGGTACCTGTGCCGTGCATCCGACGCCGGGATTGCAGTCGCTGGTGATTCCGGCGGTCGTGCCGCTGGTCAGGGCCAGGTAGTTGGGCAGGCTCGGGTGGGTGATGGCCTGATAGTTGGTCGCCAGCGCATTGTCGGCGGCCAACGTGTTGAGGTAAGGAGCGGCCGCGTTGCCCAGAATGCTTGAGGCTGGTTTGTTCTCCTCAACGATGATGACAACATGGGCGATGCTGGGCAGGGTTTCTCCCGCGGCGGCCGGAATGCTGGCCGGGTGGCTTGCAGCGGATGCCGGAGGTGCCGGTGNCCGGGCCAGTAAAGGCAATGGGGCGGCGCATCCGGCCATGAACAAGCCCAGTGNAGAGGAATCAATCGCAGACGCGACAAGAAATCGGTTCTTTTGGCTCATCGATCGATGCTAACCCGAGTGCACCTTGCCTGCAATGCTTTCCGTATCTTCGGAGACCGCATCTTGGCGCGCTCTTGTCGTATAGAAAAGCCCAGCTGGCATTCTGTGGTCCTAACCGTATGAAAATTACTGCTCAGGTTCCCCGCTGGAACTGCTCGGGTGCCACTCTTTAGCTCCAGCGCGCGCATGACTGCGCTGGCCGCTCACCGCCCTACAGGCTCAACAGGATGCACAGGTTATCCGTGCGGCGCTACCGCTGCTTACCCTTACGCTCACCGGGGATCGAGAGTCGGATGGATACGCGATAGTCTCGTGACCACACGTGCCGTTGCTTCCAGCAACGGCCCACTGGAAGGACACACCCATGACTGATGTACCCCGCACGAGTGATCCTCGACGGTGGATTCGCGATCTCCGGCGAATCGGTACCTACCTGTTGCGCCTTGACTGGCATCTGGAGNNGAGCCTGCCCAGCGCCGAGCGTAAGTCCATCATCAAGTCGCTGCGCCAAGAACTCGCAGCCGGCCCACGAAACCTTGCNAAAGCCCTCAGCGACCTTGAGCCACCCCAAGTCCTCGCAAGCCACTACGCCGATGAAAGTGAGCGACGTCCACTATGGTCGATAGGCATCATCACTGGGGAATCGCCCTTCTCCACGCCGGAGGCCGTGGGTATCGGCTGGACCAGCGGATGGTCATGGCTCGTTGTTTCGGCAACCATCACCGTCCTCGCATTCCTAACAGGCGCTCGATCCTGGAGAGCCCTTCGGCGACACCGGCCATTCGCATGATCTTAAGACGCCCCGCCATGCCTCGGTAGAGGGTCTTCTTGAACAGGCGCTGGCAGTAACCGTGGGTGGTGATTAGCCCCAAGAGGCCCTTTGAGTGGACGCCGCGCCCCTACGTAGCGATTGTCCTGGCCGTCCATTGGAACTGTTCGGCCCGCTTCAGATTAATGCGCGTCAAATCAAGGCCGACGGCGCAGTCTGATCGGGTGGAGCCGTTGGCCATTCCAACAGCTGAAGAACCGACTCCAACTGAGTGAATGCCAATAGGGAGGAAAGCAGAATGTATCGCTAATCCCATGCTTCAGACGTACAGTGAAGTCACCATGAGCAGTGTTTTCAGTCAGGAAAGAGGCAGCCCGTGAGCACTAGCCCGCTTCGAAGACCCGCGAGACATCGGGGTTACGCTCCATGCCGTCGTGATTGTCGCTGCTGGTGCGGTCTTCTGTGATTACTGGGGCCTCTTGTTGTCCTTTGCCGCCGGCAAGCTTGCTGCGGTCAAGAATAATGGGATCAGCATTTGATGGCCCAGCCAGGACCTGACTCATTGTCCCGGCAGTCTTCATCATTCTTGTCTTTATCTTGGGCGCAAGACCCTGGCGCATCGCCAGGTCCATTCCACGCAAGCGCAAAAGCGCAAAGACGTACGGGAGAAAAATGACACAGGATCCGAACAGCATAGATAGCCGCAGCCGAAAGGTGTTTGGGAAGTGGGGTGCCGGATTCGCCGTTGGACTCGCAGTCGGAACCATGCTGGGGATCGCAACGGGCAACATAGCTGTCGGCATAGCGCTTGGTGGTGGGATCGGTGTGGCGATGGCCGAGGCCTTTGTCGCAGAAGATGACAAGCGCCGAAAGAAGCGCAGCACTGCCCTCAAAGACTTGGACAGTTAATAGAGACGTTCCCTTGGGCTCCCCAGAATCGTGTTTACTCCGGTGCTGGTCCGTGCTCATCACTTCCTGCACGCCTTAGCCCGCTCGCGTCCTTTGGAGTGCGTCCCGTTTCAGCGGGTCAACTAAATGTGATCTAAGGCTCAGCCAATATTCGAACCTGCGGCTATTTTCTCTATCCATTGCTGATCGTGGAAACTCCGAGACAAATCACCTGTCGCTAAGCGCAGACTCCGGGTATGGTCGGTGCATGATGAGCGCGGCAAAAAGCAAGCAGACCACCGAAGCTTAATGGAATCTATGCCAGGCATTGGACTCACCGTGGGGGCAGGGTTGGGGCTGGCCTTTGCTGGCGCTGCGGGCCTCGCCATCGGCGCGGGACTGGGCCTGGTGGCGGGATCGATAGTGTGGATGTTGTCTCGGGACTCGTGACACTAAGGAGGGCGATCTTTTGTTTGACCCGGTATGCTCAGAACTCCTCTGAAAGGATTCTAAGAACCATCCAGGTGGTCATTATTCTGCATTAAAGTCACATCGGACAGCTAAGCTAGTTTCCTTGTTGGGCAGATACTTTCACAGCTCACGGGCGCATCCTCACGAAGACCCGCGATCCGCTCCTAAACGGTTTCATCAAGGAAGAAGAACCGCTCCAAATCCGCCCGATCGCCGCCGCTTGCTCATTACGCAGAAACTAAAGTGGCATGACAGCCCCAACAGACCAGCATCAGCTGGTCCATGTTCTAACTCCGTTCCAGGACAAGAGCCCAGTACGGTGGGATTGTTCTCACCGGCACATCTGAGGTGCTCACCGGCTTGCCACTAAAGGTGTGCGGCTTGGGCTGGCTGTATCTGCGGTTGAAGGCCATGCAGGGCACAGAACCAGTCCTTAGTGACCATTTCCTCGGTACAAACTTGCTCAAGGTTCCCCTGAGGTTCAGGCGGAGCCACCACCTGTGGCCAGCACCTAGCCGCTCACGTTGAGAACGCTGGCCGCACCAAAGCTCTTTAGTGGTGAATGAACTGTTCCATGGCTCTACCCACGCTAATACCCCACTTGCGTGCGCGGTCCACTTCGCCTTCTTCCAGCGCGTTCTCCTTGGAGACCAAGAAGCTCTCTGGCGAAATGACGGCGCGCGAACCTCGCTTCGTGAGTGCGTGTTCGATGTGTCCTGATGCCGCTCCTGTAAGAATCTGCGCCTTGTCCACTCGGGTGTCGAATGCTGCACACAGAGCCGGAACCAGATCAACGTCTTTAATCCATTCACGGACCCCCATACCCGGCGCAGAGGGTTCGAGTGTCAGGTTCTTGGACGTGTTGTCCGCCCACGTTGTTGCCTCTGCCCGTGATGAGGGCCTCGTCATTCCATGGACATGGGTTGGTCCACCCAGAACTAGTAAGTCGGCCGATCGAGTGGCTTCCTTAGCCCGTGGGTCGTTGACGTTTGCCGTGACTACCACGCCAAAGGGAGCCAGGCCCTCTGCGATCGCCAAAGCAATGGTGCGTGTGTTGCCAAACATGGACTCATAGACGACGACGACGCTCATCTGGATTGCCTTTCTTACGGAGGAAGAGTGCACGGTTCGCTTTCAAGACTCATTGGTCCAGACCCAGTCCACTAGTGCCGAACGTCCCGCCGCTTGTGATGGAGGCCTGGTGGACATGGTTTCCGTTCTCCTATTTTCCTGATGGCAGGGCTCATGGCATGGTGGAACCGGATCCTCGCACCGGCGTCACCTACCTAGCAAGGAGGCACACCTTGGGGCCGTCAAGTATTAGTTCAGCCCTCAAGTATGAGAACGTCAGCATCTTGGCGCTCATATGAAGACCCCGCCATAAGTGACCGAAAAGGATGCGCTAGCGCTCCGCCCATGCTGTGCGTTTAGCCAAGACGGGAGATCACTACTTTTAGTGCTTTGGTTGTAGCCGCATTTGAGAACGTCTCGTAGGCTTCCAAGACTTCATCGAAGGTAANAANATGCGTGGCGAACCGTTCGGCTGGGATCTTGTGTGAAGCGACAAGTTTGAGCAGCATCGGGGTCGTATTAGCGTTGACTAGCCCCATGGTGATGGTGATATTGCGAATCCACAGGTCTTCCAGGTGCAGCTCAACAGCCTTGCCGTGGACCCCAACGTTGGCAACATTACCGCCGGGGCGTACTATGTCCAGGGCCATCTCAAACGTCACCGGCACTCCAACGGCCTCAATGGCGACATCTACTCCAGCGCCGTCGGTGAGTGCCAGGACCTGTTCCTTCCAGTCCGTGGTGCCCGAAACGACTGTGTCAGTAGCACCAAACGTTTTGGCTTGTTCCAACCGTCCAGGTTCAACATCAAGAGCTATGACTGTTGCGGCACCACACAGCCCGGCTGTCATCATCGCTGCCAAGCCCACTGGTCCGGCACCGATAACCGCCACCACATCCCCAGGCTTGACGTGACCGGCCAGCACGCCCATTTCGAACCCTGTGGGCAAAATGTCGGACAACATGACCGCCTGTACATCCGTGACGCCGTCGGGCATCTTATGGAGGGAGTTATCGGCGTATGGCACACGCACGTATTCGGCCTGCGTTCCGTCAATCAAGTGGCCAAACACCCATCCGATCCCGGACACGCCCTCCGTGCCGAGGCAGTGGGAGTACAAGCTGTCACGGCAATTGACACAGTGACCGCATGACTTGATGCACGAGATAATGACACGGTCTCCGACCTTAAAATCTTTGACCCCAGCTCCGACTTCCGAGATGGTACCCACACCCTCATGACCCAAAATCCGGCCAACTTTGACGGCCGGAACGTCGCCTTTGAGGATGTGCAGATCCGTTCCACAAATAGTTGTGGTGTCCACGCGGACAATGACGTCACTTGAATTGCGAAGGTGCGGTGTTGGCACGTCCATCCATTGCTTTTNTCCTGGGCCTTGATAAACGAGTGCTTTCATGATGTGTTCTTTCGACAGGCGGATGTGAGGCCTCCAGTGGGGGCTCTCCAGAGGGTGGATGAGGATGTTCACTGCGAGCAAGGCCGTTGGTGGGCGTTTGCAACGTTGCGGCCGATCATCTGGCCCACAGGAATGAGGCTACGGCTGTTTTTCCCGTGGTTAGGGCCAGAAGACCTCTACTTGGGAATTTTTCGCGTCCGTTGTGACTTTATTGCCACCACTGAGAGTTTAAGTGGATGAGGCGGTGTGCTTAGAGAGGCGCCAGAAGTTGTAGGGTTACCGCGGAGTTCCCTGCTCGCCTCAGACTGTGGAAGCAGACCACATCGAAGGCCCTGTCTGAAGAAGTCTTGCCACGGTTGCCCGGGTCGAGGTCGGCTTTTTGACATTGAGCCGGACCAGCGTTTGTTCGTTGCTGGACACAGACGCGAAGATGGAATCCGGACTTTTCTTAGCCATCGGGTGTCCACGTGCACGATCGATGTGCTGAGGACGTGTTGGGCACCTTTAATGTCATGGGGATGGCAGTCCGGTAGCAGCAGATCTTCACCGCGCTCCTCAGAGATTCCCCGGTGGTCATTTTTCCGGCCGCACTGGCGCTGCCTTCTTGTATGCTACTCGAGCCCGGCGCGGATGGTGTCATCTAAAGGAACATTCCAGGTCATGGACGCATCAAGGGTGAAGCGCCTGCCCGTCACTTCCTCCGCGGCGACGCGTACCAGGTGGTCCTTTCCAACTCCTTGCCAAGGGAACATGCCCTGAGAGGCGGTGTTCAGAAGCTGGCTTTCTGAAGTGGTGATTTCGGCATGGCCTTTGACAACTACACTCCACGCTATGCCGAACTCCGCACTCACGGCGTCGGCTTCTATAGCCAACCATGCATCGTGGCGGAGGGCATCAAGCTTTCTACCTCCACCTGTTCGAAAGATGAGTGACTGCCCATCGACCTTATAGTTCACAGGGAAGACGTCGGGGCGTCCGTCCACAATGACCGCGAGCCGTCCTATGGATGTTTCGGAAAGTACCTTCCAGCACTGCCCGGGGTAAGAATTTCTACTTTGGGTGCCAAGGGATTTGCTCTCATGGGGATCATGTTATGACCCACCTACCAGAGGGAATAGAGTCCAAAGTCCCCAATGCCAGTTCCGGCTGGCCATTGGATGAATGTGAACAAAGACTCAGGTGTGATGGGATTGCCCGCGGCGGCTAGATCCTGCGACTCTACGTTCTGCCGCCGCTGCCGGATCGAGTCCGCGGCCCCGCTGTCACCGGCGCATCACGCACACACTAGTGGTTCCTGCGCAGGCTTGAGTCTGGGCCTCATCCGAATGTGGCCGGAGCCAGTCCACGCCGGGAAGGCCAAAGCTCTCTTCGTGCCGAGGTGGCACCCAGTTGGGGAAGTTTGTTGGACAGTGGTGACTTTGGTCCCTACCCAAGATTGCTCAAGGGGTTGACTCGTGTCGTGGGCATCTGGCCTACGAATGCCCCGGAGCAGGACAGCGAAGATGCTAAGGAAGCCTGATTATTGTGGATGAGGAAAATGTTGTTTGGCTCGAGGATGTCGGTATCAAGGACGTTGCCCACGTTGGCGGAAAGAATGCCTCTCTGGGAGAAATGATCCGATCCTTGGCTGCCGACGGCGTTAGGGTGCCCGGAGGTTTCGCCCTCACGGCCGCCGCGTACCGGCAGTTCATCTTGGAAAACAATATGGCGCCACAGCTGGGGCGGATTCTCGCCACCAAGGATGCCGCGGGCAGCAACTGGCGATCAATCGGAACCCAGGTGCGCGAACTGATCCTCGCCGGCGAGTTCCCGCCAGAAATGTCCACACAAATCCGTTCTTTCTACCGAGAGCTGGCNAGNCGCGCCGGGCGCGAAGACCCCGCCGTGGCTGTGCGTAGTAGCGCCACCGCCGAGGACCTGCCTGACGCCAGCTTCGCGGGACAGCAGGAAACCTACCTGAACGTCCGGGGTGAGGATGCATTGCTGGATGCCTGCCGACGATGCTATGCATCGCTCTTCACGGACCGTGCCATCAGCTACCGGGAGATTATGAAGTACGGGCACCTGGACGTGGCCCTATCAGTGGGAGTCCAACTCATGGTCCGCTCGGACCTGGGAGCTGCNGGGGTCATGTTCTCNCTGGATACTGAAACCGGCTTCCCTCGAGCCGCCGTCATCAGTGCCAATTGGGGCCTGGGTGAGACAGTGGTCCTGGGCATGGTCAACCCGGACAAATATGTTGTGTTCAAACCGCTTCTGGGCACGCCAGAGTTCACGCCCGTCATCGAAAAGACGCTTGGTTCAAAGGAGTGCAAACTTGTTTACTCCTTAGATGGCGGTGCGGGAACGTTCATGGTCGATACCACAGACACCGAACGGAGGTCGTTTTGTCTAGACGACGACGAGATCCTCCAGCTGGGCAGGTGGGCTGTGCAGGTCGAGAACCACTATGGCCGGCCCATGGACATGGAATGGGCGAAGGACGGGATGAGTGGGGAATTGTTCATTGTCCAGGCTAGGCCCGAAACTGTCCAAGCGCGCAAGAGCGGCACGATGATAAGCACACACCGACTGACGGAAGAGGGGAGGCTGCTGGTGGAAGGTGCGGCCGTGGGCGATTCCATAGCCTCCGGCATGGCATGCGTGATCAAGAGCGCCGCCGACATCGGAAACTTTGTGGACGGCGCCGTCCTGGTCGCTGAACAAACAGATCCGGACTGGGTTCCGGTCATGAAGCGTGCCAAGGCCATTGTCACTGACAAGGGTGGGGCAACCAGCCATGCGGCTATTGTGAGCCGCGAACTGGGGATTACCGCCGTCGTTGGGACAACTCATGCCACCAAGGTGATTGTGGATGGGCAGCCCATCACGGTGTCCTGTGCGGAAGGGGACACCGGCCACGTGTATGAAGGGTTTCTAGCGAGCGCCCAGGACGATGTGGACCTCGGTGATTTGCCGGCCACCCGTACTGCAATCATGCTCAACCTTGCCAGTCCCTCCACTGCGTTCAAGTGGTGGCGCCTGCCCGCACAGGGCATCGGGCTCGCACGCATGGAGTTTGTCATCAATGACATGGTCCGGGTGCACCCGATGGCACTGGCGTACCCGGAGCGGGTAACGGACCCGGCCGATCAGGCCAAGATCAAGGAGCTGACACGCGGTTATGCCGACTCGTCAGAGTACTTTGTACAAACTCTTGCGCGNGGGCTTGCCAAGTTGGCCGCACCGTTTTATCCCGCGCCGGTGGTGGTTCGGTTCAGCGATTTCAAAACCAACGAGTACGCCCACTTGATCGGTGGCTCAGCCTTCGAAGGCGAGGAATCCAACCCGATGATTGGATTCCGTGGGGCCTCGCGCTATTATGATCGGCACTACCGAGCCGGGTTTGACTTGGAATGCCGGGCCATTATCCGCCTTCGCAACCAGTGCGGGTTCATGAACGTCATAGTGATGGTGCCGTTCTGCCGGACACTTGGCGAAGCAGACCGCGTCCTGGCCGTGATGGAGGAAAACGGACTTGTCCGTGGCCAGGACGGGCTCAAGGTCTACATGATGTGCGAAATCCCCTCAAACGTGATTCTGGCGCAAAAGTTTGCCACCAAGTTCGACGGCTTCTCCATCGGCTCAAACGATCTCACCCAGCTTGTTCTCGGAGTGGATCGGGACTCGGCAACCCTTGCACCGCTCTTTGATGAACAGGACGAGGCTGTCAAGATCATGATTAGCCAGGCGATCGCCGGGGCCCATGCCGCAGGCATCCGGATCGGGATATGCGGGCAGGCACCCAGCAATCACCCTGAGTTCGCTCAATTCCTAGTTGCCGAGGGCATCGATTCCATCTCGCTGAACCCCGACAGCTTTCTGCGCACCGTTCCGCTCATCGCAGCCGCAGAAGCTGCGCAGAAGCTGGACTTGATTGAAGCGAGCACACCGCTCTAAACCAGTTCAGTTGCCCGGTGATATTCGCGGTGTGCAGTTCATCCGTGGTCCTCGCTGTCATGGAATGGGGCACAATCATGACTGGACAATGGGCGTAGGCGGTGCAAGATGAACTGACGGACCCCATCAACAAACCCTTGAATCCGCCGAATCCACGCCGTCCAAGTACCAAAAGAGCGGCATCTTTGCTGGCCTCAATCAGTACTGATCGGGCTGAGCCTTGAACCAGTTCTGTGGTGAGGCNCTCGGGGTAGTCCAAACCAAACGCGCTTTCAACGGCAGTATCTAGAACTTTCTGTGCAGCCTCTTTGAAGTCGAAGTTCCCCAAGGCATAGGGGACTATATAGGCGTTGGGATAGTTCCAGCAGGTCAGGGCTTTCACGTGCGCGCCGAGGGGCTTAGCCAACCATTCAGCGTGACGCAGGGCCTCAATAGATGAGTCTGATCCGTCGATTCCCACGATGATGGTGGATCCGTAACGAGTGCTCATGACGAGGCTGTTCCATTCTCTGGCGGCGTCCAGAGCCAATCTCGAATCTCCGGCATATCCTCCAGATGCTCATGGATGTACTTCTCATGATTGGCCAGCATTTGCTGGCAATACTCTGCCAACTCCTGTGCGCCGCCAAAGTGCGAATTGACTCGATTCAGGGCCTCCAAAGCGAGGTGATATCGGCTCATCCTATTCAGTACCACCATATCGAACGGGGTGGTTGTGGTGCCTTGCTCGTTGTATCCGCGGACGTGGAACCTGCCAGGGTTACTCCGGCCGTGCAGTAGTTGGTGGAAGGCTCGGGCATAACCGTGCCAAGCAACAATTACTTCGCCACCTACTGTGAAGAGCTTTTCGAAATCGACGTCGGAGAGTCCATGCGGGTGCGTGTCACGAGGTGGGAGTACCAACAGGTTCATGATGTTGACCACGCGCACCTTCAGCGCTGGCACAAAGTGCTGTAGCAGCCAAGTAGCAGCCAGGGTTTCCTCTGTAGGGACGTCCCCAGCGCAGGCCATGACAATGTCAGGGACGGCAGTCTTCGCCGACTCATCCGGTGTGGTGATGGAGGAAGCAGCGCTTAACAACGCGCTCTTGTCGGTGACGACTGCGCTGGGTACGTTTTCGTTCCCGGCCCAATGCCAGATCGAGGCTCCGGCAGTAGCATGCCTTCGGGCATCCTCTAGGTTCAAATACTGAGGGTGCGCCTGTTTATCCACTACCACCAGGTTCACATAATCCTTACTGAGCAACACATGTTCAGCTGCTGCCAACAAGGTGTTGGAATCTGGTGGAAGGTAGATTCGGACAACAGAACCGGACAAGGACAGTACGGTGTCGATCAGACCGGGACCTTGGTGGCTGAATCCGTTGTGATCATTGCGCCAACATGTTGAGGTAAGTAGGATATTGAGGCTGGGCACGGGCTTCCGCCAAGACAGTTCGCGAGCATGCTGTAACCATTTCGCGTGCTGGATGGTCATTGAGGCGCTTACCATGGCGAACGCTTCGTAGGTGGCAAAGAGTCCATACCGGCCGGTGAGCACGTACCCCTCGAGCCAGCCTTGGCAAAGGTGTTCGGAGAGGACTTCCATAACCCGGCCATCGGNGGACAAATGGTCATCACCGTCTTGGACCGGCTCCATCAGGCATCTGTCGGTGACCTGGAAAACGGCACCCAACCGGTTGCTGTTGGTCTCGTCCGGGCTGAACAGCCTGAAGCGGGGTTNCCTAGCCGTGTCGGAGTAAATATCCCGCAGCATCTCGCCCAACGGTCTGGTGGTTTCATGTTTGGTTGACCCAGGAATGCCAACCTCCAAGGCGTAATTTTCCAATGGACGCAAAGGTAGCGGGGCTGTTTCGGTGCCGCCATTAGCCCAAGGGTTCGCTCCCATGCGCAGCTGGCCTGCAGGAGCGAGAGCAGCTAACTCCGGCAATAACCGGCCATTGCCGTCAANAAGAGTCTCAGGACTATAGGAGCGCAGCCACGACTCCAACTGTGCCAAGTGGGCTGGATTCTCCCGTACCCCTGCCAGCGGGACCTGATGGGACCTAAACGTTCCTTCCACTTGGATACCGTCCACAGTCTCGGGTCCGGTCCAACCCTTGGGTGTGCGCAAAATGATCGCAGGCCAACGTGCCGGGCTACTAGCCCCGTGCTGGCGTGCCTGCTCTTGAATCTGGGTAATTTGAGCGTGGGCTCTCTCAAGAACTCCTGCCAGTTGTGGGTGGACAAGCGTGGGATCGTCACCGGAGACGACCACGGGGTCCCAACCGTGCGCGTGCAATAACGCCATGATCTGCTCATCGGATTGCCGGCCAAGGACTGTAGGGCCGGATATCTTGTACCCGTTGAGGTGAAGTATGGGCAGTACAGCGCCATCCCGAGACGGGTTCAAGAAGGCCGGAGCCTTCCAAGCGCCTTCCAATGGACCTGTTTCAGCTTCCCCGTCTCCCACCACGCAAGTCACTATGAGTTCGGGGTTGTCCATGACGGCTCCCGTGGCGTGCGCCAGTGAATATCCCAGCTCCCCGCCCTCATGAATGGATCCAGGTGTTGGGGGCCNCACATGGCTGGGGATGCCTCCAGNGGTGGAGAACTGGCGGATCAGCCGCCGCAGGCCCTCATTGTCTTGGCTGACCTCGGGATAGATTTGAGAGTATGTGCCCTCCAAATAAAGGTTAGCAATCACGGCTGGGCCACCGTGTCCTGGGCCTGCCACATAAAGAATGTGAGCGCCCGTGTTACGAATGAGCCGGTTCAAATGAACATAGATCAAGGACAGTCCAGGACTGGTTCCCCAATGACCCAGCAACCTTGGTTTAATCTGTTCCGCAGCTANGGGAGAGCGCAACAAAGCATTTTCTTGAAGGTAGATCTGCGCCACTGTCAGATAATTGGCGGCATCCCAATAGCGGTTGAGTAACTCAAACTCGTCTAAAACGTGAACAGGGTCAACATCGTTTTCGACCTGGGGATGGATTGATTGAGCTGGCTTTTCAAAGCTTTCTCCGTGTCGTCAATGGGTGGATCTGAACTTAAATGGACGGCGCACTGGCGCAGTGAAAATACACCCGCAACCCTAATCCTCACATTTTCCTGACTCGAGTGTTAGGGACTTTCGGCCCTGTGCAGCCGCTCTCACCGGCGTCGACCATTGGAAGGGAATGGAAAATAAATCTCCGGTTCCGTGGACACGGTGTGCCTTGAACACCCGAACGGAAACGTGAAAGAGATGAAAGTTGGATGACTTCATGGAAGCAAAGAGAGCCCACGAAGGTTCGCACATTGTGGTGGGAGTCGACGGGTCTGACGAGTCCGTCCTTGCACTGAAATGGGCGCAAACACTGGCACATTCCCTTGCTGCCACCATCACAGCTGTCACGGCTTGGCAGGTGGAGACGATGTTCGGTACGTATATAAGCCCTGACTGGGACCCGAACGAGGATGCGGGCCGCATTCTCAAAGATGCCGTCCACAGGGCATTCGCAGACAACCCGCCCGAGGGTTTCAATGGGGTAACTGTTCGCGGTAGGCCGGCCCAAGTCTTGCTGGAGGCGGCGCAATCCGCGCAGATGCTCATTGTTGGCTCGCGNGGGAGAGGCGGGTTCAAGGGAATGCTATTGGGCTCTGTCAGTTCTGCCTGCGTAGAACACGCAAGCTGTCCGGTCTTGGTAGTGCATACTTCGGCGAATACAGCGTCAATGCCAGCGACCGCAGGTACACACCAGGCAGACACCGACGTGCCTGTTCGCAACAGTTGAGGAGCCGACCCGGATCTTTGACGCTCGAATCAGCGAAAATTTCACCTTTGGTTGAGGTTTGTCGGCGGCAGTTTAAACTTACATTTGGCTGCAGTTTGTTTTGACCTGCTGCGGCAGTGGGCTGACTATTAGCGCTAAGTATTTCTCACCAATGGCCAGGTGCTCGGGTGTTCTGGGGGTGGCCCACCGAGGGTTGTATGGGTTTAGGTCATGGGTCGGGTTATTTTCCGGTTTTGGGCTTGCAGGAGACGGACGGATTTTCCGCTAGTTTGGCATAGGTGAGCGTGGTGCCTGAGATGCTCAACAGCCCGATGTCATCGATGCGGTTCCGGCGCACAAGGGCCCCGAAGTCCTCCAGGCTTCCTCCACAAAACCGAGGGTTTGGTGGTCCGCGGGTCTCCTAGTTGGACTTTTCCTGTGGTGCGCTACATCAGGTTGTCGCTGGGCATAGGGCCGAAAGACCCGATGCAACTCTGGTGCTGTTATTCCATACTGGAGATATGAACGCCGTCGCGAGCAGGCCAGACCGGATCATCATTGTCATCGTGGCACCAACGCGCTTATCGAGCCGGTCAAGCTCGACGGCGTGCCTGCCGTCATTCCTTTGCACTCCGATGCTTTTGCCCACTGAGCAGAGCTCTCATTTGCACCGTCTGGGCCTGCAACTAAGCAGGACAGACACGAATCTTAGAGGTACCAGGTAAGCCATGAAATGGATCGATTCAACGAAGCTCGGGTCACCAATGATGGGACTCAATGAGGTCTCTTCTGCATGGAGCTCCAAACCAATCCTCACGTTGACCATGAACCCTGCACTGGACGTCGGCACTTCAACAGACCTCGTCTATAGTGGCCACAAGCTCCGATGCAGTCGCAGCAGCCTCGATCCAGGTGGCGGTGGGGCGAATGTGGCCAGGGTGATACACCGGCTCGGCGGGCAGGCACTTGCTGTGTACACGGCCGGCGGTACCACCGGTGACACCTATCGGAAGTTGATGGAAGCCGAGGGAATCCCTGTTTTGGCGGCAGCAGTTCACGGGAGGACCCGGCAGGATGTCACGGTTGATGAGAATTCGACGGGGAGACAATTCCGATTCGTCCTAGAAGGTCCTGAGCTTAGTGAAGCCGAGTGGCGCAACTGCCTGAGGGTTGTTGGCAGGTCCCTTCGGACTGGTGGATATCTTGTTGCCAGCGGCAGCCTGCCGCCNGGGGTTCCGGACGATTTCTACGCACGAGTGGCGCGACTGGCGCTAGAGGCCGACGTACGGTGCGTGGTGGACACCTCAGGGCCGGCCCTTGCCGAAGCCCTTGCCGAAGGTGTCTTTCTGGTCAAACCCAGCCGGCGGGAACTGGCTGAACATGTGGGTGCAACCCTTGACAGTGAACGAAGCCAAATTGATGCACTATCTGAACTGACTGCAGCAGGTTGCGCAGACTACGTTGCACTAACACTTGGTGAAGCAGGNGCCGTGCTCGCCTCAAAAGCAGGAGTCATCCGGTTGCCAACGCCGTCCGTGAAGGTGGTTAGCACCGTCGGAGCCGGTGACAGCTTNTTAGCCGCACTTGTACTGCGACTCGCCCAGGGCTACCCGGCTGAGACGGCCTTGAGAACGGCGGTCGCTGCCGGAAGTGCCGCGGTGATGTCAGCAGCAACAGAATTGTGTTGCGTGGACGACGTCCAGCGCCTCGAGGTAGAAATAGCTGCAACAGCACTCGAGTCTGATTGAGCTGACTCATGGTTGATTCGGCTTCGCGCACGCGTGAGTAGTCAGTTTCGAACATGGTGCAGGCATGCGGCCACACCCTTTCGCAACCGCCAGGCCAGCACTGTGAATTGAGTGGGTAACCTGCACGGGATGGTGCTTCGGGCGGCAAGCCGGGTTGCTGTTGCTTGACCGGTGAGCTACTTTCGATCAGTTATGGAGACCCGTTTGTTCCTTGCCAGCGCTCGTTGATCGTCTCGAAACGAATGACTCCGACGAAGTTGAACGCCGCAGAAGCCAAACGAATTCTCAACCTAGCTCTTCTCCGACTCCAGCTCGCTGCACAGACTGAGTGCGGATTCACGGCGCTGCGCCCCGCCCGAGTATGCGCCATGGAAGTAGTGGCGCTCATCTATGGCGCAGTGCGCCCGTGCCGCCGGCCACGGTGCTGGACTGTAACGGCACAACGAAAACTTCGTCACACTACTTGGGCTGGAACTTGGCATACCATGACGTTGACGACGCCGGAAACCTAGTCAGCGCATCGATGCTGCGTCCTGTGGGGAGGGGCTATTGGCTCCACAGTCAGTGCTCAGCAATTCCTTCCTGGCTAGGGTAGGCAGTCACGGATGTGCCCCTGCACCGTGTTATTCGAAGGTAGAGCACCGCACCTCTGAGAAGGGTGTTCTCCAAATATCAGGTTTTGTGAGCGGAAATATCCTGCCACTGAGGTTTAGCGGGCTGATCCGTAGCACTACGCTCCACGCCCGCTCCGTTTCGGGATCATACCCGTTCACTTCGAAGGCCACGGGTGTGTTGTTTGTTGAACCATCATGTTTGGACCCTGCCGCGGTCCGTAAGACCGGTGCGTCCTTATCTGCAGCGCAATTGATCGAAAAAATGTCGAGGTAATCATCAATCACAACAGCTAATCGTCCAGGGTCCACTCCACGCAGTAATTCCCAGCATTGGTCCTTGGCCANGGTTTCAATGTTCGTTGAATCAGATGTGCTCCCTGCTGAGGTTGGCTTGATCGGCATGGGATGATCCCAGAACCATCGATTCAGCGGGTGTACGGTCCCCAGCTGCAACGCCAAGGAGAATCCGCCTCTGCTAGTCATATGCGCTGGTCCTTCTCGCAACGCAGGTAGCCTGTCAGTAATGGCCGGCACCTTGAGGCTTCTAAGATAATGACCTGCGGTTGATCGAAAGTGGCTATGGTGAATGATCCTGATGCGGATAAGGCTATCCCCTATTGCCGGTTGCTGCAGGCGCCCGGATTGAGGACCTGCTCAGAGAGTTCGTAGACAGGGCCGGAGAGCTGCTGTCCACACAAGAACGTATGCAAGGCTTGCTCTCAGCTGTGGTTTCCGTAGCTGAAGACCTCAGCTTGGAAGCAGTGTTGGAACGGGTCGTGAAATCGGCCTGCACTTTGCTGAACGCTCGCTACGGTGCCTTGGGAATCATTGCTGAAGATCAGTCGCTGAGCCACTTTATAACCGTTGGCATCGATGCCGAACACGTCACCCGCATAGGCCCTTTACCAACCGGGCACGGTGTCCTNGGGATGCTGATCAGTGACCCACGCCCGTTGCGTCTGCATGATTTGCGCCTGCACCCTGCCTCTTATGGTTTCCCGGAACACCACCCTCCCATGGCTTCTTTTCTGGGAGTCCCTGTGCGGGTCAGGGGAAATGTCTTCGGAAACCTTTATCTGACCGANAAAATAGGCGGCGAAGACTTCACGGTAGAGGACGAAGAGCTGGCTCTCGCCCTGGCCGCTGCCGCTGGCGTTGCCATTGAAAATGCCCGCTTATTTGAGGACGCCAGGCTCCGTTCGCGTTGGTTGGAAGCCTGTATGGATGTCACCGGGCGGATGATGGATGATGAACGTAACATCATTGAAAGTAGCTTGGATATGATTGCTGCGACTGCTTTGGCTGAGTCAGAGTCGGCTCTGACTATGATCGGTGTTTCCTCCGACAATGGACCCGATCTTTACGTTGCAGCAGCGGCCGGAGACCGGGCCCCATTGCTGGTGGGCCGTTCCTTGGCGCTGGATTCCCCTGCGGTCGCTGAGGTGCTGAGAACGGGTGTCCCCACAGTNTTTAACGACGCTGCTGATTTACTTGGCGCCGACGACGGGACGGCATTTGGGCCAGTTTTAGTCATTGCGCTGGGACCCCAGGGCACGAATCAAGGTCTGTTGATCTTGGCACGCAGCGAAGGATCCGCCAGTTATTCCAAGATCGTTATCGAGATGAGTGCCGTNTTTGGATCCCACGTTGCCTTGGCTTTGGAATTAGCACGGACACACAGATTGCGCGAACAGATCATGATTTTCACAGATCGGGACCGAATCGCAAGGGACTTGCATGACGTCGTCATCCAGCGTCTTTTCGCTGCAGGGCTAAGTATCCAGAGCTTACAGCGCTTTATTTCAGATAAGACCGCGTCTGAGAGGATCCGTACTGTCACGAGGGAGCTTGATGAGACTATTCGGGACCTACGGAACACCATTTATTCATTGCGTGTCAGCTCCGGTGAAACAGAGTTGCTCAGCGATCTGATTCTAAGGACAGTTCGCAATGTTGCCAAACCGCTAGATTTCGCTCCACGGTTAAATCTGTCCGGCCCCATAGACTCTGCGATCTCCGATGAAACAGCCACGCACCTACTAGCGGTATTGACAGAAGGCCTCAGTAACGCGGTGCGGCACTCAGCGGCCAAGGCCATCGAAGTTTCTGTGGATGTAACGACGGAGACGGTCAGCATTATTATTGACGACGACGGTATTGGTGTGGGAAAACCTGCCCATCGAAGCGGGCTTTCGAACATGGCTGAGAGGGCCGAAATCCTCCACGGAACTTTTGCTCTGGAGAGCACTGAAGACACCGGAACACGTTTGATCTGGTGTGTTCCTGCGATGGACGCTCACTGACGCTCCGAAGAAGCTTGCCACCGTGTATCCGTAATAANAACGGCCGCTTGGGTGCGTCGTTCAAACCCTAGCTTTGCTAAGAGTGAGGAAACATAATTCTTCACCGTTTNTTCGGCCAGAGACATCTCAGTCCCAATTTCTCGATTGGTTAATCCCCGCCCAATGAGTCTAAGTACACGGCTTTCCTGTGGGGTCAGGGCCGAAATACGAGGATCCACCTGCTCGGGTTCGGCCAGACCCTGGATGACTTTCGCCATGATGTCAGGGTTGAAAAGCGACTCTCCCTTGGCAGTGCGACGCAGGGAGCTCAGCAAATCCGTGCCATTGATTTCCTTCAACACGTACCCGCAGGCTCCGGCAAGTACAGCGCCGCGCAAGGCTTGTTCGTCGTCGTAACTGGTGAGGATTAGACAACGTAGCGACGGATCCACGCTCCTGATATCACGGCAGACTTCTATGCCCGTACCATCTGGCAACCGTGCATCCAATACTGAAACATCTGGATGTAAGGCTGGAATGCGCCGAGTCGCTTCGAGGGCGGAACCGCTAGAGCCAATGACCTGGAACCCCTCGCCTTCAAGTAGCTCTTCTAGTCCGCGCCTGACAAGTTCATGGTCATCCAATATAAAGACCGTGATGGGACCCACGGTGGCACGCTCCGTTTCTATGTCAGGGGCAACTAGCCGATCCATTATTGGAGTTCTCCGTCCCTGATCGTGTTCTCCGTCTGGGAATGCTCCCACGGACATTCTTACTCATCATCCATAATTCCTGTCAGTCTTTCTTACGCAGCAAAGACCAACAAGGGCCAAAGACCTCCCCAGAGGATTTCGCAAGGTAACGCTCCAAGCCCGAGAAGTCTGCTGCGAGCCGAACACTACGGCCAGCAGGACTGGAGCGATGACTCTGTATTGCCACTAATCCTGCAACTGAGCCCCGGTGGGCCAGCGACTCTCAACGCTATGCCACTGATGTAAGGTTCAAGCATGTTGAGCCTACGTTCTGATCAGCCGTGAACAGGGGCACCAAAGCCCTCCACCACCAACCTGCCCGCAGGGTCTCTCAAGTGAGCAGGTAGGCAACCGGATCTCCGCTGGCCTGACCAACCGTGTTTCTCAGTCCTCCACCCGAAGTCTGTGGGATATTGTCCGCGCGAACGTACTCACGCTGTTCAATGGAATTGTGGCAGGCAGTTTTATTCTGCTGCTCGTTTTGGGTCAGTGGCGAGATGCGTTGTTCGGGTTCGCCGCCGTGGGTAACGCGGTCATTGGAGTGGTGCAGGAATACCGTGCCAAGAGAGCACTGGACCGGCTCGCCCTGATCAATACCCCGGACGCTCGAGTGCTTCGAGACGGCGCCGTACAGGACATTGCGGTGGAGGCTGTGGTGCGCGATGACATCCTTGTACTTCGTGCAGGGGACCAAGTATCGGCTGATGCCACAATGCTCGACGGCGAGAGCCTGGAGATAGACGAGTCGCTGCTCACTGGCGAGGCCGATCCAGTGCTGAAGTTCCCAGGCGATGATGTACTCTCTGGTTCCAGCGTGGTTGCTGGAAATGGCAGGGCCAAGGTCACACGTGTTGGCGCCGATTCNTTTGCTAGCCGTCTCACGGCTGAGGCCAAACAGTTTTCGTTGATCAATTCTGAGATTCGTAATGGGCTCAACAAGGTGCTGCGCTGGGTCACCTGGGCGCTTCTTCCCATTATGGCCATCGTTATCAGTGGTCAGATGCAAGCTGCCGGCGGCTGGGAACTGGCTATCAGCAGCGGCAGCTGGAGAACCGCGGCGGTCGGGGTGGTGGCGAGCATCATCGCTATGGTTCCGCTGGGACTAGTCCTTCTGACAAGCGTCGCTTTCGCCGTCAGTGGAGTCCGGCTCGCCAAACAAAAGGTGCTGATCCAGGAGTTGGCTGCCGTGGAAGTGCTGGCCCGGGTGGACATCATCTGTTTGGATAAAACTGGCACACTCACCGAGGGTGCCATCATGTTTGACGCTGTGCACACCCTGGCCGAAACGTCCGAACCAGAACTGGACCAAGAGCCCGGATGGCGGCAAAGCCTAGGCTGGTTCGGCGCCGATCCGAACGCCAATGCCACCGCCCGTTGTCTCGCTGAACAGTTCTCGGCGGACAGCTCGCTCAGTGCCACAGCTGCCATCCCGTTCTCGTCTGAGCGCAAATGGAGTTCAGTTTCGTTTTCTAGCGATTCGATTGCCCCGGGTACTTGGGTCCTAGGGGCGCCTGAACTAGTCCTAGAGCCCGGATCGAGCAGNCGAATCACGGCCCAGATCACAATCTGGGCTGGCACAGGGCTGGCGCCGATGTCAGCGGGAGTTTCGATCGCCGTCGTGCTGGGCGAAGCGAAAACACTTGCCTCAGCTGGCCTGCGAACTCTCGTGCTCGCCCACAGCGCGCAGGTGACGGCACCGGACCCTGCAGGCGAGCCAGTACCTGGATCCGGGGCATCTGACAGCTTGGCTGCTGGCTTGCGCCTGCCATCAGATCTATCCCCGGTGGTGCTTCTGACCTTCCGCGAGAAGGTGCGCTCTGACGCCGCCAGCACGCTCTCCTTCTTCCACGACCAGGGCGTTGGAGTACGCATCATCTCCGGCGACGATCCGCAGACGGTAGCGGCGGTGGCACGGGAAGTAGGCATCCACGTCGAGGAAGGCTACGACGCCCGCGAGCTCCCCTGCGACCTGGAACAACTGGCTGATGTGATGAGCGAGGAACTCGTGTTCGGCAGGGTCACACCGGATCAGAAGAAGCAGATGGTCCAGGCGCTCCAGCAACGCGGTCACGTGGTGGCCATGACCGGCGACGGTGTCAACGACGCACTCGCCCTGAAGCACGCCGACATCGGAATTGCCATGAACACCGCTGCCGCCGCCACCAAAGCGGTATCCCGGCTCGTATTGCTAGATGGCCGATTCGACCGGCTTCCCAGTGTTGTGGCGGAGGGGCGCCGGGTGATCGCCAACATTGAACGGGTCTCCATGCTCTATCTGAGCAAGACCGCATACGCCGTCGCGATGTCCGTGATCTTTGGTGCACTGATCTGGGGATTTCCTTTCCTGCCCCGCCAGCTGTCCGCAACCGATGGGCTGACCATTGGGATCCCCTCATTCTTCCTGGCGTTAATGGCCAACGATCGCCGTTACCGCCCAGGATTNTTGAAACGCTCTCTTTCCTTTGCTATACCTGCCGGACTCATCGTCACCGCCAGCGTTTTGGGAGTGAAAACATATGCGAAGTTACTCGGAGGCTTCTCCACCTTGGATATTCAGAGTGCATCCGTGGTCACCCTCTCGCTCATCGGGCTCTGGGTTCTAGTTGTCATTTCCCGACCGTTGAATCTCAAACGTGTTGCCGTTGTGCTTGGCATGTACGTCATGCTTGCGGGTCTGCTGCTGATTCCACTCCCCAGAGACTTCTTCAACGTGACGGTGCCTCCTTGGGAACTGCTGCAAGTCACGCTGATCGCCTCCGCGAGTGGATGCTTAGCGGTGGAAATACTAGGCCGAGTTCGAGCGCGGGTCAACGCCCGTGCTGACGCCCCCACCGCGCGCATGAGCGCCTTGGCGAGACAGCCAGAACCGCCTCGAATGCTCAGAGTGTCAGTTCCCGTATGTACTCCTGATGACGCCGCAGCCGCCTGTAACGAAAGAGCCACGCAGTTTCGAGTGTTGGGACTGCCAGGCATCGGGTTAAGGGCTGACTTGTAGACCCGTAGCCCCGTAGTCCAGCACAGCATAGCGGGAAGCATTATTGCTTCGAGCGTTCGTGCACGGGGAGCGGCCTCGGGGACGGTGCGCTGGGATTTCTGTCTACTGCGAGACTTTACCAAGGGATTTTGTTGCTGGCAGTGTGAGTTGAGCGTGATTCCCCGGGTGTTAGCTATCTGATTCACCGTGGGATGTCAGCCCCTCCTTGATCTTGGCAATGGCAAACCCCANCGCCTGGCCAGCTGTGGTTTTAGNGGGTACGGAAACCTCTTCGGGGTTTGTCACCACGTCCAGCAATACTGGACCGTCATGCAACATGGCTTCTCTCACCGCAGCATCTAGATTGTTGGCGTCCTCCACCCGGATGCCGTGCAATCCACAAGCACGTCCAACCTGCGCCAAATCTGGGTTGTGCAAGATTGTGCCAAATTCCGGGAGGCCGCCTTGTTCCTGTTCAAGCTTGACCATGCCGAGCCGGCCGTCATTGAACACTATGAGCTTCACTGGAAGGTTGTAGGCCACTGCTGTCAGGAGATCGCCCATCAGCATGGTCAACCCGCCGTCCCCGCAAANAGCGATCACGGCACGAGACCTATCCAACGCGGAGGCGCCCAGTGCCTGTGGCATGGCGTTGGCCATGGACCCCAAATTGTAGGAGCCCAGGAGCCGGCGTGTTCCAGTCATGGTGACAAACCGCGANNCTGCCTCAGGCCGAATGAGCGCCCGTGGATTGTCTAACAGGGTGCGTGCCCTCCCTACCAAGGTGGCATCGTAATCCGGATCCGCCAGCTTCAACTGGCGATGGGTCCACGCCTGATATTTTCCGCGGGCCTCCTCCAGATGGGACTGGTCGGTTTTGGTATCCAAGAGTTGTACCAAGGCGTCAAGGCTGAGTTCGCTGTCACCGACAACACCTAGGCTCACGTTAGTTCGGCGTCCTATGACGGCTCCGTTGCGCTCAATCTGGATGACTGTTTTCCCCGTGGGGTAGGAGTCCCGGTAGGGAAAGTCGGTGCCGATCATCAGTAACGCATCGCAGCTGTCAAGGGCGTGCTGGGCTGCAGGGTTTCCGATCAGTCCTGACTGGCCCACCTGGTAGGTGTTGGCGTGTTCGAGTCCTTCCTTGGCTTTGAGCGTCAAGACCATGGNGGCGGCCAATTTCTGTGCGACGGCGAGCACTTGATCCTTGGCCGCGCGTGCACCCATTCCAACTAGCAGCGTGACTTTGGCCGCCGCGTTCAGAAGCTGGGCTGCTTCCTGGATTACCGTTGCATAGGCGTGGGTGGGCCGTCCCACGTCGATGAAATGGGGTGTTACATTGTTGGGAATTTCGGCGTCGCCAATATCGCCTGGAATGGTCAGCACAGCCACGCCACGGCGGGTCATCGCAGCATTGACCGCTTGCTCCAGCAGGTACGGCATCTGGGATGGACTTGTCACGCTCTGGGTGAAGACGGCCACATCGCTGAAAAGCCTGTCAGTATTTATTTCTTGGAAAANATCACTGCCAATTTCCTCGCTGGGGACCTGCCCACAGATGGCCAGCACGGNGGTTGAGGATTNTTTGGCGTCATAGAGGCCGTTGAGTAAATGGATTGAACCAGGTCCCACCGTTCCCATACAGACACCCAACGTCCCGGTCAGCTGTGACTGGGCACCTGCGGCGAAGGCGGCAACCTCCTCATGCCGTACACCGATCCAGTCCAGCCGATCTTCACTGCGGATGGCGTCAGTCAGCGGATTGAGGGCATCACCGACCACACCCCAGACTGTTTATACCCCGAGCTCCACCAAGGAATCGATGATTGTTTTGCCACGGTACTCATTGCAACGTCCTTCCGTTGAGACCGCTCTGGGCAACAAAGGAATCTGGGTCCGCCGTGGCCCAGTCCTGCGCCCAGTCACCGGGCGCCTGTGCCAGGAGCTNCCCGGGAGCCAGCCAGTTGTAGAGTTCCGCATAGGATTTTGTGTTCATATGCCCGATCCGGCGACGTATCATCAGCGGGGTCAGCTCATTGGGGCCAGCGCTTCCCATGGACGCCATCATGCGCAGGGCCTCGCTGACTGTTGATTCTTGGAAACGTTGCACTCTGAGACTTTTGTTTTCCACGTCCAGGGCGCGGGCCCGGTGGGGGTCTTGAGTGGTTACTCCTACCGGACAGAGGTTTGTGTGGCAGCGTTGGGACTGGATACAGCCTGTGGCCATCATCATGGCCCGGGCCGCGTTGGTGTAATCGGCCCCTTGGATGATCCGTTTGACAATGTCCGTGCCGGTGGCCACCTTGCCGGCGGCGCCGACCCGGATACGGCTACGGAGCCCGGTACCCACCAGGGCATTGTGGACTAACATGAGACCCTCTGTNNTAGGTGTCCCCATGTGATCCTCATATTCCATGGGTGCGGCTCCGGTGCCGCCTTCGGAGCCATCCACAATAATGAAGTCCGNGGTTATCCCTTCGGCCAGCATGGCCTTGCAGATGGCCAATATATCCGTGCGTGAGCCAACGCAAAGTTTGAACCCCACTGGTTTTCCTTGTGCCAGTCCACGCATTGTTGCCATGAACTCAATCAGTTCCCGGGGCGTGGAGAAGACCTTGTGAGCCGCCGGGCTAACGCATTTCACACCCTCTGGGACATTGCGGGCCTTGGCAATTTCCGCAGTGACCTTGCCCGCCGGAAGGACCCCGCCGATACCTGGTTTGGCTCCTTGGCTAAGCTTGAGCGAGAGGCATTTTACGGACGGGTGGGCGGCTTTCTCGGCGTACATTTNTGGATCGAAATCACCGTCTTTGGTGCGGGCACCGAAGTATCCGCTGCCAATTTCCCAGACAAGATCTCCGCCGTGGCGCAGGTGGTATTCGGTCAGCCCACCTTCGCCGGTGTCTTGGGCGAAGCCGCCCATTGCGGCACCTTTATTCATGGCCAGAACGGCATTGGCGGAGAGCGCCCCGAAACTCATGGCGGAGACGTTCAGCAGAGCCATTTCATAAGGTTGTGTGCAGTCAGGGCCACCGACGCGCACTGTGGGTGCGTGTTCCGGTGGTTCTAGTGGCGCCGTGGAATGTACTAAATATTCGTAGCCGACCTCGTTGACGTCGCGTTCGGTGCCGAAGGCCTGTTCCTCGTTGGTGCCCTTGGCCCGTTCGTAGATCAGCGAACGCGTATCCCTGTCGAAGGNGCGCCCGTCATAGTTGCGCTCGATGAAATACTGCTGAAGTTCCGGCCGGATGTATTCCAGTGCGAAGCGCAGGTGCCCGATCACCGGGTAATTTCGCAGGATCGAGTGCTTNNTTTGTGTGGCGTCGAAGACGGCTAAGATCAGCAGCGCGGCAANAATCACCACGGCCACCCACCACCCTGGCCCCGTCAGCCCCACCAAGAGCACCGAAACGGCTGTCAAGAGAAGCAATATGGAAACCATAAGTATCCTGAGCATGACCCCAGCATAGACCCGGGCGCAGCCGGTGGGGTGGATTTTCCAACGAAACTACCAGGACGTAAGTAACGCCCCCATTGGCGTTAATTACACCGGGCTCAAATCTTAGTTAGCTGCCCATTCAGCGCGGCATAGTCAGTGATGGACCAGGTCCAGCACACAGCGGATACCACAGATAGGCGCCCCTACACATTGGGCTGCAGGGGACCAGCTAAATGACTCCGCTTGCTCCGAGGGCACTGCCGATGCCGTAGGTCGCGGCAAGGGCCAGCGCACCGCCCACAACCAGACGTGTCGCCGAGACAGCTTTGGAGCTGCCTCCAATGGCGGCGCTCAGGGTCCCGGTGAGAGCCAACGCCAGCAAGACAGCAAGAAACGTTACAGGTATCCGCAGCTCGGCAGGTGGCAGCAAAATAGCGAGCAGTGGCAAAATGGCGCCGACGGTAAATGCCACAGCAGAGGCATAGGCGGCTTGCCAAGGATTGGCTTCCTCGTGCTGGCTAATGTTCAGTTCCGCGGACAGGTGTGCAGACAGAGCATCGTGGGCCGTCAACTCAACGGCCACCCGCTGCGCTGTGGCGGGGCTGAGGCCTTTGGCCCTGTAGAGTCCCGTGAGTTCAGCCAGCTCAGCTTCCGGGTCCTCATCTAGTTCACGGCGTTCCTTCTCGATCAGCGCCCGTTGGCTGTCGCGTTGGCTGCTCACGGAAACGTATTCACCCAGGGCCATGGAAATGGCGCCACCAACTAGGGCAGCAACCCNCGCGACAAGAATTGGGGTTGGCGCATTAGTCACACCAGCGACACCAACCACCGTTGCCGCGACGGAGACAATACCGTCGTTGGCGCCAAGTANCCCTGCCCGAAGCCAGTTCAGGCGGCCTGCAATGTTGGCTGTATGCGGTTCATTCTCGTGGAAGCCCAGGGATTGCTCATGTGCCAAAACTAGCAGCAAAGCCTGCTTGGAGATCCTCCCTGCGTTTGATTGCCTCTGCCTGCGAAAGTCACGGTTGGAGCAGCACCTTGATGGCCCGGCGTTCGTCCATGGCCCTNNGGTACGCATCGGCCGCCTCATCCAAGGGCAGGGCGAGGTCGAAGACTTTTCCTGGGCTGATTTTGCCATCCCAGATAAGTTCGATCAGATCAGGCAGGAAGCGGCCTACGGNGGCGGGGCCGCCATGCAGGTGGATTAGAGAGGAAAATAGCTCCCTGCCGGGTAGTTGAACATCATGTGAGACGCCAACAAAGCCCACGTGGCCGCCGGGGCGGGTGTAGTGGATGGCCTGCAACATGGATTCCTGGGTGCCAACGGCCTCGATGACGCAGTGTGCCCCGAGGCCGCCGGTCAGTTCCTTGATCTTCGCTACACCGTGATCCCCGCGTTCGGAGACGATGTCGGTGGCTCCGAACGCGCGCGCCAAGTTTTGCCGATCGGTGTGCCGGGACATGGCGATAATCCGTTCGGCGCCCAGCTGCTTGGCGGCAAGGACACCCAGCAGGCCCACCGCTCCGTCTCCGACCACGTCTCCGTCTCCGTCTCCGACCACGGTGACGGTCTTTCNCGGCCCCACCTCGGCTGTCACGGCGGCGAACCACCCGGTACCCAGCACATCCCATGCCGCAAGTGGGGAAGGGATCAGCTCGGCGTCGGGTATATCCGNGGTTGCCACCAGGGTGCCATCGGCGTGGGNGATGCGGGCGAATTCTGCCTGGGTGCCGATGGCCCNCATGAGATAGACGTGGACGCAACGTCACTGGTACCCGGCCTGGCAGATTTCGCAGGTGTTGTCCGAGGCCATGAAGGAGCCCACAAAGAAGTCGCCGGGCTTGCCGGTTTTCACGTCCGGGCCAATGTCTTCGACCACACCAGCGTACTCATGGCCCATGGGCGCCTCCGGTGCCTAGTCTGCACCCCGGTAGGGCCATAGATCCGATCCACAGACGCAGGACGCCGTGACGCGGATGAGGGCATCAGTGGTTTCCAAAATGGTGAGGTTGTTACGTTCGATGACGCGCACATGGCCGGGGGCGTGCATGATGACTCCGCGCATGATGGTTTTGCTCCTTGATGGTTGGGGTTGTCTCTCAGTTCAAGGGAACCGCGATTTTGCCTCAGCGGCAGGCCTAGCAAGGGGAAGCAATGGACGTGGGGCTCGCTGCCCACTGCCTTCTCGTGGAAGCACGCCCGCTCCTGGACACGATTTTGTGTCGCCGCCAAAAGTAGTTCACCTCTGGGAGAAACGGTGGGCTCCCGATGATGAGATTGGACCAATTATCAATAGGATCGGGTTAGTATTTCACTTCCAGTGCTGGCAAGGTTTACTCCTGAAGAGGTGTCTGTGTGAGGGTTCAAAACTGTCTTGATGCATTGAAGCAGACCGATCGGCTCGTTGATGCTCTGCGACTGGCTGACGACCTGGCTGTGCAGGCGGGCCGCAACGGAGGTGTGCGAAACATGCGTATTCTCCGCAACGCCATCGGCTCGAAAGACCAGATTGTGGCCATCGCAGCGATTCATGCGCTGGCGCAAATGGTCGACGACGGAGTTGATGAGGTGCTCGCTGAACTACTCTCTAGCGAGCATGGATTCATTCGTGAACACGCCGCTTGGGCGCACAGATCCCGCGTTCCCCGTTCAGGAGCCATAGGACGCTTGATCGGCTTGGTAGTTTCTGGAGGATTCGCTTCAATGCTGTCCCAACGAACTCTTGAAGCGTGGGCGGCGGCCGCGCCGGACCTGGTCGCCATTGGTTTGGAAAGCGCGCTGCTTGGTGTCTTGGAACCAGAGAGCCGTTATCGGTTAGTTGAGGCCCTGGGCTTGGTCCAGCACACCATCGCTACCGCCCCTTTATTGCGCATAGCCCAGGACAACACTGAGGATGCGAAGGTGCGCGTTGCTGCCGTCGCTGCCTTGGGGCAACGTAAAGGGGAGCTGGATATAGTGGAATTTCTGCTAGACCTTGTTGACAGCGGNGGAAACCTCGCTGAGGTGGCGCAACTTTCTTTGGTGGACCTTGGCGTCCACGAGATCTTGAACGGTGAGGAAGCACTCCCGCAACTGGCGAGGGGTCTGACAGTGGCCCAGCTTTTCCTCCACGCCGACATTGACGCACGCCTGAGTCATGCTGGCAGTGGGGATAATGGTGGGATTGCTACTTTGTTGGTGCGTCTCGGGGATGCGCTCGTGGCTGGCCAGAGCCATGTTAACGATGAAGCAGCGGTGAGCTACCTCCCGTGGATCGAGTACTGACGCTCTCGGGGCGAGGTCAGCGAGGCTGCACAGAGTATGGATGTGCTGGGACAGACCCATCGCGGCCATCTATACGGGCGTATCCCGTTGCTTCAGCCTGTGAAGCCGTCAGCAAATGCGTGGACCCTGCTGGTGGCCGCACGGCGAGGCATCAGCCGCATGCTCAAGGCGGCTGGAAGCGTTCAAGCACTTCACCTGCGGATGGCGGACGTGGGCACGTTGGCCGCGTTCGACGTGGCCCGGGTCCTTGATATTCCAGTGGTCTTCACCGTGGCACCGGATCCACACGCTGTCATTGACTCGATGGACCGTGCCGGGACTCTCACCAGAGAGAACTTCGGGACTGTTGATGAAGTAGAACANTTTTGGTTCCGTGCCCGGCTCGTTCAGCGATTGGCCACCAACTCAGCCCACAGCGTCTTCTTNCCACGCCCCAACCTGCGTCAAGACATTATTGACTTGGTGGGTATTGATGTTGCGAAGGAACCCAAGCGGCACACCATTGTTCCTGAAGGCATCGACTTACAAGTGATCGACCAGGCAGTTTTNGAGGCCCAGGCATTTGCTGCCGGAAAGCCAGCCACAGCAGCGCTGGAGGAACTACGTCAGTTACTCAGCGAGCTGCCGGCCGAACGCCGCACACTGCCTTTACTGACAAGTGTTGGACGGTTACATAGGGTCAAAGGCATGGCTACCATCGTTCAAGCATGGGCTGGAAGCGAGCTCCGTCATTCCACCAATCTTCTGCTGATTGGTGGAAACCTCCAACATCCCTCCGCGGATGAACGCGAACAACTTGGGCTCATTGATGCAGTCATCTCCCCGGCTGAACGGATAAGGCAGGGTTTGGTGATTCCGGGGCACCGCCCCAACGACACCGTGGCCCGTTGGGTTGCCGCAACGCGCACGGGGCTTCCTGGTTTCGCAGCTCCGCACGGTGTATACGTCTGCGGCAGCATCAAGGAAGAATTTGGCATTGCTTTGCTCGAAGCCATGGCTTCGGGCTTGCCGGTGGTTGGTCCCAATGGNGGCGGACCCGCAACTTATGTGGAACAGGGACGGACAGGATTCCTCACCACGACGTGGGACACCGTGTTGCTGACAGAAGCGATCACGGCGGCACTGGAGTGTGCAGCTGATGAGTCCACGGAGGAACGTGCTGCCTACGCCCGCAGTGTTGTCCAAGAACGTTTCACGATTGAAGCCATGGCGCACACGTTGAGCCAGGTCTATTCCGATGTTCACCACAGTGATATTGAACTGCGAAGAGAGTTGGTTACCCCTATGACCCTTCTGATTATCAGTCCGGACTATGCCTCACACCTCTACCCTCTTGCTGCCATGGGAACCAGTTGGCGCGACGCCGGCGAAAGGGTGGTGGTAGCCACGGGGCCAGCGACGGCAGCAATTGTTGAATCCTTTGGTTTCGAACATGTCATGTTGCAATTAAGTCGGGGCTCAAACCCGGGAGTGATCCGTGCCGAGGAACAGCCACAGGGAGAAGATGATGCCTTGCGCGGGTTTTTCNNAGCGACCCGCAGGGGAATGATTGAGACGCTTTCGTTCCAGGCAGAAGCTCGTCTAAATGACCTGATGTGGGAGCCCGTCGAGACGGCTCGGGCAGTCCAGAGAATCATCGAGGAACTGAAACCTGAAACGATCATTGTGGATCATCTTGCCTTCAGTGCCCGGCTGGCCATGGTGGCTGCTGGGATCCATCACATCGATGTAGTTCTAGGCCATCCCACCGCCTTGCCGCTGCCTGGTGCCGCTGAGGTGTATGGTCTTCCACCTGCCTGGCCGAGCGCTTTCTCCCCGAGCGAGGCGGAGCTGGCTGAACTCAAGAAGTTGTGCATTCAAGTGGGAGATTCGTTTACCGCCGAGTGGAACTTGGCGTTGGCGGAGTTGGCCCCATCNCTGGAACCTTCAGCTGACGCGTTTGCTGAGCACGGTGACCTCCTCGTTTTCAACTANCCCGGGGAACTGATGTCAAAGGAACGGATTGATCTGTTGCCAGAGCATGTATTTATGGGTTCCTCAGTGCGTTCCGAGCCCACGGAGCCGGAGGTGGAGCAATGGCTGGCCTCCACCAACGAACCGTATGTCTATGTTAGTTTTGGGAGCTTCCTGTCAGTGCGCGAGGACGTCTTGGGCAAGGTCGTTTCGGCTCTGCGGGAATCCGGGATCCGTGCCGCAGTTGCCTATGGTTCATCGGATTTATCAGCGCTTGGGGAAATTCCGAATCATTGGCTGGTGGGTGAATTCCTCCCGCAGGTTACTCTGCTGGCTTCAGCGGCAGCTGGGGTGACCCATGGNGGTAATAACAGCGTCACCGAATCCATGACGTTCGGTGTGCCCTTGGTGGTGCTGCCTTTCTCTACCGATCAGTTCGCTGGAGCTGCAGCCCTTGAAGCGGCTGGCTTCGGTGCAGCACTGGCTCCGAACACCGCCAGTGTTGCGCAGATTCAAGGTGCATTGGGCGCAATGCTGGACTTGTCCGATGAGAAACGTGCCGAACTTCATGAGCTGGGCCGTACCCTCCGTCTAGGAAAGGGGCATGCACGGATTCGTTCGGCTTTGCAGGTGTAGTTGCGGGCAGAGGCTTCAGCTTCACTTTCGTATGTCTGCCACCGCCAGTAGATTTAGCATCCGCCGCACCTTGGGCCGTTGCGGCGGGAAGCAGTCAGTTGCTATTCTTCGGCCATGACACAGTTACGTGATGCCCATCTGCTAGTTGTTGGCGCCACCGGTGGACTTGGCGCTGCCATCTGCCGGAGCTTGCGCGATGAAGGAGCGCGGCTAACGCTGGCGGGACGAAATGAGGCCAAGCTCGCTGCGCTGGCCCAAGAACTAGGAACAGCGGTTGTAACCACAGTGTCCGCCGATCTGTCCAGGCCAGAGGGTCCGGCCGCTGTGGCTGCCTCACTGGCTGAAGGCAGCAGCATTGACGGTGTAATTTATGCCGCTGGCGTGGTCGCATTCGGACCATTGGAAGAACTCGATGACGACACATTTGATGAACTGCTGCTACTAAACTTCATCGCTCCGGTGCGGCTGCTGCGGAGCTTGCTTCCTCAGCTGAATCCAGGGTCTGTGGTGGTACATCTAAGTGCCGTGGTCGCCGAGCATCCGATGAAGGGAATGGCCGCCTACTCCGCCGTCAAGTCAGCCTTAACTGGTTTTAGTGCCGCCATGGGCGCGGAATTGCGCCGACGGAAAGTCCGTGTACTGGATGTGCGGCCTCCACATACGCAGACGGGACTGCACACACGTCCCATTGCTGGTATTTCCCCGCAGCTGGGGCCTGGGCTGGATCCGGACGCCGTAGCCAGGCGGATAGTGGAAGCCATTGCCGCCGATGAGACCGACCTGCCCGCCGCCTCCTTCGCTTGAGGAACCGTCCCTGGCCAAACCTCAGTCAGGTTTCTGAAGGTCCAGTATTATTTCATTGCGCCGCATGAAAGACGGCTTGATGGGTGGATCAAACCGAGCGAATCTGGGTTCACCTAGTGTCTTGAGTCCAGTTGCTGCCACGGCTGTTCTGAGCTTGTGGAGATGGCGTTGATAGTTCTCCTCAGTCCAACGGCCGCTGAAGCCAATAACCGCAGAAAGACTTTCCGGAACCTCCCGCAGGCTCACGCGTGGGCTGGTGGGCTGGGGCGCGTTCTCGAGTGTGAGCCCTTCCGGGAGGACAAAAGCAATACGGAACTTAGGAATTAGCGAACCGCCTGGGTCTGCATCAATTCCCTGCTGAACTACCGGTGCGGTCATTTTGATGGTTTCCGATGCCGTGTCCTGTACCACTGGGGCGGTCATGGAAACCTTCTGGCGTGAAAGATTCTCTCCAGTGATGTAGGCAAAGAGGTAGCGGAAAGCTCGGTTGCCTGCCTCTTCGAACGCCCNCTCCGTAACAACCTCGGCCACTAGGTGCATGGGATAGCGACGAACCTGAAACTCTTTGTGGCTTTGGAGAATATGGTAGGGCTGTTGCTCAGTCATGCCATCACGGTACTCCTGCTGCCTTGGTTATGTCCGGATTCTGAAAATATGGTCCACCGAGCCGGCAGTTGTGGGCTGCTGAGCTTCTTCCTACTCAGTCATCGATGCCGCTGGTGAGAAGTGCTGCCAACCCATCTTTGAATTTAACGTTGCCGCCATGGGCTGGGTGCCGCACCTTGGGTGCAGATCTACCACTGAGAAGGATACTGCGCTGTGCGATGTTTCCCACGGCGATGATCGAGCGAATGGAAAACAACTCGATTAGTGCTTGCCAATACACCTGGCCGGTGGCACCGTCTGCTGCCGTGGNGGTGCGGTTGGACAAGGGGTTTTCCGGACGGTGGGNGTGGAAGGNGTAGGCGCTCCACAGCAGCGGGAGAAAGCCCAGCTCGGCCAACGTTCGCCACATCACCGCAGCCGTGGGTTCGTGCAGGATTGAGGGCAGATCATCAGGAGCGGCATATCCCTCATCCGGACCAAAGAGACCGAAGCAGCTAGATCCATTTCCGAATAAGATGCTGCGGTCCGTGAACGGTATGCCGGTGATGCGCATGCCACGGTAGCCAGGGGCCTCACCTAAGAGCAGCACTTTGGGTTTGTGTGTGGCCATCTTTTNCAGATACATCTCCAAGTTGACCCTGCGCAGGGCGTTGTTGGGCACGGAGCCACGAAAAGGATTGAAGCTGTTGGCTCCGGAATCGGCAGCAGCAAGCTGATCGATGAAACTCTCAATGGAGCCTGGGCTCATAGTCAGCTCCTCACGTGCGTCCCCGGCCGGTGCGGTAGCGGCGGATCAGCTCAGTGGTGGATCCGTCATGATCCATGGACGCAATGCTCTCTGCCGTGAGTTCATCGGCGATGGTGTCGGCGAGCAGCTTGCCCAATTCCACACCCCACTGGTCAAAGGAGTCCACATCCCAGAGAACGCCCTCGGTGAATACCTTGTGCTCGTACAGGGCAATCAAGGTACCCAAGCTGCGCGGGTCAAGCCGGTCCAGCAGCAAGGTGGTGGTGGGCTGGTTTCCCTTACAGATACGGTGCGGGATTTGTCCCTCGGGAGAGCCGGCGTCGCGCAGTTCCTGCTCGGACCGGCCAAAGGCCAGGCCCTCAGCCTGGGCGAATACGTTGGCGTTGAGGAGGTCGTGTTGGTGTTCTAGTTCGCTGAAAGGCTCGACGACGGCAATGAAGTCGCAAGGGATAAGCTTTGTTCCCTGGTGGAGGAGTTGGTAGAAGGCGTGTTGGCCGTTGGTGCCGGGCTGGCCCCAAATGATCTGGCCAGTCTGGTAGTCCACTGGCGCACCGGTGAGGGTGACGTGTTTGCCGTTGCTTTCCATCTCCAGTTGCTGCAGGTACGCCGGCAAGTGGGTGAGGTAGTGGCTGTAGGGCAGGATAGCTTGGGCCTGGGCGCCTAGGAAGTTGTTGTACCACACTGAGATCAGCCCCATCAGGGCCGGGATGTTACGCTCCAGTGGCGCTGTGCGGAAATGCTCGTCCACCTCGTGGAAACCGCCCAGCATCTCGATGAAGTTCTCCGGCCCGATCGCCACCATCAAGGACAGTCCGACGGCGGAATCCAACGAGTACCGTCCGCCCACCCAATCCCAGAAACCGAACATGTTCTTCGGATCGATGCCGAACTGCGTGACTCCTTCAGTGTTGGTGGACACCGCAACGAAATGGCTGGCGATGGCTGAGTCGTCGCCGTCGAACGCTGCAAGGACCCACTCGCGCGCTGCGGTGGCATTGGTCAATGTCTCCAGTGTGCGCCAGCTCTTGGAACTGACGATGAACAGTGTCTGGGCCGGGTCTAATCCACGAGTCGCTTCAACAAATTCCGCGCCGTCAATGTTTGAGACAAACTCCAGGTGCAGGTTTCGGTCGGTGAACGGGCGTAGGGCTTGGTATGCCATCCGCGGCCCCAAGTCAGAGCCGCCAATACCGATGTTGATGACGTTGCGGATGGGCTCGCCGGTGTGCCCNNTCCAAGCTCTACTGCGGACCGCCGTGGCGAAGCCCGCCATCTTCTCCAGCACTTCGTGGACTTGGGGTACCACGTTCTCACCGTCAACGTTGANCGATTCTCTCCAGGGAGCTCGCAGTGCGGTGTGCAGCACAGCACGGTCCTCAGAGACGTTGATTTTCTCGCCCGCGAACATAGCAGTCATTTTTCNGCGCAGACCGCATTGCTGCGCAAGCTCGATCAGCAGCGCCAAGGTTTCGGTGTTGATGCGGTTCTTGGCGAAGTCGGCGTAGATCCCGAGTTCCTCGACAGCAAACTTGTTGGTGCGGTCAGGATCGGTATCGAAGAGTTCGCGCAGTGTCACCTCACCCATCGAGGCAGCATGTTTCTCCANGCTTCCCCAGGCTGAAAGCTCCCCGGCTTGGTATCTGGTCATGTGATTCGGTGGGGTTTTGTGGCATTTCGTTTTCCGATCCTGGTGTCGACATCGATTTACTCTTTTATCCTGCGGGTTTCTCATTGTGTCCGCCAAATTGCTTGCGCATGGCTGACAATGCCCTGTCAGCGAACTCGTCAAGATCCCTGGAAGAGAACCNGGAGTCCAGTGCGGCGTTGAGAATGGNGGCCGGCACTCCTTCTTCAATGGCGGCAATGGCAGTCCAGCGGCCTTCGCCGGAGTCTGAGACTCGGCCGGCAAAATCGGCAAGGTCGGGAGACTGGCACAAGGCCGCCGCATTCAAGTCGATCAGCCAAGACCCGATCACGCTGCCACGGCGCCACACCTCGGCGACCTCAGTAAGATCGAAGTCATAACGGTAGTATTCTGGATCCTCTAACGGAGCGGTTTCGGCATCACCTTGCTCGGATTGGGATCCGATATTGGCCTTGTGGAGGATGTTCAGACCCTCCGCGATGGCGCCCATCATCCCGTATTCGATGCCGTTATGAACCATTTTCACGAAGTGCCCGGCCCNCGTGGGTCCACAGAGCAGATATCCCTTTTCCGAAGTTGCGATGGGCCCGTCACGGCCGGGAGTGCGGCTGGCGGCTTCCACTCCCGGGGCCACGGAGGCAANAATGGGTTCGACCTGGGCAAACGCATCGGCGTCCCCGCCAATCATCAGTGAGTATCCGCGCTCCAGTCCCCAAANCCCTCCGCTGGTCCCACAATCCAGGAGCCGAATTCCGTGCTCGGCCAGTTCTTNTCCATGGCGGATATCGTCGCGGTAATAGGAATTGCCACCATCGATGACCGTGTCGCCAGGATCAAGGACCCCGACCAACTGGTCAATGACCGAGCTGGTTATTTCACCGGCAGGTACCATCACCCACACCGCCCTAGGTAGCGTCAACTNTTGTGCCAGCTCCTGAACCGAACCCGCTCCGGTGGCGCCCTCAGCGGAGAGAGCCTTGACGGCTTTCGGGTCCGGATCGTAGACGACGCAGTCATGTCCATCGCGCGCCAGCCGCCGAACCAAGTTGGCTCCCATCCGGCCCAGACCAATCATTCCTATTTGCATGGCGCTCCCTTTAACTCTATGGCCGGGTGCTTCCCCAGTAACTCGCAGCGCCATGTCCTGAAATCTCCTCAAGGTCACCTCGGAACATCATTCCCTGGCGGCACATGCGCTGTCACAAGAGCTATATTTATAGTCCTCATATTAGGGACCATGAATTTCCTGAGGGATCGTGCGGACCATTTCTGTGAATAGTTTCGTCGCCGGAACTGGCAACACTTTAAACCTAGGCTGCAAGTCTTTCGCGTGTCAACGATCCGCACTGGCCCCAGCCAGCGGAAGCACCGAAGTGAACCGAGTGGACGGTTTCTCGCAGTAAGCCTATATTGTTGACAGAAGTCACTTTGGCTTTCTACGATAAAAATACGCAAGACTATAAAGACACTTACCCAATTGGGTATACACGCCCCGGACCCGGCAGTGTTATTAACATAATTAACACTGATTTGCGGGGTTCACATGGATCATAAGTTACGGATCGTTGTTTCATTGGAGTTTGACACCCGGTGCGCGGACATCAGAGTCACCGGGTGTTTAACTGATGCTAGTTGCGCGGCCTTGATCCCCGTTATTCGCCGCGCAAGCTTGCTGGGATTCTGTGTGAACATTGATCTCACCTCCTCCCGCCATGTTGAGGCAACGGCGTTGGCCTCGCTGCAGGACGGGCGCATCCTCGCTGCTGTTCGTGCGCGAACCATGGTGCAGGGAAGCTTTATCAATAATTTCACCGTGACGGCACCGTTGATTCTCCCTGTGTGCCCGGCACTGTTTCCAGTTGAGTTCACCAAGTCTGTCCATCTCACCATGCGAGCTTGATCAGCACCGATTGGCAGTGTGAGTAGTATTGGTGTGGTTTCTGAATTAACGGTTGAGAATTGCTTGCACATCTGTGGTTGTGTTGATGATTGAGGTGGCGACTGCACTCAGACAAAGCCCTTTGGCGCGAGCGTATGAACGCATCAAATTGAACGCTTCGGTGACGTCTAAACCGGCTCTTCCTGCCAACAACCCTTTGGCCTGTTCTATCAACACCCTGCTGTTGAGCGCACCCTGTAGTTGCTCGGCCAGTACCGTTTTCGTCCTGATAGAACGTTGCTGCAACAAGCCAATGGTGGCTACATCGGCTAATGCCTGTGCCAGAGCCACATCAGCTGGAGCCAGCGGGACGGCAGCTGTACACAATAGGTTCAGAGCGCCAATCACTTCATCTCGCAACCGCAAGGGCAAGGCGTNGGAGTATCTGAATCCCGCCGTGCAGGCAGCCGCTGCGAATTGTGGCCACTTGTTCTGGTCACTGGTGAGGTCGATGTTGACGATTGCGATGCCGGAGCTGTAACTATCTAGGCATGGACCTTGGTTATGCACAAGCTCAAAGAGTTCAACAGTCTGCGCACGTCCATCAGAGGTGGCCATGATCTGCAGTGAACCGTGCTGATCAGCGAGCAACAACCCCGCCGCGGCCACGTCCAACAATTGAACACTTCGCACCATGAAGTTGTTCAGGAATTCAACGACATCAAAATCCTTGACAAGAGTGTCTGCCAGCTCCACGAACACTTCACCCAAATGCTCCACGCGTGTCATGGCATATTCCTTCCCCACTGCCGTCGGTATTTTTAATCATGGATGCGTGTACGGCTAACGTCAACGGGCATTCCTGTTTACCCAACACGTGGATGGGACTAATATTGACCTATAGAGACGCTCACAGTTTCTGTGCCCCAGACCCCGGCAGCAGCTACCTGCGCATCGGCGAAAAGGGGACATCCCATGGATCACGCTTCGCGCATACTTGTTCATGTCAAGCAGGCTAGGCCTGCGCCATTGGCGGGTCCATCGGGTTTGGCCGCCCACAACAGTTCATTCGATGCCCAGTGGAAGCACATCCCGCGCCACGTCATTCTCTTGGCAACCTTGTTCCCGCGGTTATCGTGTGAAGGAGAAAGTTATGCCACTTTCGGAGCATGAGAAGAAGGCCTTGGATGAACTCAGCCGAGAGATCGACGCGCACGATCCAAAATTCGCACGGGCGCTGGGCCCACATCCAGGTTACCGACGTCCCACCCGACGCATGCTCTTGGGAACGCTGGTGGCCTTGGCAGGCCTCGGGCTGCTTCTATTGGGTGTCAGTTTAGAGGTTCTTGCAGTGAGCGTAAGTGGATTCCTCGTCATGGTCTTTGGCGCGAATTATGGGTGGGACGTCAAAATCAGTCAACGAACCATGACTCCGAATAGACGCCAGGCTCTGCCACCACCGGCTCAATCGATCTTGCGGGACAAAGCGGACAACACGTCCGCGTTCAGAAAAGAGATCATATCCAGTGGGATCCCCGCCGGGCAGACAGCCGTGCATTCACCGATCTGNGTGCAGCCGCCGAAGCCTTCGGCGTCGTGCTGGTTGACCATGGCCAGTGCCCGCTCGTGGCGTTCGGGCTGGCCTTGNGGGAGGACGCCCAAGTGGTTGGCTTTGGCGCCGGTGAAAAGCATTCCAGAGCCGTTGGGGCAGGCGGCGATGCAGGCACCGCACCCGATGCACACGGCAGCATCGAAGGCGCGGTCGGCGTCTTTNNTGGGCACCAGTGCCGCCGCGGCGTCCGGGCTGATCCTGTNNGGGGCGCTGATGTAACCGCCCGCTTGGATGATCCTGTCCATGGCGCTTCGGTCCACGATGAGGTCCCGCAGGATCGGGAAGGATTGGGACCGCCACGGTTCAATGTCGATGGTGTCGCCGTCGTCGAAGTGGCGCATGTAGAGCTGACAGGTGGTGGTGAGCGCTTCGGGGCCGTGGGCGATCCCGTTGATGACCAGGCTGCACATGCCGCAGATGCCTTCACGGCAGTCGTGGTCAAAGGCAACGGGATCATCCCCGGTGGCGGTGAGTTGGTCGTTGAGCACGTCGAGCATTTCCAAAAGACATGTCGGGGAGATGGCATCCACCCCGTAGCTGACCATCTTGCCGGCGGCCGCCTGGTCGTGTTGGCGCCAGATACGCACGGTGATGTTCACTTGTAGCTCCTCTGCGCCAGTTCGACGTTGTGGTATTCGAGATTCTCCTTGCGCAGCCGCGGAGGNNAGTTCTCGCCAGTAAATTNCCACGCCGCAACATAGGCGAAGGCATCATCGTCACGCAACGCCTCGCCGTCGTCGCTCTGGCTTTCGGTCCGGAAGTGACTCCCGCAAGACTCCTCCCGGTGGAGCGCGTCAATGCACATGAGCTCGGCCAATTCGAAGAAGTCACCAACACGGCCCGCCCGTTCAAGGGTCTGGTTTAGTTCCTCGTTGGTTCCAGTAACCTTCACGTCTAACCAAAACTCGGCCTTGAGCGCACGGATCAGACCAACGGCATGCGCCAGGCCTTCGGCGTTGCGTTCCATGCCGCAATACTCCCAGACGATGGCCCTGAGCTCCTTGTGGAAGGAATCAANCACCCGGTTGCCATTGATGGCCAGGAACCGGTTGAGGCGTTCGCGCACCGATTCCAGCGCTTTCACTGCCTCCGGGTGGGAGGAGTCGGCAGCTGCCACCGNGGTTTTGGCGAGGTAGTCGTTGATGGTGTTGGGCAGGATGAAGTAGCCGTCGGCCAGGCCCTGCATCAGTGCGCTGGCACCGAGCCGGTTGGCGCCGTGATCGGAGTAGTTCGCTTCGCCGATGACGAATAGCCCTGGGATGGAGCTCTCCAGATCGTAATCAACCCACAACCCGCCCATGGTGTAATGCACGGCCGGATAGATGCGCATTGGCACCCGGTATGGGTCCTCGTCGGTAATCTNTTGGTACATGTCCAGGAGGTTGCCGTATTTCTCCTCGATCGCATCCCTGCCCAGCCGGGCAATGGCGTCCGCCAGATCGAGGTACANCCCGCGCCCGCCCGGTCCCACACCGTGCCCGGCGTCGCACTGGTTCTTGGCAGCACGGGAGGCGACGTCCCTGGGGACGAGGTTGCCAAAGGCTGGATATTGGCGTTCGAGGTAGTAGTCCCGCTCAGCGGNCGGAATATCCCNGGGCGCCCGGGTGTCCCCGGCCTGCACTGGCACCCAGATGCGCCCATCGTTGCGCAATGATTCGCTCATCAGTGTCAGCTTTGACTGGTGCTCGCCGCTGACCGGGATGCAGGTCGGGTGAATCTGGGTGAAGCACGGATTGGCGAACAACGCGCCCTTGCGGTGGGCGCGCCACGTGGCGCTGGTGTTGCACCCCATGGCGTTGGTGGAGAGGTGGTAGACGTTGCCATAGCCTCCTGTGGCAAGGACGACGGCGTCTGCCAAGTGGGTCTGCAGCGTCCCGTCAACGAGGTCCCGGACCACCACCCCGCGCGCCAAGCCGTCGATGACGATGAGTTCGAGCATTTCGTGGCGGGTGTGCACTTCCACCGTTCCGGCGTTGACCTGGCGTTCGAGACCTTGGTAGGCGCCCAGCAGCAGTTGCTGTCCTGTTTGGCCGCGTGCGTAGAACGTCCTGGACACCTGCACCCCGCCAAAGGAGCGCGTGTCCAGCAGCCCGCCGTAGTCTCGGGCGAACGGGACTCNCTGGGCAACGCACTGGTCGATAATCGCGGAACTGACCTCCGCGAGCCGGTAGACGTTGGATTCCCGGGAACGGTAGTCGCCGCCCTTGACGGTGTCGTAGAACAACCGGCGGATGCTGTCGCCGTCATTGCGATAGTNTTTGGCAGCATTGATCCCGCCTTGGGCTGCAATGCTGTGGGCGCGCCGGGNGCTGTCCTGATAGCAAANACTCTTGACGTGGTAGCCGGCTTCGCCCAAGGTGGCCGCTGCCGAGGAGCCGGCCAATCCGGTGCCAACAATGATGACGGAGAGCTTGCGCCGGTTGGCAGGGTTGATCAGCTTGGCACCAAAACGGCGGGTCTCCCACTGGTCCTGGAGCGNACCTGCGGNGGCCTTGGCATCCTGGATCGGTTCTCCCACCGTGAATAACGGCTCCATCAGCTCACCCATCCTGCGAAGATTGCCAGCGGTGGAACTANAAAGCCCACCAGAATGATCAGCATGACAACGGTTGCCAGCTGGTTGAGGAAACGCCGTGTGGCGACGGATTTGTTGGCGCCCAGAGAAGCGAAAGCACTCCAGATACCATGGCGCAAATGGAAACCGAGAGCGATCAGGGCAACCACGTAAGAGAGCACAACCCACCAGATTTGGAACCCGTTGACCATTCTTTGGTAGGNGCTGCCCGAGGCACCGCCGGGTGCAATGACATCCGCGGAGAGGTGTAGGAGGTGATAGATCACGAAGAGGCCGATAACCACCCCGCCCCAACGCATGGTGAACGAGGAGTAGCTTCGTTGGACACCTAACCGGTTCTTGCGGCTCTCGTATCTCCACCCGCCCTTGCCTGCCGTGGCCTGGCGCGAGCGGTGCCACAGGGTGAACGCCGAAANAAGGTGGAGCAGAACACTAGCCAGCAGAACCACTCGCAGTATCCACAACGCCCCGGCGTGCGGCAGCANGGGCTGGCCAATCTCGCGCAAGTATGCGGCATACCCGTCAAAACCCTGTTGACCCTCGAAGACCTTCAGGTTGCCGTACATGTGGGCCAGCAGGAAAAGGACCATGATCAGCCCAGTGACCGCCATCGCTGCGTGTAGCGCCACTGATGATCGCGCTGCGGTGGAGCGCACACCGGCCTCATTGCCCGTTCTCATGTGTCCACCATAGATTGGGCGGACCCGACACGCCAGCATGATCTGCCAAGACGCCATTTCAAGCTACTGCACCCGCGGCACCCGCCGCGCTTGCAGCGAGGAGGGACTCCAGGGGATCCGGGCATCAGCCAACCGTGCCACATCGATTTGCTGGCCCGATCGAACCAAGGCCTTGATAGCCTCGGCCTGGTCCCAGATGTTCACGTTCATGCCAGCGAGCACGCGGCGGTCCTTGAGCCAGAACGTCATGAATGTCAGCGCTGACCGTTCGCCGCGAAAAATGATTTGGTCATCTCCACCAGGAGCCACGTAACCTGAATACTCCATCCCCAACTCATACTGGTCGCTGAAGAAATAAGGTACCTCCGCATAAACCGCGTCTTGCCCCAGCATGGAACGGGCCGCCACTGCTGGCTGACTCAGTGCGTTGTGCCAGTGCTCAATGCGGACATGTTTGCCCAGCAGCGGGTGGAAAGCGTTGGCAACGTCCCCGGCAGCGTAGATATCTGGATCTGAGGAGCACAGGTGCTCATCGACTTTGACACCATTCTCCAGCTCTAGTCCGGCCACCTCGGCCAGCACAGTGTTCGGTACCGCACCGATGCCAGCTACCACAAGGTCCGCATCGATCTGTGAGCCGTCGCTGAGCGTCACGCCGGTGGGCTGCCGGGGATCATCTCCAATGATTTGGGCCGCCTGGACACCGCAACGCAGGTCAACTCCGTGGTCTCGGTGTAGCTTTGCAAATATTTCAGCCGGTGCGGTGCCTAGAATTCGTTGGAGCGGAAGCTCGCCCCGCCCAATACCGTCACGTCCAGACATGCCGCGCGCGGCGGCGGCGACTTCGAGCCCGATCCATCCGGCGCCCACAATTACCACCCGAGATGAAATTGAGAGCGCAAATTTCAGCTGTTGGCTGTCCTCAATCCGGCGCAGGTAATACACCCGATGCCTGTTGCTGCCGGGCACCGAAAGTTGACGCGGTGACGCGCCGGTAGCCAACAGCAACTTGTCGTAGCTGATAGGTCCACCTCGGGCACAGTCCACCCTGTGTGCAGAACGATCAATCCCTGTGACCTTCGTGCTGGTGCGAAGTTCAACGTTGTGCTGGGCATACCAAGACTGGGCATGGACAAAGATCTTTCNCCGCTCAGATTTTCCCTGCAGAAACTCCTTGGACAGCGGTGGCCGCTCATAGGNGCGTTCCGGCTCCTGCCCCAGAAGCACTATGCGCCCGACAAAGCCCTNCCCACGCAACACCTCAGCAGCCTTTGCCCCAGCCAAACCGGCTCCAACAATGACGAAAGTCTCGTGGCTTCCCATGCGCCCTCTTCCTTCTGCGGACTTAGTCGCTAGTGATTTAGATAGATTGGCTGTAACCAAAGAATTCGTGATCGTTGTTGTAACCGCCTTGGCCACCACCTACCCCGGAGAAGTCCTCAACGAATTCGATGCCCTTGATCCACTTGACCATTTTAAAGCCGAGCTGGACCTCGTTACGCAGCCGCAGTGGTGCGCCATGGCCGTAGGACAGGGCTTGATCGTTCATATCGTAAGCGAGCATGGTCAGTTCATAATGCATTTGTTCAATGGGCTGGGCATCGTAATACAGACCCTTGTCCGAGCCTTCGGCGAAGGAGTAGAAAACCACCCACTTCGCCTCGGGTGCCGGTTTGACCAGGTCCATGATGGTTTGCAAAGAGACGCCTCCCCATTTTGCGACTCCTGACCAGCCCTGGATGCAAAAGTGCTGGGTGATCTGCTCATGCTTGGGTAGGGCGCGCAACGCCATCAGATCCAGGTTCACCGGGTTCGCTACGAGGCCGTTGACCTGCAGCTGGTAGTTGGCAAAGTTGCCCTCCCGCAGGTCTTTGTACTCCTGGGATTCGGGATACTTGCCGTTGTGCCAGAAGTAGGGAGAGATGTCCTTCTCCGTGTACTGCCCCGGCTTGGAATCGATATGTTCGAATAAGCGCTGTGCGGGGCCAACCAAGGCGTAGCCGATCCGCTGGACCTTCCGAGGGTAACGGTACGTCAACGGGGTCGCTGCCACCCAGGCAACCACGACGATCACCATGGACGCGGCAAAGATCCAGAACCCGGTCCAGGATTCGTTCTCCTGGGCAGCATACATGTGGTTGAGATTGCGTAAAGCTCCTGTTGTCAGGACCAAGGTGACGTGGATGACGATGAACAAGCAGAAATAGCACATGACTANAAAGTGCAGGGACCGGGCCACCTGAATGCTGAAAATGCTGCTGATCCACCTGAACTTGGTGGATAGTGCTGGCGACATGCCCAGGCCAGTGATCAGTGCCAGAGGGGCCGCGATGAAGACCGTGAGGAAGTACGCGATCAGTTGCAGGCTGTTGTAGTTGATCCAGCCCGTTTCAACGGGCCAGTTCAGGGACAGGTATTGGATCGCGACCGAGATGGAGTTGGGAATGACGTCCCAGTGCAGTGGCACCAGACGCAGCCATTGCCCGGTAGNAAAGAGCAGGACATAGAAAATGAGGCCGTTAAGCAGCCATAGGGTGTCGATGCCCAAATGCCACCAACGTGCCAGCCCGATGGTGTGGCGCCTGCCCGGCAAACCGACACCGGCGGGCAACGTGATTGAGTCCTCTTTGGCGGTATACAGCGGATTGGTGGGAACAGGTTTCTGCATCCGAAACCAGCCCCTGCCCGNGGTGCTGTGCCGGGTCCAGTACAGCCGCGGATGATCGGCCAGTATCTGCCAGCCGGAGCGGATGATGAAGATCATAAAGAACAGGTTCAGGAAATGTTGCCAGCCCAGCCAGGCAGGGAATCCCACCGGGGCATCAGCGCGAAGGCGGGATGTTCCGGGATACTCAGCCATGAAGGCCTGCACGCTGGGAAGCCCGCGGATGCCCTTAGCCACCGCAATCGCGATGACCAACAACAAGAAGCCGATTGGAATCAGCCACAGCAGGTTAAACCACTTGCTGGCGCCAATCCGGACACGGGNGGCCANCCCGTACTGCGCTGGAATTGAGCCAGCCCACCCGGTGTCGATGACGTCGTGGTCCTTGTGAGTCAGTTCTGAACGGAGGCTGTTGTAGGGGCGCAGACCCTCATCCGCGGCGGGCGGCGGAGGTAGCGGGGGTGTGCACCCTTGGGAGGGATAGCTGACCCTTCTGATGGAGGATCCAGATCATGCTCTGGGTTGTGTTCCATACGTTTGAGCCTGTCCCCACTGACGTGGATCCGCTGGGGTGCCTGGCTCGCCGCGGTGGGTGGCTGGATCCCAGTCTGGTAGTTGTTTCTGCTAGGTCCTCGGTGGTGTTTTGTGGCGTATCAGCTTGCTCTTGTCTTCTAGTTCAAGTCCGCTGACCTCTGGTAGCAGGGCCTTGACGAACCAGAAGGACAGGACGGCAAAGAACGCGAACCCGGCGTACACATAGCCTAGGCCGACTGCGGCGCTCATGATCGGGAAGAGTAGTGTCACGATGAAGTTGAAGATCCAGTTGAATGCTGTGGCGATGCCCAGGGCTAGACCACGGATCTTGTTCGGGAAGACCTCTCCAAGGACCACCCACACGACGGGCCNCCACGTGGCGGCGAAGAAGATGACGAACAGGTTGGCACCGACGAGGGCGATCGGTCCCCAGGNGGCCGCGAGGGTCAGTGAGTCCCCTGAACCGGTCGCTTGGGAGAAGGAGATGGCGGCTGCAATAAGCCCCACGAACATGCCCACGGAACCCACCAGCAGCAGGCGCTTGCGCCCTACTCTGTCGACGAAGAAGATGGCCACAAACGTCAGCAGTACGTTAATGGTGGCCGTGATGACGGAGGTTGTAAACGAGTCTTGTTGGCTGAAACCCACTGACTGCCACAACGTGGTGGAGTAGTAGAAGATCGCGTTAATACCTACCAGCTGTTGAAAGGCTGCCATACCAATGCCAATCCACAGTATGGGTTGTAGCCCCAGTGCCGGGCCGCGCAAATCACGGTAGGTGGAGCGCTTTTCGTTTTCCAAGCTGTCCTGAATTTCTTTCAGGCGCTGCTGTGGGTTCGGTGGATTGGCGACGCGCACAATCACGTCAAGCGCATCCTCGTTCCGGCCCTTGCGAATCAAAANATGGGGAGATTCGGGAATCGTCAGGGACAGAAGACCATAGACGACCGCGGGAATGACACCGACCAGCAGCATCCACCGCCAGGCTGGCATGCCCCACCACAGTTCGTTGCCGGCACCGCCAGCAGCCCCAGCCAGCCCTGCATCCGAGAGCAGTGCCAAGAAGATTCCCAGCGTGATGGCCAATTGCTGGAGTGAGCTTAGTGCGCCACGCATCCGTGCCGGGGCCATCTCACCGATGTAAGCAGGCGCTATGACTGAGGCAATGCCAATGGCCAGCCCACCGATGAGCCGCCACGACATCAAATCCCACACGGCGAAGGCGTATCCTGAGCCGATTGAACTGGCCACAAATAAGACCGCGGCCAAGACCATGACCGGCTTACGGCCCCAGATATCTGCAAGTTGTCCGGCAAACCATGCACCGATGGCACAGCCGATCAAGGTGATGGCGACGGTGAATCCGATGGCTGCAGAGCCGAGGTTGAAGTCGGATTGAATTGAATTGACAGCACCGTTGATAACGGATGTGTCGAACCCGAAGAGCAGACCGCCCAAAGCAGCCGCAAGGGTGATGACGATGATTCTTCCCATATGGGGAATGGGCTCGGCCCCGGAATCCGGGGTCACCTCATCTGCCGGACTAGTTCCCACGTGGCACCGCGATCCTGGCCCTCTTAGATGGTCACTAGCGAAGCTGGGCCTGTTCTTGGGCTGTGGCCTTCGGCTGTCTTGCGGCTCGGCAACCTTGTGAGGAAATCTATCACTTTGCTCACCCGGACAACAGAGCAGTCAGTGCCGGGGCAACCACGTCAACACCGCAGCGTGGGGCTGGTTGTGCTCTGGTAGCTATGGGCTCACGGGTGTAACTTGATTAGAGGTGCCGCCTAGACCTTGCAGTTCCCTGTCGTGAACACTTGTGGAAGATTTCCACGAGATCCCTTTGGCAGGAGCCCCGCCATGGATGAAGATCAGCTTGAACTTAACCGCAGACTAGCTGCGCAGTTACGGGTGGATTCCATCCGTTGCAGTACCAGTGCCGGTTCAGGCCACCCCACCTCGTCCCTGTCTGCGGCGGACCTGATGGCGGTCCTNTTGACGGAACATCTGCGTTACGACTGGGAGAAGCCCGAGTCCCCGGCCAATGACCATCTGATCTTCTCCAAGGGCCATGCGTCCCCGCTGTTATACTCCATGTACAGGGCTGTCGGGGTGGTCGATGAGGACGAGCTCATCAACACCTACCGCCGNCTTGGGGCGCGTTTGGCCGGGCACCCCACCCCGGCAATCCCATGGGTTGATGTGGCAACAGGTTCCCTGGGGCAGGGCCTGCCCGACGCCGTGGGGATCGCCTTGGCCGGAAAATACTTGGACAAATTGCCGTACCACGTCTGGGTGTTGTGCGGGGACAGCGAGAGCGCCGAGGGCTCCATCTGGGAAGCACTGGACAAGGCCAGCTACTACAAGTTGGGCAACCTGACCGCGATCGTGGACATCAACCGGCTGGGCCAGCGCGGGCCCACTGAACTCCAATGGGATGTACAGCGGTACGCCGCCCGGGTTGAAGCTTTTGGGGCCCGTGCCATCGTCATCGACGGTCACGACCCGGTAGCCATAGACGCGGCATTGGGCCAGGCCCGTGAGGACCCCGCTACGCCGACGGTGATCCTGGCCAGGACCATCAAGGCCAAGGGTGTGCCGGAGTTGGAGGACAAGAACGGCTGGCACGGCAAGGCCCTCCCGCCGGACATGGCGGAACGGGCCATCACGGCACTGGGCGGACCCACCAATTTGCAAATCAAAACACTCTCACCCGCCCAAGGCCAGGCGGTCCCGGCCATCAAGGCCAACCCGGGTGCCGCCGTCGTACTTCCCAGCTATGAACTGGGCGAGAAGGTGGCCACCAGGGTGGCCTTNCGAGCTGCCATCGCCGCACTGGCGGCCCGCCCTGAGGTCGTCGTCCTTGACGGGGAAGTCGGGAACTCAACCCACGCCGAAGAGTTCGCCAAAGTGTGCCCGGAACGGTACTTTGAAATGTTCATCGCAGAGCAACAGCTGGTCGCATCGGCGGTGGGCTTTGCGGTGCGCGGGTACGTGCCCTTTGCCTCCACTTTCGCGGTGTTCTTCTCGCGTGCNTTTGACTTCATCCGCATGGCCGGGATCTCACAGGTCAACATCCGATTGGTAGGCTCCCACGCCGGAGTTGAGATCGGGGAGGACGGACCGTCCCAGATGGCGTTGGAAGACCTAGCCGCACTGCGCGCAGTTTACGGTTCCGTTGTTCTTTACCCCGCTGACGCCGTCTGTGCCGCCAAACTCACCCGGACAATGGCAGATACCTACGGCATTGTGTACCTGCGCACCACCAGNGGTGCCTACCCGGTGATCTATCCTGCCTCCGAAACTTTCCCTCTTGGCGGCTCGAAGCTCCACAACGCCGGAGCTCATGACCAAGTGGCCCTGATAGGGGCCGGTGTGACACTGCATGAATGCTTGGCAGCAGCTGAGGAACTCGCGGCTTTGGGCATTAAGGCGCGGGTCATTGACGCGTACTCGGTAAAACCCATCGACAAAGCAGCGCTGGTTCAGGCCTGCGAGGTCACCGGCAGCCGCCTGGTCGTGGTGGAGGACCACTACCCCGAAGGNGGACTGGGCAGTGCTGTGCTCGAAGCCCTGGCCAACGCCTCCGTGCCTGCACTGCAAGTGGCCCATCTGGCAGTGCAGGGCCTGCCCACCTCGGGCAAGGCCGCCGAGCTCCTGGACGCCGCCGGCATATCCGCCCGGCATATTGTGGCGGCCGCACGCGAACTGGCCGGGCACTGACGACGCCAACCCTGACAATGAAGGACCTCCGATGAAACCCACACAACAACTTCACGAGTTCGGCCAGAGCCTCTGGTTGGACAACATCACCCGGAACCTGCTCGATTCCGGCACGCTCGAGCGTTACATTAGCGAGGACTCGATCACCGGGCTCACCTCCAATCCGACCATNTTTGATCAGGCCATCGAGGCAGGTCCGGACTACGACCAGGACATTGCCGCNCGGAAAGCGGGCCGGGGTTCTGATGAGGAAGTCTTCNNTGACTTGGCTGTGTCCGATCTGCGGCGGGCCGCGGACCTGTTCGCCCCGATCCATATGCGAACCGATGGGGTGGACGGCTGGGTGTCCTTGGAAGTATCNCCTCTGCTGGCCCGCGACACTGCTGCGACCGTCGAACAGGCAAAGGCGTTACATGCTACATCGGAGCGGCCAAACATTTTCATCAAAATCCGGGGACGGATGAGGGCCTGCCAGCCATTGAAGAGTGCATNNTTTGCGGGCGTGCCCATCAACGTGACACTACTNTTTTCACCCGGACAATACCAAGGCGCGGCTGAAGCGTACCTTCGGGGCATCGAGCGGCGGGTGGCTGCAGGCTTGAACCCTGCGGTTGCCTCGGTGGCCTCCTTGTTCGTCAGCCGGTGGGACAAGGCCGTGGCCGGCAGGGTCCCAGGCCACCTCGAAGACCGGTTGGGCATCGCCGTGTCCAGGCTTGCCTACCAGGCCTACAAAACGCTGCTCGACTCCCCGCGGTGGGAGCGGCTGGCCAACGAAGGGCTAGGGCCNCAGCGCCTGCTCTGGGCCAGCACCTCCACAAAGAACCCGGGCGCACCCGATATTTTGTACGTCCAAGCCTTGTCTGCACCCTTCACCATCAATACGATGCCGGAGGCGACGCTGGCCGCGTTCGGTGATCACGGGGTGGTNGGGGACCTGCCAGCGGCGAAAGTCCAGGCTGCAAAACAGCTCCTGGCGTCATTTGCGGAGGTCGGCATCGATCACCATGTACTGGCCGGGCAACTTCAACGCGAAGGGACGGAGTCCTTTGATGCCTCGTGGAAGAAGCTGCTGGCCAGCATCGGTGCCAAGGGATCCAGGCTGGCCCCGGCGGCTAAGAGAACCCGGTGTTCGGGAAGCCCTGGACGCCAGCCTGAAACTTGTGAAAGGACGAACCATGGTAAAACACAGAACAACGGCATGCTCATGAGACTTAGCGATATGGGAGCCACCATCAAGTTAGGTGATGAAGACGTCCGCAGGTACGTCGTTAAAGACAAGGATGGCAACGACGTCGGGAAGGTTCATGATCTGCTGATCGATCCGCAGGGGAACAGAGTCAGGTTNTTGGTGGTGGAATCCGGCGGGTTCCTAGGGTGNGGGAGAGGAAGTCCTTCATCCCCGTGGACGTCATCGCCAGCATCAGCGCTGGTGAGGTCCACATCGACCAAACCCGCGAGCGGGTGGCAGGGCACCGCCGNTACAACCCCGAGTTGGTCACCACGAGGGAATACCACCGAAACGCCTACAAATACTTCGGATATTCACCCTACTGGATAAGTGGCTATTCGTACCCCGTCTTCCCGTTCCACTTTCTGGGGCCGGACAAGGAGCCAGAACCACCCTCGGATACCCATCCTTCACATTAAGGAAGCCCACCATGACACTGCCAAGAACGAAGCTTGTGAAGAAGGANAAAGCAGCCGAAGCAACCATGCTGTTCCAGTTTGAGAAGCCCGAAGGATTCACGTACAAGGCCGGTCAGTTCGCGGACTACACCCTGCTTGACCCTCCAGCAACCGATGCGGAAGGAAATACTCGCGGATTCACCCTCGCCAGCGCNCCCTACGAGTCGAACCTGATGTGCACCACCCGCATGCGAGACACAGCATTTAAGCGCGTGCTCAAGGACATGCCTCTTGGCACCGAGGTGGAGTTNGATGCCCCTTACGGATCATTTACATTGCATAACAATGTCTCCAGACCCGCGGTTTTTCTGACTGGNGGAATCGGCATTACGCCCGTGCGCAGCATCATCATGGAATCGGTCCATGACAAGACGGGCCACACGATCATAGTGTTCTACTCCAACAAGCGTGCAGAGGATGCAGCCTTCTTGGATGAACTGGGCCGCATCGCCAGCGCGCAAGAGAGCATCACCATTGTGGCCACCATGACCGAGCCCGAAAACTCTCGACATGGCTGGACCGGGGAAACGGGGTACATCAACCAAGAGATGCTGGCCAGGCACCTAAAAGACGTGACCGTGCCGATTTACTATCTTTGCGGTCCCGCGGGCATGGTGGCCGCTATGCGTATGCTGCTCAACGCTACGGGCGTCGACGACGACGACATCCGCACCGAGGAGTTCACCGGATACTAAAAGGGCCAGGCGAAGACAGCCACACCCGTTGGCAGCCGGTGCCGCACGGGGCTCTGGCGTTCCTGACTCCTTTCTATCGATTTTGCCTCATTTTAAGAGATGGAACCATGACAGGGCAGGAACCAGGGAAGAGCCGATTCTCGCGGATTGCGGTGGTCTTCGATCCGGATCCACAGAAGGTTGCGCTCTATCTGCGCCGCCGGCTTTCGCCGGAGCTGGCCGCACGCATGCCGGACGTCTCTCTCGATCTGCTGCCCACCAACCATGCCGGGCACGGGCAGGAGTTGGCCAGAACGGTTGTTCAGCGCTCAATAACCACCCGGGCGAGCGTAGAAGCGATGGGTGGCCCACCGGTGCTGATTGTCTGCGTTAGCGGTGAAGACGGGTTTAACGACGTTATCAACGGCGTCATGGACGTGTTGAAGTTGATGGTCCGCGAAGATGTGGGAACCCCTGTGGAGCGGTACGTGCATTCCTCTGTTGGGTGTGGCAAGAACACTTCCTGGGTTGTGTTGGTTCGGGATCGAGCGCCCGGATGGAGCGCGCGCCTGTTTCGACAGCCTGATTCTTGCCCATGTCCACCGCATGGCGAAGTACGCGACGGTCAGTGATGCCAGGGTTCCTGAGGACGGCAAGTTCGAGGTCATCTACCTGGCGCACACTACTTGCAAGGCATTGGCGCTGATAACCCTTCGGGCTGTGGCGGTGGAAAGCGCCCACCGTGCGCTCCGAACGCTCGGATAGGAGCTCGCCAGTAGGGACCTTGGACCCTGTGCACGGCTCACATCGGGCAGGAATATTAGAAATAAAAGGACGGTCATGCCATGAAAGAATTTGCAAACCGCGAAGGTGCGCCCATTGTGGTGGGAGTTGACGGTTCGCCAGAATCACTTCTTGCCTTGAAATGGGCAAACACGCTGGCACCAACCCTCGGAGCCACCATCACGGTGCTCGTGGCGTGGCATCTTGAGTCGATGTACGGCCCGTATGCCTCTGCTGACTGGGATCCTGAATACACGGCACAAGAAGTCATGGAGACGGCCCTGGTTCAGGCGTTCGGGGATACACCNCCTGAAGGCCTGACCACCAAAATTATCCGCGGCCAACCAGCGAAGGTTCTGTTGGAGCTGGCCACATCCGCGCAACTTCTCGTCGTCGGCTCACGTGGACACGGCGGATTCGCGGGCTTGCTGCTGGGCTCTGTCAGCTCGGCCTGCGCCGAGCACGCCACCTGCCCGGTACTGGTTGTCCACACAGCAAAGAAGCACCAGAGAGCGAACAACCCCGCCGAGGGCTTCCAAGACGGTGACGATGAGCCTGCTGACAAAGTCTGAAGCCACTAGCCTGCCGATGAAGCTGCTGTCCATCACAGAGGCAGCCCAGAATTCCCCGAGCAGGTGCTGGCTGAACTTGATTCGAGCGCTCTGGGACTTTCCAGCAGTGAAGCGCAGGAGCGTCTGGCTTCCGTGGGACCTAACGCGCTGCGCACTCACAAGGCCAGCCCGTGGAAGGTGCTGGGCCGTCAGCTGGGCAGTCCNATTTTAATTCTTTTGATTGTCACTGCCGGCCTGTCCCTATTCCTNGGGGATGCGACGAATTCGATTGTCATTGGCGCCATCTTGCTGGTCAGCGTGGGCTTGGGCTTTAGCAATGAATTCCGGGCCGAACGCGCGGCCGAGGCACTGCATTCACGCGTCACTCACACGGTCGTTGTCCTGCGGGACGGTGCTCCGTGCCAAATTGACGTAGTGGGTTTGGTGCCCGGGGATGTGGTGCGGCTGGCCTTGGGTGCGATCATCCCGGCGGACATCCGGCTGCTCACCAGCGAGGAGATGTTATGCGATGAAAGCATTCTCACNGGGGAGTCGCTGCCTGCGGAAAAGACCACTGCATCCATCGTCGGAGAGGTGGCACTNGGGGACCTTTTCTGCTGCTTGTTCATGGGTACCGTAGTCCAGAGCGGAAGCTGCACGGGTGTTGTGGTCGCCACCGGAGGCCGGGCCGAGTTTGGTCGAATTGCCCTGGGCCTNGGGGATCGCCAGCCGCAAACCGAATTCCAGCGGGGCCTGAAACGCTTCTCCTTCCTGCTGCTGCAAGTGGCCGTCGGCCTAACAACACTGATCTTCATTGCAAACCTGCTGCTGGGCCGCCCCCGNCTGGAGTCCCTGCTGTTCTCCCTGGCCATCGCCGTCGGCATCACCCCGCAGTTGCTGCCCGCCGTTGTCAGTACCTGCCTCGCAGCAGGAACCCGGGCTTTGGCCAAGCGGCAGGTGTTGGTCAAGAGGCTCATCTGCATCGAGGATCTTGGCGACATGGATGTGCTGGTCACGGACAAAACCGGGACCCTGACGGAGGGGCGCATCAGCTTCACGGCGGCACTGCCCGTCCTGCCCGAGGTTTCCGAGCAGCGGCTCTTCACACTGGGACTTGTCGCCACTGAAGCTGACTACACGCACGGCACAGTCTCCGCTGTGGGCCAAAACCCGCTTGATGCCGCGCTCTGGGAATCCTCGCAGGCCAACGACTTCGATGCTGGGGCNCACCGCAGACTCGGCATCATACCCTTCNNTGACCACAAGCGCCGGATGACCAGCGTTCTTGTGACGGATGCGGCCGGTGCCCAAAGGATTGTCACGAAGGGATCACCTGAGGATGTCATGGAACTGTGCTCCAATATCCCGCCACACGCGCAGGTGCAGTTGGATAAACAGTACGACGCCGGGGCACGGGTCATCGCCGTCGCCACCCGCACCGTTGTGGGCCTGACCGCGATCACGCCAGCGGATGAGAACAGCCTGACCCTGGCCGGTTTCCTCATTTTCCTGGACCAGCCCAAGGCCAACGCCAAGGACTCCCTGGTGGAGTTGGCTTCCTTGGGCATCGCTGTCAAAATTGCCACGGGAGACAACGCCAGGGTTGCAGAAAAAGTGTGCCGGGATCTGGGCCTGGTGTCCGGCGGGACGCTGACGGGCGGCCAAGTTCAGGCGCTGGCGGATCCGGAACTGGCCACGGCCGTCCGGGACACAACTATTTTCGCCCGGGTCTCACCCGAACAGAAGGCGCGCATCATCGGCATGTTGCGCCAGGAGGGGCGCGCTGTCGCCTTTCTGGGTGACGGCGTCAACGACGCCCTGGCGCTGCACCACGCAGACGTCGGCATATCCGTGGACAGCGCCACCGACGTGGCCAAGGACGCGGCCGACATTGTCCTGATGGACAAGGACCTTGGTGTCCTGGCCGAAGGGGTGCGGGAGGGCCGTCGAATCTTCGCGAACACGATCAAGTACGTCCTGATGGGAACCTCGAGCAACTTCGGAAATATGTTCAGCGCCGCAACCGCCTCCGTTGTGCTCAGCTTCTTGCCCATGCTCCCTGGCCAGATCCTGCTCAACAACCTTCTCTACGACACCGGCCAGCTTGCCATTCCCGGGGACAAGGTCGATGCGGAGCAGTTGCTGGCNCCCTCTCATTGGGACATTGCGTTCATCCGCCGGTTCATGCTCTTGTTCGGCCCGATCAGCTCACTGTTCGACTTTGCCACGTTCGGCCTGATGCTGTTCGTCTTCACGGCGGCACCNGGGGAGTTCCGGGCCGGCTGGTTCATTGAATCCATCGCCACCCAAACCCTGATCATCTTTGCCATTAGGACCCGGCGAGTTCCGTTTCTGCGCAGCCGTCCCTCCGCAGGACTGCTCTGGGCTTCCCTGGGTGTTGTGGCGGTCGGCATCTATTTGCCGCTTTCACCTTTGGGTGCAGTTATGGGATTTGATCCGCTGCCCGTGCCGTTCTTTCTGGCGTTGCTGGCGATGACAGTGGTGTATCTGGTGCTGGTGGAATTTGCCAAGAGCTGGTTCTTTTCCCGCCCAGCCCAAGGAGCGCCGGTGGCGCACGGACGCGGACGCGCCCACCACATTCATCGACGTGCGGCAAGATTTAGTGTGGCTGCTGCGCTGAAATCACCATGAGGCAGTGCTCCCCGGGCGCCATGAATCCGTGCAGCCCCTCAGAAGCCACGAGCCCTTCGTCAAGGCTCCTTACTTAACGAGCCCAGCCGCACGTTCGGGGTCAAGAAAGGCATCGATCCAGCCCTCATTCACCAGCGAGATCCGCCGTGCGATGACCTTTGCCCACTGAATTGGCCGAGAGTGACGCGCGATGGCCGCAGGGCTCAGAGCTTTTCCGGGTGGACTCCGGCACATGCTCGCCTCTGTTAGTCGCCTCTGTTAGTCACCGCTGTCAGCCACGCCGCTGGCGCCGGCCCGTCCACGCAAGATAGGTGCTCAACGCCCCTACTGCGCCAATTGCCCCAGCAACAAGGGGCTTCCNCCACGTCTTTAGCCGTTGACTGTCCGCCGTCGCCACGTCCCCGATGCCGCGGATGAAAGCGGCGGCAACCATCCCAGCAACCAGCCGGTTGCCGATCTNTTCGGCCCGGACCACCAACGGCTCCAACTCAGAAGTCCGCAAATGCACTTCGACGCCGTCATCCATGCGCCCAACCAGCCGTTCCAGTTTTTCCGGCAGGTCCAGGCCAAGCTCCGCCACTGTCAATCCCAGCCGAGAGAAGGCCTGGGTGAGCCTGCGAGGTTCAAAACGTTCCATCGCCAGAGCCGTGGCATAAGGTTTGAGGACGTTGCCGAGGCTGAACTCCGGATCCAGACGGGCACCCATGCCTTCGGTCATGAGCAGCATTTTGGCGAGCAGAGCCATTTCACGGGGCAGTTGGAGATGGTGGTTGCGTAAGATGGCCAGCAACTGCATGACCAACGGGGCAATTTCTAGCTGGCCCAATTNTTTGCCTTGATACAACTGTACGAACACGGCCGAGTCGTGGCGGAGCATAGTGCGGTCTGTGGTTGGCGGTGCGGTAGAAAGCTCCAACAGCGCCCGGCTGATCCGGTCAGGGTTGTTGGCGGTGAATGCCTGCAGCAGTTTGGCCAACCGTTCGCGGAGGGGCATNNCCACCTCGCCGACCATGCCAAAGTCGATCAGACCGATGGTGCCCGCAGTCTCGACAAATAGATTGCCGGGGTGTGGATCTGCGTGGAAGAAGCCGTCCTCAAAGATCATTTTNNGGGCCGCACCGGCCGCGCGGGTGGCAAGTTCATGCAGGTCGATCCCGGCGCCGCTAAGCCCTTGGACGTCGTCGACCTTGATGCCATAAATTCTTTCGATGGTCAGCACCCGAGAGGTTGTTGTTTTCCAAATAATTTTGGGAATGTGAATGCCGGGGTCAGCAACGAAATTTGCCGCAAAACGCTCCGCATTGCGGCCTTCTTGCAGGTAGTCCAGTTCAGCGCGCAGGGTTGTTGCGAAATCGGACGCGATTCCGCTGAAATTGTAGTCGGCGGCTGCCGGCCAGCTCCGGCCGGCGTAGGTAGCTAGATTTTGTAGAATTTCCAGGTCCTCGTTGACCCGGGCTACAACACCTGGCCGGCGAACTTTCACGACGACGTCGGTGCCGTCGAAAAGTGTGGCCGCATGGGCCTGGCCGATCGAGGCACTGGCCAAGGGGACGTCCTGGAACGTGGCAANAAGTTCTTCCGGTGCTGCGCCCAACTCCTGCAAGATGGTGGAGCGGATAACATCCGCTGCAACGGGCGGTGCGCCATCTTGAAGCTTCGCGAGCTCAGAAATATACCCCGCCGGAAGCAGGTCTGGACGGGTGGAGAGCATCTGACCGAGCTTGATGAATACGGGGCCGAGCTCTTCCAAGGCAAGTCTGATGCGGTGTGGGTGGGAAATTTGGGGTTNTGATCCCAGTGCCTGTGCCATGCGCCACCTGTCTACCCCGGTGGCGGCTGCTATGGAGCCCAAGCCATGACGGCTCAGGATCTCTGCAACTTGGGCCAGCCGTTCAAGATGAGTGTTCATACCGTTGGCTCCGCATCCTCGGTGCAACGGAAGTGATGCTTGTTCTCTGCAGATCCTGTCATACCCCTCAGTATGGGTAGTGGGGAATAAGTTGCCAGTTATGCTCACCGTGTTCCTCTGCACTGGCGAACAAGTAGATGCACCCGCTAAAGCTTTCTTGTAGCAGGTGTGTCATACGAGCGTAGGATGAAATAAATCGATGGATTTTAGTCTGCGAGCAGCCACGGGTTGCAAAGCCACCGATTCGAATGAACGTAGCCGGTTTACAGCCGGCGACCAGCTGACCTAGACCCGCCAGCGACCTTCACACACAGTGGCTTAGTTCCTGCGAAATTGAGCCCAGTTCGCAAGGACTTGTCATGGTTTTTCCTGAGGCCCTCATAGTGGTGGACCTGATAGCTGTAGTTCTGATGCCAAGGTTGACGTGGACCGTCCGGGGATCGAAACGACCATGCAGGGACTGGGAAAGGCCGTGGGCCAGTAGACCTTGGATGAGATCACCCTAGTAGGGCTAAAAGGCCATGCAGCTGCCCGACAGCATGAAGGGTGCCCTGGTCCAACCACTGGCCCATCCGTTGGCCCAGCTACACACACCACCATGTGATAAGGACTAAACCATGACAAACAACACCGCGGCGCAGGCTCCAGCAACAAGTCCGCAGCCGCCATTGAGTGAGGAACTGTTGTCCCGGATGGATGCGTATTGGCGGGCAGCGAACTATTTGTCAGTGGGGCAGTTGTATCTTTATGACAANTCCCTCCTGAAGCGNCCCCTGGCACTTTCGGATGTGAAGCCTTTGGTGGTGGGGCATTGGGGCACCACGCCGGGACAGAATTTTATCTATGTGCATTTGAACCGGGTGATCATCAAATACGGGTTGGACATGTTCTATGTTGCCGGGCCCGGCCATGGCGGACCGGCTTTGGTGGCCAACACTTACCTTGAAGGTAGTTATTCGCAGATCTACCCGGACATCAGCCAAGACGAGGCTGGTATGAAGAAACTGTTCAAGCAGTTCTCATTCCCGGGCGGCATTTCCAGCCATGTGGCCCCGACCACGCCGGGCTCAATCCATGAGGGCGGGGAGCTGGGCTATTCGCTCAGCCACGCGTTCGGGGCCGTGTTCGATAATCCGGATCTGGTGGTCGCTTGTGTGGTGGGCGACGGTGAGGCCGAGACGGGGCCGTTGGCTACGGCGTGGCAATCCACAAAGTTCCTCAACCCAGTGAGCGACGGCGCGGTGCTGCCGCTCCTGCACCTGAACGGGTACAAGATCAGCAATCCCACCGTACTGGCCCGTATTGAGCCCGAGGAACTGGATCAGTTNTTGCGTGGTTGCGGGTGGGACCCGCGTTACGTTGAAGGCGATGATCCGCAGATGATGCACCAGCTGATGGCGCAGGTGCTGGATTCGGCCGTTGAGGACATCCGCACCCTTCAATCCGATGCCCGACTCGGTGCCAACACCGCAAGGCCGCGGTGGCCGATGATCGTGTTGCGTTCGCCCAAAGGGTGGACCGGGCCCAAGGTGGTTGACGGCCTGAAGGTTGAGGGCACTTTCCGCTCGCACCAGGTACCGCTTCTGGTTGACGAGGTCCACCCCGGCCATGTCAATCAGTTGGAGCAGTGGATGCGCAGTTATAAACCGGAGGAACTCTTCGATGCCGACGGGCGGCTGCTGCCGGATCTAGAGGAGCTGGCCCCATCTGGGGATCATCGGATGGGTTCGAACCCGCACACCAACGGCGGGCTGCTGCTGCGGGATCTACGCATGCCCGACTTCCGGGCCTACGCCGTCGCCGTNGGGGCACCTGGTGCGCTCGAGGCGAAAGACACGCTGGTTCTGGGAGATTTCCTGCGCGATGTGATCAAGCTGAATACGGGCCAGCGCAACTTCCGTCTCTTCGGCCCGGATGAGACGCTCTCAAACCAGCTNGGGGCAGTGTTTGAGGTCACCAGCCGCCAATGGGACGCCCATACGGTAGAAGGTGATGAGTTNTTGTCCCCGTCTGGGTTAGTGCTGGACTCGATGCTTTCCGAGCATCAGAGCCAAGGCTGGTTGGAAGGCTACCTACTCACTGGCCGCCACGGCCTATTCAACTGCTATGAGGCGTTCATCCACATTGTTGACTCGATGTTCAACCAGCATGCCAAGTGGCTCAAGATCACCAAGGCATTGCCGTGGCGCCGTGATATCTCCTCGTTGAACTACCTCTTGGCCTCCCACGTGTGGCAGCAGGACCACAACGGGTTCACTCACCAAGATCCTGGCTTCCTTGACCATGTGGTGAACAANAAGGCAGACATTGTCCGGGTGTACCTGCCACCAGATGCCAACTGCCTGCTCACCGTCGCCGATCACTGCCTGCGCAGCCGCCACTACGTCAACGTCATTGTCGCCGGCAAACGCGACATGCCCCAATGGCTCTCCATGGCCGACGCGGAAATCCACTGCACTAAGGGAATTGGTATCTGGGAGTGGGCCGGCAACGACCGCGGCGCCGAGCCCGACGTCGTCCTGGCCTGCTGCGGTGACACNCCTACCCTTGAGGTGCTGGCCGCCGTCTCGATCCTGCGCGAGCACCTGCCCGAGCTCAAGGTCCGGGTGGTCAACGTGGTGGACCTGATGAAGCTCCAATCAGCCAGTGAGCACCCGCACGGGCTCTCTGACGCGGACTACGACTCCTTGTTCACCAAGGACAAGCACATCGTTTTCGCGTTCCACGGATACCCGACCCTGATCCACCGCCTCACGTACCGGCGAACCAACCACAATCTGCATGTGCGCGGCTACAACGAAGAAGGCACCATCACCACGCCCTTCNNTGACATGCGCGTCCAAAACCGGCTCGACCGCTACCACCTCGTCCAGGACGTCATCGACAGGCTGCCCCAGCTCGGCGCCACCGGGGACTACCTCAAGCAGGAGATGGCTAACAAGCTCATCGAGCACAACCTCTACATCAACCAACACGGCCAAGACCTCCCAGAAATCCGCAACTGGGCCTGGAACCCCACCGGAGTAGGCCATGGCCACTAAGACACCGGGGTGGCCAACCCGCAGAAACCCGTCTCCGGGAGCGATCCCACACCAGCGGAGAGCTTCAAGACGCTGCCGATGCAAGAAGTGCAGCGTCAGCTAGGAACATCGGCGGACGGGCTGAGTCAGGTGGAAGCTGCTAAGCGGCTGATCCAGTACGGTCCGAACGAGATTTCCGAGCACCATGTGAATGCACTGCTGAAGTTNTTGTCCTACTTCTGNGGGCCGATACCTTGGATGATTGAAGCCGCCGTCATCCTGTCTGCTGTGGTGGGGCACTGGCCGGACTTCTTCATCATTCTGGTGTTACTGCTGGCTAACGCCCTGGTGGGTTGGAGTGAGGAACGCCAGGCCGGCAATGCCATCGAGGCATTGCGGGCGAAGTTGGCCGTCAACGCCCGTGTCCGACGCGACGGCACGTGGCTCACNCCTGCTGCCCGAGACTTGGTGCCAGGAGACGTCATCAGGCTTCGGCTCGGCGATATCATTCCCGCTGATGCGCGTCTNTTCGAGGGCGATGAGATCGAGGTTGACCAATCCGCACTGACCGGGGAATCGCTGCCGATCACGTGTGCGCCCGGTGATCCAGTGTATTCCGGTTCGATTGTCCGCCGCGGCGAGATTGACGGATTGGTCTACGCCACGGGCACCCGCACCTACTTCGGCGCAACAGCTGAACTGGTACAGGGTGCGCACACGGTCAGCCACTTCCANAAGGCCGTGCTNAAAATCGGCAACTACCTCATCATTCTTGCTGCCGTGTTCGTTGCCGTGATAGTTCTCGTGTCGCTGCTGCGCCATGATCCGCTGCTGACCACGCTGCAGTTCGCCCTGGTGCTGACGATTGCGGCGATCCCTGTCGCCATGCCCACGGTGCTATCAGTCACCATGGCTGTTGGTGCCCGGATCCTTGCCACGAAACAGGCCGTCGTCTCCAGGCTTGTGGCGATTGAGGAACTCGCCGGCGTCGATGTTCTCTGCTCCGACAAGACAGGAACGCTGACCCAAAACTCACTGACATTNGGGGATCCATTTTGCACCGACGGGGTCACAGCCGCAGAGGTGATCATTGCAGGNGCGTTGGCCTCCCGCGCAGACAACGACGACCCCATAGATCTCGCTATCCTCGGCGGGCTCAGTGACCCTAACGCACTGCACGGATACACCGTGACGGGCTACCAGCCCTTCGACCCGGTCAGCAAGCGCACTGAGGCGACCGTCACTGAAAANGGGGCCGACACTTTAGAGAGCACAGTAGGGACCGTGGGACCGGCCACGTTCAAGGTGAGCAANGGGGCGCCACAAGTGATGCTGGCACTGGCCGCGGACGCCTCCGCGGTGAAGTCCGCCGTCGACGCTGCCGTTAACGATTTCGCTGTGCGCGGTTACCGTTCTCTCGGTGTGGCCCGCACCGACCCTGGTGGAGACTGGCACTTCTTGGGCGTCCTACCGCTGTTTGATCCTCCGCGTGAGGATGCTGCGGCCACCATCGCCACCGCACGGAAGATGGGTGTGGAAGTGAAGATGGTGACNGGGGATGCGTTGGCAATCGCCAGGGAAACCGCCGTCAAGGTCGGTTTGGGTGCGAACATTCTCGACGCCGCCGGCCTNGGGGAGGTGGAGAAGACTGAAAGTGCCGCAACTGCAGAGTCCATTGAAAGCGCTGACGGGTTCGCCCAAGTCTTTCCCGAGCACAAATACCACATTGTCGAGGTCCTGCAGCAGCGTGGACACATCGTCGGCATGACAGGCGACGGGGTCAACGACGCCCCGGCCTTAAAGAAGGCAGACTGTGGCATTGCGGTGTCCGGGGCCACCGACGCTGCCCGTGCAGCCGCAGCAATTGTGTTGCTCACCCCGGGCCTGTCGGTGATCATCGATGCGATCAAGATCAGCCGGCGGATCTTCCAACGGATGAATTCCTACGCCATGTACCGCATCGCCGAGACGCTGCGCGTGCTGCTGTTCGTCACCCTCACCATCCTCGTGTTCAACTTCTACCCGGTCACCGCCATCATGATCGTGATGCTCGCACTGCTGAACGACGGCGCGATCCTCTCGATCGCCTACGACAACGTCCGCTACCGCAGCCAGCCCGAAGCCTGGAACATGCGCTTGGTGTTGGGGATAGCGACAGTGCTGGGCGTGCTCGGCCCGATCGCCGCCTTTGGCCTGTTCTACCTTGGTGACAGGGTCTTTGGCATTGGTCGTCCCCAACTGCAGACCATGATGTATCTGATGCTGTCGGTGGCCGGTCATCTGACCATCTTCCTGACCCGCACACGCGGCCCGTTCTGGTCAATCCGTCCTGCCCGCATCCTGCTGCTCGCCGTCCTGGGGACCCAGGTACTTGCGACCCTCATCGCCGTCTACGGCCTGTTCATGACCCCGCTGGGTTGGGGATGGGCGGGGTTCGTCTGGGGATACGCCATCATCTGGGCGTTGGTCAGCGACCGTGTCAAGCTCCTCGCCTACAAGGTGCTCGATCCCATCACGGAACCGCAGCAGTGACGCGGGGCCGCCGTGCCCGGCTGCGCCTACGGGCCACTTCGATGGCCGGGGTCTGTGCGCCTAGGCTCCAAGCGTCATTTCGACGCGGTATTTGGCCACAAGATCCTCATCAAGCTCAATGCCGAGTCCAGGGGTGTCCGGGACGCTGACCCTGCCATTGCGGAGGCTGACGGGGTTTGTGACCAAGTCCAGTGAGAGCGGGCTGGTACTTTCGGAGAATTCGATCAAGTTCCCGCCTGGAATACTGGCCAGAAACTGGACTGTGGCAGCCATCAGGATACCGGTGCTGAAGCCGTGCGGGACCAGTTCGGTGCTGTTCAGGGCTGCGACGTGGTGAATCTTCCGCATCTCAGTGATGCCGCCGCAGCGTGTGATGTCCGGCTGGATGATGTCCGGGCGGGATTCGCAGATGAACTCGGAAAATTCGGCCACGGTGGTCAGCCCTTCACCGCCGGAGATTCTGGTGCCGGAGGTTTCCGCTAGCTGGCGCAGGCCCACGTGGTCGTCGCTGGGGAGCGGTTCTTCGATCCAGGCAAGGTTAAACTCGGCCATCCGCTCGCACTGGATCTTTGCGTAGTGGTAGTTCTTCCATTGGTACACGAGGTCTATGGCGAGCTGGGTCCCGTCGCCGACGGCCTCGCGGACAACCCGCATAACCTTTTCGTCGTGGTCGGGATCAGCCCCGAAAAGCCCGCCCCNCAACTTGAGGCTTGTTAGCCCGGACTGCAACAGTTCATCAACAAGCGGTGCATTTTCTGCCGGATTGTCACGGGGAATAAACGTTCCGTAGGCGGCGATTTCGTTCCGGACCTTGCNCCCGAGCAGGGCGTGGATGGGCTTGCCGTGGTGTTGGGAAGCGATGTCCCACAGGGCAATGTCGATGGCGCTCATCGCATGGATGGCCGCACNCCGACGCCCCATGTAGGAGGACTGCGCATACATTTTGTGCCACAAACGCTCAATATCCAAGGNGTTTTCTCCCAGCAGAATTTCCTTCAGGCCCCGGCTTGTGGAATGCGATGAGGGTGTTTCAATGATGGCTTTGAGGACCGCGGNGGAACTATCTGATTCCCCAATCCCTACCAGCCCCGTGTCCGTGTGCACCTTGACAATAAATGCATCTTCGCCCCATTGGCAGGCTTCGCNCAAAGGAGGGATGCGCAACCAGATGGCTTCAACGTCGACGATCAACATGTTCAGTGGTTGCCCTTCATTGCTGTATCTGCCGGCATGTCAGGCAATGTCGCCGGACGGAGCAGTCCTGTTTTGGATCGATGCGGTGCGCGTCCTCCCGCAGCCATTTGCACAAGCCCCACACTTGGACCAGCAACAGGACTATGAAGGGTATGGCAGTCAAGGTGAGTCCGGTCTTGAGTGTGCCAAGATCGGCGTTAATGGCGAGCATGGCCATCGGAACGGCGGCAAGCAAGACAACCCAGAACAGGCGCAGTCCGCGCGATGGGTCGGTGCCGTGGGNGAGGTTGCGGGTGCTGACGGCTGCAACGGTGAAGGATGTGGCGTCCATGTGCGATGCCAGAAACACGAGCATGATGATGAAGTACACAATGGAGAAGAATCCACCGAAGGGCAGGGTGTTCAACAATTCTGCAACTGCTGTGTCCCCGCTCTTCTCTGCCATCACCTGTGGGGCGTTGATGGTGCCATGGGCCATCTGGTGCTGGGCGTAGCTGGAAAGGATGCCGAAGAAGAACATGGTGCCAGCGCATCCGCCGACGATCAGGCCCAAAACGGTTTGGCGAATGGTGCGGCCCTTGGAGACGCGGGTGATGAAGATTGCCACGCCGGGGAGGTAGGAAATCCAGTACATCCAATAAAATACCGTCCAGTCGCGGGTGAACGAGCCACCTCCGTTCGGGTCGGTGAACAGGCTCATGTGCAGGAAGTTCTGAGCCTCCAAGCTGGCGGCATTGACAATATTGTCCATGATGAACTCAGAGGGCCCGATCAGGAACACCACTGCCGCGAAGACAAACGAGCCGACAACAGCTGTTTNTGCCAGCTTTTGCAGTCCTTTGTCGATGCCGATGAAGGAGCTGAGCCCGAATACCACTGTGGACCCCGTCAAGATGATGGCCTTGAGTCCGAATGAGTTCTCGATGCCGGACAAGCTGGCAATACCGGCCGAAACGGTGTTCACGGTGACTGTGACGGTCAGAATCAGCCCACCGAAGGTGCCGAAGAGAAACAATAGGTCAATGATGCGCCCGGCAATGCCGTCAGCTTTCACTTTNNTCGTGACAGCTTCGATGTTTCCTGCATAACTGAGGCGCTTGCCCTTGCGGACATGAAAGTAATAGGCCATGGAAATCCCTGCTACGGCGTACATGGCCCACGGGATCGGTCCCCAGTGGAAGAAGGCGTATGCCATGCTCATGTCGAGGGCTTCGCGGGATCCCGGCGCCATGTTCAGTCCGGNGGTTTGGTAGTAATAGGCCCATTCCATGAACGCCCAGTACATGGTTGCCGAGCCAAGACCGGCTGAAATGAACATGAATAACCAGCTGGAGTTTGAATAGGCAGGCTTTCCCTCGCCCAGTTTGATGCGACCAAACTTTGAAACTGCCAACAGGACGGCCAGCAGGAAGCAGCCCAATCCGAGGACTTGGACAGGGGCACCAAAGATGCGGGTGGATCCATCGAACAGTGCGCTGGCGGATGACTGTGCCTGGCTGGGCCAGAGCAGGAGCGCGGCAACCACTGCACCGACAACGAGAATGGCTCCTATCACAAGCACCTTATCTACCCTCGGTCTGGGTGGCTGGAGCTTTTGGCGCCTCGGAGGCGGCTACTGTCTCGATCATGGTGTGTCCTTTGAATCTGATGTGGAAGCTAGAGAGTTTCTTCGAGCAGGCGCAGATACGGCTCGTTGGTCTCAGTGATGTGGGTGGCGATCGCGGACATGCTCGCAGCGACGTCGCGTGTTCGGAACACGTCAACGAGTGACCTGTGGTCCTCCACGAACTGCGCGAGGGCGCCGGTGCGCCCGGTTTGCATGGCGAAGTGCATGCGGATGCGGGAGTGAATGGAGTCCCAGATGCTGCGTGCGGAGTCCGTGGNGGAGGTGTCCACGATGATCGCATGGAAGCGCATGTCAGCATCGTTAAACGCTTCGGTGTCCTGCTCTGAGATGGCCTCTTCCATGTCTGCAAGGACACGTTCAAACTCCCTAAAGATCTCTGCATCAAAATCGGCGACACTCTGGGCAAGGGCAAACTGCTCGATCTGGATGCGGATGGGAATCAGTAATCCGGCAACTTCCACGCGGGAGATTGACGCCACCTCGGAGCCCTTGTAGGGAGTGGACACGATCAGGCCTTGGAGTTCAAGCACCAGCATGGTCTCCCGAACCACCGCCCTGCTCACCCCGTACTCGTCGGCGAGATCCTGTTCGGTGATGCGAAAGTGCGGGGNCAGGGCTCCGGAGAGTATCTTGCGACGAAGTTCCGTTGCCAACCGGTCCTTCAGTGAAAGCCGTTCCAGCTTGGCCATGGCACATCCCTTCGTGGTCGATATTGTCAGTGTGTCGATTGTCGACAATAGCATTAATAGTGACTCCGGATACATTTGACTTAGAAGCCGGCCGCCCCGGCGCCGTGGGTGCGATCCCTTCGGGTAGTGGTCTCGACCCTACTTTCTGTGCGCCTATGGGCAGGAGTGCTCCCAATTGATGCGGGCCAATGTTCGCGAAGTGTTTTGGTTCCGTAAGAAATTCAAGCCTCACTTTGCCGACAGTTTTGGCATGATGGGTTCCATGCCCTACAGCACGAATTTCAGGCCGCAGCAGATGACAGGGATTTTGCCGCCCTCGGATTGCCATCGTGGGCGGGTCCGGGCTGTACCGGCTAACTGGTGCGCAGGTGCACTCTGAACTCGAAGTCCAGACTCCNTTCGGCGCCCCGTCGGGGCCCATCACGGTTGCCATGCTCAATGAGGTGGAGGTCGCGTTCTTGAGCCGACATGGCCAGGGCCATGGCACAGCCCCGCAGCAGATCAACTACCGGGCCAATGCCTGGGCGTTGAAGTCGCTGGGCGTGGAGGCCGTCATTTCCTCGTCAGCTGTGGGTGGCTTGAACTCCAGACACGGGACAGACTCGTTCGCCGTCCCCGACCAACTGATCGATAAGACATGNGGGCGGGCGGATACGTTCTTCGACGGCTCGCTGGCTACCGGGGTACAGCACCTGCCAGCGGCGGATCCGTACTGTGAGCGGCTTCGCCAGGTGCTGATCAACGCTTTGGAGAGTTGCGGAGAGAGGTTTGTTACTGAAGGAACCGTGGCCGTGGTCAACGGCCCGCGATTCGCAACCCGTGCCGAATCGGAAATTCTTGTGGCCGGCGGTGCCCACCTCATCAGCATGACGCAATACCCGGAGCCCATGCTGGCGGCAGAACTGAATATGGGGTTTGCGAACCTAGCCTATATTACCGATGCAAACACCGGGCACGATGGTTCGGCTCCGGTGACGGCCGAGATGGTGCTGGCACGACTCGCCGCCGCCCAGCCTCGGGTACTGGCGGCACTGGCAGAAGTCATCACGGTGCTTGGCGCTGGNCTATAGGCCCCGGCGCACATTGATCCTGCCGCAGTGGCAGCGATCCTTAAAGCCCCACCCATGGGCAGTGCTGAAGGCGGCGTCTTTGAAGGGCAGGGACGATCATGAAGGTTCTCATTACTGGNGGCGCCGGATTCATCGGCTCCCACGTGGTGCGAGCGGCACGGGCCCGCAATTGGGAAGTGCGCGTGCTGGACTCACTCACACAGGAAGCGCANCCCCACCGCCCCGTTCCTGACCCAAGCGTTGAATTCATCGAAGGTGACGTCTGTGACCCGGACGCTGTGGCCCGTGCACTTAACGGGGTGGCCGTGGTGCTTCATCAAAGTGCCAAAGTGGGACTGGGTGTGGACTTCTCCGACGCCCCCGGCTATGTACGCAACAACGATCTTGCCACGGCGGTGCTGCTGGCCGGAATGGACCGGGCAGATGTGCGGCGGATGGTGTTAGCGTCCTCGATGGTGGTGTACGGTGAGGGCGCCTACCGCGATCACAGCGGCACGCTGGTACGGCCGGGGCCCCGGCGNCAGGAAGACCTTGCAGCGGGCATCTTTGANCCCCGCAATCCGGCCACNGGGGAGTTGCTGGTGCCGGCCCTGATCACCGAGGACGCCGTGCTGGATCCGAGGAATGTTTACGCAACCTCCAAAGTGGCCCAGGAGAACCTTGTCCGCGTGTGGGCGCACACCACGGCAGGTGCTGCCATAGCACTTAGGTACCACAACGTGTACGGCCCGGGAATGCCCAAGAACACCCCTTACGCCGGGGTGGCGAGCATTTTCCGCTCTGCGTTGTCCGGTGGTGATGCTCCGCGCGTGTTTGAAGACGGTGCACAACGGCGCAGTTTCATCCATGCCAGTGATATTGCCCAAGCCAATATCGCAGCAGCGCAGGCACTGTGCGCCAACGCCGCAGCGCCTTTTCGAACCTACAATGTTGGCGCAGATCACGTGAACACGGTNGGGGAGATGGCCCAGGCGATGAGTGCCTTCAGCGGCGGGCCGGCACCGCAGGTCACCGGCGAATACCGTATGGGAGACGTCCGCCATGTCACGGCAACATCGGCGCGTATCAAAACCGAACTCGGTTGGGCACCGCAAAGGAGTTTTGCCGAAGGCATAGCCGAGTTCATGCTCGCCCCGATGAGGGGTGACTAGTGCTACCCGGCGGCTGTGGGTATCCGCAACGTGACCCGGCAGCCATCGCCGGCGTTCTCCACCGCCACCTCGCCACGATGTGCTTGGGCGATCCCTGCCACCATGCTCAGACCTACGCCTGCACCGCTGAAGGCGGTGCGGGCGCGTTCACTGGTACTGCGCCAACCCGTGGTGAACAACTTCGGTAGATCCTGCTCCGAAATGCCCCCACACGCGTCCTGGACGGCCACAACTGCCCACCCCGGTTCTGAATCCACGGCAATGTGGACGGTGGATTCGGGTTTGGTGTACATCAGGGCGTTGAGGATGACGTTGCGCACAGCCCGGCCCATCGATGCACTATCTACTGACGCTAGGGTGGACCTCACCTGGTCACCGTTGACGGCCACGCGGCGTTGTTTGGCCAGCGGGGCCAGATCGGCAATAGCATCGCTGACCAAGTCATACAGGTCCATGGTTTCCATGGTGACCACCAGTGTCCCAGCCTGGATTTTGGAAAGTTCAAGCAAGTCATTGACCATCACGGCCATACGGTCGGATTGGGCGATGATCTTTCGGTAGTAGTCCTGGACATCCTCCACGACGCCGTCTTCCAACGCCTCGGTCATGGCACGCATGCTGGCCANGGNGGTACGCAGATCGTGTGAAACCCACGCCACCAGCTCACGGCGCGCCCNCTCTACCGCCTCTACCCGGCGGCGGGATTCTTCTAGTTTCTCGCTCGTCGATTGCATTTCCAGGGCAAGGGCGGCTAGTTCTGAACTCACGTTTCGGGTAGGGATAACAGTTTCGCCACGACCGATGCTCCGGGCTGCACTGATCAGTGCCCTCGTATTGCGTGCCACGCCCAGCCCAAACACGACGGCCACAAGTACGGCCAGCGCGGAGGCGATCCCCACGATGTACCACATCACCTCAAGGTCGTGGGCGGAAATAAACATGGCGTTGAACGCACCAACGAGGCCCGCAACCAGTACGCCGACGGCGGCGACAACAACAAGGCAGATCTGTAACACGATGGAAGAGCGGCGCAGCAGCCATTGCAGGACCATCGTGGCTGCGCCGATCGAGGCGGCCCAGATCAGTACCAGCGTCAAGATGGTCAGAAGGTCACGACTGGACATGGTTCCCCTTGGTCGTGGCCCTGCCGGTCATCTGCAACCATGTCGAAGCGGTATCCCACACCCCACACGGTTTTGAGCAGGAGAGGCTTGGTGGGGTTGACTTCAATCTTTTCCCGCACCCTACGCACGTGTACCGTGACGGTTGAGAGGTCCCCGAAATCCCAGCCCCACANCGTTTTGATCAGCTCCTCCCTGCTCAACACCTGATTGGGATGACGCAAGAAGAATGCCAGAAGATCAAATTCCCGCACGGTAAGCACTAGCGGCAAGCCGTGAGCAGTGATGACACGGGCGCCCGCATCCAGCAGGAACCCGGAGTGTTGGACGGGCGGATCCGGCATGAGGTCATGGATGCTGCGCCGCAGCAGAGATTTCACCCGCAACACCAGTTCACGGGGCGAGAACGGCTTGCTCACGTAGTCGTCAGCGCCCATTTCCAATCCGAGAATGCGGTCCTCTTCGGACCCCAACGCCGTGAGCAGAATAATGGGCATGGACATGGTTTCACGAATCCGGCGGCAGACTTCGGCACCGTCCAGGCCCGGCAACATTCGATCCAAAATGATGAGATCGGGGAATGCTCCTGNGGCAAGCTGGAGCGCGGTGAAGCCGTCCGCTGCCATATCCACCAGGAAGTGTGCTTGCTGCAAGTAGCCGCGCACCACATGGGCGATCAATTCTTCATCCTCCACCAGCAGGATGCGCCGACCGCTGAGGTCGCCGGAGGTGTCGGGGTACTTTCCGGTAGTCACCTCCTCATCATAGATTCGGGACCGGGCAAACGGGCCTCTCCAGCTCGCTGGAGATGGTTTTGTCCCGATTCCGTAAGGAATTGCTCCACCTCCAGGGGCCGCTCTTCTATGGTCAAAGAGTGAGCAATCTAATGAACCCGCAGCAAGGACCGTCGGAGCCGTTGGTGGACGTGGTCCTACCCTGCCTAAACGAGGCGATGGCGCTGCCGTCGGTTCTGGCAGCCATGCCGGCCGGCTTCCGTGCGATTGTAGTGGATAACGGCTCCACCGACGGTTCCGGAGAGCTTGCCGAACATTTGGGCGCTTGTGTGATCCGGGAATCATTACGCGGTTTTGGTGCCGCAGCTCAGGCTGGCTTGGAGGCTGCAACTGCAGAATTGGTGGCNTTTTGCGACTGTGATGGCTCAATGAGTCCGGCAGAGTTGCGGGTCCTTGCACTACCTGTTCGTCAAGGTGGCGCCGATTTAGTACTGGGTGCACGGCAGCCACAGCCGGGGTCCTGGCCATTGCATGCACAGCTAGCGAATAGGGTTCTTGCCGCCAAAGTGCGCCGGTTGACAGGGGTCCAGCTGACAGACTTGGGACCCATGCGCGTGGCTCGACGGGACATGCTTTTGGAGCTTGGCCTACTGGACAGGCGCAGTGGCTATCCACTGGAAATGGTGCTCAAGGCCCACCTCGCCGGCTGGATCATCACCGAACTTCCCATCGCGTACTTGCCCAGGCTTGGAAAGTCGAAGGTGACGGGGACCCTCAGTGGAACGCTGCGCGCGATGGCTGACATGTCCATTCAGCTCCAAGGCGCCAGACGGGCCCTGCCATGAGCTACTGTGCAGCGGACTTCAGCATTNGCCGTCATCGCCAAGGAATGCGTACCGGGCAAAGTNAAAACGCGATTATGCCCGCCCCTAACGCCTAAACAGGCCGCCGAGCTGGCGCAGACGAGCCTCAGCCAGACGCTGCGTGCAGTACGCCAGGTCCCTGCTAGCCGCCGTCTATTGGTGATGGACGGGACACCGCAGGCCTGCGACAGTGCCGGCTTTTGTGTCGTGGCACAAAGTGCTGGCGGCCTTGATGAACGGCTCGGGAGTATTTGCGATGCCGCTGACGGCCCGCTGCTGATCCTAGGTATGGACACACCCCAATTCACACCCGCACTGCTGGCACCACTGCTNAGCGGACTGGGGAGCATGAATCCCGTTTTCCAGTCGTGGCTGGGGCGCACGGACGACGGCGGCTACTGGGCCATCGCTTTGCACCATCCCGACGGCGCCTTGATCCGCGGCGTGCCCATGTCCACCGCGCACACCGGCCTCGAGCAACACGCCAAACTCCGTGCAGCCGGACATCGGGTNGGGCACCTTGGCCTCCTGACAGATGTTGACACGTTCCCCGCAGCACTTGTGGCCGCCAGGCAGTGCCCACGAACGCCGTTCGCCCTTGCTGTTCAGGCACTGGCTGGCCGAAAGGAAGCCGCATGAATCTGCTCGCCAGAGAAGCCGCGCCTGGACGTGAGTCTGCCCCTACCCATTGGTTTGGCCAGGGCGCGCAGGAACCTTATGCCAAGGCCATGCGCGATGGCCGGGGCACCTTGATCTTGGAGCCCCAGACTGTTGAATCGGCCGTGACTGCCATCCACTACAGGGTGGAACAGTGGTGTGAGCAGGCCTCGCCGGCTGAGGTGTCAATGTTGCTGGCAAGTCGCGGGCCCGTCCTGGATGCAGGATGCGGCCCGGGCCGCATGCTTGAGGCTGCGGAAAGTATTGGCCGGCGGGCTTTNGGGGTCGATGTCAGCAGTGAGGCGGTGGCCCATGCCAGAGCGCGCGGAATGAAGGCGCTCCACCAGTCCATNTTTGAGCCCGTGCCACACGAAGGTGTGTGGGGCACTGCCTTGTTGTTGGATGGGAATATTGGGATCGGCGGCAGCGTCCCTGCCCTGCTGCGACGCATGGATCAAGTCTTGAGCCCAACCGGCAGCATGTTGATCGAGGTCGATGTGCAGGACTCCTTGGATGTGAGCTATTTAGCCGTGCTGCGCGGTCAGGGCGCTGAAACTAGTGAACCGTTCGAGTGGGCACGTGTAGGTTCGCATGCACTGGAACACTACGCGGGCAGTACCGGCTGGCAGGTGGCCAAGTGGGTCAAGCTCGCCACGGCCCGGCCTAGGGTAGAACCGTTAGAGTCACGCTCGCTTCAGGAACGGGTGGTTTGCCTGCTGGTCCGGCGGAGATAGCGTTCCACGGCGGCCACGGCCACCGTGGTTGCCACCACCAAAACACCCCAGAACAGACCCAACGTCAGCGCGTAGTTTCCCTGCAGGACGGTAGCGTTCACTGGAGGATTCCCAGCCACTTGCTGGGCCTTGAGCATAGGGGCCACAAGCAACGTTGATACCGCTGCCAGGACCAATGCAGCTCGGATCAGGGCGCGGGAGAGCGTGGAAAGTTTCCGGCCTGCACGGCGTAGGCCGTGTCCTGCCGCGGTGACCAAGGGAACCAGAACGCCGTCGTGCAGCAGCAAGGCCACCGCCATCCACGCCGCAAGGCNTAAAAGTGCGGCGAAGCCAAGGTGGGCGAGCAAGGAATATGCGCCAAAGCCCACCGCAACGGCACCAAGGGCGCCCACGCCGAGGCGAACCGCCATCATTGTTGTCATAACAGTCTCGCGTGGCTTTTCACAGGACCTCGATGCGTTGCACCCATTTGGTTTGCAGAACGCCCGGACGGCCCGGTGCCATGATGCGTGCCGGATATCCGTGGTCCAAATCCAGCGGGGCGCCGTTGAGTTCCAGGACCAGCAGTGTCTTCTCATTGCTGCTATAAGGGGCGGGCATGGTCATGACACGGTAACTTCCGTTCTNTTCCATGCTGATGACTTTCAGATCGGAATCTGCCGGTACGCCGACCTCGGCCAGCAGGTCCTTGATGCGAACACCACGCCACAGCGCCGATTGGCTCCATCCCTCCACGCATGCCACCGTCAGCATGTGCTCAGTTTGCGGTAACGCTCTCAGCTGTGCCAGCGAGAAGGTTCTTTCTGCGTTTCTTGTCATGACGCTCATGGTCCAATCCGTCCCAATATCACTTTCGGTGACGTTCGCTTCGCTTGCTGTCCGGTTGATCGGCACTCCCAGCGGCCCGGTGTTCTGACTGCGGGGAGCAAAGATGTTCAGCGGGGAGAGCCAAGCGAAGGACTGACCTGCGGTGCTCAAGACAACAAAAGCGGTAGTGAGCGTGACAGTGGACAGGAACGCCCGTCGGCCCATTCCTGCAGGTTCTTTGGCCGCAGAAGAACCGTCCTTAGCACGCTCACCAGGTTTCGGTTCCAGGCCGTTGCGGCGCCAATGACAGGCGATGATGGGCAGCTTCACTGCGATGTGCAAGGCTAGTGAACCGATGACCACCCAGGCCAGCGCGTAGTGCGTTTGGCGGAAGGGGAAAGCCCATGGATACCACTTGTAGGTGTTCAGTAACCCCGTGGCGATCTCCACCAGAGAGGAAGCGACAANAAGTGCGATTGACGCCCGTTCCACCGCGTTGATCCACGACTTGATCGGCGGCCATTGAAACAGGAGCGGGAATACCGAGAATAACTTGGCCAACAGTAAGGGGATGGTGGCGATGCCCGAAGCTACATGGACGCCCTGAGTTAATTGGTACAACGCACCAGGCCAAGTGGGAAACACCATCCAGCCGGGCGGGTTCTGCAACAAGTGGCTGAACAGTCCCGTGGCAAAACAGATCACAAATGCTGCTCCCAGCCAGCGGCCCAGCACCACTGTCAGCCGCTTGCTTCGGACAGTGGACGTGAACTTAGCGGCAGTGGCATCCATCCTGTCCTGCAGAAATTTTGTCATACGTTCCATACGGAAATTCCAGCACTTGCAGGTGGACGATGGGGCAAGAAATCCTTACGAAAGCCGAACGGAGGGGCTTGGAGCTGCCCAAGGGGAGGTTTACGGGGCAGGATCAAGGGTGTGGACGTACTAAAGAGAACCGCGGCACCAGGTGCCCCTGGCACGCGATGGGTACTCCTGACTGCCTTGTTGCTGGGTGCGCTGGCTGGGGTGATCGTGTTTTGGTGGCGGTGCCGCACCNNCGGCCCTTGGGCTCGGCTGGCTGGGATATTACTGGCGTGGATCCTCTTTGGCGCAGCGATCCTCTCGCTACGCCGTGTGCCAGTAAAGATGCTGACCGCCGTGGTCATGAGCGGAGCGCTGCTGTTGGGCGCTGCCGCAGTGTCCNNGGCCCCCGCCACCAGCTCTGACTCAGCCCGCTATGCGTGGGACGGCATTGTCCAGAAAGCAGGAATTTCCCCGTACCGCTTTGTGCCAGCCGATCCAGCGTTGAAGGAATTGCGGCCGGACTGGCTGTTCCGTGAAACGGCCCATGGGAGCCGATGCCCACAGGGACTGTACCCAGCCGGTAGCACCCGTTCAGGGATGTTGACCTCTGCGCTCACTGATGGCAGTACCACGCTGTGCACCGCCATCAACCGNCCCCAAGTGCCCACCATTTATCCGGCCCTGGCCGAGATCTACTTCTTGGCAGTGCGGCTCCTTCCCGACCCCGACACCGGCTACATCGCCTTTCAGTTGGCGGGGCTGGCCCTCAGCTTGGTCATGACGGCGGTCCTGCTGCTGTTCCTGCGCCGAAGATCCCGGCCGATGTATCTGGCAGCCTGGTGGGCGTGGTCCCCACTGGTGCTTTCTGAAGCCGTCAACAACGCCCACGTGGACGTNCTTGGGGCCGTGCTTGCCACGGCTGCACTCTTGTTGCTAGTNTCGGGCCAACGTGTTCTTTCCGGTGTTGCCTTCGGTGCAGCGGTCGCCGTGAAATTGATACCGCTCATGATGGCCCCTGGNATGCTCTTTCGGCGTCCGCTGCGGTTTTCACTCACCGCAGTGTTGACGTTCGTGATCTTGTACTTGCCCTATGTTCTGATCAGCGGCTCGGCTGTGCTCGGATACCTCCCGGANTATTTGGCCGAGGAAGGTTATGGGGCCGGTACAAGTGGACGCTTCGCTCTGGTGCGCATGGTGGTACCGGATAGGTGGGCGAGCGCAGTGGGTGCCGTGCTCTTGCTCATGCTGGCCATTTATGTATGGCGTACGGCGGACCCGCAGCGGCCCTGGGACAAACAAGTGCTCATGGTAGGGCTAACACTACTGATCGTCAGCCCCAACTACCCTTGGTATGCGTTGCTTCTGATGCCGCTGATAGTTCTTAGCGGACGGTTCGAGTATTTCATCATNCCCCTTGCGGTCACCATCATGTATCTAGACACTGGCATCCTTGACGGTGTGATCGCAGCGAGGGTNGGCTTTGGTGCCGCTGCACTGACGATCATTGCAGCGTCTTGGGGCGGCACCATCGCGGCCTAGTACGTGCTAACACCTAGCCCAATCCGGTGTGGCTACGTGTGTTCGGGGGTCAGTTGTAAAGGCGGCTATCTAGCACGGCGCGGGGCTGCTGCTGTGGGCTGGGGTNGGTGATGATGACCCGGATTCCATCCGGGTCGTGGCCCTCAACAAACGTCANCCCTGCGCTGTCATGCGTGTAGATGTATGCGCCACGATCCTTTAGTAGCTGCTCGAAATGAGAGAGGGCTGCGGCGCTGTCGGTGGCCCACATCAGGTGTTGCTCGCCAATACCGCCCGTTGNGTGTGACTTGCGGCTGCCCTTGGCCATCAGATAGATCTCAAAGCCACCCGNGGTTAGCATTAGTGCGCCGTTGCCTTGGCGCAGCGCTACTGTGCAATCGAAAATCTCCTGATNAAAGCTCAGAGAGCGTTCCAGCTCGGCGACGACGATGACGGCGGAGGCAACCTTGGCTATGTAGTCCATTCCTCCATTCTGGCCCCGTTCCTCGGCTCTGGCCAGAGTGGACTTTTCATCGTCCTTGCCCTGGTCCGCGTCTGGGCCTTGCAACAGCTCGGCGAGGTCATTCAGGACAACGTCGGCACCGTGTGCCCGCAACTGGTCCGCGTAATCATGGTCGCCGTCCTTGTCATGATGGTTGACGCCAATCACCAGAGCAAAATGGCCAGCCCTGCCTGCTTCCACCCNCGCCAGGGCATCTTCGATGACAACGCTGCGGGCCGGGTCCGCGCCCAGTAATCTGGCCCCTTCGAGGTAGCTGTCCGGGGCAGGCTTGCCTGCCAAATCACGTTCCTTGACCACGTGGCCGTCCACTTGGGCGTCAANAAGATCGGCTATCCCTGCAGCCTTCAGCGCCGCTGCGGTGTTCTCACTGGCGGAGACCACGGCTGTGGNGGTTCCTTGCCCATGGAGGGCCTGCACGAGCGCCACGGCACCGCCATAACTTTCGATCCCACTGGTTTTGAGGGCCGTTAAGAGTAGCTCGTTCTTGCGGTTGCCGAGCCCATGGACCGTGCGGGCGTCCGCAGCGTCTTGGTCGCTTCCTTCCTCCAAAGTGATGCCCCGTGCGGCGAGGAAGTTTCGCACCCCGTCCGCACGGGGTTCACCGTCAACGTAGCGCTGGTAGTCAGCGTCCGAATCGAACGGACGCAAGGTCTCACCGAGCCTGGTGCCCTCTTCCTTCAAGAAGCCGTCAANAGCCTGCTTCCACGCCGCTGCATGCACCGAGGCGGTCTTGGTCAGCACACCGTCAAGGTCAAAGAGCCAGGCGTCATAGGCGCCAAGGTCCACAGCAGGGTGTCCGCCGCCGGGGTGGTGCAGGTTACTCATGGTATTTCCTTGGCTGTGCGGATCCTGCGGCGTCCACTGCGCAGGAGTGGTGCGCGGCCCACTGGCTGGGTGGGACGTTTGGCTTCTTCAGGTGCCAGCACCAACGCCGGTGTGGGGCACGACGTCGGCTCTTNTGTCACGATGATGGGCTCACCAAAGTGGAATATCGCCAAGGCTGTACCTTCCAATAGCTGGTAATTCGTGCAGCCAGGGAGGGTTTCGACCTGCANGGCACCGCCCTGAAACAGGACGCGAAAGCACACCCGAGACAGGCCCTCGGGCAGGCGCGGAGCAAAGCGTAGTGTCCCGTCTCGTTCACGCATGCCGCCCAGACCGGCAACCAGGGCAATCCACGTGCCGGCCAGCGATGCGATGTGCACGCCGTCGCGCGTGTTGTGTTCAAGATTTTCCAGATCCATCAAAGCTGCCTCGGCAAGATAGTCATAGGCCAGGCTCAAATGACCTACTTCGGCAGCCAGCACGGATTGGGTGCAGGCAGATAGTGAAGAGTCGCGCACGGTGAGGCGTTCGTAATAGCGGAAGTTCGCGGCCTTTTGTTCTGCGGTGAAAGCCTCCCCGCGCAGGTGCATGGCAAGGACCAGATCTGCTTGTTTGACCACCTGCTTGCGGTAGAGATCGAAATACGGGAAATGCAGCAGCAACGGGTATTCTTCGGCGCTGGTGCCGGCAAAATCCCACCNCTGGTGCGTGGTGAAGTCTTGCGCCTGCGGATGAACGCCAAGGACGTCGTCGTAGGGGATCATCATGTCCCGCGCGGCGTCCCNCCACGCCGCCATCTCCTCCTCGTCAATTCCCAGTGCACGGGCCCGGTCCGGATTTCTCTTGGCAACCTCGACAGCGGAGACCAGATTGTGCTGGGCCATCAAGTTGGTGTAAATATTGTTATCCGCCACGGCACTGTACTCATCCGGGCCCGTGACCCCGTCGATGCAGAATCGGCCTTGGGCATCGTGGTGACCTAGGGAATGCCAGAACCGTGCGGTCTGCACCAGCAGCTCCAAACCAATCTTCGCCTCAAAGTCAGTGTCGCCGGTGGCCTCTAGGTAACGGACCACGGCGTCGGCAATGTCCGCCCCAACATGGAATGCCGCAGTTCCAGCCGGCCAGTAACTGGAGCATTCAGCTCCGGTGATGGTGCGCCAAGGAAAAGCGGCCCCTTTCATCCCAAGCTGGGCTGCCCTATCCAACGCAGGCTGCAGGGTTGAATGCCGCCAAGCCAAGGCATAAGCAGCAGCTATGGGGACGGTGTACGTCAGGACAGGAAGAACAAAAGTCTCCGTGTCCCAAAAGGCGTGCCCACCATAGCCGGTCCCTGTCAGGCCCTTGGCTGGAATAGCCCTGCGCTCGGCCCTTGCCCCGGCCTGCAAGACATGGAACAGGGCGAAACGTACGGCTTGTTGGATCTCGGCATCGCCATCCACTTCAACGTCGGCCCGGGCCCAGAAGTCATCCAGGTATTTTCGTTGTTCGGCCAGCAAACCCTCCCAGCCGCTATGGCGCGCCCCGGTGAGGGCAGCGTCCACCTGGTCACCAAGCTCTTGGCGGGTTCGTTCTGCAGACCAGCCATAAGTGACGAATTTGACAAAGCGCAGCCGCTGCCCCGGCTCCAAAATGACCGTCATACTGACCCTGCCCATATCAGTGAAGCTCTCGGTCAGTACCTGCATGGAGTCCGGCCCATCCACCAGATGATCCATGGCAGCAGCCACCAGAAGGTTGCTGAGCTCGGTCCTGTGCACCAGCTCTACCCGCACGCCGGCGCTGGCGTGCATCTCTGCGCGCAAGGGAGATTCCAGTACTGCCGCTGCACGGGNGTCTTCACTGCCGGGAGGCAACGGTTCATTGACCACCAACTCGGACTGCACCACTAGACGGACCGGACCGTTCACTGCCTCGACTTGATACTCGATGGCCGCGACAGAGCGCTGGGATAAGGACACCAAGCGAGTTGATGACACCCGCACAGTCCGTCCTGCTGGCGAGGACCAAAGCGCATTGCGCCGCAAGACACCGGCAGCGAAGTCAAGGACACGTTCGTGGCTCTGGAGCGTGCCGTAGCGGACATCGAAAGGTTCATCGTCCACCAGCAGCCGGATCAGTTTGCCGTTGGCTACGTTGATCATGGTCTGGCCCGACTCGGNGTAACCATAGCCGGCCTCTGCATNAGGCAGCGGGCGCAGCTCATGGACCCCGTTGAGATAGGAGCCGGGCAGCTCGTAGGGTGCACCCTCATCCAAGTTTCCCCGCCAGCCGATATGGCCGTTGGACAGAGCAAACAGCGATTCGCTCTGGGCCAGGACGTCCAGATCCAAGTTGGTTTNCCGCAGGCACCAAGCCTCGCAACTAAAGTCGTCATGAGAAATCACATGAACACCTCCCAGATGTGGGGTGGAACGGTGAGATCCTGAATGTGCTCAAGCGCTCGTACAACGGCGCACGTGTGCCATCCCTTAGTACCGGGATTCGTGGGCGGTCCCCGCTTTAATTCTGTGTCCATCAGTCATGATTCGACATCTCTTGGCGGCATCAGTCTCGCAGTTTCCCACCCCGATGTCTAGGGTGGCGGGGAGCTTTGCCTCCATTGTGTTGGCTGGGATAGCACTGAAACCCCGCGCCATTACTTTCAAGAAAGTCTGCTCTGACGGCTACCGTCTTGACGGTAGCGCTGGCTGCCGGAGGGGCCGATGCAAGGGACCCAATGGGCCATCCGCCAAGTCATGGACGCTCAAATATTCCTGGTGGTTTCCTGCGAAATACGGACGCTTAGCACTCTCATCATGAAACGCTCGGTGGAGAACATGGGAGAGATCTTTGCGGTTGCAAAGTGATCGGGGACGACACCGCTTTCTATCACGCATGGGTGGATGCTGGTGATATCAAGAGTGCCGAGGCCGAAGAAGCGCTGGCCACTGGNATCAGTGCCCGCGAACTTTTCCTGCGGGCCAGTGGCCTCTATGCAACCGGTTACCANCCCTTGTTCGGCGCACCAGTGGACCCGCGCTTGTTGGTGGTATTTGATAAACGGATGAGCACGTTTGCCCGAGCGATGGAGCTCTCAACCGTGCCGGTGTACCCCGTCAGCATTCCTTATGAGGGCAGTGAGCTGCCGGCCTATCTAGTCCCGGCTACTGGCCGCGAAACCGAGGTGTTGCCACTTTTGATCTTGAACAACGGCTACGACGGCACCATNAGAAGGGTCCTGTATTTCGCCTCTGGGGTGGCCACGTCAGAACGCGGAGACCACATATTGATGTTTGACGGTCCCGGACAAGGTTCCATGCTTGTCAAGCAAGGGCCGCCCTTGCGGCCTGACTGGGTGGCTATTTTGTATAGCGGGCAGCAATGGCGAGCCCCGCTGAGGGCGTATCGNNCCGATCTGACCATGTTGGACGAAGCGAGAATAGAACGCATGTTCTTAGTAATCCAAGCCGACCGAAAGTTGCGGTGAAGTGTTGTACAGCGTGGAGTCTGGGCCAACGGCGTCACTGACTTGCGGGCATTCATTGCCCAGATCACGCAATACACACTCAAGGATCAGATTGCTGGCATTCGGAGCCCCACGCTGCTCGTCTCAGCGGAGGGCGATCCGCTTGCTGCCGCTGCCGGTGAATCTGCCTCCACTGGGCTTACGGCAACTTTTGTTGGACGTGTTCGGCTAAGGGTGGGCAGGTGGGGATCCCGGTCGGGTGCCCTGCAGCATGCCAGGACCCAATGACAACCGTGGCAATTTCGGCAGACCGCTCAGCGGCGTCGTCCACATGGTCCAAGAAGTCCGTTTCGGAGGATGGTCCGCAGAGGTCGGAGATTCNCCGGATAGCCAGGAACGGAGCATGGTAGGCGTGACATGTTTGTGCAATCGCCGACGATTCCATGTCCGTCGCTAACACCTGGTCAAACTGGCCTTTAATGACCGTGGCACGCTCATGACCAACAAAGGCATAGCTGGAGACGATCAGTCCGTGGTGCACTGTATCCACCAAAGAGACTCCAGNCGTTTCTACGGTGCTGGCATCCACCAGAGAATGCGGCACCGGGTAGGACACTGGCATGCCAGGAACCTGGCCAAGCTCATAACCAAAGGCGCGTGCATCGGCATCGGCGTTGATATTATCTGTCCCTATCACCACATCACCAACCCGCACGGAATCGCCCAATCCGCCAGCGCTGCCGGCACTGATGACCAGCGGTGGAAGAGCGTCCTTGTCATTCTTGTTTGCCAGCAGCAGCGCAGAGGTGGCTGNCCCTGCAGCATTGACCAGCCCAATGCCACCTTGGACAANAAGGGCACTCCGGCCGTTGATGACACCGGTGCGATGGATCGCGTTGCCAATTCTCAATGGCTCACTAACGGAGATGGCACGCTGCAGGAACGGGGAAATTTCTTCTTCCATTGCTGCAATGACAATGACTTCAACGGTGCTCACGCGTAAACCCGCTCCCAGTCCGTGCGCTGCGCCAAGAAGGCCCGGGCACAATCCTGGGCCGCTTCCAGCGAGTGATTCTGGCCCCAACCGCATTGGACGTTATTGGCGGCAGGGACTTCCGTGGCGTTCAGGACATCAGTGAGGGTAGCCTCAATGAGCGCCGAGACACCAACAATATTGGGCTCACCCTGAAGAATAAGGTAAAACCCCGTCTGGCAGCCCATCGGCGAAAAATCAATGACAGCCTCTGAATGGTTCCGCGAGCATTCGGCAAAGAGGTGCTCCAGGGAATGGACCGCTTTCATGTCCAAATGTGCAACGTTTGGTTGAGTAAACCGCACGTCATATTTGGTAATGACGTCTCCTTGCGGGAGGTCTTTGCGGTCGGCAACCCGCACATACGGTGCGCAGACCAAGCGGTGATCAAGGTTGAAGGACTCTACATTCATGCGTGCGGGGTTCATATTTGAGCTTTCCTGCATAGGTGTTAAAGTGTGGCTTCCTCGCGGATGGTTCTTTGCCGCTTTCATCCTAGTTGGCAGTGAGGAGCAATGCAGGGCCAGGGCGACGGGGCCCGCGGCATCGACGGTGGGTAGGATCAACCCTCGCCAATCCAGCGGTTTAGGCGGAAAGCGCCAAACTCACTCTTTGTGCCTCGATTTCTCCTGTCGCTGTGTCAAAGCTGCTGAACGGGGTTGTCCGTCCGCGAAGGTAACGTCTACTCGGGCTACTCGGGCTACTCGGCGATGACGTCCGGGTAAGCGGTCTCAAGAGTCAGTGCGTTCACAGGAATCCATCCTGCAACGCTCATGCCAGATGCCACAACCACGGATGGATCAACGTGTCTGGGCACCCCGAGGAACAAATCGAAATCCATGGTGGTGCCATCGGTAGACACCAGTTCCTTCATATTTGTCTCCAACCACTCAATGACCCGCCCCGGATGCCATCGAATGCCCCGCTCTTCAAGTGCTCTCAACAGTGCCTTAGAGGCAGCAGGAACGGGCAGGACAGGGGCCGGATAGGGCATGGCCAAGGCAATCTCGCAGCGATCCCGTAGCCCCGGCCCCTTGAAATCTATTGCGGGCTTCCCGCGCCGCAACGCGCCAGCGTTGGTGTAATACTCGTGGCGCGCACAAAACAGACACCGGGTTTGTTTAGCAGGCTCTACGGGTGGCTGACCTCGGCGCCCGCAGTCAACTCCAGCCCACCAAAACGGCTCCTAGTACAAGCACGCGAGCCAATATGGGGCTGCCTCTTTCCTTGTCTATAATTATTGGCGTTCTTTACTCCTGGCTGGTCTGGGTGGCATCGGACTGGGATGTCCACCAATCAGCAGGCTGGGCTACCTTGAATCTGCGGCCGCTAATTTCCGTGGGCACTATGCGAACAAAGGTGTCCTTTCGCCCGGGCTGCCAAGGAAATAGCGAAAGAGAGAAGCTGTCCAGAACATCGCCAGTGGACTCCAGGACGGTGGCCGATCCTTTCACCACAACGCTCCAAGTGACCCCGGTGTCAGCATTCACGCCGTCGGCTTCAAAGGCCACGGGTATATCACCCTTGGCCCCGTCCAGTTTGCGCCCTGGGCCGGTGCGGAATACAACGGATCCATGATCAACGGTGTAGTTGACGGGGAAGATTTCTGGGTGATCCTTGAGCCAGACGGCCAGGCGGCCCACCGAGACCTCACGGAGCAAACCCCAGCATTCGTTGGGTGCCAAAACTTCTGTTGCTGAGTGTGCTGGCTTGTCAGTCATGGAACTGAGCCTAGTAGCTTTACCGCGGTTTCGATAGGGTGCCACCGTGGGTCCGGCGCTCATCAGCGGATGCTTTCAAGGAGCCAAAACTTCGGCGCTGGGGCGCGGTGGTCAGACTACAGGGCGGGCAAGCTAAATGACCGGAGGAACCTGAGGGAAAAACGGATCAGGATGGTTGGGGCTGTTGGGTTCTGGTGTAGGTTCTGACGGGTGATTCGGCTCAGTTGGATCTACAGGGGAATCAGGGTGAGGACGCTCAGGGAACGGCTCCGGAACAAATGGCTCCGGTTCTGCAGGCATATGGTCAGTCATTTTGATTCCTCTCGTTGGCACCTCATGCTCACGTGCTTTTGATGAATTGCGCGGGTATATCTCGGAGTTTTTCCGGTATCTAGGACTGAATCTCGGAGGTAGCCCCCGCTTCTATGTTAACGATCCAATGGAGGTGCGTCCAGAACCCGCCTTCTTTGGACGGTGTGACGGAGAATGTGATCAAAGCTTGCCGGTTTGAGCATGGATGTTCCCGCCGATTCTGGCTAGAGTCAGAAACGGCTGATGAAGCAGCCAGCGGCCGGTCAAGCACTCCGAATACAACCGGCAGCGGTGATGTTCAGCAGCGTGGTTTGATTCAAGGAATTCACATTTTCCCAACACCAGCGCGGAGGTTAACCATGTCTGAACAGTTCACTACTTTGCACGAAATCTTCACGTACAAGCTAGGCACTGCCCTGACCATGGAACACGATTCACTGGACTTGCTCGAAGACTTCGAACACGCGGCCATGCGTAGTGGCCTGAAGGAGTTTTTCCATACACATGCTAGCGAAACTCGCCAACAAATCGAGAACCTGCACAATTGTTTTGTGCTGCTGGGCGAAGAAGTCAGGCGCGTCGCATCACCAGCCGCCAAGGGCCTTGCCAAAGAAGCAAAATCTGCCATAGGCAAGACGGCTGACATGCTGGTGGATGCCGTTGTATTAGCAGGTGCGCTGGAGGCCGAACACTACGAAGTAGGTGTGTATGAGACGCTCCTGGTTCTAGCAAAGGCCAGCGGCGCAACCGGCATTGCGGAGTTGTTGCGCCAGAACTTGGAGCAGGAAACCGCCGCCATAAAACACATCAAGGCAGCAGCTGATCAGATTGCCAAGAAAGATGCCCAGGAGCAAGCGTCACGGACGGAGGAAGAGGCAAAGATGCCGACTGAAAGTGACGTTAAATTCCTGCCGTTCATGCCACCAGCCGGTACCTAACTTCTTTGGCCGGAACCGAAGGCTAGCAACGGCCGCACGGACGCTGGCGGCTTGATCTTCGCTGAAGAAACCGTTGCACGCTAGTGGTTCGGCTCTGCGGCAGCTGGTGGTATGTCAGTTTCATGAGGGGCATGGGGCGGTGCTGACGGCGGTGCATCTCGGCCTGTCCAGGTCTTGATAATCGACCAGCTAAGCGCGGTCAGCGGAACCGCTAGGAGAGCGCCAATCAAACCAGCCAAGGTGGTCCCGGCTGCGAGAGCGAGCAGGATTACCAGACCATGAATTCGTAGGACCTTGCCCATCAGCAACGGCTGGAGGAGATGGTGTTCGAGTTGGTTTGCACCTACCAGCACTACAAGGACCACCAATGCCGGGACGGGACCATTGAATACTAGAGCCACTACAACGGCCAATGTTCCAGCTGCTGTCGCCCCTACAATCGGAATAAAACCTCCGATAAAGACGAAGATGGCCAGTGGCAGTGCCAAGGGTACGTGCATGATCCCCAGAGCGATACCGATGATCAGTGCATCTGTCAGTGCAATCAACGCGGTGCCCCGCACATACCCACCCAACACGCCAGCGCCATGATCTGCGGCAATATTTGCCTTTTNGCGCTGATCTGCCGGAAGAAAGCTGAAAAGGAAATGGCGAATTTNTGCACCATCTTTGAGGAAGAAGAACAAAATGACCGCCATCAGAATTGCTCCAACCACAATTTCACCGGCGACACGAATACCCGTCAGAGCTTCGGATCCAAAGGTGGTGCTCAGAATGAACTTTTGCATCCCATCACGGAAGGAACTTATCTGCGCGTCACTAATGGGAACCGGGCCGTTGTTCAGTAGCTGGTGCAGGCGGTCAATGCCGTTATCGGCCTGAGATACCAAGCTGTTGGTCTGCGACCTGATAAGGAATACCACGGCAACAACAACACCGCTGAATACCGCCAAAATGGCGACAAAGGAGGTCAAGACAGCCATGGCGCGTGGCCAGTGGTGCTTGGTTAGCCAATGGACCAAAGGGCTGATTGCTGATGCCAGGATCAGCGCCAAGAGCACCGGTGTGATGACCAACGGAACCCGCGTAACGGCCCAAACCACCGTAGCGGCCAGAATAATAATAAGGATTGTTTGGGTTGCACGGATAGCCGAACGCCCGAGCCTGTCTCCCCAGATGGGAGGCAGCCCTGGGCCAAACGCTTGGCTCGGCTTGGTACGGGTTGTTCCGGCATTAAATGACCTCCAAGNGCTGTCAGTTTCATTTTGCGGCATAGGCCCCAGCACCGCAATGGGCCAGGCTGGGCGCTAGAAACACTACTGCAGTTCAGCAGCTAGCAGCTCATCGCCAGTCAGCCACGCCGGGGATCAACTTCTGCTGTGTCATGTGCTGGCCACACGAGGTAGCGCACCGCGATTGGTACCGTGGCAGCGCCCACGTCCATCGTGGCGATTCTCCCGCATTCAGGCTGGCACTGGATAGCACGGTAATCCCTTAGTGAGCGCTAGTCTGCCATGGGGCGGCGTCGTTGCGCCTTTGTAGTGGAGCGTTGTTCCTTGGTTGCCCGGTGCCTCATCTNTGAGCCGCGGGTTGGCTTGGACTTCCGTCGCGGCGCCGATGCAGNGGCCAGGCCCGAACTAACCAGTTCGGCGAGTCTGGCTAGGGCGATCTCTCGGTTGCGAAGCTGCGAGCGCTGTTCTGAAGCGGCGATGGTGATTTCACTGCCGTTCAGACGGCGTGCTAGCCGAGTCAGCAGGAGGTTTCTTTCTTCTTCACGCAGGACAGCCGAAGTGCCAATGTTCCACGAAAGCTCGGCACGGCTGTCCGAGGTGTTCACATGCTGCCCACCGGGCCCTGATGATCGCGAGAACCGCCAGGCCAGTTCCGAAGCGGGTATCGTGAGCGTGGGCGATACCTCAAGATCCATGCCTCCAGCATCCCACGAACCCATCCCACCATCTTGCACTGTAGTGATTGCGGCTGCTCAATCTGCAGTAATACTTTTGACAGCAAGAGCGTAACGTTATCCACTGTTTATATGACCACGGATAACAGGGCTGCTTCGATTGCTCGAGTACTCGCGCAGCAGGCTGCTGCCATGCAGGTGGGGAGAAGCTCCCCGGTCCGGGTGCTGACCCGTACTCATGGGGCGAGCGCCGCCACCATCTCAGAAGCTATCACCTCACTGGCGGTGCTGGGCGTCCTGCGAGCAGAGCCCGGGCACGGCACGTTGCCGGTCGGGGAAACNGATCCCGAGCCAGAGCCCGACTACACTTGGCAGTCCTCCGCCTTGGGCCGCACACGCGTTGATGTCAATCGTGCCGGCAGGGATGCCGGTATCAGTGCAACAGGGCAGGTGCAGCTCTCCTGGGGCTACCTTGCCCCGGAACTGCAGCCCTTCGATGAGTTGCGCACTCTTGGCGCACGCTGTGCCAAGAGTCACCGTGCATGGACCATGGCACCACCTATGGGCCTGCATGAACTGCGCCAGGCCTTCGCCGCAGGTTTTCACGCCGAAGCCGAAGATATGCTCATCATGCCTGGTGGGCAACAGTCGTTGGTCTTTGCCATGCGGACTCTTGCAGATCCCGGCACCACGGTGATCACTGAGAGCCCGAGTTACCCTGGTGCCACTTTGGCTGCGCAAGCCGCAGGGCTGCGTATCGTAGCTGTTCCATCTGACGCTCAAGGAATCCTTCCGGGGAAACTGGCAGATGCTTTNGAGAGGACCCGTGCCAAGCTCATCTATCTCCAGCCCTGTTATGCCAATCCCACAGGGAGCATTCTTAGTCCGGAACGCCGCGTTGAGGTCCTTGCCTTAGCTAAAGAACATGGCGCGTTCATCATCGAAGATGACTGGGCCAGGCACCTTACTTTNGAGGGCCAGGCTCCGCCGCCACTGTTCACAGAAGACCCAGACGGGCATGTGGTCTCCATCGCGACCCTCACCAAGCCTGCAGCCCCTGGCCTGCGCATTGGAGCGCTGGCCGCTAGGGGACCAGCCGGGGAGCGCCTACGGTCTGCCAGGATCGCCGATGACTTGTGTGTACCCCCGCTCACCCAAGAAATCGCCCTTGGCCTGCTGACCTCTAAGGCATGGCCAAGGCACGTCAAACGCCTGCGCATGGGCCTGCGCGAACGCCGTGACGCCATGATCGCCGAAGTCACGGCGACCATGACAGGNGTGCGCTTGGTGGTCCCTACCGGCGGCATCCATTTGTGGGTGCGCCTTCCCGAGGGCAGCAACACCACTGCACTCACCACTGCTGCCCAGGCTGCCGGGGTGCTGATTGGTGATGGCAGGCAGTACTATGTGGATGAGCCACCGGCACCTCACGTACGCCTCACCTACAGCGCTGCCTCGATTGCACAAATTCAAAGGGGAGTGCGTCGGCTCGCAACGCTGCTCGAGCCGTAACGCTGCTCTAGCCGCACTGTTGCTCTGACAGTCCCGCTGCTGAGGTGAGCGGCATGCGAGGATAATGCTCGAAGTGGCTCCACGTCCCCATGGTAATAACGAAAGCAGAAGGTATGAGTAAATCTTCAGATGGTCAGCTCTGGGCCTTGGCTCACGCAGAGCGTGGCTTGCTGGCGGAGGACTTGAAAGACCTCAGTCCACAGCAGTGGCGCCACGGCACTCTGTGCGACGCGTGGGATGTGGAGGAAGTTCTTGCTCATCTCAGCGCTGCGGCGAGCCTGAATCAGCGGCAGTGGATGCGCAGCATGCTCGGCGCGCGCTTCCGTCCTGCTGTGCATAACCAACGTCGGCTGGAGGAACACCGCGGTGCCACCCCGGCTGAAACCCTTGACCTGTTCCGGGCTGTCATCAACAGCAGTATTGCTCCGTCCTCCCATACGCCAGCGTATTTGGGAGAAGTGGTGGTGCACTCACAAGACATCCGCCAGCCGCTGGGACTTCCCCGGACACCAAATATCAGTGCGTTAACTTCCGTGGCGGAGTTCTACGCCCGGCGCAACTTCGCAGTAGCTAGCCACACACGTGCCCAAGGCCTGCGGTTGGAGGCGGATGATGGAGCTTTCGTTGCAGGCACGGGGCCGTTGGTGACAGGATCCACACTGGCCCTGGTGATGACCATGGCCGGGAGGGTTACCTATCTAAAGAACCTTGACGGTCCCGGTGTTCGAATCCTGCAATCACGCCTGGGCAACCGCACACGCTAAACAAGTCCGATGGGTTAGTGTTCACACCCTAGGCCACGCAACACCAGGGACGGCTATATTCCCGTGGGTTCTGGTAGGCCCAGCAGCGCGTTTTCCACCAGCTCGGATAGAGCCGGATGGATCCAATACTGCTGGTTGGCCACGGCGTGGGCGCTTTGCCCAAAGTGCATGGCCTGGATGAGCGGCTGGATGACAGTGGCCGCCTCCGGACCGATTATATGGGCCCCGAGCAGCTGGCCTGTGGCCGGGTCTGCCAGCACTTTCAAGAAGTGACCGCTGTCCTCGCGCGCCCAGCCTGCGGCGATATCAGCATATTNTTGCACTTTCACGGCATACGGGATGTCTGCCTTAACCGCATGGGCTTCAGTAATTCCAACAGAGGCGATCTGAGGGTCAGTAANAACCGCGGCCGGCACAAAGCGGTGATCGGAACGGATGCGGGCCTGCGGGTGCTTCAAGTTGTGTTTGACCACCTTAGCCTCATGATTTGCCACGTGTTTAAGCTGGAATTTGGAGCTGATGTCACCCAACGCATAGATACCCCCAATGCCCGTGCACTGGAACTCATCAACCACCACTCGGCCGTGCCCATCCAATTCAACGCCGGTTTNTTCCACGTCCAGGGCGCTCCCATTGGGTGTGCGCCCGGTGGCCACCAGCAGCACCTCGCCCTGGAGCGTGTGGACCCCTTGGGGCCCCATCAGGTGAAGTTCGACGCCGTTGGCTGTGTTCATCACCTCTGTCACCGTAGTTTCTAGCAAGAGAGTATAGCGCTGGGCAGCTTCTTGGGTGAACTGGGCGGAGACGTCGGCGTCTTGGGATTTCAGTAACTGTTTCCCTCGGGCAACCTGGGTGACGTGGACACCAAAGGAAGAAAACACGTGCGCAAATTCCGCCGCAATGTACCCACCACCCAAAATGACCAAGCTGGCCGGCAACTTTTCTAACCGCATAATCGTGTCAGAGGTGTGAAAATTAGCGGTTCCGTTGGCCAGGCCGGGAATCGTTGGAACCATGGCGTGGGAACCTGCGGCAATAACAAACTTATCAGCCGTGACCTGCGCAGTGCCGCCGTCATGGAGTGTCACGTGCAGTGCCTTGTGCCCGGTGAACCGCCNCCGTCCCGCAAACACCGTGATGTTCGGACACTGGGAGCTTTCACGGTACGCCCGGCNCCCGGCCTCAATGGCGTCGATGCGGCCAANAATCCTATCTCTGATCCCCGGCCAGTCCACGGAATTTAGCTGGGCATCGATGCCTAACGCCCGTCCGTGCCGGCTTGCGTCAGCCAGTTCTGCAGGGTGGACAAACATCTTGGTGGGGATACAACCGACATTTAGACAGGTGCNCCCGAACAAGCCATCCTCCACGATGGCAATGTTCCAATCCTCAAATTCCGGTCCAGGGATTGAGTTCCCGGAGCCTGTTCCAATGATGACAAGATCGAAGTGGGGCATGGATTCGCTTTCGTTGACAAAGATAAGGGAGCCAGTTGTTTACTTCTAAGGCTACCGGCCAGTGGAAATGATCAGACTACAGGCGGCGTATGCCTAGACTGGCGATGACTATCAGTAGCAGCTAAGCCTGCTTGACACCGCCGCCTGCTGAACTCTTGTAAGGAACCCCGTGGACCAACGCACCATCATTATTACCGGCGCCAGCAGCGGCATCGGGGAGGCTGCCGCGCGAACCTTGGCCCAAACCGGAGACCGGATCGTTGTTATTGGGCGCTCGCTCAAGCGCACTGAAACTATTGCCGAGGACATTGGTGCCGATCATTTTGTGGCAGATTTCTGTCAGCTCGATCAAGTGCATGAGTTGGCCATGGCCTTGAAACAGGAATACCCGAGGATTCAGGTGCTGGCGAACAATGCCGGTGGCATCATGGCAGGCCGTGAGCTGACNCGGGACGGGCATGANAAAACGTTTCAGGTCAATCACCTGGCCCCGTTTCTGCTGACCAGATTGTTAGAAGGTGAACTCTTAGCTGGTGGCGCCAAAGTCATCAACACCTCCAGTGTGGCCCACCGAATATTTGGCAAAATGGATATTTCCGATCTTGAGTCAGCGAAGAAGTACACCGCCAACCGGGCCTATGGCACAGCCAAGCTGGCCAACATTCTNTTCGCCAAAGAACTCCACCACCGCTTCAACGCCCGGGGACTAACTGCTGCCGCTTTTCACCCAGGCGGNGTGGCCACCAANTTTTCTGCCGGTTCTAAAAGCTACTTGCGTTTCCTTTACGGCAGCGGCATGCGTTCTTACATGCTCACTCCGGCCCAAGGTGCACAAACCTTGGTGTGGCTGGTCCTGGGCGAACCAGGGCATGATTGGTCCTCCGGCGGCTACTATGCCCGATCCAAACCTGCCCATACCAGCGCTCAAGCTAAAGACTCTGAATTGGCCAGCGAGCTGTGGCGCCGAAGTGAGGACATGGTTCAACGGTGGTTGCCATGAGTAGCCGGTGGGTGTTTCGTGGACACATCGCAGGCTTCGGCAGTAGTTCCGGGCTGCGCGCCGTGGTGGGAATCTGGAGCACTTCCCCTTTGGTGCCTTTGCAGACGTCATGGTTCAGCTGCCATCAGGGCAGCGCCTGCTACTAGCGCCACGGCCAGAGATCGCCGACGTCATCCAAACCACTTACACCCTTCGATGACGTGATGATCGTGCCTGTTCACGCCGAGTTAAGGCTAGGACGTGCAGAAGTGCAAATGCTCCGGGTTGAGGCCGGACCCACCAAGCTGGGCAGGCTGGTGCCACACGCCCTAGCAGTGCACCCCGGTGGCTGAAGATCATCAACCCGCTGGCATCGGTGGTGAGCCCCGGCGTGCGAACCGCTGGCACCGCCCTGGCCGGACGGCAGGAGTTTTATGGTGTGAGTGCTCTGCAGAGTATCAAGTGGGCGCTCATGAGCTTCGATGACCAAGACGCTGGTCCATTGGCACAGATTAAACCAGCAGTACGCTTTGGTTTCAGCAGTGTTCGCGCCAAACCCACCCTCGCTACGGTTCAGACCACCATCGTCGATACGAGCCACACGATCACTAGTTGCCGCTCAGCTGCCCCCGCACTTGCGCTTGCGTCTCATGCGCACCAAATAAACGACGGCGCTCACGAGTGCCACCGCTGCCAGCACCGCGGNGCCGAACCGTTTAGCCAACACCGGAAGGACGGCTGAACCAAGATCCAGCTCCGGCGCCGGTTCCACCGGCGGTGCAAGATGCTTGGCCGCCTGCCCGGCGGGAGCAGCAACGGTTGTGGCTGATGCTCCCGCGGAAACCTGACCCGCGCCGTTTGAGGAGACCGCCTGTGTGGATGCCGGTCCAGGAAAGTCCTCGCCAACTGCAGTGGAATCATCAGCTTCTGGAGAAGCCTTGCGGATCACGCATTGGACAAATGTTTCCAACAATTTGTCTGAGATGTCCTGGATGACACCACGGCCAAACTGCGCTGGTTTGCCTGTGACATTCATGTCTGTGGTGACATCTACTGTGGTCCCCTGCCCTGAGGTGGCCAAAACTGCCGTGACGGTGGCTCCTGCGGTGCCGTTGCCACGTTTGTCCTTGCCCGAGGCACGGATCACCACCGTGTGGGTGTCCTCATCACGGGAGATGAATTCACCGGTGCCTGCATAGAGCATGGCAATGGGACCCAGCTTGATTTTGACCGTGCCCGTGAACGAATCCCCGTCCACGGTGGTCAACGTGGCACCGGGGAAACAGGNGGCAATTTCCTCTAATTGGTTGAAGGAGTGCCACGTGTCCTCCAGAGAGCTGGGGACCGTGAAGTGATGTTTGAGTTCCATTCTCGCCTATTCCCCGCCTGTTTGAGGCTACTGGATTGCAGGCCAGCAGCCTTCATGACCGCCCGCCTGGCAACAATCTGGATGAGATGGCGCCGGTATTCGGCGTCACCGTTTAGGTCGCTGGCAGGTTCGGTGCCATCGGCGGCATGCGTGCAGGCCGCTGCAATGGCTTCTTGCGTGAGCGCACACCCGGCGAGCGCCTGCTCCGTTGTTGTGGCGCGCAGGGGAGTGCTGGCCATGTTGGTCAACCCCAACCGGGCTTCGGCAATGACGCCAGCTTCCACCCTGACCATGGCTGCCACCGCCACAATGGACCACTGCTGGGCCACCCTGGTGAACTTTTCATAGTGCGCACCCCAGCCGGTGTACTTGGGCACCTTGATGCTGGTGAGGATCTCACCATCTTCCACAGCCGTGGTGAAGTAGCCCTGGAAGAAGTCGGCTGCATCCACGGAGCGTTCACCGCCTGGTCCGGAGACCATGAAGGTAGCTCCCGTCGCCAACACCGGGGCGAGCATATCGCCGGCTGGATCGGCATGGACCAGAGCACCGCCAAAGGTGCCACGGTGACGGACCTGCGGGTCGGCCACCGTCCCTGCCGCAATTTGCAGCAGTGGCAGATGAGTAGTCAGCAGAGGATCGGTGGCCATCACCTGGTGAGGTGTCATGGCACCAATGGTGAGGAAATCGCCGTCGTCCGTAATGCCGGACAGCCCCGGTATCCGCCCCAAGTCAATGACCAGGGCGGGATCGGCCAGACGCAGCTTCATGACGGGGATCAGGCTTTGGCCCCGGCCAGCACCTTCACCTCATCCCCGGCCGCATCGGCGCCAGCCAACAGGCCCAGAGCCTCTTGGACGGTGGTGGGGCGGCATAGTCAAATGCGCTCGGAATCATTTCACACCTCCGGCAATCGCGGCTTCCTGCAGGGCATGCCACACACGCGAGGGCGTGCACGGCATCTTGATATCCTTCACGCCCAGATGGCGTACAGCGTCCAGTATCCCGTTGACAATGGCCGGGGTAGAGGCGATGGTGCCTGCCTCGCCCACGCCCTTGGCACCGAGTTGGTTACTGGTGGCGGGAGTTTCAGTCCGGTCTGTGATGTAGTGCGGCAGATCGGGTGCGCCCGGGACCAGGTAGTCCACAAACGAGCCCGAGACGAGGGTGCCGGCGTCGTCATACACCGCCTCCTCGTACAGTGCTTGAGANNTGATGCCTTGGGCCAGGCCACCGTGCACCTGACCTTCCACGAGCATGGGGTTGACCACCACGCCCACATCGTCCACGCACACATACTTGCGTACAGTGACTTGCCCGGTTTCGGTGTCTACCTCCATAGCCGCTAAGTGGGTGCCGTGCGGGTAAGAGAAGTTCACCGGATCAAAAGTGGCCTCGGAATCCAGATTGGGCTCTACCCNCTCTGGCATGTTGTGGGCGGAGAAGGCGGCGAAGGCAATCTCACCGAACGTGGTGGATTGCTCGGTTCCCTTGACGGTAAAGGAACCGTTGGTGAACTCCAGATCGTCCTCGCTGGCCTCCATCATGTGCGCAGCAATGACCTTCGCCTTCTCAATGACCTTGTCCGCCGCAGCCAACACGGCCATGCCGCCCACTGTCAAGGAACGGGATCCGTAGGTGTCAAGGCCGCGTTGGGATACCTGCGTGTCCCCGTGGAGTACCTCCACGTTCTCAAACGGCACGCCGAGCCTGTCCGCAACGAGCTGGCTCCACGCGGTTTCGTGGCCCTGTCCGTGGGCGGAGGACCCTGTCACCACCTCGACGTTGCCCGTGGGCAGCACCCGGACTTGGGCGTGTTCCCAGCCGCCGGCTGCGTAGTTCAAGGCACCGAGCACGCGCGATGGCGCCAGTCCGCACATCTCCGTGAACGTGGAAACGCCGATGCCCAGCTGGACGGGATCGTTACTATCCCGGCGGCGCTTTTGTTCGGCGCGCAGCCCCTCATAGTCAAAGAGCTCCACGGCCTTCGCAGTGGCGGCTTCATAGTTACCGGTGTCGTACTCCAGCCCAGCCACCGTGGCAAAGGNGAACTCGGTGTTCTTGATCCAGTTCTTTTCACGCAACACCAGTGGGTCCATGTCCAGTTCAGTGGCGAGTTCATCCATCATCCGTTCAATGGCAAACGTCGCCTCCGGCCGGCCGGCGCCACGGTAGGCATCCGTCCATGGCTTGTTCGTGAAGACGTTGTTGCATTCAAAACGGTACGCCGGGAACTTGTAGATCCCGTTGTACATGAACGCGCCCAGGATGGGGATGCCGGAGGTGATCAGGCCCAGGTAGGCGCCCATGTCCGCCAGCAGGTTTACGGAAAACCCGGTGACGATGCCTTCCTTGGTGGCACCGATCTTTAACCGCTGCACCTGCGCGCGGCCATGGTGGCCCACCTGCAGAGATTCGCTGCGAGTCTCGGTGAACTTGCACGGCTTGCCCATCCGCCGGGCGGCCAGGACCGTGATGATCTCCTCGGGTGTCACCTGCAGCTTCCCGCCGAAGCCACCGCCCACATCCGGGGCGATCACCCGGACCTTACTTTCGGGGATGCCCAAGGTTAAGGCCAGCATCAGGCGCAGGATGTGCGGGATCTGAGTGGAACTGTACATGGTGAGCTGTTCGCCGGTGGGATCAACCACGGTGGAGCGGGGCTCCATGAACGCAGGGATGAGACGCTGCTGGTACAGGGTGCGCTCCACCACCACCTCGGAATTGGCCAATGCTTCCTCAACCGAGGCCCCTGTCCCGGCCTCGGCCGAATCGAATACCCAGGTGGCGGACTTGTTAGACTCCAGCGTGGTGTGTGCCAGCACGTTGTCCGTGAATGCTTCCTCCAAGTCCAACACCACGGGTAGCTCGTCATAGTCAACATCCACCAGTTCAACGGCGTCCCGTGCGGCAGCCACGCTGCGGGCAATAATGACGGCCACAATCTCTCCGGAGAACGCCACCTCATCCACGGCGATGGCCTGGTGGTCTGGTGCTTTCTGGTCGGNGGTAACCGGCCAAGCGTTAGGCAAGCTGCCTTGCTCCGCAGAAACGTCGGCCCCGTCAGTACGGCAAAGACCCGGGGAGGCCTTCGCCGCAGAAACATCGATGGCCGTGATCTTTGCGTGCGCATAAGGGCTGCGGACCATGGCCAAGTGCAGCATGCCCGGCAACACCATGTTGTCGGTGTAGCGTGAGCGGCCCGTGATCAGGTGCGCGTCTTCCTTCCGCAACCGTGCCTTGCCCACTTCGGGCGGGCCGTGCCCACCTGGCCGTTCGCAGCGGTGGTGGTCATGACACACCTGCCGAGCTGGAATCGCTGTCCAAGGACTCGCTCACCAAGGACTCGGCTACGGAGATACCACTGTCACCGTACTGCACACCGTCCGCCACGGACTGCACAGCGGCCACAATGTTCTGGTAGCCGGTGCACCGGCACAAATTCCCTTCCAGCCCTTCCCGTATTTCAGTTTCTGTGGGGTGCGGGTTTTCCTTCAACAACGATGCTGAGGCCATGATCATCCCCGGAGTGCAGAAGCCGCATTGGAGCGCATGGCACTGGTGGAACGCCTCCTGCAAGGGAGCCAACTTTCCGTCCTGGGCCATACCCTCGATGGTGGTGACCTGGTGCCCGTGCGCCTGAACGGCAAACATGGTGCACGATTTCACGCTGACCCCATCAAGGTGGACTGTGCAGGCCCCGCAGTTGGTGGTGTCGCAACCAATCAAGGTACCCGTTTTACCCAGCCGTTCACGAAGGTACTGAACCAGCAAAGCCTGGGTTCGACGTCGTCGGTGTACGTGACGCCGTCAACGTCGACGGTGATGGATGTGGAACTCGCCATTGAGATCTCCTAGTTGCCGTGGAGACCAGCGGCAACCGCCCGGCTCCAGCCCATGATGTGTCATACGTTACATGACGGCCCGGCAGAACGTTAGGGCGCACCGCGCGTCTCCCTGCGCTAGGATGGCCCACCGGCAAGGACTGATCGGCTATGGCTGATCCTCATGCTCCGCATCGGCCATAGGCACGTGGTGGATCCGGGCCGCCATCTGACTCAGCCGCCCACCCTGACCGCCCCATTGCAGTGCAATGATCTCTGCGGCTATGGACACCGCAGTTTCCTCCGGCGTGCGCGAACCCAGATCCAGACCGATGGGGCTGGAAAGCTTGGCAAGCTCGCTCTCGGACAAACCCGCCTCACGCAGCCGCACCAGCCTGTCGTGATGAGTCTTCCGCGAACCCATGGCCCNCACATACGCCACATGGTGACGCAGTGCCACCTCCAGCAATGGCACATCAAACTTCGGATCATGGGTCAGCACACAGATCACTGTCCGGGGATCGATGAGCCCGGCCTCGATCTGGGCCTGTAAGTACCTGTGCGGCCACTCCACCACCACTTCATCAGCCACAGGGAACCGAGCCTTGGTGGCAAACACAGCACGGGCATCACACACCGTCACCTGGTAACCCANAANACTGCCCTGCTTGGCCACGGCGGCAGCAAAGTCAATGGCGCCAANAACCAGCATCCGTGGTTGTGGGGCAAAGCTGGCCACAAACACGCGCATGCCGTCCCCACGGCGCTCGCCGTCAGGGCCGTACATCAGTGTGGTGTTGCGCCCAGCAGCCAAGAGGCCCATGACGTCATCGCTGACGGCATGATCCGCCCNGGCACTGCCCAACGTCCCCTCAAAACCGTCCGGATGAACCACTAGGTGACGGCCCACCCATGCCGGATCGGGGTGTTCAATGACGGTAGCGATGGCCACCGGGTTCCCGGCGTCAACATCGGTAGCCACCCTTCCCAGCTGCGGGAAGGTCTCCTTCGAGACGGCTTCCACAAAGACGTCGATGATGCCTCCGCACGTCAGGCCCACCTCGAACGCGTCATCGTCGGAGATCCCGTAGCGTTGAAGCACGGNGGTGCCCTCGGCTATGACACTGGTGGCGAGCTCGTACAGGGCCCCTTCCACGCAGCCGCCTGAGACCGAACCCACGGCACGGCCGTCTGCATCCACCATCATGGAGGCCCCAGCTGGCCTCGGGGCCGAGCGGAACGTGCGCACCACCGTACCAAGCCCCACAGTGTGGCCAGCCTCCACAGCCTCCTGTAAATCTTTCAACACTTCACGCATGACCCATCACATCTAACAACTCCTCGAAGCTCTTGAACGAATGGCCCGCAACAAAATAATCAACGTGCGGCAAGATAGCCTTGATGCCTTGCTGCACCGGCTGGTACCCGTTTTGCCCCGGTGCGGATTGGACCAGATGATGCACCGTGCCACATGATGCAGGCGATCCACCTGGCGGCCCAGCAACGCAGTATCTCCGCGCTCCCAGCCATCACTTGCCACCACTACCACGGCCCCGCGTGCCACCGCACGCTGTCCCCAGCGGTCATTGAAAGCCCGAAGAACCTCACCGAGGCGGGTCCCACCGGACCAGTCCGGCACCGTACGCCCGGCCAGTGCCAGGGCGTCGTCCACGTCGGGGACTCGCAGAGCCGCCGTAACCCGCGTCAACCGGGTGCCCAAGGTGAATACCTCCACCTGGTGCGGGGCGGCTGCCACCACACGGTGTGCCAGACGCAGCAGGCTATCGGCATAAGGAGTCATGGAGCCAGAAACATCAACCAACCAGACAACCCGGCGTGGTTTCGGCGTCGCTTTAGCCCTGCGTAGTGGTCCAGGCTCTCCGCCGCGTCGGAGCTGGTCCCGCAACGTTCGTACCCGGTCAATACGGCCGTGCCGCTCAAGGTGCCGGCGCCTTGAGCGACGTACCGGGACAGTGACCTGCAGTTCACTAAACATGCGGTGCAGCAGAACACGTTCAACGGTGTCCAGGGTGGCAATATCTCGGTGCCGCAGCAGCTCGCGCCGGCTGGCCACGGACAGCAAAGGATCCTCACCGTGACCTGAACCGTTCTGTTCATCCTCCAGAGAAGCAGCCTTGACGGTGCTAGCTGATGTCTCCTGGGGTGCGCAGGGCGAATGCCCGGGGCAAACCAGGCAGTAAAAGTGCGCTGGTATGTGTCTATATCTTCCGGAGCAGCGCACAGCGTTGCCCTGCCGGCCCAAAACACCTCCGTGCGGTTCTCCATGGATAACCGTGTCACGGCATCGATGAAACTGCGGGAGCGATCAGCGGTGACTTTCACCCCGGCCGCGCGGACGGCGGCGGCAAAGCCAACAGGATTTCCTCGGGGAGTGCACTGTCTTAGTCGGCTCTGTCTTAGTCGGCTCTGTCTTAGTCTGCACTGCCTTAGTCGGGACTGTCTTAGTCGGGACGTCCGGCCCCGGCACCCTCATGGTGCAGCGCCCATGGCTCAGCCCAGAATCCTGGTCAGGGCAGCAGTGACGCGTTCGGTGTCCTCACGGTATTTACACAGCGCGCCGATGCTGGCCGCCGCTGATGCCAGATCCAGTTCCGGGCGCCCCAACAGGTGCAGGGCACGCGCCCAGTCCAGTGTTTCAGCGACTCCTGGTGGTTTCATCACATCATCGGTGGCACGGATTTGCTGCACGGCACGGACCACCTGATCCGCCAGCAGCGCAGGAACTTCCGGAAGCCGGGTGCGTACAATATCTACTTCGCGGGCCAGTCCCGGGTGATCAATCCAGTGGTACAGGCAGCGGCGTTTGAGGGCATCGTGCAGGTCTCGGGTCCGGTTGGAGGTTAGCACCACGATGGGCGGGATGACGGCTTTGACCGTGCCAAATTCTGGGATGGAGACCTGATAGGTGGAGAGCACCTCTAACAGGAACGCTTCAAATTCATCGTCGGCACGGTCTATTTCATCGATCAAGAGCACGGCGGGGCTTTGTTGCAGCGCTTTCAAGATAGGACGTGCCAGCAGGAAACGTTTGTCATAGAGGGAGTTTTCAAGTGCGGCGACGCTCAGCCCTTCGCCGCCGCCAGCCTCGACACTGCGCAGATGCAGGATCTGAGCAGTGAAATCCCAGTCGTACAAGGCTTGGGTGGCGTCGATGCCCTCATAGCATTGGAGCCTGATCAAGGGAAGTTTAAACGCTTCGGCCAGCGCTTCGGCCATGGCAGTCTTGCCTGTGCCTGGTTCACCTTCTAGCAATAGTGGCCGTTCCATGGCCAAGCTAAGGTAGCCAACAGTGGCCAGGCCCTCATCGGCCAGGTACCCGGTGGAAGCCAGCATTTTAACAAGCTCAGCAGCAGAAGCCACGGACGTCGTCGTCATGGCACCAGCATAGGGCCAAGTGCGCCTGGGCGGCTGTTATTGCGAAGGGGCTGTGCCGCAAGAGCGGGGATATGCCGTATGAAGTGGGCGTGCCTAGTGCGCCAGCGGGCTTAGTGAAGTGGGCTCGGTGGTTCCTCGAGCAGGTACAGCTGAGCCAGGGTGTCCAGGTCAGCGCCGTCAGTGAGGTCCGAACAGTCAACTATGTCCACGGACTCCGGGTGGGAGGCAAGGTAGCCACGTGCGCCAACATCGCCAGTTGCCGAGGCGGCTACCCGGGCGGCGTGTTCTGGAGCAAAGAGCACCGGGTTGCCCCGGCGCAATGCGCCTGCCCCGGGCACATCGTGTTCTTGGTGTTCCACGCAGCACCCGCCAGACCCGGGAGCCACGTGGGCGCTGCGGTACCCAGGGGCGGTGATCCGTCCGGGTTTGTGAGATGCCAGCAGGCGCTCCACCAATCGGCTGTCCAGGCCGGGTTGGTCCACCAAAGCGATTAGTACCTGAGCCGTACCGGCGGCGGCAATACCCACTGACAACGAGGTGCCCATACCTTCTCGCCAGCGGAGGTTCGCAACCACAGTGCACCCTGGCGGCAGTGACGTTGCTTGGACCTCGGNGGCACCTGCACCAATCACCACCACCACGCGCTCGCAGCCGCCACGCAGCAGCTCCGTAGCAACATGGTTCACCAGTGTGCTGCCACGGAAGGGCAATAGTGCTTTTGGTCCGCGGCCGAGCCGAGTCCCTGCACCTGCCGCCAGCAGCACCGCCGTTGTGCGTGTCATAACTCCACCCTAACCGGATCTGGCGCACTGGATAGGGCCTCACGGGAGGGTCTGCCCGGTCAGCTCTGGAGAGATTGCTGCTCCGGGTGCATGATGGAGGTAAGCGAACGTGCTGTTGTACCTGCAGGGAATCTGTTTCCAGCCGGTGAGGATGCCGGCACCAGACTAAGGAGCTGACTCGTCATGAACATGATGGGACTGGTTATTGTCATTGCATCCATTGTTGTTATCACCGTGATCATGGGCCTGATTGCCACCCATGGTACCTACGAGAAACCACACCACTAGATACATCCTGAATCACATCACCAGACACATCCCTAGTTACATCCCGAACAACGAACACTAGTGGGCGCCGGCGGCGTGTGCACCTCGCGCCGCCCGTGCCGTAAGCCAACGGATGGGTCCTGCTGGTGCTGGAGCGGACCCGGTGGGCTCACACCGAGTAACCATGTTGACAGCGAACACCCTCTAGTGAGTCCACATGGTGGTCAGCTCTTGCAAAATGGCCGTAGACTTGCGCAGTGTCAAAATCTCATCCCGTGACAGTGTCCATCGCCCGCTCCGTTCAACCGGGCTATCACCGCCAGTTTGCCGCATGGGCCCATGCTGGTCAGGAGCTTGCCCGTGAATGGCCGGGCTATCTCGGCTCGGGCTGGGTCCGGACCGCTCCGGAGTCTGATGAGTGGCATGTCATGTACCGNTTTTCTGATGTGGACACGCTGCAAGACTGGGATAACTCTCAGGAGCGCCGGTGGTGGATTGACAGTAGCGGGGACCTCATGGAGATCACCCGGGTGGAGCACCGTACGGGCATTGAAGGTTGGTTTGATTCGCCAGGAGATGTCTCCATCACTGTGCCCGAGACCGTTATCCCGCCCCGCTGGAAGCAAGCCGTTGGCATTTTCTTACCATTNTTTCCGCTGAGCCTTCTGGCGAATTTCCTGCTCCACCCCGTCACAGCGACATGGCCCTTGGTGCTGGCTGTGCTCTTGAATGTGTGTATTCTGACGCCGATCATGACCTACCTGTTCCTGCCACTGAGTACCCGGATCCTGCGCCCGTGGCTGCAGGCGCCGCGCAAAATCCGCAAGCGTCCCGCCAAGGGTTAGTCGAGGCGCTATCTGCGTGCATTTTCAGTGCTTAGCACTATTGTTTTGCATCTATCGAGGTATATCGTTAACTATCGTTGTGTATCGTTAATGAGTAACTAGAGGAGAGCATCATGCGCAATTCATACCCCGCCGGAGGATTTGGCGGAGCCAACCTAGATGGCATGTTCCAGGCAGTGGAGGAACTGCGATCACGATTTGAGAAGCGCTCAGGCACCCGCGCCGGTCGCGGCGAGGTGCGCGCGGCGGTGCTGGCCTTGCTAGCGGAGGCGCCCATGCACGGCTACCAGATCATTCATGAGATTGAGGATCGAAGCGGCGGTAGCTGGAAACCCAGTGCTGGCTCCATCTACCCCATGCTGCAGCTACTCTCCGATGAAGGCTTGGTCAGTGCCGAGGAATCCAACGGTCGCAAGATCTACTCACTGACCGAAGCAGGCCGTGAGGAAGCCGCCAGCACCGACGCCCCAGCACCGTGGGACGCAATGGGTACGGCGGGAACGGGATCAGGCACGGGATTCGCGGCACTACCTAAAGCGGGTGTTGAACTAGCACAGGCCGCAGCCCAGGTGGGCCGCACTGGCACCTCNAAGCAAGTCCAAGAAGCCGTGAAGGTTCTTGACGAGGCCCGACGCTCNCTGTATGCGATCCTCGCCCAAGGCTGACAGGGCGCCAAGGGGTGAGATCGGTTGGTGGCGACAGAAAACTTCGGTAGTAGGAGCAGGGGACACTCGGGCAAGGTACCGCCGGATCCTGCGTTTTGCTGCGTGGAATCTGGCAGTAACTTGGTGGTTTGAGCTATTTCTGCCTCGCATCGGATTGGTCAGGATTGCCGAACGCAACAGGACCAAGAGGATGCGCCGCTTCGCGCAGCGCTTTCGTGTGCTTGCCGTGGACCTTGGTGGCTTGATGATCAAAGTTGGGCAGTTCATGTCCTCAAGGCTCGATGTGCTCCCGCCTGAGATTACTGCAGAGCTGGAGGGACTGCAGGACGAGGTACCNCCGGTTCCTTTCCCTGCGATTCGCGCCCTAGCGGAGGCGGAACTCGGTGCCCCACTAGAGCAGGTGTTTGCGGGGATCGAGGAGACGCCCATTGCCGCCGCATCGTTGGGCCAGGCACATCGTGCCCAGCTTCTTCCTGGCGATGCTTCCGATACCGGGCTTGAATCAGTGGTGGTGAAAGTTCAGCGGCCAGGTATCGATGCCATCATCGACGTCGATCTGGCGGCGCTACGCAAAGTGGGCGGTTGGCTTAGCCATGTCCGCTTTGTCGCCGCACGGGCCGATATGCCTGCACTCGTTGAGGAGTTTGCACAAACTAGTCTCGAAGAGATCGACTACCTGCAAGAGGCTGCCAATGCCGAGCGGTTTAGAACTGATTTTGCCGACGATGACAAGGTGGCGGTGCCTGAGGTGGTCTGGGAGCGGTCCACCCGGCGAGTGCTCACTCTTGAAGATGTCACAGCGATCAAGATCACCGATGTGCAGGCGCTGCGGGCAGCGGGCATCGATCCGGCCGAAGTTGCNCCCGTNTTTGCCTCCGTCATGTTCGAGCAGCTGTTCACCAACGGGTTNTTCCATGCCGATCCGCATCCGGGCAATATTTTTATCACCCCATCATCCACGTCCTCAGTATCTTCGTCAGCATCGCGGCCCTGGAAGTTGACGTTCATTGACTTCGGCATGATGGGCCAGGTTCCAGCGCAGACGCGCCGCGGTTTACGCAAGCTACTGATCGCCGCCGCAGCGCGGGACGGCAAGGGTCTGGTGGATGCGATCAACGATGTAGGTGTGTTGGCAACATCGGCAGACACTGCAGAGCTTGAACGGGCCATGACGAGCCTGTTTGCCCGGTTTGGCGGGATGGGCTTTGCAGAGCTTCGCGAGGTAGATCCCCGAGAATTCCGTGATTTTGCGGTGGAATTCGGTGACGTGGTTCGATCATTGCCGTTCCAGTTACCAGAAAANTTTTTACTGATCATCCGTGCAATGTCCCTCACCTCAGGCGTGTGCAGTTCACTAGATGCCTCGTTCAATCTGTGGGACTCGGTGGAACCCTATGCNGGGAAACTATTGCGCGATGAGCGCGGGAATATTGTCCAGGATGTGGCCGCGCAGGCGCTGGAGACCGCCGGACTGGCTCTGCGGTTGCCCAAGCGCCTCGACGGGCTCGTTACCAGCATTGAGAGCGGTTCGCTGTCAATGGCCAACCCGCGCTTGGAGCGGCAAGTGGCACGACTGCACCGCACGGTGCAACGGTTGGTATCGACGCTGATTTTCGGTTTCCTGCTCCTGGCAGGTGCCGTAGTCCGGGCCGATGAGACGGTGCTGGGCAACGTGCTCATGATTGTATCGGTGGTTCCACTGCTCCATGGATTATGGGTGGGGCGCCGGCGCTGATTGAAGTTCGCAGAACAAGAGCGACGATGAATCAGGTTACACGTAGACGAATTTGAAGTTTAGGCATACCTAAACTATGGTCTGAGCATGCCAGTCTTCCAAACCCAAGACAGATTTCCCTTCCGCCGTGCAGTGACGGCCGGACTCGTAGCACTCGCCGTGACTCTCACAGCCTGCAGCCCCACCACTACCGCTTCTCTCAACGCCGGAAACGACGATCGTCCGGTAGTCCTGACCACGTTCACAGTCCTGGCGGACATTGCAAAGAACGTGGCCGGAGACAAGCTCAGGGTGGAATCGATCACCAAGGTGGGTGCAGAAATTCATGGTTACGAACCAACGCCCGGAGACATCCGCAAGGCTGGCACGGCTGATCTGATCCTCGATAACGGGATGGGGCTCGAAGCCTGGTTTTCACAATTTGTCCAAGATGTAAAGGCGCCTCACGTCCTGGTCACCGANGGGGTCAAAGCCATCGATATTGCTGAAGATGCGTACAAGGACCTCCCCAACCCACACGCCTGGATGTCGCCGACCAACGTCCAAATCTATGTGAACAACATGGTGGGTGCCTTCCANAAGCTGGATCCGGCCAACGCNCGATTTTATGCCAGCAATGGGGCAGCTTACAACACCACCTTGCAAGAAATGCAGGACGAACTGATCAGGAACCTTTCCGTACTTCCCCGCAATCAACGTGCCCTGGTTAGTTGTGAGGGCGCCTTTTCATACCTTGCCCGCGATGCTGGACTGAGCGAAAAGTACATTTGGGCGGTCAACGCTGAGCAGCAGGCCACGCCCCAGCAGATCGCCAGCACCATAGAGTTTGTCCGCAGTAACCAGGTGCCAGCTGTCTTNTGTGAATCCACCGTCTCCGCTGCNCCCATGGAACGTGTTGTTGAAGCCACCGATGCGGTCTTTGGCGGAACCCTCTACGTTGACTCACTTTCGGAAGCAGACGGCCCCGTCCCTACTTATTTAGAGTTGATCCGCCATGACTCCAAGGTCATTGTTGAGGCACTGACCGGCGCGCAACGGGGTGGAAAAATGAGCAGTGCCATCAATGTTGATGCCGTGACAGTGCATTATAAAGACGTGGTTGCCTTACAGCAGGCCACGCTCAGGCTCGAGAAGGGCCGGATCTGTGGCCTCGTCGGCATGAACGGTTCAGGAAAATCCACCCTGTTCAAGACCATCATGGGCCTGGTCAACCCCGACGCCGGATCGGTGACGATCGCCGGTGAGACTCCTGCCAAGGCGAGGCGGTCAGGTGCGGTGAGTTATGTTCCCCAAAGCGAAGACGTTGACTGGCAGTTTCCNCTCTCAGTGCAAGACGTGGTCATGATGGGACGTTACGGACATATGGGTTTGAGCCGACGCCCACGGACAGCTGACAAGTTAGCTGTGGCTGACGCACTGGAACGGGTGGAACTATCCGACTTTGCCCAGCGCCAGATTGGCCAGCTCTCCGGCGGGCANAAGAAACGTACCTTCGTTGCCCGCGGCATTGCCCAAGGTGCCACCACATTGTTACTTGATGAGCCCTTTGCTGGCGTGGACAAACGCTCCGAAGCCACCATTTGCACCTTGCTCAAGGAGCTTGCNGGGGANGGGGCCACCATTTTAGTGTCCACCCATGACTTGCATGCCCTCCCGGATTTGGCCGATGAAGCCGTCTTACTGATGCGTAGGGTGCTCATGCATGGCAGCCCCGAAGATGTGCTGCATCCGGATAATCTGGCACTGGCTTTCGGCCTGGATGTCATGAACCGAAGCGAGGCCGTCCTGTGAGCATCGTCGAATTTTTACTCGAACCCATGAGTTACGTCTTTATGCAACGAGCCTTGGACGTGACCGTGATTGCCTCGGTTGTTTGCGCCGTACTCTCCTGCTGGCTGGTGCTCATTGGCTGGTCGCTCATGGGCGACGCTGTCTCCCATGCTGTTCTGCCCGGTGTCGTCCTTGCCTATATTGTGGGTGCNCCCTTTGCGCTCGGGGCAGTCTTCTTTGGATTCTTGGCGGTGGCGTTGATTGGGGCCGTCCGTGACACCAGCCGCGTCAAGGAGGATGCCGCCATAGGCATTGTTTTCACCACCCTCTTTGCCTTGGGGTTGGTTTTGATCTCTGTGACNCCCAGCCAAACGGATCTGACCCACATCATTTTCGGTAATTTGCTGGGGCTCAGTCACGGTGACCTGGTGCAGGTGCTGATTCTTGGCGCCGTCACCTTTGGCATTCTCGTGATCAAACGCCGGGATTTCACCCTCTACGCTTTCGATCCCACCCATGCCCACGCCATCGGGTTGAANCCCCGCCTGCTCGGTGCCCTGCTGTTGGGACTGCTGGCTCTAACCTCGGTGGTTGCCCTCCAAGCAGTAGGTGTGGTGCTGGTGGTGGCTATGCTGATCATTCCAGGTGCAACGGCGTACTTACTGACCGACCGCTTTGGCCGGATGCTTGTGCTGGCACCGGCCATCTCGGCGGTCTGCGCCGTGGTGGGCTTGTACGCCAGCTACTACCTCGATGCAGCCTCCGGAGGCATGGTGGTCTTGGCCCAAGGTGCCGCCTTTGCCCTGGTCTACTTGTTCAGCCCGCGCCACGGATTGGTTATTGCCCGGGTGAATGCAGTACGACGCCGGAAACTGGCTGCCGTCTGAGTCTCACCAGTGTTTCCCCGCCCTAGGCCGTGGAAACTACAGCTGGCAGCGGTTGTTCACAGCCCGAATATGTAAGTATTGACCTATGAAGCCAAACACCCTCAACGCCTGGGCGTTGGCCGCCGTGCTGGGCGCCAGCGCCGTCAACCACCTCCGGAACCCTGCCTTCTATTATCCGGTGGTTCCGCCGTCGTTATGCAGCGATAAGGGCGGCAGATTTGCTCTCATGACTCGCCACCAGTGGGTGCTCGCCTCGGCTCTACCAGAAGCTCTGGGTGCTGTGGGGTTGCTTGTTCCCTGCACGCGTAAGGCCGCAGCCACGGCCACCGCACTGATGTTTGTTGGCTTCACGGCGGGGCACCTCTCGGCTCTGAAACACGCTTGGGGACCTAAAGGAACACCGCAGGCCCGGCGTGTCCATGCCGTGCGGCTTCCCTTGCAGCTGCCCTTGGTTGCGTGGGCATGGAGCGCGCGCCGGGCATAAGAGCTGCGCCCCTTTCGCGCACCATGCCAGCACAGAACCAAGCCAGCACAGAACCAAACAAAGATCCAAACCAGCACAGAACGGGACGCGCTTGAACTGGATTACCACACAGCCCATCCCGGACGCTTTCATCAAAGGCGCCCTCGAATTGGAACAAACCGCGCAGGGGACGCGCATACACCGCCTCCCGGCTAGNGCCAGGGCCCAAGCCAACAAGGATCCCCAACTGCTGATGGCCGAATCCCAGCCAGCAGGGGTGCGCCTTTCCTTTCAGAGCCACGCCACCGAGGTGGAACTGGACACAGTGCGCTCACGGGTGGCCTATTCAGGTGCACCTGCACGAAAGGACGGCATCATTGAGCTGGTGGTCAACGGCACGGTCTTCGGCAATGCCGTCACCGCTGGCGGAAACACCACCACCATCGACATGGCCACTGGAATTGCCAGCGAAGATAATGGCCCTGCCTGCACCAGCATCTTCAGAGGACTGCCAGCAGGGCCGAAGGATATTGAAATCTGGCTACCGCACAACGAAGTGACTGAGTTACTTGCGCTGCGCACCAACGCGCAGGTAGCTGCTGCATCCGTGCACTCGCGGCGACGGTGGCTGCACCACGGCAGTTCCATCAGTCAAGGTTCCAATGCAACTCGTCCCACGGCGATTTGGCCAGCTGTCGCAGCCCGCCTTGGCGGTGTGGAACTGACCAACCTGGGTTTTAGCGGCAGTGCCTTGCTGGACCCCTTCACCGCACGTGCCCTGCGTGACACCCCGGCGGATGTGATCAGCATNAAAATGGGCATCAACGTGGTGAACTTGGACCTTATGCGGCTGCGTGCCTTCGGCCCGGCTGTTCATGGATTCCTTGACACCATCCGCGAAGGCCACCCGGACTGCCCGCTCCTGGTGATTTCTCCGGTTCTCTGCCCCATTCACGAGGATACGCCAGGCCCCGGAGCCTTTGACATGGCGGCACTTGCCACGGGTCAGATGCGCTTCTGCGCCACNGGGGANCCCGCGGAGACAGCCGCCGGAAAACTCACGCTGCGGGTCATCCGTGCGGAGCTGGCGCGTATCGTAAGTGAGCGTGCCGTGGAAGATCCAAACATTCACTACCTCGACGGGCTCGAGCTCTACGGTTCTCTGGACGCCGCCGAGCATCCGTTACCGGATGCCTTGCATCCGGACACCGAAACCCACCTGCTGATAGGGCAGCGGTTCGCGCACAGGGCATTTGGTCCTGGCGCATTCCTGGCTGCACCTGTTCGCTAACCACCTTGAAGATGTAGACCGATTACAGCTAGCTCGGCAGGAATACAAAACTCGGTGAGGTGAATGTGCACTCGGTTCATCTTGAACCGTGCGGCGTTGTTGCTGCGTTCCTTCATTTCATCAACCCTGGTCTCTGCTTCAATCCACTGGGGCACAGCTGGGGCAGTGTCTGAACACCATTGAGTGCTCCGAGGCCGGTGTTAGCAGCAACCTTCACACCAGCAGTTCCAGCTCCAAACCAGCCGGACAACCCGGCTGGTGCCTTGCGTTGATTTCTAATTCCGAAATCCAGTACCCGTACGTGGCCTTTCCGGGCAACGCCACGTTCAGTGGACTCCAGGGATGCCGCCAGCAGCACCACAATGGGTGCCGCTTGGGCCGGTGAAGAGGTAAAAGTGGTCGGTATGAGCGCAGTGAACAAGCCAAGGGCTGCGGCTCAGGCACGCCCGGCCGGCGTCGTTCTTGTCAAAGCTTTCGGTCAATGACTCGCTTTACAACTCTTGGACCTCAAGCGGCATCCGTTGGGTGGGTTTATGCAGTGATGAAACGTTCCACGGCGGTCACAGGACGGACGCGTTCGTCTGCGGGGATGTCGCCGGCAAATGCCAGCCACTGCGCAAACTTGTCCCCGCGCTGAACAAGTTGGCGGTACATGGTCCTTCGCATGAGGCTGACCTGTTCACGGTAGAAGGGCACATCGATGACGTTGATGAGTTCATCAGGATCAGCGATCATGTCGTAGAACTCATCGATGCCTTCGGGGTTGGCAATGTATTTCACTTCCTTGTTGCGGATCATGCGCTGGGCATAGGNGAAGTGGTGGCCGTGGAATTCGCAAAGAATGTCCTCGCGCCAACCCTGAACTTCCTCTCCTGCCGCCAGTGGTAACAGGCTCCTGCCATGGACACCCGAGGCGTCGGCCCCGGCAATCTCATAGAAGGTGGCGGTGAAGTCCAGCAAGCTGACAAATTTGTCTTCGCGGCGTTCCTGCTCACCGGGGAGGGCAAGAATGGCCGGTATACGGTAAATGTCCTCATACATGGCCGGACCCTTGTCATTGAGCCGATGCGCACCGGTGAATTCCCCATGGTCAGCCGTGAACATGACAGCTGTTGACTCCGTCAGGCCCAACTCATCTAGGACACCTAGGATTCGGCCAATTTCGTGATCGATCATGGACACATAGCCCCAGTACACGGCGGTGAGTTTCTTCCACTCATCCACCGTAAAGCAATCCGTGGACCAGTATTCGGCGTAAGCCTGCTGAACCATGGGCTTGCCGTGGAACGTCTCGGCAAATGAGCCGGGCAGCTCAATGGTGGACGGATCCACCATGTCATACCACTGCTGCGGAATCAGGTACGGCAAATGCGGGCCGAAGATGTGGCAGGAGAGGAAGAACGNGGTTCGGTCATCTTCTTGGAGTGCGCCAGCGGCGAACTCACGCAACTTGGCAATGGTCTGATCCGCCAGGAAGGCCTCAAACGTGGCCTCTGTTGGCTGATCCGTCACTCCGGCGATCAAATGCCCTTGGCTACCGTCGGCCCGCGTTGTGTAGACGGGGCTGGAGATGTGGAAGTCAGGGTGGTCGTTTGCTTTGAGCCAGTCCTCATAACCTGGGTCATCAAAGACGTTCAACGCCCCGGGTAGGTGGATACCTTCAAAACCGTAGTACTCCGGTCCGCGGTCCTTGCCCACATGCCACTTGCCCACATGACCCAACCGGTAGCCCTGCTCGATCAAGGCTGAAGAGAACGTGGGCAAGCCGTCAGGAAGTTCCTCCCGGTGGCCCGAGTTCCACTCATAGTTTGCAAGCAAACCATGTTCGAACGGCTGAAGTCCGGTGAGCAGGCTGGCGCGAGCGGNGGTGCAAATGGCCGTAGGCGTGTAGGCCCGGTCAAAAGTGGTACCGCGTGCTGCCAGCCTGTCCAGGTTAGGTGTGTGCAAAGAAGTATTGCCGTAGCAGCCAAGGGTGTCGATGCGTTGCTGGTCCGTCATCAGGAACAGCATATTTTGACGTTGGGCTGATTGATCTGTAGAAGTCATAGAGAGCTATACCGCCGGTGCGTCAACGAAGAGCTCGGAGTTGTAGAACGTTTTAGGATCGACAACTTCGGTGATCTNTTCCGTGGCCTTGAACTGTTCCTGCAGGGCAGTCAACCAGGTGTCGACGGTGCCCTTGGAGGAAAGGTCATCCAGCTCCTTGGACGTGAACAGCTTGGCCACGCTGGCCTGGGCAGCCATGTCTTCGTCCTTGAGCTTAAGGAATTTAGCGGTGGCCGCGATGGTCTTGTCCTGGTTCTCGTAGCGGTAGTCGTTGGCGCCCTTGATCACGGAGATGAAGCTGGTGGCCAGTTCCTTGTCCTTGGCACCGCGGCCTGCACCGGCTACGAAGGTAGAGGNGAAGGTCAGCTGGTCGATGAAGTCCTCGTTGGAGAACAGCTCAACGAGATCCGGCTGGCCCTTCTTCGCGCTGTCGATCAACGGGTACCACAGTGCAGCGCCGTCAATTTGCTTGGAACCGAAGGCTGCAACAATGGCGGGTGGTTCCATGGCGATGACGTCGAAGTCCTCGCGGGTGAGGCCTTCCTTCTTCAAGGCCAGTGAGAACAGCTGGTCGCCGGAGGTGCCGGTGGGGATGGCGATCTTCTTGCCCTTCAAATCAGCCAGTGACTTGTTTCCTGGCTGGGCGATGATGCGGTCAGCGTTGGAGACGGAGTTCACTGCCCAGATCTCAGCCTTGCCAGAAGCCGGTAGCCAGAGTGCGCCGGAACCGATGTAAGCCACATCGACGTTGTTGGTGCCCAAGGCCTGAATGGCGAGGGNGCCGTTGGTGAAGGNGAGGTACTTGGGCTTCAGGCCAGCCTTGGCCCAGATCCCTTCCTGATCAGCAACAGCCATGAGAGCTGCACCGTTGTAATCGGCAATGTAGCCAACCTTGATCTCTACCGGCTCCTTGGCGTTCGGGGCAGCTGCGGAACCGGTTTCCGCTTTGGCTCCGCAAGCAGACAGAAGGGAGATGGCGGCAGCACCCATGGAGAGCTGAAGGACGTTGCGGCGGGAAAATGAAGCGGACATGAGTTCTCCTGATTGTGTGCGTTCCTTCATTGGAACGCTGCTAAGTGGGTGAAAAGGTGATGAGTTTATTGGGGACAGCGTTATTGTTCGGGACCGGGAGTGCGGCTGGCACCGAAGCTGCTGAAGCTCTCAGAGCTACTGGTGAGCTTCGGCGACACCCGGCTGGTGGTACACCGCGGCCCAGACCTCGGCCCGGAGTTTTGCGAACTCGTCTGAGAGTCGCATTTCCTCGGTGCGCGGGTACGGAAGATCGATCTTGATTTCCTTGAAGATCCTCCCAGGCCGTGCTGCCATGACGATCACCCGGGAGGCCAAGAACACTGACTCGTCTACATCGTGGGTGACGAACATGACCGTACGGCGTTCCTTGGTCCACGTTTGAAGTAGCTGTTCTTGCATGTGCACCCGCGTCAGTGCATCCAACGCACCGAAAGGCTCATCCATGAGCAGAATCTCCGGGTTGACGGCGTAGGCGCGCGCAATCGCACAGCGCTGTTTCATTCCACCGGAGAGTTCCTTTGGCAAAGCCTCAGCGAAGCGAGTCAGCCCGACAAGCTCCAAGTAGTGGTCAACAATGACACGGCGTTCCTTGGCCGGAACTTTCTTTAGTTCCAAACCGAACTCAACATNTTTGCGGACAGTAAGCCAGGGGAACAAGGCATATTGCTGGAAGATGACCCCGGTACGAGTGCTGGGACCATTGACCGGACGGTCATCAACCATGACCCGACCGCTGGTTGGTTCAAGCAGCCCTGCGGCTGCGTTGAGCATGGTGGACTTGCCGCAGCCGGAGGGGCCAACAACGGTGACGAACTCGCCGTCGGCAATGTCTAGACTGACGCCGTCGAGCGCGGTGAACGTGGTCCCGGTGAGCGTAAATTCTTGGCGCAGATCCTCAAACCGGATCATGGCGTTGCGTGTTGTGGTTGTCATGGGGTTCCTTAGCGGCGTTCCTGCCAGCGGGTCAGATGGGCTTCGATCATCAGTAACAGGCGGTCCATGAGGAGCCCGAGAATACCGATGACAATCACGTTGACGAGGATGGTGGGCATGTCGTAGAACTGCTGCGCCTGTTGCATCCGCATGCCGAGGCCATTGGGTGCGGCTAGGAGCTCGGCGGCAACCACCGTGGCCCAGCCGGCACCTAGACCGATGCGCATGCCCACCAGAATGAACGGCGAGGACGCAGGAACCACCACACGCATGAAGATGACGTAGCTTCCGGCCCCTAGAACACGGGCTGCGTTGATCAGCGTCTTATCCACGCTGACCACACCTTGGTAGGTGGAGATAACGCAAGAGAGGAATGCGGCAAGGAAGATCACGAAAATCTTCGGTGTTTCACCGATGCCCATGGTGACCATGACCAGGGNGAGCAACGCCAGCGGAGGAATGGTGCGAAAGAACTGCACCCAGGGCTCGATGATGGCCCGACCAACCTGGTACCAGCCCATGATGAAGCCCACGGGTACGGCTAGAAGGCTTCCGATCAAGAAACCGCTCAGTACACGGGCTAGGGATGCGCCGGTGTCTTCGCCGAGAGTGCCGTCGGCCAGTAGCTCGCCGCCGCGTAGTAGTACTTCGACAGGGCCAGGGAGACCGACGACACCGCTAGCTGAAAGTATGGACCAAGCGGCAAGCCCGGCAAATACTGAGGCAAAGTTGATGACCAACAAGGCCTTGCGGCTCATCTTGCGACCAGCTTTATCGGCTTTTTCTAGGGATCGCCGACGCTGCTGCGGAGGAGTTCTCANGGAGTGTTTTTGAATAGGACTGCCGCTGCGGGCGGGCACGGTATCAACCGAACTTGTGGTGTCTTTTGGAGCCATGCGAAAAGTTTATGACACCGATCACATGATGTCAAGAGTGTTTACATAAGTCCGTGTCGCCGTGTCGTTGAGGCGTGAGCATGGACTGACGCATAGTGCTGCAGTCGCTACGGCGCGAGCTTTGGACGCAGCGGTCGCAGTGAAGGCGGTCTAGGACCTGTTGTCTTGGTGAGGAGCTAGGGGCTGGAATTTAGCCCACCGATGCGAAGCCCCAGTGAGCAAGTGCCATGCGTGCAGCGCCGTCACTTCCGGCGGACGTGGTGAACGTGGCTGTGCGGATCTCCGTGGTGCGAGGCCCCAAGTCCAGATGTTGTTCAGCGAGGGCCCTTCGAACAGGGCCAAGGAGACGTTCGCCAAATTGCGCGAGTTCCCNCGCAATGACTACGCGACTTGGATCCAAGAGCACGCTGGCACCAACGAGTGCACGGGCCAGAAGCTCACCTGCCCAATCCACAATATTGATGGCGATACCGTTGCCATTATTGGCGGCTTGGGCGAGAGCTGCGATGGAGGCAAAGGCTTGCCCTCGATGCGCTGCCTCGACGAGGACATTGGCTTCATTGATGAAGCTTTCCAAGCAACCGTTGCGGCCGCACCAGCAAGGTGGGCCGCTGAAGTCGACACTGATGTGTCCTAGTTCCCNCGCAATGCCATTGCNCCCGCGCAAAAGTGAGCCGTTGGTGACAATCGCTGAACTGACGCCAGCAGAAAGCACTACATAGAGAAGATTGTCACTGTCCTTGCCGTAAGCCATGGCGGCCAATCGGATGTTGTTGTCCCACAGCAAGGNGGAGGGCATCCGGCGCAAGGGGCCAAGTGAGACTCCTTGCGGTTCCAGCTGTTCCTCATCACCGTCAAAGAGTGATTTAGGATCGGCGTGGCGGCTGGCAATGCCAACCCCGGTGCCTATTACGGTGGCAGGGTTTATGCGTCCCTCGGTGATGAGTTNTTGGACCATCTCTGCTGCATGGTGCACTTTTCCCTCAAGGCCCATTGTGCTGGAAATGTCGGTGAATTCATGAATGAAAGAGGAGCCATCAATACTGAGCACTGAGATGCTGATCCTCCTGCGCCCGAGCTCAAGGCCTATGGTGGCCCCAGCCTCGGGGTTGAGGGAGAGAACCTNTGTGGGCCTGCCGTTGCGTCCAGGATGGTGAGAGGCCGGGTTGCTTTCGGCCAGCACGCCACGCTGGCGGAGGTCTCCGACGATGGCGGACAGTGTTGTCCGAGAGAGATTTGTATCAATTTCTAACTCCCGGCGGGTCCGGTTGCCATGTGTTGCCAAAGATTCTAAGACGCGCAGCTCATGTCTGCGGCGCACCGCCTGTAAAGCGCTGTCGTCAGGTGTTAGCACGTCCCCACTTTCGATGATTGCCAGGCTCGAGGCTGCCATGAGCCTGGCATTGACCCATTATGAACCATGAGTGGCAACTTATGTAAAGTCTATTACCGTTATTGCTATTCTGGGGCTATTCGCCGTCAGCATGCACCCACAGGGTGACGGTGATAGTTATCCCGGGCTAGTGGTCTTATTCTCTTGCTGCGTGGATGAAGTCGCGAATGAGCGCGATGTCTTNTANCCCGCGGCTGGATTCCACACCGCTTGAGACATCGACCCCATTAGGGCGCAGTCGCTCCACCAGTGCCGCCACGTTGGCGGGGTNGAGGCCTCCGGCAAGGAGCCAAANACCTTTGGGTGCACCGTTGCTCAGTGCGTTGGCATCAAAGGCAATGCCGGCACCGGGTTCGACGGCGTCTAGGAGAATTCGCTCCGATTCCCAGGCCAGTTTTTCATGCGGCGGCAAAGCGTTGTAGGAAGCCGCTGAAAACGCACGCAACGTGCGGAATCCGGCTTCGCGAACGCGCAGCATGTCATCCAGGCCCTCATCGCCATGAAGCTGAACGGTAGTCACCGAAGCGCGGCGGGCACTTTCGAGCACCTGGGCCAAGGGCTGGTTGCGAAAGACTCCTACCGTTTCAACAGTAGTGGGAACACTGCGAATGAGTTCGGCGGCTAGTTCCGCGCCGATGGTGCGGGGCTACCGGGGCAAAACGAATCCGATGGCATCAGCGCCTGCGTGCACCGCCGCAGCAACGGTTTCAAGGGTCTGCAGACCGCAAATCTTGATGTACATATCTAAGTTTGTTCCTGACTGATTCTTTGGTACTCATGGGACAAGGTCCCACTCTTCCGGATCCCTTGCCCATATTAACAGCAACTCACGGACTGGGGTGGGGATTGACGGCGGGATCCATCAGTTTGCTGCTCAGCTACCGTTGAGTAGCTGCCCTTACGGCAACAATAGAATATATATTCGATCCGGCTCAGTGCTTGGGCGCCGCCCTGGGCCTTGAGCGCAGCTCCAAGGGTACGGTGCTTGGGGCTAGGGGCTAGGGGCTAGGGGCTAAGGGCTAGGGTACGGGCTAGGGCTTTGGTCTGTGGTGCTGAGAATGTCCTGAAGGCAGGCGCCTAGGAGAATACGGCGTCGGCCACGGCCCAGATGACATAGCCGCTAACGGGTACCAACACCAGCCACTCACGCACGGAGCCAGCATTACCCAACANGGGCAGGGCAACATTACCGCCAGGACGCCAGAGGTCCTTGACCAACGGCATCCTGCGCACCATGCGCGGCGGTTTGATGCGCAGCGGCCACAAAAGGTTGCAGCCTCCTGTAGTGAGCATGTCCCCGACAAGGTGGATGGCTACGCCCAACCCCATGGACAAGGGGAACCAATACGGTTGCTGCGGAGCATNAAAGGTGACGAACGCACCCACGGCAATGCCCATGATCCACGGGAATTTTCGCATCGTGTCGGGGATGAACTTCAGCGCCTTCGCGGCAAAGGATGCCAAAAGGACGGCCAAGATCCCGGCGCCGGGGAAGATGGTGCCAAAGTTTGGCAGTTCAATGGTCCACATGCCAGCCAGTGCGGCTATCGCCATGAAGAAGGCTAAGCCCAAGATGGAGTGCGTGCCGTGGCGGTGGCCGCCAGAGAACTTGCCCACCTGAATACACATGATGTTCGAAAGTGGCGGTAAAGAATGGGCGATAGTGGCGTGTCTGTGATCAGCATCCGGTACAAGGGCAGCACCCGCTGTCACCACGGCACCTGCCACTACGCCCGCGGGCGTAAGCTCCAGTAAACCCATTCCCAAGGTCAGTTGTTCAGGAACTACAGGCAGTAGCTGATGCACTGCTCCCAGCCCAACCTCGATGTGTGTGGTCAGAGCCAGCCAAACGGCGGCGCCACTGGCAGCGTGATGGGATCCCATCATGAGGGTACGTCCTTACATACTCGGGTTCGATGTTCTGATCCCGCAATACGTGGACAAAACCTGCTCATATAAGCCTACGCGCCGGCACTGACATTGCCGTACCCGAGATGCCAGCAGACCATGGTGATAGGCGAACACACTCTCGAACCAGGACTTAGCGTCTTGGAGCGCTCGCAGGCAGGTCCTTCGGTCACTTCCCGGGGAGCAAAGCCCGGCGTACTGTGAGGAGATGAGCAAAGAACCAGCAGAAGACCAGCCCCACCCCAGCAATCATTTGACACCGGTAGAAAAATTCATCAGCCTGCTTGTTCCGGAGCCAGAGCTTTTGAGGAAGAAACCTCAAATGACACCGATCGTGAAGCCGAGTGACCGGCTTGTGATTGTTCACACAAGGAAAGCGTGAGCGCCTTGACTGATTCATCGTTGTGTTCTCTTCCAACAGTCCGTGCAACAATTCCTGATCCGGAACGGCCTCCCATCCAGCCAAATCCAGGGCGGCCACCCATACCTGGTGAACCGTTTCCGCTACCGAACCCGCCTCTGCCGCCTGATCCGCTGTCCCCGCCGGCTCCGGGCAAACCCTCCCCAGTGCCGCCCTTGTTTGGGAAGTTGCGGCCAAGACCGGCTGCAAGGGGATAATTGCTTCAGGCTTCCCGCAGGTTGCCGCGTTCACCAAAAGTTAAGGGAACCCATGTCTTCGCTGAAGCAACAACTAAAGACCGACGTCACAGTGCATATGAAAGCGGGCAATAGAGTTGCACTGACTACGGTTCGCAACGTTTTGGGCGAAATAGAAACGCGCGAAAAGGGCGGCAAGACACCCATTGAGTTCGACGACGCTCAGGTCATTACTTTGCTTCANAAAGAAGCAGCCAAGCGCCGGGATACAGCAAAGATTTATACTGAAGCTGGGGAAACAGACCGGGCCACAGCTGAAATTTCCGAGGCAGAGGTCATCGAAGCGTACCTGCCCCAGCCTCTTGACGCTGAAGAAGCTGCAAGCATTGTTGATCGGATCATCACGGATCTTGAAGCCGAACAGGGTCAGCTGTCCATGCGGCAAATGGGGCTCGCCATGAAACCCATTACCGCAGAAATTGCCGGACGATTCGACGGTAAAGCAGTCTCCGAAATGGTGCGCAAGCGTCTGCAGTAGAGGTATGGCGTTCATGCGATCCAGCCCCTCAGGGACGGACTGCCGCGGCTTCAACAACCCGTCTGGCCAGAACCAGCTGCACTATAACGTGCAGCCAGTGGATGCTTTGAGTGTGGCGTAGGACGTTCTGCGGGAAGTTTAGGACCGCCCTCATGGACGTTCTATGCCCGCACCCGGGGCCGCTGGCCCAGAACCCGCACTCTGCGTGGATACCGAGAATACGGTGGCACCTCAACTCTATGAGAGTCTTGGTTTCCAACCCTGCCATCAGGTCGGGTCCAGGGACAGCCCTTCACTTCCCATGAAGCGCTCAGCACAAGAAACGGAACCCAGATGATCCAGCTAAAGCAAGACAGCGAAGGCTTTGTTCGTATGAGCAGGCACTTTCCCGCCAAGACAGTCATTGCCATAGCCTTCACCGACGGGACAGTTGGCGAATACACTGGGCGCCGCATGAACGAGATCTATGATCAAGCTTTGGCCACATTCCGGCTCGGCAACAACCTGGACGCCAAGGGATTTGATCGCAATCCGCGGAAGATCCACCGCCGGAATGCTGTGGACATTGTGGCTGTCCGCTGGAATGGCACCCTAACCTGCTTGCCTTAGCTGTCGACTTTTCGGCGGTGCCCAAGCACAGTCGTGGTTACAACAGATTGTTGAGGCCGACAGTACCTGAGCCGCTGCTTTTATATCGTCAGCTGCCTGATCAAGAATAATCTGGCACTCCGCCTCGGTTTCATTGGAGATGAACTCCTTGCGGACTTTCAAGAGTGCTTTGCCAACCTCAATACGGTATTGGCCGATGACGGCTTCTTTCACCATGAAGAACGCGGATGTAGCGGTGATAACNNCGGCCAGCAGAATCAACCACTTTCCCGCCGCTAAGTGGTAGTTCAGGAAAAGACGGCGGTGAAACTAGCGTGTGCGTGCACGGTAGTCAGGATCGCTTCTCAGGTACTTGAGTCGACGTCTCAGGGCAGCACGTTCGCGAGTTTCCTGCAACGTGAAATAGCGCTCAANAGCGCCAAACTTTCGGGCGTCGTGAAGATCCGCAAGAAGTTCGGGAAGTTCAATGCGCTCCTTCCGTAAGAAGAACCCTGCGATCACCGAAACGGCCACTGCGTATACGGCCAGCGTCATCACCGTGAACCCAATCCCTGGCAGCGACAGCAGACTGACAGGGTCAGTGACCTCTTCTATGTGGGAGGCAGCCATGCTCAAGGTGACGCCGGTGATGTAGTTGGCGACGAGGGTGAGCAGGCCAAGGATCATGACAGTGTNAAAGAACTGCCGTCCCCGTTGCCGTGTTTCTTGGTTGGGACCTGCAACCACAGAAAGTTTCCCACGCTGAGAACCATTTTCAAGCCATTGGATAGCGATGGACATGANGCACGAAAACAGAAAGAGGATGATGAGTACCGGTCCATCGTCCGCAATGATGAACGATACCTCTTTACGTCTTCCACTTATTGCCCTTGCTGTGGGAGGTTTCTGATTTCCAGACAAATATTGCACGCTACAGGGATATGCGCTGGAGTGCAGATATATGCGCGGAGGTTACTTCACCATATGGAGAACATGTCCAGGTTCCGTAGGCTCATATCGAGGAGGCAGGCTTCCAACCCCGAATAGGCTGCCGTAAAGCTCGAAAGGTCTCATGATACTGACACTGATTCCCCTGTTTATTGGCCTTGGTGTACTACTGGTGCTCCTTGTCATTGCTGCCGTTATCTCGCGCATGGCTTTGCATATTGCTAGTCCCGATCAGGCCCTGGTAATTTCCTCCAAGGACAACAANAGCCAGCCAGACCCAAACAGTCAGCGGGTGGTCTTTGGCCGGATCTTTATCAACCCGTTCACGCAGCGCGCTTANCCNCTCTCTCTGGCCTCGCGCCAAGTGTCATTGAAGATTGAGGCCATTTCAAAGAACGGCATCAAACTCCACCTCACGGGCGTGGCCCAAGTCAAGGTTGGTGGCGACGCGGACTCTGTCCGTAAAGCCGCGCAACGCTTCCTTAACCAGCAGGATGCTATCGACCACTACACGCAAGAAACCCTCTCGGGTTCCCTGCGTTCAATCGTTGGCACGCTCAGTGTGGAATCCATCATTAAAGACCGTGCCACCTTCGCCAAGAGTGTGAAGGAGGAAGCCGAACACTCGATGCATAATCAGGGTCTGGTGATCGACACTTTCCAGATCCAGTCCGTGGATGACGAGACCGGCTACCTGCGCAACCTTGGCCGTCCTGAAGCCGCCTTGGCGGAAAAGAACGCGAAGATCGCCGAAGCGCAGTTCCTGCAGGAGGCTGAGCAAGCGAAGGCTATCGCCGATGAGCAGGTGGCGCTTGCCCAGCAGCAGCTTATTATCAAACGCGCCGAGCTGAAGGAAGTGGCCGACGCCCGCCAGGCCCGCGCCGACGCCGCCGGTCCACTCGCCGCTGCTGAGCAGCAGGAGCAAGTCATCATCCGCGATCAGCAGGTTGCTCTTCGTCGTGCCGAACTGCGTGAGAAGGAACTGGACACCGAGGTCCGCAAGCCCGCAGATGCGGAGAAGTACCGTTTGATCCAGCAGGCTGATGCCAAGCTTGAAGAGCGACGCCGAGCATCCGAGGCCGCTGAAATCGAGGCTACCGTTGAACTGGCTAAACGCAAGCTCACGGCCGAGGGTGACAGGGTGGCTGCCGAGGCTGACGCAGCTGCCGCTACTGCCCGAGGTAATGCAGATGCTGCTGTGATCGAGGCACGTGGCCGTGCTGATGCCACGGTCATCAAGTCGCTGGGACAGGCCGAAGCCGAATCGACAGAGGCAAAGGGTGTCGCTGAGGCTGCAGGCATCGCTGCCCAGGCTGAGGCTTATGAAAAGTTCAATGAGGCCGCCATCCTAAGCAAGGTCCTTGAAGTGCTTCCTGCTATGGCCCGTGAAGTGGCCGCACCGATGGCAGCCATCAAGGACATGACAGTCATTTCCAACGACGGCGCAAGCCAGCTGAGCAAGAATGTCTCCGATGGTGTTCAGCAGACAACGCAGCTGATCAAGGATTCAACAGGGCTCGACATCATCAGCCTGCTGCAAGGCATGGTGGGCGGCAAATCTAAGGAGCACTCGAATGGTTCGCAGCACACTGCAGCAAATGGCATGTCCGAGGCAAGGAACTCCGAACTTGAGTTGGATAAGCGCTAACTGAGGTAGTGGGGTCAGCAATGGCATGAAGTCCACGGTGATTGGTTGCTCACGAGGGTACTAATCCTGGCGACCATCATTGCTGACCCACAACCTTGTATTTGAGCTTCACCGTCGGATGATTGGGGATGCGGGGCACGGTCTTGTTCTTGCGGGTTGACGCCGTTGTGGCAAACCTGCCACGGGCCCAGGAATGTTGTTGGCCTTATGTTGCGTCTGGGTCGGGGTGTTGTTGGTGGAGTTTGTGGTTGATGATTTNTCGTATCCATTGTGGGTAGACCGGTGGTTGGCCATCGTGGGGTGTTGGTGGGTGGTATTTGCCGGTGGGTGAGGTCCAGGCGATTCCGGTGGTGGTCATGTGGGGTGTCCAGCCACGAAGTTTTACTTCTCTTCGTTCCGNGGATTGGTTGATGCGGTACGCACCGTTGCGGGTTTTATCGTCTGTGAAGTGCTTGATGAGGTGGTGATGTTTACAGAGGGTGTGGAGGTTGCTGAAGATGGTGGGTCCGCCACTGTTGAAGCTTGTGAGGTGATCAATCTCTGCTGTGGAGGCTTTAGCTGTGCAGCCAGGGAATTGGCAGTATTCATCTCTGATCCGCAGCATGGTCCGCATGGCTTTGGTGATTCTGTAGCATTGCGGGGCTGAGTCCAGGGGCTCGTTGGTGATCGGGTCTACTAAGACCCGGTAAAAGCTTGAGGAGTGTGCCAGGAGGTGTTGGGCGACTTCCATGCTGATGGGTCCGGCACCTTCCATCCAGGCTGGCTCGTTCGTGGCACCGAGTAAAGACAGCACGGGGATCAATACCACCGGGGTGGCCTGGGGTAAGGGCGGCCACACCACCTCCGACCCAGACACCGAACCAGCACNCAGGCCCAGCACCCGACCCAGCACCAGCACCTGTGCGTGTGCCTGTGCGTGTGTTTGGTGTGAGGGTCGGTGGTGTTGCGTGGGGTGCCAGTGACGGTGGTCGCGGATATCTGGGTCCTTGAAGCCGGGGTCCTGGTAGTCCGGGTCGTCAAAGACAGGGATTTGCCAGGGCTGGAGCCGGTAGCGGCCTTGCTCCGGGTCATCACCACTGCCATCGGTGTCACGCTCTGGCTCGCTACGGTCTTGCCCTGTTTGAGGGGTGTGGTTCTGGGCTGGGGCATCAGCTCCNNGAGATATGCGCATCAAAGCCAGCGAAACCAGTATTTTCAGCATTACCAGCATTACCAGCATTACCAGCATTTCCGNGTGGGGTGGTTTGGGTGGGGTGTGAATGTGGTTGTGGGCCATGGATTGGTTCAGGAGCAAGGCGGCGGCGACGTCGGCGCGTAGTTGAGTTAGGGTTCGTTGTTCGTGGGGGCCTTGGGCTGCTTGGGCTGTGAGGGTGCATTGGTCCCAGATGCCCTCGATGGTTGGTGCTGGGGCGTAGAGACTGAGCCAGGACATGCCGTCGTGGGCGTGGCTCACACGTAGGTACCTACTGGTGTAGGCGTGGCGGGTCCTGGCGGGAATGGTTTCTGGGTAGCGGCGTTCGCGCAGGCGTCTAGCTTNTTCCCGGAAGCTAGAGACTGTGGAGTCTTTGGCTTTGTCCAGGAGTGCTTGCTCGAACGTGTCGATGGTTGCTGCAGGGAGCCCGGCGGTGCGTAGCAGGGATGTTTCCTCGGTCATGATCACTGCGTGTTCCCAGGCCAGCTCACTATTATGTAGGGCTGTGAGGGTGGTGGGTAGCTCACGGATCAGGGTGGCTGCTTGTATCATCAGCCGATCGGTGTTCCCTTCAGGGATGTGCAAGATAGTGGCTAGTTCAGCCCGCATCACGGAGTAAGTTTGCGTGCGTTGCCAGGGATCTAGTAAGAGTACTGTGGCCTCTAGGGAGGTGCAGGACTGTAAGCGTTCAATCAGGACAGCGGCCAAGGCAGCGCATTGATTCTGGTGTTTTTCAAGGCCATNGATCGCCTCGGTGCACTCCTGAATCAAGGACCTCACCACTTCCACCTGAGATGACGGCCCATCAGAGGGATCAGGACCAGTAATGGTTCCTGAATTTTCTGTGCCGTCCTTGCCCGTGATGGGGTTGAANNGAAGGTGTGGGGAATGGGGCAGGCCCGTCATGGTGGCGATACTCACGGCGAGGGGTTCAAGAACGGGAAGGGCCAGTGCAGTGATCAGGTCCGCCACAGTTGCTGTGGTGGATGAATCTTCCCGATCAGCCGGGAAATTCACTGAACTACCCATACCACAAGTATAGTCACCATGAACGAGAGAATCAATAAATACACCACAGTTCCCCGAATAAATATACGAGGAATATTCACGCGCCAATACGCCGTTGACGCCGTGCAGGGAAACATCAGTGCCGCCGTCGAGCCTTCATAGTCTTTTGTCACAGGAGATTCCGTGCAAGGTCAGCTGCATAGAAGATCAACGGCCAGCCCTACCTCTTTGAAGACCAACAACTACAAGCGGTGCAGATGCGCCATGGTTGATGGCTCGACAGAAAACGCGGTTCCACAGTGACAGCGACGTAGCACTATTTACAGGCCAGCGGGATCGGTGTTTGCTCCACACAGGATGACCGCCACACGTTCGTCTGGACGGGGCACATATGNCCCTGATTGGAGGGCAGCATAGGCCGCAGCAGCTCCGTGTTCGAGTGCAATCCGATAGTTGTCCCACANAAATGACCGGGCGGCCGCGATCTGTTCATCGCTGACAAGAATGCTGCGTACTCCTGTGCGAACACCGACGTTGAAGGCGATGTCCCCAATCCGCCGGGCACCGAGGGCATCGGCCGCAATCCCGGAAACAGAAACGTCAACGGNGGCACCGGCCGCTAGTGCGGCATGCAAGGTAGGTGCATTCTCAGGCTCAACGGCCACCACTTGCGCATGTCCATCCAGCGCCGCAGCGATGCCTGCCATGAGCCCGCCGCCACCAACAGCCACAAGTACTGTGTCCAGGCTACCTAGATCATCTAGTAATTCGAGTCCAATGGCCCCAGCCCCGGCTGCAATCTCCAGTTGGTCGTAAGCGTGAGAGTACACGGCACCCGACTCAGCAGCGAAGGCAACTGCACGCTCGTAGGCGTCCGCGTATTGGGCACCTTCTTGCACTACTGTTGCCCCAGTAGCCCGCAATTGAGACACTTTGGTAGCAGGAGAAGACAACGGCACGAAGACAGTTGCCGGAACTCCGACGGCGGCAGCTGCGTAAGCGTTCGCCAAGCCAGCGTTGCCACCTGAGGCAACAACGATGCCCACCTCAGGGTCGAGTTCACCGCGTTCTTGACAAGCGAGCACGCGGTTGAAGGCACCTCGAGCCTTGAACGTCCCAGTTTNTTGGAGGAACTCACACTTGAGCCATACGTGCCCGGNGGAGTGATCGGCGTCGAGCTTCATGATGGGCGTGGCTCGCACATGTCCAGCGATCCGGAGTGCGGCGTTGTCAACATCGGTGCGGGTGATCATTGGTTGGCTTCCTTGCAAGGTTGGGCACGGAGATAATCGTTCGAGCTTATGGCTACCAGACCGGCTGGGTCGAACGGTGTCCATGCGCCCTCCACTGCAACAACGGCGGTAACCTTCCACCGTCAGCACTCCATGGCGCAGGCACTGTGGCTAGACAACTGCCGATAGGCTATCTACATGACTGTTGAAACCACACTGATCCATGACCTTGCCGCCCATACTGTGCGCCGTGCTGTGGTCTCCACCATGGCAAATAATGTCTACTTGATCACTGCCAAGTCCACGGGCGCCCAGATTCTCATTGACGCGGCAGATGAGATCCTGGCCATTGACAAGCTGTTCCAAGACGCCGCAAACGATGCACAAGTTCCCACCTCGCTAGCCATGATCGCCACCACTCACCAGCACTGGGACCATGTGCGTGCCTTGGCTGCCTTGGTGGCCCAAACGGGTGCGCCCACCGCTGCTGGAGCTGACGATATTGCTGGCATCGCCTCCGGATCTGGTGTGGCGACGGACCTGGCACTGATCCACGGTGGAACCCTGTCAGTGGCAGGCATCGAACTGGCAACTGTGCACCTGCGCGGCCACACAGCAGGGTCCATCGCTTACGTTCTGCAGGACTTGGTACAGGACAAATCAGCCCACGCCTCCAGAGCCTTCATCTTCAGCGGTGATTCCCTCTTTCCNGGNGGTGTAGGCAACACAGAGCAGGATCAATCCCGCTTTACACAGCTGCTCAACGATGTCCAGGAACGACTCTTCGACGTCTACGCCGACGACGCGATCGTCCTGCCTGGTCACGGTAATCCAACCACCATTGGTGCCGAACGTTCCTCCCTGCCGCAGTGGCGCGAACGAGGCTGGTAACGCCACACGAGCTAACGCTTCCCAGCCTCCCCGGCACTCGCTTCGCTCGCCCGGGGCCCTCGGCCGCTAACGCTTCCGGCCTCCCCGGCACTCGCTTCGCTCGCCCGGGGCCCCTCGGCCGCTAACGCTTCCGGCCTCCCCGGCACTCGCTTCGCTCGCCCGGGGCCCTCGGCCGCTAAGCTTAGGCTCATGTACTTTATTGTTGCGAAATTTCAGATAAAGCCCGAATTCGTTCAGAACTTCATGGTTCTGGTGACNCCCTTCACGGAGGCCACCCGCGCCGAACCCGGCAACCTTTGGTTCGATTGGTCAATCAGCGTCGAAGACCCCAACGAGTATGTTCTCGTGGAGGCTTTCCTTGACGATGAGGCCGCAGGACGCCACGTCAACAGTGCGCATTTCAAGGACGGATTAGTAGCCATGCGTCCGGCCCTAGCTGCCACCCCGAAGATTGTTTCCCGGAAAGTCGACGGCAGCTCGTGGGAAGAAATGGGCGAACTGCAGATCGGCTGATTCCGATGCACGTAGCCGCTGCCAGCAGCTTCTCAACCGGCCATTTACCCGCGGGAGCTTTTGACCTTGCCGTGGTNGGGGAGGGTCTGGTCTTTGCCCAGTCCTTGCCGCGCCTGGCAGCGGTGATTGCTGGCAATGCTAACCACCTCCAGCCCGCCGATGCTACACAGCCCTTGAATGCAGTAGCCGTTGTACAGGCACCGCCAGGTACTGGAAAGACCACGTTGGTGCCGCCACTGGTGGCCAATGCGATCAAGGCCAATGCGCAACGGAAAATTTTAGTCACCCAGCCCCGGCGTGTGGCTGTCCGCGCGGCCGCCCGGCGCCTGGCCGCACTTGACGGCACTGTGTTGGGTGCCAAGGTCGGCTACACCGTGCGCGGTGAGAGCCACACCAGCGCCGAGACCATCATTGAATTCCTCACNCCCGGCATCTTGCTGCGCCGCCTGCTCCGGGACCCNGGGCTGGANAGGGTGGCCGCCGTCGTGCTTGATGAAGTGCACGAACGCGGCCTCGATACCGATCTTCTACTGGGCATGCTGGCAGAAGTTCGTCAGCTACGNGGNGACCTGACGTTGCTGGCGATGTCGGCGACCCTTGACGCTGCCCGTTTCGCCCAGCTTTTGGGGACGCCCGACGGCGGAGCCCCGGCACCAGTGATCGACTGCCCCTCAGCGCTGTANCCCCTCGAGGTGCGGTGGGCGCCTTCGGCGATGGCTCGCATGGATGAACGCGGCATTTCCCGTGCGTTCTTGGACCACGTAGCCGATACGGCGGCTGCTGCGCATGCCGCCGCCGTGGCACAGAATCCAGAAGTCGACGCGCTAGTGTTTGCCCCGGGCGCCTGGGAAGTTGGGCACATCTCGTCGCGTCTGCGCACCACCGCCAAGGATACCGAGATACTTGAACTGCACGGCCAGGTGCCCTCGAGCGAGCAGGACCGGGCCGTTTCCGCGCGCGAGGTTGGTGGACGCCCAAGGATCATCGTTTCCACCTCGCTGGCCGAGTCCTCGTTGACCGTGCCCGGTGTGCGGCTGGTGATTGATTCTGGCCTGTCACGAGAACCNCGCCGGGACGCCGCCCGCGGGATGACAGGTTTAGTGACCGTGTCCACATCCAGGGCCTCGTCCGAACAGCGTGCCGGGCGCGCAGCTCGTCTTGGCCCCGGCACTGTGGTGCGCTGTTATGATCANAAAACGTTTGCTGCCGCACCAGCTCACCCCATGCCAGAAATTGCTGTTGCCGATCTCAGCGCAGCGGCCCTTATTATGGCCTGTTGGGGTGCCCCAGGCGGTGCAGGTCTGCTGCTTCCGGATCAGCCTCCTGCGCGGGCACTACAGGAAGCCGTTGATGTTTTAGCTGACCTCGGAGCGGTTGATGANCCGGGGCACGCAACCGCCCTAGGTAAGACGCTGGCTGACATTCCCGCCGATCCACGCTTGGCCAGGGCTTTACTTGACGGTGCACAGGTTGTGGGTGCCAAAGCTGCGGCAGAAATCGTTGCCCTTGTCTCAGGCGACGGCCGGGCGCCCGGAGCAGACCTCACGGCGTTATTATCCGCCATGCGTTCAGGGCGGGANCCCGGGGCACGGCGGTGGACTCAGGAAGTGCGCCGCATGGAACAGTTGGTGCGCCGAGACAGCAAGGCCAACACGCCACAAGGCGGCAGCAGGGCCGGAGGGCCTGCCTATTCCACAGTGCTAGCANNGCCGCGGATGTGGGGCAGCNNGGATACGGTGGGTTTCGTCGTCGGACTGGCCTTCCCTGACAGGGTGGCCAGATTGGTTGAAGGTGCTACCGGAGAACAGTATCTGCTTGCGTCAGGCACTCGCGCCGGACTGCCAGCAGGAAGTTCACTGGCCGGTCATCAATGGCTGGCGGTGGCCGAGGTTGCCCGCGCTACAGGCCGGGATGCTGCAGGAACTGGTGCCGTTATCCGTGCTGCAGCGCCGCTGAGCCAGCACCAGGGCGAAGTAGTGGCAGCGCACAGGCTCACGGACTCTGTGGTTGCACAGTTCACCAACGGAAAGGTCACAGCCCGGCGGGAACGGCGGCTAGGTTCGCTGGTGCTTGCTTCAACACCGGTGAAGGCGTCGCCCTCGCAGGGCCGCGAAGCCGTAGCTCAGGCGCTGGCCAGAGACGGGCTGGGCCTGCTTTCCTGGAACGGCCCGGCCGAGGCACTGCGGCGCCGGCTCGCGATCTTGCACCGTGAACTNGGGGAGCCGTGGCCAGATGTCAGCGACGACGCCCTGCTCGTTAAGTTGCCGCAGTGGTTGGGACCTGAGCTTGAGGCAGTTGCCGCCGGCCGAGCGTTCTCCAGCCTGCAACTGACAGAGCCCTTGCGCCGCCTGCTGCCGTGGCCGGAGGCGGCGAAGTTAGGCGAACTTGCNCCCGAGACGCTGGTGGTGCCCAGTGGGTCCAGGATCAGGATTGACTACCCTGAAGTGTCCGACGGCGGTCCTCCCGTTGTGGCCGTGAAGCTCCAGGAATGCTTTGGGTTGGCAGATACTCCCATGTTGGTGCAAGGGCGCGTACGCGTGTTGTTTCATCTGCTCTCACCGGCGCGGCGTCCGCTGGCTGTCACAGATGATCTAGCCTCCTTCTGGAGTGGAGCTTATACTCAGGTGCGTGCTCAGATGCGTGGCCGTTACCCCAAGCATCCCTGGCCCGAGGATCCGTGGAGTGCACTGGCCACGGCTAAGCTCAAAAGTAAGATGTGAGTGTGCTGGCCGTAACGGATCGCAGCCCTTCACCCCGCAGAACGTCAGTAGCAGAGGTTCAGGAGTACGTTCCTCTGCTGCGTTATCCAGGGTGCTGAGGCCACAATTCCAGGTCATTTGGAATCAGCTGGCTCTGGCACAAGCCAATAGCGAGGAAGCTGCGCCCGCATGAACTCGGGGCTGATCCGTCCTCACCCACGGGCACCCATGGACACATCGCCCCGATGGGAGGAACATGGGCCACATCCGTTGCAGGCAGGAGGATCCCATGCGTGCCAAACGCATTATGGCCAACCTTAGGGTGGCTGACATTGCGGGCGCCAGAAGCTTTTACACTGATTTCCTTGGACTCAGTACCGAGGAATTCAATATGGGGTGGGTGGCCCGCTACACCTCACCCGATACCGGTGTTAACATCCAGCTCGTCACGCAGGACGCCAGTGCNACCGAGGATGCGGTTGTCTCCGTCCGCACCGACAATGTTGAAGCCGCTTATGCCGAAGCTGCGAAACTCGGCTACGAGATAGTGCTGCCGCTCACTACAGAGCCCTGGGGTGTGCGCAGATTCTTTGTGCGCGCCCCGGACGGCAACGTCATCAACATTGTGGCCCATGGGGATTGAAACCCTCTGCGGCACACCCACCCGCTCGTCAGTACCAGCGGGCCCTTCACCCAGGTCACAGCATGTAAGACACTATTTTTTCTTACACTTATTGAGGAGATGGAACCTGTGCAGTCACGGAGAAAGATACTGCGGTGGGCGATGATTCCTTTTCGGAGGGTAAGTTTCCGTGGTGAGCACTTGTCACCCACACGCATTTGTCCTCCACACCGGCCTAATTAATCGCCTTGGCTGGTTCCTTGCCGTGTTGCGTGGCGCCACTGGTTGTCGCTCACATGTGAACTTGCCTGTGCCCCCATCTGTGCCATGCCGCCGTCCACTTCCCAGCTGGCACCTGTGACATAGCTGGCAGCGGNGGAGGCCAGGAAAGCAATGATGTTGGCCACCTCCTCAGCTGTGCCCGCATGACCGAGGGGAATTCCGGGCCGCTGAATCTGGTGCGGGTGGCGGGTTTCGCCCGGGGCCAGGTGGGTGGCAATTTNCCCGGGTGCCACAGAATTCACGGTGATGCCATGCTGAGATAGTTCCACAGCTAGTGTTTTACTCAAGCCATCAAGACCGTATTTCGATGCACAGTACGCGCCGAAGCCGAACCGCGGCTGATGGGCATGGATGCTGGTGACCACCACAATCCGGCCACCGGATTCCCCAGCGACCAGCAATTTAGCGGCAGCTTGCAGGCACAAGAATGCGCCGTTGAGGTTGGTGTCTAAAATGCGTTGCCACTGGGGATACTCCATCTCGATGACGGAACTAACAAGGCCCACGCCCACATTGTTCACGAACACGCCCAAGGAACCCAGCATAGCTGCCAACTGATCCACGGCAGGGGCACAGCTGGGCAGATCAGTGGTGTCAAGCCAGACGCAGGCGCTGCGCTGCCCATAGCTTTCTATGGCTGCCGTTGTCTGGGCGGCCCCGGCTTCGTCGTCGTGCCAAGTAAAGGCTACGTCNNAGAAGCCGTTGCTGGCCAAGGCAATGGCTGTGGCCCTGCCAATACNCCTGTCAGCGCCGGTGATAATCGCCGTGCGCGGATAGTCGGGGCCGCTGCGTACAGGCGCCACAGCCTGAATCACTTGGCCTTGGTTGCGGCCGAACGTTCCGTCTTACTACCAGCATTAGCAAGATCGCCAGCATCGTCTTCTAAGTGAGCGCGCATGAACCACTGGAACAGTTCCAATTGGGCACATTGCGTGATGATCATGTCCTCAGTGATGGGATCCAACTCACCCACTTCTTGCAAGGTTTNTCGGTGGCTTGATANAAAGCCGGTGTACACAAGGTCCAGTGCGCCCAGGTGTGCGGAGGTGTGGGCCCGGCCGATGGAGTAATCGTCCCAGGAACGGGCTTCAACCAAGGCGCCGGGGAGCCCGTTCGGTGAGACGCCCAAGGTGGCGATCCGTTCGGCCGTAGCATCCACCATGGCGCGAACAATATCGATCTGAGGATCCAGCATCTCATGAACGCCGATGAAGTCCCTGCCCACCACGTTCCAGTGTGCGTGTTTGAGCGTTAACTGGAGATCGTTCAGTGCATGGAGCCTAGATTGCAGCAGCGTAGCAACCTTGTGCCCGTCCTGCAGCGACAAACCGGGAACTGTGTATCCTGCGTGGGCTGTCCTCTTGCCGGCCATTGAAACTCCTTTGTTCACAGATGCTCATGGGATACCGCTCTTCAACCGTGCAACTGCCTGCCCGGCATAATCCCACGCTAACCATATCGAGGCTGAAGTTCCAGAGCTACGTGGATGGATACGAGAAAATTTCTGTTCCGGGCGCACCTAGCCAAGTCCGCCGTCGGACTTCTTGATCAAAACCGGCCACGGCCCCAAGGTATGAGCGAGCACTATGGGCTTGATTTACTCGAAGCGGCTGGGATCTCCCATACCGCGGCGCACAACCTCGGCCACACCACTGGAGAAATCCACCACTGTTGTGGGTTCGGCGCCCACGTCACCACAGTCGATCACCGCGTCAACCACATGATCAAGTGTTTCCTTGATTTCCCATCCTTGCGTCAGCGGCTCATCCTCATCGGGCAGCAACAGTGTGCTGGAGAGCATCGGCTCACCCAGTTCCTCAAGGATGTCGTGGATCAGACGGCTATCTGGAATGCGCACACCAACAGTCTTCTNTTTCGGGTGCGCAAGACGTTTGGGCACCTCTTTGGTTGCCGGCAAGATGAAGGTGTATGGCCCGGNGGTCACTGCCTTGATGCTGCGGAAAATATCGTTATCAATCATCACAAACTGGCCCAGCTGCGCAAAGTCCTTACACACCAGGGTGAAATGGTGTTTACTGTCCAGGCGCCGGATGGTACGGATGCGATCAAGCGCTTCACGGTTGCCCAGTTGCGCACCTAACGCGTAACAGGAATCTGTGGGGTAGGCGATCAGTCCACCCGATTTTAGGATGGCCACGATCTGGCTCACTGAGCGCGCCTGCGGATCGTGCGGATGAATGTCGAAGAATTTAGCCATGAACAGAGCATACCGACCCCTGCCCGCATCTGGGCCTGTAGTGGCCTCAAATTCGGCAGCCTTCGTGTCCTTTGTTAGAGCTGGCATCCAGGAATTTCTTAGCTGGGCTGATGGAAGCTGTTGGGCAGGGCCCGGGCACCAAAGATCGTTTGCCTTACACGTACCACCGCAGCGCGTTCTTCGATGGCCAGTTCCAAATCACCTGAGATACTCATGGACAGGTCCACCAGTTCAACGCCGGACAGGGCCGTTTCACGTAATTACTCCCTCAGCTGGTGGAGAGTTTTGGAACACTCCCGGACCCGGGTTTTCTCGGGACTGTTGATGGCAAGAGTCATCAGCCCTTTGACCCGTAGTCTGTCAAAAGCTGGCAGCTGCTATAGAAATGCCTTCCCTCCTGGAGCGGCAGACCAAATTTGCTGCCTTCACCGGAGGTGTTGGGAGTTGAGTAGGATTCATGCAGCCATGTGCAGCAAGACGGCAGCAAGACGATTGTTGAGTGTTTTAGCCAAATTGAATCTGTCCAGCGTCTGGAATGAGTGAGCGAACTGGGCCACGATCTTGGCCTCGCCCACTGGTCCTCTTTTCACCGAAGGTTTTCGCCCAAGTCTGCGCAGTCCGCTGCGATGGCGTTGCGGGGAGGGGCAGGATACGCCTGAAACGGGCACCGCTGGGGTCCGTGCCGACAAGGAACGGTGTAGCGTAAAGGGCTCCCTCACCCGATGGACCAACGAACGGGTCAAACGGGTCGGTCGGCGACCAGTGATTGTCACGAGGCAGACCCAGGACGAATTTGTCCGGTGATCGACCCTAACGGGCACTGCTCGGATTTCAACTGTCAGTTTAGATTGACACATATTATTTGTCAGTTTAAACTGACACTATGTCAAAGAAGACCTATTCGGCAATCTACAAAACGCCGACCCCGCCACCGGCCTCCGGGCGGCCGTCGCACTGCGACGCCTCGCAGAACGAGTTGAAGCCACGCACGTTGAAGCTGCTCGCGCTTCGGGCTGGTCATGGGAACAGATCGCAGATGCCCTAGGTGTCTCACGCCAGTCAGCTCACATGAAACACGGANAAAAGAAAGAGACAGACGATGTTTGAACGATTCGCTCCGAGTGCCCGTGAAACCGTCACAAGTGCCGTCAAAGAGGCACGGATGCGAGGCGACCGCCGAATCGGCACCGATCATCTCTTTATTGGAATGCTCCACGACCAAGAAATCGTCGATGCCCTTGGCGTTACACTCCAACGCGCCCGCGACGTCGACGCTGACCTCGATTCGACCGCGCTTCGCGCCATTGGCCTCNNAACCTCTCCGGCGCTGGGTCGACTTGGTCAACACCCCCAAGATGTTGAGAACCCTTTCAGCACCGGGGCGAAGAACGCCATGAAGTCAGCGCTGGCCACAGCTGCTACTAGTCACTCGCGCACCATCAGAGTCCACCACATCGCCCTCGCACTATTGAGCCTCAAAGTTCCCGATCCCGCCGCAGTACTAGCAGCCGGACTCGGGATCAACCCTACAGAGGCAATCGCGAAGCTGACACGTTCGGAAGCTGCCTAACCGTCCGGTAGAGGGTTCCCATTGCGGCCAGGGCGGTGTCAGAATGAGGCCATGAACATTCAGGACTGGTGGCCGCTACTTGACTCTTCAACCCAGCAATGGTTGATCGAGAACAACGGCGACGTCGTTCCACCAGACATTATGGATCAGATCACGGTTATTGCAGGCCAACCCACGGCGGATGATTCCTGGATTCACGACGCTGGGCGCGACGGACTTTCACTGTCAGATGAGGCAATCGACTGGATAGAGCAGACCGCGAACGATGAGAGCTCCGCGAGAGGGTAGCCAATCCGCTTCGGAACCAACAATTGTCTGACTGCAATTGGTGCATTTGGTCCCGCAAGCCGTTCCACTTGCGGCTACTGTGATCGGTGCAGATTTGGTATGAGTTTTGGGAAAATGACGGCATCTCTGCGGGCTACCCATTCCGAGGGCGCAGCCATGGTCCCCTTGTCAGGGCATGGCTTCTGCCCTAAGTTTCTTGAATGGGGATCAAATGGCGTAATCAGAGATGTTTTCCAATTCTTGCCTGTACCACCGCTACTTTGCTCGCACTTTCCGCGTGCACCGGGGCCCCACAGCAAACGAACGAGTCCACTCCCCGTCCCCGCACCCTCATCAAGCGTGTCCACATCGTCACTGGATTCTGAAATTAGTCCGCACGCCAAGGGAACCTCACTTCAATTCGAATGCGCCAACCCCATCGGGACTGGGCTCACAGCAGTCGATCTTGGTGCAGGGCCGAAAAGCCAGGAGTACCGGAAGTTCTCTACATCAACACAGCCTCCACCGGAACAGGCGCAAACCAGTGGGGCGCCGACGTTACCTCCGACGGCCTCCAATTCCAAAGATGGGCCTCGTCATGAAGGCAGGCACCGCTTTCACGTTAAGCGTGCCCGCAGAAATGCGCGACAACATGAAGATCGGCTGGTCAAATTCCGGGTATACACTCGCCGACGAATTAGTGATTCTCGGTTGTTCATCCGCACAAGCCAACGCAAACTGGCTTGTCTACCCCGGTGGGTTTTGGCTCAAGGAACCCGGATGCGTTCCCCTCGAGGTAACAACGGACCAAACGACCCAGACCATCTACATCCCAATCGGCAAGACCTGCCCCTGATCGCATGTCCGACCGTCCCAGTAGCCGTTCCCCTCTGGAACTGCCATCGTGTGACTTTTCAGCTCCAGCGCGCGCATAAATCTGCGGGTCGGTCGCAGAAGCACTTACGGGGCACCGTCCTTGTTTCGGCGTCGTATTTGTCCGTGGGAGGATCATTCTTGTGAACAACATCTTTTGACTGGGCAGCTAATATGCCAAGGTGACGGTGAGATTGCAATCGTTACTGATTTTCTACCTCGGCATATTGACTTGACCCGTGCTGAGCCAGGTTGCGTNCTTTTCGAGGTGAACCAGACTGTTGATCCACTGGTGTGGGATGTCTCTGAGTGTTTCCAGGACGCAGGCTCCTTTGAGCTTCACCAAGCGCGCGTCAAGTCCAGTGAATGGGGCCGTGCGACGGCAGGAATCAAACGGTGCTATTCCGTGTCGGGTCTGTAGGGCCTAGGCTTTCATGACACCGCACGACTCGACGCCTACACTTTCGTCAGTGGCCGACGTGGCTACTTTTCCCGAGTCCTCCGCGGCCGTTAACGGCGCTCCGCCAGAGCGGGGCCGCTGTGTAACCCGTCGGTCGGCTCTTCCTGGTCCGTTTCCGCCCGGTAGTCGTTCTCCTTGTGGACCATCCAGTGTCCACTAGAGAATATGACCATTGGAGAACATTTTGAGAGCATAGAAGATGGGCTTCGCATTCTTAGCTGTTCTCAGCTTGGTGATGATCTTCATCGGAAATGGGGCACTCGTTAAGGGCATCTACGCCGCCCTGGTTGTCGTGTGCCTTGTGGTCATAGTCCTCGTGTCAAGGAAAGGTCCTTCACGCAAATGACATCGCGCGTAAAATGGCACCTTACGAACCGGAATACCTCACGCCCTATCAACCGTCCCTGTAATCGTTCCCCACCGGCACTTCACGGTGGCACCATGCTCGCGCGCGAGGAGTTACCAGATTCAGAACACTCCAAGGCCCTTGATAGGTTGGATGCAACAACACTAACCGCGAAAGGTTCCCTCATGCTGTGCCCTCCCTTGATCGACCTGCGCCCATTTCACGTATCTGACACAGCATTCTTCGAGCGCTTGGCCTCCGACGAACGCGTGACCCGCTTCATCGGGAACGGACAGCCATGGGAGCAACAAACCATCCAGGACCGCGTCACCGCAGCGCTGCGGCAGGACCCGCTCCAGATGGTGGGAGCCTCCCGCTGGTACTTGGTCACAGAGGCAAATGAACCTGTCGGCATCGTGGTCTCTTCCCGCAAGGACCAGGGCATCGAGATCGGCTACTGGGTATCGCCGGATCATTGGGGCCGCGGCATCGCCGGGGCCATGGTCGATGGTGCTCTGGCCAGCATTCCTAAGGACTACGGAACCAGTCAGCTTATAGCCCGCGTGGACCCGGCCAACGCCGCATCTGCGAAGCTGCTCACCCGCCGCGGATTCCAGCTCAGGTCCAACCACGATGGGCTTGACCTTTACACTCTGGCGTAGCGACCAAACCCGACCAGGCCAAGGCGCGATACGGGAGCGCACTCGCCCTATCACCGTTGACGTTCAAAGATCAGCCTCGTACAGGGCCCCCGCAGACCGGTTGTCCGCAATGCCATGTCATTTGAGGAAAGGCAGCCCACGCCACTTCGTCTAAGCAACATATATATCCGAGCACTAAGGAAGAACCCATGCACAGCAACCCAACAGCAAACCCCTCCGGAGGCAAGGAAGATCCTCGCGACCGGTACCTGAAGGTTCCCCTTGTGCAGATCGACGCCTTTGCCGATGCCCTCTTCGAGGGCAACCCGGCCGCCGTCATGCCCCTGCCCGAGTGGCTGCCGGACGGGGTCCTCCAGCAAGCAGCAGAGGAGAATAACCTCTCCGAGACGGCATTCTTGGTNAAAACCCTGCCCAACGGAGTCCAGGCACCGGAGCCCGCCCACCCGGCATACCACTTGCGCTGGTTCACNCCTGCCGTCGAAGTCGATCTGTGCGGGCACGCGACCATGGCCGCGGCTTCCTACCTATTCGACGACGAGCACCCCGAGGCCAAAGAGCTGCAGTTCTACACTCGCAGCGGATGGCTCTCGGTGACCCGCTCCACCGACGGCCAATACACCATGGACTTNCCNTCCGAAATTCCCGTGCCAGTGGCAATCGATCCCGACATAGCCAAGGCACTTGAGTCNCCCGTGGCCGAGGCACTGCGAGCCACTGACCTGATCTACATGGTCAAGGACGCCCAAACCGTCATCGACCTTTCTCCGGATCTCTCGGTCCTGGCCGCACTGCCGGTTCGCGGGACGATCGTCACCGCNCCGGGCACCGGAACCGAATACGATGTAGTCTCCCGGTGGTTCGGTGCCGAAGCGGGCGTCTCCGAGGACCCCGTCACCGGCTCTGCCCACTGCCAACTGGCTCCGCTATGGGCCGAACGACTTGGCAAGAATGAAATGCTCGCTCGACAAGCATCAGCCCGGGGCGGAACCGTGCGGATCAACTTCGGAGGTGAGCGCACACTGCTGACGGGTCGCTGCGTCCGCTTCATGGAAGGCAACGCCTTCCTTCCCCTAAACCCAACCCCTCAGGCCAGGCCTCAACACTTGGCCTGAGGCGAACCACACGATTCGGGCGACCCACCAGCAACACCCGTATTCATATTGCTGCGTACCGCATGGTGTTTCTTGTTAGCTAGCTGGGGAGGGGTCGCTTTAGCTTCCCTCTGAGAGGCTGCGAGTCTCCTCGGCAATCTTGATGACGCGGTCGATCACGGTGCGCGTGCTCATCCGGGTTCGCGCTTCAGGCCTCGTCAGGATATCGATGTGCCGACCCAGGACAAGGCCCTTAATCGGGCGCAGCACCACATGCTCCCGAAAATATGGAATCAGTCCGGTGTACCGAGGCAGCAGGCCTACCATGCGGGTCTTGGCAATAATCGCCGCCACCAAATTGAACTCATTCACACGATGCGTAATCTGGATCGGGGTGCCCGCAGTGGCAAACATCGCCTGGACAATGAGTGGTTCCAAGGCGAAGCCTTCGTGCGCTGCCACCCAGGTTTCACCCACCAGATCGGCTAAGGCCACCGTCTTGTGTTTCGCCAATGGATGCTCCCGGTGGATCGCCAAGTCGATCGGTTCCTGCAGAACGGGCGTGACATGCACCCTGCGGGTCGGCCAAGGATCTGAGGCCAGTGGACGGTGGGCGATCACCACATCATGGTCGCCCACCAAATCGACGAAGCCGTTGATCGATACGTCCTCGTCCCGGCAACGCACCATCGGCCCGTCGGAATCGCTGAGACTACTTGCGATAAGCGCCGGAAACCAGGCAAGTCCGGCACTGTNGAAGGCGGTGACCGAAACAGGCTCCCGACGCGCCAGGAGATACTCGGAGACTGAATTCTCGGCGCGCGCCAAGGNATTCCAACACTTCGCCCCAGCATCTGCAANGGCGTTCCCCGCGGGCGTGAGCACCAGCACGCGGCCCCTCTGCTCAGTCAGGGGAATCTGGATTCCCCGTTGCAGCGAGGCAAGCTGTTGAGAGACCGCGGAAGGGGAGAGGTGCAGCGCCTGAGCCACCGCAGTGACCGAGCCCCGGTCCCTGAGTTCCCGTAATGTTCGAAGATGATGCACTTCCATGAAGCCCACCTTACGGGACATTGAAGACAGTGACCGTTGTTCTGTACGAATCGGCTCCCTACAGTAAAAGCATGTCCTTTGCTCCCCTTCGGTCCGCCGCCTGTTTCCCGACTTAATACTCCTGATCGTCGCAATAATGTGGGGCGGCAGCTATCTAGCAACCCAAGACCTGGCGGTGGCCTCGTCAGCCGCCGCGGTGATGTGTGCCCGCTTCGTACCCGCAGCGGTGATCTTGCTTTGTGTGAACCTCGCCCGACCAAAGTTCGGCTCNCGTGACTCGACACTCCCCGGCATCTTGCTTGGAACCCTCCGCGCGGCGACCATCGCGCTGGAAACGATCGGTGTCACGCTCACAAGTGCCACAAACGCAGGACTCATCATCGCTCTGTCCATCCTCCTCACCCCGATCCTCGAATCCATNGCTCACCAAAGACGGCTTTCACCGTCCCTGATCGCAAGCATCCTGCTTGCCCTGATCGGCATCACGTTCCTCGTGGGCGGGCAAGGCTTCTCCGGGTTCAACCTCGGCGACGGACTCATGCTCATCGCGGCAGCAACACGAGCCCTGCTCGGTGTTGCCGAGGCACGGTTCACCGTCGGCAGGAACACCGACGTGCTGGGATTGACCACGGTTGAGATCATGTTCGGCGCGGTCATATTCGCTGCGTGGGGCGGAAACTCCNNTGCTGGAGCATCTCCTGGCTTGAGCGTCGCGAATTGGCTCACCATTGCCTATCTATGTCTCGGCTGCACCATCTTCGCGTTTCTGGGGCAGCTGTGGGCAACGAAGCACACCTCGGCGTCACGTGCAGGCATGCTTCTGGGCACGGAACCAGGATGGGCGCTCCTCGTCGGAGTGCTCCTCGCTGGAGACAAGATTGGCACACTCGGATACCTGGGTGCCGCAGTGCTCCTCGTTGCCACGTGGTGGGGTGCACGCGCCGAACAGCGTTGGCGCGGAAGCAACCCGTCTCCCCAAAGGGCCCTAAGGCCGATGGTGCGAGAAACCGCCGACGAATGACCCTTCCATGGGCGGAGGCGACACACCCGGACATATCCTGCGTGCTACCGAACCCCACATATTGCATGTCACGTTCCGTGGCATGCGGAGGACGAGGCCCCTCGGCATTTCAGGCACCGTGGCCGAAACCTTAGGCCGTGGCCCGTGTTCGACGCACCTTTCGACTGCCTCAGAAGCGACGGATTTCTCGAGACGTCTCCGAAGGAAGGAACATCAGCCACCGGAAGGGCCGGGACCTGTCCAGATGAAGTAAAACTGCTATTCCCCGATAGCCATATTGTCCGCTCAAGGTACCCCCGCGGACATCCCAACAGATCTCACAACCACTGTTACCCAGGTGATCCGGCCAGCCTGTGATCGATGGCAAGGCTGGTGGGAGAATGTCACTATGGGAATCGCAGCGAACTTCACCATCGTCACTCTCGGAGTCGCCGACTTGGCGAGAAGCGCCGCATTTTACCGAGCTCTTGGCTGGCAGCAACGTGGAAATATTTCTGCGGGCATCACGTGGTTCCGTACCTCGGGAACGTGGCTCGGCCTCTTCGGATTCGACGACTTGGCCGCAGATGTCGGTGTAGCGTCGACGCCTCCCGCCTTATTTCGCGGGATCACTTTGGCGCTTAATTTTAACAACATGGCTTCGGTTGACATGGCGCTTGCCGACGCTGTTGAGGCTGGGGCGCGATTGGTGAAGCCCGCAGAGCGAGCTGAGTGGGGCGGATATTCTGGATATTTCGCTGATCCCGATGGGCATCTTTGGGAGGCTGCGTTCGCACCTGGTTTTCCTGTTTCGGACGAGGGCACCATCGAGATTGAAGATTGATAGGTCACACACCCTATGGTGCCTAAAGCTGCGTTCGCTGGATCCGCGAGCCGATGCGTATTCGATCACGGTGAATGGACGATCCAGCCACCCGTCAAGGCGTAGGCTGATGCCATGAACCGTGCAGCTGTGCCTGCAAAATCGCTGCAAAGCCTACCTCGAGGTTGTCCCAACATTATGTTGGTCCAGACCAGCGGAACCGACGAACCCTAATCGTCCGCCAATTGACGTTAGGGGCCGTGCGGATCTGGCCCAGTATTTCGGCCACGGGGTCACGAAGTTCCGCGCACCAAACGACGCCACGCCCTTGACAAGCGGAAGGAAGAAATGATGAAAGGCGTTAAAGTGCCCCTAGCGCAGAGGCCCTGGTACGTGTTTGGTTTTCTAGCACTTGCGGTTTTGTTCTGCATCGGCATTCTGCTCAGCGACTTCATAAGCCATGAGCACGCCTGGGGTTTGAAAATGTTTTGGACCTTACTCGCAGCTGCAGATCTCCTTCTTGCCGCCCACAACTGGCGGCTGTACCAGCGGGCAGGAACTCTCCTGAGCCTCCTCCGTCGGAACTTCAAGGTGATCGGCCAGCGTAGGTTCGAGATCGACGTCGCTGACTGGCCAGGAAACATGACACAACACGGACACTGCGGCCCACCGCGAACAGAAGAACGCCAAACATCGCTGCACACAATCCTCAGATAGCAACACGGGACTCCGATTCGCACCGATTTGAATATTTGAGGAGCAAGCGTCGCGAAGACCGTTCTGCTTACGGCCGTTAATTCCGGGAAGACAGCAGTGAAACGCGCCAGTGTCCGAGTTCAGCTGTCATCCCCGCTCATGGGTCAGGAAGCTCCCTTGACGTGAGCGGGTCTTGCTCTGCAGACAGGAGAGACCTTGCACGGCGCCGTACGACGGCGAACACGGCCCACAAGATAATGCCGATCCAAGTGAGTCGGTGTTGGAGGCGGCTGGCAACCTCTCGGAAGTGCGTGGCGTAACCCATTGCCGTGCCGGTAATGGGGACCAGACTCGCTCAGCGCCTGGTCTCCCGCATCACCCACGGCATGGCGGATGCTAAGGTCCTCACGATCTAGCCAGTTGCAATTGACCGCAGGATGATCCCGTCTAAAACAGCAATGATGAGATTTTCAGCTCCAATGCACGTGTGGATCCACGGGTCGGTCCTAAAAGGAATATATTGCATGTCAAATCAGAGTGTTGGCACAAGAATCTGACCCAGAACCACCCTACCGAGGGCGCGAGAGATGGACCCGTTATTGGGCTGGTTCAGATTGGGCTCGGCATGCGGTGATGGCGGTAGTGGCCATCCAGGNGCCACNCCACCAGCCGCGCCAACCCANGGGTTCCGGCTCGGCGACTACCAGTCCTGCCTCTGCGAGATCGTTGTGGTACTCGGTGACGCGGCGGATATCGGCAATCAGGATGCTACCTCCCACAACGAGTACCCGGGCGGCTTCGGTGATGGCTTGACGGCGGCCGTCTCGCGTGGNGATGTTATGGATCGCCATGCTGGCGGTGACAAACTGGAACGAACCATCTGGATACGGCAGATGCGTCATGTCACCGGTATCAAATTGCACCCGATCGGACACACCATTGATCTCGGCGTTGCGAACTGCGCCAGCAGCAGTGTTACCTGACTGATCCACCGAACGCCACAAGTCGATGCCAGTAACAGTAATCCCAGACCAGCGAAGGGCAGCCATCACGGCCACCATGCCATGCCCACAGCCAAGGTCAAGCGCCTTTCCACCTTCTGGAAGCTCGATCGTTGTGAGCAGACGATCCCAGAGGACGAACTTACCCTTAAGTGACGTATGCCAGTAGATGACCGCGGATGCGGCCATCAGCACCGTGACCATCGCGAGAACAACGGCCGAGACAGGGCTCAGATTCCAGAACACGATCCCGAGAACCGTCAATACGGCATATACGAGGGTGAAGCCGGCCAACATCCATGGCACCCATGGTGCATCGATGCCGTAGCTGCCGCGTGGTTTCGCAGATGACATACCACACCTCCACTCCTAGAGTTTTACTAAAGATAGCTCTGAGGAGGCTTTCGTAGCTAGAGGAACCACATACCTGATGGTGCTCGGGGTCATCGCTTACCGGCAGCCGGTCAGCGGAAACGACATCGCGAGTCTACCGACAGCCTAGGCGTTCAAGGATTTCATTGGGGGTGTCCCCGTGGAACGGTAATTGGCGCTGCGCACATCTACAAGCTGTGAGTACTGGGTCTTCCCGTGGGCCAAGAGCATTAGCGCCAGTTTTAGGCGATTGGTTCCCGGCACTACCACTTTCGGGCGTGTCCTGTTCCGCACCCTTGTGTAGACGGGGCGAATCGATGCTTTGCTGACAGCTATCAACTGTACGTCGTATTGGCTCCGTCCAGCACGGGCTGCTACTGCGGACATCTTGTGCTTGGCAGCAACCAGATGGTGGCGGAAATCTTCCACAGACATGGCTGTTGAATAGGGATTTGAGGAGTTATGGGACTGATCTTCCATGGCGCGCCGGTGAATGATTGGGTGCTGTTGGCAAGCTAACAAGGGAGGCGTGAGTTGCGCCTTTTCTCGTTCACTACAAAGAAGCTTGCAGTGGTGGGCGCTAAAAATCAAGTGCTACTTTCAGCAAACTCCCATCTTTGGGAGGAACCTAGGAAATGGTTTGTGTCGCAGGGAAAAATGCCCCCACACACTGTGTAAGAACAGCAGGACGAGCTATTGAGGGAAGTCGGCACATGGCCACAACATCAGCACAACAATCTGGTTCGGCCAGAGGACCAGGGCGCCGCGGGGACTCACCCGTGGTGNNGGGGCCTGGAGGGGCTTTGTCCAACCTTGGCCGTTTGTTCCTGGTCTGTGGCCTTGCCGGTGTCCTTGTCGCAGCCTTGTTCGTGCCGGCTGGGGCCTTAGCCACGGCAGCCGTGAACGGTGCTGATGGTTTCTTGTCTGTGGTGCCAGCATCCTTGGACTTCAAAGCGCCTGCACAGGCGACAACTGTCTTGGCCGCGGACGGTTCCACCATTGCCACCTTGTACGCCCAGGACCGCCAGATCGTAACCCTGGCCGATATGTCNCCCTTCATTAAGAATGGCATCGTCTCCATTGAGGACGCAAGATTCTATGAACACGGNGGAGTGGACCCCGCTGGCATAGCAAGGGCACTGGTGGCGACCTTGAATGGCGGGCGTCAAGGTGCTTCAACCATCACCCAGCAGTATGTCAACAACATGTTGATCGAGCAGCTAGTTGCCGATGGCAAGACCGATGAAGCCAAACTTGGCACGGANAAGACAATGGCTGACAAGGTCAAGGAAATCCAGCTGGCCATTGGGCTGGANAAGAAGATGTCTAAGGATGAGATTTTGGCTGGCTACCTGAACATCATTTACTTTGGCAATGGGGCCTACGGTATTGAGGCAGCGGCAAAATTCTACTTCAACACCACGGCCAAGGACCTCACGATCCCTCAAGCAGCGGCTCTGGCCGGGGTAGTCAACAGCCCAAGTTATTATGATCCAATCACCGAACCTGACCATGTGCTGCAGCGCCGTAATGAGGTTTTGGCCAAGATGTTGGCCCAGCAGAAGATTACCCACGACGATTACACTGCAGCCATCAAAACACCCATAGAACTGAGCATCACCAAAACAAGCCAAGGCTGTGCCGCGGCCGCCACGGCACCGTACTTTTGTGATTATGTCCAGCAGTTGATCCTCAATGACACCGCGTTTGGTGCCACCGCTGAGGAGCGGAGCAAAGTTCTTTACCAAGGCGGTCTGACCATCCAAACAACTCTTGACCCGGCGCTGCAACAGGTGGCTCAGGATCAAGTCAATGCCACCATGGCACCCACCGATCCGCTTCAGCGCGGCGCCGCGATTGTCACGGTCCAGCCGGGCACCGGCAAGGTTTTGACCATGGCACAAAACACCGTGTTCGATCCAGCCGCCGCNCCTGAAAATTATATGGGCAACTTTGCCCTACCCGTCAATGATGCCAATGGGCAGCCGCTGCACGGCGCCGGCGGCTTCCAGATCGGTTCAACATTCAAACCGTTTGTCTTTGCCGAATGGCTCAACAGTGGCCACTCCATGATGACCAACATCAACGGTGCGGTGCAGGTCTACCCTTCGGGTTATCCGTGGAAGAACAGTTGCGGATCAACAACNGGAGCTTATGACTATGCTGCCGGTACTTTTCCGCTACCTAACGATGACCCCAACCACTATTTCTCCATGACAGCCAACGAAGGACTGTACCGATCCATCAACACCATCACGTTCCAAACGGCCACAGCACTGGACTTNTGCAACATCCAGAAAATGGCCACGGCTGCTGGCGTGAAAGACGGCGCCACCAATAAACCCTACGATCTCTCCAGCATCGCCAAACTGATCGGTACCAACAATGTGGCNCCCATTGACATGGCCACAGCATTTGCCACNTTTGCCAGCGGTGGTATTCGTTGCGAGCCGATAGCCTTGACCTCGATCACAGACAGTGCCGGAACCAAGTTCCCCGTCCCCGGGGCTGACTGCCAGCGAACCATTAGCGCTGACGTTGCCGCNGGGGTCACCTACTCCTTGAAGAACGTCTTGACCATCGGCTCAGGCTATAACATCCCCTTGGCAGACAAGGTGAATTCCTTCGCAAAGACCGGTACCACTGACGGCAATATCGATACGTGGACGATTGGCGGTAACAACGCCGTCGTGTCCGCCTCTTGGTTTGGCAGTTACCAAGGCAACGGCTCCGAATGGGTAAATCAAAATATCGTCATCAACGGCAGGTACTACACAGGCGTTGATGGTGCAGACCTTGCAGGTGGGCAATGGGCTGCTGTCATGAACACAGCGGCACAGAATCCTACGTATGCTTCGTCCCCGCTGGCACAGCCATCGGATTTGATGCTGGCGCCCACCGCCNNCCTGATCGCCGGAGTGAACGATCCCAAGCCGGGCACAGGACAATCGCAGGTGCTGCCGCAGATCCCCGGACAGCTACAAGCGCCGATCGCTCCGCAGGCTCCCTCAGAGCAGGCTCCAGCACAACCGGAACCATCAGCACCAGCACCTGCCGAGCCCGTACCAACTCAAGCACCCGAGCAACCCAGTGTGCCGCAGGCTCCAGAGTCACCGGCGCCGCAACCACCCGCTCCAGAGTCACCGGCGCCGCAACCACCAGCACCACAACCACCAGCTCCACAACCGCCAACGCAGGTGCCCGCCACACCCTAAAGCCACCCAACTACCTCGTTGGTGGTTTCTACGAGAATTGAGACAACGGGAACAGGCCCGTTGTGCGAAGGAGTAACTCGTGTCTGAAACTGCAGCAGAAGTTCGCATTGTGGTTGGTGTTGACGGTTCAAGCGCATCAGTGAACGCACTGAAAGAAGGTGCTAAATTGGCGGCCGAACTCGGTGGCGTCGTGGACGCTGTGGCGGTCTGGGAAATGCCGACGAAGTATGCAAGCTATGCAGCTCTTGGAATCGGCAACTTTGAAGAAGGCGCCAAAGAAGTACTCAGAGATGCCTTGTTCCAAGCCTTCGGAGAGGACGTTCCCGGTTCCGTTTCTGCCCGCCTGATCCAAGGCCAAGCCGCCGGTTCGTTGGCCTCGATCGCTGAGGGAGCCCGCCTGCTGGTTGTTGGCAGACGCGGCCACGGCGGCCTGATGAGCTTACTGCTGGGTTCCGTGAGCGCAGCGGTGGTGAACCAGTCACCCGTCCCTGTTCTGGTGGTTCAATAAAATTACGGGGTAGCCCGGCTACAAGCATGGTGCATATTTCCGGATTTTCACAGTGTGCGTGAAAAGCGATGTGCGGGAAAATTAGATGTATTTGAGGAAACGCTGTGGTGCATCCATGAACGCACGCCAGCTGTGGACTAATTCGAGGTCTTCCCAGCTCTTGGGGCGCAAGCCCCAGGAGCCCACTTCATAAATATCCGCTCCCGGCAGNNAAGCCAGCAGCGGCGAGTGGGTCGAAAGGATGACTTGAGAATCGCCGTCGTCCATTAGTTGTTGCAGGACACTGAGCAAGGACAGGCAGCCGGAGAAGGAGAGCGCCGATTCGGGCTCGTCAAGGATCCACAGGCCGCCGCCGCGGAACTTTGCGACGACGAGTTCCAGGAATGATTCTCCGTGGGACATGTTGTGAAAGTCCCTATCTGGTAGTCCGGTGGAAGGGTTCTCCTCGAGATAGGTGAAGAATCCGTGCATGGTTTCGGCGCGCAGAAAATAGCCGTATTTGCTGGTGCCAGCGTTGCGGATAATTTTCAGATGAGTGTGAAGATTGGACTCCGTGGCGTGGCTGTGGTGCCTGGCCCCGGTAGAGCCACCTTCGGGGTTCACGCCGTAAGCCATGGCGATGGCTTCGACAAGGGTCGATTTTCCGGAGCCGTTCTCGCCGACGAAGACAGTGGCCCGCCCTAGGTTCAGTCCTTCACGGAGGACCTGTTGCACCGGGGCTAGGGTGGCAGGCCAAAGATTGAGGTCAGGCGGATTCAGATCATTCATGCCCACGTGCCGCAGCGGAGTCTGGCCAAAGATCACAGGGGCGTCCTTCCCTCGGTACGGGCACAACTTTTCCCGTGTTCAGCGCCGGGTACCAACGGTGTTGCTCTCTCCGGGCCTGTCATAGTCTCATCCTGCCAGCTAGTATCTGGAAACACTTTCCGCCATGGCCGTTTCCTTTGAATGTAATACCCGATCACGCTTAGCCCGGACCGAACTCTTTGATCTGGCCCGGAACATCGACGCCCATAAGGAATCGATGCAGCGTTCCAGGAGACTGCGGTGGCGGGCCTGGCACTTCGCAGTGGCGCTACGGATGACNGGGACGCTCATGATAGATAGACGCGAGTTCGCGGCGCCCTGAGGCGCGTTGGGTGTTCTGGTGGAAAAACTGATTTTGGCCCGGTATCTGAAGCATCTCATTGGAACCCGGAACGAATTCTTGGCTGCCAGCTCCTGCTGAACCGTAACGGGATAGAAACTAGGCTTCGTTAGGGCTTGCGGGCAGCCCATGCCGTTCGGCTTCCGCGAACCTGAAGATCGGTGCGTTCATGCAGTGATTCCGGACCGTGATCCGCCAGCAGGATGTCCAAGGCAGCAAGGTCGCCAGGGGACGCAATTCCTTCCAATGACTGGCGGATGCGGCCAAGGAAGGTGCGCGCATAGCGGGTGGCGAGTTCCGGCGTCGAGCGTGCTGATGTGGNGAAGCTGCGGTGTTCGAGGACGTCAAATCCAGCCTTCACCAACACGGTTCGCCAGTTGGGGTAGGCGTTCCAGCCTTGTTGGGCAAGGGCTGCGTGCAATCGCGTTTCCAGGCCGGGCAGAACGTTCGCTGGCAAGAAACGTGGCAGGCTGTCCATCTCGATGACCACTAGTAATCCACCAGACTTCAGGCTGGAGAACATGTCCGCCATGGTCCGTGCCGGATCCAGAAGTTCATGAAGGGATGATGACGCCCACATAAGATCGGTAGAGGTTATAGCTGGCCAAGACTGATCGAGGTTGGCTTCGACCGCACTCACTCTGTCTGAGAAGCTGTGGTTGCGGGCAGCTTCAAGGGTTGTGGCGAGCATGTCTGTGGATTTGTCCACGGCAATAATCGAAGCGTTCGGGAAGCGGCGAGCTAGCGCAAGGCTGCCAGCCCCGGAACCCGCGCCCACATCGACGATTGTGCCGGGGTGGTCAANCGCCAAAGTGGCAGCCCACTGTGTTGCCTGCTCCAGATACGAGCCAAGGACCAGCGCGTCAAGCTCGAGCATCTGGACCAGATCGCTGTCATCGGGGTGAGAATGCCTTTGGTGGTTGTTGGAGTGGCCGTTGGGGTGTACATGGGTGCTCATGGTTTAACGATACCCATTGATTGCCAAATTGGCATAGGATTTTGCGTATGAAGCAAGAACCTGATGTTGATGCCGTGATCCGCCAGCGGATTCGTGGTCTTCGCGTGGCACGAGGCTTCTCGCTGGAGAATCTCGGCGCACGTTGTGATCTCAGCCCGTCGACACTGAGCCGTATCGAGACCGGCCACCGCAGGATTTCCTTGGACCAACTGGTGCCGATTGCCAAGTCCTTGGGCACCACGCTGGATGCACTTGTGGAGAGNTGTGGGGATGAGGACGTAGTTATCCGCCCACAGCCAGGACACTCGCAGGGCCTGACCACGTGGATTCTCTCCAGTGAGGAAGGTGTGTATGGAAAAACTGTGGCCAAGATGCGTATCACCACCGATCGGTTGCCGGAGGCCGGCGTGCATCCTGGCCGCGATTGGTTCACTGTGCTGACCGGAATTGTCCGGCTTGAACTNGGGGAGCGGAGCATCCTGATCCANCCCGGTGAGGTTGCCGAGTTCTCCACGATGGTCCCGCATGCAATCTGCGCCCACCAGGGGCCTGTGGAAATCCTTAGTATTTTCAACCACGACGGCGAACGTGCCCACCTGCACGGTTCCGAGCACACCAACGGTTGAGTTGGAGTCAGGGACAGTGGGTCCCCATGGATTTGATTTGGCTCAGATTTACTACACCTTGATTTACTACACCTTGGATTCAATCTTGATGACATACACTAACGGACCGGCAGGCCGGCCTACGCCTGCGGCCTGCTCGCCGTAGGCCATGGATTCGGGGATGCTGAGCTGGATGGTGGAGCCCACCTTCTGTCCGGTCAGTCCAACAAACCAGCCCTCAAGAACACTGTGAAAGTCGAAGGTGTCGGCTTGGCCTCGGTCGTACGCGGAATCAAACTGTTCTCCGTCCTCCCACGTCCAGCCGGTGTACAAAGCCGTAATGGTGTCATTTGCTCCTATGACTTCACCGGATCCCTCAGTCAGTACCTGCACAGCCAAGTCAACCGGGGCTTCATTCTCGGGAATGGTTATGCGCGGGATGCGGCTGGCATCAAAGGTGGCCACAGGCAGCTTGCCCTGGTTGACAAGAGCAGTCACTTCATCTGTACACAACAGCTTGGGACCATCCGGGGCATCTTCGGTCCCTACGATCTGAAAAACGACCACAGCGGCGCGCTGCCCCTTCCGGGTTGCTTCACCGATGAATGCGCCAACCTTAGCGCTGGTAAACGCTGCGAAGGTGTCTGGGAACCGGAGCCTGAAAGAATCGTTAAACACGTAGCCACTGCCGGCATCCTCAGTGAATGTCTCAAGCAAGGTATTTTCGGTGAGTGCATCCACCACGATCTGACGGTAGTGCACCAGCTGCCCTGGTAACACTGGCATCCCGTCACCAGGGGTGATTAGCGCAATGCTTTGTTCCTCAATGGCTAACGGTGCAGCAAAGGTGACCTTNGGGGCATGGCCTTCGCCAAGGTCAACCACCTGCACCGAAGCAAGAACGCCCAAGTTCGGCGGCGGGACACTCGCCGAAGCAATGGGGAGCGCTGGAGGGTTTCTCGGTTTGCTCCAGGGGCTGCACTTGAGAGAATCCGGTAGGGAGGGATCTGCACCCGGAGGATCCGGTGGACCCTGCGCACAAGCACTCACAAGGAGTACTAAGGGAACAACTAATGCTAGAAGGCGTCGCATGGAATCACTTCCTGAGGCTGGTTCTTAGGCAATCCATCCACCCTGCCCACAATACTTGTGCCTGTCAAGAATCAGTAGCGCCTGATACTGCCACTGCCTAGATGTTCACCGAACCCTTGAACGCAGGTCCCGTCACCGCGCGCCTCGGCACTGAGCACTGAGCACTGAGCATTGAGCATTCGCATCTTAACTGCGCGTGGCCGCGCATCTCGCTTGTTTCCCGTAGAACTATGGCGAGGCTGATGCTATTTGGGTCTTTGGGCTGGGCTTTTACCNNCGTGCGGCATAGAACGCCGATGCTCCGGGCCCGCTGAGTTCCGCTAGGGCTACAGGCCGCCCAGAGACAGCAAGCAGCATCACGATGGCACAGGCACGCACTTCGGGCCCATCGCCGTGCTCAAACCCGGTATCCGTTGTCACTAGGCGCCACCCGGTGGCCAATTCTCGGCCACCACCCATTTTGACTGTGGTCTTGAGCTGGTAAGCCAGTGCCGTCACCACGTGCAGAGGAGGGTAATTGCGGCTGATCCCCAGAGGGCGACGGATGTCCTCACCGTGGACGAAAGCTTCTACAAGCCGCGTGGCCGATGGCGCTGGCGGAGTGGACGTGCGCTCAAGCACCGATTGAGTCCTGCCAAGGTACGGAGGGTCAGTGCACTTTTCGCGTGCCACTCCTAGGGCATTGTCTCGATCAAAGTCGAAACCTGCGGCAACCATGCCCCTGATAAAGCCCCAACGGGTAGTCTTAGCGCTGTCAAGTAGATGCGCCACAACGTCATGGATGTCCCACCCGGCAGACAGGGAAGCCGTGCGCCACTGGGCTAGCTCAAGTGGTTCGAGGTCAGCTATCAGTGCCTGCCGCTCGCTGTGGACTACCGGCCAGATCGTTGACTCTAGACGTTTCTTCATTTCGTTAGTGAAACAGTAGTGTCCACTCCCGGTCAAGGAAGAACCGTACCTCCCACCCCTGAAGCTGGTGTGGGAGCGGAAACGCTCGTTGGCGGCTGGCCCAGCAGGGACGTGGCAAGGGTTGACACAGCCTGCAGGAGTGAAAGAGTGGGCCCATGACCCAGTTTCAGATCAGCAAGACTGACCCGGCACGCACTCGTCTCATCGAGATGACTCAGGCAGACTATGCCGTGAATATGGGTGAGGGCGATGTACTGGTGCGGGTTGACCGCTTTGGCTTGTCCTCGAACAACATCACCTATGTGGTGTTGGGTGATCGTTTGGGCTACTGGCAGTTCTTTCCCGCTGCACCCGGGCCGGAGGATGATGAGGGTGACCACGGGTGGGGCGTGATGCCGGTGTGGGGCTTCGCAGATGTGGTGGAGTCTGGATGCGCCAATCTAGAAGTNGGGGAGCGGCTGTTCGGCTACTTCCCGCCGGCCACGCATCTGGTGATGCACCCTGACGCCTCAAACCCGGCGGGGAGCCCGGTCATAGATGCATCTGCTCATCGCGCAGATCTTCCGCCCACCTACAACACCTACCAGCGGGTGTTGCAGGAACCGGACTACGATCCGGCCGACGACGATCTGCGAATGTTACTGAACCCGTTGCAGATGACCTCTTGGGCGCTTTGGGAGGCCATGCGGGAAGCGGCATGGTTTTCGGCGGAGCAGGTGGTTATTGTATCGGCGTCCTCCAAGACGGGCCTCGGCCTCGCTAGGGCGCTGAAGCGGGATCAGACTGCGCCGAGGATCGTTGGGATCACTGCGNNCAAAAACCGCGACTTTGTCATCGGCCTTGGTCTCTATGATCAGGTTGTGACCTACGACGAGATCGAGTGCACGCTCACCAAACGCCCCAGCGTGGTGGTGGACATGGCAGGTAGCGGCGCGGTGCTGGGACGAGTGCACAGCCACCTCGGTGAAGCAATGCTGCGCTCGATCAACGTGGGCCTAACCCACTGGGACGAAGCCGGTGGTGGCCAGGGCATCATCCGTGAGCGCAGTGAGATGTTCTTCGTCCCTGGGGTTCTCCAGGAAAGNATGAAGCAGTGGGGTGCTGGCGAATTCAACCGTGCGACCCAGGATTTTCTGGTGAGCTCCTTCGCTGCGAGCCGAGACTGGCTCACGATCGAGTCCGTGCAGGGACTTGAGGGCCTGGCTGTGAAATATGCCATGGTTCGGGAAGGTTCGCTGAGTCCTGGACGTGCGATTGTTGTAGCTCCCTAAGTGCGATGCCACACCTGAAAAGCCCAGCAATAAAGGCCTGAACGGGGCCCAGAAAGAAGTTACTTGACATAATGTAGATTATCGGCGCAATGCAACTACCTGCGAAAGGGGACTAACCAACACTTCAGAGGACTTAATCAACGAAGCATTACCGCTCCACAGGACTGTGCGTAGAAGCCTCGGTACGTACTTTACTTTACTCTCGAACTGGCTAACGCGGCCAGCGCTAACCCCTCAGACGGCAGGAACTTCTCTAGTGGTGATCCCGCCGCATCGACGTTGCTCAACGGCACGTTGATGGGTCACAGCTGCTATGCGGGATGCTATTTCTGAAGCGCCAGCAACCTCCAAGCCGGTGACAACCCACCATTGACCATCAGTGGCCGTTTGGGCAGTAATTCTCATTCCCGGACCTGAGCGCGCTTGATAATGTCCTTGATGACACTAGTTTTCGCTTCGGCGTAAGCATTCATATCTGCCCAGTCTTGTTCAACGAGGGCTCGTTTGGTGCGTGCATAAAGCTCTCTGTCGCTCGCGTCGGTGCGCAGCCGATTGCGAAACTGAAGATAGGCCGCAACGCCCGGATGCCCACGTTCAAGAATGTGGATGTGTACCTCAAGCGTCGGTGTCCGGAGCATCCGGTGCCCAGGCTCGCGAACTCGAAGTTCGTAACCGGCCGCGAGCAACGGTTTCAGGTAATCTGCCTCGGCCGTAATATCCGGCACGCTCACCAAGATATCGATGATGGGCTTGGCTACTAGAAACGGAACTGATGTTGAGCCAATGTGGTCAATGGTGGTATCTAGGGACCTTAGCGCGGCGGCGATGCGCGNAGCGTTCTGCCAAAATTGCTGTGGCCATTGGGTGTCATAGGGCACCATGATGAGTTTGCGATGCTCCACTCNCCCTACGAGTTCCACCTCAGTGACATCAGTCCGCTTTGAACGCATCAGTAAGCCAACCCCACCGGTGAACTCCGTGGTGTGGAAGGCCGGCGCTCAACAAGGCTGCCACCGAGGGTTGCAACGAGCACTAAACGGCCGTCGTCAGCCATGGCTTGAGCCACGCTACCACCTGTGGAACTAACTGTTCCGGTGCTCTTGCCAATCTCGAGAATACCGGGAATATCTCCGGCCTGAGCCCGCCACAGCACCAGAGGGCTGCTTCCGGTGGCGTCCGGCGCTGCGGGAGAATCCGGGCCGGAGTAAGTGGAATTATTAGCCATTGTGGGCCCCCAGAACAGAAGAACGCTCAGGCGCTCACGTAGTCGGCCAAATATTCGCCCGTGAGCGTGGCCCGGGTTGCCACCAGCTCAGCAGGGGTTCCCTCGAAAACAATCCGACCGCCGTCGTGCCCTGCTCCTGGACCAATGTCGATCAGCCAATCAGCATGCGCCATGACCGCCTGGTGGTGCTCGATCACCACCACTGATTNTCCGGTGTCAACTAGCCTGTCCAGTAGTCCCAGGAGCTTCTGGACATCGGCCAGGTGCAGACCGGTGGTGGGCTCATCCAAAACGTAAATGCCTCCCTTCTCCCNCAAATGCGTGGCCAATTTGATCCGCTGGCGCTCACCGCCGGAGAGGGTGGTCAGTGGCTGCCCCAGTGTCAAGTAGCCAAGTCCGACGTCGGAGAGGCGGGTCAGGATCTTATGGGCGGCAAGCAATTTTGCCTCCCNCTCGCCGAAGAACTCTTCGGCTTGATCCACCGTCATTTTCAGGACCTCGCTGATGTTTCGCCCACCTAGCTGGTACTCAAGTACTGCCCNCTGGTAGCGGCGGCCCTCGCACTCTTCGCACACAGTGGAGACGCTAGCCATGATACCTAGATCGGTGAAGATGACTCCGGCGCCGTTGCAGCTTGGGCAGGCGCCCTCAGAGTTGGCGCTGAACAGGGCAGGTTTGACACCATTAGCCTTGGCAAATGCCTTGCGAATCGGCTCCAGCAGGCCCGTATACGTGGCCGGGTTGCTCCGTCGCGAGCCGCGAATGGCACCTTGGTCAACGGTGACTACACCCTCACGCCCAGACACCGAGCCATGGATCAAAGAGCTCTTTCCCGAGCCTGCCACACCCGTGATGACGGTCAGCACGCCCAAAGGGATGGATACGTGAACGTTCTTGAGGTTGTTGGTGTTAGCCTCGCATACCTCCAACGCCCCGGACGNCGCACGCGNGGCAGCCTTGAGGACAACCCTGTCATCGAGGTGCCGGCCAGTGAGGGTGTCACTAGCACGGAGCCCCGCAACCGTTCCTTCAANAACGACCTNCCCACCGCGTGTTCCGGCATGCGGACCCAGATCAATCACATGGTCAGCGATCGCGATGACTTCGGGTTTGTGCTCCACGACAAGGACGGTATTTCCCTTATCTCGGAGTTTCAGGAGGAGCTGATTCATGCGGGCGATGTCATGCGGGTGGAGTCCGATGGTGGGCTCGTCAANAACGTAAGTGACGTCAGTGAGTGAAGAGCCAAGGTGGCGGATCATCTTGGTTCGTTGCGCCTCGCCACCAGAGAGTGTGCCGGCAGGCCGTTCAAGGGAAAGATAGCCCAACCCGATCTCCACGAACGAATCAAGGGTGTCCCNCAGCGCAACCAGCAACGGCGCCACCGATGGTTCTTTGATGCCACGCACCCAGAGTGCAAGGTCACTGATCTGCAGTGCGCAGGCATCGGCGATGTTCATACCGGCGATCATGGACGAACGGGCGCCTTCACTGAGGCGGCTTCCTGCACAGTCAGGGCAGGTAGTAAAGACCACAGCGCGCTGAACAAAGGCGCGAATGTGCGGTTGCAGCGCATCGACATCCTTGGCCAAGAACGATTTTTGCATCTTGGGGATGACACCTTCGTAGGTGAGGTTGATGCCGTCAACCTTGATCTTCGTCGGCTCCTTGTAGAGCAAGTCGCGGAGTTCTTTCTTGGTGAACTCACCAACTTTCTTCTCCATGTTGANAAAGCCCGAGCCAGCGAAGATGCGCCCGTACCAACCATCCATGCTGTAGCCGGGGATACTGATAGCCCCGTCGGCCAGTGACTTTTNCCCGTCATAAAGGGCGGCCATGTTGAAATCGTTGATTGTGCCCATGCCTTCACAACGCGGGCACATGCCGCCGACGATGGAGAAACTACGCTTTTCCTTCACCTTCTCCCCTGCTCGCTCAATGGTGACAGCCCCGGCACCGGAGATTGAGGCGACATTGAAGGAGAAAGCCTGCGGTGAGCCAATGTGAGGCTGGCCCAACCGGCTAAAAATAATGCGGAGCATGGCATTGGCGTCGGTGGCAGTACCCACGGTGGAGCGCGGGCTTGTGCCCATGCGCTCCTGATCCACTAGGATTGCTGTTGTCAGTCCTTCAAGGACGTCAACGTCGGGCCGGGCCAGCGTGGGCATGAATCCTTGGACGAATGCGCTGTAGGTCTCGTTGATCATCCGGGCGGACTCGGCAGCGATGGTACCGAACACCAAGGAGCTCTTACCGGATCCGGAGACACCGGTGACCACGCTCAGGCGGCGCTTAGGAATCTCAACGCTGACGTTCTTGAGGTTATTCACACGAGCACCCTGGACCCGGATCAAATCGTGGACATCGGCAGCATGCCGGGCCTTGTCTGGACTTACAAGCCTTGCATCCGTGCTCATGACGTCTCATTTCTCGTGGGAACGGGCAGCCGCCGTAGTCCGGTCAAGGGACACGGGCGCTGTCCATTTTAGTGCCTACTGGCTGTCCCCGCGCGAAAACCTTCGTCAATCCTGCTGCGCTGTAGCGGGGTTCTGCACGAGGAAAAGTTCACACTCGGCGTTGTAGTACTTCTTTGTCTGGCCGAGGTGCTCCATACCAATGCGCCGGCACACACTCTGAGAGGCTTCGTTGGCAGGGTTGGTCACCGCAACTACTTGCTCCAAGCCTGCCGCGAAGGCATGGTCCAGGACGGCTGATGCTGCTTCGGTGGCAAATCCGCTGCCCCAGTGATCCGGGTGGAAGTGCCAGCCAATCTCCACGTCGTTTGAAGGCTGCAACGGTTCCTCACCCGAGGCCGGGATGGGCTTGAGCAACAGCGTTCCCACTGGCTGGCCGTCATCTGTGCGTGTGACTGCCCAAATACCGTGCACCGGGTGGTCAAGTTCCTGAAAACGCTGAACCCTCTCCACCGCCTCCGAACGGCTCTCCATGACGGAGGGCTCGGTGCCGATGAAGCGTTGCACCACCCAGCGGGAGTACAAGTCATACACAAAATCGGCGTCGGAATCTTCCCAAGGACGCAGGGTCAGGCGTTCAGTCTTAATTTCTTCTGTCATTGACTCATTATGCACGGTTAGCCGTGCCCTGTTGAGGCGGCGGCGATTCCCGGGCAGGACATCCGTAACAAACACCCTGCTCCGGGAGAACCGGCTAGGAATCTAGCAGCTGGCGCAGCACGTATTGCAAGATGCCACCGTGGACGTAGTAGGCCTCCTCTGCCGGGGTGTCGATGCGTAGATTTGTCACTATCTCACGGGTAGTGTCACCGGATACGATGCGCACGCTCACTTCTCGAGGCAGTGGATTGGCACCGGCCAAGCCCACAATGGAGTACGTTTCCAATCCTGTCAGCCCCAACGATTGTGCGCTCTCCCNCTCCTTGAACTGCANGGGCAGCACGCCCATTCCGATCAGGTTTGAGCGGTGGATGCGCTCAAAGGATGTGGCAATGACTGCCTTGACGCCCAGCAGCATGGTCCCCTTGGCTGCCCAGTCCCGTGAAGATCCGGAGCCGTAGTCGGTGCCAGCAATGACCACCAGCGNGGTGCCCTCGGCTTGGTAGGCGTTGGAGGCATCGAAGATGGTCTCCACTGGTCCGTTAGCTGAGCGCGTGGTGAAGCCACCTTCAACACCGGGCACCAAGAGGTTGCGCAGGCGGATGTTGGCGAAGGTGCCGCGGATCATCACATTGTGGTTTCCACGCCGGGACCCGTAGGAGTTGAAGTCGGCTTGTGCCACACCGTGCTCGAGCAGATATTGCCCTGCGGGCTGGACTTTGATGTTGCCTGCCGGGGAAATATGGTCTGTGGTGACGGAGTCCCNCAGCAAAGCCAACACCCGTGCACCCACAATGTCCGTCACAGGAGCAGGCTCACGTTCCATCCCGTCAAAGTATGGTGGCTTGCGCACATAGGTGGAGTCCTGGGACCAGGCGAACATGTCACCGTCGGGGACGTTCATGCCGCGCCAGTTTTCATCGCCGTGGTACACATCTGCGTAGCCGTCCGTGAACATTTGTGCCTCGAGGCTGGCGTCAACCACTTCCTTGATCTCCGCCGTCGTAGGCCAAATGTCCTTCAGGTACACGGGCTGACCGGCAGAAGAGATCCCCAGCGGATCCTTCAACAGGTCAACATGCATTGATCCTGCCAGGGCGTAGGCAATGACCAGAGGTGGTGAAGCCAGGAAGTTCATTTTCACTTCCGGGTGGATGCGGCCCTCAAAGTTACGGTTTCCGGATAAGACCGCAGCCACGGTGAGATCGTTGGCATTGACACCGACACTGACCTCCGGAATCAGCGGTCCGGAGTTTCCGATGCATGTGGTGCAGCCGTATCCCACCAAGCTGAAGCCAAGCTTGTCCAGATAGGNGGTGAGCCCGGCCCGGTTAAAGTAGTCGGTGACCACTCGGGAGCCGGNGGCCAAGGTTGTCTTCACCCACGGCTTGCGGTCCAACCCCAGCTCCACTGCCTTCTTGGCCAGTAAACCGGCACCGATCATGACCGACGGGTTGGAGGTGTTGGTGCAGGAGGTGATGGCAGCAATGACAATATCACCGTGATCAAGGGTGAACTTGTGCCCATCGAGAAGGATCTGCGCCGGATTGCTGGGCCATTCCAAAGAGTCCTCGGAGCCGTCATCCGCGAACACATGCGNGGGTGCATCGTGGGCACTGTGCGAGCTGATGGCCACCGGATCACTGGCGGNGAAGGACTCGTCCCCGGCGTCATCAAGCCCACCAGCTAAGACGGCCACTTCTTGGGACTCCCNCGCCAACAGTCCGCGCACTGCGCGGGCTGCACTGCGCAACGGAATCCTGTCCTGGGGACGTTTGGGGCCAGCAATGGAGCTTTCCACTGTGGAAAGGTCAAGTTCTACGATCTGGCTGTACTCGGGTGTGTGCTCAGGATCGTGCCACATGCCCTGTTCCTTGGCGTAAGCCTCCACCAAGCGTATCTGGTGCTCGCTGCGGCCGGTGAGGCGCATGTAGTCCAGGGTTTCGCCGTCGATCGGGAAAATGGCGCACGTTGACCCGTATTCCGGGCTCATGTTCCCCAAGGTGGCCCTGTTGGCGAGGGNGATGTTCGCCACGCCCGGGCCGAAGAAGTCAACGAACTTCCNCACTACCCGGGTTTTGCGCAGCAGTTCTGCAACTGTGAGCACCAGGTCCGTGGCGGTGGTGCCCTCAGGTAGCTGGCCGGTGAGTTTGAAACCGACTACCTGCGGCACCAGCATGCTCATGGGCTGACCCAGCATGGCTGCCTCGGCCTCGATGCCGCCCACACCCCAGCCCAGCACACCCAAGCCATTCACCATAGGTGTATGCGAGTCAGTGCCTACGAGAGTATCGGGATAAGCCTGCTGCACGCCGTCGCGCGTTCTGGTGAACACCACACGGGAAAGGTATTCAAGGTTCACTTGGTGGCAAATGCCGGTATCTGGCGGAACCACCAGGAAATCGTCGAAGGACTGCTGCGCCCAACGCAACAGCTGGTAGCGCTCTTGGTTGCGCTTGAATTCGAACTCGGAGTTCACGGTGAAGGCGTCGGAGCGGTTGAACACGTCAGCAATGACAGAGTGGTCAATGACCAGTTCGCCCGGAATCAGCGGGTTGATCTTCGTGGGGTCCCCACCCAGATCGCTCATGGCATCGCGCATAGCCACCAGGTCAACCACGCAGGGGACGCCGGTGAAGTCCTGCATCAGCACACGCGCCGGGGTGTACTGGATCTCGGCGTTGTCTTCCGCCTGCGGATCCCAATCACCCACCGCCCGGATTTGATCAGCCGTGACAAGACGGCCGTCTTCATTGCGGAGCAGGTTTTCTAACAATACTTTCAAACTGTATGGCAGCCTGGCCGAGCCGGGCACCGCAGCCAGCCGGTAAATCTCATACGACTCTCCATCAACCCGCAGTTCACTGCGTGCATCGAAACTATTGGAAGACATGTCAATTCCTTTTCTCAGCCAGAGATCTTTTAGCCACCCTAGCCCCAGCGCCCACATAGCAACAGGTGCACCCACCACGTCCCGCTCACCAGTGCTTGCCACCCCTTGATGCAGAAAGTGTCCGCGTTGCTTGGCACAATGGAAGAGAACACCACCTCTGGAGGACATATGAAGTTTGTTGTTGAAGTTGATCCTGACCCGGCGCAGGCGGACTCTGCGCAGGATCTGGGGCCGGGAGGGTAGTGCCCACACGATCGCTGGTACGTGGCCCAGAGAGTACGCCAATGCTTGAGCCCGTCAACCACAAGGCCGTCATGCCCGGCTCCGCACTTTTAACCCCGCAGCCGGACGGGAGCTCTTTGATCAGAGTTACCTGCACCGGACTGTCAGAGCCATCCTCGACGCCGGTGATCTACCGGCGATCCTCCAGGCCGGGCACCCTGTACTGCGCGCTAGGGCACTGCCCTTCACGGGGCAGCTCACGCCCGCCGAACTTGCTCAGCTCATTGGCATCATGACGGAGACCATGCGGGCGGCACCGGGAGTGGGTTTGGCTGCACCGCAGATCGGGATTCCCCTACAACTTGCCGTCCTCGAGGACCAACACCAGCTCACNCCCGAGAACGCTGGCGCCCGGGACCGCGCCCCGCTGGAGCTCTTGACCATACTCAANCCCCACTACACACCCGTGGGTACCGGGCTGGCCGCACATTATGAGGGCTGCCTGTCCATGTCCGGCTGGCAGGGTGTGGTTGAGCGAGCGGCTGCCATTTCCTTGAGGTTCGACGACGAACACGGGGCCGCGCAGACCCGTCAGTTCACGGGGTGGCAGGCCAGGATTGCCCAACACGAAAGTGACCATCTGGCAGGCACGTTATACATAGATAAGGCCTACACTCGTTCGTTGGCGAATAACACCCAGTACAGCGAACACTGGGCCAACCCTGACATTGCAGCGGCCAGAGCAGCATTGCACTTTTAGCATTGCACTTTTAGCACAGCACTTGGAGTTGTTGGAAGCACGTGCTGGCACCGCTGTCAGAAACTTAAATGTCTGCCGCAGTCGCTGCTGGCGAGCCCACTATGACCAGCGCCCTAAGATGAATGAATGGAAATCTCTGCTGTCAAAGCCCTCATCTGCCCTCACTGTGGAGAAGAGTTCCTTGCCCCGCGCGCAGGGGCCAGTTCACTTGCCTGCGTACAGGGCCACAGCTTTGACATCGCCCGCCAGGGATACCTGAACCTGCTCACCGGCCACGGCACCAAGTTCGTCCCCGACACTGCNCCCATGGTGGCGGCCCGCGATGCTTTCCTTGACGCTGGCCACTACCAACCTCTCGGTTCCACACTGGCACACCAAGTGCAGGAACTGCTCTCCACCAGAGAGGGTGAAGCCACCGTTGGAAGCGACAGTTCGGGTCCGGCACTGATTGTTGATGCTGGCACCGGTACCGGCTATTACTTGCAGCAGATACTTGCCGCTGTCTCCGCCCAGACGGTTGAAGACTCTGGGCAGACGGTTGAAGACTCTGGGCACGGGAAGACATCCCACCACGGGGTAGAGCGCATGCAAAACATCAGCCATGAGTTCGGCAGCGCTCGCGGTTTAAGCGCTGTGGGTCTGGATATTTCCAAGTTTGCGCTGCGCCGGGCAGCCAAGCGGAACCCGCAGGCTGTCAATATTGTGTGGGACCTCTGGCGGGATTTGCCGCTGGGAGCCAACACCGCCGACGTGGTGCTTGTCATNTTTGCGCCACGGAACTCCAGTGAATTTGCGCGCATCCTCAAACCCGGCGGGTTCTTAGTGGTTGTCACCCCGTTGCCGCAACACTTGGCTGAGATTGCCCATGACGCCGGCTTACTAGGAATTCAAGACGATAAGGAATCTGCCCTCAACCAGTCGATGGCATCCCATTTTTCAGTGCTTGGCTCTCACGAACTGCTCGTTCCCTTGCTGCTGAGTCCGGCCGACATCGCCAATGTGGCCCTCATGGGTCCGGCAGGGCACCATCTTGACCCTGTCGAGCTGGGTGCCCGGCTGGATCAACGCCCCGGCGCAGCCCANGCGACGGCCGCATTTAGAATTTCAGTATTTAGGGCGCTAGCTGAGCATTTCTGATACGACTTGGCGGCACTAATACCGCCCAGGGAAATCTCTACTTCTCTTGGGCCAGTGGTTGCAGCGGGTCTGGGCTATCCAGGCTCACCGCGGCCGCCCGCGNGGTCTTAGCATGAAGGTCAACATGGAGCCAACGCAACGTCAGCTGTGTCAAGGGGCCCACACTCACGGCAANAGCCGCTGTTCCGGCACCGACAACGCCACCGAGGCAGAACCCGAGCACCACAACACTGAGTTCAATTCCCGAACGGATAAGCCACACGGGCTTGCCGCTGACCCGGACAAGGCCAGTCATCAAACCATCACGCGGGCCAGGACCTAATCCGGCACCAATATATAGCGCCGTGGCGAACGCCAGAAGAAACAAACCGCCAGCAAAGAAACCAATCTGCAGGCCAAGGTGATGGGCCTCTGGGATCACGGCAAGGCCCACATCGGCGAACACACCCACCAAGATCGCATTCGCGATGGTGCCAAAGCCTGGCCATTGCCTTAAGGGTATCCATAACAACAGCACCGCCACGCTGATGATAATGGTGCACAATCCAANAGAAACACCGGTGGTCCGGGACAGCCCTTGGCCAAACACATCCCACGGTGAGGCCCCAATGTTGCCACGGATCATCAGCGCGATGGCAATACCATAAAGGGCCAGACCGACAACGAGCCGGATCACGCGGATGGAGAGGTTTTGGGTGGCTAAAACAGCTGCATGAGCCAAGTTTAGAACAACTGGCCTTATGCAACAGGTCCAATTCTACTAATGTGGATCCATGAGTACTTTTGTCACCGGCCGAAGGCTGGCGCGGGAACTGGGCGAATGGCGTAGCAACGCNCCCGCCTACAAAGCACTAGCAGAGCGTATCCGGGTCTTACTGATGGACGGCCGGCTTTCCAGCGGCGCCAAACTGCCTGCGGAGAGGGAGCTGAGCCAAACCCTTGATGTGAGCCGCACCACCGTCGCCGCAGCGTACTCAAAACTTCGCGAAGATGGTTTTCTGCAGAGTGTTCGGGGCTCGGGCAGCACTTTGCGGCTGCCAGGGCGTGAACGTGGCGAGCATGCGCTGCACCACGGATTAACCCTTGACTTCACAAAGGCCACAGCCCCTGCCTACCCCGGNATTCATGCCGCATATGCGCGTGCACTGGAGGAACTACCTGCCTATTTATGTCATGACGGTTTTGACTTGGTGGGGCTACCAGACCTTCGTGAGGCAATTGCACAAAGTTACTGCGACAGNGGTTTGGCTACCTCAGCCGATCAGATCATGGTCACCAGTGGAGCCCAGCATGCACTGAACCTTGTCACCCGCACACTGTATTCGGCCGGGGAGAGAATCTTGGTGGAACAACCCACCTATCCGCATGCACTGGACACCTTCGCCTCAGTGGGTGCGCGTGTTTTGGCCTTTCCNGTCCGTTACGATGGTGGCTGGGATCTCGCTGAAGCCCTTCTGCAAATTAGACGTGCCGCACCTAGCATGGCGTTCCTCATGCCAGACTTCCACAACCCCACCGGCATGAGTATGTCCATCCGCGAACGTGAATACCTGGCCGCGGCTGCAGCGCGCGAAGGTACGGTGCTGGTTGTCGATGAAACTACCGCCTTGCTGGACATCGACCGNGGGCCCATGCCGCCCATGGCTACCTTCTCNCCCAATATCTTGACCCTTGGCTCCTTGGGCAAAATTGCATGGGGCGGATTGCGCGTGGGCTGGATACGTGGCTCACGTGAAATCCTGGCCCAGTTACTTCGTAACAGGCCAGCCGTTGATCTGGGGACACCGCTAGTGGAACAATTGGTGGCCACCGAGCTGATCCAAGATATGCCTTCCCTTATGGCAAGCCGCAGCCTTGACCTGCGCCGCAGCCGGGATACGACGGTTCGGCTTCTACGCGAACACCTTCCGCAGTGGCACGTTCGCGTCCCTGACGGCGGACTGTCACTGTGGATCAACACCGAAACGGTTTCCAGCTCTGCTTTGGCACTTGCTGCACGGGCGGAAGGTCTGGGTCTTGTACCTGGGCCACGCTTTGGTATTGACGGTGCGTTTGAGCGGTATCTGCGCCTGCCGTTTAGCTATAGCGACGAGCAACTATATGACGGCGTGCAGATTTTGAGCCGTATAGCGAGCCATGTGGGTTCGGANCCCCTGAGAATGCCACTTCAGGCAGTCATCTAGCCGGATATTCCCAGCCCCACGTAGTAGTGTCATAGATACGGAAATAAGTCTCTAAGGGGACTCAATGCTTGAATGGATTAATGACTTCGGCTGGATCATCTGGCTAACAGTTTTCCTTCTGTTGGCCGTCGCTGAAATGTTGACATTGAACCTGTACTTCATTTTGATGTCAGTGGGAGCATTGGCTGCGCTGGTAACTTTCTTGTTCCACGGTGAATTGTGGCTGCAGATAGTAGTCTTCTGCGTCGTCGCCCTTGCCACCACAGTGCTCATCAGGCCGCTGGCCATGGCTCACTTGCGCCGCGGCCCGGCAGATCAGCTCTCCAATATTGACCGCTTGATAGGTCATCAGGCCGTGGTCTTGGAGGCCGTAGGTATGAGCGGTGGCTTGGTGAAGATTGGTGGGGATATTTGGACCGCACGGATCTCCGGCGGCTCCGAGATCCCTGTTGGTGCCGCCGTCGAAGTGGCTGCGATCGATGGTGCAACAGCCATCATCAGCAACCCCACCGCTCATAAACCGGCAGGAACCGCCGCAACAACCGCTTAGTCGCCGCTGCCTCGCCGTGAGCTGATGCTCGCGTGCCGTCGTGGCAGCGGTGGATAGATTCTTTACACAGAAAAGAGGGATTTCATGGGAGACGGAGCCGGCACACTTGTGTGGCTATTTGTTGTTTTAGTTCTACTGATATTCGTAGTGATAGTCCTAGTCCGCGCGGTGCGCATTGTGCCGCAGGCGCGAGCGGGCGTTGTTGAACGGCTGGGTAAGTACCAGCGGACATTGAACCCTGGCCTGACGGTGCTCATTCCCTTTGTGGATCGCTTGCTGCCTTTGCTGGATTTGCGTGAGCAGGTTGTCTCCTTCCCGCCGCAGCCAGTGATTACCGAAGATAACCTTGTGGTCTCCATCGACACCGTTGTCTACTTCCAGGTGACTGATCCCCGTGCGGCAACGTATGAGATCGCCAACTACATTCAGGCCGTTGAGCAGTTGACAACCACAACACTGCGTAACGTGGTGGGTGGTTTGAACCTTGAAGAGGCGCTGACATCTCGCGACCAGATCAACGGCCAGTTGCGCGGCGTACTCGATGAGGCCACAGGCCGCTGGGGTATTCGTGTTAGCCGAGTTGAGCTCAAGGCCATTGATCCGCCACTGTCGATCCAAGACTCAATGGAAAAGCAGATGCGTGCCGAGCGTGACCGCCGTGCAGCCATTTTGACCGCTGAAGGAACTAAGCAGTCGGCCATTTTGACTGCTGAAGGTGAGCGCCAGTCCTCCATCTTGAAAGCTGAAGGTGACGCCAAGGCAGCAATCCTGCGCGCTGATGGTGAGTCTCAAGCCATCCAGAAGGTATTCAGCGCCATCCACAAGGGCAATCCCACACAGAAGCTGCTGGCTTACCAGTACCTACAGACGCTGCCCAAGATTGCCTCCGGAACCTCCAACAAACTCTGGATCATCCCCAGTGAAGTGGGCGAGGCGCTCAAGGGAATCGGTAATGTTTTGGGTTCAACCACTGCCGACACTGATGATGCTGCTGACACCACCATGAGCTCCACGGAGTAACTCGAGTCACAGTTCTAGTAGCAACGCCATAGTAAACGCGGTCAAGCACGTATAATGAGTGTTTGGCCGCGTGGCGTTTTGCCCGGCCTTATTTTTCGTATTCCGGCTGTGCAGGAACAATTGCACGCCGTGATGCGTTGAAGTCAATGTCGTCATAGCCTAGGACACAGCGGCAGCCGCTGAAATCCTAGGCCATACACTCTTGTTTCATGAATCTCGTGAAGCGGGGAATAACTTGAGGGAGAAGTCATGAGCGATCGCAGCCTACGTGGCATGCGCTTGGGCGCACAGAGCATGGAGACGGAATCCGGTNNGGAGCCGGCTCCCCGTCAACGCGTGGAGTACCGTTGCGCCGATGGTGAGCAGGTATTTGTTATGTTCTCCGCCGAGGCTGAGCTTCCGGCAACATGGATGTCCAAGACCGGTAAGGAAGCCTTGCTTGTCAACGGTGAGGCACCTGATACCTCCAACGACAAGCCCGTGCGTACCCACTGGGACATGCTTCTTGAACGCCGCACGTTGCCGGAGCTGGAAATCATTCTGGCCGACCGCTTGACCGTCCTCCGTGAAAAGCGTGGCGAGAAGGTCTAATACAGACCTACGGATGAAAATCTGAGATAAAATGGTGGGCGTCCCCTGGGGTGCCCACCATTTCTATATTAACTTCTCATGAGTACAGGCGCCCGGACATACGCCCCGCGAGCACGCTAAACGCCATTAAGGGCTCCGGAAACGCCCACCTCCACGCCAGTTGAGTGGCATAAAGGGCCGTAGCGGTGCCGTCCCTGCAACGAACAATGCGTGAAGCTATTTGTTGCGGCCGGTCAATTTGTTCCACCGTGCACTCAAGCCCCACTTGGTGACGTTGATCATTGCTTCTTGGACAATGTTCCCGCTCATCTTAGACGCGCCAAACTCGCGCTCCACGAAAGTGATGGGAACTTCAACAATTTTCATGCCTTTCTGGCACACACGCCACAACATGTCTACCTGGAAGCCGTAACCCACTGACTCCACGGAGCCAAAGTCCAATGATTCCAATGTTGCGCGGCGGAATGCACGGTAGCCGCCTGTGACGTCTCGAATGGGAATGCCCAGCACAACCCGAGAGTACAGGCTGCCACAGGTGGAGATCAGCTTGCGGTGCAGCGGCCAGTTCACTACCTTGCCGCCAGGCACCCAACGTGAACCAAGCACCAGATCAGCGCCTTGGTCAATGGCGTCCAGAAGTAGCGGAAGCTGTTCGGGCTGATGTGAGCCGTCAGCATCCATTTCAACAAGGACGTCATACCCGGCGTCAAGACCCCAGGTGAAGCCAGCCAAGTAAGCGGCCCCCAACCCTTCTTTGCCAGCGCGGTGCAAGACGTGTACCTGAGGATCAGTGGCTGCAAATTCAGCAGCCCACGCCCCGGTACCGTCAGGGCTGTTGTCGTCAGCGATGAGGACATCAGAATCCGGCACGGCTGCGCGCAGGCGCGTCAGCGTCTTTGGCAGTGACTCAATCTCGTTGTACGTGGGAATGATCGTCAGGACACGCAACAATTGGTGCCTTTCCGTGGTTCAGTAAGGGTGGTTTGCTTCACACTGATTCCGGCGGCGCCAGAGCTTGGCGTAGTGCTCACAACGGACGGCAGGAAAAGCCGAAAGTCCAGTATATGTGAGGACGCAAAATAAAAGATAAGTCCACGCACCTTCGGACCAAATAGGTCATGCGCAAGCACATGACTTTCTTTGTTTTCTACTGGCGCGTGAACTTATCTCCAAAGCACCGGCGGGAGAAAACCCTGACCGGCCGGACCCTCCTCTAGGAGGCTCTCCGCTCACCTAAAACTAATTGCAAGAGGTGCTGCTGTCAACACGGTGCTGACCTGCACCGATGTGCATCGTCGCAGGTCAGGGCCTGTGTGGATACGTGAGATTGCTACAGGACACGCCGATTGCAGGCAGCAAAGAGCTACGCTGAAGTGTCCTCGGCGATGAAGTCTGCGCTAGCATGAAGTTCCCGACCCAGATGGACCGTCTGTAGGCAGCGCGGCTCGTTCTCGGTGTCAAGGGCCGGTAGCAAGGGTGTCCGGGCGCGTGGATCGGTAGACCAAGACTGCACCCTTTCATCAGCCACTTGCACCATAAGCTCCTCCACATCCCAGATAGCAAAGCTAGCTGGAGCTCCCAGGCCTAGTTGACCATGGAAGGNGTTCTCAGATTTTGCAGCGCGCCACCCGGCCCTGGTATGTCCAATGAAGGCTGCTCGTGCCGAGATCCGTGAGCTGGGCTCATGGTGATTCAACGCTGCACGGATGCTAGCCCAGGGGCTCAGCGGTGTCACGGGTGCATCAGAACCAAAGAATAATGGCACCCCGGCTGCATAGAACCGGGCCAGGGGTTCAATTCNCAGTGCCCGTGCCGCTCCCAGACGTTGTGCATACATGCCCTCGCCACCGCCCCACAGTGCATCGAAGACAGGTTGCACGGAGACACCAACTGCGTGCTTTGCTAGGGCTGCCATGGCAGCATCATCAACCATTTCTGCGTGTTCAAAGCGGTGCCCGGCCGCCCGGATCTTGTCTATCCCGATCTGCCGGGCTGCTTGCTCTAAGCCTGCAATAGCAATGTCCATAGCCCCGTCGCCGATCACATGGAATCCGCCGGTCAGACCGAGCTCAGAGGTAGCAACAAGGTGGTTTGCCACCTGTGCAACACTCAGCTGTGCTGCACCCCNGGAGTCAGGTGCATCAGTATAGGGCTGTCGAAGATATGCTGACCGCGATCCCAGGGAGCCATCAATGTTGATGTCACCGGCTAGGCCGAGTACGTCAACGCCCAGTGCAGATAGGCCAGCAAGGACGTCACGAGCCTCGTCAGCGCTGGCGACCAATTGTCCCCAATACGGCAGGACCTGTGGCAGCGCTTCGCCCATGCTGGGGATGGTTGTACCGCCGGTAGCGGATGAGCTCAGGGACATCAGCGCTGCAAGATCTTCGCTGGAGCCCACATGGGGTGCGCTCATCTCTGCCAGAGCCACATAACCGTTAGCGGCTGCGTGGCGCAGGGCACGCTGCTGGGCCGATTGGCGATGGGCCGGAGTCAGCGTACGTGCCACCTGGCGGGCATGAATGTGGGCCGCCCCGCTAACAAGCCCTTCCCCGTCCCATCCTGGCATCCCGGCCAGCTGGCAACGGTTAGCTAGCGCAGCGGACACCAGCGCCGAGTGTACGTCCACACGGGCCAGATATACCTCACGGCCGCCGGCGGCGCGGTCCAGTTCTTNTGCCGTTGGCAGCGTTGGATCAGCCCNACAGGAGTTGTCCCAGCTATGTCCTTGCAAAAGTCCCGAGGTTCTTGCGCCACTGGCAATCAAGTCCAAGAGTTCAGGGGCAGAGCGCGNCCCTGACAGGTCCACAGAATCTAGTGCCAGACCGGTCTCAGTGATGTGCACGTGGGAGTCCACAAACCCTGGGGCAACCAGTGCACCTCCGAGGTCCACTTCACGCATCCGCGAGTCCAGCAGCGACGTGGCCGCATGTTCTGAGCCCACCCAGGCAACCACGTCGCCGTCCACCAGCATGGCTGTGGCAAAGGGATCGGCGGCACTGTAGACAGAACCGTTTCGGTACAGGGTCAATGACATAAGAAAGCTGTCCTTTCAACAAATATTCAATAAATTTACGGGCCGTTGTAGTGAGACAAAATCCGGGCACAACAACAGCAAAGTCCGAGAAAAAGTAGTTAGTCCGCCACAACTGTGTACGCCACCACACCGCGACGCAGAAGATCCACGGCGGACCTGCACACACGGGCAAAATCGCCAGGCAGTGAGGGAACCTGGGACAATTGCCCCAACAGGTCAATGACCTGCTTGGTCCAGCGCACAAAGTCACCCGCAGCAAGATCGGTGCCATGGAGCGAATCTTGCAAACTGCGGCCCTTTGCCCACTTGTACATGGGCCAGACAAGGCCCAGCTCGGGTTCGCTGGTCAAGGGAAGTTTGTGTGATTCTTCGGCGTCCTGCAGCCTTGAGAACAGCACCAGGACGTCCTCAACCGCCTGCTCCAAACTCACGCTGGGCATCCTGGGCCGGGTACCCTCGCCGTCGCGCTTGGACTGGAAGACTAAGGAGGTGACGAAAGCAGCTAGCTCAGGTGCATCCAAGTCCCCAANAGACCCTTGGCGCAGGGCCAGGGCAATCAGCAGGTCCTTCTCGCCATAGACCCGCCGTAGCCGCTGGCCGTCATCGCTAGGACGCAGGTTCCCGGCGGCGTCGGCAACAACGAATCCATAGCTTGACAGCAGGTCGATGACCCTGTCGAAGGTGCGCGCTATGGTGTTGGTGCGCGCCTGGATGGCCCGGATAATCCCGTCAGTCTCCTTGCGCAGCTTCCACCAGCGCTCGGACCACCGTGCATGATCTTCCCGCTCGCTACAGCCGTGGCAGGGATGGGCACGCAGATTGCGGCGCAGCGCCGCAATAGCCTCATCCTGCGCCATGGCCGAATCCGGATAGTCAAAAGCGCCCGAGCGGTGCGGACGTTGGCTGTGTGTGTCAGCTAGCTTGGCTTCTACGGCAGCCAACAGGTTCCGTTTGTCCTTGGGCACCTTCGGATTGAAGCCCTTGGCCACGCGGACTTGGGCCACCGGTGACACTGGCCCATTGAAATCTTGCAGGCTCAGCCGGCGGTACTCCTTGTCCATGCCGAGCAAGCCCGGCCGTGGCATGCGAGAGTTGGCATCTGCATCAAGGACCACGGCGTACCCGGAGTTTCCTCCTCCTGGCACCATGATCACGTCCCCTGGACGCAAACTAGCGACGGAGTCCACGACAGCGTCACGGCGCTGTTTCGCCTTGGATTTTGAGGCTCCCGACTCATGATCGGAGAGCTCTCGGCGCAGCTTGGCGTACTCGTTGAAGTCGCCTAAATGGCAGACCATGGACTTTTCATAACCGGCCAGGGATTCTTCCCTTGACCGCACCTGACGGGCCAGGTCAACCACTGAGCGGTCGGCTTGGAATTGGGCAAAAGATGACTCGAGAATCTCACGGGTGCGGTCCCGACCAAATTGTGCCACGAGGTTGATGCTCATGTTGTAGGTGGGACGGAAGCTCGAGTTCAGCGGGTACGTGCGCTTGGAGGCTAGACCACCCACTGCAGCGGGATCTGTCCNCGGTTGCCACAACACCACGGCGTGACCTTCTATGTCAATACCGCGCCGACCTGCACGGCCTGTCAGTTGGGTGTACTCCCNCGCCGTAATGCCCACGTGGGCCTCACCGTTGTATTTTTCCAACTTTTCCAGCACCACGGTGCGGGCCGGCATGTTTATACCTAGCGCCAGTGTTTCGGTGGCGAAGACGGCACGGACAAGACCATCAACGAACAGGTCTTCAACCACTTCTTTGAAACTAGGCAGCATACCAGCGTGGTGCGCTGCGAGCCCGCGCAACAAGCCGTCGCGCCAGCCCCNAAAGCCCAAGACGTCCCTGTCGGAGTCAGGAAGTTCGGCGCAAGCGGTATCGACACGGCGGGCGATTTCTTCACGCTCATCCTCCGTTGTGAGCCACAAGCCAGCTGCGGCACACTGCTGCACGGCGGCGTCGCAGGCGGCGCGGGNAAAGATGAACGTGATGGCTGGGAGCAAGTCTTGGCTTTCCAGGGCGCGGATCACTTGCGGGCGTGAGGCAGCGCGAGCCCAGCTCTGGCCGCCGTGCTGGGAGCCACGTTCTTGGTAGCGGCTTCCTTGCTGAGAGTTGTGCTGGAAGCCACGGCCGCGTGAACNCCCGCCCCTCTTCTGCCATGATCGCTCCCTCCCCGTACTGACGGACTCGCTGCGGGCTAGCTTCAACAGTTCCGGGTTGATCTTCGGTGTTGTGGGAGCAGCCGCAGTGGTTCCCTGGGCAATCTTGCCAAAGGNGACATTGTCAGCGAAGAGGTCAACCAGGTCCTTGCGCACCATGACGTGCTGCCAGAGCGGGACCGGGCGGTGTTCGGAGACCACTACCGCTGTATCCCCGCGCACCGTCCCCAGCCAGGCGCCGAACTCTTCAGCATTGGAGACGGTGGCACTCAAAGAAATGACCGCGACTTCACTGGGCAGGTGGATGATCACCTCTTCCCAGACGGCACCGCGGAAACGGTCGGCCAAGTAGTGGACTTCATCCATGACTACATAGGCAAGCCCGGTGAGGGTATGAGAGTCTGCGTAGAGCATGTTACGCAGCACTTCAGTGGTCATAACCACCACGGGCGCTTCAGAGTTGATGCTGGTATCGCCAGTGAGTAGTCCCACGTTCTCGGCACCATACTTCGTGGCCAGTTCTTGGAACTTCTGGTTACTCAGAGCCTTGATGGGTGTGGTGTAAANAGCTTTATATCCACGATTGAGAGCCATATACACGGCAAACTCGCCCACAATTGTTTTACCGGCACCCGTGGGTGCAGCAACTAAAACACCGCGGCCAGCCTGGACGGCCCGGCACGCGGTGTCTTGAAATTCATCCAACTCGAAATCTAGGCCGGCCTTAAAATCCCCAAAGTCAGTTCCTTGATCCTGGCCACGCTTCTTGGCTGCCAGATAACGTTCGGAAGGGCTAAGCATTTCTGAGGTTGGCATAGTACTAGCCTACGTCAGCTCAGGTGATCTCCAGGTCCGTCGACGGCGTTGCTATATCCGCGTTAAGTTCTGATTCCTTAACCTNTTTAGCATCACGGCGGTCACGACGTTTGTCATTGATCATGCACAGCCCGATTGCTCCGAAGTACAGCACCAGAAGTGGTGCGGCAAGGAAGAACATGCTCATGACATCCGAGCCCGGCGCCGCCATCGCCGAGACTATGGTGACACCGAGAATTGTGAAGCGCCACGCTTTCAAGTACGTTCGTCCTCGCACCATGCCAATAGCGTTAAGCGCGAAGAGCAGGACCGGGACAAGGAATGCCACACCCATGAACAGCATCAACTGCAGCGCAAACTGCAGGTAGTCGATGGCCTTCATGATGTTGCTGCCACCGGTCGGTGTGAACGACGTTAGCGCCCTGACAATGTTGGGCCAGATGATCCAGCCAGCAAGAATGCCGGCCAGGAACAGTGGAACTGAGGCGAACATGTACGAGAGCGTGTACCGGCGTTCCTTCTTGGTCAGTCCCGNGGTGATGAACGCCCACAGCTGATAGATCCATACAGGTGAGGCAATGATCAGTCCAAGGATCAACGAAATCTGGATCTTCAGATCGAAGGACGTTGTCACACCCTCAAAGTTCAACGACGCGTTAATGTGCCGAGAAGCACTAATATCGCGCAGTGGTGCCGTAATGGCGTACATGAGCGGGTCATAAAGAATCCAACCGATCACAACGCCGGGCAGCATTGCCAAGGCACNTTTAANAAGCCGGTTCCGCGCCTCAATCAGGTGCGCCTTAAGCGGCATCCGTCCTTCAGGATTGGCCTTACGGCCTTTGTGGCGCCCACCGGCTCTGCAATCGTTTCTATGACTGAACGCCGGTACCGGTTCCGGTACCCTCGCCCGAAGCGTTGCCCTGCGCCGGGTTATTGACGATCTTGCCCTCGAACGGCACCTCAGGTGCCGCAGNGGCAGTGGGCGCAGCGGGAGCTGAAGTAGGTGTCGGTGCGGGCGAAGGAGTGTCGTCCTTGCCGTCGTNTTTCATTTCCTTAACCTCAGACTTGATGATCCGCATGGATTGACCAAGACTGCGCGCCATACCGGGTAGCTTAGGTGCTGCAAACAACAAAAGAACAACAATGATGATGATGGTGATAGCCCAAGGGCTCTCAAAAGTCTTCCCACGATAAAACCTTTCCTTTGGTTCATCCTACGTCGTGTAATGCTTCGATGTCGCGCAAGGATTGGAGTTGTCCGCGTTCTTTCCTGCGGGCGACGCGCCGTTGAAGACGGGCGAAACGCCGTTCCTCTTTGGCAGCTAAGTAATCATCCTTCATTTNTTCAGGCGTTGCAANAACTGCACNCCCGGGAACCACTGCCCTTGGCTGTGTGAGGTGTTCCACTGTGGCTTNTTCCAGGCTCTTGTCCCAGTAGGTGGCCCGTTCGGCTGACACCTCGCTAAAGGTACGCATGGTTGACGAGGCTTCGCGCCAGAGCTTGAAGCCCANAAACACGATGAACAACAAGGACACGGCTATTAGCGCAATCCACATCAGAATCCACGACCACCAAAGCATCTATTGAGTCTATCCGTCCACGCTGGGAGTAGTCCGGTCGGTTTCGCCGTCAGCGTCATAGCTGCTGGCGGCGTAGCTCAACCATGCTGCGACTTGTTGACGTACCGCTTCGGGTCCGGCCACCCTGACCTGACCACCATGCCTAGCCACGAGGGNGGCAACGGTGGCGGTGTCCCNCACGAGTAGGCGTAAGCCCACTGCTCCGGCACCAAGTCCTACTCCAAGGTCAAAGAGTTCCGCGTTGTAGGCCGGGCCCAGCCGTTGCGCCGTGATCGAATCCGCCACTAGGAGTACCTGTTGGTCATTGCTGCCAGGGTTGTAGATGCTCGTACGCGTGTGCAACGGCGTACCATCCACCGAGATGTGTTCTTGTGGGCCGGCGTCGGTGAGTTCCTTAATATTTTCCACCCTGAAACTCCGCAACTCTCCGGCTTNTTGGCACCAGGCGCGCAAATACCAGGTGGCGTCCACAGAGAAAAGCCGTAGCGGTTCCACAATGCGTTCACTGAGTTCATCGCGGGTGCGGACCAAGTACGTGATGGAGCAGGCGCGTCCCTGGTGGATTGCTCCTTNGAGGGCCGTCACGTTTTCCATCTCTTGGCCGGAGATCAAGTGCAGTCCCACGGCGTCAGCAAGCCATGCATNCCTCCCCGCCACTGCAGTGAGAGATTCAATGGCACTCTGCAGGGACTGTGCATGCTTGGTGCCGGGAAGGGCTGTGAGTGCGTGAAGGCCGATCAGTACTGAGCACGCTTCCTCCTGGGTGAGCCGCAACGGGTTGGAGAGTGTTTCAGCATCTCTGATGAACACCTGTCCAGCCTCGGATCTCACGTCCATCAGGTCACCGTGGAAGTAGCCTGGCAGGCCCGTGACGTTGAGCGTGTCCTGGTCTTTTTNCCAATCGGTGGCACTGATACCGAACTCTGCCAGCACCTCAGCTTCGCTCACCCCTGGATTGGTTACCAGATAGGGCACCATGGACAACAGACGGATCAGCCTGTCGCGGGAGTCTTTTTCTTGTGAGTACTTAGTCTGAGCGGGTGTNNTCCAGTCCAGTGTGCCAGGTTCAGCAACAGCTGCTGTGGCAGCCCTGCGCAAGCGATCAACCACCGCATCACGGAGTTCAAGAGGATCCAGCACAAGACCGTGGGCACCCATGGCGGCGACGTCGTCGGCCATCAGTTCCCCTTCACGGTAGGAAACCGCCAGCACCTCCCACCCGTCCCTCTGCCATGACGGCCAGGTCACGCTTACGGTTCCCCGACGGCGTCGTAACCAGTGAGCCGAGCCCACCGGCACGGCGATGTGTGCCGTGTGTTCGGCACCGGCGCCAAGGCGTACAAGCACTGTGGAAATGCTGAAATCGGCTGGACGCTCAAAACTGTCCTGTGTGTGGACCTGGACCAGAGAGGTGATGCGGGAGAGCCGGAAATTACGCTCTTGAGCCTTGTCCACGTCAANAGCCGACAGGTACCACTGCCCGTACTTATTACCCAGACCCCATGGTTGGACTGTGCGGGTGGTGCTCTGCGTAGCCCCGGCACCGCGGTAGGTGAACGTGACGGGATGGTTGTTGCGCAGTGCACNCCACAATGCTGCAAAGGACGGTTCCGCGGTACGCACGCGCGATTGTGCGGTGGTGTCATCCTCGTACCAGCCAGTCCCTGAACGGGCGGCGATCTTACGTAGGGCTGATTGAGCTGGCGCACCCAGTGCGGCTTCCGCCCACAGGTTAGCGGCAATGGCCAGTAACGTCATGGCTGATTCTTCGAGCCGGATTTCCGGGACCTGGTAGTCGTCGGGGTCGATGCGGTACAGCACCTGATCGTGCATGTCTGTGCCGGAGGACTCTGATTGCCTGATGGGAATACCCAGCTCCAGCAGGGTCTTCTTATCGCGTTCGAACATTCGTTCAAAGGACGCGTTAACCTTGGCATCGACGGAGGCGGAGCTGTCATAACCGTTGATGTTGTCCCGGAGATAGTTCTTGCTGTAGCCCCGGCGGGTTCCAAGAAGGGCGATTACCAGATTCAACAGGCGCTCAGTGGCATCAATTTTAGGGGCACATGGCCCACAGTACTAGCCGGTAGCCCAAGGTGGTGACTCCTGCGCCAGTCTGTGACGCACGGCAGATGCGGTCGCGTGAGTGTTGTGCTGGTGCGCGCATTAAAGATTTTGGTCCCCAGCAGATACTGGGGACCAAAATGGGTAACGCTGAGGCCTACGCTTCCGAGGGACCCAAGAGTGGGGACTAGCGAACGGCGACCAGATCCACCACGAAGATCAGGGCTTCGTTGGGGCCGATGGCTCCGGCTGCGCCGCGTGAACCGTAGGCCAGTTCCGAAGGGATTTCCAAGCGGCGACGTCCACCGACCTTCATCCCGAGTAGCCCCTGGTCCCAGCCCTGGATGACCTGACCGATCCCGGCCTTGAAGTCCAGCGNGGTGCCGCGGCCCCAGGAAGAATCAAATTCTTCACCGGTGGAGAAGGCAACGCCCACGTAATGGGTTGAAACAGTGCTTCCGCGGACTACCTCGGTGCCGGTACCTTCGATGAGGTCTTCAATGAGAAGTTCGGTAGGGACGCCGTGATCGGGGAATTCAATCTCGGGCTTGGTACGGTCAAACTTGCGTGCTCCAAAAGACATGGTGCTCCTTAGGTTGGTTAGTTACTGGATACCTAGAATATCAACAACGAAGACAAGGTCGCCCTTGGCTTTGCCTTGGCCTGCCTCACCGTAGGCCAAGGCGGCAGGGATCTCAAGGAGTACCCGAGAGCCCACGGTCTTACCTGCCAATCCTTTGGTCCAGCCCTGAATGACTTGAGCTAACGAGAACGTGGCAGGTTCGCCACGGTCAAAGCTGGAATCAAACTTTTCTCCGCCGACAAAATTTACGCCCACGTAGTTGGCAACGATCGTATCGGTTGCTTTCACTACCGCACCCTTACCCTTGATCAGGTCTTGAGCGATCAGTTCTGTGGNGGCTTTGACATCACCGATGGTGATTTGGGNGACGCCTTTGTCATCATCTTTGACAGTTGCTAGGCCGGCTGGAGGTGTGACGGTTTCACCCTCGGGTCCGGACATCGGTTTAACTTCGTCCTTCACACTGGTGACTTGGAAGATGCTCATGTTTGCGGGCTTCGCGTCCTGGGCTGGTGCCTCTGTGGAGCCGGCAACAGCGGGAGTTCCTGGTGTGGCGTAAGCGATGTAGGCGCCTACCTTGGTACTGGTAAACGTTGATGACACCAGCGGAAATTGGGTGTTGAAAGTTGCATTGAGCGAGATGGAATCACCAGCGTCCTTGGTGAACGTTTCCAGCACATCCCCTGAGGTGGGATTCAAGGCAATTTGGCGGAACTCAACGACCTGGCCATCCTTCACCTGGGCGCCGTCGCCGTTCTTGACCACGCGCATGGATTCGGCTTTGATATCCAACGGCTTATCAAAGGTGACCTTCGNGGCTTTACCCTTGCCTTGATCCTCCACCTTTACTGAGGCCAGCACTTCGGCGTTCGACGGCGGAATGGACACGGAAGCGCTGGGTGCGGCTTCCGATGAGGCAGGATCCGATGATCCTGGCGAACATGCTGTCACCAGGAGCAACAAGGGAAGAAGCAGTGCAAGAAGTCGGCGCACGGAATCACTTTCAGTCGCGGGGTCAATGAGGCAATGGTGCACAGGCTGCTTGAACAAGCCCGTTGCTGTGGAGCGAAAATAGTTGGCGATGCCACACCCAAACTGATGTGGGGAAGCACTGAGCCGCGATCAGCTTAGCTGGCGAATCTGGGCACAAGCTGTTTATCCGGTTGTTCGACGCCGTGAAGACACTATGAATTCTCAAGATTTCAATCATGGAAGACGAGCGTCTTAGTATTCTCCCGGAGGGAAGCGATCATCTCATCTACGCGTTCATCTACATTCTTGAACGGGTCCTTGCACAGGATCGTTTGGTGGGAGCGGTCATTAAGTTTCAAATGTACCCAATCCACGGTGTAGTCACGGCCGGAGTCCCGGGCGGCACGCACGAACTTGCCCCGCAAATGGGCTCGGGTGGATGCCGGTGCCGTATCAATGGCAGTGGTAATCTCCTCGGCGCTGGTAACTGTCGCGGCGCCTCCACGGCGCTCGAGCATGTTGAACAAGCCGCGTTCGCGTGAGATATCGTGATAGCGCAGGTCTAGTTGGGCTACTTCTGGTGAGCCCCATTCCAAGTTGTGTCGCTGCGCATAAGCACCCAAAAGTTTCGCCTTGATCGCCCAATCAATTTCGGTGTCAATCGTGGAATAGTTCTCTGCTTCCACAGCATCGAGGGTGCGTTCCCAGAGGTCAAGGACGCGGGGCACAAGATCGTGGTGGGCTCCGTGGGAGCGGACAAACCCTGNTACTTTCTCCAAATAATGGCGCTGAATCTCGATGGCCGTCAGGGTACGCCCATCGGCCATCTTCAGCGGGTGTTTGCCGGTGATGTCATGGGAGATTTCACGGATACTGCGAATAGGGTTTTCTAGCCGCATATCGCTCATAATCGTGCCTGCTTCAACCATGCGTAGGATCAAGTCCACGCTGCCAACCTTGAGCATGGTGGTTGTTTCGGACATATTTGAATCCCNCACAATCACGTGCAGGCGGCGGTACAGCTCGGCATCGGCGTGTGGCTCGTCACGGGTGTTGATAATAGGCCTTGAGCGTGTGGTGGCCGAGGAGACACCTTCCCAAATATGGTCTGCACGCTGGGAAANAGCGAACTTGCCACCCTGTTGGGCAGGAAGTATCTTGCCGGCGCCGGAGAGCAATTGCCGTGTGACAAGGAACGGGATCAGGATATCGGCCAGCCTGTTGAATTCTCCTTTGCGGGTGATGAGGTAATTTTCGTGGCTGCCATAGGAGTTCCCGGCGGAGTCAACATTGTTCTTGAAGAGGAAGATTTTTCCGTTGTAGCCCTCAAGCTCCAACTGCATTTGGGCTTCGTGGACAAGGTCGTTCAAGATGGCCTCGCCTGCTTTGTCGTGGGCTATAAGCTGGGCTATGCCATCACACTCTGCTGTGGCATATTCCGGGTGTGAGCCAACATCTAGATACAGACGTGAACCGTTAGGCANAAACACGTTGGATGAGCGCCNCCAACTCACCACCTTGCGGAATAGGTATCGGGCCACTTCTTCCGGGGACAACGGCCGAGAACCGGGCGCCGAATATGTCACGCCAAACTCAGTTTCAATGCCAANAATCCGCCGGTCCACCAGTCACGTCTCCTTAGTTGCTGTCAATTTAGTTGCTGTCAAAGTCTTGAAAAAATCATTCTACTTACTCTGCTGCCAGTTGTTCGCCCACTTGGGCTGCATTGAGCCGCCTGAAGGCCCTGTGGTTGCCACCTGTCCGGGTTGAGGTGCGCTCAAGCACGGCAACTTCGAGATTGATGGCTTCTAGCGCTTGGCTGGGATACCTGCGGCCGCTGCTNNTCCGTACGGGTGCTTCCAACGCTGTGACTGCCCACTGCAAAGCCTGGCCAAGGCTTGNCCCTGGCANCCACACCTTTGCAAGGGCGCTCTGGACCACCTCGGCTTTGCCGCCCATCGCCAGAAATCCTGACTCGTCGGCAATGGAACCGTCAAAGTTCAACCGGAAGATATGATCCTGCCCCTGCTGATCCCNCACTTCTGCCACGGCCAGCTCAACTTCGAAGGGTTTCTGCTCAGCAGTGAACACTGTGCCCAAGCTTTGCGCGTAGACGCTGGCCAGGCCGCGGGCGGTGACATCTATACGGTCATAGGAGTAGCCCCGCACGTCTGCATAGCGCACGCCGGCCTGCCGCAGGCTTTCAAATTCGTTGTACTTCCCAACAGCTGCGAAGGCGATGCGATCGTAAATCTCGCCGATCTTGTGGAGGGTGGGCGAAGGGTTTTCAGCTACGAGCGCCATACCATCTTGGAAGCTGAGCACCACCACCGATTTTCCTCGGGCTATTCCCTTGCGCGCAAAGTCAGCCCGGTCCTTCATGACCTGTTCCGGGGAAACGTAAAATTGTTGTGCCATACTAAGCCTCCCTACGCTCTATCATCCGCTGCGCCACAATAGTTTCCACCACAGAACCCAGCGCTTGGCCCACCCGTGCGGCACCGCTAGCACTCACAACATAAACCACTGGCCAAAGCCGGCGTACCAGGTCAGGACCGCCCGTTGCGGAGTCGTCGTCGGAGGCGTCAATGAGAGCTTCCACCCNCACAGCTATGGCCTCCTCGGCGGTGAGTTCCGGGCGCCACAACTTCTTTAGCGCACCGTGGGCAAACACCGACCCCGAGCCGATGCTGTGATGTTCAAGCTCCTCATAGCGTCCGCCGGTGACGTCGTAGGAGAAGAGCCTCCCGGTTTCTTGACCCGCTTCCACCCCAGCAAACAAGGGCACTACTGACAAACCCTGTAAAGCCATGGACAGGTTGGCCCGGATCATGGCGCCGAGCCGGTTGGCCTTGCCTTCAAGGCTCAGAAGGGTGCCCTCGATCTNTTCGTAGTGCTCCAGCTCCACCTGGAACAAGCGCACAATATCGATGGCAAGTCCGGCCGTGCCAGCAATACCCAGCACCGAATAGCGATCAGCAGGGAACACTTTCTCAATGTGCCTGTTGGCGATCATTGAGCCCATAGTGGCCCTGCGATCCCNCGCCATCAAAACGCCGCCCTTGAAGGTCAACGCCACAATGGTGGTGCCGTGGGGCGTGGCTGGCATAGTCCCGGCAGGCAGTGTCTGCCCGAAGGGCAGTAGGGCTGGATTGTGCCGGCTTACGTGGTCAAAGAACGACGACGAGGAGCCAGCGGCTTCCAGCGCTGGAAATTCGCTCCCGTGATGGCCGTCCATGGAGGTTACTGGCCGCCCTNTTGGACAAACCCGCGGACGAACTCTTCGGCATTGACCTCGAGCACGCCATCAATCTCATCCAGCAGGTCATCAANCCCGGAGGTGACTGCCTGAGCGGCTACTGAATCCGGGCTAGGTACTGGAAGATCCAGATCCTGGACATGATCCTCTTCGGTACGGGCGGAGACGTTTNNTTGTTCCTGTGAAGCCATGATGAGTCCTTCTTACGTGGTTCCCTGATACCTACGCTGGTATCTGCTTCCATACTGCCACGGACGCACCCTGTTTGTACGTTGCCATGGTCAGCCTGTCCTTGATGTACCGGCTGTGTAACGTGGTGTCAGGCACCGGTACAGCCTAGCGTTGCTCTCTAGTGTGGTTCTGCCAGAAGCTGTGCAAGGAAGTCCTGGACCTCATGGTTTTCATCAAACAGCCGGGCTGTCAGCGCTTGGGTCCCGCGCAGAGGTTCCTTGGTGGAGACCCGCTGGAGCCGGCGCAACTGTGGCAGTTCGAAAATTACCGAGTCCCAACTTGCACCCACCACATGGGCACCAAATTCCTGGATGCACCTGCCACGGAAGTATGCCCTAGTATCTACCGGTGGCTGCAGCACTGCTGCGTGAATTGATTCATCCGTGACAACCCGCTGCATCCGCCCGTGCTGGAGCAGCTTGTAATACAGGCCCTNTTCGGGCCGGATGTCAGACCATTGCAAATCAATCAGGCCAAGCCGGGGATCGTTCCAGGCCATTTTGTCTCTGGCCCTGTACTGCTGCAATAGATTTAGTTTCGCCACCCACCNCAATTGCCCAGACAGGCTCATGGGGTCAGTGCCTAAGGCGGCGAGCACTTCCTCCCATTTGGACAGGACCGCGGCTGTGTGGCCGTCTCCCGTTTCAGGGTCGCTGGAGCCGTTGGCACTAGCGTNGCTTTTGGCTGCCTGGAAGTAGCGCCACTGCACGTCCAAAGCGCTGACATGGGTGCCATCGACCAACGCATGCGTTTGTTTCAGCTCCCAGTCATGGCTGATGTTGCGCAGGGTTGTCACGGGATCAGCAAATTCTAGGTCGGGGGCGGTGCCGTGTTCAATCATGTCTAATACCAGTGCCGTGGTGCCAAATTTCAGGTAATTGGACACCTGGCTCAGGTTGGCGTCACCAATGATCACATGCAGGCGGCGGTACTTCTGCGCCACAGCATGCGGTTCGTCCCNGGTATTGATGATGGGCCGGCGGATGGTGGTTTCCAGCCCCACTTCAGCTTCAAAGAAATCGGCTCTTTGGCTGATTTGAAAACCAACACCTGCACCGTCTTGCCCAATGCCCACGCGGCCAGCCCCGCACATAATGGCCCTGGTCACAANAAACGGGGTCAGCCCTTTGACGATGTTCTTGAACGGCACACTGCGCGGCATCAGGTAGTTTTCGTGGCTGCCATAGGACACCGCTTTGTTGTCGGTGTTGTTCTTGTACAGGTTGATTGCAGGCACGCCGGNGGTTTTCGCAATTCTGCGCACTGCTGCCAAGGCCACCACATCACCTGCGGCATCCCAGCGCACGGCATCGAGCGGATTAGTCACCTCGGGAGAGGAATATTCCGGATGAGCATGATCAACGTAGAGCCGGGCACCATTGCCCAACACCATGTTCATCATTAAGGNGCTGCTTTCGTCACCACTTTCCCCACCCTCTAAAGCAATTTGGGCTGCGGTGAGCTCTGTATCGGTGAGCTGACTGGGATGTGCGGCGTCTCTGGACATCGACCAGCCGCGTGCATCGGCCAGCGGATCTTCATCGGTGTAGTCCCAGCGGGTTTCTCCACCGGCGGCTGCGCGGTGGTTTGTTTCACGCGAGTAAGCGTGCACTACCTGGGTGGAGAGCCAGGTCGCATTGAACTCTCCACCTGCTGGTGCGTGGATACCGTATTCGGTCTCTGCACCCATGACCCTGATAACACTCACAGGTATTGACCTGTATTAGGCAGCGTTTCAAGGGTTTTGCCCGGAATTTGGCCTTCTTTGCTTTGCACAATGGTGCGGATGTAGGTGATGCGTTCACCCTTCTTACCAGAGATCCGGGCCCAGTCATCAGGGTTGGTGGTGTTGGGCATGTCCTCGTGCTCACGGAACTCATCCACCACTGCACGGAGCATGTGTTCAATGCGGATGCCCTTTTCGCCGCTTGTCAGTAGGTCCTTAATGGCGTATTNTTTGGCCCTGTCAACCACATTTTGGATGACGGCACCGGAGTTGAAGTCCTTGAAGTACAGCATCTCGGTGTCACCGTTGGCATACGTGACTTCTAAGTATTCATTGGATTTATCGGTGGCATACATGGCCTCCACCGTCCGTTGAATCATGGCTTCAACAGTCTCTTCCAAGCTGCCATGATTGGCGGCCAGATCGTCGGGGTGAAATGGCAGCGTAGTACTCACATATTTAGCAAAGATGTCAGCGGCGGCTTGGGCATCCGGACGCTGGATCTTCACCTTGACATCCAACCGGCCCGGGCGCAAGATGGCCGGATCAATCATGTCCTCTCGGTTGGAGGCACCAATGACAATGACGTTATCAAGACGCTCCACGCCGTCGATCTCGCTCAGTAGCTGCGGCACGATGGTGGTTTCCACGTCTGAGGAAACACCTGTACCCCTAGTGCGGAACAAGGAATCCATTTCGTCAAAGAACACCACAACAGCACTGCCGTCGGACGCTTTTTCTCTGGCCCGGCTAAAGATTAGCCTGATTTGACGTTCGGTCTCACCCACATACTTATCAAGCAGCTCCGGGCCTTTGATGTTCAGGAAGTAGCTTTTCTGGTCCTTCANCCCTGAGCGCTCTCTGGCCCGTTTGGCCAGCGAGTTAGCCACAGCCTTAGCAATCAGCGTTTTTCCACAGCCGGGAGGGCCGTAGAGCAAAATACCCTTAGGGGCTTTCAAACCGTGTTCGCGGTATAGATCCGGGTGTAAGAAGGGCAGCTCAACGGCGTCGCGAATTTGCTCAATCTGGGACGCCAACCCGCCAATGTCCGAATAAGAGATATCTGGAACCTCTTCAAGGATTAAGTTCTCCACCTCGGACCGGGGAATGTTTTCCAAGGCGTAGCCCGTACGCCCGTCCATGGTCAGGGCATCTCCAACCTTGACGGCACCCTGGAGGACACCGGCCAGGCGCACCACACGTTCCTCGTCGGAGCGCCCCACCACCAGGACACGGCTTGTGCCCAGCAACTCCTTGACGGTGACAATCTCTCCAACCCGCTCATACCCAAGAGCTGCGATCACCGTGAACGCCTCGTTCAGCAACACCTCCTGGCCAACGGAGAGTTCGTTCATCCGCAACAAGGGGCTGAGCCCAACCCGCATTTTCCGCCCCGAGGCATAAATGTCCAGGCTTTCTTGGCTGGCCGCCTGGCTAGGCCCCGATCCGGGCGTATGCAGGTTAATGGCCAGTATGGTGCCAAAGCTATATGGCGGCTCACCGTCATTTTCCAGCGCCGAGCGCAGCTTCATAATCTCATTCTTAGCCGTCTCCAAGACGGCCACGAGCTNGGCATTGTTCTGGGTAGCTGACGCCAGTTGCCGGTCAAGGTTACGGGCTTTNNCACGCAACACGTTCAGCTGGCGTTCCAGCACGGCCTGTTGTCCAGGACCCAAAGCGTAGCCCGCCCCGAGAGAACCAGGTACAGGCACCTCATGCGCTGGTGTTCCATGCGCTGGTGTTCCATGCGCTGGTGTTCCATGCGCGGGGTTGTCCGGAGTGGGGTGAATTGACTCGCTCATGACCATTGATCCTTCCGCGGCCGTATCCGGCCACTACAACTGAACATCAGTACAACTGAACGCCACTACAACTGAAAGTCAGTATGTCAACACGCCAGTACAGCCGATCTTAGTGCTATTGCTTGTCCGTGCCGGTTTCTTCGTCAGTTCCGTCAGCGACTGACTTGCTCTTGGTCCGCTTTGTTTGCACGGTGGAGGAGGCGTCCCGTGCAGCACGGCGTAGCTTCCTGTCAGACACTGCACGCTCCCNCACTGCTGCAGGAGTCCACGCATCGAGGTCTTCTTGGGCAAAGTCAGTCTTGGATGCACGACGCTTGGGAGACATCCCTGTCACGCCGTCAGCCAGCCGCCGGGTCACCATGAGGAAACCCGTGTGGGCAACCATGCGGTGATCCGGGCGCACTGCCAGGCCCTCGAGGTGCCAGCCGCGCACCATTGATTCCCAGGCGTCAGGCTCGGTGAACCGTCCGTCAGCGCGGATGGCCTCGGCCGTGCGGGAAAGCTGGGTGACAGTGGCAACGTAGTTGATCCACACACCGCCCGGGGCCAGGACGGTAGCAACAGCATCCAAGCATTCCCACGGGGCAAGCATGTCCAAGACCACGCGGTCAATGCTGCCGGGAGCTTCTTGCTCCACTACCTGATCCTGGAAGTCACCCAGAGANNTCTTCCAGGCCGGGTGCGGGCCGCCAAAGATTGTTTCAACATTGCCGCGGGCAATATCCGCGAACTCTTCACGACGTTCAAAGGAGTGCAGGTAACCGTTATCGCCAACGGCACGCAGCAAGGAGATCGAGAGCGCACCGGAACCAACACCGGCTTCCACCACACGCGCTCCGGGGAAAATATCACCCATCGTGATGATCTGGCCGGCATCCTTGGGATACACCACGGCGGCACCGCGGGGCATGGACAAGACAAAGTCCGAGAGTAACGGGCGAAGCGCCTGGTACTGCTGGCCCACATTACTTTCCACCATGGAGCCCTCGGGCGAACCGATGAGCAAGTCATGATTCAAGAAGCCCTTGTGCGTGTGGTAGGCCGTTCCTGGCGTCAACGTGATGGTGTTCATGCGGCCGCGCTCATCCGTGAGCTGTACACGTTCACCGGCACGGAACGGGCCGCGGCGTGACGCTGCACCATGGGGTGCCAAGGAGGTTTCTGCGGTGGAATCGTGGTGGTTCATAGGTAAGTCCTGTCGTTTTGTACTCGCAAAATCAGCGGTGCGGCCAGTGCGTTCATGGCCTGATCGGGGTTATCCTGTCATCAGGACAGTGGTTTACCGGTAATAGCTGCAACAACCTTGGCTTGGCTGAGAAGTCCTGTGATCTTTCCCTCAAGGTTGATCACCGCATATTCGGTGTCTGGCAGCTGGGCCAAATACGCCACCAGTTCTGCGCCGGCAGCTACCTCCGGCACGTAAGCGCCACGGGACAGCGCCCGTGCCACGGCACTGGCCGGTGTGTTGGGCGCAACTGCCGNGGGTACGTGCGCCAACGCGTATTCATCGACGACGGCGGCAGGCCTGCCATCTGCCCCAAACAGCACAATCGGTTCGCGCGGGTATTCCCCACGTAAGGTCCACAGCTGAGCCACCGTGCACCGATCGGAAGCGCTGACAGCAGCAACGGCCAAGGTACCGGCCGTGATCTCAGGGAGTCTTAAGCGGATGCTCGCACCCTTGATGGAGGCGGAGGCGCCCATCCACANAANACCAGCCAAAAGAATCACAATGAAGGTGGTGGTCAGATCTGGAGTGCTGCCCTGAAGGTATGGCACGGCCAGAACTGCTCCAACAATGATGACCACTATGACGCGTCCGGCCCAGCCGGCGGCTATGGTGCCTTNTTCCTGGCTTCCTGTGCTCTTCCAAACAATTGACTCAACCAGTCGCCCACCGTCCAGGGGNNATCCGGGAAGGACGTTGAACGCACCAATGAGCAGGTTGGCCCAAATGAAAATGTTGGTCAACAGGATGGCAATTANAAGCCCCATCGAGACCGGTTCGGGCAATGTCAGGCTCACGAGCCAGCCCAAACCCGCCAACACAAAGTTGGCGATGGGCCCTGCATAAGCAACCACAAGCGCCTTACCCGGAGTGGCCTTGCTGAAATCAAATTCAGTATGCCCGCCCCACAGATTAAGCACGATCTTATGGGTGGTCCAGCCATACATCTTCGCTGCTACTGCGTGCGCCAGCTCATGGATCAGCACCGAGAAAAGCAACAACAACGCGTAGGCAANAGCCACGAGATAGGCGCCCCAGCCGATACCCCGGAAGTTGCTCTGCAGCTGCGGACCAAAGATCAAGACGGTGACTGCGGCGATGAGGAACCATGAGTTCGCCAAAATAATGGGTGTTCCCCGGACCGAGCCCAGAACCAAACCCTCGCGGCGGGTTGTGGTGCCGTCGGTGGAACCGCTCACAGAGCAGCCCCGGTGGAGGCGGCGTGGGCAGCCAGAGCTGCTGCGACGTCGTGGTACGTCTTCCCGGCAAGGGTTTTCCAGGTAGCGTGGCGGGAATCCTCTGGAAGTGGCACGGCATGCGGGATGGCGATGGTGGCAACNCCGGAGGCGACGGCAGAAGCCACACCTGGAATTGAATCTTCTAGGGCAGCACAATGCTTGGCCGTGAGTAGCGGATCGCTCGCGCGTAAGCGTTCCACCGCCATCAAGTACGGCTCAGGATGGGGTTTTCCGTTGCTCACCTCATCGCCGGTAATGAGGAATTCAAAGTACTCCTGATCCAGGGCATTGACTACCTCGCTGGCCAGGTTCCGCTCACTCATGGTCACCAGCGCACATCGCACACCGCGCCCGTGCAACTCAGCCAGCAGTTCCCGTGCCCCNGGCCGCCACGGCAATTCCTTGCGAATACCAGCAATCACCGCATTGGAGAGGTTGTCCACAATCTCACGCACTGATAGTTTCACGCCCGCGTTTTGCAAAACAGCAGCCGTGGACTCTAGGGCGTTTCCCACCATGGTCATGGCGTCTGCAACATCCCACTGTCCTCCGTGAGCCGTGACAAGCTCAATTTCGGCAGCGATCCAGTAAGGTTCGGTGTCAACAAGGGTCCCATCCATGTCCCAAAGGACTGCTTTGAGCGGGGACGGCGTCGATGTCGCGGGGTGCACGGCGGCGGCAGTGGGTAAAAGCATGCCACCAGTCTACGGGGCATGGCGCAGTGAACTGTTTTCATTCAGGAGACGCGCGTGGTGCGTAGTGCCCCAAACCAGATGGCACCGTAGGCTNAGAAGCGTGAGCAGAATCAATAATGGCGAAACGGGCGAACCCGGACGGTTATTGCAACCTCCGCCCGGCGAAGACCGGGTAACAGTCATGCTGGCCGCGTTTGAAGGTTGGAACGACGCCGGTGAAGCTGCCAGTGATGCACTTAAATACCTGCACACCCTGTGNGGCGCCAAACGCGTTGGAGTCATTGAACCGGATGAATATTACGATTTTCAGTTCACCCGGCCCGAGGTCAGACTGACCTCCACTGGNGGGCGCAAGATCAAATGGCCGGTCACNAAAATCGCCAAGGCGAGCATTCCTGACAGTGATATTGACGTTGTTTTAGTTCACGGTATTGAACCGTCATACCGCTGGCGAGCCTATACGGCTGAACTGCTGGCCCAAGCCGCTGCCTTGAATGTGAACTATGTTGTGCTGGTGGGTTCTCTGCTGGCCGATGTTCCGCATTCACGNCCCCTCCCCGTCACGGCAACGTGCGACGACGATATACTCGCCGAGCGCCTCAGCCTAGAATCCTCCCAATATGAGGGTCCCATTGGCATTGTGGGTGTATTGAATGAGCTGGCCTTACTGGCAGGCCTGCCCACCCTATCGCTCTGGGCTGCCGTGCCACACTACGTGGCGCAGGCCCCTTCNCCCAAAGCAGAGCTGGCGCTGCTGAACCGCATTGAAGACTTCTTGCATCTTCAGCTTTCAACCACCGACCTGGTTGACGACGCCCAAGCGTGGGAACGCGGAGTGAACGATCTTGCCGCCGAGGATCCAGAGATTGCCGCCTACGTCCAGCAATTGGAGCAAGCCAAAGATACTGCGGAGCTTCCTGAGGCAACCGGTGAGTCCATCGCCAAGGAATTTGAGCGTTATTTACGTCGCCGAGGGCACGAGCAGCCCTAACTTGGTTCAGCGTCCCTGCGGGGCAACAGTGGGGGCAGTGATTGCCGGGCTCACACCGGTAATCACTGCCCCGTAGGATAATTCCGTGGTTCTAGTTGGAGATACTTCCAGCCTGGGTTGGCTTCAGCCGGGGCTAGAGGTATTGCTAGAGCTCGATGCCCAGCAACGCCTCGAGCGCATCAGAGACCAGGTCAGAGTCCCGCTCTGAGATCTGCTCCGGAACACTGCTGGCGTCGGCGCTGAGGTTGTTGCCGGCGGAAGCAATTGCTGCGGCTGCGGCAATTGATACTTGCGCCCACTGATCAACAGCGGCCAACGCGCGGGGTGCGTCAAGGTCTTGGGCCAGTGCCGCCCGAAGCTCATCCAGTAACGGCTTGGCCGATCCTTCGGCAGCTAGATTAAGGGCTTGACGCCACCGCTGAAGGCGATATTCTGCGTTCTCGAGCAATTCCTGTGTCCAGAACCAATCACTACGGTAGTGATGAGCGAGGATGGCGAGCCGAATAGCGGCAGGGTCTTTGCCTTCAGCCCGCAAGGCTGAGACAAGCACCAGGTTCCCTAAGGATTTGCTCATCTNTTCCCCGTCCAGACCCACCATTCCGGTGTGGGAGTAATGACGGGCCATGGGCTTGTTGTCAAGGGCAANAGCGTGCCCCGCACCCATTTCGTGGTGCGGGAAGATCAAGTCGCTTCCACCACCTTGGACGGTGAACGGTTGGGGCANAAAGCGCTGGGCGATGACGGTACATTCAATATGCCATCCGGGGCGCCCTTCGCCCAACGAGGCACCGTCCCAGAACGGTTCTCCGTCCCGGGCCACACGCCACAGCAGGGCATCGAGGGNGTGGCGCTTTCCTGCGCGTGCCGGATCGCCGCCGCGTTCGGCGAAGAAGGGAAGCATCTGCTCCTGGGTGAGGCCGGAGATCTGCCCCAGCCACCACGGTCCCTCCAGCCCACCATCTTTCCCAGCAGCTGAGGCGGCTTCGACGGAGAAGTAGATATCGCCGTCGGGCTCACCCTCGGTGCCTGCCACAGGATAAGCCAGTCCCGCCGCAATGAGTTNTTCAACTTCAGGGACGATCCAGCCAATGGATTCAACTGCCCCAATGTAGTTTTCCGGCGCAATCACGTTGAGGGCTTCCATGTCAGCATGGAAAAGTTCCGTCTGGGAGATGGCAAGTTCGCGCCAGTTGACGCCGTCGCGGTTGGCGCGTTCAAGGAGCGGATCATCAATGTCTGTGACGTTTTGCACATACGTCACTGCGCGGTCCTGGTCACGCCAGGCACGGTTGAGCAGGTCGAACGCTACATATGTTGCGGCGTGACCCATATGCGTGGCGTCGTACGGGGTGATACCGCAGACGTACAGGCTGGCCGGTTCCGTGTCAGGCAATGGCACTACCCGCTGTTGGGTTGTTTCATGCAAATGGATGGCTGGCATGACGCCAGGCAGCTGAGGGAGGGCGTGGGACTTCCAAGTTTTCACAGACCTAAGCCTATAACCTCAGCAGCACTGTAAAGCGCGCCGCCACGTCCCAACAGACTCGATGGTAACCCCAGCGGCCTTACGGGGTGATAATGCCAGCTCCGAGGAGGATGTAAAGGAGTAGGCCCAGAGAAATCCGGTACCAAACGAAGGGGCGGAAGCTTTTGGTGGAGATGAAATTCAAGAACCAGCCAATGATGAGATAACCCACACCGAAAGCAATGATGGTTGCCAGAATTATTTCGCCAATACCAAAAGGACTGGNGGTGTCTTCGTGTTTGACCAGGATCTTGAAGAGCTCATAGAAACCGCTGCCAAAGACCGCAGGAACGGCCAGAAGGAACGAGTATCTGGCAGCAGAGGAACGGCTGTACCCCATAAACAGGCCAGCCGTAATGGTGCCACCGGAGCGGGAAACACCGGGAATCAGAGCCAGTGCTTGAGCGAAGCCGTAAATGATGCCGTGTTTGACACTGAGGTCTTTGAGTTCTCGCTTCTGGCTGGCAACGGTGTCGGCCACGGCCAAAATGAGTCCGAAGACGATCAACGTTGTTGCCACAAGCCAGAGGTTGCGAAGAGTGGATTCAATATGGCTTTGAAACAAGACCCCAAGGAGGGCAATGGGTAGGCTGCCTAAGATGATGAGCCAGCCCATACGAACGTCAGGGTCGGTCCGTGGCACACGGCCCCTCAGCGAGCCCCACCACGCCTTGATAATCCGGACGATGTCGCGCCAGAAGAAGACCAGGACTGCTGTTTCGGTACCGAGCTGGCTAACGGCCGTGAAGGCCGCGCCCGNGTCAGTACCCGAAGGCAGGAATTTACCGACAACAANAAGATGGGCACTTGAGGAAATCGGGAGGAATTCAGTCAGGCCCTGGATTAGGCCTAAGAAGGCTGCTTCAAACCAGTTCACGGGTTTTAGCCTAAAGCATGAGTGAGCAGATGAAGCTCAACCGGGTTTTGGCGCGCATGTTGCGGACATAGTTCACCGTAAGCTTGCACCTATGGAACAACGATTCATGGGTACCAGCGGATTACGCGTCTCAGCGCTGACGCTGGGCACAATGACCTGGGGAAATGAAACCGATGAGCAGACGGCCCGCGCTCAGCTGTGCGATTTTGTGGATGCCGGTGGTACCACTTTAGATACTGCAGTGAGCTATGTGGAGGGTCGCAGTGAAGCGATTCTGGGTGAACTGCTAGGTGCGGTAGTTCCACGCAGTGACGTAGTTTTAGTCTCGAAAGCTGGTGTCAGCCACCGCAATGGCAAGCGCATGGTGGACACCTCCCGCCGGGCCATGCTGGCAGGATTGGATGCTTCCTTGGCCAGACTGGGCACAGATCACCTGGATTTATGGCTGGCCCACATTTGGGATGAGAACGTCCCTCTCGAAGAGACGTTNGGGGCACTTGAGTTTGCTGTCAGTAGCGGGCGTGTCCGTTATGCCGGCGTATCCAACTACAACGGTTGGCAATTGGCCCGTGCAGCCTCATTGTCCGAGGCCCCGATCGTTGCCAACCAGGTTGAATACTCACTCCTTGAACGCACAGCAGAGCGAGAAGTCATGCCGGCCGCTGAACATGTTGGTGCCGGTTTGCTGTGCTGGGCACCGCTGGGCCGTGGTGCCCTGACTGGGAAGTATCGTGGCCAGGTCCCCACAGATTCACGCGGTGCCAGCGCCATCATGGGTAGCTATGTTCAGAAGTATTTAGCGGGGCGACCGGCCAGGATTACTGAGGCACTTGTCACGGCTGCNAAAGGATTAGGGCGCACACCCTTGGATGTGGCCTTGAGCTGGACCCTTGAACACCACGGTGTTTCCGCCGCCGTGGTTGGGCCTCGGACCCAAGAACAGTTGAAGGAAATTTTGCAGTCATCTCTAGCACCNCTGCCGGAACAAATCGTGACTGTCCTGAGCGAAGTTTCCTGCCTTTAGCCAGAGAAGAAGTACGCCATCTTAGCAAGACCGTGCCCGTGGAATTCAGTGGCGGGCTCTGCAGCACAGCCACTTGGGCCCGAACGTATTGCAGGCCCTCCAAGGAGGGCCTGCAAGCTCGCAACAGATGTTGGGGCAACCGCTTCCTGCTCACTGACTAGTGAGCGATTCACTAGTCAGTGAGCGGCTCAAGCTCATCGTCGGGCTCAAGCTCATCGTCTTCTTCTTCATCTTCTTCATCAAACTCGCCATCTTCACCGTAAATAACCAGCGGTGTCACCTCATCAAAAGCATCAAAGAGGGCTTCCTCATAGGCTTCAAAGGCATCAATAATACCCAGAAAAGTAGCCTCCACAATGGGGTCCTCTTNCCNCCGGCGCGCTGAAGCAGCCACCAAGTGTTCTTCCAATGCTGTGGTCAATGCACTCAATGCTTCGCGCGGATCAATGCTCATGCGATTGACGGTACCAGTGTGCCTGCGAACATGAAAGTCCTTATCCCTTGTAACTACCCCACCGTGGGTAGCAAGGGGTAGCTTTGGTAATGAACACGAAGTTCATTGACATTGGGCGGGAAGGACAGTCCATGAGGGAATCGTTGAAACCGGTATTCACTGGCCGCGGGGCTCCCCTGCGCCAATACGAATATTTGCTCATTACCGTAGCCTCCGGNGAGTCCGTACCNCTGGCCTATCAGCGGGTGCGAGAGCACGCTGAATATGGCAAGTGGGAGCTTGAACGCAGCACCCTCTACATGGGTGGGGAGCGAAAGTATCTGATGCGCCGGAAGGTTTTACGCGTGGAGCGGACCCTGACCGTGATCTAGGCGGCCTTTCCCTTAACGCTCCCCGCAAACCATTTACTCCGTTACTCCTCGATCGGCCCCAGCCACGCATTAGCAATGGTTGAGTGGGCGGACTCGTCATCGGAGGNGTGGAACATCCCTGCCAAAACGTCCCTATACAACCGGCCCAGCTCGTTGCCCGCAAAGTACGTGCTACCGCCGCTGACACGGATGACCAAATCAACCACAGTTCGCGCCGTTTCAGTGGCACGAACCTTCAGCCCCACCATCTTCGGGAACCACTGCCCTCCGTGGCTTACCAGGTTGTCCACGTCACGGGCCACCGATTCCAGCTGTGGATACAACCCATCCATGGCCATGGCAGCGTCTGCGATGCGCCACCGAATATCAGGATCTTGTGCATAACTTTTTCCGCCATACTTCTTCGACGTCCGTTGCTGCACGGTGGCAACACCGATCGCCAAAGCCCGTTCCCNCAATCCCGTATACACAGCGGCCAGCAGCGTCTCAAAACAGGCGAAGATGGNAAAGATCAGCGGGTCGGCGTTGGGCCCCACAGGCAGCTTTCTAANAACCCTGCTGGCCGGTGCCACCACGCCATCCAGTACCGTTGTATTGGACTGGCTGGCTCGCATACCCAGCGTGTTCCAGTCGTCTTTGATGGTGTAACCGGGAGTGTCGCGGGTGATGAAAGCATGGACAAGGACCGGCTCCTGCCCTGTTGAGTCCTTCCCAAAGATGCCAAGCCTGGTCCATGCCGGTGACAAAGACGTGAAGATCTTCGTGCCGGTGAAGGAGTAACTTCCCTCGCTTAGTGGTTGCGCCACGGTATTGGAATCAANAAGTACCGAATCATTGCCCGCTTCGGAATTGCCAAAGGCAAACACCTCCCCATCCACAGCCTCCTGCAGGACATAGTCCAAAGAGTCATCCCCGCGCCGGGCTANAAGATGTGCCACACCGGTCCACACCAAGTGCATGTTGATGGCCAACGCTGTGGCAGGTGCCGCTGTTGCCAACCTACGTTGGGCAGCAGCGGCCTGTTCAATNNCAAAGCCCAGTCCGCCGCCGTCCACTGGCGCAAACATGCGCAAATATCCCTGCGCCTTCAGCTCCGCAAGGTCTTCGTGGAAGAACTCGTTACGTTCGTCATAGCCCTTGGCCCGGCTACGGAAGCGTTCCAACAGTTCATCGGGCAAAGTTGGTTCAACTCAGTACTCATCGCACAGATTCCTTAGTAGTTACTCAGCAGTCGGTCAAGAACACGGACACNAAACTTTAGTGACTCCACAGGGACACGCTCGTCAACTCCATGGAACATGCCTGTGAAGTCAAGATCCGGCGGCAATTGCAGTGGCGCGAATCCATAGCCGGTAATACCCAAACGGCGCAGCGACTTATTGTCAGTGCCTCCCGATAACGTGTAAGGCAACACGGTGGAACCTGGATCTTCACTATGGAGGGAATCGATCATGGCATCCACTAAATTGCCGGCGAAGGCAGTCTCAAGAGAGACATCATTGTGAATGGTTGAGATATCAACACCTTCACCAGCTAATTCGCGCACGATCTCCAGTACCTGCTCATGTTGGCCAGGCAGCGTGCGCACGTCAATCATGGCCTCAGCCATTCCGGGAATCACATTGGCCTTGTAACCACCGTTGAGGAAGGTCGGGTTGGCAGTGTTCTGCAGTGTGGCCCNCACAAAACGCGACACCGTGCCCAGCTGGCTCAGCAATGTTTCTGGGTTTGACTCATCAAATTCGACGCCGGTCAGTTCAGAGACGCCCTCAAGAAAAGCACGGGTGGTGGGCGTGTACTCGATAGGCCATTGGTAATCTCCGATGCGGGTGACTGCCCGGGCAAGACGTGTCACAGCATTGTCAGTGTTGATGTGCGAGCCGTGGCCCGCACGGCCGTGAGCTGTGAGCCGCAGCCAGGCAAGGCCCTTCTCCGCTGTTTGCAGAAGGTAGGCACGTTTACCGTTGATCTCCGTGGAGAATCCGCCAACCTCGGAGATGGCTTCCGTGGCTCCTTCAANAAGATCCGGCCTGTTATCTACTGACCAGCGTGCCCCGTAGGCGCCACCGGCTTCCTCATCAGCGAAGAACGCAAACACAATGTCACGTTTGGGTTTGCGGCCTTNCCTGCCCATGGAGCGCATGACGGAGAGGATCATGGCATCCATATCTTTCATATCCACGGCCCCGCGGCCCCAGATCAGCCCGTCACGCTCCTCACCGCCAAAGGGATCAACACTCCAGTCCTGCGCCTGTGCCGGGACTACATCTAGGTGGCCGTGCACTACAAGGGCCGGTAGCGAAGAGTCGGTGCCTTCGATGCGGGTGACTACGTTTGCCCGTCCCGGTGAGGACTCGTACAACTCCGCAGAGAGCCCGGTATCAGAGATCAGCCCAGCCACATGCTCAGCTATGGCGCGCTCCCNCGGTCCTTGATTGTCAGCGAAATTACTAGTGTCGAATCGGATGAGATCGGCGCAGATGCCAGCAACTTCATCCTCGGCCCTGATGGTATTCACGGGGAAACTCCTTTGTGCGTTGACGTGCACCCCAGCCTACCTTTGGGGATGTTCGCGCCGCTTTTGACACTCCACAAGGCACCCCAGGCCTCGATTATTGTTTCTGGCAAAGTCGTGCTATTGTTTTCATCGCTGCTGCGGCGGGCAACGATTCAACCGAAAGGCAGAATCAGCCGGCCAAATCACCTGCGCGGGTGGCGGAATGGCAGACGCGCTAGCTTGAGGTGCTAGTCCTGGAAACGGGGTGAGGGTTCAAGTCCCTTTCCGCGCACTGACAGACCCTGGGAACTACGGTTCCTAGGGGTCTTTGTTTGCCCTGTCCCCTCACCTGTGTGGTTTGCGGGTTAGCGGTTAGCGGCCAAAATGTGTGCATGAGGCCACTGGCCGGATAAAAATGTCAGACCCTTCGATTATTCTCAGAGACAACGATTGATCATCGGACAGCGCTGGCGCAAAGGAGCCAAACATCATGGAGACGCTCAACGAATCAACCCGTAAGGCAGAGAAAACACTCAAGCTGATCACCAAGTTACTGGCCAAAGCAGAGAACACTCCTTTTCCGGCAGAAGCGCAGACCTTCCAAGAGCACGCCGAACGTCTCATGGTCCGGTACGGGATTGAACAGGCCAGCATTGACGCCGAAGCCGGGAAGGCTGGAAAGCCTCAGGAGCCCATGGTTGAGGAGCGTGTTGAACTCAGCGGTCAGTACCGGGTGGGTCAAGCCCGTGGGTTCACCGCAATTGCTCTGGCGTTCAACACGGTACGCGTCTTGCAAGCCACCACCAGCGCCAAGAAGCTGCTGTACTTGGTCGGGGCAGAATCGGATGTCGCTCAGGTTTTGCGGCTGTTCGCGTCCCTGCGGCTCCAACTCGAAACTGCACTGCAGGTGTGGTGGCTGGAGTANCCCTACAAGCCCTATTTGTCCGCCCATGAGAAGACGCTTGAGCGCCGACAATTCCAGCTGGGCTTTCTCTCTACTGTTGCCCACCGCATCAGCGTCCTCTACACGGATGAAGTGGCCTCCGGTGAGCCGGGCAACGAACTTGTCCTGGCCAGCCGCAGAGACCGGGCTGAGGAACACGTGCAGCAGTTGTACCCCACCATACGCTCGGCGCGCCAGCAACCAATGTCAGCCGGCTCCCAAGGTGCCCATGCAGCCGGGAGTATTGCCGGAACCATGGCCAGCGTCAACTCTGAAGTCAATGCGGCGGCTCGCGGCGCTTTGGAAGTTTAGACTTTGGAAGTTTAAAGCAGTCCAGATAGCTCCGGTGGCATGGAACGCAGGAACAACCGTTGTCGCTCCATCCAGGGCGCCTCCATCACACAGTAACCCGCACGAGTGTAGGAAAATCGTTTAACAACGATTTTCTAACCACTCATGCGGGTCAGATGAGGCCGGTCAGCAAACTCCAGCTGAGACAGTGCCACTGAAGTACTTCCTGGCGCTGTGGGCGCTCCAGGCTATGAACTCCGAACTCAACCACGCGCCGTCGTCAGTCCTGTGGTCAATAACTTCCAACAATACGGTCCCCGGCAAGAAGATCGGTGAATCAAAGGAAATGTCCCAGCTGAAAGAGTTCGGTTTGGCCTGTGGAACAGTGGCCAAAACTCTGGCTGCAGCGTACATGCCATGGGCGATTGATCGGCGCATCCCCAACGCTTTAGCGCTGAGCACGCTGAGGTGAATCGGATTGAAATCACCCGAGACGGCCGCGTAGGCCCGGCCAGTGTCTACGCCAAGGCGCCACTGCGCCGTCGGTGCAGGCGGGATGAAATCGACTCTGGCGGTCGCGGACGTTGGCTTGTCAAGACCGGGCAGGAAGACGCCCTTCGCCAAATAAGTGGAGACACCGCGCCACAATAGTTCAGTGCCCTCAGCGTTGTGTACTTCGGCCACAATCTGAACTTGGGTACCACTTTTATGCCCGGTCAGCTCCCGCGCCCACGCCCTGACAGAGAGTTCATCAGTAAAGAGCACGGGAGCGAAATGCTCCACCTGATTGCGCAGATGAATCATGCCCAGCAAGGGAAGCGGGAAGTCGTCTTGGACCATGACACTCATAGCCACGGGAAAACCAANGGCGTGCAGGTAGCCAGACGGGAGAACATCGCGTGCAGGCTCCCNCATGAGGTGAGCGAACTCGGTCACTTTCGCCAAGTCCGCGCGCACGCCACGAACTTCCACAGCCCTCGCAGGCAAAGCCACTACCGGCGCCGAGCGAACCAGACGGCTTTTCGCCGCCGTAGCAGCAGCATTGACATAAAGCTTGGCCAGCGACGGCATTTGTGTCACCACTGTCTCGGCTGTCATTGCCCCACCAAGTTCTGTCCGCACACACGCAGAATATTCGCCGTCACGCCCGCAGCATTGGGCTGGGCGANAAACGCTATCGCTTCTGCCACATCGCTGGGTTTACCACCTTGCTGGAGACTGTTCAGGCGCCTAGCAACCTCGCGTGTGGCAANAGGAATCTTGGCCGTCATGTCCGTTTCAATAAAACCGGGCGCAACGGCGTTCACTGTGCCACCCTGTTTGGCCAGCAAGGNGGCAGTGGAACGGACCATGCCCATGACCCCGGCCTTGGATGCGGCATAGTTGGTCTGTCCCCGGTTGCCAGCAATACCGCTGGTTGATCCAACACTGATGATGCGCACATTAGTAGTGAAGTCATTACTTGCCAGAAAGGCTTCGTTCATACGCAGCTGCGAGGCGATGTTTACGGCGATGACTGAATCCCATCGAGAAGCATCCATGTTCGCCAGCAGCTTGTCCCGGGTGATACCGGCATTGTGGACAACAATATCGAGCCTTCCGTAACGCCCCATCGCATGCTCTAAGATGCGGCTTCCTGCATCCGGGTTAGTGATGTCTAGTTGCAAGGCGGTGCCACGGATTTCATTGGCAACAGTGGCCAGATGATCCCCTGCTGCTGGCACATCAACAACAATCACAGTGGCACCGTCGCGGGCAAGCGTGCGAGCAATCGCGGCACCAATCCCTCGCGCGGCACCCGTAACAACGGCTACGTTTCCCTCCAGTGGCTTGTCCCAGTCAGGTTGCTGGGTTGAACCTACTGAAGATGCGCTCAGGAACTGGCCATCAACAAAGGCCGATCGGCCGGAGAGAAAGAAGCGCAGCGCTGACATGGCGCTTGGAGAATCCGCCGCGATGCCGTTCGCCAACAAGACCCCGTTGGCAGTTGCACCGGCGCGGAGTTCCTTGGCCAACGAACGGACAATTCCGTCAACGCCGTTGCGGCCGGCGGCCACTGCGGGTTCATCTCCCACCGCTGCTGGACGCGAGATGGTGACAACTCGTGCGTTCTTGTTCAGATCGCGCAACGCGGCACCGACGGCCAGCATGGGAGCTGACAGCTGTTCAGGGTGCCCCAACTCATCCACGACCACCACGATGGCACCCAATTTTTCCTTGGGTGTTGCATGCCGGCGCACATCTTGGTGCCAGCCAAGCAAGACTGTTGCAACGGCGTCGGACCCTGCCCNCTGGCCCACCACCAGAATAGGACCCTCCACCAAGGGTGCCGCAGNGGTATACCGGCGAAGAATTCCAGGCTGCGGCAGGCCCAAGCGTTTGGCCAGATCCTTCCCGAAACCTCGGCTGACGAACTCGGTGTATTTATCTGCCTTCTCCCGCACGGAGGCAACTCTGTTCTGAGATGACATAGGGATCACCGTGCTTCCAAGATGGCCACTACGCCTTGACCGCCGGCGGCACAGACGGAAATCAAGCCTCGGGCTGGGCGTCCATCAACCTGGCCACGTTCGTGGAGCATTTTCGCCAGCGTGGCGACGAGGCGGCCACCTGTTGCGGCGAAGGGGTGTCCTGCGGCCAGGGAGGAGCCGTTGACGTTAAACTTGGCTCGATCGACCGTGCCAANAGCACCATTTAGGCCAAGACGGGTGGTGCCAAATTCTTCATCTTCCCACGCCGCGAGTGTGCTCAGGACCGTACCAGCGAAGGCTTCGTGGATTTCAAAGTAATCAATGTCATCCAGCGTCAGGCCGTTGCGGGCCAACAGACGAGGGACGGCAAAAGCCGGGGCCATGAGCAGTCCGTCCTTGCCGTGCACAAAGTCAACGGCTGCCGCCTCACCGTCAACGACGTCGGCCAAGATGGGCAGATCACGCGCAGCAGCCCATTCCTGTGAAGCAATCAAGACGGTGGATGCGCCGTCGGTCAGCGGGGTCGAGTTGCCCGCGGTCATGGTGGCGGCATCCCCGAGTGACTTACCGAAGGCCGGCTTGAGCTTGGCCAACTTCTCTAGGCTTGAATCGGCCCGCAGATTCGAATCGCGGGTCAGCCCACGGAACGGGGTAATCAGGTCATCAAAGAAGTTCCTATCGAAGGCTGCCGCTAGGTNTTTATGGCTGGCAAGAGCCAACTCATCCTGGGCCTGACGACTGATCTTCCACTGCGCTGTAGTGAGTGCCTGGTGCTCCCNCATAGAGAGCCCCGTGCGCGGTTCGCCGGTTGAGGGAGCATCCGGAGANNGGTCCTTAGGCCTGATCCGGCTGAGGATCTTCACCTNTTGGCCCATTGTTTTGGCGCGGTTAAGGTCAAGCAATATAGCGCGCAGACCTTCACTGACTGCTATCAGGGCATCCGAGGCGGAATCAACACCACCGGCAATGCCCGAATCAATCTGACCCAGCTTGATCTTGTTGGAAAGCCCGATGACTGCTTCCATACCCGTTGCGCACGCCTGCTGGAGATCGTAAGCGGGCGTTGTGGCAGCAAGAGCTGAACCCAGAACTGCTTCACGTGTGAGATTGAAGTNCCNGGAGTGCTTCAGAACTGCACCAGCAGCAACTTCACCGATTTCTTCATTTGCCAAGCCGAAACGAGCAACCAAACCATCCAACGCTGCTGTGAGCATGTCCTGATTTGAAGAGTGCGCGTAGGCGCCACCGGAGCGTGCAAACGGGATACGGTTTCCGCCCACGATGACAGCCTTTCGAGTCCTGGGACCCGTTGCGGCTGTACTGACTGAGGTTTTGGACGCTGCCGCTGTTGTTGCGGTGCCTGGTGTTAAGGGGTGGTCATGAAGCTCTCTCCTTCGGGAACGCCGTTTGTTACTGATACTCAGCGTACCTGATACGCTGAGTATCGTGAACATGTTACAGCCAGAGCTGGCACTGCCGGCTCCTTCTCTAGTGTCCAGCCACAACAGCACACCGAACCCAGTGCCTGAAACTGTGCCTGAAACTGACGGCACCAGCGGCAGGCGGGCCAATGCCGCAGCAGCCGTTGACGGCCGCTCGGCCAGGTGGGAAGCCCACCGTGAGGAACGGCGTCGTACCTTGATTAAGGCTGCCCGGAGAGCTATCCATCACTTGGGCCCTGACGCCTCCATGGAAGACATTGCAGCCGATGCCGGGACTTCGAAGTCGGTNTTNTATCGCTATTTTGGTGACAAATCCGGACTCAGACAAGCTGTTGGTGCCGTGGTGATCCGGCAGATGCAAGACACTCTAGCTGCGGCACGCCAGGGTGCCACAAAACCGCGAGAAGGCGTCATAGCGATGGTTGCCGGATATCTGCAAATGGCGCAAACCTCACCGAATGTATATTTCTTCGCCACACTTCCGGCCGATGGGGACACCCGCGAGTCAGGCGATTTGAACGGCTTCTTCAACTCCGTCACAGAGATGATTACCGATCCTTTGCGGCACCTGCTGGGTGATCCAAACTCGCCACTTTTGGGATATTGGCCCACCGCCGCCATTGGACTTGTCAGAACAGCTGGCGAGTTGTGGCTCAAATCGCCCGATGGTCCCGGCAAACCAGATTTCAACGCCATGGCTGAGCTGATTTCAACCTGGCTTTTCGACGGCGTGGGGCAGCTGGTCTCCCCACTTCCGGCCCCGCACAGTAACCACAGCAGAAGGAAAATCATGACCAACGTAATAACTTCAGTTTCTCCCGCAGCTAACAATGGCAGTACCGGCGTTGATGTTGCTGAGCTCGGTGAGGTTCTCCTGGGCCAGTGGGCACAGGTTCGTCTGGCTGCGCGTGAGCTCGCCGGACAGCCTGAACTGCACAAAGTGGAAGGCCTGAGCCACACGGAGCATCGTAAATTGGTGTTCAAGCAAATGGGAATACTTGTACAACAAAACGGTGTGCACCGCGCATTTCCTACCCGTCTCGGAGGCAGCAATGACCATGGCGGCAATGTAGCCGGCTTTGAGGAACTGGTGATTGCCGATCCCTCACTGCAGATCAAAGGTGGCGTGCAATGNGGGCTGTTCGGTTCTGCCGTGTTGCACCTGGGCAATGAAGAGCATCAGAACCAATGGCTCCCTGGGATCATGAACTTGGAGATCCCGGGCTGCTTTGCCATGACAGAGATCGGGCATGGATCCGATGTGGCGTCGATCGCTACGACGGCAACTTATAACCAAGCCACCCAGGAGTTCAGCATCAACACTCCATTCAGGGCTGCTTGGAAGGAATACATCGGCAATGCCGCCGTGGATGGTCTTGCTGCCGTTGTCTTTGCGCAGCTCATTACCCGTGGCGTGAACCACGGTGTGCATGCGTTTTACGTTCAACTTCGTGATCCTAAGACCAAAGAATTCCTTCCCGGTGTTCAGGGCAGGGATGACAACATCAAGGGCGGCCTCAACGGCATTGACAACGGCCAGCTTGCCTTCAACAATGTGCGCATNCCCCGTACCAACCTGCTCAACCGCTACGGTGATGTGACGGCCGATGGCACCTACAGTTCACCGATCGCCAGCCCCGGACGGCGCTTCTTCACCATGTTGGGCACCCTCGTCCAGGGCCGTGTCTCGCTCAACGGTGCAGCTGTCGCAACCTCCAAGGTCGCCTTGAAGATCGCCATTCAATATGCCACTGAACGCCGCCAGTTCAATGCTGCCTCGGACACCGAAGAAGTGGTGTTGCTGGACTACCAGCGCCACCAGCGCCGGCTACTTCCATTGCTGGCAACCACTTACGCTGCCGCCTTTGCCCACGAGGAACTGTTGGTGAAGTTCGACGACGTGTTCTCCGGCGCCCATGACACTGACGAGGACCGTCAAGACTTGGAAACACTGGCGGCAGCATTGAAATCCTTGACAACCTGGCATGCATTAGACACTCTGCAGGAGTGCCGTGAGGCATGCGGTGGGGCAGGCTTCATGGTGGAGAACAGGTTCACCTCCCTCCGCGCTGACTTGGATGTGTACGCAACTTTCGAGGGTGACAATACGGTACTACTGCAACTGGTGGCTAAGCGTCTGCTCGCTGACTACAGCAAGGAGTTCCGCAACCTGGACTTTGGTGTTCTAGCGCGGTTTGTTGTTGGCCAGGCAGCCGATCTGACACTGAACAAGACGGGGCTGCGTCAAGTGGCACAGTTTGTTGCTGACACCGGCTCCGCACAGAAGTCCGCCAAGGCTTTGAAGGACGAAGATACCCAGCGTCAGATGCTGGCCGACAGGGTCCAGACCATGGTTGCTGAGGTTGCTGGTGCTTTGAAGGAGGCAGCAAAGTTACCCAAGGAGAAGGGCGCTGAGATCTTCAACAATAACCAAAATGATCTGATTGAGGCAGCCAGGGCGCATGCCGAGCTGCTGCAGTGGGAAGCCTTCACTGCGGCCTTGAACCGGATCACTGACCCAGGAACCAAGAGGGTTCTGACCAGTCTGCGCGACCTGTTTGGCCTGAGCCTCATTGAAAAGCACCTTGACTGGTACTTGATGAACGGCAGGATCTCCATGCAGCGTGCCCGTACCTTAGCTCCGTACATCAACCGGGTTCTGGCTAAATTGCGACCCCATGCGCTGGATCTAGTGGATGCGTTTGGTTACGGCCCCGAGCACCTGCGCGCCACCATTGCAACAGGTATTGAGCGTGAGCGTCAGGACGAAGCCCGCGACTACTACCGCACCCTGCGCGCCAGCTCCTCCGCCCCGATTGATGAGAAGGTTCTGATTCAGAAGGCAAAGGCTGCTTCAAAGAAATAGTCGGTTGCCTGTTAAATACGTTTTCTGTCTTGAATGTTCGATGTGCGGCGCCCGCTTGGGTGCCGCACATCGGCTTCTTGGAGGCTTTGCTGTGGTGGCTGACCGTGTCAGTTGTTGTGGGCAGGGTTAGCAGCCTATGCCGCTGGGATTTTGGAAGCAGTTATCTGCGTAAAGGTTAGTTTCTGCGCGCCAGACCGTGAGGCCTAGCGGTGCTGACGTGATGTTTCCTTGACCAGGGATGGGTAGATCGGGGCCACCGTTGACGCTGTAGGTACCACTGAAGTGGGTGGTGAGATTTAGGCTGAGCCGGCCTGTCTCGGTATAGACATGACTGGTCTGGGTTTGTTCCCCGATGCGGTCTGCATGCAGGAGTGCCCCGTGGATGGGAGTGGGGCCCCAAANGGTGCCATCGCCGTAGTCCCACGTGTAGGNCGATGGGGTTGCTGTGATGATGACGTTCTGGCCCACCATAGTGAGGTTGAACGTTTGTGTTGCCGCGTCGGCGTAGACGTTGGTCTCCTTACCACGGAGCGTGTGGGGCCCTGGTTGACTACCAAAGGTTGCTGCGGCAATTGGTGTGCGTTGGAACTCGTGGGCGATTTGGCCGGCGATTTCGGCAAGGAGATCACGGGGTTTTGGGCCTGTCACGCAGACCGGACCGGAATCAAAACCAAGACACCGGGGTGCTGTTCTTCAAGGCGTGATACCAGTACACCGCAGTGTTTTCGGCCCCATCCTGACCTGCCGCGCAAGGTGGCATTACGGATGCACATTCGGGGAAGGTCCTGCTGTCACCCGAAGTGCAGGCTACCCTGGCCTCATAGATGTAAGGATCTTCTGAGCCAGTGGTAGGCGCCTGGTCAACGTAGTTTCCGTCACCGCCAGGGTCCCAACCTTCTGTGACAATGCTAGAACCTTCCCAGTCCGGCATGTCAACATCAGATGCAGGTAAAGCAGGGAATGAAAAGCTTATAACCACAGGAATAACCGCCAAATATTTGGCTACGGAACTGATCAATGTGATCATCAGTCCTTGCCCAGGTATTCGGCTGTGCGAGCCGTCCAATGGTCCTTCATATATGTAGCCACCACGATGTTAGCTTTGACAGTGCGCTGCGGATGTGCTTCTGCAAGGCTCCTGTCCATTCTGTAGAAGGACACTCTGTTCTGTTGGATCATTAATATTGCTTGGAAAGACCCATCAGAAACAGGCTCGAATGTACTCGACGAAGAGTGCACAGTCATTTGTCCTCCCAAAACCCAACCTTTATCGCTGTACCAAGCTCGGAGCGGTTCGTTGATGAAGGAACAAGATTTACAGTCAGCTTCGGTAACAGCCATCATCGGCGCCGAATCTCCAGTCTCAANAACGTAGCCCAGAGTTGCGTACCAATATTCAGCAAAGGCGATGAGGCCTTCTTTGCTAAATTCTTTGGCTTGCTCGGGTAGTACCGGGACGGGTACATTTTGGGCTGGCCCTCCGCTGTGGCCGGCTGATACACCGCAGCTGTGCTGGGNTTCAGGCGTTCGTTCAATGGTGGCTGCTGCGGTTGTTGGTGCGGTGCCTGGCTTCGGTGCCCCAGGAACATTTACACCGTCTTGTGGCGAGGTGCAGGCAGCCAAGGAGAGCAGCGCGGCAATCACGATGGCAACAACCTTGGTCGGGGCGCTGTTGCCCAGTTCAGGACGGATGCGGCGCGGTCCCCGGGTTCGTATTCTGGATTCGTGTTGTGTGGTTGTTGCGTGACTTTCCTGCATGGTCGGCCCCTGATCATGGTGCTCATTGAGCAGCATCCTCACCCTTGAGGTGACCGCTCTGTGGCTTGCTACCAAGGTACACGCAGCACAGCCGACCTGCCAGAAGTTATCCCCAACTCCCCACCGATGGCCGCCCGTCGGTGTGGCGAGACTGGTGGTAGGTACTATTTGGGGTGTTTGTTCCTGCACAGGGTGTGTTGTTGTTTTGGTGTGCACTGTGGGTTGCTGTGGGGTAGGAATGTCAGTGCTTTCTTTTAGAATAGATGTATGAGTACGGCGGTTAGGGTGCCGGGTGGTGCGGTATCTGATTCAGGGGAGTCAAGGGTTGGTGGGCATGTCCACCAGCTTTTGAATCTTGCTGCGGCTTTGGTCCGGGGCGAGAGGCCGTTGGGTCTGGATTTAGGGGCTCTTTCTGATAGTGAGTGTGTGCGGTGGGCGCAGGACTTGGAGTGTTTGGGTCGTTTCCAGCAGGCGATGACTGTTCAGGTCGCGGGTGAGCTTGCTCAGCGTGTTGATGCGGGCCGGTATGCGGCTACCGGGGTTCACGGTGTAGTGGATTTATTGGTGCAGTCATTGAGGATTAGTGCTGGGGAGTCCAGGCGCAGGGTTGCTCTGGCTGAGGTCTTATTACCGGTCCGTGATGTCATAACCGGNGAGATCGCACCAGCGCCAGTGCAGCCGGTGGTGGGTGAGGCGTTCTTCAGCGGCCAGCTCTCTGTGGAGCAGGGCTTTATGATCAGTAAGTTCGTGGCAGAAGCTCAGGGTTTAGCCAAAGCTGACCGGATCAGTGCCCAGACGTGCCTGGAGGTCCAGGAGTCCTTGGTAGAGATCGGGAGGGAAGAAGGCCCTGATTTTCTGCGTCATGCAGGGAATCGGATTATGTCGCTCTTAGATCCCGATGGGCANAAACCTACGCCAGGAGATTTGCTGGCGAAACAGGGATTGTTNTTTCGTCAGCCTCGCCGGGGATTGATTCACTTTGACGGGCATATGAGTATCGAGCAATACGAGAACCTCATGGTCGCGATCGGTACTGCGACGAACCCCAATAAACATAAAGACCTCAACACCATCGATACACCTGACCTCGCTGACGACCTCCCCAGCACAACGACCAACCCAGCCAACCCGACCACGCTAGCCAACCCGACCACGCTAGCCAGGCTGGGCATGTGGGTGGGGATGATCGCTCTGGACGCGGCGGTCCAGGTAGTGATGGCGTGGTGGGGCAACAAGAGGTGTTGTTTGAGCAGTTGAACGGGATCATCGGGATCCTCAACACCANNCCCCGAACCTGAGCCTACGCAACCTGTGCCTACGCAGCCTGTGCCTGAGCAGGTGATGACAGCACAGCCAGGTCCATACAACAGCCCACTGGAGCAAGACAGTCAAGAACGCCATAGTAGTCAGCATGAACAGGACATTGAGGATCAGCACGGGAGTCAGGATGCAGGTGGCGGTCAGGGGCCAGTCGCTGTTGCTGGGTCAGTCCCTGGCGGGTCGAAGATGCCGCGTCAGGGATGGCGGCGGGTATTAGAGCCGTGGGAGATCCCGCCCCGGCCCCATAACGCTCCACTGGATGCGGTGGCACCTGTGTATGAAGGTGAGAAATGGTTTTGGTTTGATCCCGTAAAGAACACCNNACCGGGGCTGGGCAGCCCGGCAAGAATCCGGCCCCTTCCCGCGGTGGAAGAACCCACAGCCTTGCCATCAGCAGGACCTGCCAGTTTTAGTGGTGGCTTATTCACTAACAGCGGCCCACTGATCACTCCCGAAGCTTTCGGTACCTCCGAGGAACTAGGCACCCGGAGCATCTCGGGAGGTTTAGGTACTCCCGGTGGTGCTGATGTTTGGCAACAAAGGATGCTCAATGGTGTGTGGATCCCGGCCCCTGGCTCAGGAGAGGTCCCGGAATACCTGGACCCCATCGATCCAGACACTACCGACCCGGTAGTGAAGGACACCCGTACCTACGCTCAGAAACTCCTCGATGGGCTCCTGGACTGTGTGAAACTCGCCGCCCGCACCAACAAACTACCCCTGAACGGCGGGTTGAAAACCCAATTGATCATCACCACTACCCAGGGAGATCTTGACCGCCGTGACGGCACCGGAACAGCCTTTACCACCTACACCGGCCCGGTACCCTTGGCCCTCTTCGAGCAATCCCTCTGCGATCCAGAAATCACCTATCTAGGGTTGGGAGAAGGACAAGAAATCCTCACGGTCGGACGCGCTCAACGCCTCTTCACCCCAGCACAACGCAAAATCCTCTTCGCCAGAGACCTAGGCTGTTCCTTCCCACACTGCACCGCCCCAGCACCCTGGACCGAAGCCCATCACGTGATTGCCTGGCAAAACGGTGGCGAGACCAACATCAACAACGGCGCACTGCTCTGCAGCCGCCACCACAGTATGATCCACCACAGCGACTGGACCCTCAAACTCAGCAACGGCACCCCTTCTACACAGCCCCTACATGATCGACCCCACCCAAACACCCCGCCGCAACACCTACCACCACGGCCTCACCAACAATTAATTCTGTAACAACGTCGGGATAGTTAGAAAATCTGATTAGTAAAACTCTGCATGCAAAAGGAGCCAAAGAGCGCGAAACCAGTGAAGGCCCCAATCCTCGGATTGGGGCCTTCACAAAACAATTCAACTCTCCCAAGTTGTCATAAACATGCCACAAGGGCGTAATAAAGCATCAGCCAATAAATCTAGTTCTGCGGGAGAACACTTTTGTAAACGTCAAGAGTCTGTTCCACAATCGACTCCCATGAGAAATGATCTTTGGCGCGCTGGCGCCCCTNTTCTCCCATTGCCCGCGCACGCGCAGGATCGTTCACTACCTCGATCATGGCTGCGGCGAAGTCCGCAACAAACTTCTCCGGGTCTAGCGGTGTGCCAGTTCCGTCTCCCACTTGTTCCAACGGAACCAGCAGTCCCGTAACACCGTGGTCAACCACTTCAGGAATTCCACCGGTCGCACTTGCAACAACTGCAGCACCACATGCCATGGCCTCTAAGTTAACAATGCCCAACGGCTCATAAATTGAGGGGCAGGCAAACACGGTGGCGTGACTGAGAACTTGGATCAATTCAGCACGTGGGAGCATTCGCTCAATGACAATAACTCCGTCGCGCTCAGCCTTTAGGCCTTCAATGAGTTCATTGACCTCAGCACCCAGGGCAGGCGTGTCGGCTGCGCCTGCGCAGAGCACCAGCTGAACCTCAGGTGGCAGCTGCGATGCTGCCTTCANAAGGTACGGAACGCCCTTCTGGCGCGTCACCCTGCCCACCCAGACCACACTGGGACGGTCAGGATCGATCCCAAGGGAACGTACGACGTCGTCCTTCTCATCGCGCTGCCACGAGGCAACATCAATGCCATTGTGAATGACCTTGACCTTGGCCGGGTCAACGTCAGGGTAACTGCGCAGGATATCCTGTCGCATGCCATCGGACACGGCGATGATGGCAGCGGCTGCTTCATATGCGGTCTTTTCCACCCACGAAGAAACCGCGTACCCGCCACCCAACTGCTCAGCCTTCCACGGACGGAGAGGCTCAAGGCTGTGCGCACTAAGCACATGCGGAATACCATGAAGCAACGCAGCAATGTGCCCGGCCATGTTCGCGTACCAAGTATGCGAATGGACAAGACTAGAGCCAGCGATCGCAGAAACGACCTGTAAATCTACGCCCAGTGTTTGCACAGCAGCATTCGCATCAGCTAATTCCGGAAGATTTTCATATGAGCACACAGTGGCGCCATGAAAATCTTNTTCCCGCTCCTTTCCAAAAGCATGCACACGTAAATCTACCTTCGCGGCGAGGACACGGCTGAGCTCGGCAACATGCACACCGGNCCCTCCATAAATCTCGGGCGGGAATTCTTTTGTCACAATGTCTATACGCACATTATCAAGGTAGTCTGTCGGGACACTTTTGTTCTAGTGTGAAGTTGTTGTGACCTATAGATGGCACAGCCAAAATGTAATAATCAAGCTGTCGGAGGTTGGATCATGTCAGTCAAGAAAGTTCTGGCGATCGTATTGGCAGGTGGCGAGGGCAAACGTTTGATGCCCTTGACAGCAGATCGGGCCAAACCAGCAGTACCCTTTGCGGGGTTCCGGTTGGTCGATTTTGCTCTGTCGAACCTTGCAAATTCTGGTTATTTTAAGATTGTTGTGCTGACTCAATACAAGTCGCACAGTTTGGACCGCCATGTTTCTGAGACGTGGCGCATGTCCACTCAACTAGGGAACTATGTTGCTTCTGTGCCAGCACAGCAGCGCCGCGGCAAGAGCTGGTTCTCTGGCAGTGCAAACGCCATCTACCAGTCCATGAACCTCATCGGCGACGCCGAACCGGACATTGTAGTTGTGGTCGGCGCCGATCACGTCTACCGCATGGACTTTGAACAAATGGTCCAAAGCCACATCAATTCAGGTGCCCGAGCAACAGTGGCTGCCGTGCGTCAGCCCCTGGAAATGGCGGACCAGTTTGGTGTGATCGAGATAGACGGCAAGGAAATCCCCGGAGCGATCGGGGCCCACAAGATTTCAGCGTTCGTGGANAAACCAGAGTCAACACCTGGCCTCCCCGATGCCCCGGACCAGTTCCTGGCCTCCATGGGTAACTACGTTTTCGACACTGACGCGCTGGTTGAGGCGTTAGAGCTAGACGCCGTCAACAAGAACACCAAGAACGATATGGGCGGGGATATTATNCCCTACTTCGTTGCACGCGATGAAGCCTACGTCTATGACTTCGCCACTAACGACATTCCAGATGCCACGGACAGGGACCGGAACTACTGGCGTGATGTGGGAACTATTGACTCCTACTATGACGCGCATATGGATCTGATCTCCCCTNNGCCCATCTTCAATCTGTACAACCGGGCATGGCCGATCTTCACCCGCGGCACCACGTCCCCGCCAGCGAAGTTTGTTCGCGGCGTGCACAATTCAGTGGGAACAGCGTTTGATTCAATCGTCGCCCCAGGCGTTGTGGTTTCCGGCGGTGTGGTTGAGAACTCTGTCCTGTCCAACGACGTCTACGTGGGAACCGGTGCNCCGGGTGCAGGATTCAGTGCTCATGGACAAGGTCACCGTGGGTGCCGGCGCAGTGGTGCGCCGGGCAATCATCGACAAAACGTCAGAATCCCTGCAGGTGCAGCGATCGGACTGGATCCGGTTTTGGACAGGGCCAGAGGGTTTGTCATCACAGAATCTGGTCTCACCGTCCTGCGGAAGGGCCAGCTCGTCCCAGCTCCAGACGCTGCGGAAATAGCACTCTCCATTGCCGCGGCAGCTGAACTTCCTGAAGCACTGGAATTAGCTATTGGCAAGGACCCTCAGGTACGTAAAACCTTGGACCAGGTAGTAGAAAACCAGCTCACCGCTATTGTGTCAGCCTCGTCTGGGGAAGAGGCTAAAATTGTTGGGTGACTGCCACTGACTTGACNCCCGAAGAAATCCAAAACTGCTTGAAGGTTTTGGAAAGCATCCATGTCTACGACGAAGAACATCCTGACTATGTGTTGGTTAGACGAGCCACAGGAAAGATGTTCAAGGCGGTCAAACGGTACCGACGCACTGTAAAGCGCGACGCCGTCAATGACGCAGACAGGGCGGTCATTGCAAAGACGGCTACGGCTGCACCTGACCGCATCGATGATGAAACCAGGGGCAACAAGCTCAAGCCTTCAACCACTGGCGATACGGCGGGGACGCTCCAGCGTTCCCGCCCCTGCTACATCTGCAAGCAGCATTACACACTGGTTGACGCNTTTTACCACCAGTTGTGCCCTGAATGCGCGCAGTTTAACCACTCCAAGCGCGATGCCCACACGGACCTCCGCGGCAAACGCGCACTGCTGACCGGTGGCCGCGCCAAAATTGGTATGTATATTGCCTTGCGGCTATTACGCGACGGCGCCCACACCACCATCACCACGCGTTTCCCCAAGGATGCTGCCCGCCGTTTTGCCGCCATGGAAGACAGCGGTGAGTGGCTGCATAGGCTACGCATTGTTGGCATCGACTTGCGCGATCCTACCCAGGTGGTTGCATTGGCTGATTCCCTTATCGAGGCTGGCCCCTTGGACATCATCATTAATAACGCCGCCCAGACAGTGCGCCGCACAGGTAACGCTTACAAGCCGCTGGTTGATGCTGAGCTAGAAGAACTACCCACCGACTCNCCCATGCCTGAACTTGTCACGTTCGGCCACGCCCATGACAAGCANCCCTTGGCCCTAGCAACCCAGATGATGGANGCACCCCAACTCGCTGGGGATCAGATTGCCTCACTGGCCTTGTCCATGGGCTCGGCATCACTGGAGCGCATTGAGGCTGGCACCGCCATTGACGCTGGTGGACTGGTCCCGGACCTTGCCACCATGAACAGCTGGACCCAGGTTGTTGACCAGGTTGANCCCCTAGAAATGCTTGAAGTTCAGCTATGCAACGTCACAGCACCCTTCCTGCTCGTCTCCAGGCTTCGCCCGGCCATGGCTGCCTCTTTTGCACACCGTAAATACATTGTGAACGTCTCAGCCATGGAGGGTCAGTTCTCCCGGGCCTACAAAGGCCCAGGACACCCGCACACCAACATGGCCAAGGCTGCCCTGAATATGCTCACGCGCACCAGCGCCAAAGAAATGCTTGAGTCCGACGGTATTTTGATGACGGCAGTGGACACCGGCTGGATCACCGACGAGCGTCCGCACTATACAAAAGTACGCCTGGCTGAGGAGGGCTTCCACGCTCCACTTGATCTGGTGGACGGTGCGGCACGCGTATATGACCCCATTGTGATGGGTGAATCTGGGGAAGATCAGTACGGCGTCTTCCTTAAGGACTACCGAGTCAGCCCGTGGTGAAACCTGAGCGCACAAACGGTGCTTGGAAAGTTAGCGCACGCACCATAGCCCCTGGTCTGGCGGTCGCACTGGTGGCCGTTGCGGTTTCCTTATTAGTGCATGCGCTACTACCCATGCTCCCGGCGATGACCATCGCCGTGGTGCTTGGAATTGCCGCAGTGAACATACCAGGGACCTCCCGGCTATGTCAGGGGCCGTGGCGGGCTGGACTGAANTTTTCCGGTAAGCACCTGATGCGCGCTGGCATCGTTTTCCTTGGACTAAAGCTCAGCCTGGGCGACATTATGGATCTTGGCTGGGTCAGTGTCGCCTTGATTGTGGCAGTGGTGTTGCTCAGTTTTGCTGGCACACTGGCCTTGGGCAAACTGTTTAAACTCGACGGCGACACNCCNCTGCTCATTGCCACCGGGTTCTCCATTTGCGGGGCTTCGGCGATCGGCGCCATGGCCGCAGTCAGGGGCACCAAACATGAAGATACTGTGCTGCCCGTGGCCCTGGTGACGCTGTGCGGCACCCTTGCCATCGGAGTTTTGCCGCTGCTGATGACTCCTTTGGGGTTGTCCCCGCTGGAATTTGGCCAGTGGGTGGGCGCCGGCGTCCACGATGTGGGTCAGGTTGTGGCCACAGCCCAGACAGCCGGTGCTGTGGCACTCAGTGCCGCAGTGGTGGTGAAGCTGACGCGCGTGGTGATGCTGGCACCCATTGTGGGTGTGGCCGGAGCTATCGAACGTAAACGCCATGCCCGCGCGTTGGCNGCAAAACTGGCCGATACCACCCAGGGTGGGGCCGTTGTAACTCCGCGATTCCCTCCGGTAGTACCCCTCTTTGTCATTGGTTTCTTGCTCATGGCTGCCTTACGCACCACCGGTTGGCTACCCGAAGGCGCCATTGAACTTGGCGCACTGGCCCAGGACGTCACCCTTGGAGCGGCTCTCTTTGGCCTCGGCTCGAGCGTGCGTGTGCGTGATCTGCTCCATACCGGTCTGCGCGCCACAGTCATGGCACTGTGTGCTTGGGCCCTCATTGGCACCTTGGCGTTTGGTGCCGTGCACTTGATGTCAGTTTAATCAGTGACTGCCGCCTGAACCTGGAACCAGGGCGTGGTTGAATGAAGAGGTGTCCAATATTAATCTTTTGCGCAGTGAGGCCGCCGCCCGCAAAGCGCTCATCACAGTCCACCAGTACGACGTCGAACTTGATTTGGGAAGTGCCCAAGACCTGAGCGTGGCAGGCTTCACCAGCCGAAGCACTATCACCTTCGCTGCCGATTTAGCTGCCCAGACCGCAGCCAGTCCCACAGGGACATTCCTTGATTTCATTGGCTTGAGTGTGGAGTCGGTAGTACTCAACGGCACCCTTGAANNCGTTGCTGAGGTGGTGGATGGTTCACGAATCAACCTGTCATCACTCGCCGCGGACAATGAGGTGGTTGTCAGCGCAACCGCGGCGTACTCCAGCAGTGGCGAAGGCTTACACCGCTTCGTGGACCCGGCGGACGGCAAAACCTACACGTACACCCAGTATGAACCAGCGGACGCCCGGCGGGTGTTTGCCAACTTTGAACAACCTGACCTCAAGGCGCCCTTCACCTTCCACGTCACAGCCCCGAACGGATGGGAAGTGGCCTCCAACCAGCCGGTCAGCACCCACACCGTGTTGGCGGATGCCAGTACGCCCGGCGCCCCAGCGTGCGTCCGTTGGGATTTCGCCCCGACGCTGCCCATCTCCACCTATATCACCACCGTATTAGCTGGCCCCTATGTCAAGGCTGAGGATCATTTCTCCATGACCTTCGGGCCTGAGAGTGCCCACAATGGGAGGCAACTACAGATTCCGTTGGCCGCCTACTGCCGCGCTTCACTGGCACCGCACTTTGACGCGGAGGAGATCTTCAAGGTCACCAAGGCCGGGCTGAAGTACTTCAATGAACTCTTTGATTTCCCTTACCCCTTTGGCAAGTACGATCAGGCCTTCGTTCCCGAATACAACCTCGGTGCGATGGAAAATCCGGGGCTTGTCACGTTCACCGAATCGTATCTTTACACTTCCCGTGCCACAGATACGGCGTACCAGCAACGTGCCAACACAATCATGCACGAGATGGCCCACATGTGGTTTGGTGACCTTGTCACGATGAGCTGGTGGGATGGGCTGTGGTTGAAGGAGTCATTCGCTGACTTTATGGGTCATCTGGCCGTGGCACAGGCCACTGAGTGNGGCGAGAAGTCGTGGACGCTGTTCGCCAGCCGCCGAAAAGCCTGGGCTTATGTGCAGGATCAACTGCCCACCACGCACCCCATTGTCGCCGAGATTGCCGATCTCGAAGCTGCCAAGGCCAACTTTGACGGCATCACGTATGCCAAGGGCGCCTCAGTACTGAAACAGCTGGTGGCTTATGTGGGCCAGGACGCTTTTATTGCCGGCTCGCGCACGTATTTCATCGACCACGCTTATGCCAACACCACGCTCGAGGACTTGTTGACGCCGCTGAGTGCCGCCTCAGGCCGGGACTTGGGAGCATGGGCCCGGAAGTGGTTGCAAACCTCAGGTATGTCCACCCTGAGTCCGGTCATCACTTCCGCCGGCGGCGTGCTTACTTCCCTCACTATCCACCAGGAAGCGGTGGATCCGGTGACGGGCCGTGAGTCCCTGCGTCCCCACCGGCTGGCTGTGGGTTTCTTTGAGTACGACGCCGGAGCCCTCGTCCGCACGCACACGATNCCCCTCGATGTGGTGGGCTCCGTGACGGAGGTAGCTGAGGCGGCAGGATTGCCCGTGCCTGCGCTGTTGCTCCTCAATGACGGCGATAGCAGTTACGCCAAGGTTAGGCTCGACGAGGTTTCCCTCACCACAGCCTTGGCCTCCGTGGGGACCATCACCGATCCTCTGGCCCGAAGTCTTGTGTGGTCCGCGTTGTGGAATGCGGCCCGNGACGGGCTCCTACCNCCAGCCAGCTACCTGCGCGCCGTGGTGGAGCATGCTGGCGGAGAAACTGACACCAGCTTGTTGCAAACGCTGGTGGATAACGCCATTGTGGCGTTGCAGCACTACTGCCCAGAGCCAGCGCGCCCCGAGGCAACCCAACAGCTGCTGGCAGGNGTAAGCCTGTTGCTGGCGCAGGCACCGCCAGAAAGCGACGAGCAGCTGGTCTGGGTACGTGCGCTGGCTGTTCTAGGACGTGGCAGCGACTCCATNCATCCCCGCAGTAAGGAGCTTTTGGCTGGTATTGAGGTTCCATTGGGGTTGACTGTGGATGGCAGCCTGCGCTGGCTGCTCTGGCAGCAGCTTGCAGCCCGNGGTGCCGCGTCAGCTGCGGAGCTAGATGCTGAGCTAGCTTCGGCCACCACGGCAGAATACAGGGCAAGTCACCGCACGGCCATTGCTGCGTTGCCAGAGGCAGCACTCAAGGAGCAACGGTGGAGGGACGTTTTNGCAGACACCACGCTCAGTAACGAACTACTCAGTGCCACCATCGTTGGTTTCACTATGGCAGAGAGATCAATGCTGGAGCCCTATATTGAACCTTATTTCCAACAGATTGAGCAGATCTGGAACGGGCGGAGCTTGGAAATGGCGGGCCGGATTGTCCGCGGGCTTTTCCCTGGGCAACAAGATCTTGTNCCGGGAACTGTTCCGGAAAACCATCCTGTGGTCCTGCGCACCGATCAGTGGCTGGAGGAACACACCCATGCAACGGGCGGATTACGGCGCATCGTCCTAGAGCAACGTGACCAATTGCTCCGCTCGCTGCACGCGCAAGCGCAGCCCTAGACCACATCACAGCTGCCCCTCTGGGGCAATAGTTCAGCGGTATGACGAGGGCCGGGCGGCACTACCGCCCGGCCCTCAGTATCACGCAGACTTGGGCCGTCTCAGCCAAATAATGAACGTACTTGCCATGCCCATGGCCACGGCAAGCCATGCTGCCGCTGCAATCCACGTGGACCAATTCCCCAGCATCGCCACCAGCGGCATGTGGTTCTCGGTGCCGAACCGGAACGTTGCCACCGCAAACATGCCCAGTGGGAACACGATTGACCATAGCGCCGTAGCGTAGCGCAAAGGTTCACGCCGGACTAGGTGGCGCCAGAATCCGAACGCCACTAACAGCGGCACCCACCACAGGCCAANAGCCCACAGGAGGTAGCTCAAGCCACCCACGGTAGGACCAGCCATGTGCACTACAGGGACGTCCCCGGGCAGATGCAAAATCATTGACCCTGCCAAGACCGTGATGGCCGTGGCACCCATAAAGATCCAGTTGGTGGGCACAATACCGCCCATGTTTTCGCCGCCGGTGAGCAATCGCAGCATGACCAGTGTGGTCAGCGTGAAGTACAGCATGATGCCGATGCCCCATAATGCTACTGCGGCGTCACTGAGAATACGCACGGTACTTCCGCCTGAGCCAAGCGGCCCTGTAGCCAGAGAGGCCGCGGCCATAGACAGCGACTGGGTGGAGACAACCCAGAGAAACCAGGTGCCGTCCACGGGCAGCAGACGGGNGCGCAGACTTTCCCCAATTTCAGTGCGCAACATCATCGACAGCGGGATGCCGTAAGCCANAAACAGCCACAACGGAAGGCTGATGGCCGCCAGTATCCATGTCACAGCTGGCGCGATGGGATGGAACCCGGTTCCGACCACGTTGATGGCAGCCACCATGGTCAGGTAGCCGAACCNCTTATGCGGGTTCCGGAAATCGGCTACCGCGGTAGCGTTGTGAAAAATGAGCCGACCGATAAGTCCCACAATTAAGATCAGCAAACCAGCTACGGCTATCCAGAGCAATGTCCTCGAGACCAGCGTCCAGCCGGCATCGAAAAGTGCAGCCGAGACAATTCCGGTAGCCATGACGAAGGCAAAGGAACCAGGTGGCTGATTGGGCCACGGTAGCCGCGGCCCCGGGTTTGAGCGCTCATGGGACTCTGTGCAACCATTCGGGCGTGTCAAACTTAGCCTGCACCCTGCGCTCAGCTTCGGCCAGCTCCTCTGCGCTGAGAACGGCCGCTCGCGCCCCGTACCGGTCTGCGAAGGTTTGGGACATGCGCTCAAGTATTTCCGCACGGGATAGTCCGCTTTGGCGGCGTAATGGATCGACGCGTTTCTTGGCGGACCGGGTCCCCTTATCCGAGAGCTTTTCTTTGCCGATCCGCAGCACCTGCACCATCTTGTCGGCATCAATGTCATAGCTCATGGTGACATGGTGGACCATGGCGCCGTTGCTGAGACGTTNTTGTGCGGCCCCGCCAATTTTTCCCTGCTGGGTGGCAATATCGTTGAGGGGAACGTAGAAGGCCTCGATGCCCATAGATTCAAGGGCCGCTAGCACCCAGGCGTCCAAGAACTTGTAGGAGTCTTCAAAGCTCAGCCCGTCAACCAAGGTCTGCGGCAGATACAACGAGTAGGTAATGCAGTTGCCGGCCTCCATGAACATGGCGCCACCACCGCTAATCCTGCGCACCACTTTAATGCCGTACTTTTGGACCCCATCAGCATCCAGCTCATTTTNTACTGACTGGAAACTGCCGATGACCACCGAAGGCTCTTCCCAGTCCCAAAACCGCAACGTGGGGTTTCGCCGCCCCGCGCCCACTTCCTCGGTCAGCACCTCATCCAGGGCCACGTTGATAGCTGTTGGCAAAATGGTGGGCGCAATGATGTCCCAGTCATGGTCCACCCAGCTGGTGGCACGCGTCAGGGCGCGGCGCACAGCGATGGAGACAGCCTGCGCTGAGAAGCCAAATAGGACAGCGTCTTCGGGCAGGGCTGCTGTGATGGCGTTGGCAATATCACCCGCTGGGAGCTCGCTGGAGAGTCCGTTCAGGGCAGTGTTGATGTCATCTAGGGCTTCATCAGGCTCTAGGAAAANATCACCGCTAACACGGACGTCGTGGAGCCGCCCGTTAGTAACGGAGCAGTCCACAACAACCAGCTTGCCGCCATGAACCTTGTATTCGCCGTGCAGTTGAGAATCCATGTCCCCATCTTCCCAACCAAGGCACCGGATGCGCAAAAAGGCCCGCACCAAACGGTGCGGGCCCTGTCAGGGAACAACTGTTGGAAAGAAGTGTTACTTCTTGCCGAAGCCAGCGAAGCGAGCGTTGAAGCGCTCCACGCGGCCAGCGCTGTCCATGATGCGCTGCTTGCCCGTGTAGAACGGGTGTGACTCTGAAGAGATTTCCACATCGATGATGGGGTAGGTGTTGCCATCTTCCCACTCGATGGTCTTCTTGGACGTCGCGGTGGAGCGCGTCAGGAACTTCGTGTCTGAAGCCAAGTCGTTGAAAACAATTGCTTCGTACTTAGGGTGGGTGTTCTGCTTCACTGTAAACCTCAAAGTGTATTCGTCTGGTTTTGCCAGACTGATGAATGTTATGGACACAAGGTCCAGCTAGAAACTTTACCGGCTCGCACCCATTTCGCCAAGCTGGGCCAAACAGCCAAGAAAATTAGGACATTTCAGCCAAGGCCGCCAGAGCCTGATCAGCGTGCAGGTTCATATTCGTTTCGCTTGAGACGGCAAAACGCAGGAGCATCTTTGCATCAACAATGAAGGTTGCCCGCTTGGTGGGCAAGGATTTTGCCAGCAAACGACGCCGAACCCCAAACAAATCTGCCACCTCACCCTTCTTATCGCTGAGCAGGGNGTAGTTGAAGCTATNTTTGCTCGCAAAGTCCAGCTGCTTAGCCTCTGAATCAGTACTGATGCCCACAATGGAGGCACCGGCGGCCGCAAATTCGCTCTGCAGATCACGGAAATGGCAGGCTTCCTTGGTACAGCCACCGCTACCAGCTAAGGGATNAAAGAAAATGACCACCGGCCCGTCAGCCGTCAGTTCAGAAAGTTTGCGCATGTCCCCGTTTTGGTCGGGTAAAGCAAAATCAGCCACCACTTCATTAGTCTTCATGCTTCCAGACTAGCCCCGCCTATGCGGATGCGCTGGTGTCTTGAATTGTTCAGATAGGCTCGGTGGCAAAGAAGGCAACCGCACTGGCAGCTCCAACATTGAGTGAATCCACCCCTGCATGCATGGGAATCATGACAGCGTGCTGGGCTGCTGCCAGCGTTTGGGCGCTGAGACCATCGCCTTCGGTGCCAAGGATCAGTGCAAGTTTNTCATCGTTACGTGCGGCAAGCTGGGCAATAGTCAACGATTCTTCCACCAGGGCCAGTGCCGCCGTAATAAATCCTGCCTCATGAAGGCACTCAAGCCCGCCAGGCCACTGCGAAAACCGTGCCCACGGGACTTGGAACACTGCACCCATGCTGACCCTAATGCTGCGGCGGTACAGTGGGTCTGCGCAACGGGGGCTCACCAGCACAGCATCCACNCCCAGCGCTGCCGCATTACGGAAGATGGCACCGATGTTGGTGTGATCGGTGATGTCTTCAAGCACAGCCACCCGGCGCGCACTGGCGAGCAGTCCTTGCAGGTCAGCTGGCTCGGGCCTGTGCATGGCTGCCATGGCACCGCGGTGCAGGTTAAAACCGGTGATTTCTTCCATAATGGCCGCCGTGCCTACAAAAGCCGGAACATCGTTGAACTGGGCCAGAACATCGGCCATGTCCGGCAGCCACTTCTCGGCCAGGAANAAGGAGCGCGGCCTGTGCCCTGCTGCCAGGGCGCGTCGGAGCACCTTGGGACTTTCGGCGATATACAGGCCCTCGGCGGGTTCCTTAGCCTTGCGCAGCTGCACATCGGTCAAGGAGACGTAGTCACTAACGCGGGGATCCAGCGCGTCGCTGAGATGAACGATCATGCGGGGAGTAGTTTCTGGATCATGAAGAACAAGGCAACCAAACCTAGGGTAACGATGACACCGCGCAGCACTACGGNGGGTAATTTTCTACCGATCTTGGCCCCAACGAAGCCGCCAATAAGAGAACCGACCGCAATCAGGCCCACCACCACCCAGATGATCTGATCCGGTGCGAACAGCAGGTAACTGATGGCGGCAACACCGTTCACGCTCAAAGACAAGACGTTCTTTACCGCGTTGGCATTTTGCAAGGTGCCGCGCATAAAAATTCCCAAGATAGCAACCAGCAATACGCCCTGGGCTGCCACAAAGTAGCCACCGTATACCCCAGCCAGGAAGACTAGGAGCACCATAACGGCGTCGTNGGAGCGGGCCGAAGGTGCCACAGCACGGCGGGCTTTAATGACGGCCTGCAGACGTGGTTGGAAGATCACCAGTGTCAGCGCCACCATAATCAACACCGGCGCCAACACCAGGAAAACTTNTTCAGGCAGGTGCAGCAGCAAATAGGCGCCCGTGATCCCGCCCAATAATGAGGCCGGCATGAGCCGCAGAAGGTTAGCCTTCATGCCCCGTAACTCGCGCCGGTAACCCCAGGTGCCTGAGATGCCGCCAGCAATCAGGCCCATGGCGTTGCTGACAACAGCCATGACAGGAGCAATTCCCAGGGCGATCAGGATGGGGAAAGTGACAAGTGTCCCGGAACCCACAACAGTGTTGATGGTTCCGGCCCATAACCCGCCCAGCAGGATGAAGAATGATTCAAGCGCGTTCACAAGTGTGGCGGGATCCTCTGCGGGTTAGTTCCGTGCTGTGGCGGTGTAACGGCCGGCGTTATTAGTGACGGTCAGTGGCAGACCAAAGGCGGTGCTGAGATTTTCTTCGGTCAATACCGTGGCGATGGGCCCCTGGGCAACAACTCCGCCTTCGCGTAGCAACAGCGCATGGGTGAACCCTGNGGNGATCTCCTCCAGGTGGTGTGTGACAAGCACGGTACTGGNGGCCATGGGATCGGCAGCAAGTTCACTGAGCCGTTTAACCAAGCCTTCGCGTCCAGCCAGATCCAGGCCAGCTCCGGGCTCATCCAGCAACAGCAGTTCAGGATCGCTCATCAGGGCACGGGCAATCTGAACGCGTTTGCGCTCACCGTCACTCAAGGAGGCGAAGGTGCGGTTGANAAAGGTGGAAACGCCCCACTCCTCCAGCAAGCTAAAGGCGCGGCGTTCGTCGTCGCGCTCGTAGGCCTCACGCCAACGCCCAGTGACACCGTAGGAGGCCGTCACCACCACGTTGAGTACTTNTTCGTGCTCAGGAATCTGGTGGGCCAGGCTAGCCGAAGCCACGCCGATGCGCGGGCGCAGTTCAANAACGTCGACGGCACCCAAAACCTCATCCAAGATCCCCGCAACGCCGCGGGTGGGATGCATGCGGGCACCAGCGATTTGTAACAAGGTGCTCTTGCCGGCACCGTTGGGCCCAAGAATCACCCACCGTTCGCCTTCAGTGACACGCCAATCGACGTTGTCCAACAATGTTTTAGTGCCGCGAACCACGCTGACACCAGCCAAACCCAAAACTTCACTCATAACTACGCAGCCTATGACACCAGAGGCAGCCAGCGTTAACCAGCACGTTGGTGATAATGCGCGTCAGCGCAATGGCGTTGGCTAGAATACAACCATGCCCACCACTTTTACAGCAGTCAGCTATNNGGCCAAAACCTCTCCCGCAGCGCTTGTGAGCGTCCGTACTGTTCTGGTCGAGCACGGGTACACCATTGCTTCCCAGCGCCAGGAGATCCACCCTGGTTTTGAAGCGATGGTGCTTGAATTGGGCTCCCTTACTCCCAGCGGAACAACGGATGTTCAGGCGGCGGCTCGCCTGACCCGCCTGCGGAAAGCTCTGGCAGAAGCCGACCCCGCAGGGGTCAGTACCGCGGTGATACCTGACTCGCTGCGTGAGGCCAAACGCAAATTCATCATCATGGATGTGGACTCCACTCTCATCCAACAAGAAGTCATTGAGCTATTGGCAGCTCATGCAGGCACTGAAGTAGAAGTGAGGAAAGTCACAGAGGCTGCTATGCGNGGTGAACTGGATTTCGCGCAGAGCCTGCACCACCGCGTGGCTACGCTGGCCGGACTACCAGAGAGTGTCTTGGCTGAGGTTGGTGCCAAGATCAAACTTTCCCTAGGGGCCGAGCGTCTGGTAACCCAGGCCAAGAAAGCCGGGCATGTTGTGGCAGCAGTTTCGGGCGGATTCTCGCAAATTCTTGCACCNCTGGCTCAGCGCCTCGGGCTTGATTACGCACTCGCGAACGATCTTGAAATAGTTGACGGCCACCTGACCGGTAAAGTCTCCGGCGCTGTTGTTGACCGTGCAACCAAGGCTGTGCAATTGCGCCTCTGGAGTGCGGAATCGGGAATTGATCAGGAGGCCACCATGGCTATTGGCGACGGCGCTAACGACCTTGACATGATGGCGGCCGCAGCCCTGGGCGTTGCGTTCAACGCCAAACCCGCGGTACGCGAGGCTGCCGATGCCCAAATCAACCTGCCCAACCTTGACGTGGCACTGGCTCTGGCCAACATCCCGGGGCGTAGCCGCAACGGCTAGTACTGCCTCCCGAGGGTGCGGACCAACAAATCAAGCCCGTTCCACGTTGTTAGAACAACGTGGAACGGGCTTGATTTCTGACGCTGGCAGCCTACTTGAAGTAGTCTGAACCGCCCACGTATTCGGTGTGGCCCGAGGGAACGTCCGCGGTAGCCATGGCAGCAATTTCGGCCGCAAATTCTGACACTGAATAGAGGCGTCCGGCTTCAGCACGGCGCGCCTCGATTGCGCCAGGATTGGCACGGTCAAGCAGGGTTGCTGTGACAGTGCCCTCGATCATGTCCCCGGAGACCACCACCAAGGAGATGTCCTCGGCAGCCAGGTTGGGGATGAGTGCGCGCAAGGCATCCTCACCGGCACGCTTGCTCTTAGCAACGGGCTCATATTCGGCCATGGTGGGCACCGTATCGATGAAGTGTGCCTGGTGGCTTGTGACAAACACGACGCGGGCCCCTGCTGGCAGGACCGGCATTGCGGCGTTGAGCAAGTTGACCTGCGCGTCGCGGTTGAGCAGGAGTGCATAGTTTTCGGCCATGCCGCTTTCCATACCACCGGAGGCGTTTAGGACAACCAGGTCAAGGGAACCGAAGTTCTCAAGCGCGGCGCTGACAAGGGCTTGGACGCCTTCTTGGGTGGTCAGATCTGCACCGACGGCAACTGCCCGCCCGCCCGCTTCAACAATCTGGGCCACAACCTTGTTAGCGCGGGGCGCCTNTTGGCGGTAATTCACCACAACGGCTGCACCCTCGGCAGCGAGGAACTTCGCCACGTCGGCGCCCACGCCGCGTGAGGATCCGGTGACAATGGCTGTCTTTCCGTCGAGCTTTCCCATAAAAATATCCTTAGATTCAACTAATCATTCAAAGAGCAAGGCAGCTATGCCTGCGTTGGGGCAGTATTTCTAAATCTTAGCTGTGTGTACTACTACCGCCGCCTCTGTTGGGCTGCTGCCGAGTCAGTGGCGGCACAGGCGCACACGGAACCAATCTGAACTGCCCCTAGTGGCCCATCCCTAATCCACCGTCAACAGGGATCACAGCACCTGAGATGTAGGCTGCCTCATCACTTGAGACCCATCGAACCACATTGGCAACCTCTTGCGCTGATGCGAAGCGTGCTGCCGGAATAGTGGCGAGATACTGTTTCTGTGTTTCCGCAGGCAGCGCAGCTGTCATGTCGGTACTGATGAAGCCGGGAGCCACAACATTGGCGGTGATCCCGCGTGAACCAAGTTCGCGCGTCAAGGAACGAGCAATGCCCACTAGGCCAGCCTTGGAAGCAGCATAATTGATCTGACCGGGTGAACCGTACAGTCCCACAACGGATGAGATCAGCACCACACGGCCCTTGCGCATGCGAATCATGCCCTTAGACGCGCGCTTGATAACGCGGAAAGCTCCTGTGAGATTGGTGTCGATGACGGACGTGAAGTCATCCTCGCTCATGCGCATCAATAGAGTGTCTTTGGTGATGCCAGCGTTGGCAATCAGTACCTCCACGGGACCGTGGGCTGCCTCCACCGCGGTGAACGCGGCGTCAATGGAGGCTGCGTCAGTGACGTCTGCTTGAACACCAAGGATACCCTCGGGCAACTGCGACTCGCTCCTGAAGGTCACTGCCACCTTGTCGCCGTTGGCCANAANAGCTTGGGCAATGGCCAAGCCGATGCCGCGATTACCGCCGGTAACCAAAACACTGCGACCCTGGCGCTCTTCGCCTGCCGGTGCACTCATGTATTCCTCCAAAGAAAACAGACATAGAAAAACAACTCTAGTGTCAGAATCCTACGGTGAAAGGCCCTGCTGCACACAGTTGGCTTTTGGTTGTGCACTACTGCAGTGCGAGAATAGGTGTATTCCTTGGAGAGTGATGAAAGAGCAATCAGCTACGCCGAACTCCGGTGCAGACCGGCGCCATAAGTACCGTCACACTGCNGCCCTCCCCGACGTTCATGCCATAACCAACGCAGCGGTGGCGCACAGCGATGAAATGCGCCAACGGATGATCAAATACGCCATCACCATGGGTATTCGTATGGTGTGTTTGGTTCTGATCTTTGCNTTTGATGGCTGGTACAGATTGGTCCCTGTTGTGGGTGCCGTGGTGCTGCCCTGGGTGGCCGTCATGATCGCCAATGGTGGCGCCGACATCAGCCACCAAGAAACCGTGGAATTGCTCGATGATGCCCCGCTCTACGCTGTCGGCGCAGGTAATCCTGACGGGGTCGACGCCGAAGCCTCCAAAGCGGACCTCCTCACCGGGGAGATCATCCCCGATGAAGAAGCTTCACCTGAGACTGCAGCGCAGACAAAGCCAAGCAGTGAGAGAGAACCTGCAAGTGACACTGAGCCGGGATCTAAAACAGGAACAGTGCCGGAGGACAAACACCATGAACATCTTTGACCTGCTGGCAACTCAGGGACACCCGGATGAAGCACAGCCCGGCCCGGAACAGCCAGAAACACCCATCTGTTCACGCAAAGGGTGCCGGGCACACGCCACAACGCAATTGCTGTGGAACAATCCCAAGATTCACCCAGCTGAACGTCGTAAGATCTGGTTGGCTTGCTCTGAGCATGCGCAATGGCTTGAAGATTATCTACAAAGCCGTTCCTTGTGGAAGGAAACACTGCCGTTGAACCCTAAGGATTTCGCCTAGTTTATGAAGACGTACAAGTTTCTGTTCTCCAGCAAGTGGATAGGTTATTTCGCCTTGGCCTTGGTNTTTGCCATCGCTTGTGTAGCTTTGGGTAACTGGCAGATAAACCGCCGCAATACTGTGGTGGAAAATATCACGAAGATTCAGCAGAACTATTCCGGCACAATCGTTGATTACGCAGATGTGGCCGGTAATTTTGAGCACCTTGATCCTGCCCGTGAATGGACTCAGGTACGCCTGAAAGGCACGTATCAAACAGGGGATGAAAGGGTTGTCCGCAACCGNCCCCTCAATGGGACCCCGGGCTATGAAATACTGGTCCCGTTGACACTGGAGAACGGTGACACTGTCATCGTTGACCGGGGCTGGTTGCCCATTGGCTACAAGGTACCCGGGCACCCAGATGTTATCCCGCAGCCAGCATCTGGTGTTGTCACTGTCGTGGCAAGGCTCAAACCTTTNGAACCCAAGCTTGACCGAGGCGCACCGGTAGGTCAGCTGGCCTCCATTGAACTCAATGACTACGCCGCACAGCTTCCCTACCCCATCAAGACAGGCGCCTACGGGCAGCTCGCCAGTGAAACTCCGGCGGCAGCCAGCAACCCAGTCCCGTTCCCTGCACCCTCCATTGATGAAGGTTCCCACCTCAGCTATGCACTGCAGTGGATCGCTTTTGGAATCCTGGCCTTCGTGGGCTTTGGCTATGCGGCCAAGATGCAGCGCCGCAACGATGACTTCGACGCTCTTGAAGCAGCAGAGTCCGGTGTTCCTGTGGAGGAGTTGTATGGCAGGGGCTCAGCTTTCCANCCCCGCAAACACCCCAAGGTTCCTAAGCCCGGTGCACGGCCCACGGCTGAAGAAGCCGAAGACGCACTACTGGACTCGCAGGGCTTTTAGAGTGTGAGTCTTGTCATAGACTGAAAAATGACTGCCTCGCTAAATCCTAAAAATGTGCACTCTCTGCTAAAGAACGAACCCGCGGTGGTTACCAGGGTGCGGGCCGCCATGCTGGCGGCCGGCCTCGAGGACACTGTCATTATTGTTCCAGACTCGGTGGCCACGGCGGCCACAGCTGCAGCAGTGCTGGGCTGTGAGGTGGGCGCTATTGCCAACAGCCTGATCTTTGAATGCGACGGNCGGCCCCTGCTGATTTTGGCCAGCGGCGCTGCGAAGGTCGACGTGAAACTGGTGGCTCGTGAGCACGGCCTGGCCAAGATCAACCGAGCAAGCCCAGAGTTTGTTCTTGAGCATGCCGGCCAGCCTGTAGGTGGTGTGGCACCNCTGGGCCATCCCCGTCATATTCGCACCTTCTTAGACACAGATTTGGCGCAATATGATGTCCTCTGGGCCGGAGCTGGAAGTCATCAAGCAATGCTCAGCGTTAGCTATCAGCAACTCCTAGAAGTAACGGGTGCAACAGAAACGCCCGTGCGCTAAAGGACAGCGCACAGGCATTTTGTTGGACCCGCAGGAAACCCCGGAGGAAACCCACGGCGGTGAATCAGGCCATGGTGATCAGGTCCAGGTACTCCGGGTTCCATAGATCTTCGTCACCGTCAGGCAGCAAGACCACACGCTCTGGATCAAGAGCTTCCACAGCGCCTTCATCGTGACTGACCAGGACCACAGCGCCGGTGTAGTTCTTCAGTGCGCCGAGGATCTCAGCGCGGCTGGCCGGGTCAAGGTTATTAGTGGGCTCATCAAGGAGCAGCACGTTCGCGCTTGAAGCAACAATTGTCGCAAGTGCCAGGCGTGTCTTCTCACCACCGGAGAGAACACCAGCTGGCTTGTTCACGTCATCACCGGAGAACAAGAATGAGCCAAGGATGCCCCGCACCTCAGCGTCGTTCATGTCTCCTGCTGCGGAGCGCATGTTTTCTAGAACAGTGCGGGTGACATCCAAGGTGTCATGCTCCTGGGCGTAGTAGCCCACCTTGAGGCCGTGGCCGGGAATGATTTNCCCGGTGTCGGGCTTGGCAANCCCTGCCAGCATGCGCAGCAGTGTGGTCTTTCCAGCACCGTTGAGACCCAGGATGACAACCTTGGAGCCGCGGTCAATGGCGAGGCTGACATCGGTGAAGATTTCCAGGGAGCCGTAGGATTTGCTCAGACCCTCCGCCATCAGTGGAGTCTTGCCACAGGGTGAGGGATCGGGGAAGCGCAGCGCTGCAACCTTGTCCTGCGCCCTGACATCTTCCAACCCGGCCAATAGGCGCTCGGCCCGCTTGGCCATGTTCTGTGCTGCAACGGCCTTGGTGGCCTTGGCGCGCATTTTGTTGGCCTGCTCCATGAGGACGCCGGCCTTCTNTTCCGCATTGGCGCGTTCACGGCGTCGGGCACGCTCATCGGTCTCACGCTGGGCCAGGTATTNTTTCCAACCCAAGTTGTACTGGTCGATCGTGGCCCGGTTGGCATCTAGGTGGTAGACCTTGTTGACCGTGGCTTCTAGCAGTTCGGTATCGTGGCTGATCACGATCAGGCCACCATGGTGGTNTTTGAGGAACTCACGCAGCCACGCGATGGAATCGGCGTCCAAGTGGTTGGTGGGCTCATCGAGCAGCATGGTCTGGGCACCTGAGAACAGGATCCGAGCCAATTCCACGCGGCGGCGCTGGCCACCGGAGAGAGTCTTCAACGGCTGGTTCAGGATGCGCTCTGGCAAAGCCAGGTTCGAGGAGATAGCGGCTGCTTCAGCCTCGGCGGAGTACCCTCCACCGGCAAGGAATTCAACTTCCAGCCGGTCGTAACGGCGCATGGCCTTGTCCCGGACACTGTCGTCCTCGCTGGCCATGTCGGCCTCGGCCTTGCGCAGTTTCGTGATGACCTTGTCCAGATCACGGGCAGAGAGAATCCTGTCACGTGCTAGCTGCTCCATGTCCGGGGTCCGCGGGTCCTGCGGGAGGTAGCCGATCTCCCCGGAACGGGTAACCTTGCCACCGGCAGGAAGGCCCTCACCGGCCAGGACGCGGGTCAACGTGGTTTTACCGGCACCATTGCGCCCCACCAACCCGATCTTGTCACCCTTGTCGATGCGGAATGATACTTCGTCCATGAGCAACCGCGCTCCTGCGCGTAACTCAAGGTCTTGGACCGTAATCAACGTAGTAACCTTTCAAAGAATGGGTAGGTGCCGAACACGCCATCTACGAGCATGGATTGTTTGCAAAGAGCGTTGGACAACCTCCTTAGTCTAACGACGTTCGGCCACAAGAAGAATCCCCACGAAGAAAGCACCAAGAATGAATCGAACATCACGCCCACACCAGATGCCTGAGACGATGTCTCAGGGCACCACCACTGACCGTGCCGTCAGGGCCCGGCAGCGCTGGAGCGCCATGGATCTGTCACTTATTGCTGTNTTTGCAGCTCTCATGGCCGCCTCGATCGCCGTTCCTGGCATCAATGTTGGCCCTCTCGGTGTTGCCATCACCTTGCAAACGCTGGTAGTTGCCATGTGCGGGCTTATCCTAGGTTTCAGACGCGGGAGCGCCGCCGTGGGGTTGTACGTGCTGTTGGGTCTGATTGGGCTTCCCATCTTCAGTGGGTTCCGGGCTGGGCCTGCCGTGTTGGCCAGCCCCTCAGCTGGGTACATTGTTGGCTTCATCTTTGGTGTTGCCGTGATCGGGCTGCTGGCCACGTGGGCAGTGCGCAGCCGGTGGCGTGCTGCTGCCCTCTTCGGTGCAGCCATGGCCGGCACGGTCGTCATCCACCTCTGTGGCATCGTGGGCTTTGTTTTCAAGGGCATGTCCGTGCCGGCAGCCATGCTTGCCGATGTCCTTTACCTTCCGGGTGACATCATCAAGAATGTGCTGGCCGTGCTGATAGCACTAAGCCTGCACAGGGCCTTNCCGGACTTGTTGGTGCGCCGGCGCAAGTGAGCAATCCTGCCAACCACATCAGTAGTAATACCATTGTTCTCACGCAGGCCGGTGTCAGTATTCCGTCGGCGGATCCGCGCCAGAAGGACTCAAAACGTATTTTGGTTCCGCTGACCCTGACCTTGACGCAACAGCGCATTGCCATCATCGGCGCCAACGGCTCGGGTAAATCAACGTTGCTGCGCCTACTGAACGGGCTGGTACTGCCCTCCACTGGTACCGTCCACGTCAATGGTCGCAGCACGCTCAGCGACGCCACGGCCGTGCGTCGCAGCGTTGGTTTTGTGTTCACCGATCCGCTATCCCAACTGGTCATGCCCACCCCGGCTGAGGATGTGGAGCTGTCCCTGCGCAGAGCGAAACTCTCCAAGGCCGAACGCAAGGCCAAGGCACTCGCCATTTTGGCCGATTACCGGTTGGCTCATCTGGCCCAGAGCAGCATCTATGAACTCTCCGGCGGTGAACGCCAGCTCACCGCTCTGGCTACAGTGTTGGCGGTGGCACCACAGATTCTGGTGTTGGATGAGCCGTCCACCCTNTTGGACCTGCGCAACACACAATTGCTCATGCAGCGCCTTGACTCGCTTCCGCAGCAGATCATCATGTCCACGCACGATCTCTCCCTGGCAGCCACCTTTGACCGAGTCCTGGTGATTGAGCAAGGCGATGTGATGTACGACGGCGATCCCCAAGAAGCCATCGCCCGTTACCGCAGGCTCGCTACCTAGTGCGCGGGCATGCCTTCTTGGTGGCCGGTTATGTTCCGGGAGCCTCCATCATTCACCGTCTACCCTTGGCCATCAAGGCAGTGCTGCTCTTCGGTGTGGCGGTCCTTTGTTTGGCCTCNCCNCTGATCTCGGCCCAGGCCGGTGTTGTGGTGACCACCGCTACCTTGGCAGCAGTCATCGGGACACATTTTCTGGCCGGGCTTTCTTGGCAACGGATGTTCCGTGCCGTGCGGCTGATGCTGATCTTCTTGATCCTCATTGCGGGTTACCAGTGGTGGCAGCATGGCCCCTGGGTGGCCTGGCAAGTCATTGCAGCCATCCTCGCAACGGTACTGGCCTCGAACATACTCACCGCCACCACACCGGTTGATGAGCTGCTCGATGGCTTGGCTGCCCTGGTCAGGCCTTTACAGCGCTTTGGTGCCGATCCGGAGCGGTTCTCACTCACCGTCGCCCTGATGCTGCGCAGTATTCCCTTTGTCATTGGCGCCTTCAGCGATGTCAGAGATGCGGCCAGGGCCAGAGGCTTAGAACGCAATCTACTCGCCCGGTCCCTGCCTGTTGTCATCGCTACTGTGGGCTATGCCAGAGCCACCGGTGAGGCCTTGGCCGCCCGCGGTCTGGGCGATCCCGACGACGACTGATCACCTACGCGCTGAACTGCCAGGTTCGGCGGTGCCACTGGCCCTCATGTCAGGAACTGGGTGGGGCACACGCAGCCGCTACAGATCAGCCCATTGGAATTGGGCCGAAATTCCCATTCCGCCGGCCATGCTGATCATGGCCACAGCATCTGTCCCGGGCGCTGCCCCACGGGTGGCTTGGGCCAATAGTCGCGTCACCAGGACAGCCCCGGATGCACCGTACGGATGACCCAAGGCCAGCGCGCCGCCGTCGCGGTTAAAGATTCCGGGGTCAATTCCAAGAAGGTCTGCCACGGCAAGAACTTGGGAGGCAAAGGCTTCATTGAACTCGATGAGGCCGTGGCGAAGCCGCTCCTGGGTGAGGCCGGTTCGGCGCATCAGCTCACGTGTTGAATGGGCCGCACCTACACCCAACAAGGAGGGTGCGTTCCCGCTCACGGTACTGTCGCAGAACAGCAGTCCCCGTGCCGTCATAGTCCGAGCACGGGCCAGAGAGGTGACCAGCACCAGAGCGGCACCATCACTGTGCGGGCAGGAATTGCCAGCAGTGACAGTTCCGCCGGGAACGAATACGCCAGGGAAGCGGGCCATGAGCGCCGGATTGAGATTGCGGCGTGGGCCTTGGTCCGATAGCAGCCCGGCGAAAGGCAGCATCTCATCCACGAAACGTCCCGCGTTGGCTGCCCCAAGTGCCCTGACATGGCTTTGCAGGGCGTAGGCATCTTGCCGGGAACGCGTGATGCCGTAGTGCCGAGCCACATTTTCTGCCGCCACACCAGCGTCGGGGTCTCCTATCTCATACGGGGAAAATTGCGGCCTCTCGTAGAAGTCCAGCACTCCATCAGCGCCTCGATGGGCTCGTTCAGGGGCCGTACTGATACTTTCCACTCNCCCGGCCAGATAGAGATCACCGGCACCAGCCTGAACGAGCCGGCAGGCAAGGACCACGGCTTCAAGACCTGATCCGCACTGGCGGTCAACTGTCAGGCCCGGTACCTGCTCTGGCAGTCCTGCGGTGAGTGCAGCGAGGCGGGCAACATTGCCACCGCCACCTGTAGCGTTGCCTAAGATGACGTCGCAGATCTCGCTAGNGGTGATCCTTGTCTGAGCCACCACGCTGTGAATCAGTGCAGCAGCGAGTTGATGTGCCCGGTATCCCTTATACGGCCCGCCTGCCTTGGCCGTAGGCAGGCGCTTGGCGGCAACAATAACGGGGATGTTCTGGGCTGAGCTGGTGCCGGCCATAGAGTAACTCCCTGACTCTGTGCCGGGTACCTGATTACTAGAGGCGTTGGGCACGGCGATCCCCTTCCGCGATCCAGTGGGCAAGCAGTGTTCGGCTGATCTTGCCGCTACCTGTCAGGGGCAGTGAACTCAGTTGAAAATACTGGGTTGGGCGCTGCTGCGCGGGCAATAGTGCCGCTGCTTGGCGCGCCATTCTCAGGACCGTTGCAGGCCCTGNTTTCTGGGCTCGCTACAACCAGGCGTTCCACGCCGGTTGAGGAGCAGAAGAGTTCTTTGGGCAGTGAATGCCGGCCACAACGCGCTGGCCGCGCAAGTCATCGGCAATACCGGCAACTACCACCGTTGCGCCGCAGGCAGCAGCCAAGGATGCCTCCACAGGATGAGGATAGACATTGGCTCCAGCAGTGATAATCATGTCACTTGCACGGCCTGCCACATGTAGTCTGCCGTGGATATCAAGTCTGCCTTGGTCATGAACCGTGTACCAATGACCAGTATCTGCAGAGTTTTCCTGGTGGTTACCTGCCAACACGCTGAAGGCTCGGCCGTCATCACCCCAGGCGTAGCCGCTGCAGATATAGGGGCTCTGGAGGTAAANTGTCCCCGTGCTCCCCGCCGCAACTTCATGACCATTGCCGTCTCGGATACTGATCTTAACGCCGGGGAATGCTGGTCCAACCGCTAGGGTGTCAGCACTGTGAATCGCCGCCAGTGTTGGGGCCACCGGCTGTGTGTGGGCAACTGGCGTGACTGGTGTGAATGGAGCGAGCGGTTGCACTACGGATGCGGCCACAAAGCCCAGCTCTGCGGCGCCGTAATACTGGTAGATTCGTGCCTGCGGCGCCCATTGCTGGGCCAGCGCACGCGTGCTGGCGCAAAGTGCTGACCCGGCGCACACAATGGAACGCAGGGCCCCGCCGTCCCGGCCTGTTCGTAATCCACGGACGGCAAGGAGTTCAAGCACCGTTGGCACCAACACCAGCCGGTTCACCTGATGTTCTTCCATGGCAGCTAGCGCTGCATCGGCGCTGAAGTGTTCAAGTGCAACAAAGGCTGACCNCGCGTGAATGGACTCCCCGAGTGCATAAAGGTTCATGCTTGCCGCCAGCGGACCCGGGGCAAGGGTGATGGACTCCGTAGTGAGGCCGAAGAATTGTTCGCTNNGTTGAAAAGATTCCCGCCACGATGCAGCCGTGCGGGTGAAAGCTTTAGGTAGACCACTGGTCCCAGAGGTGAGCCCCAGAAGGAAAGGTTCAGCACCTTTATCCTCTGCTATCTCGAGGCACTCACTGACTCNCCCGTTCTGCGCTGTGGTGCGTTCGCTCAGCCATTTCGCAGCGGTCTCTTTGAGCTGTTTCCGGGTACTGGCTGGCCAACTGTGGTCCATCACCATAGCAGTTTTTCCCGTCAGTACAGCGGCACAGAAAGCCACCACCAACTCAATACTCGTGGGCAAGTCAATGACGGCCACACCGCTGGCTGGACGGGGCCAGAAGATACCCGGACTGGGTGCCGGTGCCGGACTGGCTTGTGCAACTGCTGCTACAGCCTTGAGCAGCTGTGCGTAATCCAGTTGCTNGCTCCCCACCACTATGGCGCGATGGTCCCCGCAAGTGTTGGCCCAGAACGTGAGCTTATCGATGAATGGCATTGATGTCATCGTAGATGAGTTTGGCGCCGACGGTCAGCTCAACCCAACCGGCCTCCGTGGAACCACCGGCACTTCTCACGCCTCAGCGGTTAGCCTATGATCATGACTTTTAATGAAGGAGCCCGCCTGGACCCATCCCAGGCAGAGGACCAGAGGGGCCGCAGCGGCATGGGTCGTGGCGGAAAAGTAGGGCTAGGACTCGGCGGTGGCATCGTAGTTTTGATTGGCGCCTTGTTGGGAATCAATCCTGACATGCTCTCGGCCTTGATAGGTGACACTGGTAACCAGCCAGCTATTGAGCAGTCAGCAGGAACGGCCCTGGCGAGCTGTACAACCGGTCAGGACGCCAATGAACGCCTGGACTGCCGTATCCTAGGCACCGCCAATTCACTGAACAGTTTCTGGCCCGGATACCTCAACCAGTACAACATCAATTATTCGGTACCGAAAACAGTGCTCTTTTCCGGGCGCGTCAGCACTGCATGCGGGCCAGCCACCTCGGCTGTTGGCCCGTTCTACTGCCCCGGTGATAACAAGGCCTACTTTGATCCGGGCTTCTTTGCCCAGTTGGAGACCCAATTTGGTTCCTCTGGCGGGCCCTTAGCGCAGGAATATGTGGTGGCCCACGAATTTGGCCACCATGTCCAGACTCTTATGGGCACCATTAACAACGCTGCGCAGGAGCCTAACGGTGCACAGTCTGCTGCCGTTCGCACTGAACTCCAGGCAGACTGTTACGCCGGTATTTGGATGCGCTACGCCTCTTCAACGCCAGCGCCGGGATCCAAGCAACCGTTNTTGGCGGCACTGACGCAAACTGATCTCAATGATGCCCTCTCAGCTGCGTCCTCCGTAGGTGATGACCGCATCCAGCAAGCCGCCACAGGCAGGACCAACCCGGAGTCATGGAGTCACGGCTCCAGCGCACAACGNAAAAAGTGGCTATACGCAGGCTACCAAAACGCGGATCTGGCAGCCTGCGACACCTTCGCTGTGCCCACGGTCTGAGCAGCATTAACGCCGACACGCGCTACAGTTCCCGGAGCGGGATGGATTTCATGGGCTCGCTCAGCGACCGAAGAAATCTTAGTGCCCGCGAGGGAACCGTAGCGCGCGTCGGGCGTGGCGCCTAGATGTTGAAGCCCAGGGCCCGCATCTGGTCGCGTCCGTCGTCGGTGATCCGATCCGGACCCCACGGCGGCATCCACACCCAGTTGATGCGCCATTCGTCCACGATGGGACTAAGTGAATTTTCCACCTGTTCCTCGATGACGTCCTGCAAGGNGCAAGCCGCTGTGGTCAGCGTCATGTCCAACAGCAAGGCACCGTCATCGCCATAGCGCAGGCCGTACAACAGACCCAGATCGACGATGTTGACGCCCAATTCGGGGTCAATGACGTCCTTGAGTGCTTCCTCAACGTCTTCTAGGTCAGTTTGGCCAGCAACAATAGCTGCGCTTGATTCGCTGATGTCAGTCATGATTCCTTCTTAGCGATGAATGAGTTGTGCAGCGGTTAGGCTGTTGCAGACTCTGCAACCTGGAAGCGATCGTAACCTTCTGCTTCCAAACGGTCAGCAAGCTCCGGGCCGCCCTGTTCAGCAATGCTGCCGTCAACGAAGACGTGCACAAACTGGGGCTTGATGTAGCGCAGGATACGGGTGTAGTGGGTGATCAAGATGGTACCCAATCCGCCCTCATCGATGGCGCGGTTGACGCCTTCGGAGACAACCTTCAACGCGTCAACGTCAAGGCCGGAATCTGTCTCATCCAGGACAGCGAACTTCGGGTGCAGCAGTTCCAGCTGGAGGATTTCGTGACGCTTCTTCTCACCACCGGAGAAGCCTTCATTGACGTTGCGCTCAGCGAACTCGGGCTCGATGCGCAGCTTCGCCATAGCAGCCTTGACATCCTTGGTCCAGGTACGCAGCTTGGGGGCTTNCCCATCAATGGCAGTCTTTGCTGTGCGCAAGAAATTGGTCATGGTGACGCCGGGGATTTCAACCGGGTACTGCATGGCCAAGAACAAACCCGCACGGGCACGCTGGTCAACAGTCATCGCCAACACGTCTTCACCGTCAAGGGTGATACTTCCACTGTCAACCGTGTATCGCGGGTGGCCAGCGATGGTTGCCGCAAGGGTTGACTTACCTGAACCGTTAGGGCCCATGATGGCGTGGGTTTCGCCGGTGTTGATGACCAAGCTGACGCCCTTGAGGATCGCCTTGGTGCCCTGCTCGGTGGTGATGCTGACGTGCAGATCCTTGATTTCCAGAGTAGACATACTCTATTTTCTCCTAAAAGTGTGTTTACGTCCCGCAACGCTACTGCGTGCTGACGCCATTAAGAATGTTGGTGACGTCCACATAGACGTCGCTGCCCTGAACGGACAGGGCAAAGACAGGCACCGGCTCAAACGCCGGCAATGTCAGCGGTTGACCTGTTGAAAGATCGAACGAGCTGCCATGTGCCCAGCATTCGATGGTGCGCTCCTCCACGTCGCCTTCGCTCAGGGAAATTTCTGCGTGCGAGCAGGTATCCCCAATTGCGTGAAGCTCTCCGTAGGAGTCCCTCACGATGGCGATGGGATAGTCATCAACCTCCACTAGCAAGGCTGATTTCACCTGGACGTCGCCGTCTTGGCAGACTACGACTCCGGCAGGCGTGGAGGATTCGCTCACTGTGGTGTCGCCGCCAATTCGCGTTCCACAGACTCACGCAAACGCTCTTCGAGGGCAGGGACGTGGATGTTCTGGATGACTTCATTCAAGAAGCCGCGCACCACCAGGCGGCGGGCAACGCTTTCTTCAATGCCGCGCGTCTGCAGGTAGAACAACTGCTCGTCGTCGAAGCGTCCGGTGGCACTTGCGTGTCCAGCGCCTTCGATCAGGCCAGTCTCGATTTCCAGGTTGGGAACTGAGTCGGCACGGGCACCCTNGGTCAGGATCAGGTTACGGTTCAGCTCGTAGGTGTCTGTTCCTTCGGCTTCTGCACGGATCAGGACATCGCCAATCCACACGGCGTGTGCACCCTCTCNCTGCAATGCACCCTTGTAGGTGACACGTGACTTACAGTGCTTGGTGGAGTGGTCAACGAACAACCGCTGCTCCAGGTGCTGCCCTGCATCGGCAAAGTACAGGCCGAACATTTCAACGTCGCCACCGGTGCCGGTGTACCGGGCAGAAGGCGTGGTGCGCAGCAAGTTGCCACCAAGGTTGATAACAAAGTGCTTGACCTTGGCATCGCGGGCAATCTTGATGTGCTGGGCACTGGCGTGCACTGCGTCATCGTTCCAGTCCTGGATGCTGACAACGGTGAGGTTGGCACCGTCCTCAGCAACGATCTCAACGTTTTCGCTCAAAACAGCCGTACCACGGTGGTCAAGGACTACAACACCGGTAGCAAACTTCTTGGCATGGACTACGATGTGCGCTGCCGCCGGGGTATCGCCCTGGCCCGTCAGCGTCAAGGTGGTCACGTTCTCAGCATTGCCAGCAAATTCGCTAGGCAACGTAACAATAGTTGCTTCGGCAAAGTTTTCCCAGGCAGCGGCAGCCACCCGGTCCTCGGGGATGCCAGCTGAACCGATGCGTGCATCGTCACGGCCAACAGTCTCAACCGTGACGCCCTCGGGTGCGGAAACTTCAACCACCGNGGCGGGGCCGTTCAGTTCCTGACCCTTGATACCAACCCGGTCAAGGCCGCGGAGGCGCTTGAGTGGGGTAAAGCGCCAGTCTTCTTCACGGCCGGTGATGGCCGGGAAGTCAGCGACTTTGTAGGAGGTTAGACGGCCAGCACGTGAGCTGTCCGGGACGCCAACGCCACNCCCGTGGCTGTCACCGCCATGGCTGTGAGCCTTGGCCGCGCTACCGCCCAACGGACCTGATTCAGGGTTGATCTCGGACAGGCTCTCGCCTTCCTCCGTCATTCCCTTGATGAAGTCCTGAGACCAAACTTNTGACTCTGTTTCGTGTTCTTGCGTGAGCTCGGTCATTTAGCCGACGGCCCCTTCCATCTGCAGTTCAATCAGGCGGTTCAGTTCAAGTGCATATTCCATGGGCAGTTCCTTGGCGATCGGCTCGATGAAGCCGCGCACAATCATGGCCATAGCCTCGTCCTCGGGCATGCCGCGGGACTGCAGGTAGAACAGCTGCTCTTCACTGACCTTAGAGACAGTTGCCTCGTGGCCCATGGAAACGTCATCTTCACGAACGTCAACATACGGGTAGGTATCTGAGCGTGAGATGGTGTCCACCAGCAACGCGTCGCAACGGACGGTGTTGGCCGAGTGGGTGGCCCCTTCACGAATCTGGACCAGACCACGGTAGGCTGAGCGGCCGCCACCGCGGGCAACAGACTTGGAGATGATCGAGGACTGCGTGTTAGGCGCAATGTGAACCATCTTGGAACCGGTGTCCTGGTGCTGGCCTGCGCCTGCAAAAGCAACCGACAGAGTCTCACCCTTGGCGTGCTCGCCCACAAGGTAGACGGCCGGGTACTTCATGGTGACCTTGGAACCGATGTTGCCATCGACCCATTCCATGGTGGCGCCTTCATGGGCAATGGCACGCTTTGTCACCAGGTTATAGACGTTGTTGGACCAGTTCTGAATCGTTGTGTAGCGAACGCGAGCGTTCTTCTTAACAACAATTTCCACAACAGCCGAGTGCANGGAGTCCGAGGTGTAAATCGGCGCCGTGCAACCTTCAATGTAGTGAACGTAGCTGCCTTCATCGGCGATGATGAGGGTACGTTCAAACTGGCCCATGTTTTCGGTATTGATACGGAAGTAAGCCTGCAACGGGATTTCCACGTGAACACCCGNGGNGACGTAGACGAAGGAACCGCCGGACCAGACGGCCGTGTTCAAGGACGCAAACTTGTTATCGCCGATGGGGATCATGGTGGCGAAGTATTCCTGGAACAGTTCAGGGTATTCGCGCAGACCGGTATCTGTATCGGTGAAGATAACGTNTTGCGCCACCAGATCCTCACGGATCTGGTGGTACACAACTTCGGATTCGTACTGGGCGGTGACGCCACCAACAAGCCGGTTGCGTTCAGCTTCGGGGATACCGAGCTTCTCGTAGGTGTTGCGGATGTCATCCGGCAACTCTTCCCACGTGGTGGCCTGCTTCTCCGTGGAACGCACGAAGTATTTGATGTTATCGAAGTCGATGCCCGACAGGTCCGCACCCCAGGTGGGCATGGGCTTGCGGTCGAAGTACTTCAGACCCTTCAGGCGCATATCCAGCATCCATGCTGGTTCACCCTTCTTAGCGGAGATGTCGCGGACAACCTCTTCGCTCAGGCCACGGCGTGCATTATCACTGGTCTCGTTTTTATCTGACCAGCCGAAAGCATAGTTTCCTAGGCCCTCCAGCTCGGGGTTTGCCTCGAGGATGTGGTGGAGCGTGGTGTCTTCGACAGCAGTCTCCGCGCCTACATCCTGCGCTAGTTGATCCGTCATCACGGCCTTTCTTGCTGATGGTTGGAAATGAGGTTCGTTGGGCGTTTAGCACCCATCGAAACAGTTTTGCCTGCACTCTGATGACCGGCTCTACATGCTCCGGCACTTTGGTNGGCTGGGACTGCGGCAAGCTTTCGCACCACTGCACGGCCGGTAGGCACATGCGTGGTACACACATGCCCTCCGCTTGCCATGGTGGAGAGCCTGCGTACGTCGACGCCGATGAGCCGGGCAAATACCTGGGTTTCGGCGTCGCAAAATTCAGGGAAGGAACTAGCTAGTTCCTGGATGGGACAGTGCCCTTGGCACAGCTGCTCTGCAGCCATGGCAGAACCGGTATTGAGCGAATTTGACGTTGCCACAAAACGGTCCACGTTCAGCGCAGCGGCAAGGGCCTTAGACCGGGCAGCAACATCAGTTCCTGCGGCGTCAACCAAAGGCTGGTACTTTTCTTCCATCTTAGCGAACCGGCGCTGCGCAAATTCAACAACACCGATCTCGCCGCGACTGTGTGCTATCTCGCTCAAGGCAAGCGTGGCGATTTCTAAGTAGTCATCACCGATTTCGGTTTGCCCGCGCCGTGAAACCACGTATCTGCGGGCAGGGCGTCCGGCGCCGCCTTTGGCATTGCTGATGAGTTTAACCTCAATAAGTCCCTCACGGGAGAGCGTGTCTAAGTGCCTGCGGACTGCAGCAGNGGTCAACCNCAACAAAGTGCCCAATTGCGCTGCACTGACTGGGCCCTGTTTCAGAACGGCGGTGAGGACGCGGTCTCGGGTACGTTCATCAGGCTCAAGGGCTGGAACCGTCCCGGGTTCAACATGCTGACTCATTAACACCTCCACGCACTCGAAATAACATACAGCAATAGACAACACAAGTATGCGCTAATTCGCCTCATGGTTCCACTAAGGTGACCCTACGCACGCCTTCCTGCACGGTCCCACCGCGGAACACCCAACTGCGTCGCGTACAATGGCCGCGTGACAAAGACACTTTCCCCTGCCTTGGAAATCTCCGGGCTCATCAAGGACGTGGGGCCCCTGCCGGCATTGGATGGCCGGATGAAACGTATTATTTCCAACATTAGCTTGCAGGCGCATTTTGGTGCAGTCACCGCGCTGCTTGGCGCCAATGGGGCAGGCAAGACCACCACCATTGAGTGCGCCCAAGGCCTGCAGCACCGTACCGGNGGCAGTATTTCATTGCTCGGTGAGGATCCACACAATGCTAACGCCGGGCTTCGGGCGCGGGTGGGCGTCATGCTGCAGGACGGCGGACTGCCNCCTGCAGCCCGTCCCATCCCTCTNTTGCGCCATATTGCCAGCCTCTACGCCAACCCGCTCAGCGTTGACGCTCTGGTGGAGCGGCTTGGCATCGGGGAGTTTGCCGACACAACCATCCGCCGCCTCTCAGGTGGGCANAAGCAGCGGGTCGCCCTTGCAGCAAGCCTGTTGGGCAACCCTGAAGTGCTCTTCCTTGATGAGCCAAGCGCAGGCCTTGANCCCCAATCACGGATCATGGTNTTTGAACTGATTCGCGAACTGCGGGACGCTGGCAAGGCGATTGTGCTCACCACTCACCTGCTCGACGACGCCCAGCGCTTAGCTGACTACGTCTACATTGTGGACAAGGGCGCCTCAGTTGCCCAAGGAACCGTGCCTGAACTGTTGGAACACTCAACAACTGCGCTGAAACAGCGAGTTATGACCTTTGAGGCTACGCCACATCTAGACCTCACACCCCTGCTGCGTCCTGACCTTTCTTGCACTGAGACACGCCCAGGCAGCTACGCCCTAGAAGGCACCCTAGAGCCGGCGGACCTAGGCCGCTTCGGCGCATGGTGCGCACAGCAGGCCATCATGCCAACTTCGGTCCACTTGGCATCCCAGTCACTTGAGGACGTCTTCTTGGCGATCTCCAGCGGAGCCAGCAACCCAGAAACCATGGGGATTTCATGAGTACGCTCTTTCACGAAGCACCGCCCGGCCAGCCAGCCACACTGACACGGCGCATCATCAGCCAAGGTAAGTATGAAGCCGGCACCATGCTCCGTAACGGCGAACAACTGGTGCTCATGGTGGTCATGCCCTTGTTGGGGCTGGTAGCTCTAGTGGCCACCCNNCTCCTTGACGGCATGGGTTATTCACGGGTAGCCATTGCAACACCCGGCATCCTCGCCCTGTGCGCACTCTCCACGGCGTTTACAGGCCAGGGCATCGCCACTGGATTTGACCGCCGCTATGGTGTGCTGCGCTTCATGTCCACCACACCGTTAGGTAAGGGTGGACTGATTGCCGGCAAGGTCATTGCTGTGTTGGTTGCGTTGGCGTTGCAAGTAGTTCTCATCTCTGCTGTTGCCGCATTTATGGGCTGGCGTCCACCCATTGCTGGGGTGCTGTTAGGGCTGCCACTGCTGATTCTCGGNGCTGGCGCCTTCACCGCCCTCGGTCTGCTGATTGCCGGGACGGTGCGTCCGGAGGCAACCCTCGCCATCACCAACCTAGGCTGGATCTTGTTTGCGGCCGTGGGTGGGATTGTGTTGCCCGCCGGGAAATTTTCCAGCACGCTTGAAGGATGGGTTCAATGGTTGCCCTCCGGTGCGTTGGGCAACCTTATGCGTGCTGCCCTGATTGAAAGCCGTCTTGACCTGTGNGGGCTCATTATCTTGCTTGCGTGGGCAGTGGTTTGCTCCTTTGCCGCCGTCAAGTGGTTCAAATGGAATTGAAAGGCGTCACTGAAGTGAGTCAAAGCAACACTGCACTGCACAAGGGCCTGCGGAACATCACCGACAAGCTCCCCACCACCATCACCCCTGCCATCAGGCGGCTGACCGTCGGCTCGTTGATCGGCCAAGGTGTGCTGATTGTCTCTGGTGGAGTGGTTCGTCTGACAGGGTCCGGACTGGGCTGCCCCACCTGGCCCAAGTGCACGGCGGAGTCACTGACAAACACCGCTGAAATGGGCATCCATGGTTTTATCGAGTTCGCCAACCGAACACTGACCTTTGCCCTGGCAGCCGTGGGCCTGGCCCTGTTGGTGATGCTGTGGAACATGCGCAAGGAACGGAAAGATCTCTTCTGGTTGGCGTTCTGTCTCTTGGCGGTGATTCCCGCGCAGGCTGTTATTGGTGGCATCACCGTGATGACAGGCCTGAACCCTTACGTGGTCAGCCTGCACTTCCTAGTGTCGGCGGCTCTTGTTGTGGTCTCTATGCTCCTTGTCAATAGGGCCTATGGGCGCACCGGCCGGACGGCACCCCAGGGCGCTGTTAGGGCGCGTCCGCTAGTTCGCCGGGTGAGCGTTGTCGCAGCCCTTGCAAGTTACTTGGCTGTGGTTTTGGGCACTCTCGTCACCGGTTCCGGGCCACACTCCGGGGATTCGACGTCGCCGCGTATGGAACTCAACGGCTATCTTGTCACGCGCATCCACGCTGTCCCCGTGTACGTACTAGTTGCCGCGGCCCTGTTGCTGGTCATCCTTGTTTGGCGCAATGACAGCGCCGTCATTTTACGCAACGGCGCAATCCTGCTCTTTGTTTGCGTGCTATTCCAAGGCGCCATCGGCTACTGGCAGTACTTCACAGGTATTCCTGCGCTCCTGGTGGGCGTGCATATGCTGGGTGCTTCGCTGATGCTGGCGGTGGGTACAAACATGGTTGACGTGGCTCTGAACCGCGGCAAGGACCCCATCACGGCAGGCTAGTTGCCACTGCGGGGTCTTAGAGCCGTGAATTTCCTGCAAGGTTCGGGCTGCTGCGGCCACGTGCGCAACCTCTAACATGCAGAATTTTGGCAGAGGATCATGGTGGAGCCCGGACACTGACACCACGCGATTACAGACCAATTCACTAATTCTCCTTATCAGTGAGTGCCCCGTCATCACCCGAGGGTGAAAGCGCCTCCATGGCCTCTCGCTGTCAGCCGGCGGCTGGCTCAACCTCGACTTTACGAGGGTTGCCCACAGCCAACGGGCTGGAACTAGCTGAGCTGACGATCGCTTACCGCAGCGTGAACATTCCTGGATCCAGAGGGCTGCAGCCACTGCGGTGCACGGATTGTCCGCCGCCACGGTGCCATAATCTGGGACTTTCGAAGTTGGAGCATCATCCCCGTCGAGCGTAGGAAGCGCTCCGGTCAACGGCGGGGAAAGATCACCCGTTCGGGGCGATGCAATGGCTCAGTGGCACTGTAATGCTCGAGCTACCAACTAGTCCGTCAGCCACTCGTCATCCAGGAGAACACGATGCCCGATGACATAGTCTTCTGCCCCGTCGAGGTCAAAGTTCCTTCACCTATGACTCCCACTCAGAGCTGGTTGGCAGGAGCATCAGCTCTAAGGGGACGGCGATGAACGGGCCTTGGGCCACGGGGTTGTGGCTGGTGATCACATTTATTGTGGCCTTCTCTGCCTGCATTCTGGGCCGAAAGTTCCTGCGCGGAAGACAGTCCCACCCCGAGTCTTGGGCGGCAACCTTGTCCTACGTGGCGACCGCGTATGGGGTGGTGGTGGGATTTTCAATCCTGTTTCTATTTGGTCAGTTCGCCGATGCCCGGCAAGCAGTGGGCGATGAGGCTACCTCGATCGGTACCGCCTTCGAGCAGGCNGTCACTTTTCCTGAGGGACAAATGTCTATCCAACGTGCCCTGATTTGCTATGGCCGGGCGGTGCCGGCCGATGACTGGCCAGCCCTAGCCGAACACCAGGGCGGCTCGGCGAAAGTGGACGCGGCGTACCACAACCTCGTGGTTTCGGTGGGCGTCGGTGACCAGCCGGCGGTTGGGGCATTGCACGCGGCCACGGCGACTAACTTGGCCTCCCAGATTGGCAGCATCTCCACGGCGAGGGAGACCCGTATCGTGGCTGCCGAGTCCCGTCTGCCGGGTATGCTGTGGGCCCTGCTCATCGGAGGAGGAACGTTCGTGGTCATTTCAATCTTCGTTGTCACGCTTCCTGCGACCAGGATCACGCAGGCTTTTCTGGTGTCGATGGCGGCCGAATTTACCCTTGTTCTGCTTCTCATTGTGGTAGCGCTGAGTAATCCTTTCGCCGCCGGGGTGGACGGGTGACACCTCAACTGATCGAGCAGACAGTTGCGGCAATGACAAGCGCCGCCCCACCGGCGATCACTGGCCCATGCAACAGTTAACTTGGAAATGGCAACAGCTAACTGCTAAATGCCGTGGCTAGCTTCCAGCCCTGTCAACGAATCTAAAAATCAAAGGCTGCGATCAGGCTGGCAGAGAAGACGCGTTGAGAAGATCACTGACAGCGCTCAATCTAAGAGGTGTCCAGTGCGCAGAAGCGGGCCCCATAGTGGCCGGGCCCCCGGAGCGAGGTAGTTCACCTCCAGTGGGTGATGTCCCGCGGCTGCGGGCTTTAATATCGGGGAAACCGGGTTTCCCCGTGGCGTCACCGGCGCGGAGGAAGGTTTTCCCATCGATGTCAGGGTGAACCGATGTCAGGGTGAACCTGGCAGCACGGCGATCGGAAAGCCGCTACAGCTGGCGTTCTGATCACCTGGATTTTTCCCACCAGCGAAACTGAAAACATCGATGTGCCGTTGCCACAGGGCAGTGATGAAAGAAGACGAAGTGAGCGAACAACCCAGAGATTCGATACTTCCCCACGAGTCGATCGAGGCAGAGCTGGCGCGCCTCCGCGCCGAAGTGGCGCGTTTGAACGCCGAAAATCCCGTGTCCCCGAAGCAACACGAGTCACCCATGGCGCGGAANCGGTGGCGCACAGTCATCGCCAGCATACTGATCGCATTCACCGCCTTGCTCGCACCGTTGTCTCTCGTAGCCACTTGGGCGCACGAGCAAATCACAGACACCGATAGATACGTGGCGACGGTTGGCCCACTGGCCAATGACCCGGCGGTTCAGGCAGCGATCTCTGCCCGGGTGAGTGAGGAAATCCAGTCGCACCTTGATATAGCGACCGTAACAAAGGACTCATTGACCGCACTGGCACGTCAAGACTTTGTTCCCGAAAGTGCCCGAGCCTTTCTGCCCGGCCTGTCGGTGCCTCTAACTAATGCGATCGAGGGGTTTGTCAGCAGCCGGGTTGACGCACTTATCCACAGCAGCCAGTTCGAGCAAGCCTGGATCTTGGCGAACCGGCAGGCGCACCAGCAGTTGGACAACGCCCTCACAGGCAACACCGGGGACGGTCCAGATNNCGCTAACGACGGTACGGTGACCATCAGTCTTGCCAGCCTCATCAAGACCGTCAAACAGGATCTCATTGATCGTGGTTTTACCATCGCCAGCCAAATCCCCGAAGTTGACGTGTCATTCACCATNTTTGAATTTAAGAATTTCTCGGCCCTTCGGATGTACGTCAGTTGGCTGAACATTGCCGCTGGGGTACTCCCTATCCTCGCCGTGGTTTCGTTCGCCGCCGCCGTCGTTGTCTCGCGAAGGCGCCGCACGACGATTCTTGCTGGCGGCCTGGCCGTGGCGGCGTCCATGATCATCTTTGGAATTGCGCTCACGGTGTTGCGGGCACTGTACCTCAATGCGGTCCCCTCCGATGTGTTGCCCTCGCCGGCAGCTGCCGCGATCTACGACCAAATGATTCAGTTCATGCGCACCGCACTGCGCGCCCTCGGGCTGATCGCACTTGCAGTGGCCATAGCTGCATTCTTGTTCGCACCCACCGGCGCAGCGGCACGGGAATCAATNACCGGTGCTGTCGGTAGGTTCCTTGGGCGTTACCGCACGTTTACCCGCGTAGTTGTTGTTGTGGTTGGCGCAGCATGGTATCTGGCATTGTCGGATCCCACCGGTTCGGCGGCATTACTCATCATTGGAATCGTTGTAGTCGTCTTGATTGTGTTGGAATTCCTCGCAGGTGCCAGCACTTCGGAGAACACCTCCGCCCCTCAGCAGGGATCATCCCAATAACCACAGCCACGCGCTGCCCATAGACGGCAACGGCGCCCAACCTCCAGGGTGGGCGCCGTTTCAGGACGGTCAGCAGATTTAGCCCATCAAGGCCGAACCAACAAACGGGTCAACGGCTAGCGATAAGAACACCAACGTCAAGTAGGTGATGGAGACGTGGAAGACCTTCATGGCGTTCTTCTTCGTGACCAGGTNCTNTTTGGAGTTGTTGTAAAGGGTGTGGGCCTCGTACAGGAACCAGGCTCCGGCAGCCGCCGTCACCACGGTGTAAACGATGCCGGCCCCTCCCAATGGAATCATCAGCAGTGAGCAGGCCACCATGGCCCACGTGTACAGAACCACCTGGACGGCGACGGTTCGCGAACCTGCCACGGCGCCAAGCATGGGGACATTGACCGCGTTGTAGTCATCGCTGTAGCGCATGGACAGCGGCCAGTAGTGCGGCGGTGTCCAGAGGAAGATGATCATGAAAAGGATCACGGCGGGCCACTGGATCGTGTTATTCACAGCTGCCCAGGCGATCAGCACGGGGAAACATCCCGCGGCACCACCCCAGACGATGTTCTGCGCCGTGCGGCGCTTGAGGATCAACGAATAAATCACCACGTAGACGAAGATAGCGCCAATGCCCAGTATGCCGGTGAGCGGGTTGACGCTCCATAGCAGGACGATCGCCAGGACCGTGAGGACCCATGAGAACACGAGAGCTTCACGGGNGGTGATGACGCCGGTGACAAGGGNGCGTTTGGAGGTGCGGTTCATGATCTTGTCAATGTCACGGTCAATGTAGCAATTGAACGCGCCGGAGGCACCGGCCGCCAATGCGCCACCCACCATGGTGGCCACCATGAGCCACAGGCTGGGAACACCGCTCTTGCCCGCAAAACCATGGGCGTAAAACATGGTGGGCAAGGTGGTCACCAAGAGGAGTTCCACGACCCGCGGTTTCGTCAGGGCAACATAGCCCTTGGCCTTTTCCGCGAAACCGACTGAAACTCTTGGCGAAGCTTCAGCGGCCGGGGTATGCGTTGCACTCACGTGTAATGTCACCATGTTTTCATTGTTGATTCGACGCAGATAGTTCTTGTGATACACCCTGCCCGTCCTTTACGGGGTGGGCTGGCGCACCGGGCACAGCTCTACATATCATACCCGCCCCTATGGCGGAAGCACCAACGACGGACAAGCAGCTGATCTGCGCCGTGGTTCTCAACATATGAAAACTAATCACGGTTGCTGCCCTATGTCGTGTAAATTGGAAAACGCCTAACTATGCGAGAACAAGCATTATTTTGTGCCCGCTGGACTAGGCTTGATCTCGCTGGAGCAATACCCGGGGCAGGGCCTGGGGAACAGCGCTGAACGATATCTTTGTTTGTCGCGCATGCTTGCCCTGTACTTGCATTGTTTATGCTCATAACGAGAGGGACCTGTCAGTGTCACATCTGGACTTGCCAACATTTACCTGGACCGCCAACGATCAGCGTGCAGTTGACACCGCCCGCGTTTTGGCCGCTGACGCCGTTGAGAAGGTGGGTAACGGTCACCCGGGTACAGCAATGTCCTTGGCTCCGGCCGCGTATCTGCTGTTCCAGAAGGTCATGCGCATTGATCCCAAGAACCCGGACTGGATGGGCCGGGACCGTTTCATCCTCTCNCCCGGGCACACCTCGCTGACACTTTATGTGCAGTTGTTTCTTTCGGGCTTCGGTCTGGAACTTACCGATCTTCAGGCCTTGCGCACGTGGGGCTCGCTGACCCCGGGCCANCCCGAGTACAAGCACACTGCTGGTGTTGAAATCACCACTGGTCCGTTGGGTCAGGGCCTGGCCTCGTCCGTGGGCTTCGCGTACTCCCAGCGCCGCATGCGCGGATTGATGGATACTGACGCCGCNCCCGGCACTAGCCCGTTTGACCACACTGTGTGGGTCATCGCTTCCGACGGCGATATGCAAGAAGGCATCACCAGTGAAGCTTCCAGCCTGGCTGGGCACCAGGAACTGGGCAATCTGGTGGTTGTGTATGACTCCAACCACATCTCCATTGAAGATGACACCAACATTGCCTATTCCGAAGACGTCCTCAAGCGCTATGAGGCGTATGGCTGGCATGTCCAGCGCGTGGATTGGACCAAGACCGGCGAGTACGTTGAAGACGTTGCCGAGCTGCACGCAGCATTGGCTGCAGCAAAATCTGAGACGTCCNNGCCGTCCATCATTTCCCTGCGCACCATCATCGGCTTNCCCTCCCCGAAGAAGCAGAACACCGGAGCCATCCACGGCTCAGCACTAGGTGCTGGCGAAGTTGCGGCGCTGAAAGAGGTGCTGGGCTTTGACCCCGAGCAGCACTTTGCTGTGGAGCCGGAAGTGCTCGAGCACGCCCGCCAACTCGTTGCCCGTGGCGCTGCCACCCACGAAGAGTGGAACACGGCCTTTACAGCATGGCAGAGCGCCAANCCCGAAAATGCTGCACTGCTGGAGCGCATTGANAAGAAGGAACTCCCTGCCGGGTGGGAAGAAAACCTGCCCGTCTTTGAAAGCGGCAAGGATGTTTCAACCCGTGTTGCGTCAGGGAAGGTCCTGAACGTTATTGGCGGTGTGCTCCCTGAACTGTGGGGCGGTTCCTGTGACCTCGCTGGCTCGAACAACACCACCATCGACGGTGCGGGCTCATTTGTTCCCGCCTCGAAGCAGACCGATACCTGGTCCGGTGGCCCTTACGGCCGTGTCTTGCACTTCGGTATCCGCGAGCATGCTGCGGCAGCTATTGTCAATGGCATCCATTTAGGTGGCCCTACCCGCGCCTTCTCCGGCACGTTCTTGATCTTCAGCGACTACCAGCGCCCGGCCATCCGCCTGTCCGCACTGATGGGTGTCCCGTCCATCTACGTGTGGACGCACGATTCCATCGGCCTGGGCGAGGACGGCCCCACACACCAGCCTGTGGAGCAGCTTGCCACGCTGCGTGCTATTCCGGGTCTTGATGTTATCCGCCCCGGCGATTCCAACGAAGTGTCCGCTTCCTGGAAGAAGATCCTGGAAACCACCAAGAACCCCGCCGGAATTGTGCTGACTCGTCAGAACATCCCCACCTACGCCCGCGGAACCGGCGCTGCCACAGCCACTGAGTTCGGCTCTGCGGACCAGGTGGCCAAGGGCGCCTACGTCTTGGCTGAAGCAGTGACCGACGGCGTTGTTGTCACCCCGGCGGTGATCCTGATCGCCACCGGCTCCGAAGTCCAACTTGCTGTGGATGCCCGCGAGGCACTGGCCGCTGAAGGTATTGCTGCCCGTGTTGTCTCGGTGCCGTGTGTTGAGTGGTTCAAGGCTCAGTCTGCGCAGTACCGCGAAGCCGTCTTGCCAGCTGGCGTGAAGGCACGGGTCTCCGTTGAAGCTGGTTTGGCTTTGGGGTGGCGTGAGTTTGTGGGCGACGCTGGCCGATCCNNATCTCTGGAACACTTTGGCGCCTCCGCGGACTACAAGGTTTTGTTCAACGAATTTGGCATCACCACAGAGGCCGTGACCGCCGCGGCCAAGGATTCCCTGGCCGCAGCAAACGCCTAATATTCACCTCTTGTTGGGGCGCAGCACTTCCGTGCAGCAATGTTGGCGTTACTGCGCCCCAACAAGGCCATACACCATTTTGCCCGCCGCTGGCCGGTGTTGGCAAGAGCGGGAATAGAACACCTCGCCTGCAGTGCTGAACCATGCAGGGCCTTCATCTTCAGGAAGTAGCAAAATGACTCATTCAACTCCCACTGCCGCACTCTCCGCCGCAGGTGTCTCCATCTGGCTGGACGACCTTTCCCGCCACCGCCTCAACAGCGGCAGCCTGGCCAAGCTCATCGAAGANAAGAACGTTGTTGGCGTCACCACCAACCCCAGCATCTTTGAAGCAGCCATCACCAAGAGCGATGACTACAAGCCCGAGCTGAAGAAGTTCTCCGCTGCTGGTATCAACGCCGAAGATGCAGTATTTGAAATCACCACCTCCGATGTTGCTGACGGCTGCGATTTGTTCGCTCCTATTGCCGCCGCTACCAAGGGTGTTGACGGCCGTGTCTCCATCGAGGTTGATCCCCGCAAGGCGTGGGACACCGAGGGCACGTTCGCCGAGGCCAAGCGCTTGTACGCCAAGGTCAACAAGAAGAACGTTTACATCAAGATCCCGGCAACCCTTGAAGGTCTTGCTGCTATCACCGCAACACTAGGTGAGGGCATCAGCGTCAACGTCACACTAATCTTCTCGCTCGAGCGTTACCGCGCCGTTGTCAACGCTTTCCTCAGCGGTCTTGAACTGGCCAAAGCCAACGGCCATAACTTAGCCGATATCCACTCAGTGGCCTCCTTCTTCGTATCTCGCGTGGACTTGGAAATTGATAACCGCCTCGATGCCATCGGTACCGAGGAAGCGGCTTCCGTCAAGGGCAAGGCCGGACTGGCTAATGCCCGCCTGGCTTACCAAGTGTTCCAGGAGGTCTTTTCCTCCGAGCGTTGGGCTCTGCTGGCCGACGCCGGCGCACTNCCCCAGCGNCCCCTGTGGGCTTCGACCGGGGTCAAGAACCCTGCCTACCCGGACACGATGTACGTCACCGGCCTGGCCGCTGTGAACGTTGTCAACACCATGCCGGAGAAGACCCTCGATGCCACATTCGAGCACGGCGTGGTCACCGGCGACACCATTACCGGTACCTACGAGGAAGCCAACGCCCTGCTGAACCAGCTCGAGGGCCTAGGCGTCTCCTACAACGAGGTTGTCAATCTCCTTGAAACTGAAGGCCTGGATAAGTTCGTTGCCAGCTGGAAAGAGCTCCTGAACCACGTGCAGGACGCACTTGACGCTGCAGGGGCGGAAGGCTAATACCATGACATCACTGGCATTTGCGGCAACCGGCGCCGCGCAAGAGGCCGGGGCCACCCATCTCATGACCTTGGTGGCAGACCAGGTGGCCTCAAGGATGTTCGCCAAAGACGCCACTTTGTGGGGTCCGGAGGCGGAAGCTGAGTCAGCCATCCGCTTGGGCTGGGTTGAAGCTCCCGAGATTTCAGCACCCCTAGTTGAACAGATCATTTCCTTGCGCAATGAGCTGCACGCCGAAGGCATCAACCACATCGTTTTGTGCGGTATGGGTGGGTCTTCCTTGGCACCGGAGGTTATTACAGCCACGGCTGGAGTTGAGCTGAGCGTCCTGGACAGCACCGAACCAGACCAGGTCCGGGCAGCTGTCAGTGACAGGCTGGCCTCCACGGCCATCGTTGTTTCCTCAAAATCAGGATCCACGCTAGAAACTGATTCACAGCGCCGCATCTTCGAGCACGAGTTCACGGCCGCTGGCATTGATGCCAAGTCACGCATCATCATTGTCACTGANCCCGGATCGCCACTTGATGTTTCTGCCCGTGCTGCTGGCTACCGCAAGGTCTTCAACGCCGATCCCAACGTGGGTGGGCGCTACTCGGGGCTCACAGCCTTTGGTCTTGTCCCGTCCGGCCTTGCCGGNGTAGATATTGGAGCACTTCTTGACTCCGCCGAGGAAGCAGCTGAAATGCTGCGCGATGACGACGTTGACAATGTTGGTCTACGGCTGGCGGCGGCNCTGGGCGCAACCTCACCGTTGCGGAACAAGATTGTGATTGTTGATGAGGGTTCTGGCATTGTCGGATTCTCCGACTGGGCCGAACAGCTCATCGCTGAGTCCACCGGCAAGTTCGGCACCGGCGTACTGCCCGTTGTGGCAGATCCGCACTCNCCCGAGGTCACTGGCGGAGCCAGTGATGTGTTGGTGGTTCGGCTGGTAGCAGGGGATGCCGAGATCGAGCTTCGGGAGAACGAAGTCAGTATCGCCGGGGACCTTGGCGCACAGATGATGGTGTGNGAATTTGCCACAGCTGTGGCTGGGCGACTGCTAGGCATCAATCCCTTCGATCAGCCTGATGTTGAAGCAGCGAAGTCAGCTGCCCGCGGGCTGCTGGACGCCACCCCGGCACCCACCCCGGCATTGTTCACCGACGGTGCTATTGAGGTGCGCACAGCTAACCACGACGCCGTATGGCTGGCCGGGGCAGCAACACTGAGCCACGCCCTCAGCGCTTTGGTAGGAACACTGCCTGCGGATGGCTACCTCAGTGTCCAGGTCTACCTTGACAGGCTGGCCAATGCGCCCTTGGAACGTGTCCGCAATGAGCTGGCATCTGTTGCGAACCGTCCCGTCACCTTCGGGTGNGGGCCGCGCTTCTTGCACTCAACAGGCCAGTTCCACAAGGGCGGCCCGGCCGTGGGTGTGTTCTTGCAGGTTACGGGCACTCCGGAGGCGGATCTGCCGATTCCGGAACGGCCGTTTAGCTTTGGCGAACTCATAGCAGCCCAAGCAGCTGGGGACGCTGCTGTACTGGCTGAGCATGGACGCCCGGTATTACGCCTGCATTTGACGGACGTAGCTGCTGGCGTGGCACAACTCCAGACTGCGGTGGCCGAACTTGCTGGCCGCCACTTAGACACCTAAGGCTAGTTCTCAACAGATGTTCACCTCTGCCACATCAACTAATGAAAACCCGCTCCGGGACAGCCGTGATCGCCGGCTGTCCCGGGTTGCTGGCCCATCATCTTTGGTCCTCTTTGGAGTGACTGGGGACTTGGCCCGTAANAAACTCATGCCTGCCGTGTACGACTTGGCAAACCGTGGCCTNTTACCNCCCAGTTTTGCACTGGTGGGTTTTGCCCGCCGAACCTGGGCCGACGAGGATTTTGCTGCTGAGGTGAAGTCTTCAGTGCAGGCCCACTGCCGGACACCCTTCGATGACACTGTCTGGAACCAGTTAAGCGAAGGGATTCGTTTTGTCCAAGGCGAATTTGACGATCATGATTCGTTTGAACGTTTGAAGGCAACCCTGGCTGAGCTCGATGAAACCAGGGGCACACGGGGCAACCACGCGTTTTACCTGTCCATCCCCAAGGCCTTTGAATTGGTGTGCCGTCAGCTCTCCGATCACGGCTTGGCTCAGACCGAGGATGAGAGCTGGCGCCGGGTTGTCATTGAGAAACCCTTTGGCCACAACTTGGCCTCGGCCAGGGCACTGAACGAGATTGTGGAGTCCGTCTTCTCTCCCGATGCCGTGTTCCGGATCGATCACTACCTGGGCAAGGAAACCGTCCAGAATATTTTGGCACTGCGCTTTGCCAACCAGTTCTTTGAGCCCTTGTGGAACTCTAACTATGTTGATCATGTCCAGATCACCATGGCTGAAGATATTGGCACCGGTGGCCGTGCAGGATACTACGACGGCGTGGGCGCAGCCCGTGACGTCATGCAAAACCATCTGCTCCAACTCCTTGCCTTGACGGCAATGGAGGAACCTATTTCGTTCAACGCAGACCACCTGCGTGCGGAAAAGGAGAAAGTTCTGGCAGCGGTTAAGCTCCCCGTGGACCTCTCAAGNCACTCAGCGCGCGGTCAGTTCGCCGGAGGCTGGCAGGGCGGAGAACACGTNCAAGGGCTTTTGGAGGAGGACGGCATTCCTGCGGACTCCACCACGGAAACCTTTGCGGCTGTCCGTCTTGACATCCACACCCGCCGCTGGGCGGGCGTGCCGTTCTACTTGCGCACTGGCAAACGTCTGGGGCGCAGAGTTACAGAGATTGCGGTGGTTTTCAAGCGGGCACCAAACCTCTTGTTCACTGAGCACGGCGAGGATGACTTCGGTCAAAATGCTGTGGTGATTCGGGTACAGCCAGATGAGGGTGTCACCATCCGTTTCGGTTCCAAGGTTCCTGGCACACAGATGGAAGTCCGCGATGTCACTATGGACTTTGGTTATGGACACGCCTTCACCGAATCAAGCCCCGAAGCCTATGAACGGCTGATTCTTGATGTGCTGCTGGGCGAACCTCCGCTGTTCCCGCGCCATGAAGAAGTTGAACTTTCGTGGAAGATCCTTGACCCGTTCGAGGAGTTCTGGGCAGCCGAAGGCAGCCAGCCCGAAAGTTACGAACCAGGTAGCTGGGGCCCTGCCTCGGCTGATGAATTGCTGAAACGAGACGGAAGGACGTGGCGGCGGCCATGATTGTTAAACTGCCCGATACAACCACTTCCAAGATCACCAAAGAAATTGTCAAGATGCGTGAGCAAGGCGGCGTTGTTGCCTTGGGGCGCGTGCTGACCCTTGTGGTGATCACCCAAAATGGCCACGAAGAAGAAGCCATTGAGGCAGCCAACCTGGCCAGCCGTGAGCACCCGTGCAGAATTATTGTGCTGGCAGCTGGCTCCGCGGAGGATAAGACGCGTCTTGACGGTGAAATCCGGGTAGGCGGTGACGCCGGCGCTTCGGAGGTCATAGTGCTGCGCTGCTATGGGGAGTTGGCTACTGAAAGTGAGTCGCTGATCTCGGCTCTACTGCTGCCAGATGCNCCCATTGTTGCGTGGTGGCCCAACGGGGCCCCTGAGTCACCGAGCCAATCACCTGTGGGTAAGATTGCGCACCGCCGCATCACCGATTCAGCCAATGAAGCCAACCCGTGCGAGGCTATCAAGCACATGGGCGCCACGTATGCCGCAGGGGACACCGATCTAGCGTGGACCCGCCTAACGAATTGGCGTATTCAGCTTGCAGCAGCTTTGGACCACTATGACGGCACCGATCCCATCACGGCGCTGCGGGTTGAAGGCGCCAGCGACTCCCCNAGCACTTTGTTGTTGGCTTCATGGTTGCACAGGTCCTTGAACGTGCCCATCACTGTGACCGCGGANCCCCGCGGTACGGGCATTCGCGCTGTCATCATTGAACGCAAGAAAGGGAATGTGGAACTGATCCGCCCGGGCACCATGGAGGCCACCTTGACCCAGCCGGGGCAGCCCATGCAGCAGGTNCTTTTGCCGCGCCGTTCCTTGCAGGATTGTTTGGCGGAAGAACTGCGCCGTCTTGACCCCGATGTTGTATTTGGTGAAGTTGTCACCGAAGGNCTTGAAAAGCTGTTGGCCGAAGAAAAGGTTGTTCAGTCATGAGCGCTAATGTCCGTATCACCCCTCACCCGTCCTTTGACGTCTTGGCTGCTACCACGGCGGCCCGGCTCATCACTAGATTGCTCGATGTCCAAAGTGAGCGCGGNGAGGCCACGGTGGTACTGACCGGCGGCAGCGTTGGTATAGCTACTTTGCGTGAAGTAGCGAAGTCCCCGGCCAGACTGGCCGTGGACTGGGGTAAGGTGAATTTCTGGTTTGGTGATGACAGGTTCGTCCCCACTGATTCCCCTGAACGGAACTACGGCCAGGCCGCCGAAGCGTTACTGAACCACGTCCCTGTCGATCCTGCACGCGTGCACGCCATGGCTCCCTCAGACTCGGTGGCAGATCTCGGTGAAGCTGTGGCACTTTACGCCGCTGAGCTAGCCTGTGCTGCAAGGACGGAGTGGGAGAACGACGACGCGTCCCCGGATGAACCACCGGCAGTGCCTCGCTTCGATGTCCTCCTGCTGGGTCTGGGCCCGGACGCGCATATCGCTTCACTGTTTCCGGAGATGGCCGGCATCCGCACCAAGGGTGCTGCCGTGGTCGGGGTGCTTAATTCACCCAAGCCACCACCGGTGCGCGTCTCCCTCACACTCGAGACGATTAACTCGGCCCAAGAAATTTGGATCGTTGCTGCGGGAGCTGATAAAGCGGCTGCCGTTGGTTTGGGTCTGGCCGGTGCAAGCGAAATTCAGGTGCCGGCCTCTGGTGCCCGCGGCGTCAACAAGACCATGTGGCTACTGGATGAGGCTGCCGCAGCCAAGGTTCCGGCAGCCCTGATGCGCCGCGAAAACTAGGCCTGTACCGCTTCCGTCAAGTTGGGGCTTCGTAGAGGCAAAAGGTCCCCTCCGGCACGTGCCGGAGGGGACCTTTGTGATGTTATGCGGTGTATAGCCTGAACTAGTTCAGGTTTCCATAGGACATGATCAAGCCCAGACCGATGATAACCGCGCCCCAGGTGATGCCCAGAACCACGGTAAAGCGGTTGAGGTTGCGCTCTGCCACACCAGAGGAGCCCAAGTTTGAACTCATACCGCCGCCAAACATGTCGGACAAGCCGCCGCCACGGCCCTTGTGCAGCAAAATCAACAAGGTCAACAGCAAGCTGGTGACACCCAGAAGGATCTGCAGGGCAATTTGTAGTGTTTCCACGAGGGTGCCTTTCAGCATGGTGTTTGGGCAGCTCGATAGTTGAGCGACTCAAAGAAGGTTTTCGTACGAACGTCGGCTTTGGCGCCAAGGCTAAGCAGTGTGTCCGCAGTCAAGTCTAGCGGTGTCACCCCGCACATGGCGAATGGGCCCCGGACATGACCGATGGGGAAAGTTACTTGGTGACGAGGTGGCTTTCAAAACGGGCGATGCTGGCGAATTCGCCGGCATCCAAACTTGCCCCACCCACCAGTACACCGTCAACATCACGCTCTGCCATGATGGCACCAACGTTGCTTGCCTTAACAGAACCGCCATACAACAAACGGGTCTTGGCAGCAGTTTCGCCATCAAAGAGCTCCGTTAACTCCGCGCGGATAGCTGCACACATTTCCTGTGCATCTTCCGGGCCGGCAACTTCGCCGGTACCGATGGCCCACACAGGCTCATAAGCAATGACAAGCTTTGCCGCCTCTTCGGCACTCAGTCCCGCAACTGAGCCGCGCACCTGAGCGAGCGTGTGCTCAACATGGGTCCCGGCCTTGCGGATCTCCAGACCTTCNCCTGCACACAGGACGGGAGTGACCTGGTTGCGGAAGGCTGCCTTGACCTTGGCGTTGAGCAGTTCATCGGACTCGCCGTGGATGCTGCGACGTTCGCTGTGGCCCACCAGCACGTAAGCGCAGCCCAGCTTGCTCAAGAAAGCTCCGGAAATATCACCTGTGTAGGCGCCGGAGTCTTGGTCAGAGAGGTCCTGACCACCATAAGCGAGCTTGAGTTTATCGCCCTGAACGAGTGTCTGAACCCCACGCAGATCAGTGAACGGCGGGAAGACTGCAACTTCCACCCGGCTGAAATCGTGGCGGGCGTCGGAGAGTGTCCAGGCGAGCTTNTGCAGCAAGGTGATGCCCTGGACATGGTCCATGTTCATCTTCCAGTTGCCAGCAATCAGCGGAGTCCGGTCAAAATTACCGTTGGTTGACGTTGTCATCATTATCTCGTTTCTTGCGTCACTTAAATACAACTGTGTCGATACGGTGCCGAACGTTAGTTTCGGCAAAGTGGCGGCAGGGCGCACCTGCCGCCACTCACTGCGATTAGCGGTCCAAGGCAACCAAGCCAGGTAATTCCTTGCCCTCAAGGTATTCCAAGCTGGCGCCGCCACCGGTAGAGATGTGGCCGAATGAATCATCAGCGAATCCCAAGGAGCGAACTGCTGACGCGGAATCACCGCCGCCAACAACGGTGAAGCCACCAGCAGCGCTGTTGGCGCTCAAAGCACCGGCAACTGCCCTGGTACCTTCAGCGAAGGCAGCAAACTCAAACACACCCATGGGGCCGTTCCAGAACACCGTTTTAGCACCAGAAATGGCTGCGGCAAACGCAGCCCCGGATATAGGTCCAATGTCCAAACCAAGTCCGGTGGCACCAAAAGTGCTCGCTTCCATAGCGTCCGCTGCAACCACTTCATGGTCTGCATCGGCGGCGAAACCCGCTGCTACAACAACATCCGTGGGCAGCACGAAACTGGTGCCGGCTGCTTCGGCCCGGGCCAGGTAATCCTGCACTACGGGGATCTGGTCAACCTCCAACAGCGAGGCACCCACTTTGTGGCCCTGCGCTGCAAGGAACGTAAACAACATGCCGCCGCCAACCAAGATGGAGTCAGCCTTGCCAATGAGGTTATCAATGACAGCGAGCTTGTCTGACACCTTGGACCCACCCAAAACAACCACATAGGNGCGTTGTGATTCGGTGGTGAGCTTACGCAGCACCTCCAACTCGGTCCGCACCAAATCGCCCTGGTAGGACGGCAGCCCCTTTGCGATGTCAANAACGCTGGCGTGCTTACGGTGCACGGCACCAAAGGCATCGTCCACATAGGCGCCGTTGGTTCCCGTCAAGGCGGCGAGCTCGGCAGCGAAAGCCGCCCGTTCGGCGTCGTTCTNTGAGGTTTCACGCGCGTCGAAACGCACATTTTCCAGCACCAGCACCGAACCGTCGGCGAGGGCCATCGCAGCAGCCTGGGCGGCCGGTCCGGTGGTATCCGCGGCAAGAGTCGCCTTCAGCTCCGGTGCCAGTTCAGCTAGCCGGGCAACAGCCGGCGCCAAAGAGTACTTGGCCTCCGGGGCACCCTTGGGACGGCCCAGGTGGGCAGCCACAAGAACGCGGGCACCGGCGTCGGCCAATGCCGCAATGACAGGAAGGGAGGCCTTGATGCGTCCATCATCACTGACGTTAGAGCCGTCGAGCGGCACGTTCAAGTCACTTCTGACCAGAACGTACCGCCCGCGGACACCTTCATCGATGAGTTCGCTGAGGGTGTGGAGTGTCATTCGTTTCCTTAGAGCTTGAGGCGACGAGCTCGGTCAGGTCGACCAAGCGGTTGGAATAACCCCACTCGTTGTCGTACCACGAAACAACCTTGACCTGGTTGCCGATGACTTTGGTCAAACCAGAGTCAAAGATGGACGACGCCGGGTCTCCGACAATGTCGGAGGAGACGATCGGGTCTTCGGTGTAGGTCAGGTAACCGGCCAGCTTACCTTCGGCTGCGGCAGCCTTGTAGGCGGCGTTGACTTCCTCAACGGTAACCTCGCGGCTCACCGTAGCGGTCAAGTCAGTTGCTGAGCCCGTGGGGACGGGTACGCGGATGGCATAACCATCGAGCTTGCCCTTGAGCTCCGGCAGAACCAGGCCAATGGCCTTGGCGGCACCGGTTGAGGTGGGGATCATGTTGATAGCTGCGGCGCGCGCACGGCGAAGGTCCTTGTGCGGGCCATCCTGGAGATTCTGATCAGCAGTGTAGGCGTGGATGGTGGTCATCAGGCCACGCTCCAAACCGAAGTTGTCGTTCAGAACCTTAGCTAGCGGGCCCAAGCAGTTGGTGGTGCAGGATGCATTGGAGATGATGTGGTGCGCGGCGGGATCGTACAGTTCATCGTTCACGCCCAGCACAATGGTGATGTCTTCGTCGGAGGCCGGAGCGGAGATGAGGACCTTCTTGGCGCCGGCATCAATGTGCTTCTGCGCGTCGGCTGCCTTGGTGAAGAAGCCGGTGGATTCGATGACGATGTCAACGCCCAGCTTGCCCCAAGGAAGGTTTGCGGGATCGCGCTCAGCGAGTACGGTGATGGTCTTGCCATCAACCACCAGGTGGCCGTCAACAACGTCGACGGAAACAGGCAGGCGACCTTGGACGGAGTCGTACTTGAGCAGGTGAGCCAATGCTTCGGGGCTCGTGAGGTCATTAACCGCCACGATCTCGACGTCTGCACCCTGGGCTAGGGCGGCACGGAAGTAGTTGCGGCCGATGCGGCCGAACCCGTTAATACCAATACGAGTAGTCACGTTATTCTCTCCTTGGTGCTCATGCGAGCACGCGTAGTCAGGTTGAAAGGTTAGGTTCAACCATTGATTCCCGCACGACGTTGGGCAGAGATTTTTATTCATGGCGTATTGCTAGGCAAACGCCGTGATCTATATTACGTTCTATGGGACCCGCCCCGGTAATTTGACGGGCGGGCGTCCATATTGGTCATACAAGCTGACGTGGTGCAGCTTTGTTCCGTGCTGCCTACGGCAGGATCAGCGAGGTTGCGTNTTTGCGCGCAGCCTCGAAACGCTTGGCCACATCGGCCCAGTTCACAATGTTCCAGAATGCTTTGACGTAATCAGCCTTCACGTTGACGTAGTCAAGGTAGAAAGCGTGCTCCCACATATCCAGCATCAACAGCGGCGTGGTGGCCACGGNGATGTTGCCCTGCTGATCGAACAGCTGCTCGATCAAGAGGTTGCCACCGAGGCCTTCGAAGGACAGCAGGGCCCAGCCGGAACCCTGGATGCCCATGGCTGCGGCCGTGAAGTGTGCGCGGAAAGCGTCAAAGGAACCAAACGCGTCGTCAATGGCTGCGGCCAGTTCACCTTCTGGCTTGTCGCCGCCCTCAGGGGAAAGGTTGTTCCAGAAGATGGAGTGGTTGGTGTGACCACCTAAGTTGAAAGCCAAATCCTTGGAGTACTTGGCTACGTTGGCGAAGTTATTGCTTTCGCGTGCTTCGGCGAGCTGATCCAACGCAAGGTTCGCGCCGGCAACATAGGCGGCGTGGTGCTTGCTGTGGTGCAGTTCCATGATGCGGGCGGAAATATTGGGTTCCAGGGCAGCGTAATCATAGCTGAGTTCCGGAAGTGTGTACTTAGTCACGGTTCCTCCATTGCAATTTTTCTGTTGTGATGCCGGTGGTGTGTCCAGGTTCGAACGATCCGGCAGTGTAAAGAACGCCTGAGTAGGCGTTTCTCCATTCTCTACTCTTTCATACTAGGCACCTTAGCCATCGAGCATGTCGAAAGTGACGTTCGACTCAGTGCCTGGAATACCTAAATCTTTGGCTTNTTTATCAGCCATGGCAAGCAGACGGCGGATACGCCCAGCAATAGCATCCTTGGTCAGCGGCGGGTCAGCGAGCCGGCCCAACTCATCAAGACTTGCTTGTTTATGCCCAACGCGCAACGTGCCAGCGTATTTAAGATGGTCAGGGACATCCTCGCCCAAGATTTCAAGTGCTCGCTCAACACGGGCACCGGCTGCAACGGCGGCTTGTGCTGAACGGCGCAGATTGGCATCGTCAAAGTTGGCCAGGCGGTTGGCCGTGGCACGCACCTCCTTGCGCATGCGCCGTTCCTCCCACACCAAGAACGTGTCATGAGCGCCCATGCGCACCAGCAGCGCAGCAATGGTGTCACCATCACGGATCACCACCCTGTCAATGCCCCGTACGTCACGGGCCTTGGCAGCGATGTCTAGGCGGCGCGCCGCCCNCACCAGGGCCAGGGCAGCTTCAGGGCCCGGGCAGGTGACCTCTAAGGCTGAGGAACGGCCGGGTTCGGTCAGTGAGCCATGGGCCAGAAAAGCCCCACGCCACACTGCCTCAGCATCCGCCGTGGAGCCATTGACGACGGCGGATGGCAAGCCGCGCACGGGCCGTCCCCGCCCGTCAAGGAGACCACTCTGACGGGCCAGCGCCTCACCGTCACGCACCACACGCACCACATACCGGCTGCCGCGACGCAAGCCGCCTCCTGAAATCACCACGATCTCGCTTTGGTGGCCGTACATTTCGGCAATGGCCAGGCGCAGGCGCCGTGCGGTTGCAGCGGTGTCCACTTCAGCTTCAATCACAATTCGCCCGGCGATGATGTGCAATCCACCGGCAAAACGTAGCAGTGCCGAGACTTCAGCCTTGCGAACCGAGGACTTCTTGACATCAAGTCGGGACAATTCCTCTTNTACCGCCGCTGTCAGCGCCATGGTTCAGCCTTCACTTTCACGTACATTGGTGATCCCCAANAATATCTCGATACGCAGCCGCCAGACGCAAGGGGTCATGGACGGCGTCAGGCCCGGAACTTCCCACCTTACCGAATACCACCTCGGCACCTATCATCGCCGCTGCTGCGCTGAACTCGGCAACATCGGCAATGGAGTCCGGATCAGCCAGCACCACATCCACGGTGAACTCAGGTGCATAGCGAGAAATCACGTGGAGATGATCCGCAGCATTCATACCAACGGCCTCTGCGTCGTTCACATCAAGGTTCATGGTGAGTAACCGTCTGGCCGCGGTGGTTGAGAGGGCCTCACGCATTTCTGGCAGCAGGAGGTGCGGCAGCACTGAGGTGTACCAGGACCCCGGGCCAAGGACCACCCAATCGGCGTCGTGAATGGCCGCCACCGCCTCAACACATGCCGGGGCATCTTGGGGTACCAGGCGCACATTCTCCACTTCACCGGCCTTGGCCAGCAGTGACTGGCCCCTGATCAGTGGACCTGGGGTGCCATTGTTCTTGACCTGGCCTTCAATGGTCAGTGGGACACTTGCCATGGGCAGCACTTCGCCGCGGGCACCCAGCAGGGCGCCGGCCCAGCGCAGACCCGCCACAGGGTCCCNCAGTAACTCCCACAACGTCACGATGAGCAGGTTACCGAGGGCGTGATTGTCCAGCGAACCAGCAACACCCTCACGCGAGGTAAAGCGGTGCTGCATCACATCCCGCCAGGTCCGTCCCCAGTCCGTGTCATCACACAAGGCAGACAGGGCCATGCGCAGATCCCNCGNGGGAAGAACACCCAACTCGTCCCGTAAGCGGCCCGAGGAGCCGCCGTCGTCTGCCACCGTCACAACGGCAGTGACATTGCCTGTGACAAGGCGTAGCGCCGAGAGTGAGGCGGCAAGCCCGTGCCCGCCGCCGAGGGCCGCCACGCGCACACCAGCCTCCGGGCTGGACAATTTAGTAGCCTGTGGAATGATCGGCAGAATTCCGGTGTACATGCTTACTCCCGCCCGAGGTCTCGGTGCCGGATGCTGGTGGTCACACGCGGCAGCTGACTCAGACGTTTGGCAAGTTCAATGGCCACGGCCACGGAGCGGTGTTTCCCACCGGTGCAGCCCACCGCGATGGTGGCATAGTGCTTGTTCTCGCGGCGGTAGCCGTCAAAAACGGGTTCAAGGGCATGCACGTACCGGTCAACGAAATCGGCAGCGCCGTTGTCGTTGAGGACAAAGTTACTCACCGCTTCGTCCTGGCCTGTGAGCGGACGCAGTTGGGGAATCCAGTGCGGGTTGGGGATGAAACGCACGTCAGCAACATAGTTGGCGTCCACGGGCAGACCGTATTTGAAACCGAAGCTCATGATTGTCAGGCTCAAAATCACGGGTCCGGACTCTGAGAAAAGCTCGGTGACAGCAGTGCCCAGCTGGTGAACATTCATATCCGAGGTGTCAAGGACCATCTCCGCTTGGGACTTCATATCAGCTAGTAGCAGCCGTTCGGCGGCAATACCGTCCAGGATACGGCCGTCCTTTTGCAGTGGGTGTGGGCGTCTGCCCTGCTCGAAACGGCGAACCAAGGTGTCATCGCTCGCATCAAGGAATAGCACCCGGTAACTGATCCCAGCGGCTGAGAGTGCGTTCAGGGACTCCCTGATATCGGCGAACAGTGCCTTGCCACGGACGTCAACAACGACGGCGAGCTTGGGCAGTGCCGCCGGCATGCGTGAGACCAGTTCTGCCAGAGCCGCGAGCATTTGCGNGGGCAGATTCTCTATAACGTACCAGCCGTGGTCTTCCAGGGCGTTGGCCGCAGTACTGCGTCCTGCCCCCGACATTCCGGTGACAACCAGCAGTTCGGATTCGACAGGCTTGATGGNGGTCAGTGCCTCGTCGCTGGCTACTGAGTCTTGCTTTTCGGTCATTGCTCGTCCCTGTCAGTTGTTTGCTTGTCCAGTGACTGGCCTCCGCATGGCTGCGATGGCGATCCACTGCCACGTCACTGACTAAGCCTAGCGTCCGAGGGGCCCCGGCGCGCGAAGCGGGTTCGAGGGAGGGCGCAAGGCGCTAGCGTCCGAGGGGCCCTGGCGCGCGAAGCGGGTTCGAGGGAGGGTCCAAGGCGCTAGTCCAGGATTTCTCCCGTGGTCATATTCACTGCCGGGGCGGGTTCTGGAATTTTCCCTGCGGCGGTTCCTTCAGCGTTGACCGCGTCAAAGATCGCTTGGGCTAAGACCGGGCCCACACCCTTGGCTGCAGTGAGTTCCGCCAAGGTAGCTGCACGAANTTNTTTCAAGGAACCGAAGTGCTCCAAGAGGGTCTTCTGCTTCGCCACACCCAACCCGGACACTGTGTCAAGGACTGAGGCGGTCATGGCCTTGCCCCGTTTTGCCCGGTGGAAGGTGATAGCGAACCGGTGGGCTTCATCACGAATCCGTTGCAGCAGGTATAGACCCTCCGAGGAACGCGGCAGAATCACGGNGAAGTCACTCTCCGGTACCCAGACTTCTTCGAGCCGCTTGGCCAAACCGATGACGGCGACGTCGGTAATGCCAAGGTCGGCAAGTGCTCTCTGGGCAGCGTTTACTTGAGGCACACCGCCGTCGACAACCACCAGATTAGGAGGGTAAGCAAACTTGGATTTAGCCGGTTCCACAGGCATTATCTCAGCATCGTTTGACGCCACGGCAGGCACGCGGATCTCGCCACTGGCACCCACCGTCATCGCCTGGGTGTCCTTGTCCACGAGGTAGTTCCGGAAACGCCGGCTCATGACGTCGTACATAGATGCTGTGTCATCGATCGCGGCGTCGCCGGTGATGGCGAACTTTCTGTACTCGCTCTNTTNTGCCAAGCCGTCTTCCACCACCACCATGGAGGCCACAACATTTGTCCCCTGCACATGCGAAACGTCATAGCATTCAATACGCAGCAGCGGCATAGGTAAATCAAGGGCTTCTTGCAGTTCTGCCAGCGCCAGAGATCTTGTGGTCAAGTCTCCCGCACGGCGGGACTTGTGCAGGATCATCGCCTGACGGGCATTGGCGTGAACGGTGCCCATCAGGGCTGCCTTTTNCCCGCGCTGAGGCACCTTGATGGTGACCTTCCCCTGCCGCAATTCGCTGAGCCACTGGGACAGGTCTTCGTGGTTGGAAGGCAGTTCGGGCACTAGAATTTGGCGCGGTATAGCGTCCTGTTGGGCTTCCTCACCGCCATAAACCTGTTGCATCAGGTGTTCCCAAAGCTCGGCGTCGGAGGCGTCTTCAACCTTTTCAACCACCCAACCCCGTTGGCCGCGGATGCGCCCACCCCGGACATAAAACACTTGCACGGCTGCTTCGAGGTCGTCTTGTTCGACGGCGAAAATATCGGCGTTTGTGTCTTCTGTGAGCACCACGGCATTACGTTCAANAACTTTGCGCAAGGCGATAATGTCATCGCGTACCCGGGCGGCCTGCTCGTAATCGAGTTCAGCAACGGCCTCTGCCATGGTCTTTTCCAGGGTGACGATGAAACGCTTGGCCTNCCCGCCCATGAAATCGCAAAAGTCCTGAGCCAAGGCTTTATGGTCTTCTTCAGAGATTCGGCCCACGCACGGGGCTGCGCATTTATCGATGTAGCCAAGCAGGCAGGGCCGCCCGCTGCGTTCTGCCCGGCGTAGCACGCCCACACTACAACTACGTACCGGGAATACGCGCAGCAACGTGTCCATGGTTTCGCGGATCGCCCCTGCCGTGTAAGGCCCAAAGTATTTAGTGCCTTTGCGCCGCTCACCTCGCATCACCTGGACACGGGNGAACTTCTCGCTCATAGAGACAGCCAAGTACGGATAGGTTTTATCGTCCCTGAAGGCCAAGTTGTACCGCGGCGAAAATTCCTTGATCCACGTGTATTCAAGCTGCAGCGCCTCAAGTTCGCTGCCAACAATCGTCCATTGCACGCTGGCCGCATGGTGGACCATGGCATGAGTTTTGGGCAACAAAGTGGCGGGGTTGGCGAAATAGGAGTTCAGACGCGAGCGGAGGTNTTTAGCTTTGCCCACATAAATAATGCGCCCGTGCTCATCGCGGAACCGGTAAACACCCGGGTCCGNTGGAATTTCTCCCGGCTTTGGCCGGTAACTTGCTGGATCTGCCATGGTTACTCGATGACTGGGCTCTGGTTGTATTTGGCACTGCGTTCTTGCCCTGTCAGTTCACCAATGGCGTCCATGATGGTGTCTGTGACATGGCGCCTGGCTGGCAGGGAGTGGTCGGGTCCGGTTTTCTCAAAGGATAACGGCTTGCCAAAACGCAGGGTGAACGGTGCAGGCCGGAATGTGCTTTTCCCGGCGGGCTGCAGTTNTTCAGTGCCAATAATGCCTACTGGCACCACCGGTGCCCCTGTTGTCAGCGCAAGCCATCCCACACCTGTCCGGCCCCGGTACAGGATACCGTCGCGTGAGCGGGTCCCCTCCGGGTAGATGCCCACACCTTCGCCGCGGCCCAAGATCTCCAACAGGGTCTTCAGTGCCTGCACGCTAGCAGCCTGTTCGCCGCGTTCAACCGGAATGGAGTGCACGGATTCAAAGAAGGACTTCATGAGCTTGCCCTTGATGCCCTTGCCGGTGAAATATTCGGCCTTGGCAAANNAGGAGACCGGGCGTGGCGTCAGCGCCTGCACAATCACGGAGTCAAAGAACGATAAGTGGTTAGGGGCCACAATGAACGGTCCGTNTTTGGGCACGTTTTCAAGGCCCTCAACCCTGGGCCTGCACAGGGCGCTGATGGTGCCCCGTGTGAGGACCCGGGTCATGTCATAGAGCGCCAAGGATTGCCTCCGGCATCAACGTTCCAGCAGTCTTGGCCAGCGCGAGGGCAAGTTCAGCTGGGGAATGCACCATAGAACCAACACCTGCTGCCTCTAACTCTCCTGCCGCAGCGAAGCCCCACGAGACGCCAATGCAGGCAAGTCCGTTGCTGCGCGCACCATAGACGTCCTGGTGCCGGTCCCCTACCATGACCGCACTATCAGTGCCCTTGGGATAAGTAGCCAGATCATGCAGAGCTGCGGCAATAATTTCGGCTTTGCCAGGGCGGTAGCCTGGATCACCGGGCATGAGGGTCTCGTCCGCGTGTGAGCCACGGATCACGTCAAAGAAGTCCGCGATGCCGTGGTGAGCCAAAAGCGTTTTGCAGGGTTCAGGCTTCTGCGTGGCAACCGCTAGCGCCACGCCGTCAGCCTTGAGCTGGATCAGTAGCTCTTTGATACCCGGATAAACAACGGACATGGCCATGCCTTGCTCCAGATACCACTGCCGATAAATCGCGATGACACGCTCAACCTCGCCCGCAGGAACACCGCCCATGCTGACCAAGGCATCAGCAAGCTTGGGCCCGATCATCCCATGGAGCACTTTTGACTCAGGGACAGGCAAATTCANTGACCCCAGTGCGTATTCGATGCNCCCGGTAATGCNCCCGGCTGNGTCAACGAGTGTCCCATCAAGGTCAAAGAGGACTGNCGATGGGGGCCCGTCACAATTCATGGCAGAGGAAGCAGTAGTCACGTCCCTAGTTTCTCACGACACGGACACTGACGTGCTCATCCATGCCTGTCTTGGCATATTTTGGCCATACTGGTGGCCGGTTCCGCCACCTAACGCGCTACCACAAGCGCCATAGCAACTTGGGCTAAACCATCGAGGAGCCGGTTTAGGAGCCAGCACCTCACGCAGGAACGTGGCGGTGTAACTTTCGCTGCTCTTGGCCACTTTTTCCGGCGTTCCTGTGGCAATAACGCGTCCGCCGCCAGTGCCGCCGTCGGGGCCAAGATCCACAATCCAATCGGCACTCTTGATGACATCGAGGTTATGTTCAATCACAATGACAGTGTTCCCCTTATCCACCAGCCCCTGCAGCACCAGTAGTAGCTTACGGATGTCCTCGAAGTGCAGGCCCGTGGTGGGTTCGTCAAGGACGTAAATGCTGCGTCCGTTGGAACGCTTTTGCAATTCCGCGGCCAGCTTCACACGCTGTGCTTCACCGCCGGAAAGCGTGGTGGAGGCTTGACCCAGCCTGACGTAGCCCAGTCCGACGTCGACAAGGGTGCGCAGGTGCCGAGCGATCGGGGTGAACGCCGCAAAGAACTCAGCACCTTCCTCGATGGGCATGTGCAACACGTCCGCAATCGATTTCCCCTTGTAGTGCACCTCGAGGGTTTCGCGGTTGTAACGCGCCCCGTGGCATACCTCGCAGGGGACGTACACATCTGGCAGGAAGTTCATTTCAATCTTTAAAGTGCCGTCGCCGGTGCACGCTTCGCAGCGGCCACCCTTGACGTTGAAAGAGAAGCGGCCCGGCAAGTAGCCGCGCATCTTGGATTCGTTGGTCTCTGCAAAGAGTTTTCGGATGTTATCAAAGACGCCCGTGTAGGTAGCCGGGTTGGAGCGTGGTGTCCGCCCGATGGGGCTTTGATCGACGTGGACAACCTTGTCCAAGTGCTCTAGACCATCAATGCGCAGGTGGCGCCCAGCAACTTGCTTTGCCCCGTTGAGCTTGTTGGCCAGCACCTTGTACAGGATTTCGTTCACAAGCGTTGACTTGCCAGAACCGCTGACGCCGGTGACGGCCGTGAAGACCCNCAGGGNGAACTTCACGTCAAGGTTCAGTAGGTTGTTTTCCTTGGCACCCACCACGGTGAGCTCGCGTTNTTTATCGTACTTTCTCCGGCTGGCCGGCAGCGGGATGCTCTTGCGCCCGGAGAGGTAATCACCGGTGAGCGAGCGGGTATTGGCCAACAATCCCTCCAAGGAACCGGAGTGCACCACTTCGCCGCCGTGCTCACCCGCACCTGGACCAATGTCAACAATCCAATCAGCTTCCTTAATGGTGTCTTCGTCGTGTTCAACAACGATGAGCGTGTTACCCAAGTCCCGCAAGCGGGTCAGGGTTCCAATGAGCCGGCGATTATCGCGCTGGTGCAGACCAATGGATGGCTCGTCCAACACGTACAGCACACCAACCAGCCCGGAACCGATCTGCGTGGCCAGACGGATGCGCTGGGCTTCACCGCCTGAGAGTGTGGCGGAGGCGCGTTCTAAGTTCAGGTATTCCAAACCCACATCGAGTAAGAACTTCAGCCTCGCCTGAATTTCCTTCAGGACCTGGCTTGCAATCTGAGCCTCACGCCCAGTGAGCACCAGGTTGGAGAGGAAATCGAAGCAGTCACCCATGGGGAGCGCGCATACTTCGGCAATGGATTTATCGTTGATCAGCACTGACAGCGAGGCCGGGTTCAGGCGTGCACCACCGCAGGAAGGGCACGGAATTTGACGCATGTACTCTTCGTAACGGTCACGGGCCGAATCTGATTCAGTTTCGATGTGTTTACGCTGGATGTATTGCACCGCTCCTTCAAAGCCTGTGCTGTACTTGCGTTCACGGCCGAACCGGTTCTTGTACTGCACAACCACCTTATGGTCCTTGCCGTACAGGATGGCCGTCCGGGAAGTGGTATCCAACTTGTTCCACGGTGTGTCCAGCTTAAAATCCAGTTCCGCGGACAGGCCTTCAAGGAGTCTGTTCCAGTATTCGGTGGTGGCTGTCCCCAGCGACCACGGCGCAATAGCGCCCTCACGCAGCGACAGGAAGGGGTTGGGAACAACCAATTCCTCATCCACCTCAAGCTTGGTGCCGATGCCGCTGCAGGCGCTACAGGCACCAAACGGGTTATTAAAGGAGAACGATCGAGGTTCGATTTCATCGATGGCCAGCGGGTGCTCATTGGGGCACGCCAAGTTCTCGGAGAAGGAGCGGATACGGCCCAGATCTCCTGCGTCAAGATCCACCAGTTCAGCAAGAATCCGGCCATCGGCTAGTCCCAGAGCCGTTTCCACCGAATCGGTGAGGCGCTGTTGAATGCCGTCCTTAACCACGAGCCTGTCTACCACCACCTCGATGGTGTGTTTGAACGTCTTCTTCAGCTTGGGTGGGTCACTGAGCTGAATCTGCTCACCGTCCACCTTGGCACGGGAGTAGCCCTTAGCCGTGAGCTCCTTGAACAGCTCCACAAACTCACCCTTGCGGTCCCGTACCACCGGCGCCAGGATCTGGAAGCGGGTGCCTTCGGGCATTTCCAGCAGCTGGTCAACAATCTGTTGCGGAGTCTGCTGCGCAATCGGCTCGCCGCACACGGGGCAGTGCGGTGTACCCACGCGGGCCCAGAGCAGGCGCATGTAGTCATATATTTCGGTGATGGTACCCACCGTTGAACGAGGGTNTTNTGATGTTGACTTCTGGTCAATGGAGACTGCCGGGGACAGCCCCTCAATGAAGTCAACGTCGGGTTTATCCACCTGACCCANAAACTGGCGTGCATAGGCGGAGAGGGATTCCACGTAACGGCGCTGCCCCTCGGCAAAAATTGTGTCAAAAGCCAGCGAGGATTTCCCGGAGCCAGACAGTCCGGTAAAGACGATCATGGCATCGCGCGGCAGGTCAATGTCCACGTTGCGGAGGTTGTGTTCGCGGGCTCCCTTGACCACCAGACGTGACAAATCTGGGCGTTTGAGAGCATCTGCGGNGGTTGAAGACTGGGCCATTGTTTCCTTCACATCACTGTCCACGGCGTGGCCGCGTCACGGCCGGCATTTCGCCGCGCATTGCATTCATCAGCACTGCATTCATAAATTATTGTAATCGAAAGTTCGTTCGAAGCGGCGCCCGTCCAGGGTGGTTTCCCTGCAGGCGGACGCACATCATTAGAGGCGCACCGTTATCCGCGATCTAGGGCAGCCGTGACAATGCGCAGCGCCTGGGCATGGGGCACACCCAGTTCACGCACGACCGCGGCAAAGGCGTCTGCAGCTGCGGCCACTTGAGCGGCAATCTTGTCTCCTCCAGAGGCGATGGCCGTGCCACTGCGCCCAGCTGTCACAACAATGCCTGCCTGTTCAAGTTCACGGTACGCTCTGGCTACGGTGTTAGCTGCAACACCCAAATCAGTGGCCAAGGCACGCACTGAAGGCAGTTTTGTGCCCACCGCCAACTCGCCCGAGGAAGCCAGATCCAGAATTCGCAGACGGACCTGTTCAAAGGGTGGCACTGTCGATTCCGTATCAAGGCGCCAACGGCGCATCAAAATGTCCATGGAATTCATGCCTGACTCACCTCTTCCACCAGCGGATCACCGAATTGGCTCATATAAAGATCGTAGTAGAAACCTTTACGGGCCAACAGTTCTTCATGGTTGCCTTGCTCAATGATCTCACCATGATCCATGACAAGGATCAGATCGGCGTCACGAATAGTGGAGAGCCGGTGGGCGATGACAAAACTTGTCCTGTTGGCGCGCAGCCTGTTCATCGCTTGGCGAATCATGACTTCGGTGCGGGTATCCACCGAACTCGTGGCTTCATCAAGGATCAGGATCCCTGGGTTAGAGATCCAAGCCCGGGCAATCGTCATGAGCTGACGTTGTCCCTGGCTGAGTCCGCCGCCGTCGTCCGTGAGAACAGTGTCATAACCATCCGGTAGGGAACGCACAAAGTGGTCCACATGGGTGGCCTCGGCGCCCTCAATAATCTCAGCTCGGGTGGCCTCCAACCTCCCGTAGGCAAGGTTGTCCCTGATGGTTCCGCCGAACAGCCATGCGTCCTGGAGCACCATCCCGAACTGGCTGCGCAAGTCCTCACGCGTGAGGTGCGCGGTATTGACCCCGTCCACGGTGATGGTCCCGGAATCGATCTCGTAGAACCGCATGAGCAAGTTCACCAGCGTTGTCTTACCGGCACCTGTGGGACCAACGATAGCCACAGTCTCACCCGGCTCGGCAACAAACGAGAGGTCTTTGATGAGCGGCTCATCGGGCTTGTAGCCAAAGTTCACGTGGTCAANAACCACCCGGCCTGCAGGTTTCCCCAGCATGGCAGCCGGATGATGATCGGGACGTTGCTCCTGGGCATCGAGCAATTCAAAGACCCGTTCCGCTGATGCCACACCAGATTGGAGGAGATTGATCATGCTGGCGAGCTGGGCCATGGGTTGGCTGAACTGACGCGAATACTGGATAAACGCCTGCACGCTGCCGATCGTCAGGACACCTTGAGCCACTTGGACACCACCAAGCACCGCGATCACCACATAATTCAGGTTGGCAACAAAGGTAGTGCTGGGCATAATGATTCCCGAAATGAACTGCGCTTTGGCACTTGATTCATACAGGTAGTCGTTGGAAACCTTGAACTTTTCGATCGCGGCCTCCTGCTGGCCAAAGGCCTTCACAATCTCATGGCCGGTGAACATTTCTTCCACATGGCCGTTCAGCTCGCCTGTGCTCTTCCACTGGGCAGCAAACTGCACTTGGGACCGCTTGGCGATCAGGACGGTGATCACGGCCACAATGGGCAGTGTCAGCAAGGAGATGCCCGCCAACAGCGGAGAGATGGAGAACATCATGCCCAGCACCCNCACCACCGTCAGAATGGCAATCAGGATCTGAGTCAGGGTCTGATTGAGGGTTTGGCCGAAATTATCGATGTCGTTGGTGACGCGGGAGAGCACGTCACCGCGAGACTCTTCTTGGAAATGCGACATCGGCAACCTGTCCAGCTTTTCCTCAATGCCCTGGCGCAAACGGTACATGGCACGTTGGACTATGCCAGTGGTCATGTAACCCTGCGACCAATTGAAGAAGAAAGCACACACATACAGGACCAGCACAACAACCAGAATTGCACCCAAAGCCGATAGGTCCAGTCCTTGCCCGGGCACCACGTTCATGGCCGCCAACATGTCCGCTAGTTGCCCTTGGCCACTGGCGTGCAAGGCAGCCACTGCTTGTTCCTTAGTGGTACCTGCCGGGAACTGTTCAAGCATCTTACCGACCACGCCGTCAAAGATGATGTCCGTGGCGTTACCCAGGATTTTAGGTGCCACAACCGAGAGCCCCACCGAAATGGTGGCCATGACAAGCACCACGGCGATGCGCACCTTATCGGGTGCCATCAGAAACAGAATCCGCTTGAGGCTCGCCCCGAAGTTCAGTGCCTTCTTTGNCGGCGGACCACCGCGTCCTCTCATCATGCTCATGCTGGGCTCTCCTGATCCGCTGCACTGACGGGCGAGTCCTCTGCACTAAGTTGCGAGGTCACGATTTCTTGGTACGTGGGGCAGGTCAGCAGAAGCTCTTCGTGAGTGCCTTGGCCCACAAGGCGCCCTTCATCAAGAACCAAAATATTATCCGCATCCCTGATGGTGCCTACACGTTGGGCCACCACCAAAACAGCCGCCTCACGGGTGACTGGTTTCAAAGCCGCCCTCAGCTTCGCGTCGGTGGCATAGTCAAGGGCGGAAANACTATCATCAAACAAGTACACCGATGGTGCGGCAGTGATGGCCCGGGCTATGCACAGGCGCTGACGCTGGCCGCCGGAGACGTTGGAGCCACCTTGTCCAATGACACCTTGGAGGCCACCGGGCATCAGGCGGACAAAGTCTGCGGCTTGGGCCGTGGTTAGCGCGTCCCACAACTGTTCATCGGTGGCGTCGGNGTTGCCCATGCGAAGGTTGCTGGCCACGGTCCCCGTGAACAGGTAGGCCCTTTGCGGCACCAGGCCGATGGAGCCGCGCAGCCCGGCCAAGGTAACGGCACGGATGTTGTGCCCACCCAAGGCGATGTCACCTTNTGTGGTGTCCAGCAGCCTGGGTATGAGGTTCACCAGAGTGGACTTGCCGCTGCCGGTAGAGCCGATGATCGCCGTCGTGGTTCCCGGTCCTGCACTGAAGGTGATCCCTGAAAGGACCGGATCTTTGGCCCCAGGGTAGCGGAATCCAGCGTCACGAACCTCCAAAATCCCCTCGAGTTTGTCAACGGCGATGGCGTCGGGTGCGTCCACCACGCTGGGGTGGGTCTCCAGGACCTCGGTAATGCGTTCGGCACTGACCGCTGCACGCGGGATCATCATGAACATGAACATGGCCATCATGACGGCCATCAGAATTTGCATGATGTAGCTCAGGAAGGCCGTGAGTGCGCCAATTTGCATGGCGCCGGAGTCGATCCTCTGCCCGCCAAACCACAGCACGCCCACGCTGGTGACGTTCACAACGAAGAAAATGGTGGGGAACATCAATGCCATGAGCCGCCCAGCCCGTAGTTGGGAGCTTGTCAGAGCTCCATTAGCCGTGGCGAAACGATCGGCCTCGAAGTTCCTGCGGCCAAAGGCGCGGATGACGCTGAGGCCTGTGATCTGCTCACGCAGCACACCATTGATGTCATCAAGTTGGTGCTGGACCTTGCGGAAGGTCGGGACAAGGACCCGGACTATGAGCCCGATGGCGACGATCAGCACCGGCAAGATGACCAGGAGTAGACCTGACAAGGGAACGTCCTGGGCCATGGCGAGGACGACGCCGCCAATGCTCATGATCGGCGCAGTGACCATCAAGGTGAACGACATCAAAGTCAGCATCTGCACTTGTTGGACGTCGTTGGTGGTGCGGGTGATCAGCGAGGGCGCACCGATGGTGCCCACTTCTTGGGAGGAAAACGTCTCCACCTTCGTGAAGAGGTCGCGACGGATTTGCCGCCCCACGCCCATGGCCAGCCGGGCGCTCAGATATGTGGCGGTAATGGCGCAGACCACCTGACCTGCCGTGATCAGCAGCATCCACTTCCCCAAGGACCAGATCACCCCGATGTCGCCCTTAACCACACCGTCGTCGATGATGTCCGCGTTAAGGGTGGGAAGGTACAGCGTTGCCAGCGTGGAGAGGAACTGCAGCACCACAATGGCAGTCAGTGGCACCTTGTGTGGTGCCAGATTGCGGGCAATCAGTTTAAGCAGCACACATCCTCCTAAGACTTCCTGCGATCAACTAGTTCGCACAGCTAATAACTTACCTCGCCACAGACATTGTCTGTGGCGAGGTACCTGGTAGGGCTAGAACCACTGAACACGAACCCGCCCTTCACCCGCACACCAGCTGTTACCCAGCCGCGGTCCTGAATTTTCGGAGCGGTGTTCGGAACGGTGTTCGGAGCGGTGGGCACGTAGCCCTAGCCGTAGAGTTCAAAGTTAACAAAGCCGCCGCCGGTCACCATCTGCACTTGTTTGCGTGCCTGGTCCTGAACGCTCTCGTCACTGAGAGCTTGTAGATATTCCTTGTGCTCGGCCAAGGAGCCAACAGCCTTGTCAATGTTCTGGGCAGAAACTGGTTGGGCATGTGTGGGCTGCGGGGAACTGATCGCTACCCAACGGGTTTTGTGCCGTGCCAGTCCCTCCTGCAGTAGCTCGGGGAAGATCCATTCGTTATCGGCGTCACCCACGGCGTCCAGCACGGCACGTCCAACAGCACGGTGGTCTGCGGAGTTCCATCGGCCAGGACCCCACTCGTCGCGGTGGTTCAGGGTCAAAACAACATCCGGGCACACACGGCGGATCTCACGGGCAAAATCGCGCCGAAGCTCCAGCCCTTCAGTTATCCGGCCGTCGGGGTGGTCCAGGAACACCAGGTCAGTGACGCCCACTGCGGCACAGGCCTTTTCCTGTTCAGTGGTGCGTAACGGCCCCGAAACCGCGGGTAGGAGCCCGGCAATCCCCGCCTCACCCCGCGTAGCCAGAACGTAGCTGACGTGCTTTCCTCCTCNGATCCACCGCGCCACCGCGGCCGCCATCCCATATTCGGGGTCGTCGGGATGGGCCACAATCACCAGCGCCTGCTGCCAGTCGTTCGGAAATTCTTCAAGCTCGCTCACTGTTTTCTCCTACCATGAAGATCCGCCGGAATGGGAAGACTGTCCCATACTCCCNCGCCGGATAGGCCTGCCGCAGCAGTGCCGCGTATTCTTGCTCGAATTCTTGGCTGTCCCGTGGCCCCAACGCTGCCAGCACCGGACGCAGACCCGTGCCCCGCATCCATGCAAGCACCGGGTTCGCGCCCTGCAACAGCTGGTTGTAGCTTGTTTNCCACACCTCCACGCAGGTTCCGGCACGCAGGAATAGTTCGTGATATTCAGCTGGCTCCCNCACCGCTCCGGCATGCCGGAGCACCCCGTCCAGGCGTGCACGCCACCGTGGGCTTGCCGCCAAATCGCGCATCAACACGTGCGACGGCGCCCCAAAGTTCCCTGGGACCTGCACTGCCAGCCACGCACCGGCACGCATTACCGCCAACCAGCCCAACATCAGATCCCGGTGCCCAGGCACCCACTGCAATGCGGCGTTGGACACCACAACGTCGGTGGTTTCATCCGGGGCCCAGCGGCCAATATCGGCGAGGGTGAAGCTAAGTCTTGATCNTGTCCGGCAGGTGCTCCCCTGTGCTGCACGCGCAGTGGCAATCATGGCTTCTGAACTGTCGATTCCCTCCACAGCCGCGCTAGGCCAACGCTGGGCTAGTGTGGCGCTGAGGTTCCNCGGCCCACAACCTAGGTCAATCACCTGGGCCGGTGCCGTGGCACCAATCCGAGCCGTCAGGTCAAAGAACGGCCTGTCGCGAAAATCATTGAACTCTCCATAACTGCTCGGATCCCATAGAAACGTTTGATCGCCCATGGCGTTATCCTGCCACAGCCGTAACCGCCTAAGCTGGGAGGACCATGAATCTTCTTGAACAGCTTTCCACCCTGAATCCGCAAACCTCCACCGATGACGACGTTTTGGACGCGTTNTTGGAGTGGACCCTGGAACGGGGCTTGGAGCTGTACCCGGCGCAAGAGGAAGCAGCCCTGGAACTGGTCAGCGGCAACAACGTCATCTTGTCCACACCCACGGGCTCGGGCAAATCGATGGTTGCCATCGCCGCACACTTCAACGCCATGGCCCGCGGCGCTGCAAGCTACTACACAGCACCCATCAAGGCGCTCGTTTCGGAAAAATTCTTTGCCCTGTGCGAGATCTTTGGTGCCGAAAACGTCGGCATGATCACCGGTGACTCCTCCGTGAACCAGGATGCACCCATCATTTGTTGCACGGCTGAAATCTTGGCCAACATTGCGCTGCGTGAAGGTGAAAACGCCGACGTGGGTGTGGTCATCATGGATGAATTCCACTACTACTCGGACCCGCAGCGCGGCTGGGCGTGGCAACTGCCGCTGCTGGAATTGCCACAGTCGCAATTCCTGCTCATGAGCGCCACCTTGGGCGAGGTCAGCCGCTTTGAAACGGAACTGACTGAGCTCACCAATCGCACCACCACCACCATTTCCTCCAGTGTTCGGCCCATCCCACTGCATTACTACTATGTCCAGACNGGGGTGCACGAATCACTTGAAGAACTGCTGGCCACCAAACAGGTCCCCGTTTACGTGGTGCACTTCAGCCAGGCCGAGGCCATCGATAGGGCTCAAACACTCATGAGCATCAATGTGTGTACCCGGGAGGAAAAGGACAAAATCGGTGAGCTCATCGCCGGTTTCCGCTTCTCTGCCGGTTTCGGCAAGACGCTGAACCGGCTGGTCCGCCACGGCATCGGCGTGCACCACGCAGGCATGCTGCCCAAGTATCGCCGCCTCGTGGAGCAGCTGGCCCAGGCCGGGCTCATGAAAGTCATTTGCGGCACCGACACGCTCGGTGTGGGCATCAATGTGCCCATCCGCACCGTCCTGATGACGGCCCTGAGCAAGTACGACGGCGTCAAGACCCGCGTTTTGCAGGTGCGCGAGTTCCAACAGATCGCCGGCCGGGCCGGCCGGGCCGGCTATGACACGGCCGGAACCGTCATTGTGCAGGCACCCGATCACGTCATTGAAAACACGAAGGCCATGGCCAAGGCCGTGGCAAAGTTTGGCGACGATCANAANAAGCTGCGCCAGGTGGTTAAGNNAAAACCCATCAGCGGCTTCGTCAGTTGGGGCGAACCCACGTTCAAGCGTTTGGCCGAATCGGTGCCCGAGCCGTTGACCTCCAGCTTCACCATCACCCATGCAATGCTGTTGAATCTGCTGGAACGTCCTGGNGACCCCTTCCAGGCGGCCAAAGCACTGCTCACCGAAAACCATGAGTCGGCGTCAAAGCAGCGCGCACTGATGCGCAAAGCCATTGGCATGTACCGCGAACTTCTTAGCGCTGGTGTGGTGGAGCGCATTCCGGAGGACGAGCTCGAAGCAGACGGGCGCACCGTGCGCCTCACCGTGCACTTGCAGATGAACTTTGCCCTGAACCAGCCGCTGTCNCCCTTCGCCTTGGCAGCTCTTGACTTACTTGATGCGCAGTCACCCAGCTACGCACTGGATGTCATCTCCGTCATCGAAGCGACGCTGGAGAAGCCACGCCAGATCCTCTCCGCCCAGCTCAAACGTGAACGCACCGAACAGGTGGCCGCCATGAAGAGCGAAGGCATCGAGTATGACGAGCGGATGGCTATCCTCGACGAGGTCACTTATCCCATGCCGCTGGCGGAGCTGCTCTTTGGCGCGTTCGAGGTCTACCGTAAGGCGTCCCCGTGGGTGGGTGACTTCGAACTGAGCCCCAAATCGATCATCCGCGACATGTATGAGCGCGCCATGAACTTTGGCGAATATGTCCAGTACTACTCCCTGGCCCGGTCCGAGGGAATTGTGCTGCGCTATCTCACCGACGCGTACAAGGCCCTGCGCCAGACCGTTCCCCAGGACGCCTTGCGCGAGGACCTGGAGGACATCATCTCCTGGTTAGGCGAGCTGGTCCGCCAGGTTGACTCCAGCCTGCTGGACGAGTGGGAAAAGATGACAAGTGGTGACTCTGACGGCGCTGCCACGGTGGCGGAAACCTCACTGCCGCCGGCCCCGCCACGACTAACGGATAATGCGCGTGCGTTTAGGGTCATGGTGCGCAATGAAATGTTCCGCCGTGTGGAATTGGCTGCAGATGATAACTTTGAGGCGCTCGGGGCGCTCGACGGCGACCACGGCTGGGATGCCGACCGCTGGGCTGACGCCTTGGACAGCTACTGGGACGAACATGAATACATCGAGTCCGGGCCCGCCGCCCGTGGCCCGGCCCTACTCACCATCACCACAGCGGCGGACCATTGGAGCGTGCGCCAAACCATTGTGGATCCCGAAGCCAACCATGACTGGTCCATGACGGCCACAGTGGACCTTGAGGCATCAAATGAGGCGGGTGCCGCCGTCGTACTNTTCAAGGAATTCAGCCGCATGTAAGGTGCACGATAAGCTCTAGTTATGACTTTGCTGCGCACCGCCACNCCCGCCGATGTCCCCGCCATCCTTGGCATGATCCATGATCTGGCAGTTTATGANAAAGAGCCGGACGCCGTCAAGAACACCATTGAGAAGCTCCATGCCAACCTCTTTGGTGAGAACCCTCAGATTTATGCCCATGTGGTGGACTCGCCCGTTGCAGGGGAGCCCATCGTTGCTTACTCCCTATGGTTCCTGAACTATTCCACGTGGGAGGGAACCCACGGGATCTACCTCGAGGACCTGTATGTCCGTCCCGAGGCCCGAGGCGGCGGGTATGGCAAAGATCTTCTGAGCGAGCTGGCCCGGATCGCTGTGGAGCGCGGCTATGCCCGGGTTGAGTGGAGCGTCCTTGACTGGAACGAGCCGTCCATCAATTTCTACAAGTCCTTAGGCGCTGTGCCCATGGACGGTTGGCACGTGTTCCGCCTTGACGGCGCCGAGCTGGGCGCTTTTGGTGTCCGGGCCCCTGTGGATACCCGCGCATGAGCGCCAGCGCACCGTACACCGTCCGTGGGCTACGGGTGCAGGAGCATTTTTCCAGGCCCCTGGATCATGCTGATCCTCAGGGGTCGGTGATCACCATTTTCGCCAGAGAACTCAGTGACGCCGCTGTTAATGCTGAGACCCTGCCGTGGCTGTTGTTTCTCCAGGGTGGTCCCGGCGGTAAGGGAAACCGGCCCACCGGATTAAACGGCTGGCTAGCCGAGGCCACGAAGCATTTCCGGGTATTGATGCTGGACCAGCGGGGCACCGGGCTTTCCACNCCCGCTAACCGGCAGACCCTGCCCGTCATAGGTGATGTGGCTGCCCAGGCTGACTACCTTTCGCATTTTCGGGCCACAGATATTATTGCCGACGCCGAGTTGATCCGGAACGCGCTGGGCTCGGAACCGTGGAGCATCTTTGGCCAAAGCTACGGCGGATTTTGCGCCCTGACGTACCTCTCCTTTGCACCTGAGGGTGTCCGCGAGGCGCTGATCACTGGCGGTCTTGGACCGCTCTCCGGTCCAGCCGATCAGGTCTACCAAGCCACGTTCGCCCGCCTACGCGCGCGCAACGCCGAGTACTTTGCCAAGTACCCACAGGATCGGGAACTCCTCACCAGAATCATGGGCCATGTGGTGCAGGTAGCAGAGCACCTTCCCACTGGAGAGCGCCTCACGGGCGAACGAGTTCAGATGCTGGGCAATTACTTGGGCGGCAACACCCGCTTTGATGCCCTGCACTTTGTGTTGGAGGATGTGTTTGTAGAGACGTCCTGCGGTACACGGCTTTCGGATACGTTCCTTGCCCACGTGTCGGCCTCCGTGGGTAGGGCAAGCAATCCNCTGTATGCGCTGTTGCACGAGTCGATTTATGTGCAAGGTGAAGCCAGCAATTGGGCCGCCCAACGGGTCCTTACCCACAACCCCGACTTCTTCCCCGCTACNCCCGAGCCACTGCTCACCGGTGAAGCCGTCTATCCCTGGTACTTTGAGCAGGATCCCGCACTGGTACCGCTGGCGGAACTGGCTCATGTGCTGGCCGCACGCACACAGGGTTGGGGTGCGCTGTATGACGAGGCGCAGCTGAGCCGCAACACGGTGCCCGTCGCTGCCGCCGTCTACACGGATGACATCTATGTGGACCGGGAAATTTCGCTGGCCACGGCCGCGGCCGTACAGGACCTGCAGGTATGGGAAACGGCTGACTTCCACCATGACGGCATAGCCGACGACGGCGAAGGCATCTTCGCCAGGTTACTAGCCATGGTCCGCGCCTGAGACCTGTGGCTGTGCACGTTGGCCGTATGTACGCCCGCTGTTGCTTAGGCGTGCCCTGCTTCGCGCATTTGCCGGAGTTCCTTCTTCAGGTCCCNCACTTCGTCGCGTAGCCGTGCTGCAAGCTCAAAATGCAGGTCCGCTGCGGCCCCATGCATTTGAGCCGTCAGTTCTTCGATCAGGCTGACAAGTTCCGCTGCCGGGCGGGAAGCAAGCCCATCGGCGCGCACCGCCTTCTTCTTGCCACTGCCTTCGCGCCGGCTCCGGGCTTCCTCAAGCAATGCGGCAGTATCGGCATCTTCACGGGCCAGTTGATCGGTGATGTCCGCAATCCGCTTACGCAGCGGCTGCGGGTCAATGCCGTGGTCCTTGTTGTACTGGACCTGGATCTCCCGGCGTCGGTTTGTCTCGTCGATGGCAAACTGCATGGACGCGGTGATCCTGTCCGCATACATGTGTACCTCACCCGAGACGTTTCGGGCCGCGCGTCCGATGGTCTGAATCAGGGCTGTTGAAGAGCGCAGGAAGCCTTCCTTGTCCGCATCCAGGATGCTCACCAAGGAAACCTCCGGCAGATCCAGACCCTCACGGAGTAGGTTGATGCCCACGAGCACATCAANAACACCCATACGGAGTTCGCGCAACAGTTCCACCCGGCGCAGCGTGTCAACGTCGGAGTGTAAGTACTCGACCTTGATCCCGTTACCTAGCAGATAGTTTGTCAAATCCTCCGACATGCGTTTTGTCAGCGTGGTCACCAGAATGCGCTCGTTTTTGCNTGTCCGCTTGCGGATCTCACCGAGGAGGTCATTGATCTGATCCTGTGATGGCTTCACAATGATTTCAGGGTCAATGAGTCCGGTAGGCCGGATAATCTGTTGCACGTAACCGTCGGATACGCCAAGCTCATACTTGCCCGNGGTGGCTGACAAATACACGGTCTGTCCCACGCGCTCAAGGAATTCGTCCCATTTCAGCGGCCTGTTATCCATGGCCGAGGGAAGCCGGAAGCCATGGTCCACTAGCGTGCGTTTGCGCGACATATCGCCCTCATACATGGCACCAATTTGTGGGACAGTGACGTGGGATTCGTCAATGACCAGCAGAAAGTCATCGGGGAAGTAGTCAATGAGGCAGTGCGGTGCGCTTCCTTGTGCGCGGCCGTCAATGTGCCTGGAATAGTTTTCGATGCCGTTGCAGAAGCCCATCTGCTCCATCATTTCAAGGTCATAGGTGGTACGCATGCGTAGCCTCTGGGCTTCAAGAAGCTTATTTTGGCTCTCAAGTTCCTTCGTGCGCGATGCGAGCTCATCTTCAATCTGTTTCACAGCCCGGGCCATACGTTCAGGTCCAGCAACGTAGTGCGACGCCGGGAAAACGTACATCTCGTTTTCTTCCCGGAGGATTTCTCCCGTCAGAGGGTGCAAGGTGTATATGCTCTCCACTTCATCGCCGAAGAATTCCACCCTGATGGCCTGTTCTTCATACATCGGGATGATTTCTACTGTGTCCCCGCGCACGCGGAACGTGCCACGGTGGAAGTCAATATCGTTGCGGGTGTACTGCATGCTGACAAATTTTCGCAGCAGGTCATCACGGTTCATCTGGTCCCCGCGCGTGAGTGTGACCATCCCCGCCACGTACTCCTCTGGGGTACCTAGGCCGTAGATACAGGAAACGGTGGCCACCACGATCACGTCACGGCGAGTCAGCAGCGCATTGGTGGCAGAGTGCCGCAGCCGTTCTACTTCCTCGTTGACGGAGGAGTCCTTTTCAATGAACGTGTCCGATTGCGGGACGTAGGCCTCGGGCTGGTAGTAATCATAATAAGAAACAAAATATTCGACGGCGTTGTTGGGCAACAGTTCCCTGAATTCATTGGCCAGCTGTGCGGCCAGTGTCTTGTTTTGCACCAGGACAAGCGTGGGGCGTTGCACTTGTTCAATCAGCCACGCCGTGGTGGCCGATTTTCCGGTTCCGGTGGCACCCAGAAGCACCACGTCTTTCTCGCCATTGTTGATGCGTTCGGTCAGCTCCTTGATGGCAGCTGGCTGGTCACCGGCAGGCTGGAACTCACTGATGACTTCAAAGGNGGCCACGACACGGTTGATTTCCTGCGCAAGACTCATGGGTTTAACGCTACCCCGATGGGTGGCGCGAGAACACCCGGCCAGGCAACGTCCCTATCCTGCCAGCTGGGGCCTGTTACCAACCTGAGCAACCATGGATGCAGCAGAGTGTCATCTAAGAGCCATTTGATGACAGACATGCAAAACTGTAAAGCAGACATCATCACCGGTAACTTCCAAAGCTTCTCTGGAGAGGAAAAATGACCCAGAACCCGAGAACCCTTACGGCCAGCCTAGTGAGCAGCCGGCACCCATAACACCGCCGCCTGCCTACGGCCAGCCAGCACCATACGCTCAGCCAGCACCCTACGCTCAGCCTTCGCCTTACGGGCAGCCTTCTCCGTACGGGCAAGCCCCGGCCATAGATCCCGGCAAGACCATGGCCATCATCGCCATCATCCTGCCGTTTGTCGGTTTCAGCCTGGTCGGACTGATCCTTGGCATCATCGCCAAGTCCAAGTCCAAGAAGGCCGGTTACAAGAACACCCTCGCTCTCGCCGCGATCATCATCAGCAGCATCGTCATCGTGATTTCGATCATCATTGCGATCTTGGCCACCATCTATTTTGTAGATCTGGCCACTTCGCTCCAGGCCTGCGCCGATGGGGCCCAGACCGTTACCATCAACGGCGAAGTTATCGCTTGCAACACCATCAACTACTAACACCCTCTGCTGATGCCTCCGGCTCGTTCCCGTTGGGGAGCGGGCCGGAGGCAATTAATGGCTGGTGCACCCCACCTCTATTGTCTAACGGTGCTGCTGCTCCAGCCAGAGAACCAGCTCTGGGACTGCCAAGGCAAACCACGGCTCCTTCGCCTGCGCGTAGGCACTGCTGGATTTCTCTCCGGAATGCGTGGCAGCAAGTTCTTGCTTAAATGATTGGTACCGACCCCGTAAAGNGGCTTCCGCTCGCAGCCAGTCCCTAAAAGCGATAGCGAGCAAAGNCGCCGGGGAACCCTCAACCCGCACGTGCACGTTCACGGGGCGCCCGGNGTCCGCAGAATTATGGAATCTCTTCTCCCAGCGCTGCCCAAGCTTGCCGCCGCCAAAGTCATGGCCGGTGTCCCACCACGAGCCCGGGCGCGCAGGAAATCCTGCGGCTCCAAGAACCTGGGCCAAGGCATCAGCATCCCTTAAATCTTTCACCCGGATTTGTAGGTCTAGGACGTCTTTGGCTGCAAGCCCGGGCACAGCGGTTGAACCAATGTGGTCAATGCCGATGGCTATATCCCCGGCAGCCCTAGCCAGCCGCGCCATGATGCGTTCTGCTTGGACAGCCCAATCAGTCCTTGCACCAACAATCACTGCTGGACCATCCACGGTAGCTGGCACACCTGCAGCAAGATTGGCAGCGAAGGGCAGCAACCGTTCATGCCAGAGAGCCTCCAGTTCCGCGAGCACCTCGGCTGGCTCACCACTGTTCTTCAGTAGGATGTCAGCGGCCGCTTCCCGGGCCGTGTCACTGGCCTGGGCTGCGATCCTGGCCTGTGCATCCGTCCGGGTCATGCCACGGTTGATCATCATGCGCGAAATGCGCGCTTCAACTGGAGCCTCGACCACCACAACCAGGTGAAAATTCGCCCNCTGGCCCGTCTCCACGAGCAGGGGAATGTCTTGGACCACCACGGCACCGGCTCCGGCGTCGTGCTGGAGCGTGTCAGCGGCAGCCCGCACCAGAGGATGCACTATCCCATTGAGCGCTGCGAGCTGGTTCTTGTCGGCGAACACCAGCGCGCCGAGGTGCGGCCGGTTCAAGCTGCCATCTGCCAGGAGGATCTGGGCCCCAAAATGCGCTGCGACAGCGGCCAAGCCAGCAGTTCCCGGAGCCACCACTTCACGGGCCAGCCGGTCGGCGTCAATCAGCACAGCCCCCAACTCCACAAAACGGTGGGAGAGCAGTGATTTTCCGGCCGCAATGCCGCCGGTGAGACCAAGTGAGAGCATGCCTTTATCTTATCCAGCACACTGGGAGTTATCTTATCCAGCACACTGGGCAGTTAAAGAAATCCCGGCGCACAGCACAGGGACTTCTGGCGGCTCCTGCCTTCGATAGGATCAAAGAGTGAGTAACCCCAACGAAACACTAGGGCCCAACAGCTACACAACCCTGGCTCCTGGCTCAGATTACCGGCACGAGATTTCCATCAAGCGCTCACGCTTCATCACCGTACTGCGGCGTGTCCAGGACGAATCGCAGGCGAAGGATCTTGTGGCCGAGTTGCGCCGCGAATTTTATGATGCAAGGCATCACTGTTCCGCCTTTGTCGTTGGTGCGGGCCGTACCATCCAACGCTCCAACGACGACGGCGAACCGTCAGGAACCGCCGGAATCCCCATGCTCGAAGCCCTCCTGAAGCGTCAGACATGGCCCCAGCCTGGAGCTGGCGTACCCTCTAAAGCCGCGGTGGACAGTAACGCCGCAGCAGATCTCAGCGACGTGTGCGCGGTGGTGGTCCGCTATTTTGGTGGGATTCTACTCGGAGCTGGTGGCTTGGTGCGCGCCTACTCCGAGTCAGTGAGTTCATCGTTGGAACGTGCGCCACTGGTGCGTCGGAACAGAATGAAATTATATAGTGTTGGCGTCTCACATGCAGAAGCAGGCCGGTTGGAGCATGACCTGCGCAGCGCAGGGTACGTGATGACCGGCAACGGCTACGACGCCACCAGTACCTATGTGGGTTTGGCCATGCCAGATGACGCCGCCGTGATCAGCACCGCCACCGAACGACTGGCCGCTTACACTAGCGGAAGCGCAACACTGCAGCCAGTGGGCACCGATTGGGTTGATTCCCGCTACCGGCGGCCCGATAGCATGTCAGGGCCCCAAAATCCCTAGGGGCGGTACTGGAACGCCTTCTCGAAGCGGACACCTTGGGGATTGCTGGGGAGCAGCAGCAAAATGAAAACCACCAGCACACCCACATAGGGAACCAAAAGCCCAAGGAAGCCGCCGCTGAGGTTCGCATCATGCAAACGACGAACCGACAGCGCCAACGCGGGGACAACAATGGCCAGCAGGAACAGCGCATAGCTCAGCCCAACAAACCCGCCCACTGCCTCCAACATTCCCATACCTGAGCGGTCAAGTCCCGTCACCAAAANGCTCATACCCAGGAGCAGGGCCACCATGAACAGTTGCACCCACCAATAATCGCTTCGGCTAGCACGGGCGCTGAACGTGGCGTAATGCTTGANAAAGCTCTTGAATGCTGTGCCGGGCCCAGTGTCCTTCAACTGTGGGCTTGCCAGGGATAAGTCCTGCTGGGCGGGAGGCACTTCCGGTGGCCCCAGCAGATCAGCGGAGGGAGGTGGCGCCGCCGGGCTGAAATACCNCGGAGTAACACGTCCGTTCGGGGTCGTGGCATGAGGAAAAGGATCGCCCTGAGAATCTCGCGAATTAGTCGCTGGCATGAAGTACAACCCCTGTAAGTGATGCTGTTCCTTTGATCATATCCTTGGCCACGGACAAAGTACCCCTGCTGGTTCCTGCAGGAATCAAAATCATGCTGCATGCCCCAACGCAAATGTGGGCCCCAGCCAATTGGCTGGGGCCCACATTTACTTCATCACAACCGTATCTTCAACCGCACGGACTTTCGTCACGGAGCTGGCCGATATTACAGTGTATGCGTTGCGGAAATTAGTTTCCGGTCAGCTTTTCGCGCAGCGCAGCAAGTGCCTCATCGGATGCCAGTGTACCGGCTCCTGATTCGGTTGCAGCAGGCTCGGAGGAGTAGGAAGTCCCTGCGGACTCGCCACCTTCACCGGCGCCGTCGGCAGCTGCATCTTCTGCGGCGTGCTCAGCAACCTGCTTCTTGTGTGCTTCCCAGCGTGTCTGGGCGTCAGCGTACTGCTGCTCCCATACGGCGCGCTGGCTCTCGTAGCCTTCAAGCCACTCGTTGGACTCGGAATCGAAGCCCTCCGGGTACTTGTAGTTGCCTTCTTCGTCGTACTCGGCAACCATGCCGTAGAGGGCGGGATCGAACTCGGTGGAGTCCACGTCCACGCCTTCGTTGGCCTGCTTGAGGGACAGCGAAATGCGGCGGCGTTCCAGGTCGATGTCGATGACCTTGACGAACAGTTCGTCACCAACGGAGACAACCTGCTCGGCCAGTTCAACGTGGCGTACTGCCAACTCGGAGATGTGAACCAGGCCTTCGATGCCGTCTTCAACGCGAACGAACGCACCGAACGGAACCAGCTTGGTGACCTTACCCGGTACAACCTGCCCGAGGGCGTGTGTGCGGGCGAAGGTCTGCCACGGATCTTCCTGCGTAGCCTTGAGCGAGAGTGATACACGCTCGCGGTCCAGGTCCACTTCCAGAACCTCGACGGTGACTTCCTGGCCAACTTCGACAACCTCGGACGGGTGGTCGATGTGCTTCCAGGACAGCTCGGAAACGTGGACGAGGCCGTCTACGCCGCCAAGGTCCACGAAGGCACCGAAGTTGACAATGGAGGAAACAACGCCGGGACGAACCTGACCCTTTTCCAGCTTGTTAAGGAACGTGGAACGAACCTCGGACTGGGTCTGCTCGAGCCAGGCACGGCGGGACAGAACAACGTTGTTGCGGTTCTTGTCCAGCTCGATGATCTTGGCTTCGATCTGCTGACCGATGTAGGGAGCCAGGTCGCGCACGCGGCGCATCTCGACCAGCGATGCGGGCAAGAAGCCGCGCAGGCCGATGTCGAGGATAAGACCACCCTTGACCACCTCGATGACGGTACCGGTAACGACACCATCTTCTTCCTTGACCTTCTCGATATCGCCCCAGGCGCGCTCGTACTGTGCGCGCTTCTTGGAGAGAATCAGACGGCCTTCTTTATCTTCCTTCGTGAGGACCAAGGCTTCGACCTGATCGCCAACGGAGACAACATCTCCGGGATCAACGTCGTGCTTGATGGACAGCTCGCGGGAGGGGATGACGCCTTCGGTCTTGTAACCGATGTCGAGCAGAACTTCGTCGCGATCAACCTTGACAACAATACCTTCGACGAGGTCGCCGTCGTTGAAGTACTTGATGGTTGCATCTACTGCGGCGAGGAATTCTTCAGCAGTACCAATGTCGTTGATGGCAACAACGGGAGTGGTACTAGTCTTCTCGGNGGTCGTGATGGTCATGTAGTAGGGGCTCCGATGTGGATAGTTGGTTTCGCCGGGTCCACGGCTAAAAAGCAAATCATCGCGTCTTAGCCGGTAGTGGATCCGGAATTATTAGGGTTGCAGGGGTTCCTGCAGAGTATTCATGCCTGCAGTGCGGTGATGAGTTCAGGTTGTGAGCAATCAACGCAATACATGCCCGTTCAGTCTAGTTGTTTGGGTCAAAGAGCGCAAAACCCGGTACGACGGCGATAATTACGCTTGTGAACAATTCAACCCTNTTGCTTTTGGGCCCGAGTGCGTGGGTTCTACTGGCGCTTTTCTTGGTGCTGGCAGCTGTGGTGTGGCGCGCGGCTTTGGGCCGGTCCCCGTGGCAAATGCTGGTGGCTGGAACCCGGGCGTTGCTCCAGTTGGCGATCGTGGCCCTTGTCATTGCATGGCTGTCCGATCGTGGCGCCTGGGCCTTTGCCTTTGTTGCTGTGATGTTTCTGGTGGGCGTGTGGACCTGTGGCCACCGTGTTGCTCCCAAGGGCAGGTGGTGGATCGCTGGCGTTGCACTAGCTGCCGGTGTCCTGCCGGTGGCTGTGCTGATGTTTGCCGCTGGAGTTCTGCCGTTTAACGCACTGGCAATTATTGCGGTGTTGGGACAGCAAATTGGTGGGGCTATGTCCACGGTGACGTTGAGTGGGCGCCGGATCCGTGACGAGCTGATCCAACGGCGCGGAGAGGTGGAGGCTGCTGTGGCGCTGGGGCTTCCTTGGTCTGCAGCCAGAATGATGGTGGCCAGGCCTGTGGCTGGCGAGGCAGTCCTGCCGTCGGTGGATCAGACCCGGACCGCAGGACTGGTGACACTTCCTGGCGCCTTTGTGGGCATGATCTTAGGCGGTGCTGCTCCCTTGGATGCCGGGCTCATTCAGTTGCTGGTGCTGATTTCGCTGCTGTTGGTCAATTCCAGCAGTGCCGCCGTCACGTTGTGGCTGTCCTGCCAAGGGGCTTGGACCCGTACCGCACAAAGGTAGCTTTGGTGCCCATGCGTGGTTGCGCCGCTGTGCGGGAAGTTAGAAGTCCGTCAGGCTGTGCGGGGACTCGGCCGGGGCGAACATGGCGTCAAGCAAGGCTAGAGCGCCCGGGCTTTCCTCGCGGATTCGGCCCGCCTNTTGCAGTGTTCGTGCCCTGACTGCCCCTAGATACAGGCTGGAGAGTTCGCTGACACCCATGCTCAGTTCCCACTCCACGGAGCCGTCCTCCGGGCACCGGGTGACGGTGGCCTTGCCGTGCACCACCTCAATGGCGAAGATGCCCGAGGCGTGACCTAGCGGATCACCGATGTGCACGGTGATCCTGCCGTCTACGGCGTATTCTCGGGCTGCCAGGGCACCTGGGGTGTCCAGGATGCGCAGCCACAGGTGGTCCTCGGTCAAGGTTCTCTTGTACAGGCGCTTGGCCGCCATGGCCCACTCGAGCGGATCTACCACGGGGCACTGTCNCCATGTGATGACCTCAATGAGGTCCAAGGAACCCAAATAGTTCCACAGGGCCAGATACGCTCCATCAGTGACGGCCAGGAAGTCCACAATGGCCACGGCCGCAGGTGACTTATCGCGGCTGGGCTGGTAGGTCACATAGCCATCCACGGTACCGGAGGCGTCATAGTGCAGGGCCGCACGAATGTTCTTGACGGGCTCCGTGCGCCCGTACTGGGATTGGCCGGAGGCAATCAGCCGGTACATGTCGTGGCGGCCAATGGAACCGTACGTTTTGGCGTGGACGCGGGCAAAGATGTCATTGTGCAGCTCCCGCACCGTCAACACGTCGGCAATTTCCACCACGCCTTGGGAAGCCGCTGCGGGCACGATGAAGGCCAACCCGCCCTTGACGGTCACTTCGATCTCACTGTTTTCGGTGGCCACACCAANGCCGAAGCGCCCGTAAATGGTCGCTTCGGTGGCCGTCAGTGCCGCCATGGGGATGCCCGCGGCCTTGGCTTGGGCCAGATCGGAGCCCATCATGGCCCTTAACAAACCACGACGGCGGTGGCTGGGACGCACCGTTACGGCGGTGATCTGGTGCACGGGGAGCAACGTCCCGGCACCCACATTCAAGCTCTTGCGGTGGTAGGCATAGGTCGCCACGGGGTAATCGGCGCCCCACGCTCCCGCCGGCGAGCTCGCGTCCTGGAGGTAGGNCCCTGTGATCATCCGCCCGTCGGCCTCCTCAGAGGCTACGTACAAGGCAATCTCCGCATCGCTGGGTGCATCGCCGTGGAATCCCAGCGTGACGGCCTGCATCCAGTGCGCCACCTCGGAAGGGACCTTCCCTTCCACAAACCGGGACGGGAAGGAACGCAGTTCGTAGGGGAAGGAACGGCTCTGGCGGTTGATGCCTGGTTCGTAGCTCTGCGGCATGGAATTCCTTTCAGACGCTTGGTTGGGCGGTGGTAATGCAAGACGGTGGTAGTGCAAGGCGGTGGTGCTGTGAGACGGTGGTTAGTGTCCGGAGTCGTTCCAGCTGGTGCCCGCGCCGAGCTGAACCTCCAGCGGAACCCTGAGCTCGGCAGCTGCCCNCATCTGGGCCACCACAAGGGCTTCCACGGCGGCGCGCTCGCCCGGCCACACTTCAAGGACGAGTTCGTCGTGGACCTGCAACAACATACGTGATTTCAGGCCCTGCGCAGTAAGTTNCCCGGCAACCCCAAGCATGGCGTGCTTGATAATGTCCGCAGCGGAACCTTGAATAGGTGAGTTCAAGGCGACGCGTTCGGCTAGTTCACGCAGCTGCCTATCGGTGCTTGAGAGATCAGGAAGGTAGCGACGGCGGCCTTCAATGGTTGAGGTGTACCCGTCAATGCGGGCCTGTTCCACCACGCCACGCAGGTAGTCACGAACCCCGCCAAACCGATCGAAGTAGTCCTTGACCAGCGTGCGCGCTTCATCGACGGAGATCTCCAGCTGCTTGGACAGCCCAAAGCTGGTCAAGCCATAAGCAANGCCGTAGGACATGGCCTTGACCTTGGAGCGCATGGCTGAGGTGACTTCTTCCGGCTTTACACCAAATACGTGGGAACCCACATATCGGTGCAAATCCTCACCCTCGGCATAGGCCTGGATCAATCCGGCATCGCCGGAGAGGTGCGCCATGATGCGCATTTCAATTTGTGAATAGTCAGCTGCCAGCAAGCATTCGTAGCCCTCGCTAACAACAAAGATATCGCGGACACGGCGGCCCTCTTCGCTACGGATCGGGATGTTCTGCAGGTTCGGATTATTGGAGGACAACCGTCCGGTGGCGGCAACATTTTGTGCATAGGTGGTGTGGATACGTCCGTCGGTATCCACAGACTTCTTCAACGTCTCAACCATCTGCTTGAGCTNTGAGGCTTCCCGGTGTGCCATGAGCTGGGCGAGGAACTCATGGCCGGTTTTCTCCAGCAGCGTCTTCAGCGAAGCAGCGTCAGTGGTGTAGCCCGTTTTGATTTTCTTGGTTTTGGGCAGGCCCAGTTCCTCAAACAGAACTTCTTGGAGCTGCTTGGGAGAACCTAAGTTGACCTCGTGGCCAATCGCAGCAAACGCGGCTGTTTGGGCAGCGTCCATCATGGCAGTGAAATCAGAGAGAAGAATGGCCAGGCGCTCCGTGGAGATGTCAATGCCCGTCAGTTCCATCCCCGCCAACACTGTAGCCAGCGGCAGTTCCAGCTCGGTCAACAAGCTGGCCGCCCCGCGTTCGGCCAGCAGGGGTTCGAAGAACTCGCTCAGCAACAACGCAACGTAACCGCGCTGGACGGCGTCAGCGTAACCGGAATCGGCATCCAGGCCAAGATCCAACTGGCCATTAGATTCCTTACCCGCCGCGGCGAACGTGACCTTCAGATGGACCTGGCTTAAGTCGGCCAGATCGTAGGTCCGTCGGTCAGGCTGGATGAGGTACCCGGAGATCGAGGTGTCATCGCGAACTCCACCGAGTGTGAGCCCACGCGGATTCAGGGCTTTCAAAGCTTCCTTGTATTCGTGCACTACCTTGGGCGATTCAGAACCAAGCCAACCAGCCAACGCAGTCTCGAGGGCGGCATCAGCAGTGCCAAGGTTAATGACCACAGCGGATTCCGCACGGACTAGGGCCACCGCGGTTGCTTCACGCATCAACCCTAACGGCTGGGTCAGAACCTCCACCGCGATCTTGACCCCGGATGCACCGAGCCAGGACTCAAGGGAGTTCGCATCCGTGAGCACCTGGTGAGCGGGCACCTCATGACCGGCGCCATCATCAATAGCTTCTTCCTCGCCAAAGAGGTCGAAGAGGCGCTTGCGCAACGTATTGAATTGGAGCGCGTCAAATAACTCTTCCACAGCTTCGCGGTCAGGTGATTGCAGGACTGTGTCCGCAATGGCGACGGGCAACTCCATATCGCGCAGCAAGTGGTTCAAGTGCCGGTTACGCTTGACATCCTCGACGTGGGCGCGCAGCGACTCCCNCACTTTGCCGCCGATGGCGTCCATGTTCTCAANGATGCCTTCAAGACCGCCGTACAGGTTAATCCACTTCGCGGCAGTTTTAGGTCCTACCCCAGGCACGCCGGGTAAGTTATCTGCCGTCTCCCNCACCAGTGCTGCAAGATCCGAATAGCGGTTCGGCGGCACAAAATATTTGGCTTCAACGGCTGCCGCATCCATCGGCGGGATATCAGAAATACCCTTCTTGGGGTAGAGCACCAAAACTTTCTCGGTGATGAGCTGGAACGCGTCCCGGTCCCCTGAGACAACCAACACATCCCACCCTGCGGCTTCACCTTGGGTGGAGAGCGTGGCGATGATGTCATCGGCCTCAAAACCATCCACAGAAATGGTGGGAATCTTCATGGCGGCCATCACCTTGATGATCAGATCGATCTGACCGTAAAATTCCTCCGGAGTTTTATTACGCCCACCCTTGTACTCGGCATATTCTTGCGAACGGAAAGTTGGGGTCTCAAGATCGAAGGCCACCACCACGTGGGTGGGCTTCTGCTGGCGGATCATGGTCAATAACATCGAGGTGAATCCGTGCACGGCATTGGTGTGCTGGCCGGTGTCGGTGGCGAAGTTCTCCGGCGGCAGGGCATAAANAGCTCGGAAGGCCATGGAGTGGCCGTCGATCACTAAAAGCCGTGGCGTTTTACCGTCGGGCAGCCCAGAAGAGGCGATGGATGTTGCAGTGGACGCGGAAGCCGTGTTGGCAGATTCACTCACAAGTGCCAGCCTAGTCATCATGAGCGATAAATTCACACTGAATCCCCACCTCGACCAACTCCTTGCCGCAGGCATCCCTGCCGAACTTCACGCCATGCTGGCCGGGCATGGCGTNGGGGCCCTCGTGGAGAAGATGGGCATTGTCTTCACCACGATGAGCGTTGAATCCATGATTGCCACCATGCCCGTGGCNCGGAAACACCAAGTGGCAGGGTTGCTCCACGGTGGCGCACACGTAGTTCTCGCTGAAACCTTGGGTTCTTTCGCCGCTGCCTTCCATGCCGGGCTAGGCGCCAAAGTGGTTGGAATTGAGATCAATGCCACACACCATAAGGGTGCCGCCAGCGGTCTTGTCACGGGAACCTGCACNCCTGTCCATCTGGGCCGCACACTGACCACGCACCAGGTTGTCATGACTGATGAGGCCGGCCGCCGGCTCTCCACCTGCCGGATCACAAACATGATTCTGGCGTCCTGATACCCACCTCATAACCAACGACGGCGCTTAACCAACGACGCCGGGCACGTACTTTTCCGTTGCAAGGAAAAGCTACGTGCCCGGCGTCGTGTTTTAGAAGCTCTACGCTGCGACACCAAAAGGTTCATGAAGAACTTGAAAACGGAGGGACAATCAGCACAATTCCGATCACGACGGCCAGGATGCTAAATCCGAAGCAGATAAAAGAACCAGCCTTGGCAACGCCCGGTGTGGCCGCGTGTGGGTCGTCACTAACAGCATTCAGGCGAACGCCCAGTGAGTACATGGTGACGACGAATACGGAACCAACTAACGTTGTGATCGCGACAATGACAAATCCAAACCAGTCAATCATTTCTTGTCCTTCTTGGCGCCGACCTTCGTCTTGTCTTTGGGTATCCGGGCATCAACGCCTGGGTTCGTCTTATCCTTGGGGATCTGAGCGTTAGCTGCGGCCTTGGTCATCGCTTTGAGCACGGCAGTATCCGCCCGGTCCAGGGCTGTCTGGGCCGCGGCCCGAGCAACATCAGTTTCTGCAGCGCGCCTAGCGGCTTTCTCAGCCAACTTCTGTGCGGCGCGGGCCTTGACGGCCAGCTTGTCGCGTTCCTNTTTGCTGGGAATGTGCATGGCCTCACCCACGGCGTCAATGCCGCTGATGGCGTTGTTGTGATCCACCACCTCGCGCTGGGACATGTAGAACATGAACAAGATCGCTCCCAAACCCAGGACGGACACGATGACGATACCGACGGTGCCTGTGCGGATGAGCAGGGCGGCAAGGCCACCCACAAGTGCCGCGGCGGGAAGGGTGAACAGCCAAGCGATGCTGATCTTGCCAATCTGACCCCAGCGGACGGTTGAACCCTTGCGGCCAAGGCCAGAGCCAACCACTGAGCCGGAGGCAACATGGGTGGTGGAAAGGGCAAAGCCAAGGTGGCTGGAGGCCAAAATGGCAGCCGCCGTGCTTGTCTCTGCGGCAAAACCCTGGGCGGGCTTGACGTCAGTAAGGCCTGAACCCAGTGTGCGGATGATCCGCCAGCCTCCGGCGTAGGTGCCACCAGCAATGGCCAGTGCGCACGCGGTGATGACCCAGATGTGGATCGGACTGCCGGNGGCCTGCAGATTCGAGGCGACCAAGACCAAGGTAATGACACCCATGGTCTTCTGCGCGTCATTGGTGCCGTGTGCCAGTGCCACCAGCGATGAGCTGAACACTTGACCGCGGCGGAAGCCACCGCGCTNTTGCGTGAGCTTGTCACCGGAGTCTGGATCTGCCCGACGGGTGATGCCATAGGCCAGCTTGGTACACAGGTAGGCCACTAACCCGGCAATTGCCGGAGCCAGCAGCGCAGGAAGCAACACCTTAGAGACCACGACTGCGAAGTTCACAGCCCCAAAGGACCACGTTCCCACAATGGCAGCACCAATCAGCCCACCGANAAGGGCATGGGATGAGCTAGATGGCAGACCCAGGAGCCACGTGAACAGGTTCCAGAGGACAGCTCCCATCAGTCCGGCAAAGATCATTTCAGGAGTGATGGCTACGCCGTTGGGGCCACTCTCATTAATGATGCCGCCGGAAATGGTCTTGGCAACCTCAGTGGAGAGAAAAGCGCCCACCAGGTTCAAGATCGCGGCCAGGGCCACAGCAGTCTTGGGTTTGATAGCACCTGTGGCAATAGNGGTTGCCATGGCGTTGGCTGTGTCGTGAAAGCCATTCGTAAAGTCAAAGANAAGGGCCAGCGCTATAACTAGCACGACCATGAAGGTGAGATCCACCCGCGATCCAATCTAGAGAGGGCATATGCGAGATTGCGAAAAATCTAGTCGGATACGCGCGCTGGCGGCGCACCGGACACTCATGGCGCCGGTGTACTGGCGAAACCCAACAGCTACGATCCTACGACGATTTGCATCCCCGTCGCCTCCCCGTTCATCGGGGTAAGCCTCGGTAAACTTCGGGTTAACAGAAGGTGAACAGATTTGCCGCACTACACTGCGTCCATGAGGCCCAGAGCAGTTCAAAGTTCCGCTGCGGCAGCTACACACCAGCAAAATAACCCTAGAATGCGGGGATGCTGCGTAGAATCCCTTCTTGGCAGCGTTTAGCTCCAACTCACCGGCGGCTCATGGGGATTCGCCGGCCTTGCCCTGAACATGAGAAAATTCTCACGCATTGGGCTGTGGGCAGGCACGTTCCCACAGGTTATTTCTCATCCCGGTGGGCCCTTGGTGCCGCTTATCAAGAAACCAGTGAGAGCTTTCGCCGGTATACCGCCAAGAAGGAAGAGATACGCCGCACGGCCTCTTCAATGTCATCGATGGAAGGCAGAAGCACGAATCTGAAATGGTCCGGCGTTGGCCAGTGGAATGCTGTGCCGTGCGAGACAAGAATCTNTTGGTCTTGCAACAGATCAATCACGAACCGTTCGTCGGATTCGATGGGGTACATGGCCGGGTCAAGCTTCACAAACAGATACATGGCTCCTGCTGCAGGGACACAGGAGACTCCGGGAATGGAGTTAAGTAGCTCCGAAGCCCTCTTGCGTTGCTCGCACAGTCTACCTCCGGGTTTGATCAGGTCGTTGATACTTTGGTAACCGCCAAGGGAGGTCTGGATAGCGTGCTGGGCCGGAACATTTGAGCACAGACGCAAGGAAGCGATCAGTTCAAGAGCCTCCTTGAACCCGGCCATGGCCGCCCGCGGACCGGACAAGGCAACCCAGCCTGCACGGTAGCCGGGCATCCTGTACGCCTTGGACAGGCCGCTGAAGGTCAGCACGCACACATCCTGGGCCAAAGAAGCCATATGGATATGCGTACGACCGTCGTAGAGGATCTTCTCGTAAATTTCATCGGNAAAGATCACCAGATCATGTTTCCGGGCCAGGGCCACAAACTGCTCCAAGATGTNCCTGGGATACACGGNCCCTGTGGGGTTGTTGGGGTTAATGATGACAATGGCACGTGTTGCCGGAGTGATTTNTGCTTCCACGTCGGCCATGTCCGGCCACCATTGATTCTCCTCGTCGCACAGGTAGTGCACCGGGACACCGCCTGTCAGCGTCACCGATGCTGTCCACAGCGGGTAGTCCGGGGCCGGGATGAGGACCTCGTCGCCGTTTTCAAGGAAAGCCTGAAGGGTCATGGAAATGAGTTCGCTGACGCCGTTGCCAACAAAAATATCATCCACCCCGATCTTCATCAGGCCCTTGGTCTGGTAATACTGCGAAATAGCAGTCCTGGCCGAGAAGATACCCTTTGAATCGCTGTAGCCTTGGGCGCCCCGTAAGTGGTGGATCATGTCCACCACAATCGATTCAGGCGCTTCCAGCCCGAAGGGCGCCGTGTCACCTAAGTTCATGCGCAAAATCCGGTGGCCTTCGGCCTCCANTTNTTGGGCGGCATGCAAGATGGGTCCACGAAGTTCGTAACGTACATTGGCTAATTTACTGGAGTGCTGCATGGGGCGCATGCATTCCATCTTCACATAATTGCACTGTCCCAGTGTCAAAGTGTCCATATTTCGGCCAGCCTGCGGCCACCGCTTGTGGGCTTAAGGGTCANTTTTCGATGACGCTGAGCACGTTTCCGGCCGGGTCTTTGAACCAGGCAATCAGGGGACCACCCTTGCGAAAGATGCCTTTGGCGTCGGTTTCCATCGGCGTCCCCACGTAACGTTCACAGGCCACACCTTGCGCAGCGAGAGCATCAACAGCAGCTTCAATCTCTGGAACTGGAAAATTCAAGACGGTGAAAGCTGCAGGTTCATGAGCTGGCCCTTTCGGATACACCAGGACCCTCCCCACCCGTGAGGTGAAGGGTCAGCATGTTGTTCTCCTCCGTGACCTCTAGGCCCAGAGTGCGGCTATAAAGTCCCGTGCGGCTGCCCCATTGTTCACGGAGAATCCGCTGAATGCTCTGCTGTGTTCAAACATTGTCCACTACTCACTTTTTGGTTGGCCCCACCATGGCCCAGTGTAATTTTTCGGTCTACTTTGCCAGTCAAAGTGTGCGACGGTAATTTCACCAGGGCGGCCCGCGCCGATGTTCAGTAAACAGACGCCGATGTTCAAAAACTGATCTGTGAAGAGCGCTCTCTAACTGCGGCAAACAAACCTCCTTGCACTATGCGCGCAGGGCCACGGCAACCACATCCTGGTGCGTCGACCATGACCATGTCTGCGGTACGCAACCAGCAGCCCGCCAGAGACTGATTCCCACCGTTGAACAACATGTTCGGGTAGGTTCATAGCACCGCTGATGCAGAACTTGCAGGAGCGCAGTGAAACACCCTTTCCTTGGCGGCAATGGCTGTGCGCTTTTAAATGGGAGGCCTTGCACAATTGGGCCTTGCGCAACTGGGCCTTGCGGCGCCCGGTGGTGCCTGAGGTGTAACCAAGCACCGCCAGATCTTGTACCTGTGGACGCGGATAGGCAGGGTCGATACGTCCGTTGGAGAGCAGTTCTTTCCACGGCCGGCCACCAGCGGCGGGGACGCCAGGCTGGTCATTCTTCACCCACGGCTGCTCAACTGGATCCTGCATGTGTGCTTCCTACTGCAACGGGTTCACCATGGCCACATCTTGGCATCTACGCCATAGAGATGTCGAGTGGTACCAGCTGCACTCAAATACGTGTTCACTGAGCAAGTTCCACGTCACAGATGTGTCAGTTTGAGCACGAATTCCAGCGTACGGGTAGCCATCTGGCCCAGATATGACTAGCGTATAAATACTGGTTCTCCCGCCACAATGGGAGAAAGCAGGCTGCAAAGAAACAGCACTTTCGAACACTAGGAGGAGCAATGGGTTTCATCGGATGGATCATTCTTGGCCTCATCGTCGGGGCCATCGTCAAGGCAATCATGCCCGGCCGTGTCGGCGGCGGTTGGGTGACGAGCCTGATCTTAGGAGTTGTTGGTGCCATCATCGGTGGCTGGATCGGGGATGCACTCTTCAACAAGGGTGAAATGACATTCTGGAGCTTTGGCTCTTGGATCCTGGCCATCATCGGCGGTGTGATTGTTGCCGGCGTCTACGGAGCCATCACAGGTCGCCACAAGAGCACGGCCTGACCCAGGGTTGTTCGTGAGCACTCAGATAAAACCCGGATACAACAGCACAGGGGCCGGAAGCGCCGCAGCAACAGCGGGCGCACCGGCCCCTGATGACCGCCACAAGCCACAAAACCCGAGCCAGCTGCCAGCTAAATCATGGAAGTACGTCGCCAAACGATCTATGAGCAAGTTCAGCGCCGATGGTTCTACCGACATGGCCGCGTCACTGACGTATTACGGCGTCCTTTCACTCTTTCCAGCCATTTTGGCTCTGGTATCCATCGTCGGGTTGGTTGGCCAAGCCGAACAGACCTCAGCCCTCATGCTGGATTTGGTTGGTAAGATGGCGGACCCCAAGATCGCCGAAACTCTCAAGGAACCACTCCAGCAGTTGACCCAGTCCAAGGCCGCTGGCTGGACCTTGGCACTAGGCATTGTCACGGCACTTTGGTCTGCCTCTGCTTATGTGGGCGCTTTTAGCCGCTCCATGAACAGAATCTATGGCACCGATGAAGGACGGCCCATCTGGAAGTTACGCCCGGCACTACTGCTGGTGACACTTTCAGTAGTGCTACTGGTAGCCCTCATGGCACTCTTGCTGTTGCTCTCNGGCCCCATTGCTGGTGCGCTCGGCAACGCACTCGGGGTGGGCACTACGGCCATCACTATCTGGAACATTGCCAAGTGGCCCGTAGTAGCCATCCTGGCCATAGTGCTCATAGCTGTTTTGTACTACTTCACNCCCAACGTCCGCCAACCACGGTTCCGTTGGCTCAGCGTGGGAGCTGCGGTGGCTCTTGTGGCCCTTGTTCTAGCGTCGGCCGGATTCGGCGTCTATCTTGCCAACTTCTCCAAGTATGAAAAGACGTACGGAACCATTGCGGGATTGATTGTCTTATTGCTGTGGCTGTGGATCATGAACCTCATGCTGCTGCTNGGGGCCGAAGTTGATGCAGAATTGGAGCGAGCCCGCCAACTCCAGGCAGGCATCAAGGCGGAGGAACATTTGGAGCTACCTCCTCGAGGCATTGCAGCCAGCACGAAAAAGCGCGAGAAAGAACTTTTACTCATTGCAGAGGGTCGCCAGCTGCGCACCGAGCTCCAAGACGGCCAAGAGGCTTCGCTGCAGGACTCCGCCGAACTCCGTGCCCTGTGGATCTTGCTCGGCATCGGGACAGTAGCTGCCGCGGTTGCCACCCTCCGGGGAAAAACCGGGGCCGGCACTAGCACCACAGATTCCTTCTCCTGAACTACCGCCCCTCCGCGCCAGAACAGCAGCGCCGCTAGTGATCAACGGCGCAAGCTTTGCTGTTCCCACGCGCTGAAGATCACTCAGAGCGCCAATTTTGCCATGTTGGATTTCTCACAATGAAGATTTTTGCGGTTCCCTTAGCACACGCCTGACAGCCCGTACACCGGGGAAAATTGCTATGCTTAGAAGTCGGAGATACCCCTTGGTGGGACGCTGCCGCAAACACTCTCATCCCTCTAAGGAGATACAACCCTCAATGACATCCGTGGCCACTGAATCACTGCGTGAACAGCTTTGGAATCGCCGATACGACGAGAACATTGCTCCCATCACCGAGCTGTGCGACACCCTAGCCGAAGCCCGGCCGGAGCAGCAGGTGGCCTATGTGGACCCCGTTCATGATGTTGATGAGTGCAAGATCATCAGCTTGTTCTCAAATGTTGGTGAAATGGACCCTTCCGGTTTCGTCACCGCTGGCGACGAACAAGCTGCCACTCGACTGTTGGGTATTCACTGGCAGATCGGCCTTCGCCCGAGCTATGTGATGCCGTGGAACGTCCANCCCTGGTTCACTCCGGGTGAGCCCAACGGGCGTTTGAGCGCNCCCCAGATCGAGCAGGGCCTGCGACCGTTGGTCAGGTTCCTCACCCTCGTTCCCCGCGCATCCGCCCTCGTTGCCCACGGCACTGAAGCACACCGCCTAGCTGACCAGCTTTTGAAGGCTCAAGGCCCCATGCTGTACAAGCGCGGTTTTGGCATCTACAAAGTTCGTTCGCTCTCAGGGCGCAGCTTTGCCGGATCTCCCGAACGCCAGGAGCAGTGGCTGCTGGAATCAGCCAAAGCCTACGCCGAGTCCATGACCCGCAACGGCATCCCGGTCAAGGGCCGCTAAGGCCTTTTCAACGAACGACGGCGCGTCCCCGACGCGCGCTGCACGGGCACCTAGGTGCCAGTGCAGCGCGAAACCGGGGCGCGCCATCATTGTTTACCCTCTGACTGAGCTTTTCTCTTTCCCCAGCCCATCTCAAAGGGTGTCCGTTACTCGGGTCAGCGAACGGGATTCGAGGCAATTTTGGAGGCCTCGCCGCGCACTTGGGCGGGCGAGGACCCGATGATCGTGGGCCCCGGTAGTCCCTGCCCGCCCCATACCTAGATGCCCATACCTAGATGCGCGTACCGAGATGCGCCAGCCCAAGTGCGCTAGCCCAAGTGCGGGGCCACAAATGCGCTGTAGCGCGCCTTGACGGTGTCCACAACCTCGGCAAAGGGCTGTGCCCAGATGCCTTCGTTGAAGATCTCCACCTCGACGACACCGTTGTACCCTGCCTCGGCCACCCAGCGCCCGATGGTGGCGAAGTCGATGACGCCGTCGCCCATGAACCCACGCGAGAGCAACGCATCGGAGGCGATGGGCAAGTTGAAATCGCACACCTGGTAGGAGGCGATGCGGCCTTGGGCACCCGCCCGGAGGATCTGCTCGCGCAGGGATGGATCCCACCAAACATGAAACGTGTCAATCACCACGCCGACAGCCTGCCCCGGATGTGGGGCAGCCAAGTCCAGGGCCTGAGCCAGCGTTGATAACACAGCGCGGTCGGCGGCAAACATGGGGTGTAATGGCTCTAGGACCAGGCGAATGCCCTGTTCCAGCGCGAATGGAACCAGCTCGGCAAGCCGGTCGGCTACACGCTGGCGCGCAAGAACCAGATCCTTCCCGCCTTCCACGGCAACGGCCGCTCNCCCACCATCGACGGCGCCCGGGGCGACGCTGAAGTCCGGCAGGCCACCCACCACCATGATGAGCTCGGTGGTGCCCAGCGCCTTGGCTTCTAAGATGGCAGCCTTGTTATCGGCCAGGGCAGCAGCCTGGCCTGGACCGTCGGCTGCTGTCAGGAAACCGCCGCGGCACAAGCTCGAGACGTTTAGCCCGGAAGCACGGACCATCTCCACAGCGGTGTCCAGACCAACTTCGGCCACTTTGTCCCGCCACAGGCCAATGTGGGACAGACCCGCGGCAGCCGTAAGCTCCAGTGCTTGCGCTAGTGATGCCTTCTTGATGGTCGCGGTGTTGATGGAGAGCAAGTCGTAGGTGCTCACGCGTTCACCCCTTCTGCAACGGTCACGGCAGCGCCAACCCCGGCAGCGTTCAAGAAGCACGCCATCCGCCCGGCAGCCAAGGCAGGATCCAGCAGCAGCCCGGCCGTATTCGCCAGCCGGAAAAGTTTGACCAGGTGGTTCACGTCGCGGCCCGAGTGCAGTCCGCCAATCATTTGGAATCCGGCCTGGTACCCGTTGAGCCAGGCGAGAAACGCAATGCCCGTCTTGTAGTAGTACGTCGGCGCCTCGAAGATGTGCAGGCCGAGGTCCCGGGTGGAATCCAGGATGGCCCGCGCTTCGGCGGGGCGCCCGGCGTCGTACGCCTGCAGAGCCGTGGATGCTGCCGGTGCGATAGCGGCGAAGATGCCCAGCAGCGCGTCCGAGTAGAGCTCGCCGTCGCCGTCAATGAGCTCCGGGTAGTTGAAGTCATCGCCCGTGTACAGGCGCACACCCTCGGGCAGGGAAGCCCGCAGCGCAACCTCATGACCGGCGTCGAGCAGGGAGACCTTCACGCCGTCGACCTTAGCGGCGTGTGCCTGGATCAGTTCCTGGAAGGTGGCGGTGGCCGCAGCCACGTCATCGCTGCCCCAGTACCCTGCCAGCGCTGGATCGAACATGGTGCCCAACCAGTGCAGGACCACGGGCTCCTTGACCTCGGCCAGCAACGTGGCGTAGACGTTCAAGTAGTCCTCCGGGCCGGAAGCGACCTTGGCCAAGGCGCGTGATGCCATCAAGATGACCTTTGCCCCCGACGCTTCCACGACGGCGATCTGCTCGCGGTAGGCGTCCAGCACAGCCCCAAGCCCGGCGGCACCGGGTTCGACGGCGGACGGGTCAAGTTGATCCGTTCCGGCACCGCACGCCAGAAGGTCGCGCACCGTGCGCTCCGNGGTCGCGATGAGCGCGGCTTCGGCAGCGCTGCGGTTGATCAGTTCCTGCGTGGCGGACCAGTCAAGGCCCATGCCGCGCTGTGCCGTGTCCATGGCATCGGCAATGCCCACGCCCCAGCTCCACAGTTCGCGGCGGAAAGCCAACGTGGCGTCCCAGTCAATGTCAGCCGGAGCGCCGGGGATGTTGTTTCCCAGCACCTTCGGGGTCACGTGGGCTGCCGCGTACACCTTGCGGGAGCGGATCAGCTCGGTGGGCTTGCGCCACGGACCGGTGGCGTTCAACGTGAGCGCCTCAAGCTCGCCCGTGGGCAGCGGAAGCGTGATGGAAAGAGTCATGGTTAGAGCTCGATTTCCGGGATGTCCAGGGTGCGCCGCTCCGCGGAGGACGCCAGGCCCAGCTCGGCCAGCTGCACGCCACGGGCTGCAGAGAGCAGGCCAAAGCGGTGTTCGCGGCCCGCGAGAACATCGCGCAGAAATTCTTCCCACTGCAGCTTGAACCCGTTGTCCAGGTCAGCGTTGGCGGGCACTTCTTGCCACTGGGCACGGAAGGATTCGGTGACGGGCAGATCCGGGTTCCAAACGGGCTTGGGCGTGTGGGCGCGCTGCTGGGCAACGCATTTGTTCAGACCTGCAACGGCTGAGCCGAGGGTGCCGTCGATCTGGAACTCCACCAGCTCGTCGCGGTAGACGCGCACGGCCCAGGAAGAGTTGATCTGTCCGATGACGGCGTCCCCACCCGNGGTTTCCAGCTCAAAGATGCCGTAGGCGGCGTCGTCGGCGGTTGCCTTATACTCGTTGCCCTGCTCGTCCCATCGGGCGGGGATGTGCGTGGCGGTCTTGGCATTGACACTCTTGACCTTGCCAATAATGCCTTCAAGGACGTAGTTCCAGTGGCAGAACATGTCGGTGGTCATGCCGCCGCCGTCTTCCTTGCGGTAGTTCCAGGAGGGGCGCTGGGCGCTCTGGTGGTCGCCTTCGAACACCCAGTAGCCGAATTCGCCACGGATGGAGAGGATACGCCCGAAGAAGCCCTCGTCCACCAGGCGGCGCAGCTTGACCAGGCCGGGCAGGTAGAGCTTGTCATGGACTACGCCTGCTGTGATGCCGGCATCCCTGCCGATACGGGCCAATTCGATGGCTTCTTCGAGGGTTTCGGCCGTGGGCTTCTCCGTGAAGATGTGCTTGCCGTTGGCCATGGCCTTCTTCAGTGTGGCAGCACGCAGGCTGGTCATGGAGGCATCAAAGACGACGTCGACCGTGGGATCGGCGATGATCGCCTCCAGATCGGTGGTCCAGTGCTCAACGTTGTGCAGTTCAGCCAGCTCGCGCACCTTGGCCTCGTTGCGCCCCACCAGGATGGGCTCAATGGCCACCTTGGTGCCGTCTTCGAGTGTCAGTCCGGACTCACGCAACGGCAGAATAGAACGCAGCAGGTGCTGGCGGTAACCCATGCGCCCGGTGATGCCGTTCATGGCGATGCGGATGACCTTTTACCGGCGGCATTGCCCACGGTGGCGGTCGGTGCAGCTAGCGCAGTGGGCTGCTCGTTGGAAGCTGTAAGAGTCACTGTTTTCTCCTGGATCTGATGGGCGCCACGTGCCGGGAGCCCGGCGTGGCCTCAAGTTTGGAAAGCGCTTTCCAATATATGCTGAACTTACCACCGGGTCAAGGGATCGCTGAAGCCCGGACACATTTTGAGACAAGGACCCTCCTGTGACCGTCAAACTCACCGAAGTGGCGCACCACGCCGGCGTGTCGCTGGCTACAGCCTCACGAGTACTCAATGGCTCAAGCAGGACNCCCGCCGCCAACATTGCAGAACGGGTCAGGGCTGCCGCAGAGGAACTTGGCTATGTGGCCAACGCCCAGGCGCAGGCTTTGGCACGGTCAACCACAGGACTTGTGGGCCTGGTGGTTCACGACATCGCCGATCCCTACTTTTCTGCCATCGCCCATGGCGTCCAGCAGGCAGCGCTGCGCTCCAACCACCAAGTTCTCTTGGCCAGCACAGATATTGCAGGTGAGCAGGAATCNCCCGACGGCGCTGAACTTGCTGCCGTCAATGCGTTCATCTCCTACCGGACCGACGCCATCATTTTGGCAGCATCACGCCGCCTGCACGAGGACCCTCGATTGATCAAAGCGCTGGGGCGCTACATCAAGAACGGCGGCAGGGTGGTGACTCTGGGGACATCAGCCATAGCCGATGCCCACGTTCTCAGTGTGGCTAACCACGACGGCGCAATGGCGCTGACGGCAGCCCTGACGGCGCGAGGAATGAAGCGTTTCGTCATCTTGGCCGGGCCCCACGAACGCAATACAGCACGCATCCGTGTTGAAGGATTCACCGCCGGGCTTGCGCAAAACAAACTTGAGCCGATCGCCGTCATCCAAGGCGCGTTCACCAGCCAAGGCGGCTATGACTCCACCCTTGAATACCTTGATCAAGCTGGCGCTGGTGCACCCACTGANGGTTCTGGCAGAGTCCGGCACCAGCTCACCCTGTGCATCTTGGCCGCCAACGACGTCATGGCACTCGGTGCCATGACAGCGTTACGCTCACGCGGATTACGCATACCGCAGGACGTCCAAGTGGCGGGCTTCGATGACATCCCCACCCTGCGCGATTACTTTCCAGGCCTGACCACCTACCGCCTNCCCCTTGATGAAATTGGGCAGCTGGCCGCTGAGCTGGCACTGAGTCCATCTTGCAAGGCACCTACGCGAGTCACAGGTGAGGTGGTCCTGCGCGAAAGTGCAGGAGCCGTATCAGCTGCACAAAATAGCCACGGCACACTCTGCAAAGGACGCAATTTTACTCGTTGTGGGGCATAATCACTCCCATGAGCACTGATGAGCACCCTGGGGTCAACATGTCCATCGACGATGCGTGGAGGTTCCTAGAGCACACGCATTTTGGTCGGCTTGCACTGAGCGTCGCGAACGAGCCAGACATCTTTCCGATCAATTATTTGGCACATGAACGCAAGCTCCTCATGCGTACCAACCCGGGGACCAAGTTGGCCGAGCTGACCATCAACAGTTCAGTGGCCTTTGAAATTGACGGCCTAGCAGAAACAGCAGCATGGAGTGTTGTGCTGAAAGGCAAGGCACGGGTATTGGAGTCCCAAACGGAGATCGACGCCGTGAGCGCCCTTCCGCTGACCCCTTGGCTGCAAACCCGCAAATACACCTTCGTGGAGATCACNCCCACCAGCGTCCGCGGCATTCACTTCCCGCTGGGAAGCGAACCCGAGCGCTGACATCAGCGACGCCACGCCACGGCCCCGGCCGTGACGTGGCTCTTTTGCCCACACACTCACGCTGTGGCGCTTATCACAGTTCCCTTCATATCAACTAATTTCAAAGTGATCTCTAGATTAACAACGGATTCTGTACTCATAACTATTCTTTTCCTTAGAATCCCTTGTCAATGCTGTGAGGAGGAGGCAGACTGGTCTGCACGGAGCATCAATGACGGTGTTCTGGCGAGTTTCCAAGGAGAACACCATGTCCGCGCCCGTGTTGGCTCAGCAGGACCAAGCCACCCTCCGCCAGTTTGCCCATGAGAACCTGTGGCTGCATTTTTCNCCNCAGCCCGAAGAAGCGCACACGCTACCGATGATTGTTCGCGGTGAGGGCGCCTATATNTTTGATGATCAGGGAAACCGCTACCTTGACGGTCTCGCCGGATTGTTCACCGTCCAGGTGGGGCATGGCCGCAAGGAACTAGCAGAAGCCGCTGCGCGGCAGTCCGAACAGCTGGCGTTCTTNCCCCTCTGGTCCTACGCCAATGAGCCAGCTGCAGAACTGGCAGGACGTCTTGCTGAGCTGGCACCCGGGGACCTAAACCGGGTGTTCTTCACCAACAGTGGCAGCGAAGCCGTTGAATCTGCATGGAAGTTGGCTAAGCAGTACTTCAAGATCACAGGAAAGCCGGGCAAGCACAAGGCCATTTCGCGGGCCACCGCTTACCACGGCACCACCCACGGAGCCCTATCCATCACCGGTGTCCCGGAGTTGAAACAAGATTTTGAACCTCTGGTGCCGTCCACGTTCAGGGTACCCAACACCAACATGTACCGCGCTGAACAGCACGCCGATGACCCCATCGCCTTTGGTCTGTGGGCCGCCAACCAGATTGAAAGGGTCATCTTGGAAGAGGGCCCGGACACCGTGGCCGCGGTATTTCTGGAACCAGTGCAGAACTCCGGCGGCTGCTTCCCACCACCACCGGGCTATTTCCAGCGGGTCAGAGAAATCTGTGATCAATACGATGTCCTGCTAGTTAGCGATGAAGTCATCTGCGCCTTTGGCCGGCTGGGACACTACTTTGGAGCGGACCGCTACGGTTACATCCCGGACATGATCACCTGTGCCAAGGGCCTAACCAGCGGCTACTCNCCCATGGGTGCCCTAATCGCCTCGGATAAACTCTACGAACCCTTTGCTGACGGCAGCAACGTCTTTGGCCACGGCTACACGTTCGGTGGGCACCCGGTCTCGGCCGCCGTCGCACTGGCCAACCTTGAGATATTCCAACGCGAGGATCTCAACGGCCACGTTCGCGCCAACGAAGCCGCGTTCCGCGCCACCTTGGAAAAACTCAAGGATCTGCCCATCGTNGGGGATGTGCGCGGTGACGGCTACTTCTACGGAATTGAACTTGTCAAGGACAAGGTGACCAAGGAATCATTTAGCGACGAGGAATGCCAGCGGATCCTGAAGGGGTTCCTGTCCAAGGAGCTCTTCGCCAACGGTTTGTACTGCCGGGCCGATGATCGCGGGGACCCTGTCATCCAGCTCTCGCCACCGCTGATCATCGGCCAGAGCGAATTTGATGAAATTGAAAGAATTCTCCGCATCGCACTGACCCAGGCCCAGGAGTTGCTCTAGGTAATGAAACCAACAGTTTTGAACGAACCATACCTTCACCAAGTGCCGTTGCTAGTTCATTGGCAGATACCAAGCATTCTCCCTTNTGGCTTGATGACCTCGGCCCCACCCCAGTCGGGCAACCGTTGACCGGTGGGCACACTGCCGATCTAGTGGTAGTGGGTGCTGGATATTGCGGCCTATGGACGGCGCTGCTGGCCAAACAAGAAGACCCTGCCCGTAGTGTGATCGTGCTGGAATCCCACACAGTGGGCTGGGCAGCGTCCGGACGCAACGGCGGTTTTGTCGAAGCTAGTTTGACGCACGGCCATGAGAACGGTGCCAGCCGTTTCCCCGATGAAATAGACAGGCTCAACGAGCTGGGCATGGAAAACCTGGACGAGATCGAACAGACCGTCAAGGACTTCAACTTCGATTGTGACTTTGAGCGGACAGGTTCCATCGACGTCGCCATCGAGCCGTACCAAGTGGCACAAATGCAAGAATCGGCCAACGGCACCACTTCAGTGTTCCTTGATCAACAGGGCGTGCGGGAAGAAATTAACTCNCCCACCTATTTGGCTGGGCTCTGGCACAANAATGAGGCAGCCATGGTGCATCCTGCCAAGCTTGCCCGCGAACTGGCCCGCGCATGCAGGGAAATNGGGGTGGAAATCTTTGAGCACTCNCCCGCCACCTCACTGGAACCAACCGCGGGTTCAGGNGCGGTGGTGGTTCATACAGATAAAGGGAATGTCTTGGCAACAAGAGTGGCGCTGGCCACCAACGTGTTCCCATCACTACTCAAACGCAACCGTCTCTACACGGTGCCCGTCTACGACTACGTCCTCATGACCGAACCNCTGACTGAGCGCCAGCTCGCAGCAATCGGCTGGACCGGCCGGCAGGGGCTGTCCGATGCGGCCAATCAATTTCACTACTACCGTCTCAGTGCAGATAACCGTATCCTCTGGGGTGGCTATGACGCTATCTACCACTTCGGCGGAAACATCAGCAGCCAGTACGAGGACCGGCCCGAAATCTTCCAGAAACTGGCACGGCACTTCTTTACAACCTTCCCTGCGTTAGAAGGCGTGAAGTTCTCGCACCGCTGGGCTGGCGTTATAGACACCTCCACCAGGTTCTGCGCCTTCTTCGGCACCGCCCACGGTGGCCGTGTCAGCTATGCAACAGGGTTCACCGGTTTGGGTGTGGCCGCCACTCGCTTCGCCGCCAAGGTCATGTTGGACCAGCTGGCGGGACGGGACACCGAACGTACACGCCTGAAAATGGTGCGTTCGAAACCCCTACCGTTCCCGCCGGAACCTTTTGCCTCTATGGGTATCAACGCCACCCGGTGGTCCCTGGACCGGGCCGACCACAACGACGGCAAACGAAACTTTATCTTGAAAACCCTCGACGCAGTCGGCCTCGGCTTCGATTCCTAACCTCGTGCAAGGAAGACATGATGACCCAAAATATAGCTCTCAAGCACACAGTGGACACTGCCGAGCAGGCGGATAGTAGCGGCTCAGTAAAAGTTCGTGGCGTTGTCAAGCGCTACGGCCAAGCTGTTGCTGTAGCCGGGGTGGACTTGGACGTGCGTTCAGGNGAGTTCCTCTCGCTGCTGGGCCCCTCCGGCTGCGGCAAGACCACCCTGCTGCGCATGATCGGCGGATTTGAAGAGCCCGACGAAGGCGAGATCCTGCTGGCAGGAACCTCCATTGTGGGTGTAGCCCCGCACAAACGTCCCATCAATACCGTGTTTCAGGCCTATGCGCTCTTCCCGCACATGAGTGTTGGGGAGAATGTGGCCTTTGGCCTGCGGCANAAACGCACACCTAAAGCTGAGATCGCGGCCCGGGTGGCCGAGGCCCTGGACCTGGTGCAGATGTCCAAATTCGCCACCAGGAACCCAAAGTTGCTCTCGGGTGGCCAGCAACAACGCGTTGCCCTGGCCCGGGCCATAGTCAACCGGCCCAAGGTCCTGCTCTTGGATGAACCCATGTCAGCACTGGACAGGAAACTGCGTGAAGAGATGCAGCTAGAGCTGAAGCTGCTCCAGCGCCAGCTCGGCATCACGTTTATCTTCGTTACCCATGACCAGTCCGAGGCCCTGTCCATGAGCGATCGGATCGTGGTCATGCTCGACGGCCGGGTCCAGCAGGTGGGTACGGCAGAGGATATCTACACCAACCCCGCGAACTCGTTCGTGGCCGGGTTCATCGGCAAACAGAACTTCATCGCGGCCACCGTGGGTGCCAATGGCAGGCTTGCCGCGGCCGACGGCGAGTTCCTCACCAGCGAAACCGGCACCGAGCCCGCCGGCACGCAGGTCCTGGCCGCTGTCCGGGCGGAATCCATCCAGGTCAGCGCCGAGCGGCCCGACGCCGACACGAACGTGGTGTCTGGATCCGTTGGCGCCGTCTCCTTCCTCGGTGACGTCATCCAATACCAGGTGACCACAGGCTCCGGCCACGAACTGCTGGCCCGGGTGCCACCGCGGCACGGNGACTTGATCGCCTCCGGCAGCAGTGTGTGGTGCAGTTGGGCCCCGCAGCACGTTCAGGTCTTTCCGAACCCGCATCCGAGTTCGGGAGAGTGAAATGGTGCAACAGAGCCAACTAAAGGTCCTGGCACCCACGGCCGCCGTGCCGAAGATCAGCCGGCGTGCGCTCCTGGGCGGGTTCGCCGTCATGGGAGCTTCCCTGGCGCTGACTGGGTGCGGGCGGAGCAAGTCCTTTGCAGCCTCGGCCCTGCCCAACGGGGTACTGGGCAGCCAACTGAACGTGTACTCCTGGGGTGATTATGAGGACCCGGAGGACATCTCCGCTTTCCAGGACGCCAGCGGAGTGCGCGTTCAGCTGGACAGCTTCAGCTCCAACGAGGAACTGATCGCGAAACTGGCGGCCACACGTGGTACCAGCGGCTACGACATCGTGGTGCCCACCGGTCTGTACATTCCGCAGATGGCCGCCAACGGGCTGCTGCANAAACTCGACCACAGCAAGCTGCCGAACATGGTGAACCTGGACCCCACCTACACAAACCAGGTGTGGGATAAGGGCAACGTGTACTCCGTGCCCAAGGCCTGGGGCACCACTGGCTATGTCTATGACACGAACGTGATCAAGGGCGAGCTCACCTCCTGGCAGGACTTCCTCACGGCGGCAACCACCACGGCCAGCGGCAAGACTGCTGTACTGGAGGATTCATGGGAGGTGGTGGCCATCTACCTGGCGGCCAAGGGCATCGACATGAACACCGAAGACCCGAAAGCCCTGGACGCCGCCGAGGACTATCTTGTGAACACGCTCGCCAAGAGCATTCGTGCCTTCAACTCCAACGCTGTGACCACCGGCATNCCCCAAGGCACATTTGCTCTCATGCAATCGTTCAACGGTGACGCCCGGCTGGGAATCCTTACCGCTTCGGACCCCGAACGCTGGAAGTTCGTCTTCCCCACGCCAACAGCGAACTTGTGGATGGATAACTGGGCACTCGCCACCGGCACCCAGCANCCCGATGCCGCTTACGCGTTCATCAACAACATGATGACNCCCGAGGTGGCCTTGCGTGAAGTTGACTACATTGGCTACCACACGGGAATCAGGGACTTAAAAGATGCCGCACTGGCCGAAGACATGGAACTGCCTGACCTCGTGTTCCCACCGCANAAGGTGCTGGAGCGGCTCGAAGCCGCCGTGCTGAACAACAGCCAGGAGCGCAGGGTGCAGATCCTGAACAAGATGGAATCGAGGGCGGGCGCATGAGCAGGTTTTCGCGGAAAAGTGTTGGCGTTGCCGCACTGTCATTTCCNACGTGGGCGTACCTGGTGTTCTTNTTCATCATTCCGATCTCCATGGTGCTCTGGTACAGCTTTGGCTACAAGCCGGACCTTTTCACCGCGCATTCCAATGACACTTTGTCTTTCTCTCGCTACGCGCAGGCACTTGAGCCTACGTTTCTTTCCACGTTCACCAATACCCTCCAAATTGCTGGACTGGGCACCCTCATCTGCCTGTTGATCGGCGTACCGTTTGCTTACTGGATGGCGGTGAAGGTCCCGGCAAAGTGGCGNGGGCTGCTGATCGCTCTGGTGCTGGTGCCTTTCTGGACAAACTTCCTTGTCCGCACCCTGGGCTGGCAGATAATGCTGGCCCCGGAAGGTTTCGTCTCCGACGCCCTGCAAAATATGGGCATCACCGGCGGACCCCTGGACATTCTTTACACCCGTGCCGCCGTCCAATTGGGTGTTGTCTATAACTATCTGCCACTGATGATTCTTCCACTGTTCGTGTCGATGGATTCGGCAGGGAACAGCCTGCGCGAGGCCAGCCGCGATCTGGGAGCCAACCGTTGGCGGACAATGTGGCAGGTGACGCTGCCTTTGGCCATGCCCGGNGTCATCGCCGGTTGCCTCTTGGTCTTCATCCCGCTCATGGGCGACTACATCACAGCGTCAGTCTTGGGCGGCGCCCAAGGCAACATGGTGGGCCAGCTGGTGGCCAATCAGTTCAACTCGGCCCAAAATTGGGCTCTTGGTTCCGCCATGGCGGTCCTGTTGATGGTCTTCACCCTTCTCACCGTCGCCATTGTTGGCGGCATCTACCTGATTATCCGTGCCATTCTGCGATTCAACCGCCGGGTGCTCATAGAGGANGAGCGCATCATGACTTCAACACTCCTGATTGACCCCGCTGACAAACAGGCTCTTTCTGCGCAAGGGTTTGGGACGGTAGCGCACAAGAAGCGCAAAGACCCTCTGTCAGTGGGTTTGGCGGTCTTCGGCGTTCTGGTGTTTTGCTTCCTGTTTCTACCCATTCTGGTGATTTTCATTTACTCCTTCAACACCGGNCGCCTGCTGGCTGCGTGGGAGGGCTTTGGCTTTGACGCGTACATCAGCGCGGCCGGTAACGCAGTGATTCGCGGTTCGGTGTTGACCTCACTTCAAGCGGCGCTGGGAGCAGCCGCACTATCCACGGTGCTTGGGACGCTGGGCGGTCTGGCCCTGGCCCGGNNCCAGGAAAAGGCCAAGTGGGCAGCAATTCTTACCGGGCTGTTGGCGCTGACGCTTGTTACNCCCGAAATTGTGGATGCGGTTTCCATCCTGCCCTGGTTTGTCGCCTTAGGAACAGACTTAGGTATCACGCCCATCAATAACGGTATGGTCAGACTCGTGGTTGCCCATACAGTGATGTCGATTGCTGTGGTGACGTTCATTGTCAGGGCCCGCATGCAGGGAACCGACATGAAGTTAGAAGAAGCCGCAGCCGACCTTTATGCCACCCCGTGGAACAGGTTCTGGCAGATCACCTTGCCCATCGCAGCACCCGGTATTATCGCCGGGGCATTGATGGCNTTTACCTTGAGCTTGGACAATACCATCGTGTCCAGCTTTGTGCAGGTACCCGGCAACACACCATGGCCCGTGTACATCTTCAGCTCCTTGAAAGTGGCGCTACGTCCGGAGATCGCGGCGGTGTCCACGATCATGCTCATATTGACGTTGTTATCTTTGGCCGTTGTGGCCTTCGTACTGCGCCGGATGGGTGAAAGCTCTACCGACATTGCCAAGACGATCGCCGGGTCCTAGCACCAACAAGTACGACGGCGGCCCGTTACCTTTACACAAAGGTGACGGGCCGCCGTTATACTCACCTAAAAGTGACCGGCAGTTGGGGAGTTAGCGGGTGCCCCAGTCGTAGCGCTGCTTGTGCAGCTTCAGGTACATGAACGTCTCGGTGGCCAGCACGGTGGGCAGTTCCCGCATGCGGCTGAGCAGGCCTAGCAGGTGTTCGTCGTCCTCGCACACCACTTCCACCAGAAGGTCGTATTGCCCGGCCGTGAGCACGATGTAGCTGACTTCGGCGAAGGACTCCAGCGCCTGGGCAATGTCACCGACCTGGCCGCTGACATTCACCCCAATCATGGCCTGCCGGGTGAACCCCACCCGTAGCGGGTCGGTGACGGCCACGATTTCCAGCAGTTTGCTGTCGATGAGCCGCTTGATCCGCTGGCGTACGGCAGCATCTGAGAGCCCCACAGACTCGGCGATCGCCGCATACGAGCGCCGGCCATCCTCCTGCAGCTCCTCGATAATCCGCTTGGAGATATCGTCTAGCTCGTTCAGGCTCGGCTCAGGACGTGTGCTCACGGTTGGCTCCNNTTACGGTTGCGTCGAAAACAATCTCGCCCGCGAAAATGGTGGTCTCGGCGTGCACGGTGTGCAGCTCCGACGACGGCATGGTGAACGGGTCACAGTTCAACACCAGAATATCGGCTTGTTTGCCGGCAGCAATCATTCCGCCCTCATCATGGCCCGTCACGCGGGCCGAACCGGAGGTATAGGCGGCCAGCGCCTGCTCCAGCGTCAGCGCCTGCTCAGGCAGGAGCGGCTCAACACCGTCCTCCCNCGGCGGCTGGCGGGTAACGGCAACATGGATGGCCTGCCAGGGATCCGGCGTGGACACGGGCCAATCAGAGCCCATGGCCAATGGAATCCCTGCACGCTGAAAAGCCCGAAACGGATATTGCCGCCGGGAGCGCTCTTCGCCGAACAGCGGCACGGTCAGCTCAATCATGGCGTCGTCGTTGCACGCCCAAAGTGCCTGCAGGTTGGCTGTGACGCCCAGATCGGCCATGCGCGCAATGTCCTCCGGATCCACCAGCTGAAGGTGAGCAATGTGGTGCCTGGCACCGCCTTGGTCCCNCGCCCGCCGCGCCGCTTCAAGGGCATCCAGCGCCTCGCTGAACGCCCTGTCACCGATCGTGTGGAAGTGGATTTGGAAGCCTGCCAGGGCCAGCTGGCTGACCACGGCGTTGAGCACCTCGGGTGCGAAGTGAGACGTGCCGCTGTGCCCGCTAAGGTGCCCGCACTTATCCAGATAGGGTTCCTTCAAAGCGGCGGTCGCTGCCTCCGCGACACCGTCTTGCATGATCTTGATGGTGTTGGCAGTGAAGGAGCCGATGCCGTGATGCACCTCTGACGCGGCAGCGATGCGCGCACGCCGCGCCACCAAGGCCGCCACCACCGCAGGAACCTGCTCTAGGCTCAGGCCGCGCTCCAGCCATAGGGCGCCGGTGACACGTGAGGAAAGTTGCCCCGAATCCTGCATCCGAAGGTAGATCTCGGTGCTGTCACGGTGCCCGGCGTATTCGCCCACGATTGCGTCCTGCCAGCCTGTAATGCCCAGACTGTGCAGGTATTCCTCTGCCCGCAGCAGCGCCCGGACATAGTCGTCGTCGGACGGGGCCGGCGGCAGCGATCCCACCAGGTCCATGGCGCCCTCCTGCAAGGTGCCCGAGGGCGCGCCGTTTGCGTCGCGGTCAATCCTGCCGTCGGCGGGGTCCTTCGTGGCAGCCGTAATGTTGGCGCGGCGCAGGGCCTCCGGCGACACCCAGGCTCCGTGGTGGTCGGCGTTGATGAGGAAAATGGCCCGGTCCGGAGCCACACGTTCCAGCAGGTCCGCTGTTGGCAGGCCGTTCGGGAAGTGCGGCATGTGCCAGCCGCCACCCACAATCCAGTCGAGCTCGGGATGGGCGCCAGCATAGTCACCGATCTGCGCCAGGCACTCCTGGGCATCGGCGGCCCCGCTGAGCTCGCAGTTGCCCAGTTCGTAGCCGCCCATGACGGGGTGGACGTGCGCGTCCGTGAAGGAGGGACACACCAGTCTGCCGCCGGCGTCGATGACCCGCAGGGTCTGCGGGTGCGCAGCAAGGATGTCCTCCGTGGCCCNCACCGCGATGATGACCCTGTCCCGGACGGCGACGGCCTGCGCCTCGGGGAGCAGGTGGTGGCCGTCGAAGATGCGGGCAGAGTGAATGACGAGGTCAGTGCTGCGGGGGTCTCGTTCATGGGAGTCCTTTCGATGAGTTCAGGCCTTGCTGCTAATGAGGTCCGCCACCGTGGCGAGCGGGTGCGTGGTGGCCCTGCCCGCCGATTCGGCCCGGTCAGCGGCGTTGTACGTGGCATAGAGGGATTTCACGGCCAGCCACCGCAGCGGCTCCACCTCCCAGCGGCGCACGCGCCGACCCACCCAGGNGAGCCTGGTCAGCTCGGTTTCACGGCCCAACACGAGGTCGGCCAGGGTACGTCCGGCTAGGTTGGTGGTGGCCACACCAGTGCCGACGTATCCACCGGCCCAGCCCACGCCGTCGTTGTCTAGGCCCACCGTGGCGTGCCAGTCGCGCGGCACGCCGAGCACACCGGACCAGGCGTGGTCGATCCCGACGCCCTCGGTGACGGGGAACAGCCGGGACAGCATCTCAGTGAGTTGGCGGACCGTCTTCTCCGGCGTGTGGCCGTCGGCGTCGGTGCGGGAACCATATTTGTAGGNGTCGCCGCGGCCGCCAATGGCAATCCTGCCGTCAGCGGTGCGCTGGGCGTAAATATAGGCGTGGGCCATGTCGCCGAGCGTTTCCGCGCCGGCCCAGCCAATGTCCGACCACTGCTGCCCAGACAGTGGTTCGGTGACAATCATGGACGAATTCAGCGGTAGCCACGTGCGCCGCTGCCCGGCAAGACCGGCCGTGAATCCCTCGGTCGCGCGGATGACGTAGCGTGCATGCACAGTGCCGCGGGCGGTGCGGACGGCGCCGGGACCTAGGTCCAGGGCAGCCGTGTCCTCGTGGATCGTGACACCCAGCGTCCGGACGGCGTCCGCCAATCCGCGCACCAGCTTTGCCGGCTGGATGCGGGCACAGTGCGGATGCCAGATCCCACCCATGGCGCCGGCGATGTTGATCCGCTCCCGTGTTTGAGCGGTATCCAGCAGTTCGGTGCCGGCGCTGGTCCACTGCGCCTCGTCCGCCGCAAACGCCGTGAGCCGCTGCAGTTGCGCCGCGCTGGTGGCGACGTTCAGCTCACCGCCCTTGTGGATGTCGGCGTCGATTCNCTCCGCCGTCGCGACGTCCATGACCTCCTGCACGGTGCGGTTCATGGCGCCTTGGAAACGTTCAACGGCATCACGGCCGTGGGTGCGCACGTAACCGTCGCGCCCGCCGGTGATGCTGTTCGTCAGCCAGCCACCGTTGCGCCCGGAGGCCCCGTAGCCGGCGAACTTCGCCTCACAGATGACGATGCGCAGGCTGGGGTCGGCCTTCGCCAGGTAGTAGGCCGTCCAGAGGCCCGTGTACCCAGCGCCCACGATGCAGACGTCGGCGCTCGTGTCGCCGTCCAGCGGGTTCTCCGGGCGGGGTACGCCGGTGCCGGCATACCAGAAGGACACGTTTCCATTAACCGGCTTGCCGGTGCTGGGCTTGCCGGTGCTTGGCTTGCCGGTGCTGGGCTTGCCGCTAGCGTTCAAGGTTGACCATCACGTGCTTGATGCGGGTGTACTCTTCAAGCGCGTACATGGAGAGGTCCTTGCCCTGGCCGGAGTGTTTGAAGCCGCCGTGCGGTAGTTCTGCGCTGATGGTGATGTGGTCATTGACCCAGACAGCCCCAAAATCCAGCTGGCGGCACAAATCTAGCGCCCGCGCCACATCGCGGGTCCAGACGCTGGAGGAAAGCCCGTACGGCACGTCATTGGCCCATTCCACGGCCTGTTTCTCCGTATCGAAGGACTGCACGGTGATGACTGGACCGAAAATTTCTTCCTGGATGGCCGTATCAGTCTGGGCCAACCCGCTCACCACAGTGGGTTCAAAGAAGTAGCCCGCACGCTCGATCCGCTTGCCTCCGGCTAGAACAGTGGCGTGGGCAGGCAGGTTCTGCACCACAGCCGCAACGCGGGCCAGCTGCCNCTCATTATTTAGCGGCCCCATATCCGCCAGCTCATCCGGGGAGCCTACGGTGTAGCTGGTAGCTTCAGCTGCCAGCGCTGCTGCGAATTCCTCGTGGATTGAGGCTTCCACCAGCACACGGGTGGCTGCTGTGCAGTCCTGTCCGGCGTTATAGAACCCCGCCATGGCAATAATTTNTGCGGCTTTGGGCACATCTGCGTCGGCAANAACCAGAACGGNGGCCTTTCCGCCGAGCTCCAGGTGGGTCCGCTTGAGGTCAAGGGCTGCGGACTTAGCTACCTCCATGCCAGCCCTGACACTGCCAGTGATGGAGACTAGTTCCGGTGTGGCATGTTCGATCACGGCGCGTCCGGTGCCGCGGTCCCNCGTGACCACGTTGAAGANCCCGCGTGGCAAAACGGTTGCGGCCAGTTCGGCCAGGCGCAGCGTTGTCAGCGGTGTGGTGTCGGAGGGCTTCAAGACAATGGTGTTGCNCCCAGCCAGTGCTGGGGCAATCTTCCAGATCGCCATCATGAGGGGATAGTTCCAGGNGGTGACTTGACCCACTACCCCGATTGGCTCACGGCGGATAAAGGAGGTGCGGTTGGCAACGTATTCCCNCGCGGCGGAAGCATCCATGGTCCGTGCAGCGCCGGCAAAGAACCGGAGCTGATCTACACACGNGGNGATCTGCTCCTTTGCAATCATGGCGTAGGGCTGCCCTGTCTGGAGGCTTTCCAATTCAACGAACTCCGCGGCGTGCTCCTGAAGCAGATCAGCCAGCTTCAGGAGCGCGTTTTGGCGCTCGGATGGGGTGGTCCTGCCCCAGGCAGNGGCAGCAGCGCGGGCAGCCACATATGCGCGGTCAACATCATCGGCGTCAGCGATGGCCACTTCGGCAATTTGCTGGCCGGTGGAGGNGTTGATCACCGGGGAAGTGCGGCCAGCACCGGCGGGCACGAAGGCACCATCGATGAACAATCCGGGATTCTTGTACATAGTGACCGTCATTGTTTACCTCAAGGTGGTTGGTTCTCCAATAAACCGTGGCTGGAAAATAGTGCCACAGGAGTTGGGTGCAAAAGTGCGGTGGATGTCCCGAATCCAAAAATTCGGAACATCCACAACGGAATTCAATGTTGTCCACTGAGCATACAACGAATATCTGCGTTGTAAAGGGTTAGGTAACTAACCCGTCGGCAATGGCCAGCACCTCGTCAATGGCAGCCAGGCCCGTCCGCAGCTCATCTTCGGTAATGATCAGGGGTGGGCAGATGTGGATGCGGTTGTTGTTGACCATGGGCCAGATGCCACGAGCCTTCAAAGCGGCCACAATCTCCATCATGGGCCGGGCCGCCTNCCCTGCAGCATTGAATGGCACCAATGGTTCTCGTGTTTCCTTATTGGTAACGAGCTCGATGGCCCAGAACAGTCCCCGCCCACGAACCTCGCCCACGCTGGGATGCGCCTCGAGCATGGCCTGCAGCGCCGGCTCCACGACGCGGGCACCCAGATCACGAACGTGGGCCAGAATCCCATCGCGTTCAAACACTTTGAAGGTGGCCACACCGGNGGCGCAGGCCAGGGGATGGCCTGAGTAGGTGAGCCCGCCCGGGTAAGCCTTCTCATCAANAATGGCTGCGATGGCATCGCTCATGACTACCCCGCCCAGTGGCACATAACCAGAGTTCACCCNCTTAGCGAAGGAGATCAGATCCGGGACTACGCCAAATGCGTCCACCGCGAACCACTCCCCAATGCGGCCAAAACCAGCCATGACCTCGTCGGCGATGTAGACGATTCCGTACTTATCGCACAGGGCACGCACGCCAGGCAAGTAACCAGNGGGCGGGATGAGAATGCCATTGGTGCCAACCACCGTCTCAAGGATGATGCCGCCAATGGTTGCTGCTCCCTCGAGGACGATCACGCTTTCGAGGTGTTCTAGTGCGCGAGCACTCTNCTCTTCTGCAGAGGTGGAATGGAAGGNGGAACGGTACTGGTAGGGGCCAAAGAAATGCACTACCGAGTTAGCGCCGGGCTCGTTAGCCCAGCGGCGGGNGTCACCCGTGAGCTGCATGGCCGTGGAAGTTGCACCATGGTAGGAACGGTACGCGGACATGATCTTGGCCTTGCCAGTGAATGCGCGGGCCATGCGGACGGCATTTTCGTTGGCCTCAGCGCCGCCATTGGTGAAGAACACCTTGTTCAGCGTGCCGGGCGCCTTGGCAGCGATCAGTGCCGCCAGTTCACCGCGGACGTCATTGGCAAACGCAGGCTGGATGGTGGCCATCTTGCCGGCTTGGTCCTGGATAGCAGCCACCAGATCCGGATGCTGGTGGCCCAGGTTCAGGTTCACCAGCTGGGCGCCAAAGTCCAGGTAGCTGTTGCCTTGGTAGTCCCAGAAGGTGGAGCCCTTGCCGCCTTCCACGGGCAGCGGATCAATTTTGGCCTGAGCTGACCAGGAGTGCAGCACGTGACTGCGATCGTTGTGCCGGATCTTGGCCTCAGCGGTGCTGGTCAGAATCTGCGTCATGTGATTTTTCCTTACTTTGCTAGTGGTCACCATTAGGAGTTACTCGGGAACCCGAGGTTGATTGTGGAATCGGCGGGGCTGCCCCAACGAGTGGTGACTACTTTGCTACGGGTGTAGAAGTGGACGCTTTCCGGGCCGTAGATGTGGGCGTCACCGAACAGCGAGTCTTTCCAGCCACCAAAGGAGAACGACCCAACGGGGACGGGGACGGGGACGTTGACACCCACCATGCCAGCTTCGACGTCGAACTGGAAGGAACGTGCCGCTGCGCCGTCGCGGGTGAAGATTGCGGTGCCGTTGCCGAACTGGTTGCTGTTGATCAGCTCCAGTGCTTCGTCATAGCTTTCAGTGCGGACCACGCACAGTACTGGGCCGAAGATTTCATCGGTGTAGACCTTCATAGTGGGCGTGACATTATCTAGCAGGGTCATGCCGATGAAGAAGCCGTCATTGTCAAAGAGTGCCTCGCGGCCATCGGCAATGACTGTAGCGCCCTCGGCGGCAGCGCTGGCAACGTAACTGGCAACCTTGTCGCGGTGCTCACCGGTGATGAGTGGACCCATGTCGGTGTCAGCGTCGGTGCCGGCACCGATCTTCAGAGCACCGAGGCGGTCTTTGATGGCCCNCACCAGCTCATCAGCAATATCACCTACTGTGACAACAACGGAAACGGCCATGCAGCGCTCACCGGCGGAGCCGTACGCTGCAGAGACTGCGGCATCTGCAGCACTGGCAAGGTCCGCGTCCGGCAGCACCATCATGTGGTTCTTCGCTCCACCGAGGGCCTGGACACGTTTGCCGTTCGCGGCTGCACGTTGGTAAATGGAGCGGGCAATGGNGGTGGAGCCAACAAAACTGATGGCTTTCACTGTGGGGTTATCCAAAATGGCATCCACAGCTTCTTTATCACCGTGAACAACATTCAGGACGCCGTCGGGCAGGCCGGCTTCCTGGAACAACTTGGCCAAGAAGACAGCCGCGGAGGNGTCTTTCTCGCTGGGCTTTAGAACCACGGTGTTCCCGCAGGCGATGGCACTGGCGATCATCCATAGCGGGACCATCACAGNGAAGTTGAAAGNGGTGATACAGCCCACCACACCTACGGGCTGCTTGATGCTGTGTACGTCAATGCCGGTGGAAACCTGTTCACTGTGCTCACCCTTGAGCAGGTTGATTAGGCCTGCGGCGAACTCAACGTTTTCGCTGCCCCGGGCAATTTCGCCGGCCGCGTCGCTAAGAACCTTGCCGTGCTCACTGGTAACAATGGCGGCCAAGTCCCCGGTCCGTGCTTGAAGCAGGGTACGGAGCTTGAAGAAGATGTCCGTGCGTTTGGTCAGCGAGGTGGCCCGCCATGCCGGCAACGAGGCGGCGGCTACGGCGATGGCCAAGTCAGTGACCTCCGCCGTAGCGAAGGGAACTTCACGCTGCGCTTCACCGGTGGCCGGGTTGTCGACAGTGCCACGGCGCTGGGAGGAGGTGTCATCTTGGCCAGCGATGAAGTGTGGAATCAGCTGCATGAGGATGTGCTTCTTTCGATGGTGATAATGCTCGGACAATCTGTTTTGACGGCCGCTGTAGGCTCTATGTAACGATCATCACACGGAAGTTTGGGAGCAGTACCCTGACAAATCAACTCAATTTTGCCTCTGGTCGGACACTTCGTCCGGAGCTATGGCCAACTGTCGCCGAAGTGCTGGCCCTGGCTGTCATTGAAGCAGGGGCCCCGAGNGTCCTGACCGGGGCAGCCAATCTGAGCCGCCCGGTCCGCTGGGTCCATGTTGTGGAGGCACAGGACGTCACGGAACTGCTGGACGGGCATGAACTNTTGCTGGCCACGGGTGTGGCGTGGCCTGAAGGCGAAGGCTGGATCCCCGGGTATATTGCCGAATTGGCGGCGGCGAAGGTCGCGGCCCTCGTGCTGGAGTTGGGCACCCGCTACCAGCAGGCCCCGCCAGGACTGGTGCAATGCTGTAAGACTCACGGCATACCACTGGTGGTTCTGCGGCGGCGGGTGAAGTTTGTCGCTGTCACGGAGGCTGTCCATGGCCGCATTATTGCCGAACAGATGGGTGCCTTGCAGGCTCGCGATGAGGTTCATGCGCTCTTNTCTGAGCTCAGCCTGCGCGGGGCCCCGGCCGATTACATTGTCGGCCAGCTGGCGGCGGTCCTTGGGGCCCCTGTTGTTTTGGAGGACGTGGCGCACCAAGTGGTAGCTTTTGAAGCGGTGGGAGTGCCCGAAGAGATACTGCTTTCAGGTTGGGAGAGCCGTTCCCGAACGGCCCGCCGGGCCCGTTCCGGCGACGTGGCCCCGGCAGATAATCTGGCCCCATCAAACAGCCCGAGCTCACCACGCACCGTGGCCCATGATTCCAGAACAGCTGTGCTTGGCCCGGAGGGCTGGCTGGTCACNCCTGTTCAGGCCCGCGGCACACGCTGGGGCTACCTGATCGTGTTCGACGGCGCCGCGCACCCGGCGGGCCGAACCCAGGTACTGGAGCAGGCCGCCGTCGCTCTGTCCTTGAGCCGGTTGGCCGATGGGACGGCTGACCATTGGACTCCCGCAGGTCAGCATTGGCTCCTTGAATCGCTGCTGAGGGGCAGTTATCGTAGCGATATAGCACTTCGGGCCCGTTTTGAAGCGATGGGTCTGCCGGTGACGGGCCGGCGCCTTTGCGGTCTGGCGCTGCGTCCGGGGAGAACACTGGACGGCAGTGACTTGCACGTGCCAGAAATTGCGGCCGTGACCAAGCTGGCTCGTTCGATGGGCATGAACGCCGCGGCAAGTGAGGTGGCCGGGGCAGGCGTGCTGTTGGTGGCGCTTTCGGTTCCTGCACCCGGACCGGGGCGCCCTGAGCCTGATGCCGCCGTGGATTCCTTTTCCGCCATGTTGTATGCCCTGGCGGCTGGGACTTCTGCCACTGAAGCGGGTCCAACCATTGCCGCCGGAGCCGTTGTCGAGCACGTGGGTGCGCTGGCGCCATCGCTGCAGGAGGCGCTTGAGCTGGTGCGTTCGATTCCGCGGAACGCACCCTCCACCCAAGGAGCCCCGGCACCAGTGCCGCACCGGTCCGCGGACCGGGCGCTGCGCGGGCTGATCGGAGCATTACGGGCGGATCCGCGGCTGCAGACGTATCTGGAGCGTACCCTCAGCGTTTTGCTAGAGCACGACTGCACCTACGGCACCGATCTGATGCCCGTCCTGCGCTCGTATTTAGCTCACCCGGGCAACCGGACACGGGCAGCGGCGGCCAGCCACCTGTCCCGGTCGGTGTTTTACCAGCGCCTGGATGTCATTGAGGGCTTGCTGGGTGTGGACCTGTCCGACGGCGAAACAATCGCCGGTTTGCAGACGGCTGTGATCGTGTGGGAGACAACGCGGGACAGACCTCAGGCCAGGTAGATCTTGCGGAACGTTTCGGTGACGGTCCACAGTGTGCGCATGCCTTCGCGGAGCTGAACAATGTCCCCTGCCACCGGCATCAGCGTCCGTGACGGGGCGCCGTCGAACGGTTCGATCTGCACGGTGGCGGTTCCGGATAAGACGATAAAGACCTCATCGACCTCAACGTCCGTCATGGCGCCGGGGCTCATCTCCCAAACGCCCAGCTCCAGCCCATGACACTCACCAAGGGCTGCGGTGGCAGTGCTCGGGGTGCCACCGGCGAGTTGGCCCACGAGGACCGGTTCATGGACAAGTTTCAGCGTGGAGGCGTTGACGACGGTGCCGGGATCGGTCAGAAAGTGCGGACTCATGGGGCGCCTTTGCGGTTTCTATGCGAGAACGGGGACTGCCAGAAGACTACCGCACAGCCGCCCAGCCACAGTGTGGGAACCAGCCGCTGGGATTGAGTGAGACTCTAGCGGTGTCAAGCGAGCGTATCAAGCACTACGGAGACTACGCTCAGTACGCCAGCATCCCTCAGGCGGGCCACCAACCCGTTAGGTGTGAATTCCCCGCGCTGGTACCGTCCGGGTCCGCGAAGACCAGGGCACCACTTCCGTTTCCTGCCCCTGCTATCGTGTCGTCGAACTATCGTGTCGTCGAAACGTCGTAGGCAACAGTCGCTCGGGGCTGAAACTGAATCTGCGGCCAAAGCGAGCATAATCCAGGCGGGAATAAGTCTTGCCCACTGGGGAGTGCGAAACTCGAATCAGAACGACGTTGGAGGCAGCGAAGGCAAGAAGGACCAGTGCGAATGGCCACCACGTGACGGGACGGCGCTGTGGCGCCTGTCCAGCATACCGACCTTGACGGCTAACAAGAGGTTAGGTACCCATGATGGACTGGGCTGGCCCGTGGGATTAGCCTGTGCTGCAGACTAAAGATCGCTCACCATGCCCCTGCTGACCATAAGGGCAGCGTCTGGCAGGCCAGCTGCAGATCTGCCCGTGGATGCATGTACGCGCTGGAGCTAAAAGTCGCACGCCCCGTAGTTCCAGCGGGTAATCTCTAGCTGAAAACTCGCCAAGAGCGTCGTCGTTCTGCGGTAATGGCTACCGTGTCGCCAGTGTCTTTAATCTGCGCCACATACTACGGGCTGAGGCGTGATGTGGCAGTCCGGCAAGGTGAAGGGCCAGGGCTTGGGGCTCTTGTATTGCCCCGTTCAGTTTTCACACCATGAGACTCGGAGGTGTGCCTGACGGTTCCATCATGGCCTCTCGTAGCTTGCGAAGGCTTGCCCGAATCCGGCTTTNTACTGTTGGCAGCGGAACATTCAAGATGATCGCTACTTCCGCGTATGTCAGCCCCTCAAAGAAGGCAAGATAGATTGCGGTGTGCTGGAGTGCCGATAGCGAGAGTAAATGACGGTTGACATCCTCCACCTCCACGAGTGCGGTCGTGGCCTCTGCCACCGCATCATGATCGATGCAATGACTCCCCANGACAAAACGCGTTTGGCGGTTTCGGCGGGACTCTTCGGCTCTGACATGGTCCACAGCACGGCGCCTAGCGATGGTTAGCAGCCATGCCATCACGGACCCGCGTTCCAGATTGAATTGGCCAGCTGTGTTCCATACCTGTAGGTACACCTCCTGGGACGTATCCTCGCTGAGTTCCCTTGAGACGAGAATGGCCCGGATCACCGAGAACACTTNTTTATGGGTACGCACGANAAATTCCTCAAACGCAGCGTTCTCGCCGTCTGCTATACGGCCCAGTAACCCGCTCAGAGCCCACATCTCCTTGACCTGAGAGGGTTCGGTAGTTTCATACAGCGACGATACCGACGCGTCGGGTGCAGATGGTATTGGTGGCACTAGCATGGACGGCCTTTCACGGTCTGAGTGCAACATGACTACGGGTAGACAAGGGCCCCGCAAGCCTTTGACACCCTGTCAGGACCTTCCTTGCTTCAGTGGGGTCAGCTGGGCGCCGCCTCCGTGATCTGCTATCAGAGACATGGCCATGCGCTTGGCCCAAATGGCGGCCTCCTTATCTCCCTCCACCGCGGAGATGATAGAGCCTTTCGTCAGGATGTGGCACGACCGCGCAAAACAGTCTGGTTCATCAAGGCCTGCTTCCGTAGCAAGGGTCCGCATGAAGGCTCGGATCTGGGCCAGATAGCCTGCGGCGGCCTTCCCAATAGNATGATCGGTCCCCATTTCCAGCATGGTGTTTATCAAAGAACAAGCCTCAAAGTCGTCCCGGCGGAACCAGCCGTCCAGAACATCGAAGATGGCCAGCAACTGGGCTATCGGGCTATCGGATCTGCGTCTGCACTCTGAGATGATCTGCTCGAGCGTCAATACCTGATGGCAGCGTTCCAAGAATGCCAAAACCAGATCGTCCTTGGAGGCGAAATGAGCGTAGAACGTCGCCTTGGCAANCCCGGCCCGCCGTATCAGCTCTGCTATACCGACATCGCGGATGCCACGCTGGGCAAACAACTCATATGCCGCGGCCATAATTCTTTCCTGCGCCCCAGTGGGAGCACGCAGAGTGGGTGCGCACATGTCAGTCGGATCGGCTAAAAGGCTCTGGGAGTGTTCCATCAAAAGCCGACAATACACCTAAACCAGACAGACCGGTCGGTACAATCTAAGTACGACGAAAAAGACTTAACCCCATCCGATCCCCGGCCAACTCCCATCCAAAAATTGTCTGTTAGCCACGTGCCACGGCGGGCCGTGGTGTTTACTACCCAGGGCCAGCAAGTTTGACACACCCCCGCAGGAGGTTCAGACGAGCTGTCGGATGCCCTCAACCAGCGATTTCAGCCGGGCCAGATCCGCACTAACAAGAGCGGCATCTGCTTCGAACTCGTCGTCAGTTACTCCCGCGGCCTTGAAGATGGAGAACACGACCTGGCTGCCCTGGTCGTTTCGCAGCATGCGAAGAGGATTTTGCACCACGGCTCCCATCGGAGAGGCAGTGATCCATCGGCTCTCTTCGTTGCGGATACCGGCGCTGGACCCCGCGTCGGGAGGCATCCCCGCCTCAACCTGAGGCACCGGTGCGGGGCGTATTGGTGGGCAGCTCCAAGGATTCACCAGGCACGGACGGTACATGCCACCCCAGTCTTGCTGAACTTCAAGGGATAAATCCTCTTTGAGGATACTTAATTCCCAACCGTAGCGCCCGTCATCCACCATAGAGAAACGTTTTGCAGAGCCTCCTTGGGTGTCTGCTGGAGACCTTCGCCGATAGGCTGGAGACAATAACTTTTCACTCTTGGAGTTCCCCATGGCCTCGCGCAGCTCGTCCGCACCGTCTCAGCGAAGCTCCTCGCCCAAGAAACCGCCGAAAGGGGAGTTCGAAGATGTGACTGGAAACTCTAGCAATCCCCAAGGCACGGTGAACGCCGCCGCTGATAAAACGGCGATGCCGCCTGCAGCCGTCATTGATCCAACCCTCGATGGCAAAGACAGTGCACTAGCCGCCCGCGCAACAGGGAGCTCATGGCGGGCAACACTGCTTCGCTACTACTCACTAGCAAAACCGCGTGTCCTCTATGGCAACGTGTTGACAGCGGCAGCTGGCTTCCTCTTTGCTAGCCCTAAGAATGTTCACTGGCTATTGTTTCTTGCCGTGTGTCTGGGCACTACTTTCGTCATCGGGTCGGCCTGCGTGCTCAATAATGTCCTTGACCGAGACATTGACACCCTCATGGCCCGGACCCAGAAGCGTGCCACTGTGACGGGCGGTGTGGGAGCCCGCAACGCTGTTATTTACTCTGCCGTACTGGGACTAAGTGGCATGGCGATTCTTGTGGCTTGGACTAACGCCTTGGTGGTTGTGGTGGGTCTGGGCGGTTTCTTGGCCTATGTTGTGCTCTATGGCATGCTGTCCAAGCGGATGTCCATTCACGGCACACTGGTTGGCAGCATCTCCGGNGCTGCNCCCATTCTTGGTGGATACCTCGGTGCAACAAACTCCTTCGACGCCGGTGCAGTCATCGCCTTCCTCATGCTGTTTTTCTGGCAGCTTCCCGCGTTCTACTCGATCGCCATCTACCGCAAGGCCGAGTACGCACGCGCCGGGGTACCAGTGATTTCGGTGGTCCGCTCAATTGCCAACACCAAGGTGCAGATCCTTCTGTATACGGCGGCGTTTGTCACAACCTCGCTGCTGCCCCAGCCCTTCGGCTACACCGGCTGGGTCTACACGGCCAGCATGGCAGTGCTCGGTGTTGGTTGGCTGGTCATGGCTATTCGCGGCCTCAATGCCTCCGACGACGACAGCTGGGCACGTCTGATGTTCCGTTACGCGCTGGTTATGATGTGCGCGATTTCGCTTCTGCTCGCCATAGGTCCGCGTGTCCCCTAACGGGATGTCCGGGGATGTTCTGCTGTCTGTGCCAACTTTTCGTTAATCGCAACTCTGTTGCCGAAGTTGCCGAAAGGCTCTCGCCCAAAATTCTCTACCGGCAAGGCCGAAGAACCCTTGACCTGCGGCAGAATTGGGCCTGCAATGGAGTAAGGCCACACTACGCGCTGGTCACCCACCGCTTCCGGGCGGCGGCGCCTGGACCTTGATCCGGGAGGTGCCGGAAATGTTTTTCTTGTTCTTGCAGTGCTTGTCATAGGAACTGCTGCGGCCACGGTGTGGCTGGTACTGGCGCGCGCTCCCCGGGAGAAAGACCCCGATTCAACCTTTTGGTACGCCTTCGCTGGGCTGTGTGTGCTGGTGCCGATGATTCTCATCCCGGCCTTGACCAATAACCTATCCTCCGTGGCTCTTTTGCTNTTGGCCGCCGCCGCCACCTTGGGGACGCATAGACTGCTACGCCACCGCCAAACACTTCTGGTGGCTGCCGGGATCCGAGGCCAGCTCGATGCCGCACTGGCTGCCACCGCCGTGCAGCATCAGGCCCTGATCACTCAATGGAGCCGCTACGAGCTTGACCCTAGTGCAGCNCATCGATTTCCTGCCATGACCGACATCCGTGTGCCAGAGACCTCCGCCTTGATCAAGGCAGTCACCGCTGCCGCACGGNNTTTGCCGGTTGATTCCCAGTGGGACGACGGCGTTAGCAACTACCAGCTTGCCGTCGCCCACTTGGCGCAGGCTCTGGCAACGGCCGAGTTAGCCGCTGGCAGCATTGTTCTAGATGCTGTAAATGCTGTAGATGCAGAGCAGCTTAGCCCTGCCACGCCAGTTCACCCGCACGCAGGACTTCCCATGGATTTAGAACGTTGTCCTCAACAGCAGGCTCCGGCCCGGGCCAGCCGATTCATCCAACCGCCGCTAGCAGCCTGCCAACGCGCACCATCATTGTCGGCTTGAGAGCTCATCTTGATTTCAGAGGCAGCCTACAGCGATCTGGTAGTCCGTTCTTGGCTGGCGCCGTTGAGCTCATTCCCGCCCTGGTAAAATGAGCTGCGGTGATACACCTTCCCACATCACCCCAACTCTGAGCATCGAGTTGCTGTCCTCTACCTCCATCATCTTTCGTTAGTAGAAGTGATGTTCACGTGTTGCAGGAACTTGCAACAGGGCAACAGGGCAACAGGGCTCAATCTACCCTCACCGTTCCTTGCACGAGACTAGGCACGGTGACAGAACAGCGTTGGAATCTGCGCCGTCGTCTCCTGACGATGACATCAATAGCCCAAGCACTCAGTACCTTCGGCCAAGAGGTGACACTCAATCACGTGCCCCAGTGGCTGGATATGGCCAGAGCATATATGATCCACCGCTTCGGCCGGGGCTAGCTATCGCTGCTCTGAAAGGGAACTCTGGGACGGCAATGTACACCTGATCCTGGCTAGGCAATACGCCAACACCTCGGTTGGTGACTCACACAGAGAACGCAACCGCGGCGTTTGGATGAACGTCCCGATGAAAAACGAAACAAAAGGCCATCGAAGACAGGAAGAACAGCACAAACAATCCTCCTGTGGGCTTTCGCCTCGCGTTTGATCATTCCTTTGTTAATTATGGTGCAGGCACTCAACGTTCGTTTCTGGAACCGTCTGGGTCAGCCGCTGCGCTGATTATTTCCTGTGAGCATTGGATCTTTTATACCCGTTTGCCCGGGTGGGCATTGTTCCCCGGCCAAGAAAGAGTCCAGCCGCTAACAGGACTAAGACGGCCACTGCTGCACATACAAAGCTGATGCTCGTACCAGATATTTCTATGATCACCCTGCCACGGCGGCACCCATCGCTGATCCTATGTTCTGAGAGGTATTCACCCACGTGTTGACCTCTGTGGCCTGCTCATGGTTACCAAATCTGCTAGCTACGAAATAGGCCGAAATCATCGCTGGAGATAAAAGAGTCCCGTCAATCCTGCAATGACGCCCAGAGCGATAACACCGGGCGCAATGGCCATCGCGATTGACCCCANCGCCAACCCTGCAGCCAGGAACGGGAGCGCCAGCATGGGATCCACATTCCCATCAAAGCGACCGTAAATGATTCCACCCACCGCGCTACCAGCCGCGAAAACGGCAAGGATCAAGCCGGCTGCTACAACATTGCCCTCCGCTTCACCCACCGCTGGCACAGCCACATAAATGATGCCTAAGGCAANCCCGATGCCCAGAACCGGCGCCAGCAGGCTCAGGAACGATCGGGAGGCGAGCAACTTCTGGCGGTCTTCGATGGGCGCGAAGATATCGCTTGAGCCGGCACGCGGTGACACGCTAAGAGAACCTGAGAGCACCAGGGCGATTGTCCCAATCGAGATGAGCGCTGCAGGAAGCAATAACACCATGTTGGCAGGGGCTANGGAGATCAGTAGACCTGCTAGAGCCGGGCCAATAAGATAGAGCACCTCTTCGAATACGGTATCGAGCGTTAGAGCACGTTTGAGCATTACCGACCCATCGGTAAGCCGTTTCCAGAGAACCCTCATTATGGGGCCCAGAGGCGGTGCGAACGCGCCGGCGAGTCCGGCCATGAGCGTGCACAGCACTGCGCTGGTGTTGGATGAAGCAGTGATAGCACTGATAGTTACCAGCAAGCCTGCGAAACCGAAGGTAAGGATCACAAGTGTGCGGCGCTGACCATACCGATCGATTACTTTGGCCCGAAGTGGTGCAAGGAATCCAGCGGTGGCACCGTAAGCGGCAACGCCGGCACCGGCCACCGCGAACGATCCGGTACTTGTTTCGATCGCGAGCAGAAGGGGAATGAAAACTAAGGGATATGCCAGGCGGCCAACAAGTGCGGCACCAANAGTTAGGGGTACGCGCGGGCTTCTCGATCAGTCACATAGGTGCATGCCCACACGATATTCGAGGGATATTAACGTGTCAAATAGGCGTAGCCAGAACCACTATCCATGAACACTCTCAAACTGCCCATTTCCTTCATTCCTTAGCCCCTGCTGGCAGGGCAGTGGGCACCACGCGCGTTGTCCCTTCCGATGGACAGGGAATGGGAAGAACTTCCCACGGCGAGCATGGCCGGTGTTAGCGTTCGTTGCGATCAACGCGATGAGCTCAGAGGTATCCAGTTTGCCTTCTAGATGCTAGGCCAGCGCAAGATAGTCCCCATTCTCGCCAACCCGGATCCTGCCCGCAGAGTAATTTTCGCAGCTAAAAATCGGACAGAGTCTTCGTTTTTTCAAACAGCTTTCTGTTCCGTCTATCAGTTCTGGGCGCTGAGCTCTCAATGCGGCCGACGGCGGGGTTTGGCTTTCACCACGTCGTGCCCTACAAGATAGAGAACAAACCACGCCATGAACGCAACCACGCCTGACACGATCGCGACCGCGGGCGAGATAACCCTGCGAGGTTCCGGCCACTGGTCAGCAAGGCTGTACCGGTGAGGAACAACAGGGAACCCCGAGACCCAAGAGCCAGGTGGCAAGACGCAGGAGCCAACCTCGCACAGCAGCCATAGCCTCTCCTGAGCTGTTACCTGCTGGGGAACCGGCCCTAGCACCGGGAAAGCGCCCTGTAAAGATCAGGAGCCATAGCAAGTTTACGGCTAAACTGCCCTACGTGAGAAAAAGCAAACTTCCCCGTTCACGCACTCTCCTGTACGCCGCTGCCGCAGATATTTTGCTGGTGCTGCTCTTCGCCCTGTCTGGGCGCAGTTCGCACAACGAGAATCTCACGGCCGCCGGTGTTTTCCAGACAGCCTGGCCGTTCCTGGCGGCCTTAACCGTGGGCTGGCTGGTGTGCCGCACCTGGAAGGCACCNCTGCGATTGTGGCCTCAAGGAATCTGTCTCTGGCTGATCACTGTTGCCGGTGGCATGGCCTTGCGGATCGCCTCTGGTAGTACGGCGGAAGTCCCTTTTGTTGTAGTTGCCACCGTTGTCTTAGCGTTGTTNTTGTTGGGTCATCGATTCATCGCCACACTCGTCATCCAACGCGTCTCTCGGGTCCGATCAAGCCTCGATTAGGTTACGATCTAATTGATTGATTTCGTTGCTTTTGTGCGAAATCCGGCCTTTGTTCCGTGAGTTTTCACCCGATAACTCTTCGTAAACCAACATGACAAGGATCTACCTGTGATCACCGCTTTTGTCCTGATCAAAACTGATGCATCGCGCATACCCGAGGCAGCCCAAGAAATCTCTGAACTTGCAGGAATCAGCGAGGTTTACTCCGTGACCGGAGAATGGGATCTTATTGCTATAGCGCGTGTGCAAAAGCATGAAGACTTAGCAGAAGTCATAGCCGACAAGCTCTCGAAGGTCACCTCTGTGGTCTCCACCACCACACAGATCTCTTTTCGGGCCTACTCCCAGCATGACCTGGATGCAGCCTTCGCACTCGGCTTCGATCACTGAGCGCGCGCATGTTCCTAGAATTTGCTGTTCAAGACGTTCCCGGCGCCGAACTGGCGGCCACCCACGGCGCTGCAAGGATCGAGCTCTGCTGCGCCTTGCAACTAGGCGGCTTGACCCCGTCGCAAGGGCTCCTCGTTAGCGTGTTGCTCGCTGAACCCACCCTGCCTGTACACGCCCTGATCCGCCCACGCCCCGGNGATTACGTCTACGATTCGGCTGCACTGTCCCTAATGGTCCAGGAGATCAAGCAATTGCACGACGGCGGTGCCACCGGAGTGGTAATCGGCGCCTTGACACCCGAGGATGGGATTGACTACGCCGCTGTGGAAACCATGATTGCTGCAGCCCAAGGCATGCACATCACCTTCCACCGTGCCATCGATCACCTCAGCCTGGACAATGCTGTTGCAGCCGTACCGCGCTTAGCGGAGCTGGGCGTGCAACGCATCCTTAGTTCAGGTGGCGCCGCGCGGGCGGGTGAGGGTGTTGCTCAGTTGGCGGCCATGCATGCCTCTGCCGCCGGAACCCTTGCCATCATGGCAGGTGGCGGTGTGCAGATAGCTGACTTTTCCACGTTCCGTGCCGTTGGACTCAATGACGTGCACTTGTCCGCCAAGCGGACTATCAACAGACCTACCACTGGAGATCTCACGGCATCGGCTAGCGTCGAAGACAACAGCTATTACACCACCGACGCTGAACTGATCCAGCGTGCCGGACAAACCGCCTTAGCTCTCTCCTGACCTCAAACGGCCCCAGTCGCAGGTGGCCACCCGCGACTGGGGCAGCACCGCCAAACGCGGCTAGTTCGCCAAGTTAGGGTGCACAGTAGTTGCGTGGAACTATTTTGATTCACTGCTTAGAGCAACCCATGTTTCGAGTACATTGGCAGCAGCCCCGCCGTCAATCGCAGCCTCAGCTCTGGCGAGAGCAAATTTCATGCGTTCTTGTAGCGTTCCAGAGCTAGACCTGTCATAGGCCACCAATCCGGCAGCTGCGTTCAGAACCACAGCGTCGCGCACTGGTGAGCGCTCACCGTCAAGTATGCGGCGCACCACGTCAGCATTGAACTGCGCATTTTNGCCGCGAAGATCCTCGATGGTTGCCCTGGGAATGCCCAGATCCAACGGGTCAAAATGACTCTCGGTGATGACATTTTCTCGCACTTCCCAGATGGTGGAGGTACCCGTGGTGGTCAATTCATCGAGGCCGTCACTGCCCCTAAAGACCAGAGCACGAATATTCCTGGCCGCCAAGACTCCTGCCATCAACGGAGCCATGCGGGGATCAGCCACACCGATCGCGGACGCGACCACACGGGCTGGGTTGGTCAGTGGCCCGAGGAAGTTAAACGCCGTGGGGACCCCAATTTCCTTACGGGCAATAGCTGCGTACCGCATAGACGGGTGGAAAANATTAGCGAAACAGAACGTGATCCCCACCTCGGTGGCTGCCTGAGCCACCATCTCCAAGGAGAGATCCAGACGAACTCCAAGCTTTTCTAGCACGTCGGCAGAACCTGCTGCCGAGGACGACGCCCGATTACCGTGCTTAATAACTGTGGCACCTGCGCCAGCACATACTAACGCTGCCATCGTAGAAATATTGACGGTATTGAGCCGGTCGCCACCGGTACCCACAATATCCAAAGCGTCACCTTGGACGTGGAGGGNGCGTGCGTTTGCGAGCATGGCCTCTACAAGACCTGTCACTTCGGCGACCGTTTCGCCTTTGGCCCGCAAGGCAACCANAANACCAGCAATCTGTGCATCAGTAGCGTTGCCAGCCATGATCGTGTTCATGGCCCACTGAGTAGACGCCTGACTGAGATCTTCCCCGGCGATCAAGGCAGCAATCATATTTGGCCAGGTATGGGAGTCATGGGAAGCGTTTTGGAGAGGATTCACTCTCCAGATATTAGACGAAACCCAGCGGCTCGTAGGATTTGTGACCATTGACACAAGAGTCATGTTGTGCATGGAGAACTGGGTTTAACCTGTGAATACACCGATATTTCGCAAGTTTGTAGAAAAGATCTGTGAATCGGAGTTTCGCATTGGGTTCTGCGCAGTTTTATAGACATAATGTCTATGTGACAACTGCGACCCATGCNCCCAGTACCCCGGCGCATCCGACGCTGAATCGACCGAACATGGTTTCTGTAGGAACCGTAGTTTGGTTGGCCAGTGAACTGATGTTCTTTGCCGGACTNTTTGCCATGTACTTCACTCTGCGTTCCACCACTGGTGGAATGTGGGCTGAAGAAACGGCCAAGCTGAACTTCCCGTTCGCCTTGGTAAATACGCTTATCCTGGTTTCCAGCTCTTTCAGCTGCCAGATGGGTGTNTTTGCCGCGGAGAACCTTCGGCCTCGCCGCACCGGACGCCGCTTCCAGTTCTCCCAGTGGGGAATGACGGAGTGGTTCCTGTTGACCTTCGTTCTTGGTGCAATCTTCGTTTCCGGTCAGTCGACCGAATACGCCATGTTGACCTCCGAGCACGTGACACTGAATTCAAANCCCTATGGCTCTGCCTTCTACATGACCACGGGCTTCCACGGCCTCCACGTCATCGGCGGACTCATTGCATTCCTCCTCATCATCGGACGCGCTTACGCTGCCAAGAAGTTTGGACACTTCGAAGCAACTAGTGCCATCGTGACTTCTTACTACTGGCACTTCGTGGATGTCGTGTGGATTGGCCTCTTCTTGGTCATCTACGTCCTGAAGTAAGCTGAAAACCAGCTTTCTTCTATACAAGGTAAGAATTAGCATTTGCGGCCCTCACCAGGGGCTGCTGGATATAGATCAAAGGAACCACCAAGTGAAGGCACTTTCGCAGAAGCGACGTCATCCGCTGGCCGCACTAGCGCTGCTAGTGCTGGGGCTCATGCTGACAGGTGGGCTATACGCCGTTGTCACAACAGTGAATGCGGCCAAGGCCGATACCACNCCCTTTACGGCGCAGCAGGTTGATGAGGGCGAGAAGCTCTTTGTCGCCAACTGCGCCACCTGTCACGGCATTGGCGCCAGCGGCACGGACGCAGGACCGTCCTTGGCTGGCGTTGGCGCTGCAGCAGTCGACTTTCAGGTCGGCACGGGCCGTATGCCCATGCAGATGCAAGGACCCCAGGCACGCCAAAAGCCCCAGCAGTTCAACACAGATCAGACTCGCGAATTAGCAGCTTATGTTGCCACTTTGGGTGCTGGCCCGGCATTGCCGGAAGAACAGTACATCGATGGCGGCGGCAACGCAGCTGTTGGTGGCGAGCTGTTCCGCGTGAACTGCGCCATGTGCCACAACGCTGCCGCAGCCGGTGGCGCATTGACACGTGGCAAGTTCGCACCGTCACTTGCCGGTGTGTCCAACAGCCACATGTATAGCGCCATGGTCACTGGACCGCAGAACATGCCGGTCTTCAATGACGCGAACATCACNCCTGAGGGCAAACGCGACATCATCACCTTCTTGAACACTATTGATAACCAGGGCGCCCCTGGTGGCGCNAAGCTTGGCTCGCTGGGGCCAGTCTCTGAGGGCTTGTTCCTCTGGACTGCTGTTCTAGGTGTCATCATTGGATTCACCATCTGGCTGACGTCCAGGACTTCCTAGCTTCAAGAAGCCACAGATTTTGGCTGCAGTAGCAGCCGCAGATACATACATTACGAACCCGGGAAAGCACCGGGATAAGAGAAGGATGAGGGGATTATGGGCAACCATAGTGACGGCACGCCGACAAGCTCGGACGCCGTAGCTAAGGCTGGTCACGAAGAGGTGGATAAGTTCCAAGANCCGGGACTGCCTCCACATCGTTTGCGATTAGCTGACACGGACCCCAAGGCAGCAAAGCGGGCCGAACGCCAGGTAGCGTGGCTGTTTATCATTTCCATCGTTGGAACACTCGTGTTCTTCTTTGGCTACTTTGGCATCCGCCTCGATGACACCATCGGCACCTTGCGCATTCAGAACACGCTTCTTGGCTTGGGTGTGGCCTTCGCCATGCTGGGCATCGGAACGGGCATTGTGCATTGGGCCCGCGCCCTCATGCCTGATCATGAAGTTGCCGAAGAGCGCCACGAGCTCCGTTCCGAAGAGGACCGCCTCGCTGCTATTCAGATCATCGATGACATTGTTGAAGAAACAGGTATCAAGCGTCGTCCGTTGATCCGTAACACTCTCATCGGCGCCGTTGCATTGGCTCCCCTGCCGGCAATTGCTATCTTCCGTGACTTGGGTCCGCTGCCGGGGAACTCCTTGCGGTACACACTCTGGAAGGAAGGCGAGCGTCTGTCTCGCGATCCTGACGGCACACCCATCAAGGCCTCCGATGTCACCATCGGCTCTGCTTTCCACGTGATTCCCGAATCACTGAATAAGCTCACAGAGGGCAAGATCGCGGCCAAGGCAAAGGCAGTTGTGCTGTTGATGCGGCTGAACCCTGAAGACCTTCACCCGTCTGAAGGCCGCGAGGACTGGGGATATAACGGCATCGTTGCCTACTCCAAGATCTGCACCCATGTAGGCTGCCCGGTGGCACTTTACGAGCAGCAGACACACCACTTGCTATGCCCCTGCCACCAGTCCACGTTTGACCTTACGCAAGAATGCAAGGTCATCTTTGGTCCGGCCGTCCGCCCGTTGCCTCAGCTGCCCATCGCAGTTGACGCTGACGGATACCTGATCGCCCAGAGCGATTTCCATGAACCTGTTGGACCAAGCTTTTGGGAGCGTGGATAATTATGTCTACTGCTACGCATACACCAGCACCTCAAACACCTTTCGAAGCCAAGACATCTGCCGGACGTATCACCAACTTTGTTGATGAGCGTGTAGGTGGGTCTGGGATTCTGCGTGAATTCGGCCGGAAGGTCTTCCCTGACCACTGGTCATTCATGTTCGGTGAAGTGGCCTTGTACTCTTTCGTCATCTTGCTTCTCTCCGGTACCTTCCTGACGTTCTTCTACGATCCGTCAATGGCAGAGACCCACTACAACGGGATCTATGTTCCGCTCAAGGGCGTAGAGATGTCAGTAGCCTACGAGTCCACATTGCATCTGTCCTTCGAGGTTCGTGGCGGTTTGTTCATGCGCCAAGTTCACCACTGGTCGGCGTTGCTCTTCGTGGCCGCAGTTTCTGTGCACATGCTGCGTGTCTTCTTCACCGGTGCATTCCGCAAGCCCCGTGAACTGAACTGGGTTGTAGGTGGGGTGCTGCTCATTCTCTCCATGGCTGCTGGCTTCACTGGTTACTCATTGCCTGATGATCTTCTTTCCGGTAACGGTTTGCGCATTATTGACGGTGTGGTTAAGTCCATCCCCGTCATTGGCACGTACATTTCCTTCTTCCTGTTCGGTGGGGAGTTCCCAGGAACAGCCATTATTGGCCGCCTGTACATGCTTCACATCATGTTGGTGCCTGCCATGATTTTGCTGATGATTGCCATCCACCTGTTCATGGTGGTCATTCACAAGCACACCCAGTACCCTGGGCCGGGACGCAACGACCGCAACGTGGTCGGTTANCCCCTCGGCCCGGTTTACGCGGCCAAGGCTGGCGGATTCTTCTTCATTGTGTTCGGCATCATCGCCTTCATCTCCGCGTTCTTCCAGATCAACCCGGTATGGAACTATGGCCCTTACGANCCCTCTCCGGTTTCAGCAGGCACCCAGCCTGACTGGTATATCGGATTCGTTGACGGTGCCTTGCGCCTGATGCCAGGCTGGTTGTTCAACGTCCCAATGGAGTGGCATATCCCGTTCCCGTGGGGTGTGAACACCTTGTCCTTGAACGTGCTCATCCCGGCATTGGTCCCGGCAGGAATTCTCTTCACTTTGCTCTTTGCCTACCCGTGGATTGAACGTTGGGTTACCCGGGACAACCGCGAACACCACGTGCTTGACCGCCCGCGCAACGCTCCTACCCGCACAGCCATTGGTGTTGCAGGGTTCATCTTCTACTGTGTGATGTGGGCGGCGGCAAGCTCGGACTTGATTGCCACGCACTTTGAGGTCGCCCTCAACGACGTGTTGTACTGGCTGAGGGCATTGTTCTTCGTCGGTCCAATTCTTGGCTTCATCATCAGCAAGCGTGTGTCCTTGGCGTTGCAGCGCAAGGATCGTGAGATCGCTTTGCACGGCCGTGAGACCGGACGTATTGTGCGTCTGCCCCATGGTGAGTTCCAGGAAATCCACGCGCAACTAGATGACTACAAGCGCTACAAGCTTGTTGCTCACGAGTCCCCGGTTGCCGAGGAAGGCATCCCGAATGAAAACGGGATTGTCACCAANAAGGAAAACCTGCGTAGCAAGCTCAGCAGCTTCTTCTTTGAGGACCGCGTGGCCCCGGCCAGTCCTTCGGAGCTGGAAGCCGGTCACCATCATGAGGCTATTGAGGCCAGTGACGATGACAGGGCTATCAAGCACTAAGCGTTCCGGCTAAAGGGCCGTGAGGCGATCCCTGAGAAGGGAATCACCTCACGGCCTTTTGCTTTAACCGGAGGAAAAATCGCTGCACCACGCAGCCATCAACAATCCGGTAAGCCATCAGCGCTCCGGCCCGCAGTTTCAGACCGTCACCTGGCCGCTGCCCGCCGTATCCTCTAGCTGCGGGGCCAGCACACCTCCGTCGTGAATTAGCACAGGGAGGAAACGGATTGCACACTCTCGTGTATACGCCTCACCTGAGGAGCCCCACTCCCCATAGCCGCCCGTACAGCGCCGCGACTAGTACATACGCCGCACGCGAACTCCAGGACGTTGCANGGGCACCCGCAGCTTGTATCTATCTGCTCGGTAGAAGGAAACGGAGTAGTCAACTGTGGATCGTGAGACAAATGCGTGGCGTTCAGTGCGCAGCACTGGAGCACCAATATCCACTTTCAGCAGCCGCGCAATGGAGGCCGTGGCAGCATTTGCCTCAATAGTGTCCTNCCNCCACTCGATGACGAGTCCGTACCGCTCACCCAAGATGTTGTACAAGGACGACGGCGGCCCTGCTTCAAGTATCCCTGGCACCCGCCACGCGGGGATAAAGTTCTCATCAACACTCATGGGCTCCTCGTCCGCTAGGAGAAGTCTGCGCAAACGGATCACGCCCTGCCCTTCCTCGAGCTGAAGTTCGCGGGCAAGCCGTGCTGTGGCGGGGATTTGTTCAAAAGCTAGTGTCTTGGCCGAGGGGCGCATACCGCGTCTGAGCATCTCTTCAGAGTAGGAGGTCAATTTGAGGGTGACGTCCAGTTTTGTCCGGGCCACGAAGGTACCTATGCCCACCACACGTTCAAGAAGTTCCTCTTCAACAAGCGCCTCAACGGCATGGCGAAGTGTCATTCGTGCCACACCAAAATGTGTGGCCATATCACGTTCAGAGGGCAGCTGCCGTTCTGCCGAACTGTGATTCACAATGTAAGAGCGCAGTAATTCGCGCAATTGGATGTGGATGGAGACGTTCGAGTCCCTGTCCAAACCNNCCGGGATGTCTTTCGCCGGTGGCACCAAATAGCCCATGAAACTCCTCTGTTCACTGGTACCAGCCTAAAACACGACTACTCTCTATACAGAAACATCTACTGTCAAGGAGTTATCCCATGTATACCCGGAAAGCCACAGTGGCCTCCAGCGTAGGCTTGCATGCCCGTCCTGCCGCTGTNTTTGTACGAGCAGTTAACCGGACAGGCTTGCCCGTCATACTTTCCAGGGAAGGCATGGCGGCTGTAGATGGACGTTCCCTCCTTGAAGTTATGAGTGCCGACTTCCAGCACGGGGTGGAAATAGAGATCGGGGTCAGCGCATGCGATGCGGACGTAGAGTCCATCCGGAGTGCTGTGGACCTCTTGGCAACCCTATTAGCCACGGACCTCACTGACCCTTCCTAACCACCCTTCCTGGCCACGCACAAGGGCATCAGAGAGTACGCCTGAACTTACTCGACACTTCGGCAACCTCGCACACAAAGGGATTGTCCCCACCTTCGGTGGGGACAATCCCTTTGTATTCCATATCTGGTCAGCATCGCTGGGGCCAGAAATGCAGATGAGCTCTAGTGCGCGTGGTCTCCGCGGCTGTATTCGTAAACCCAGCCAACCAAAGCGATGACGGCAAGGCCGGCACCTAGGAGGAAAATCCACCAACCAACGGCCAAGCCCAAGAACCCTGATGCACACGCCAAGGCCAGTACCAGCGGCCACCAGCTCCAGGGGCTAAAGTGACCCTGTTCGCCGGAGCCTTCGTGGACTTCAGCATCAACCCGGTCCTCAGGACGGGGCCCGACGCGGCGGCCCGTATACCAAACGTACGCGCCGATCATGAGGCACAGACCAGAAAGGAGGAACAGGGCCAAGAAGCCCACATGCTCGTGCCATCCAACCATGAAACCGTAAACCGTTGCCACGGGAATGAAGAACACACCCAGCAACAAGAAGAGCCAAGCTTCTACCTTCACTTTTGTGCTCCCTTCGAGGATGCGCTTACAGGCTGGGCGGGCTGGTAATGCGGGGCCAGCTCGGGATGGTGCAGATCCAGTGCCGGACGCTCGGAACGGATACGAGGCAAGGACGTGAAGTTATGACGAGGAGGCGGGCAAGAAGTTGCCCACTCCAGCGACGCACCAAAGCCCCATGGATCGTCAACTTCAACCTTCTTGGCGCTACGCCATGTGATGTACACGTTCCAGAACCACGGAATCATCGAGGCGCCCAAGACGAACGAGGAAATAGTGGAGAACTGGTTCATCCACGTGAAGTTATCTTCGATCAAGTAGTCAGCGTAACGACGGGGCATACCCAAAACACCTAGCCAGTGCTGGATCAAGAAGGTGCCATGGAAGCCCAGGAACAAGAGCCAGAAGTGAATCTTGCCAAGACGCTCGTTGAGCATCTTGCCGGTGAACTTGGGCCACCAGAAGTAGAAGCCGGCGAACATGGCGAACACCACGGTGCCGAAGACCACATAGTGGAAGTGAGCCACAACGAAGTACGTGTCAGAGACGTGGAAATCTAGTGGCGGCGAAGCCAAAATAATTCCTGTCAAGCCACCGAACAAGAACGTCACGATGAAGCCCAGGCTCCACAACATGGGTGTTTCAAAGGTCAATGAACCACGCCACATGGTTCCTATCCAGTTGAAGAACTTCACGCCGGTTGGCACCGCGATCAGCATGGTCATGAACGAGAAGAACGGCAGGGCTACCTGACCGGTGACGTACATGTGGTGTGCCCACACAGTCACTGACAAAGCAGCAATGGAGATCGTGGCAAAGACGAGGCCCTTGTAACCGAAGATTGGCTTTCGAGAGAAGACCGGGAAGATCTNCGAGACGATACCAAAGAACGGAAGGGCGATAATATACACCTCAGGGTGGCCAAAGAACCAGAACAAGTGTTGCCACAAGAGGGCCCCACCAAATTCGGCATCAAATATATGAGCCCCAAATCTGCGGTCTGCACCCAGTGCGAAGAGCGCAGCTGCCAACGGCGGGAAAGCCATCAGGACCAAGATACCGGTGATGAGTGTGTTCCAGGTGAAGATAGGCATGCGCCACATCGTCATACCGGNGGCACGCAGGCAAATGATGGTGGTGATGAAGTTTACTGAACCCAAAATGGTTCCGAAGCCTGAGAGGGCTAGGCCAAACACCCACAAGTCACCGCCCACACCGGGACTGAAAGTCGTGTTAGACAGAGGCGCATAGGCAAACCAGCCGAACGCCGCAGCTCCTTGAGGTGTGATGAAACCGGAGACAGCAATGGTGCTACCGANAAGGAAGAACCAAAACGCCAACGCGTTCAGTCGCGGGAAGGCAACGTCGGNGGCGCCAATCTGCAACGGCATGATGACGTTAGCAAAACCAGCAAACAGGGGCGTTGCAAACATGAGCAGCATGATGGTGCCGTGCATGGTGAACAACTGGTTGTACTGATCCTTGGTCTGCAGGATCTGCATACCAGGCTCAAAGAGTTCTGCACGGATGATCAGCGCCATGACGCCACCGAGGCAGAAGAAGATAAATGATGCAATCAGGTACATGTAGCCGATTGTTTTGTGGTCAGTTGAGGTGATCCAGTTGACGACTATGCGTCCCTTAGATACCGGAACCACTTTAGGTGCAGTCGAATTCACTTCGATTGCCGAGTACTCGAGCGTAGACACTTTCCCCTTCCCCTAGTCCTTATTGGTGTTGGAATTGAGATTGGGATTGCGGTCGTACTTTTGAGTCAGCTCGCCGGTCTGGCCCTTGGCCTTCAATGAGGCTAGGTGAGCATCAAACTCCGCCTGAGTGACTACCTTGACGTTGAAGAGCATCTCCGAGTGGTACTCACCGCAAAGCTCAGCACATTTGCCGTCATACTCGCCCAAAGCGGTGGGAGTCAGGGTCATGTAGTTGGTCTTGCCCGGAAGGATGTCCTTCTTGTCCAAGAACGCTGGCACCCAGAAGGAGTGGATCACATCGCGGGCATTCAACTTCAGCTCCACTGAACGGTTAACCGGTAAGTACAGTGTGGGCAGCGTTGACTTATCGTACGGCTTGCCGTCGAGTTCAGCTTGGACGCCTACGGAATACACAGACTCCTTGACGTCGTTGCCGGCCATGTAATTGAAGTCCCAAGACCACTGCTTGGCCCGGACATCAACAGTCACATCCGGGTTGGCGTCACGGGCGTTAATGGACTCCTGCTCCACATTGGTGAAGTGGAAGAACACCAGCACCATGAACAGCGGTACCAACACATAAAANNCCTCCAACGGGAGGTTGTAACTGGTCTGGCGCGGGAAGCCTGTGGCTCCCTTGCGGCGCCGGTACGCGATGATGCACCAGATAATCAAGCCCCAGGTGATGAGCCCGATGATCAAGACGGTGATCCAAGTATTGACCCACAGGTCAATGATCCCCGCCGTGTGATTGGTGGTGTCACGTTCGGCTGGCATCCAGCCGTTCCTATTCTCTGCCGTGCATCCTGACAAAGCTAACGCTCCGACAATCGCCAATCCCGCTGTGGGGATGACTTTTGCGCGTCGGCTGCCGGTTCGGTCCTGCGAACTCACAGACGGCCCTTCCTCTTCTTACTGTGCTCTGCAACGGTTATGACCCGCCGGAGCTAAATGGGTTTTACTACTCGATGTAGAGCTTACCGCTATGGCACGCAATATGCGCACTAAACCCTCCGTGCGTCGGATGTCCCTCCAAGAAACTTTTCCGAACAGCTCTACATCGTGTAGACGTCTTTAACTTAGTGGAATGAATCACCGCAGGCACAAGAGCCTCCGGCATTCGGGTTGTCAATGGTGAAACCTTGCTTTGAAATGGTGTCTTCAAAGTCAATGCTGGCACCATCGAGGTACGGAACGCTCATCTTGTCAATAACAACTTCGACGCCGTCAAAATCGCGCACAGCGTCGCCGTCGAGCATACGTTCGTCAAAGTACAGCTGGTAGATCAGCCCTGAACAACCGCCAGGCTGTACCGCCACGCGCAAGCGCAGATCCGTACGGCCCTCTTGTTCGAGGAGGCTGCGCACTTTGCCAGCAGCTATATCGCTGATGAGCACACCGTNGGTGGGCAAATCAGCCGCTGGAGCTGTGGCTGGTGAGGTTTCTTCGTGGACATTTGCAGTCATGGCACTTCCTTACGTGGGGTACTACTACATGCTACGTCGAGGCCCGGCAGGGGCGCTAACTAATGACAACTCAATTTTTAGTTCAGATGTTCCCCGAGTGCACCTTCATTGATGGCGGCCAGGAGCAGCGCCTGCGCCACAATAGCCTNTTCAAAGTCACCCAGGTGCAGAGATTCATTGGCACTGTGGGCCCTTGAGTCAGGGTCTTCCACCCNCGTGACAAGAATCTGGGCGTGCGGAAAAGTGGCCTTCAGATCGGCAATGAACGGAATGGAACCGCCCATGCCTGTCTCTACGGCAGGAACACCCCACGACTCCCCAANGGCCCACAGCGCCGCTTGGGCGCCTGGATCATGAGCGTTAGTGGCAAATGGTTGACCCGCTTCACCGGGGATGAACGTGGCTTGTGCACCGAAAGGTGCATGGGCCAGCACGTGAGCTTCCACCGCCATCATGGCCGCCTCCGGATCTTGGCCCGGTGCCAGCCGCAGGCTGATCTTGGCACGAGCAACCGGTAGGAGTGTGTTTGAACTCATATCGATGCTGGGCATATCCATGCCAATCACCGACAGGGCTGGCTGAGTCCACAGCCGGGAAGCAAGGCTTCCTGTCCCGGCAAGGATCACCCCGTCTAGTACGCCAGCGTCAGCTCTGAACGTCTCCTCCGGGTAATCCACGCCTGCATCATCACTGCTGAGCAGACCCGCAATGGCGACCGAGCCGTGTTCATCATGAAAGGTACTGATCAGCCGAGCAAGAATGGTGGGCGCGTCCAACAAAGGACCACCAAACATTCCGGAGTGCACCGCATGGGCACCAACCCTGACTTCAACAATGCCGTCCACCAAACCGCGCAAGCTAGTTGTCAGCGCAGGGATACCCACCCGCCAGTTCGCGGAGTCTGCCACAACAATCACTTCACCTGCAAGCAACTCGTGGTGCTCTTTCAAGAACGCGCCAANAGTGGGTGATCCGGCTTCTTCTTCTCCTTCAATAAAGAAGGTCACCCNCACCCCGAAATCCGCGCCCAAAGTTTCGGTGATGGCACGGAAGGAGGCTATGTGGGCCATGATGCCGGCTTTGTCATCGGCTGCACCGCGTCCATAGAGCCGCCCATCGCGTTCCTGGGCAACAANAGGCTCACTGTTCCACAGCTCTTTCTCACCCGGTGGCTGCACGTCGTGGTGGGCATAAAGAACAACTGTGGGCCGCCCGGNGGCGGCAACCTTCCTGGCCACAATGGCAGGGCCTCCCGGAGTCCCGTCATCCTTGGCGACACGCAGAATTTGCACATCGTCAATTCCCGTGGAGCGGATCAGGGCAGCCACTGCTTCGGCACTGCGATCAAGCTGGGCGGCATCAAAAGCATCCCAAGCAATGCCGGGTATCGCCACAAGCGCAACAAGCTCCGCCACTGTTCCCTGGAAACTGCGACCAATATTATGGCGCAACGCTTCCGTGGGGAGATCGGCGGTGATGCTGTTCAGCTGCACGAGCTCTGCCGTGGCTACGGTATCTGGGGTTACTGGTTGTTCACGTGTCATAATCCTCAGACTACCGCGGCAGAAGCCGCACCGGTCAAGGCCACCAGCCGGTTCGGGGTATCCTTTATGGGTGTTTGGACGTAAGAAAGATCAAGCCCCCGCCCGNCAGATAATGTCTGCTTCCGACGAGACTGCCCGGTCCAAGGACCCGCAGTCTGCNAAAGGCGTACCCACGCCCTCGCGTAGGGCACAGGAAGAGGCCAGAAAGCGCCCACTAGTACCCAATGACCGCGCAGCCGCCAAGGGTGCTGAACGTGATGAACGCCGCGAGCAGCAGGCAAGGATGCGCCGGGCTTTGGACACGGGTGAAGAGCGTTTCTTGCCCATCCGTGACAAGGGACCACAGAAGCGTTTTGCCCGCGACTATGTGGACGCCCGCTTCAGCCTCGGTGAATTTGTCATGTTTGCCGCATTGGCGATCGTTCTGCTGAACGTATTACTACCGCCGACAAGCACCGCCTCAGTCACGCTCTTTATCGTGTTCTGGATCATGGTTGCCTTTGTTGTCATTGACACGTGGCTGATGGGGCGAAAGATCAGGCGTCAACTCACAGCCAAGTTTGGTTCCGTAGATCGGGGCGTCATCTGGTACGGCAGCATGCGTTCCCTGCAATTCCGTCGCATGCGCCTGCCCAAGCCGTTGGTGCGCCGCGGNCGGTGGCCCTCCTAGTAGACAAGCGCAACCCGCCGGCTGCCTCCCTCAAGAGGCGGTCGGCGTCGTGCGTTAAACGCGTCCGGCCATAATGCGAAGGAACCCAATCAAGGCACCTAGGGTGCCCTCCAACGGGCAATGTGGCTAGGCTGAGCCTATGGAATATCGCTATCTTGGCCACTCGGGCCTGAAAATCACTGAAATTACTTACGGCAACTGGCTAACGCACGGCTCACAGGTTGAAAATGACACCGCTACGGCGTGCGTTCGTGCCGCGCTCGATGCCGGAATCAGCACCTTTGACACGGCCGACGCCTACGCCAACGGCGCAGCCGAAGAGGTCCTCGGCGCCGCCTTGTCCACCGAACGGCGCGAGTCCCTTGAAGTGTTCACNAAGGTGTACTGGCCCGTGGGGCCTAAGGGAGCCAACGACACAGGGCTATCCCGCAAGCACATCATGGAAGGCATCAACGGCTCGCTGCGCCGCCTGAACATGGACTATGTGGATCTGTACCAGGCGCACCGCTACGATCATGAAACACCGTTGGAAGAGACCATCAACGCCTTTGCTGACGTAGTTCGCGCTGGCAAGGCCCTGTACATTGGCGTCTCTGAATGGACTGCACCGCAGCTGCGCGCTGGCCAAGCCCTCGCCCGCGAAGCCGGTTTCTCCCTTGTCTCAAACCAACCACAATATTCAGCGTTATGGCGCGTCATTGAACCCGAAGTTATCCCCGCATCCATTGAACTTGGCATGTCCCAGGTGGTGTGGTCACCCATGGCACAAGGTGTGCTCAGCGGAAAGTACCTGCCCGGGCAGCCCTTGCCAGCTGGCTCACGCGCCACCGATGAGCACGGCGGCAAGAACACCATCAAGGACTTNTTGACCGAGGAGATCCTCCGCAACGTGCANAAATTGCGTCCGATTGCCCAGGAGCTCGGCCTGAGCATGCCCCAACTGGCCATTGCCTGGGTGTTGGCGAACCCCAATGTGGCTACCGCCTTGGTNGGGGCCTCGCGTCCGGAACAGGTTAACGAAAACGTCAAAGCCTCTGGCGTGAAAATTCCAGCCGAGCTCATGACGGCCATAGATGCCGCACTAGCCTCGAGCATCGTCAACGATCCAGCCAGAACCATCAGCCCGCCGACCCGCGTGGCCTAAACGGCACAAAAGCCCGGCCTGGAGCCGGGGTCCCGAGCGAGAATGAATTTTGTACGCGAGTAACGAGCGGCAAAATCTTATTGCGAGTGAGGGACCTCGGCACAATAGCCGGGCTTTTCGTGCAGTAATTCTATTTGCGCAGGGCTGCCAGTTCCTTGTTAATTTGTGCTGCCCAGAACGGTCCCTCGTACAGGAAAGCTGTGTAGCCCTGGACCAAGGTTGCCCCGGCGTCAAGACGTTCCTGCACTTCAGCACCTGTTTCAACACCGCCCACCGAGATCAACGTCAGCTGCTCCCNCACGGCTGCCTTGAGCTGACGAAGCACAGCCAGTGAACGTTCCTTCAAGGNGGCCCCGGAGAGTCCACCTGCACCTTNTTCCGCCACCATGTCTGCAGGGCTATTGAGCCCGTCACGGCTGATGGTGGTGTTGGTGGCGATGATGCCGTCAAGCTTAAGTTCAAGGGCCAGTGCGGCGACGTCGGCCACGTCCTCGTCAGCTAAGTCTGGTGCGATTTTTACCAGCAGTGGTACGTGGCGCCCAGCTGAGGTGTCTGCCGCTTCACGCACACCGATCAGCAGTGGCCGTAGTGTCGCCACGTCTTGGAGCAGACGTAGTCCGGGCGTATTCGGCGAACTGACGTTGACCACCATGTAGTCCGCGGACGGGGCAAGTGTGCGGGCACTGATGAGGTAATCCTCCAGCGCATCAGCCAACTCCACGGCCTTGGTCTTGCCAATGTTCACACCCACAACGGGACGGACACCGGGGTAGGTTTTGCCCAAGCCAGCCAACGCCTGTTTAAGGCGTGGCGCCACGGCTGCTGCGCCGTCGTTGTTAAAGCCCATGCGGTTGATCACGGCACGGTCCTGAACTAACCGGAAGAGCCGTGGTGCCGGATTACCTTCCTGCGCCTGCCCCGTAATGGTACCCACTTCAACATGCCCGAAGCCCAAGTTAGCTAAGGCATTAATGCCCTTGCCTTCCTTGTCGAAACCAGCAGCAAGACCAAAGGNGGTGGGGAACATCAGCCCCAACGCTTCGGTCTGCAAGGACGCAGGAGGCGTGAACATGCGGCGCAACACGGCACCAGCACCCACCGTATGGATCGCCTTGATCATGGTGAAACCGATCTTGTGCGCCCTTTCGGCGTCCATCCAAGAAAAACAGAGCCGGAAAACTGTGGGATATATTCGCATACCCCTAGTTTTCCGGTTCCAGCGCACAACTGCAAAACGACTAACCATGATCTTTGCCCCTGGCAGGTTACAAGGGCGTTAGCATGGCCTCATGGATAGCAATGGTGGTGGCACATGGACGCAGGCAGATGTTGTGGTGGTAGGGGCCGGACTCTCCGGATTGGTCAGTGCGGCGCAGGCGTACAACGCTGGGCGCACGGTGCTAATTTTGGATCAGGAGCCTGAAACCTCCTTAGGCGGGCAGGCCCACTGGTCNTTTGGCGGACTTTTCCTGGTGGACTCNCCCGAACAGCGACGCCTGGGCGTGAAGGACTCTGCCGAACTCGCTTTGAGTGATTGGCTCGGTTCGGCCGCATTTGACCGTCCTGAAGACGCCTGGCCCCGGCGCTGGGCGGAAGCGTACGTGGATTTTGCCTCCGGTGAGAAGCGGGCCTGGCTTCACGCCTTGGGCGTACGGTTCTTTCCACTGGTCCAATGGGCTGAGCGCGGCGGTTATGACGCCCAAGGCCATGGGAACTCGGTTCCGCGCTTTCATGTGGCGTGGGGTACCGGNCCCGGGATTTTGGCACCGTTCCTGGCTAAGGTCCAAGAGGGCATAGCAGCTGGACGGGTGCGCCTTGCTTTCCGGCACCGCGCCACAGAGTTGATGTTCGAGACCGGCTCCGTCACCGGGGTGCGCGGGGAGGTCCTTGAGGTCTCCACTCTGGGCCGCGGTGAAGCAAGCAGCCGTAACGTCACCGGCGACTTCACGGTCCAGGCCGGTGCGGTCATTGTGACCACCGGAGGTATTGGCGGAAACCATTCGATGGTCCGTGATCAGTGGCCCAACGGCAATGGACCCCAGTACATGCTGACGGGTGTTCCGGCTTCTGTGGACGGGGAGTTCCAGCAGGCTGTGGCCGCTGCTGGCGGCGCCCTCATTAATACCGACCGTATGTGGCATTACCCCGAGGGTATCCACAACCCGGATCCGGTCTGGCCAAACCATGGCATTCGAATCCTTTCCGGGCCTTCGCCACTGTGGTTAGATGCAACTGGCCAGCGGCTGCCCGTGCCCTTATTTCCGGGATTTGATTCATTGGGCACCTTGCGTCATTTGGAGACCACCGGCCATGACCACTCATGGTTTGTGTTGAACAAGACCATCCTCAGCAAAGAATTCGCCCTGTCCGGATCGGAACAAAACCCAGATCTGACAGGTAAGGACGTGAAACTGCTGGCCAAACGAGCCCTGCCCGGCATCCCTGGACCCGTACAGAACTTCATTGACCATGGCGTGGATTTCCTCCATGCCCCCACAGCTGCGGAGCTGGCGGCAAAGATGAACGCGCTGGTTGGCTCTGACCTGATCGACCCCGCAGGTCTCCACGAAACCCTTGTGGCGAGGGACCGTCAAGTTCAAAGCGGGCTGGGCAAGGACACCCAGCTCAATGCCATCAGAGAAGCCCGCCGTTTTGCCACTGATAAATTGATGCGTGTGGTGCCGCCCCATCCCATGCTGGCCCCGGAGCATGGGCCGCTCTTTGCTGTTCGCCTCACAACACTTACGCGTAAAAGTCTGGGAGGTTTATCCACAGACCTTTCATCCCGGGTCCTCTCCGCTGATGGCACACCCATTGGTGGGTTGTATGCAGCCGGCGAGGCAGCAGGCTTCGGTGGCGGAGGCATGCACGGCTACAGATCATTGGANGGGACGTTCCTTGGCGGGTGCCTCTTCTCAGGGCGCGCAGCCGGGCGCCATAGCGCAAGCGTCACCGGGGCATGATGGCCGAAGGTAGGAAAGGACAGGGCAGGGCAGCGGATCAGCTGCAATGGGTTCCTGACATCTTGGGCCCCGACTATCAAGCCGCAACGCTCTTTGTTCCCACCCGGGAAACCGCTGACGCAGGCAGCGGCGGCGCTGGTAAACGTGGTGCTGGCAAAGGCGGGGTGGCAAAGGCGGGGTGGCAGCAGCGGGCTGAACCCTCGCACCATTTTGGTACTACTGTGTCATATCCTGAGGCGGGCGACAGTGCACCACCGCACGGGCGCACAAAAACAGTGGCACAGAAACGCTCAACGCCGCAGAGACCACTGCCCCCGGCNGCGCTGTACAGGGCCACCTTGGTGCGGCACCGGCCCGCAACATTAGGCACAGCTGTGCCGGGACCGGCAGTGCTGTTCCTTCACGGCTGGAGCGATTACTTCTTCAACACCGAGCTAGCTGAGTTCTTCACCAGCCGCGGCTACGCTTTCTATGCCTTGGACCTCCATAACCATGGACGTAGCCTGGGATCGACTGAAATGGGTGGCTATGTGGGCAACCTTGCCGATTACGACGCCGAAATCCTCGCCGCCCACAGCGCTATCGCACAGGATCAGGGAGCCTTGACAGCGCTGGGTCTCATGCCGCACGCGGGCATCCACGGCGTATCCCCGCAGGTCCGGGACGGTATTACTGTTGGCCCCAGCCACTCCCAGAACGGTTCGGATCACAGTCAGTCCAGCGAAAATCACCCGATTATTTTAATGGGGCATTCCACCGGTGGGCTGATTGCGACACTCTGGGCACACCACCACCCTGGACTTGTCAGCCACCTGATTCTCAACAGCCCGTGGTTGGAGATCCAAGGCGGGGCCGCGATCCGGCGCGCGGCTACTCCCCTCGTGCAATGGGCTGATCTGCGCCCGTTGATGCGCATGCGCGTACCCGAGCGCTCCTTCTACTGGCGCGGCATTAGTAACCAGGCCTATGGTGAGTGGCCGGTGGATAAAACATTGCGCCCGCCCCATGCGTTTCCCGTCCGGGCGGGCTGGATGAAGGCCATCTTGGCGGCGCAGCAGGAAGTGGCTACCGGGCTAGGGCTGCCCATGCCGATCTTTGTCATACTCTCGTCTAAAAGCATGCTGGGTCCGGTCTGGAGCGATGCAATGCTTCACGCCGACGTGGTCCTTGACGTACGCGCGTTGGCACTGCGGACCCTCTCACTGGGCCATAGTGTGACCCTTGAACGGCTGGACGGCGCCCTCCACGAAGTGTTTCTCTCCAGTAAGCCGGTGCGCACTGACGGTTACGCCCGCCTGGAGCGCTGGCTGCGCGGCTATGTCCGCCAACCATGAAGCTACGCGGCTGCCTAGCGGCCTGCAAAGCTGTTAGGGCTTAGTGCCTTTACCGCAGGGCGCACTAACGCACAGTGGCATGGCTACTGGAGGCCGCAGCGTCAACTGCCCCGCCATAGCGGCGGTCTCGGCGCGCATATTCATCTACTGCGGCCCAAAGAATCCTGCGATCCACGTCCGGCCACAGGGTATCCATGAAAACAAACTCCGCATAAGCCGATTGCCACAGCAAGAAGTTCGAGAGCCGCTGTTCCCCGCTGGAGCGTAGGAACAAGTCAACATCCGGTATATCCGGTAGGTACATATATTNTTGAATGGTCTTTTCATTCACCGATTTGGGGTTGAGTTTGCCCAAGGCCACATCTGCCGCCAAAGCTGAAACGGCATCCGCAATCTCAGCTCGACCACCGTAATTAACACACATGGTCAACGTAATCACATCGTTGTCCTTGGTATGCTCCTGAGCTTCTTCGAGCTCTTTAATGACAGAACCCCACAGTTTTGGTTNTCGCCCTGCCCAACGAATCCGCACACCCCAAGCGTCCAGCTGGTCACGCTGGCGTCTTAATACATCTTTGTTAAATCCCATGAGGAAACGAATTTCTTCGGGTGAGCGCTTCCAGTTTTCAGTGGAAAAAGCATAGACACTAACATATTTGATACCCATCTCAATGGCGCCTGCCATGACATCAAGCAACGCAGGCTCGCCTGCTTTATGTCCTTCCACCCNGGGTAGTCCACGCTGGTTGGCCCACCGGCCGTTGCCGTCCATGACAATGGCCACGTGTTGGGGAATGAGCTCCCCTGGAATGGGTGGAACATGTGCACCCGAGGGATGGGGCCAAGGTGGCACCACCTCTGGTTTGGACTTGTTGCGGCTACTGCCTTTGAATCCACTGCGCTGTATCGCCATATTTTTATACCCGCTCCACAAGTTTCAAAGAACGCACCGTGCGTTCTAAATGCCATTGCACATATCCTGCCACCAGTCCGGCAGCTTCACGTCGATGGATGGGCAAAGAAGCCTGCGCTCCGGCCCAGTTTCCGCTGAGTAGATGTGCAAGTAAGGACATGGTCTCAGGCGCCGGTGCCGGCGATCNCGNGGGACGGCAGTTATGGCAGACGGCACCACCTAATGCGGCGTTAAACGCCCCGTGCGGGCCAGGCTCTCCACACCGTGCACAATCAGAGAAGCTGGGCGCCCAGCCACCAATGGACACTGCCCTTAACAAGTAGGAGTCAAGGATGAGTTCAGGAGCGTGCGCACCACGGCTCAAGGCCGATAACGCCCCTATGAGCAGGAGGTAGTGGGAGGTTGATGTTTCGCCGTCCACCTCTGTGAGCCGTTCAGCTGTTTCAGTCATCGCAGCCGCCACAACATAACGGTCATAGTTAGCGGCAATGGCATCCCCGTAACTGGCCTTGGCCACAGCCTGGGTCACGATGTCCAGGGACCGCCCCTTGACTAGCTGCAGATCGGCCACCATGAATGGTTCCAGCCGTGCACCAAATTTGCTGCTTGTGCGCCTGACTCCCTTGGCCACGGCACGTAACTGGCCATGACGGTATGTGAGCAAGGTGATGATCCGATCAGCCTCGCCCAACTTGTGGGTGCGCAGCACCACCGCGTCGTCCCTGTAGGTGCGGGCGGCAANAGATTGATTGGACACCCTCTCATTCTCCCATCTTTAGCCCCGATGATGACACTGACGCACCTAATCCTTAGGCCATAGCAGTCAACGCGCGTATCGTGCACAAAATGCCCTTGTGCCGGAGCGTTTCAGGGCCGGCACAAGGGCATTTTCACAGGGCTGCTCAGCAGTCCCTGATCCTGCAGCAGCTAAGCGGACTGGGCGTCCCGGATGGCACGGTTCACTGCTGATATAACTGCCTTCAGAGACGAAGTAGCTGTGTTGGCATCAATGCCGACACCCCACAAAACACGCTCGCCCACGGCGCACTCAACGAAGGCCGCTGCACGAGCATCGCCGCCTTCGGACAGAGCATGCTCAGAGTAATCAAGCACTCGCACGTCCATGCCGTCTTCTGACAAGATGGCCAACAGTGCAGCTATGGGGCCGTTACCGGTTCCTGTACGGCTGTGTCCCACACCATCGATCAGCACCTTCGCCGTGAGCGTCATCTCCCCGTCGTCATCCGTGGATGTAGTGAACGGACCAATACGGTAGCGGCCCCACTGCTCCTGGGCACCTTCGGCTGGCAGGTACTCGTCGTTGAAGATGGTCCAGAGCTCTGTGGCGCTGACCTCCCCGCCCACGGTGTCGGTGCGCTGTTGAATAACTCCGGAAAATTCAATCTGGGCGCGCCGGGGCAGGTCCAGATTGTGCTCATNTTTGAGTAGGTACGCCACACCACCCTTGCCTGATTGGGAATTCACCCGGATGACAGCCTCATAGCTGCGGCCCAAGTCCTTAGGGTCAACAGGCAGGTACGGAACGGCCCATGTGTGCTGATCTACGGTGACGCCAGCCGATTTTGCATCGACCTCCATCGCTTCCAGACCCTTCTTGATAGCATCCTGGTGCGAGCCGGAGAAGGCGGTAAAGACCAGATCTCCACCGTACGGTGAACGTTCGGGGACGGGCAGCTGGTTGCAGTACTCAACGGTGCGGCGGACATCATCAATGTCAGAGAAGTCGATCATAGGATCAATGCCCTGAGTGAACAAGTTCAAGCCGAGCGTGACCAGATCTACGTTCCCTGTGCGTTCGCCGTTGCCAAAGAGGCAGCCCTCAATGCGATCCGCGCCGGCCAGGTAGCCCAGCTCAGCTGCAGCCACACCCGTGCCGCGGTCATTGTGCGGGTGCAGGGACAAGATGATGCCCTCACGCGGGTGCAGGTTCCGGCTCATCCATTCAATGGAATCTGCATAAACGTTAGGGGTGGCCATTTCCACTGTGGCCGGCAGGTTCATGATGACTTGGTTATCGGATGAAGCTTCAANAATGTCAGCGATGGCATTGCAGACCCGAAGTGCGTATTCCGGCTCTGTTCCAGTGAAAGACTCAGGAGAGTACTCATAGGTGATTTTCGTATCAGCGAGGGTCTCTTCATACTNTTTGCACAGCCGCGCCCNCTGCAGCGCAATATCCAAGATGCCATCTTCGTCCTGCTTGAAGACCACCCGGCGCTGGAGCACCGAGGTTGAGTTGTACAGGTGCACAATGGCTTGCTTGGCCCNCACCAGTGACTCATAGGTCCGCTCAATCAAGTGCTCGCGGGCCTGGGTCAGAACCTGGATGTGGACATCGTCGGGGATGTGACCGCCCTCAATGAGCTGGCGGACAAAGTCAAAATCAGTTTGCGAAGCTGAGGGGAACCCCACCTCGATCTCCTTGAAACCCATCTTCACCAGCAGCTGGAACATCTTCATCTTGCGCCCAGGACTCATGGGATCAATCAGTGCCTGGTTTCCGTCCCGCAAGTCAACCGCACACCAGCGCGGAGCTTTGGTAATGACCTTGTCCGGCCATGTTCTATCCGGTAAGTTTACGGAGATTTGGTCCTGGAAGGGGACGTAACGGTGGACGGGCATTCCAGAAGTTTNTTGCGCATTTCGCATTGAAGGTGACCTTAAAATTGTTCAACGAGTGGGAGGCCGGCCAGGCAACACAAACACCGCGGCGAGGGTGGCCATTTCCACGTCGATCACATCAACGGGTTCTAGGCCTCGCCGCGGCAGCTAAGAAGAAGCATTCCAGTGCGCACATTTTAGACTAACACGGCACGTAGGATGATGGTGAACGAACTCACGTTTGTAAGCTCCTCAAGGCGCATAACAACAGCTGACCCAAGACAAGGGGAAACGATTCACTTGACCCGTTCCGGTATCAATCTCAATCACATCGACCCGAAGGTGAGACCTCAGGATGATTTGTTTGATCATGTAAATGGCACCTGGCTGGAGTCGGAGGTGATTCCGGCGGACCGTGCACTCACTGGTTCCTTCGTGACGCTGCGGGACGACTCAGAAGCGGCTGTGAAGGTCATCATTGAACAAGCCAGCACCGAGGCGGGCAATCCCGAGGCTATCAACCCTGTTCTTTCTGCCAAAATCGGGTCCCTCTATGCCGACTTCATGGACGAAGCCGCCATCGAGACGGCCGGGGCTACTCCGCTCGCTCAGAAACTTAGGGACATTGAGTCAGCAGATTCCATCCGGGCCTTGGTGAAGCTCATGGGTGAGTTGGATCGCAAAGGTGGCAGCACGCTCTTTGGCGCCTATGTGAACAACGACGCTGGAGATCCTGACCGCGCACTGTTGCACCTGTTCCAAGCGGGGCTTGGGCTGCCGGATGAATCGTACTACCGCGAAGAGAAGTTCGAACCGATTCGCACAGCTTACGTTGGGCATATCCAGGCCATGTTGGAATTAGCTGGTGTGTCCGATGCCGCTGCGAAGGCGCCAAGAATTATGGCTCTGGAAATGGAGATTGCCGCCACACACTTGGATAAGGTTTCCTTGCGGGATCCGCANAAGACTTACAACCTCAAGAGCCGAGCGGAGACTGTTGCACTGCTTCCGGTTTTGGAAACCTGGCTTGAATCTCTCGGTATCACCGCATCCCAGAGTGCTGAAATGGTGGTTGCAACGCCTGACTTTTTCACCGGTGTGCAAGCACTACTGATCCAGGAGCGCTGTGCAGACTGGCAGGCGTGGCTAGCCATGCGTACCATTTCCAGCCTAGCCGGCTACTTGTCCAAGGACTTTGTTGACACTAACTTCGCCTTCTACGGAACCACTCTTAGCGGTACCCCAGCCATCCGTGAGCGTTGGAAACGCGCGGTGGGCCTGGTGGAAGGCGTCTTGGGCGAAGCTGTAGGTCAGCTCTACGTGGCCGAGCATTTCCCCGAAGCCCACAAAGCTCATATGGAGGTGCTTGTGGCGAACCTTATTGAGGCGTACCGGATCAGCATCTTGGAGCTTTCCTGGATGAGCCAAGGGACAAAGGAAAAGGCGCTAGAAAAACTGGCCGCGTTCACACCGAAGATTGGCTANCCCGCCAAATGGCGAGATTATTCCGGACTTGAGATTGTGGCCGGGGACTTGCTGGGCAACATTGAGCGCAGCAACGCNTTTGAGTTGGCCCGTCAGCTCGCCAAGATCGGCGCNCCCATAGACAAAGATGAATGGTTGATGACCCCACAAACGGTCAACGCCTACTACAACCCCACCATGAATGAGGTGGTTTTTCCGGCTGCTATCCTCCAGCCGCCGNNTTTTGCTGCCGATGCTGACGATGCAGCAAACTATGGTGGCATCGGCGCAGTCATCGGACACGAGATCGGGCACGGTTTCGACGATCAAGGCTCACAGTTTGATGGTAGCGGGGCATTACGGAACTGGTGGAGTGATGAGGACAGGGCTGCGTTTGANAAACTCACCGCCAAACTTGTGGAACAGTACAATGCACTTTCGCCGACGGCTGCGCCTAATGAATTTGTCAACGGCGAGCTGACACTGGGTGAAAATATTGGCGATCTTGGCGGCTTGGCCATTGGTTTCAAGGCCTACCAGCTCAGCCTCAACGGAGCCGAGTCNCCCGTCATTGACGGACTCAGCGGTGCGCAACGTTTCTTCTTCTCCTGGGCTGAATGCTGGCGCACAAAGATCCGCCCAGAAGAAGCTGTGCGGCGCTTGAGCGTTGACCCGCACTCNCCTGCCGAGTTGCGCTGCAATGCCGTTGTCAGCAACCTTGACGCGTTCCACGAAACGTTTGCTACTACCCCGGCTGACCAGATGTGGCGTGAGCCGGCGGAGCGCGTGAGTATCTGGTAGCTTGGCGCGTCCGGCAATTTACTGCGGGTTGAAGAATTTCAGGCGCTGTCACCGGGATATCTGGTGACAGCGCCTGAATTCTTTAATCAGGGTTTATGGCGTGATCGGCCGCTCAAGAGCCGCTAGTACGTGTAGTACTGCGGGTTCACGGTCATGCACTCCCCAGTCTGCGCGGCCGTGCTGGCCACAATATCCGCAGGCAGAACAAGCGTGCCAAATTCTGCCCCAGAACCCCAGTCTGTTCCTACCACCAGGCGCACACCACTAACGGTGGGGTCTACCTTCACTGCGCTGGCAGNGAGTTTAAACAGGGCCGCAACATCCGCTGCAACATCAGCCATATTGGGGCCATAGAGCAGTTGTGTTTCATTCGCAGCTGGCACATCACCAAGCGGCACTGCACTGCTAAAACCTGCCGTGGCCAAGGTTTGCAACAGTTCCACGGAACGGCCAACCACAGCCGAGGCATTAGCAATGCTCACTGGCTGAATGGACTTGTCGTAGGCGGGTGCAGCCGTGGCCGGATCGGTGGGCGTGTCTGTGCTCTTTGATGCCGGGCTCTCAGGTACCGGGCTCTCAGTTACGAGCGGTGCTTCAGTGGGTGCAGGGGTCAAGGATTTGTCGTTGCGCAGTGCGGCAAAGAACTGTCCAGCCGCAGGCTCTTGAAGTTGGATCCGGTCCGGGTTTCCCACGTAGGGCTCATAAGGAACAGTGACGAAGGCAACGTTGGCAAGGTCAATCTTTGCCAATCTACTGGCAATGCTTGTCATAGCCGGAATGTTTGCTAGACCTTCGTCAATGGTGAGGTNTTTAGTGACAACGTCCGCCAGCGTGTACAGCTTGGGCAGATTGGTCAAGGTGCCTTCGCTGGTCACCTTACGTGCCATGGAACCCAAGAAGTACTGCTGGGCTTTGATGCGGGCCAGGTCGCTGGCATCGCCAAAGGCGTGCCGGGTGCGCAGGAATGCCAGGGCCTGTTCGCCCTGGACCAGGCTGTTGCCGGCCGGAAGTTTGAGCCAGGAACCATTGACGTCGTCCATGGCATGGTCAACACACACTTCCACACCGCCAAGAGCGTTAGAGAGCTCTTTCACTGCCGTGAAATCAGCCAGCATGAAATGATCGATCGTCAGCCCCGTGATGTCATTGATGGCCGACACGGTGCAGCCGGGACCAGCTCCCAACGCCGCGTTCAGCATGCCGCTGGATGCACCAGAAACCACATCACCCGTGACTGCGGATATACAGTCAGGGATCGGGACCATCAGATCACGCGGAAAACTGGTCACTGAAACGCGGCTGTTATCCGCTGAGATGTCCAGGAGCAGCATGACATCGGATTGGCCTGGGCCAGCGGAATCGTCAGCGGTCCCATACTCGCTGTTTGCACCGTCACGGGTGTCAGTGCCTAAGATCAAGATCTGCAATGAACCGGTGGCCTCCACCGGTGCCTTGTCCGAAGATTTGTTTCCCACACCAGCGTTCAAGGNGGCCGTGGTGACATTGCTTTGGAGCTTATACAACAGCACGCCAGCTGTTCCCACTCCCAACACCAGAACTGCCGAAAGTGTCAGGGCAGTTATCCTTAGCCACAGGGGATTCTNTTTGGCCGGTTTGAAATGCCGGCCTAACGGTGCTTGTGGTCCGCTAGGCCTNNGCTGCGGGGCTACTGAGAGTGTGATCAGCCCCTTTTCGGCACGGCGACGCCCCATGAATAAACCTTTCACTGTGAATAATGACTTTCAAGAGTTTAGCGGCGAACTCTGGGAACATCCCCAAGCCACACGGACATGCCGGAAGAGCTTCTTACGAACTTGCCTGAAGAGCTTCTAACGGACTTGCCTGACGGCGGCCCGTTGGGGCCGCCCACCACCTAGAACCCTAGCTTGACAAGCTGCTTCGGATCCCGCTGCCAGTCCTTTGCGACCTTAACGTGGAGGTCCAAGTAGATTCTGGTCCCCAGCAACGCCTCGATCCCTTTCCGGGCATTGGTACCCACCTCACGCAGCCGGGCACCACCTTTACCAATAATGATGGCCTTCTGCGACGGGCGCTCAACATAGAGGTTGACACGCACATCCAGCAACGGGCTGTCCTCCGTGCGGCCCTCGCGNGGCAAAATCTCTTCAACAACAACAGCCAGAGAGTGCGGAAGTTCATCGCGCACACCTTCAAGTGCGGCTTCGCGGATCAGCTCAGCGACCATGACAGCCTCGGGCTCATCTGTCAGCTCGCCGTCGGGGTACAGTGCTGGTGAGAGCGGCAGGTACTCGGCAAAGACCTTCGCAAGGGTTTCCACCTGAAAATCTTCTACCGCTGAGACAGGCACGACGGCGGCGAATCCCCGCTCACCGATGACCACACGTCCTAGCGCTTCAACGGCGATCAGCTGGTCGGTGACGGCTTGGCGGTCCACGGTGTCGGTCTTGGTCACGATGGCCACGACAGGCTTATTACCCACTTGACCTAGTTGCGTGGCAATGTAGCGGTCCCCGGGGCCGATCTTTTCATTGGCCGGCAGGCAGAAACCAATGACATCCACCTCGGAGAGAGTATCGGCAACAAGGTCATTGAGGCGCTTACCCAGAAGGGTGCGCGGCCTGTGCAGTCCTGGTGTATCCACCAGAACAAGCTGGAACTCATCCCGGTGGACGATACCGCGAATGGTGTGACGGGTTGTCTGCGGCTTGGCGGAAGTGATGGCAACTTTTGCCCCNACCAACGCGTTGGTCAATGTTGATTTGCCTGCGTTGGGACGGCCGGCAAGAACAGCAAAACCTGCGCGAAACCCNTCACCCTTGGCTTCAATCAGCCCTAATTTAGCTTTTGACTTACTCATGATCGCTCCTGTGCTGCTGTTCGGTGGGGTGGCACCTGCCGGCGTGCCGCCGTCGTTCTTAAAATCGGTATTTTAAACTCTGTGCTCTTGGAAATCTGTGCGCCATATCCCTGGGAAGGTCCGGCACCTGCTGTACTGCCATTGTGTGCCGGTTCAATGACGCTGGCAATGACGTGGCTTACCCTATTGCGGGAGGCCTCCATTCGATCAGCCACCAGCAAGATGCCGTTCACCTGCACACTGTTGCCCACGGACGGGATCTTGCCCAAGTGCTTGGCCATGAAACCGCCCACTGTATCCACTTCGTCGTCGTCAAGGTCCTTGCCGAAGAGCTCGCCCAGTTCATCAACTGCCATGCGGGCTGTGATCCGGAATCTGCCATCGCCGAGGTTCTGCACTTCAGGAGAGACAAGGTCATATTCGTCGGCAATTTCGCCAACAATCTCCTCAATCAAGTCCTCGAGTGTGACAAGACCTGCCGTGCCGCCGTATTCATCCACCACAATGGCCACGTGAGTGGATTCATGCTGCAGTTCCTTAAGTAGGTCATCAACAGGCTTTGACTCCGGGACGTACCGGACACTGCGGGCTAGGTGTTCAACCGGCGGGCGGGCTACATGATCCTCCAGCCGGTGCAGTGTAGCCACCACGTCTTTCAGGTAGAGGATGCCCAGGATGTGATCGGTACTTCCGCTGATGACGGGGATGCGCGAATATCCTGAGTTGAGGAAAACTTCCAGCGCCTCTTCCAAGCTAATGTCCTGATCAATACTGACAATGTCCATACGTGGCACCATGACGGCCCGGACCATGGTTTCACCGAAGTCAAAGACGCTGTGGATGAGCTCAGCCTCATTGTCCTCGATCATTTCTGATTCGCTGGCACGATCAACAAACTCGCGGAATTCCTCTTCGCTGACAAAGGCGTCGTGTGCTGAAGTAGAGTCCTTCGTCATGATCGAACCCAGGCGGATGAGCCATTCCGGGACGGGTCCAAGTATGCGCCGTAACCCGTGAACAAGCCACGCTGTTCTGCCGATGAGTGCAGTTGCATGCAGCCGTCCCAGCCTGCGCGGGGAAACGCCCACAAGTANAAAGCCAAAGATTGCCATCACAACTGTCGCAATGAGTCCGGCGATCCATTCGTTTCCCAGCAAGCCCACGAGGAAGATCGCCACGGCCACGGCCGCCGCCATCTCGAACCAAACACGCCNAAAGCGCACGGCGTTAATGTGCGCCAACGGTTGAGATAGGACCTTGTCAAGCGATGAGCCACGCCCATGAGCCGTAACAGTTTCGGCGTCATGGCGAGGAANAAAGTTAAGCGCTGATTCAAGTGCGGCCAAGAAGGCTGCGATGGCCGTGAAGAAAACTCCCATGACCGGTAAAACCACAAGCGTCACTTCATTGTCTCCCGGGGCTTCCTGCCCAGGAAGTTGGAGAGGAGTTCACGCTGGATCCCAAACATCTCCTCCTTTTCTTCCGGTTCACCGTGATCGTAACCCATCAAATGCAACATGCCATGAGTGGTCAAAAGCAGCAGTTCTTCTTCCATGGAGTGGCCAGCGGCCACCGCTTGTTCCTGGGCAATCACCGGGCAGAGCACAATGTCACCCAGCAGGCCCGCAGGNGTGGGCATCGCTGCCGTGCCGGGGCGCAGTTCATCCATAGGGAAAGACAGGACATCGGTAGCTCCTGGCTCATCCATCCATTCAATATGCAGCTTCTCCATGGTGTCCACATCGGCAAGAATCACCGATACCTCTGTTTGTGGGTGGAGGAACATGGCAGCCAAGATGTGCTTGATGAGCCGAACTAGCTCTTCCTGGCGCACCTCCACGCCTGATTCGTTGTTGATTTCGATACTCATCGGGAGGTGCTTTCCTTCGGTGTCATGGAACTGGGATGAGCGTCATCCCAGTTGTTGTAGGCGCTAACTATTGCCCCTACCAAACGGTGCCTCACCACGTCCGTGGCGTCCAAGATGGAAAAATGAATGTCGTCGAGGCCTTCTAAGATTTCCTTGACCACACGGAGTCCGGACCTAGTGCCGGTGGGCAGATCTACCTGCGTGATGTCACCTGTGACAACAATTCTGGAGCCAAAGCCCAACCGTGTCAGGAACATCTTCATTTGCTCCGNGGTGGTGTTCTGGGCCTCGTCCAAAATAATGAAGGCGTCATTGAGCGTGCGTCCGCGCATATATGCCAAGGNGGCAACTTCTATGGTGCCAGCTGCCATGAGCCGGGGAATGGTTTCAGGGTCCATCATGTCGTGCAGTGCGTCGTATAGCGGACGGAGATAAGGGTCAATTTTATCGTTCAGTGTGCCGGGCAGGAAACCCAACCGCTCACCCGCCTCCACCGCAGGACGGGTCAGGATAATACGGCTAACGTCCTTGTTCTGCAGGGCTTGGACTGCTTTGGCCATGGCAAGGTAGGTTTTCCCTGTCCCGGCCGGACCGATGCCAAACACCACGGTGTTACGGTCGATGGCATCGACATAGGCTTNTTGATTCGCCGTTTTGGGCCGAATAGTCCTGCCACGGCTGGAGAGGATGTCATAGCTGAGGATCTCCACCACAGAGGAATCGGGCCGAGTTTTGAGCATGGCCACCAATTGCTCCCAGACACTGGCACTCATGGGGCTATTGTGCGCCGCCATTGAGCGCGCCTCTTCCATCAGATGCATAATCCGCGGTACTACACCTTCGGGGCCAGTGATGGTCAGGACATTGCCACGGGCGAGGAAACTCANCCCGGGGTACAGATTTTCAACAATCCGCAGTCCCTCATCCTCTGCACCGAGTGTGGCAACCATTTGCTCGGCGGAGTGAAAACTCACTACTTCGGTGCGCGTTCCATCGACGGAGTGTGGGAAGTGCCGCCCTGGTCCCTGGTCGGGATAGGAATCGTGGCTATGCGCTGTTGTCTCTGCCATAAGTGCGGCCGTGCCGGCCTGAAATCTCTCCTCGTGTTTTCCAGTGCCAGGCACCGGAAGTGTTCATACTGCACCTTGCTCTTGATTCTAGTGCACTGCCCCGTGCCCGCGCACAGGTCTTGGTTATGCTGTGGGCGCAGATTGGGTCCACATTGGAAGACAAGTGTTTCGATACGGTTTCAGTTCTTTCCATGAGGCCCTTTCCAAGCCATCTGCGCACCCGGCTATGCCAAGCTAGTGTCAGTTCAAAGTCTTGTGGGGAAGCTTGGAACTTTCTGCCGGTGGTGGCGCTTTACATTAACGCTATTGGCTTCCTCCCACATGATTAGCGAGAGCATTTTCCCATGTCTGCCTTCTTCCCCGCATCTACAAGACGCCTTTGTGCCTCTTCTGATACGGCCTGCCGTGCACGCCGCACTTTGGCGCGGATGCGAATGGTAGACAAGATTGCCATCATTGGGCTTTCGCTGTCCCTTGCCTTGGTGGGCTGCACTTCCACGGAATTGGACAAGCACGATCTAACGATGCCCACAACCAACGCCACAACGGATCTCGGTCTGGTGACAAGTGCACCGTTGGAAACCGCCACGGCTACGCAGACCCTGCCGGTGTATTGGCTTGGTCACAGCAATAACGACGTTTTTCTATACCGTGAGTTNTTCCCCACCAAATCCACCGATGACCCCATAGTGGGCGCCTTGCGAGCCATGATGAGTACCAACCCTGCTGACCCGGACTATTTCTCGCTCTGGAACAGTCCGGCAAGACTTGGCGCATCGATCTCCGCCAAGAATGTCATCACAATTGATATCTCGGCTGACGCCTTTGGCCAAAAAGTGGACAAGGGCCTGGCAGAACGTTCAATTTCTCAGCTGGTGTACACGGCCACTGCCGCGGCGGCCATGGCGGGGCTGGTGGATACAACAACGTCTATCCAAGTTTCAGTGCTTGTGGACGGGCATACGGGCTACAACGCTTTTGGTCACGTNACCCTTGAGAAGCCGCTGACCCGCAACGCGGACTTTGTGGCACCTGTGTGGATTATTGACCCCGCCAACGGCTCAACCTATAAGAGTCTGCCTCTCAAGGTTGCGGGCCANGGGGTCTCGCCCACCGGAAAGCTGACATGGTCCTTATCCCATGTCATTGACGGCACAGTGGGTGGGCAGTACTCAAATGGAACGGTGGCCATTCCACAAGGGCCTAATGAATTGGGTCAGTTCAGCATCAACCTGGTGCCNCCTCTGGGCAGCTACGAGCTCTCTGTCTACATCGAGGATCCCAAGCGACCCGGGGTAAAGCAGGGCATTGACACGAAACTTCTCACCATCAGCGCCCCGTCCATCAAATAGTCCCCACGCGCCCGAGGGTTCCCTGGCCGAAGAATGAGGTTAGGAGGGCTGAGCCCACGCGCCCGAGGGTTCCCTGGCCGAAGAATGAGGTTAGGAGGGCTGGGCCCACGCGCCCGAGGGTTCCCTGGCCGAAGAATGAGGTTAGGGAGGGTGTGGGGACTACCAGCGGCCCAGCTCTTGGCTGAGAACAACGACGGCGGCAGGTCCGGCGGTTGACGCGCGCAGCACATGAGGACCCAAGAGTGCCGTCCGGGCACCGGCATCCACAAATGCGTGAACTTCCGCCATGCTCATGCCGCCTTCTGGGCCAACGATCATGACCACCTGAAGAGGACGCCCATCCAGAGGCGCTCCCGCATCTGCATTCCCACCAGGTTGCTGCTTGGCGTGCCAGGCACGGGCAACCGCGGCCACAGAATCGGTGGCGTCCTCATGCAGGATCAGGGCAAGGTCTGCTGCCGCAATGCGATCGCAGAGGGCCGCTGTCCCAACCAATGAGCCAACCTGCGGTATTGTGGCTCGCCGTGCCTGTTTGGCCGCGGCGCTCACCACTTGGCGCCACTTTTCCGGGCCCTTAACGGCCTTCTCCATCTTCCAACGAACAATTGAACGTTCAGCTTGCCAGGGCACCACTGCATCAATACCGAGTTCCGTGGCCATTTCAATAGCCAATTCGTCCCTGTCACCTTTAGCGAGGGCTTGGACCAGGGTGAATTCAATGCTCTGGACCGTTTCCGGGCGCACCTTCTGAACTTGAACGCTCAAGCTGCCCTTTTCAACTGCTGTGACGGTGCACACTAAACGCAACCCTGCGCCGTCGCANNCATCAACCGGCTCACCAAGAGTGAGCCGCTTGACGGTGGTGGCATGACGGCCTTCAGCCCCATCCAGTAAATACCTAGAACCCGGGACTAGACCGGCAAGCTGCTGGGGCGTGGCGTAGAAGACAGGGTTACTCATGGCCGCTTAGAGGTTGCCGAATTTATCGCGAAGCCTGGCAAACATGCCTCCGCTTGTCACCAGTTTGCCCTCGGTGTATGTTTCACCGCGCAGCGCCGCCAGCTGCTTCAGGAGTTCTTCCTGGGCAGCGTCAGGCTTGGTTGGTGTCTCAACATGCACGTGGACTTTCAAGTCTCCTCGGCCAAATCCACGCAGGTGGGTTACTCCTAGGCTGCGCAGGTTGATCACTTCACCGGCCTGGGTGCCGGGCTTGATGCTGATGGGCTGCTCACCGTCGTATGTTTCAAAGGTGAGCTCGGTGCCCAACGCCGCAGCAGTCATCGGCACACTGAGCGTGGCGTGCAGATCATCACCCTCTCGCAAGAACGCAGGATCGTTGTTGACCTTCATCTCTACATACAGATCCCCTGCAGGTCCGCCAGCTGGGCCAGCCTCGCCCTGTCCACCAAGCTGGATACGCGTTCCGGTACTCACACCGGCAGGGACCTTGATGGTGAGACTGCGTCGGTTGCGGATGCGTCCATCACCCATGCATTCGTTACAGGGGTCAATGATCATGGTGCCGAAACCCTGGCAGGAATTACATGTTGCCAACGTCATAACGTTGCCAAGGATGGATCGCATGGGGCGTTGAATCTGGCCGCTGCCATGGCAGATGTCACACGTGGTGGGCGAGGTTCCTGCACGGCAGCAGCTGCCCTCACACGTGGGACAGGTGATGGCGGTGTCGATTTCAAGTTTCTTGTTCACACCAAAGACGGCCTCCCGCAGTTCAACGCGGACAGTGATGAGCGCATCCTGGCCGCGGCGCATACGTGAGGCCGGGCCGCGCCCTCCACCGCCGCCACCAGCTCCGCCAAAGAACGTCTCAAAGATGTCCTGAANACCAAACCNCTGGCCGTCAAAGTTCCCTGCACCATTGTCATTGCCGTTTTCATTACCAGTGGTGTCATAGACACGGCGTTNTTGCGGGTCGGAGAGAACCTCGTACGCGTGGGTCACTGATTTGAAACGATCCTGGGCATCCGGTGCGTCATTAACGTCAGGGTGCAGCTTGCGTGCAAGCTTCCGGTAGGCCTTCTTGATTTCCTCGGCTGTAGCGTCGCGGGAGACGCCCAATGCGTCGTAGTGATTACTCAAAATGTTGCTCTCTTTACGTGGAAACGGTGGCCGATTAGCCGGCCAAAATTCTAGACAGGTACTGCGCCACTGCGCGCACACTGGACATGGTGTTGGGGTAATCCATCCGAGTTGGGCCGACAATGCCCAACTTGGCGCTTTCTCCAGGGCCGTAGCTGCTGGCCACAACTGACGCCTCGGCAAGGGAATCGTGCGGGTTTTCCCGTCCTATGACTACCGCCATACCCAAGGAGTCTTGGGCCATGGCTTCTAGCAGGCGCAGTAACACAACTTGCTCCTCCAAAGCGTCAAGGACCGGCCCAATACTGAGCGGGAAGTCATTGTTGGACCGGGCAAGGTTAGCAGTGCCAGCCATAACGATTCTGTCTTCACGGGCATTGCGGGCCAACAGGGCCAGTCCCTGGGCAAGCCGGGTGGCCGGCCCCTGTTCGGCGGGCTGGAGATTCAGCGGTATTTTAACGACGGCATCAGGTAGCTTGGCAACAGGCAACCCGTTTAGGCTGGCCAGGAAAACGTGGCGTAGCCCGGACAGTGCACCTTCGTCCAGGGAGGCACCGAGATCGATCACACATTGTTCAACCTTGCCCGAGGCTAGGATCAGCACAACGAGCACCTGACGCGCCGCCAATGAGACAAACTCAAGGTGGCGCACCGTGGCGGCCCCTGAGCGGGNGTATTGCACCACGGCAACTTGGTTGGTCAAGTGCGCTAAGGCCCGCACCGTACGTTCAAGGACGTCATCGAGGTCAGTGGATCCCTCAAGCAGCACGGAGATGGCACGGCGTTCCGCGGCGGAGAGCGGCTTCACTACAGAGAGTTGGTCAACAAAGACTCTGTAGCCCTTGTCTGTAGGAATCCGCCCTGAGCTGGTGTGTGGGGCGGTGATCAAACCCTCTTCCTCAAGCGCAGCCATGTCGTTACGGATGGTGGCGCTTGAGACACCCAGGTGATGCCGTTCAACAAGGGCTTTGGAGCCTACGGGTTCACGCGTATGCACATAGTCTTCAACAATGGCCCGAAGGACTTCCAACTTCCGTGGTTCACTCATGCCCGGCACCTCCTGTCAACGGCACTGATTTCTTCATATTCCTCGGCTCCGGGCTCACATGCCGCCCGTTGGCACTCTACCTAGTCAAGTGCTAAGTCTAATACTTTTCTTCGCCGCACCCACGGCTGCAGTTTCAGCCGATGCACCCTGGATGCACTTGCACCAGTTAGCATGGGTTTTCACCCTGCAACGTTCGCCATGAGCGTTGCTTTGAGCACCGAGAGTCAGGTTTTTAGTGCAATACAACCAGTGGGGTCCCCAAGACCTTAGTGCCCCGGCTGCGCGCACCCTGCCCAAGGTAGAGGCCCGTTCAGGACTTGTTCTAGAAGACGTCCAAACTGGCTGGGTGGGGGCGGTGGTCCGCCTCGAGAAGTCTGGCGGCATGCACATTGTGGAACTTGCCGACAGGCGAGAGAAGATCCGTGCTTTTCCGCTGGGTTTTGGTTTCCTCCTCGAAGGCGAACCCGTTGAACTGATTGCNCCTGTCAGCACTGCNGGTGAAGAAAATCTACGGACCGCTTCGGGTTCGGTGAAAATTGCTGATACCCGGGCCAAGGTGGCAAAGGCCAGCCGAATCTGGGTTGAAGGCAAGCACGACGCCGAACTCGTCGAGAAAGTTTGNGGGGACGACTTGCGGGTTGAGGGCATTGTGGTGGAACCGCTTCGCGGCATTGACGACCTCACCGGCGCGGTGGCCGCCTTCGCCCCAGGCCCCAACCGCCGGCTGGGCATTTTGGTGGACCATTTGGTGCCCGGCTCGAAGGAAACACGCATTGTGGCGGATCTCATNGAAAGGCCAGGGCTAAGCCGGAACGTCTTGGTGGTGGGCCACCCTTATGTTGACGTGTGGCAGGCTATCAAACCCTCAACTTTAGGCATCCCGGCCTGGCCAACCGTGCCGCGAACAATGGAGTGGAAGCAAGGAATCCTCAAAGCGTTCAACTGGCCGCACAGCACGGCTGAAGATATTGGACTTGGCTGGCAGCGACTGCTTTCGCGGGTGAACTCCTACTCAGATTTGGAGCCATCACTGTTGGGTCGTGTGGAAGAGGTCATCGATTTCCTCACAGCACCCGTATCCTAGAGTCCGAGGCAGGTTTCACTCCGGCCCGCAGTTTCGCTTGTTGAAAGGCTTATCATTGTGAGTCACCCGGTAAATCAGATGAATGATGCNCCCAAACCGCCGCTGACNCCCTCCGAGGATAAGCAGTGGGCATTCGTCTCTCATTGCGGCGGCATCCTTGGCTGCATCCCGTCACTGTTGATCTATAAACTCCTGGCNCCCCGTGGCCGGTTTACCGCCCAGGAATCCTTTGAGGCACTGAATTTCACCTTGCCGCCAACAGTTATCGCAGTGGCGTTGAATTTGCTAGCGATCATCTTCACACTGTTCAACCCGGCTATTGGGACAGTCTTTTCNATGCTCGCCTTGCTGGTGTGGGCTTTCTTGACTGTTTTCTCAGTCATCGCAGCCGTGCGTGTCAACCGTGGTCAGCCATACCGCTATGCCCTGAACCTGCGGATGCTAAAGTAACGCTGTTGCGCTGCGCACAGCAGCGCACTTAGGGCAGCAGCGCACTTAGGGCAGCAGTGCCCGGGTCACAGCGTCACCTAACAGTCTGCCCTTGAGGGTCAGAACCAGTGTCCCGGCAAACGCCTTGAACGGATCGATGAGTTCCTGCGCAATGAGACCCGCCACAGCCTTGCGTGCCTCCGGGCCCAAGGTCTCTATCGCTAGGCCTTCCGAGAGCCTTGAGACCAACATGATCCGTTCAAGCTCGCGAGTGTCGCCATCAAGGGTTTCCCGGCCAGCAGCAGGTGATTGGCCGGCATCGAGCCTATTGGCATAGGCGGTGGGGTGCTTGACGTTCCACCAGCGCACACCACCCATATGCGAATGCGCGCCAGGGCCGATCCCNCACCAGTCATCCCCGCGCCAATACGCTAGGTTGTGCGCGCAGGCGTCGTCGGGAGTCCTGGACCAATTGCTGACCTCATACCAGGACAGACCCGCTTCCTGAAACAGTGCGTCGGCGAGCTCATACTTCACGGCGTGGTCGTCGTCGTCAATGTTCGGTACCTGACCGCGGCGAATCTGGGCCGCCAGCTTGGTGCCTTCTTCAACAATGAGGGAGTAGGCCGAGATATGGTCAGGAGCATAACTCAGGGCTGTTCGCACGGACGTTTCCCAGTCAGCCACCGACTCNCCCGGAGTGCCGTAGATCAAGTCGACGCTCACGTTCAGGCCTACCTCACGCGCCCAGGCAACTGCCTGCGGTACACGTTCGGGCCGGTGTGTGCGGTCAAGTACTTTCAAGACGTGTGGCACCGCCGACTGCATGCCAAANGATACCCGAGTGAATCCGCCGTCGAACAGTTCCTGCAAAGACTCCTTGGTCACCGAATCCGGGTTGGCCTCAGTGGTGACCTCGGCGCCGTCTTCAAGCCCCCATAGTTCGACGGCGGCACCCAAGACTCTGGTGAGGTCACTGGCGGGCAGAAGGGTGGGAGTGCCACCACCGAAGAACACCGTACTCAGCTTTCGCGCAGGCATCCCGGAAGCGACCATGGCCCGTGCGGCGAACTGAACTTCGCGCACAGCAGTTTCGGCATACGCGTCCTGAGAGGCACCGCCGCCGAGTTCGGTGGCCGTGTAGGTGTTGAAGTCGCAGTAGCCGCACCGCACGGCGCAAAACGGAATGTGCGCGTACAGACTGAACTTGCGCTCCTGTGCGCCGACGGCAGCTTGCGCGGGCAAGATGCCGTCGGCCGGAGCCGGGTCCCCGAGGGGTAAAACGCTGGGAGTCACTTCTTTGACTTGTCCTTGGGTGCTTCAGCGGTGGTCAGCGCGGCAATGAACGCTTCTTGGGGAACCTCTACACGGCCCACCATCTTCATGCGTTTCTTGCCTTCCTTCTGCTTTTCAAGCAGTTTGCGCTTACGGGAGATGTCACCGCCATAACATTTTGCCAAGACGTCCTTACGGATGGCCCGGATGCTCTCGCGAGCAATGATCCGCGCACCAATGGCAGCCTGGATGGGCACCTCGAACTGCTGGCGAGGGATGAGCTCACGCAGCTTTCCTGTCATCATGACACCGTAGGCGTACGCCTTGTCACGGTGGGTGATGGCGCTGAAAGCGTCAACCTGCTCGCCCTGCAAAAGAATGTCAACCTTGACTAGGTCTGCGGCCTGATCGCCGTCAGCCTTCCAGTCCAGAGAGCCGTAACCACGGGTCTTGGACTTCAAAATATCGAAGAAGTCAAACACAATTTCAGCCAACGGAAGACGGTAGCGGATTTCCACGCGGTCTTCGGANNGGTAATCCATCCCGCCAAGGATGCCACGGCGGGTTTGGCACAGTTCCATGATGGCACCCACAAACTCCGTGGGCGCTAAAATGGTGGCCGCAACCATGGGTTCGCGCACCTCAGCAATTTTCCCGGAAGGGTATTCGCTGGGGTTTGTCACGTGGACAATCCGCTTGTCTTCCAAAGTGACCTCGTACTCCACGTTCGGGGCCGTGGAGATCAAGTCAAGGTTATGTTCGCGCTCAAGACGCTCACGAGTGATTTCCAGGTGCAACAGACCCAAGAATCCAACTCGGAACCCAAAGCCAAGAGCCGCCGAAGTTTCCGGCTCGTAGATGAGGGCTGCGTCATTGAGCATGAGCTNTTCGAGGGCGTCGCGCAGGACCGGGTAATCCGTACCATCCATTGGGTACAGGCCTGAGAACACCATGGGCTTGGCGTCCTGGTAGCCGGGCAGTGACACGGAGGCAGGTTTATGGAAGGTGGTGACGGTGTCACCCACCTTTGACAGGCGTACATCCTTCACGCCAGTAATCAGGTACCCCACTTCGCCAACACCAAGACCCTTGGATGGTTTGGGCTCCGGAGAGCTGACACCGATCTCCAAGAGTTCGTGCGTGGCACGTGTTGACATCATCTGGATTTNTTCGCGCGGGCTCAGACTGCCGTCAATCACACGGACATACGTGACCACGCCACGGTAGGTGTCGTAGACGGAATCGAAGATCATGGCACGGGCCGGCGCATTGGGATCACCCTTGGNGGCTGGCAGGTCGCGGACAATCAGGTCCAGCAGCTCTTCGACGCCGGCTCCTGTCTTTCCGGAGACCATCAGTACGTCTTCTGGTTTGCCACCAATCAGGTTGGCCAGCTCGGCGGCATACTTTTCAGGCTGTGCCGCCGGAAGGTCAATCTTGTTCAGCACCGGAATGATAGTGAGGTTGTTCTCCATGGCCAGGTACAGGTTTGCCAGTGTCTGGGCCTCAATACCCTGCGCTGCATCAACGAGCAAGATGGCACCTTCACAGGCAGCCAGCGAACGCGAGACTTCATAGGTGAAGTCAACGTGGCCCGGGGTGTCAATCATGTTCAAGCAGTAAGCAGTTCCATCCACTTCCCACGGGATACGTACAGCCTGAGACTTGATGGTGATGCCACGTTCGCGCTCAATGTCCATCCGGTCAAGATATTGCGCTTTCATGTCACGCTGCTGAACCACTCCGGTGAGCTGGAGCATCCGATCGGCCAAGGTTGATTTACCGTGGTCAATGTGCGCGATGATGCAGAAGTTCCTGATGATCGCCGGATCGGTCGCGGCGGGCACCGGGGCAGTGCGGGCCATGGGTGACACTAGGGTTCCTTACTGTTGAATGAGCGCAGGGATAGCGGTTGATTCACCGAACCGTGCAGGAGTTGTGCCCGCACGTTGGACGCCGGACACTCATTGCTTCAAGTCTCCCACGTTTAGGGCCGTGGCACAGAACTGACGGGCCAGCGAGCCCACCTTCGCTACGCTGGGAACTATGCCCTCCACATCCGACCGTATTTTCAACCTTCTCCGCTCCCTTGCCCGGGCGCTNCTTGAACCCGGGCACTAAGCCGGGCACAAGGCCCAGGACTAAACCGGGACTAAACCNCGGCAAAAGCCCAGCACAAGGCCCACCGCACACCCGGCTGCTCGCCCGGCGTCGCATTCGGCGCAAAGCGCACCTGTGTCAGGTCTAAGTGCACCGTATCCCGGAGACTTCAGTGGCACCGCCAAGGTGGTGTACGCACCCAAGCCCGACGGCGACGCTGACCCAGGTGAGATCGTCTGGACGTGGGTGCCCTACGAGGAGAACTTCAGTCAGGGCAAGGACCGCCCCGTGTTGGTGGTGGCCCGCTCCGGCAAGAGGCTGCTGGCGCTCATGCTCACCAGCAAGGACCACAGCAACGACCACCGCGGCGACAATGACTACATCGACATTGGTACCGGCGCCTGGGACAAACAGGGCCGGCCCAGTGAAGTGAAACTGGACAGGATCTTACAAGTCGCCCCCGAGGATATGCGCCGCGAGGGTGCAGTACTTGACGCCAAACGGTTTGCGGCTGTGGCGACGGGACTGAAACGCCGACACGGCTGGAAGTAGTTCCGGCACTGTTAGCGCCCTTATCTGATAAACTTCTCAGTAGTGTGTGTTCGTGCAGGTCGGCGGACACAGCAGCTTGACCTGACGTTCACCATAATTCGAGCATCCCCACGCCGCTGTCAACGGTCAAGCTACGCCCTCTACGACCGAATTTACGTATCAAAGAGAGTTATACAACGTGGCTAATATCAAGTCCCAGAAGAAGCGCATCCTGACCAACGAGAAGGCGCGTCAGCGCAACCTTGCTGTTCGTTCAGGCGTCAAGACCGCTATCCGTGCAGTAAACACGGCAGTGGCCACAGGCGACAAGGATGCAGCTACGGTTGCACTGGTGAATGCAGGCCGTAAGCTGGACAAGGCTGTCAGCAAGGGCGTTTTGCACGCCAATAACGCTGCCAACCGCAAGTCAGCCATCTCCAAGAAGGTTAACGCCCTCTAAGAGAAGCTGATCTGCTTCGCAACTCAAACAAAGGACCCCCACCATTTGGTAGGGTCCTTTGTGGTTAATGTTTAGCCTGTGGTTAACGTTTGGCTGCCGTGGCGATCACTGTCACAGCATGTTCCACCGCATACACGGGGTCCTTAGCTGCGCCCTTGACCTGGGCATCCGTTTCAGCCAGAACCTTGATAGCCGTAACCAGCGCGGGACCACTCCAATGTCCAGCATCTCGGCGTGCTGCATCCACCTGCCACGGGGACATACCCGTTTCACGGGCCAGTTGCGCTGAACTGCCGCGTAAGGAGAACACCTTCGCTACCTGCCGCACTTTCATAGCCAGCGCGGCAACCAGCGGAACCGGATCCACGCCTGTGGCCAACGCATGCCGGAGTGTGGAAAGCGCCATGGCCGCATTGCCAGCCAGTGCAGCATCAGCAACCCGGAACGCCGTTGCTTCCACTCTGCCGCTGTAATATTTATCGACGTCCTCGGTTGCCACCATGCCTGTTGTGTCGGCGATCAGCTGGGAGCAGGCGGCCGCCAGCTCCGACAGGCTCGAACCCACAGCAGCTACCAGTGCACGCACGGCGGCGGCGTCAATGCGGCGCTTGGCCAAAGAAAACTCGGCACTGACAAACTGTGCTTNTTCGGCATCTTNTTTCAGTGGTTGGCACTCAACCCGTGGCGCCCNCGCTGCCTTCAAGGCATCAAGAAGCTTCTTACCGCGGANCCCTCNCCCATGAATGAGAAGCAGGGTCACATCCGGGTCCGGGTCTTTGATGTAGACCAAAGCATCTTGTAGGAAGTCGTCGTTCATAGTGGCCAGTGCCGCCACTTCAATCAACTTGGGCTCACTGAACAAGGATGGGCTGGCAGCTTGGGCCAGCTGACCTGCCGTGTAATGGGCGGCGTCAAGGAACGTCAACTCAAGCTCGGGATTTTGCCCGCGAAGCTTATGCCGAACATCGTCCACTGCGCGGCTTGCAAGGAAGTCTTCAGGGCCGAATAGCAGCACCACAGGAGCCAGTGAGACGTCCCGCCACTGTGAGCCGCCAGAGGGGCGCGGAGCTGTCTTCCTGCCGAGCTCATGCGGCGGTTTCTGTCCATGGAATATTCACACCATCTACTGTGCCACCCTCTGGGACGATTCCCAACCCGGTCACTGGTGGAGCTACCGCTGCAACGATAAGGCTGGGTCCAGCAACCTGTGTGTGGACCGTCAACAACTGCTGATTGTTCACAGCCACAAGAGTGCACAGGTCCACCAGAGACTTGCTGTGGCAGCAAGGATCACCACCGCACTAAATCCATAACGTCGGCGCCACTCTTGCGGTAGCAGCCCGCNTATGCGCGTGGCAACTGCGCTCACGCGTGGTTGTTCCACTACCGCACATAAGCCAAGCAGCACGGCTGCGTTCATACATGACATCAGCACAACGCCACTGACGCCTTCTGGCCAGGGCAGACTTGCCGCCGGCAGTGCTGACATGGACTTTGCCACCACTGCCACCCACCAAGCCCCTGCCCCACTGACAGCAGCACATAGAGCAGCTAATGGCGGGACAACAGCAGCGACCACCATGCCAAAGGTACCCACGGTTGTCACCAACGCAACAACGGGAGCGGCCACCATGTTCGCCGGCACTGTATAGGNGGTAAGGCGGGCTTGCANAAGGACGATGACCGGAGCGCAGAACATTTGGGCGGCCAAGGGAATGGCAATAGCCTGCGCAAGCCACATGGGCACTATGACAGCCAGCCACCTGATGCAACGTTGCCCCACTAGGTGCAGGCCCAAAGTAGCCAAAACGGACAAAATGAACGCATAATCCACTGACAGCCAGGGATCGGCCAGTAGGAGCACTACGATGCTCAGTGAGAGTAGGGCCCCGGTTCGTTTGGGCCGTCCACCCAAGATGGCCATGGCACCAATACCTCCCATCACTGCCGCCCGCAAGACACTGGGATCGGGGCCAACCAACACAACAAATCCGAGCAGACCCGCAGCAGAGACCACGAATGCCACAGGCCGGGGTGCGCGCAGGGAACGCAAGACCAACATCAGGGACGCCAGGACAAGCGTGCAGTTGGCCCCGCTGACAGCCGTCAGATGGGTCAGCCNCACAGTTTTCATCGACTCATTGAGCTCGCTGTTCATCCCGCTACGATCCCNCATGACCATGCCGGGTAAAAGCCCAGCAGTATCGGNGGAATGAGAGTCCCACATGGTATGGACTGCACAAATCCATGNCGCCCGGATAGCTATGACGATCCCTTGGGGACCGTCCGTGGCCGCACTCACGCTCATGGGCGCTGTTGAGGGATGCAGAAATCCTGCAATAGTTTCCCGTGGCCCAGCACGGGAAACAGTGCCTGAGGTACTGGCTCTATCCCCGAGTTGTATCCCAGCCCACGCAGGTGAAGCCAACACCCGGATCGGCATTCGGCCAGTGAGCACGCGCCCCTTGGCAGTGGCAGAGAGCACGGACGCGTCAAAGATCAACCGAGGCGGACCGTTAGGTGAATCCAACAGCCTAGGCACAGTCTTCACTTCAAGGGTCAGCGCGAAGTCCCCGCCTTGGGCAACGGCCAATTGCAGTGGTGACGTGGCCGAGCTGTAGAGCCGCAGACCCACCGCAACCAACATCGCCAGCACGCAGGCGGTTGCCAACAGCATCACGGGGCCAAATCTAGGGCGCATCGGCGGGTCTCGTTTCCAACCGGGCCCGCCAACGGCAGGCCGCTGGCCAACACGGGGCCCAACACGGCGCCCAGCACGGCGGCCCGCTCGCTGGCACTCGTATTGATGGAGCCGCCGGCGCGCATAGCGTCTGCACAAAACTGCCACTGCTGTTGCGGCCAATATCCCGCCAAAGGCCAGCTCCGCGCGCAGAATAGACTCCAGCGGTCCAGAGATCGCAACAGCCGCCGTGACCCAGGTGGCCACCACGGCAGGTAACAATCTCACATCGGCCCGGCGCCTGTCCACGGCACCCATTTGCCCGGTACGAGCCTGCGCAAGCCTGCGGTGTACTTCTTGAACCTGTCCACGCCACCGCTCCCGGCGGCTCTTAGCGGCAGCAGGCCCCGCCCCACCTACCGCAGCTTTGGCAAAACGTGTCCACCGCGGCTCCTGCAGCCTCATCCGGGAATCCTCATGACACAACCACCATCCTCAAGACACAGTCACCAGGTCACGAAGACCCGCCAGCAACTTTGCGCCAATGCCTGACACCGCGTCTAGGGCATCCACCGAGGGATAGGGACCATGCTCGGTTCGCCACAGAACAATCCGTTCGGCCAGTACTGGGCCCACCCNCGGAAGCGCGTCAAGATCGGTGGCGGTAGCTTTGTTGAGGTTGATCAGCGGCTTCGGCCCAGCTGGCCCACCGCCTAGTGCTCCCTGCTGGCCCGNGGATTGGCCGCTTCCGGGGCCGGGCACCATAGTGGCCGCCTGTTCTTTGGTGGGCACCAGCACTTGCAGGCCGTCGGTCAGCGGTGCAGCCAAGTTCAGCGCTGCCAACTCGGCGGACGGCAAGGCTCCTCCTGCCGCTTCTACAGCTTGAAAGACCCTGCTGTCTGGCCCCAGCACGAACACCCCAGGGCTCTTCACGGCCCCGGCAACATGAACCAGCACGCTCCCTTGCGGCTCCTGGCCAGAACCTGCGGTTGGGCCAGAATCTGCGGTTGGGCTGGGCTTCAGCGGCGCGGACGGCTTAGTGGGTGCGCCCTCCAGCGGCGGCACCACCACTTTCACCGCTTCCTGTGTGGCTAGTTCCGCAGAGGCGTCTTGCACACCCGCCGATTCAACCCAGAGCACACCCAATGCTGCGGCCATCATCGCCAAAACGACGACGAGTGCACGCAGTGAAATCACCCATCGTGCTCCGTGCATGCGCCGGTCACTGCCACGCCCGGTGGATGATTCTGCCCCGGACGGAAGCCAGTTGAATTCCTCCTCAGCACCGCTCATGAGCCAACGGTAGGACGAATCTTCAGTACATGAACGCCCCGTGGCCAAGGTTGTGCAGAACTACTCTGTGGCACCTTCCTGTGGGGAATCTTCGGCGCTTCAGCACGTGGGGAACGTGGAGAGCTGGGTGAATCATCGGCACCGGCAGGCCCCTCCACCTGTGCCATATCCAAAGCATCGGCCACCACCACTACCAGCACGCCGAGGCCCGCATGGGCGGCCAAAACCGCCGGTAGCCGGGTCAACGTGGCAGCGCTCAGGCCAGGAGCCCCACCCTCCAGAGACGCAGCCAAGGTTCGTGCCTGAGCTTCGTTGCCAAAGTGGTGCACGCTAATCTGTGTGGCAGCTGCACCGCGGCCGGTGATCTCCCNCGCCGCCAACGCTTCCAACCGAGCTATGGCCCTGGTAGCAGAGCGCACCTTCTCCAGCGGAACCACCGCACCATCTTTGATACCCAGGATAGGTTTGATGTCAAGAACCGTCCCCAGCCATGAAGAGGCCAAACTGATGCGCCCTCCCCGGCGCAACTGCTCAAGGCTGGGGACGTAAAAGTACACTGTTGTGGAGGCCAGGGCGGAGATAGCCGCCGTCTTGACCTCGGTGACATTACCGCCAGCCAGGGCTGCTGCAACCGCAGCCTGCACACCGGTACCTTGGCCCATCCCCACCGTGCGCGAATCCATTACATGTACAGGAATCACGGACCGCTGCGCAGCCAACAGTGCCGCATCAAAGGTTCCTGAGAGCTTGGTGGAGATATGCAATGACACAACAGCGTCAAACCCCGCAGTGGCGGCGCTCTGGTACGCACGCTCAAACTGGCCCGGGGACGGGCGAGAAGTCTTCACCGAAGTACCTGAAGCCAAGGCAAGGGAGATATGGCTCTCGAGTTCGGCGTCGTCCTCTGAATAAACGTTCTCACCGATAACCACGGGCATAGGCACAATACTCAGCAGACCGTGGGCCACAAATTCTGCAGCCCACTCCGGAGGCAAGGCAGCCGCAGAATCAGTAACGACGGCGACTCTGGGCATCGGCGGGGCCACTGGCACGAGCGACCCGCCAGACTGGGGCACCAGAGTTCTGGGACGGAGCCGTTGGAGTTGCTGGAGCAGCCAAGCTCGCGCTGCAGCGGTGTCTCTCACGACTCCTCTTTCTATGGGGAAAATGCTCTGACTTCGTTGAAAGTATCTGCCTGCATATATGGATAACAGGTCCTTGAACACCAGCGCCTTCCCTGCCTGAGGGCGGGAAGGCGCCTTTGCAGCGTCTGTCGCTTCCTAGGCAGGAACGATATTGACCAGCTTAGGCGCACGCACGATCACGGTGCGGATGCCACGGCCATCAAGGGCCTTTTGGACAACCTCAGAGGCAAGGGCCAGCTCGCGCAGCTCCTCCTCGGAGATCTCCGGAGAGACCTCCAAACGGTCCTTGACCTTACCCTGGATCTGGACAACGGCCGTGACGCTCTGGCGCACCAGCAGTGCTTCATCCACAACAGGGAAGCCAGCATTGGCCACGGACGCCGGGTGACCCAGCGCGTTCCACATGTCCTCTGCCGTGTAGGNGGCAAACAAACTCAGCACCACGGCAACGGCTTCTGCTGACTCGCGGACCGCTGGATCCTGCGCCCCAGCACCGGAGTCGATGACCTTGCGGGTGGCGTTGACCAGTTCCATCAACTTCGCGACAACAACATTGAACTTGTTCTCTTCAAGCAAGGCCTTGGCGTCGTGCACGGTGCGGTGTGTCAGCGAACGCAAGGCAGCATCGCCAGCGGCCGGGTCCGTACCGGGCTCGCTGTCGACATCGTTACCCAAGCGCCAAGCACGGGCTAAGAACTTTGCCGAGCCGGACGGGGAAACATCCGCCCAGTCGACGTCGTCCTCCGNGGGCCCTGCAAAGACCATGGTGAGGCGGACGGCGTCGACCCCGAACTTATCAAGCTGCTGGCCCAAGTCAACACCGTTGCCCAAGGACTTACTCATGGCCTTGCCACCATTGAGCACCTGACCCTGGTTCAGCAATGCACTGAAGGGTTCGGTGGCCTCAAGCAATCCAAGGTCGTGGATGACCTTGGTGAAGAAACGGGCGTAGAGCAGGTGCAAGATGGCGTGTTCAACACCGCCGACATACTGACCTACAGGCATCCAGTCGTTGACCTTGGCCGGATCGAAAGGACCCTGCGTGTAATCGGGTGAGATAAAGCGCAGGAAGTACCAGGACGAGTCCACAAAAGTGTCCATGGTGTCGGTGTCGCGCTTGGCAGGCTTGGCACACTGCGGGCAGGGTACATTCACCCANNCCTCTGCAGCAGCTAAGGGTGAGGTGCCCTTGGGCTGCAGATCCTCACCGCGCAGGTTCTCCGGCAGGCGTACGGGAAGTTGGTCATCCGGGACAGGTACTTCCCCGCAGTCCCCACAGTGAATGATCGGGATGGGCGTGCCCCAGAAACGCTGGCGTGAAAGCAGCCAGTCGCGCAAACGGAAGTTCACGAACTTCTCGCCCGTGCCGAGCTTCTCAAGGATGTCAATGGCGGCCGGGATACCCTCGGACTTCGAGAGACCGTTCAGCTCCCCAGAGTTCATCAAGGTGCCTTCGCCGGTGGTGGCGATGCCGGATTCGGCGGGGTCCTCCATGCCTGTATTCAAGACAGCGCGAACAGGCAGGTTGAAGGCCTTAGCGAAGTCAAGGTCGCGCTGGTCATGGGCAGGGACGGCCATGATGGCGCCGGTGCCGTAATCAGCCAACACATAATCGGCTGCCCAGACGGGCAACTTCTCACCCGTGAGCGGATTCACGGCGTAACGTCCGGTGAATACACCGGACTTAGGGCGTTCAGTGGACTGGCGTTCAATGTCGCTGAGGGCCTTAACCTGCTCGCGGTAATCGCTGAGGGCTTCGGCGTGTTCAGCCGTAACTAGATCCAGGGCCAGCGGTGCATCTGCTGCCACCACGAAGAACGTTGCCCCGTACAAGGTGTCCGGGCGGGTCGTGAAGACCGTCAGTTCCTGCTGCGGTTNTTCTTCGCCAGCAGCTTCAATGACGAACGTGACGTGGGCGCCTTCAGAGCGGCCAATCCAGTTCTNTTGCATGGCCAGCACACGGTCCGGCCAGTGGCCCTTCAACGCATCCATGTCATCGAGGAGGCGGTCCGCGTAATCGGTAATCTTGAAGTACCACTGGTTCAAGGACTTCTTGGTAACAATGGTGCCGCAACGCTCACAGGCGCCGTTGACAACTTGCTCATTGGCCAGCACCGTCTGGTCTTTGGGGCACCAGTTAACGGGCGAGTTCTTCCGGTACGCCAAGCCGCGTTCGTGGAAGCGCTTGAACAGCCACTGCGTCCACCGGTAATACTCGGGGTCCGAGGTCTGCAAGCGGCGCGTCCAGTCCACAGAGATGGCGTAGCGCTTGAACGACTCCGCCTGCGTATCAATATTCGCGTACGTCCACTCGCTGGGGTGGGCGTTATTCTTGATGGCGGCATTTTCAGCGGGCAGTCCGAAGGAGTCCCAACCGATCGGGTGCAGCACGTCGTAGCCAAGCTGGCGCCAGTACCGGGAGACAACATCGCCCATGGCAANAGCTTCGGCATGACCCATGTGCAAGTCTCCCGAGGGGTACGGGAACATATCAAGGACGTAGCGGCGTTCCTTTGACCCGTCGTCAAGTGGAGCAANAACATTGAGCTCATCCCAGATGGCAGGCCATTTGGCTTCTATCGTGGCGAAACTATAAACGCCCTCTTCGCTATTCTCTTCAGTCTGGGACTGCACGCTCACGTACCCTGCCTTTTCATTCACGATTGTCTTCTTGCACTTTGCCGGCCTTTACACGCAAAAGCCCCTCGACGCAGCAAGGGCGTACCGCAACACTGGTTGCGGCTAGCTAAGGAGGAGAAGTTTGTGCATGCCCCTACTTTAGCGCACCTTCAAAGTCCGCCGCTCCTTGTGCGCCCGCACTCCTGCGCACCGTTAACGACGAATGTGGCGCAGCCGTAGTTGCTGCGCCACATTCGAGATCAACCATGCGCAGACGCCTGGTTGCGGTACCGCTTCTTAGAGGACGTCCTCGTCAACCCAGTCCATGGACTTGGTGACTGCCTTCTTCCAAAGACGCATCTGACGGTCCCGCTCGGCCGGGTCCATGTTGGGTTCCCAGCGCTTATCTTCAGACCAGTTGGAGGACAGCTCCCNCAGGCCCTTCCAGAAGCCCACAGCCAGTCCTGCTGCATAAGCTGCACCCAAGGCTGTGGTTTCGGTGACCTTGGGACGGATCACAGGCACGCCGAGGATGTCTGCCTGGAACTGCATGAGGGCATCGTTGGCGACCATTCCGCCGTCAACTTTCAATTCAGTCAAGTCAACGCCGGAGTCCGCATTGACAGCGTCAAGTACTTCACGGGTCTGGAACGCTGTTGCCTCAAGGGCTGCACGGGCAATGTGATTCTTGTTCACAAAGCGGGTCAACCCCACAATGGCACCGCGAGCGTCAGGACGCCAGTACGGTGCGAACAGGCCGGAGAACGCGGGCACAATGTACACGCCACCGTTGTTTTCCACCGCGGCTGCCAGCTCTTCGACTTCAGGTGCCGACTTGATCATGCCGATGTTATCGCGCAGCCACTGGATCAAGGACCCTGTGACGGCGATGGAACCCTCAAGGGCATAGTGCGGCTTGGCGTCGCCGAGCTTGTATCCCAAGGTGGTGAGGAGCCCGTTCTTCGAGTGGACAATTTCCTCGCCCGTGTTGAAGATCAAGAAGCAGCCGGTGCCATAGGTGTTCTTGGCCTCGCCGGCGTCAAACGCGGCCTGGCCGAACGTGGCTGCCTGCTGGTCCCNCAGGATGCCTGCTACGGGAACTTCGCGCAGCAGCTGGCTGCCGTGCACGTGGCCGTACACCTCGGAGGAGGACTTGATGGCTGGCATCATGGACTTGGGCACACCGAAGACGGCTAGGATCTCTTCGTCCCATTGCAGGGTTTCCAGATCCATGAACATGGTGCGGGAGGCGTTGGTGACGTCGGTGATGTGGACCCCACCGTCGGTGCCGCCTGTCAGGTTCCAGGTCACCCAACTGTCAGTGTTGCCGAACAGCAGATCTCCGGCCTCGGCCTTCGCGCGGGCGCCTTCAACGTTGTCCAGGATCCATTTGATCTTGGTGCCGGAGAAGTAGGTGGCCAAAGGCAGGCCCACCTTGGACTTGAAACGTTCGACACCGCCATCAGCGGCCAATTCATCCACGATGCCCTGGGTGCGGGTGTCCTGCCAGACAATGGCGTTGTAGACGGGGACACCGGTGTTCTTGTCCCAGACGACGGCGGTTTCGCGCTGGTTGGTGATGCCAACACCGACAATGTCATGCCGCGTCAGGTTGGCCTGGGCCAGAGCTGTACCAATCACCTCGCGGGTGTTGTTCCAGATTTCTGTTGCATTGTGCTCAACCCAGCNCGGCCTTGGGAAAATCTGCTCATGCTCCAGCTGGCCGCTGGAGACAATATTGCCGTCGTGGTCAAACACGATGGCACGGCTGCTGGTGGTTCCCTGGTCAATGGCAATTACATACTGAGACATCATTGTTTCCTTTGCTCGTGATTCACATATTCACATTAAGAACAAATTATTCGGTGACTTAAACCAGTGGTAACCAGCTGGCGAGAGCACCACCGAACGCTCCACCCACCAAAGGACCCACAACCGGAACCCAGGCGTAGCTCCAGTCGCTGGAGCCCTTACCCTTGATGGGCAGCAGTGCGTGCGCAATGCGCGGCCCCAGGTCACGGGCAGGGTTAATGGCGTAACCGGTGGGTCCACCCAGTGAGGCACCAATTCCGACAACCAGCAGGGCCACAGGCAGCGCCCCAAGTTCTGCGGGTCCGTTCGAGAAGTGCAAGATGACAAAGACCAGCACAAAGGTGCCGATGACTTCTGTTGCAACATTCCAGCCGTAGCTGCGGATCGCAGGACCCGTGGAAAATACGCCCAATTTGGTGGCTGCGTCAGGTTCGCTGTCGAAGTGCTGCTTGTAGGCGACCCAGCAGACGACGGCGCCGATGATGGCACCCACCATTTCGCCACCGAAGTAGGTCATGGTGGAGGCAAAATCGACAGCAACGCCGGGAGCGTACTCCGCCTTGCCGTTGGCGAGGAGGCCGACGGTCACAGCAGGGTTGAGGTGTGCACCCGACTTAGCAGCGACAAAGACACCGGCAANAACTGCCAGGCCCCAGCCCCAGTTAACAAGAAGGAACCCGCCGGAATTACCCTTGGTTCCTTTCAGGGCAACGTTGGCAACAACACCACAACCCAGCAGGGTGAGCATCATTGTTCCCATCACCTCGGATACGAACACTATTCCAAGAGACATCTTTGACTCCCAATTGTTTATTTCTTACACGAAAGGGCCACCCCGAGTTGGGTGGCCCTCTTGAGCCCTCGCCCCCATGGGCTAGGCAATCAAGCTTTGTACCTGAACTCCGTGGAAACGTGCCAGGATGTCAACACTGTGGCTGATTTCCTCGGCCACTTTGGCGTCGTTCCAGCCCAGTTCAGCCGCCAGTGCGGCAGCGGTTTCAGCCAGCAGCTCACTAGTGACAAACCCACGGAAGGCCAGTGATGTCCGGCGGATCATGACGTCGATCAGGTGTCCGATTTGTTCGTTCTGAACCATGAACGCAACCTCGCGGTCGCTGAGTTCACTGGTTGAATCAAACACCGTGTCAGTGCCGGCCGCGAGGTAGCCAAGGACGTCCACAGCACGGGTGCCGTAGCGGGTCAACAAGACTCCAGCCCTAGCCGCATCCACGGATTCGCTGGTGTGTGTGGCAATCCAGGCCTCGACGCCCGCGCTGGTGGTGGGGAAGTTCACACCGCCGCCAATGGGTAGTTTTGCTGTGGAGGTCTTCCGCTGTGCACCCAGAATGGCCAGTACGTCATTGGTCATGTGCTCTGAGAGTGCACGGAATGTTGTCCACTTGCCACCCACAAGGCTCAGCACCGGAACGGTTGCACCACCAATGGTGCGATCGGCACGTTCAATGCGGTAGTCGCGTGAGACAAAGCCAGGCGCTGTTTCATCGTGACGCGGCAGCGGACGCACACCAGAGAAGCTGTACACAATCTCCTCGCGGGTGACCAGAACGTTGGGGAAGACGTGACCCACAAGATCGAAGAAGTAGTCAATCTCTGCATCTGTGCACACGGCGTCCACGCTCATATCAGCATTGACGTCGGTAGTGCCGACCAGGACCCTGTCTCCCATGGGGTAGATCAGAACAATGCGGCCGTCGGTGTGTTCAAAGAAGATTTCACGGCCGTTGCACGCGGCTAGCAGGCCGGGGTGATCTAGGACAATGTGGGAACCTTTGGTGCCACCCATGAAGCGCGTGGCTGCACCCATGGCCGAGTTGGTCAGATCGACCCACGCACCGGTGGTGTTCACGATGACGTCGGCGGTGAATGTGAACGATTCGCCCGTGAGCTGGTCGATGAGTTCCACGCCGTTATCCTTGATGGCCGTTACAGCCACATAGTTGGTGGCGCGGGCCTTGGCCTCCGAAGCGGAGCTTGCCGTAGCCGCTCCTGCACCAGTAGCCGCTCCTACACCAATCAAGCCTGCCTTCTCGCCGTCCTGGAGCACATCAAGGGTGAGGCGCTCAGGGTTATGGACCGAGGCGTCGTAGTAGGTGGCCGCGTACTTGATGCCCGGGTGCAGCTGAGGCAGTTCGGCCAAAGCTTTCTTGCGGCCTTTAAACTCGTGGCGGGGCACAGTGCCTCCATCGCGAGAGAAAGCATCGTAGAGGGTCAGTCCGGCTTTGATCAAGAAGGCACCGCGCTCTTGGGGTTTACCCTGCTTGTGTGTGAGGAAGCGTATGGGCGCACTAAGAATTCCGGAGAAAGTGCTGAAGATCGGGATGGTGGTCTGCAAGGGCTTGACGTAATGCGNGGCGATCTTCAGCAGGCCGTTACGCTCAACGACTGATTCCTTGACCAGACGGAATTCGCCGTTTTCAAGGTAACGGATGCCACCGTGGATCATATGGGAGGAGGNCCCGGAGGCACCTTGGCAGTAGTCCCCACGCTCTACAAGGGCCACATCGATGCCCTGCAGAGCTAGGTCACGGAAGGTGCCAACACCGTTGATGCCACCGCCAATAATCAACACGCGGGCATGCGGGCGCTGTTTCAAGGCCTCAACCTNGGNGCGCACCACAGGCTGCGGATCCTTTGAGTCTTGATTCTTGCCAGCATTGCCTAGGATTCTCACATCGACCTCATTCGAGTCCCGTTGGGTTGCGCCATCAGCGCCTGTTCACACTATTGTTTGAATAAATGGAAAATATAGTCAACACGTCTGCACGAACGTGCAGAAAGGACGCGGATCACATGGCGACCAAGCGAACAAAACAGCAGGATGCGCTCCGCGCTGCACAAATGTACTACTTGCAAGATCAGACGATGGACGCCATTGCACGTGAATTGCGCACCTCCCGATCCACCGTTTCCAGACTGCTGGCCACGGCCCGTGAAACCGGACTTGTGCAAATCCAAATCAAGACCCCTTCGGACAGGGCACCTGAGCTGGAACGCGTCATCCGCACTCGTTACAAAGTAGAGGTCCATGTGGTTCCCGTCTCAGACATGCTTAACGAGATGGAGGTTCTCGAGCGTGTCAGCATGCAGGCGGCGCGCACAATTGGTCCGCTTGTAGACTCCAATGCAGTGATAGGTGTGGCCTGGGGATCAACTGTCAGTACAGTCAGCCGCCACCTCACACGCAAAATAACTCACGGCACCATCATCGTCCAGCTCAACGGGGCAGGAAACACCCAAACATCGGGCATCACCTACGCCTCGGAAATCATCCGCCGCTTTGGCACGGCTTATGGGGCCAAAGTTGAGCAGTTTCCGGTCCCTGCCTTCTTTGACCACGCCGAGACTAAGTCCATGATGTGGCAAGAACGCAGTGTGCGGCGCATCCTTGACCTCCAGGCACGGATGACGATCGCCATCTTCGGTGTGGGCTCCATGGACGCGGAAATTCCCAGCCATGTTTACTCCGGTGGCTACCTTGACTCCACAGACCTCGACGCCCTAGAAGCCAGCGGGGTAGCTGGAGACATCGCCACCGTGTTCTTCCGCTCCGACGGGACCGACGACGGCATTGTTCTGAACGACCGCTCGAGCGGACCCAGCCTTGAGAGCTTGCGTAGAGTCCGGCGTCGTATCTGTGTGGTCTCCGGCCGGAAGAAAATTACGGGCCTGCGGGGAGCACTCGCCGCTGGATTAGTCACGGACCTGATTTTGGATGAAACCACCGCACGAGAGTTGGTTGAACAAAGCAGCCGCCCCACAGACCCGATCTTTGGCTTCCTGAACAGTCTGGACGGGATCTAAGACTACCCAGGATGGGGCGCTGTGGCGGCTAGCTAGCGCGGCACTGCCCTATGGACCTCCGGGTGGGTAAAGTCATGGGTATGCAACGCTCCCCAAATACACACTGAACAACGGCGTCACCATTGACCAGCTTGGCTACGGTGTCTACAAAGTTCCGGCCGAGGACTGCGCCGACCTTGTCTCGACGGCGCTTGATGCTGGCTACCGCACCGTTGATACTGCTGCCCTTTACGGCAATGAAGAGGTGGGTACAGCGATGGCCCGCTCGATCGCTGCAGGCACNCCGCGTGAAGAACTGTTTGTGACCTCCAAGGTGTGGAACACAGAACAGGGCTACGATTCCACACTCACCGCCTTCAATGCCAGTATGGACCGGCTTGGACTCGACTACCTCGATATGTACCTCATCCACTGGCCGTGCCCTGCGCGGGAACTGTTCATCCCCACCTACAAGGCTCTACAGACGCTGTACCGGGAGGGGCGTGTACGGGCCATTGGTGTCAGCAACTTTCAGGAGCCGCATCTACACCAGCTCTTAGAGGCATGCGACGTGGTCCCGGCCGTGAACCAGATTGAGCTTCACCCGTGGCTGTCTCAGAGACATTTACGCACCGTGCATGCCGAATTGGGCATCGCCACGCAGGCGTGGAGTCCACTAGCCCGGGGCGCAATTTTNACTGACCCGGTTTTGTCCGACATCGCCGCTGCTTATGGACGCTCCGTGGCGCAGATTGTGTTGCGCTGGCATGTTCAATCAGGGCACTTAGTAATTCCCAAGGCTAGTTCAGCTGCGCGCATGAGGGAAAACCTTGACGTCTTTGATTTTGCCCTGGCCCCAGTAGAGATGGCTCGCATTGACGGGCTCGATAAAGGCCAGCGCGCCGGCTCCCACCCGAACGAGGTCAACTAGCCTTGGTCCTGAAGAAAAGCTCGACCAGGAAAACCTCCTCCGCGTTCAAACACGGCACGACGGCGCACGGCCCCGCTAGCACCGATGATGCAGCGGCTTTGCGGTAGATATGACCGCCCGGGAAACTGCCTACATCGTGGATGTGTCCGGCACGCCCGTCCACTACTGGGAGTATTTACCCGTACCTGCCGGTCAAACTGGTGAGGATGTTGCCACACGTACCATTGTGGTGGTCCATGGCTTTCGAGGCGACCACCACGGCCTAGAACGGGTGGTTGAACTGCTGCCCGGCTACCGAATTATCATGGCCGACCTGCCAGGTTTCGGAGCCTCCCCGGCATTTTCCACTGGAAAGCACGACATTGCCGGGTACACCGGCTTCCTCTCCGCCTTCTTGGAAACGCTTTCGCTAGGACCGGACACTGCCTTGCTGGGCCACTCCTTCGGCTCCATTGTGGTGAGCCATTTCGTGGCATCGAACCCGGGCCGGGTGTTCCCGCTGATCCTGGTGAACCCCATCGCTTCNCCCGCGTTGGAAGGCCACAAAGGCATCATGACAAAACTGGCCATGCTGTATTACTGGGCTGCGGCGAAACTGCCTGCCACCTTGGGTAATGCGTTGTTACGTAGCAAGCTCATTGTGCACATCATGAGCGTGGCCATGGCTAAAACTCGGGACAAGGACCTGCTAACCTTCATCCACGGCCAGCACCACGCGTATTTCAGCAGCTTTGCCAACCGGGACATGCTGCTCGAGTCNTTTCAAGCCTCTGCTAGCGGCACCGTCCGTGAAGTTGCATCTGCCCTGACACTGCCTACGTTGCTGATCGCCGGTGCGCTGGATGAGATTGCCACGCTNCCCCACCAATATAAATTGCTTGACATGCTGCCCGACGGCGAACTGGTTGTGATCGAGAACGTAGGTCACCTGATCCATTACGAAACTCCAGAGCCGGCCGCTGCCGCCATTACCGATTTCCTTGAAAGGCATCCCGCCACGTGAGCAAGCCTAAAATCGTCATGGACGCCCGGTTCACACGGATGGACCACCACGACGGCATCAGCCGTTACGGCGCAAGTCTCATGGCCGCCGTCGCACCTTATGCCGAGGTCACCATGCTCATTCATGACGAACGGCAGCTGGCATTGCTGCCAGAGTTGCCGTGGGTAAAGATCAACTCGCCGCTGTCTCCCATGGAACTTCTCGTAGCCCGCCATGTGAATAAGCTCGGGGCGGACCTAGTGTTTTGTCCCATGCAGACGATGGGCAGTTGGGGACGGAAATATCCTCTAGTTCTGACTTTGCACGACCTCATTTATTATGAGCANCCCGCACCTCCTGGGTTCCTACCAGCGCCTGTGCGTGTCCTGTGGCGCCTGTATCACAAGGCATACTGGCCGCAGCGGGTGTTGCTGAACCGTGCCAATGTTGTGGCGACCATCAGTGAAACCACCTTGGCGCTGATGCGTAAGCACAATCTCACCAAGCGGCCCATCAGGATCATAGGCAACGCACCCCAGCAGGATCGGACGCCCAGGGACCCGACGGTGGCACCGCAGAAGTCACTCGTCTATATGGGTTCGTTTATGCCCTATAANAACGTGGAGACGTTGATTCGTGGCATGGCCGGACTGCCTGATTTCACGCTCAACCTGCTCAGCCGCATCACCGAGGAACGCCGTGCCGAACTTACTGCATTAGTACCGGTCGGAGCGAAAGTGGTGTTCCACAACGGCGTCACTGATACCGAATACGATGACTTGCTCCTGCGTGCAACGGCTCTCGTGACCCTGAGCAAGGCCGAGGGTTACGGGCTGCCGCTGGTGGAGTCCATGGCGTTGGGGACACCTGTGGTGGTGGCGGATACTGAGATTTTCCGCGAAGTGGGCGGCTCCGCTGCCTCCTATGTGCCAGCCGATTCGCCGTCGGACTTTGCCGCGGCTGTACGGGCCTTGGCAGATCGTACCGGCTGGGCAGCTTGTTCGCGAGCCTCTGTTGCCCAGGCGGGTACATTCAGCTGGGATACTTCCGCACGGGAGTTGGTGAACATTGCCCAGGAGTTGAGGGCCTAGCTCTTGCGTTTGTACCTCATCGCCATCGCCCCCGAGCTTAACTCCTGGCGGCTCACCAACGTCAGATCGANGGGTTGGGATAATCCTGCAAACAAGACAGGGCCGTGACCAACCACCCGAGGCTGCACCACGAATTCGTACTCGTCAATGAGCCCCAGCTGCGCCAACGCTGCCGGAAGTCTCACACCGCCCACTAGCAGTCCATTCCCCGNGGCATCCTTGAGCTGCTGCACCGCCTCTACAAGTTCTCCACCGATGAGCTCGGCGTTCCAATCGACCTCTTCCAAAGTGCTTGATACGACGTACTTCTTCGCGGCATCGATGGTTCGCGCGAAGGGCTGCATCCAAGCGGGCATCTCCTCTGGCACAGGCGGACGCCAAGCCTGCTCCATCATCTGGTACGTCACCCGGCCCAGCAGGATCGCGTCGGCCCAGGCGAGGTTATTGGCCCAGTACCGGTGCCCGTCTTGATCTGGGAGTATCTGGCGATGATCGACACAACCGTCGAGCGTCATGTTGATGGAATATCTAAGTGGCCGCATGGCGAGATAGTACCAATCGGGGCATCAGGAAGTCCATGAACCGATCCGGGCACGGTCAGCGATTTCGCCGGCGGCCGCTGCAATCAATCCCTGGTTTTGCGGCTTAATTTCGACGGCGGTCCACAGGGGCCTGGCGCGGATGGGCTTTATCCAGACCCTTACACAGACGGAACGCTGATGGGCTAACGCACCCTCCTTGAGGGGCAGAAGCACTGCTAGTGGCGCAATTGGTCCCGCAACGGCGTACGGGACAGCTACTTGCACCTCGGGCCGATTCATGAGAACTCAGGTTCCTCAGATGTAGGCGGCGTACTCCGCATCTGGCTATTCCGTCCTATGGTGAGGCTATTTGTGTTGCTCATGGCGGTGGGCCACCGGGATTCGCCCAGCATAGCTTTCATCTGCCAGCTCCTTACAACCAGTTGGTTGGGCGTCGCGTTCAAACTCAGCCGGCTTGGCTGCACGGTAGTCAGAAATTTCCCTTAGCAGCTCCAACTGCTTCAAATCGTCGGGCCCAACGAACCCGGATACTAGTTGGTTGTTCCTTGAAATATGCAAGCGTTCATAGCCGTGGTTGGCACGGCCAACGGCGTCAGCGAGACCATCGTGAAGTGCCCGAATCGCAATATTGCCGTTGTGCACCTTTTTGGGCAATGCGACGCGGAACGGTGTGCCGAGCCTGGCTGTACCCATCATGATCACTATGAACGATGCGGGCGTCGACCGTGCCATCAGTACATTTGAGACTTCTGCCGCCACTTTATGTGAGATCAGTCAATAGGTAAGGGGAACGCTTCAAACAACACACTCTTGGCCATCACACTTGTCGATCGCGACCAGTTCCTGATGGGAGATGAAATGATCACGGACAGCACAGTTACCGGATAAATATAGCCTGCGCGGATTGCTACCCCGAACTGTCCCTGACTCGATGGTGGAACGGTTAGTGGCCATGGCCTGTCATCATCGTCATGGCCTGGAGCCCATAGGCCGAAAGATATTTACGGTCCTTTGCCGTTCACTTTGCGGCGCTCAGGGAGAAGTTAGGGTAGCGAAGGTAGATCATGTGGCACTGTGAACCAAACCCCGGTGGCGAACACAAAAGTGACATAGCCCCGGCGAGAGCAAGATAAGGATGCAGACGGGCCCATTGCTTCACAGCGCAACACGCCCTTGGTTCATGAGCAACAGCATAACGCGACGTCATGAGTCGAAGCGGTATTGAGCATCCAAAGGAACCCCACCTGAGAGGTAGAGAAAAATCCACATGGCAAGAGGGCTTGGCACCCGTTGCTCATGGCAGGTTCCCCGCCAGGGGCATGGTTGCAAGACCTCATGGCACACTGCCACCAGCTGTAAGTATCAGGCAACCGAAGGATAAGACGGAAAGAACCTGCCAGCTCAGGCAACACCTGCGATGCGTTAGCCATTGCTCCAAATGAGGAATCTTAGCTGGGACGGCGAAGCCCTTCCCATACGTTGCTACGACTATTTGCCGTGAATGTTCCATTGAGGGGTTTCGCCTGCCGGACAGCGATCCCCACCCCACCGTTGACGCTGACGCGGGCATCCCATTCGAAGCCTGTAGCGAGTCCTTTAAGGTCGTCCAGGGGAAGTGGGCGGTTACTGTCTGGTTGGTAACGACTGTTGCGGGGTGATTTTTTCGGGGTTGAGGCATTCAAGTCGTAGATGAATTGGGTGGCCTCTTTCCCGTCCTTGAACTCTGTGCCGAGCTGGTATCTAGTTTTGTAGTCCGGGCTCCTGGCCATGATGAACAAGAGCACGTTATCCGTGGTGGGCAGGGCGGTGGAGAGTGTATATTCCACCAACAATTCTGATCCATCGCTGTGTAAGCGGACCTGCTTCAGATCAATGACTTGCGCTCCATTGTTGGTGGAGTCCTTGCAGATGGATTCCACGATCTCCGATCCGCTGGATGCGGTGGACGCCGGTTGGTGCGAATCCTGTGAGGGAGGGGCGGACGCGCAGCCGGTTAAGACCAGAAGTGCGGCTGAGGCTGTAATCCAGAGACGATTCATGAATCCGATTCAACCATGCCATCGATGACTCGCTGTCAACGATGGCTAATAAGACGCTGGTGTTTGCCTCGACGATGTTCAGTGCCCGTTTCAGCGATGGCATGCATCCGAAGGGCCAAGGTCCTCTTTGCGTCAGCTGTAGATAAGCGCTCCTAGTCATTCTTGTCACCACGGTCGAGTGAACTCGTGAAATATACTCTGCTGGCGTGCTGGATGTGCAGATCGCCCTGAGAGGTAGGCGGCACAGTCACAGATGAGGAACTTTGACCGGATCACTTTTCGCGCTGTTCGTTACCCAGTTACCCCGCTTTGTTGGCCGCTCGAGTGGCAACAGCAAAACCACGATGACGGTTATCACCAATACGGCTACCACAACCCAACCCAGGCGAAGGGCACCGCAGCTGCGTGGCCGGCACGCAATGAGGATTCGCTTCTCTTTAACTGGGGTGTACGGATACCGATCAAGAAGTTGCGAACGAGGCTACCCGGGCAGCGATCATGGAAACAATTGCCAGGAGCAGCAGCAACATCGTGAATACCCACGTTAAGACTGTCAGCCATACCGGTCCGAATCCTGTTCCCATGGCTTCAGCATGACGCTAAGAAGTGTGTGTCTCGCTCGAAGGCCCTACTTCATCAAAGCGGCCCTCGAGCAGAACCCTAAGATGCATACCCTCATCATAGATACTTTTGATTCCTACGGACGAGACGATTATTGACTTGATTTTCAGGCGAGTGAGAGACGGAGCACGCTCTCCTTACGGTTCAGCTGATGTGCTGGGTTGTGCCCCAACGTTTATGCGGCGGGTACACGAATCGAGCAATCGTCGTCGACACCCAGCCGATGCAGAAACCAGCGAAGAGCAAGACGATGTTCTGCCCAACCGCTGGACCACGAAGCCTAAACACGAGTATGAGTAAGATCCCCTAGACCAAAGCCAGTCCCGCCCTGCAGACCCAATAGTTCTTATAGCGAGACATATGGCACCCTCTTTGTCCGTGTTCCCAGTATGCGCAGCAGCGGCAAGCATAGAGGCAAATTATTGCCTGATCAGTTCCCGAAAGGGGCATTCGGGGTCGACATTTGAAAATGTCCCGAAAACCGTTGCACCACCAGACACGCAGCTCTCTACCCTCCGTCTTTGACAACAAGGCGGCATATCAACTGCTCCGTTTAGCCCGGCAGTTGGTCTGTCGGTTCCACGGGCTCTCTACGGGTCAAGACGCGAAGCTCGCAATCTCTGACCCATCACGTTTCGATGGTCCTGCCGAGCCACCCACCATCGCCATCTTCAGGCATCCTGTTGAGGTGCTCTGTGACACTAGCGGGCAGGTACGCGAGCTTGTGCACGAGGTCTTGATTGAACAAGTTGCAGGTTTACTGAATATTTCCCCAGAAATTGTGGATCCCTTGTTCCGCCGCTTCCGAGGACATTAGCCGGACCCTGGAGCCCTAGAGCGGCAGTGCCAGCTAGGGGCGAAACAGCATTCCCTGCCGGACTTAGCGCTTAGGGCTTACGGCCAACGGCCAACGGCCAACGGCCAACGGCCAACGAGAATGCTGCTGCTCTTTCCATCATCATTGGTTATGTTTTTGAGGTGTTTGATGATGTAGTGTTCGGCAGGGCTGAACGGGACGGTGTCTGGGTGGGTGGTATTTGGGCGGGTGGGGTTCAGGGCTTTATCCATCCGTTTCTTGAGCCATTTTGGATACGCCGGGGCTTGTGGTTCTTGTTGCTGAGAGTGATGATATTTCCCAGAGGGTGAAATCCAGTCCGTGCCCCCACCTTTTGCGGTAAGGCCCGCCACCCCGTAAACGCAGGTCATTGCGTGAGGGTCTTTCTCCCGCCGATAATGACCGTGTTTGTCTTTATCGTCCTTGAAGTGCTTGAGCAGATGGTGGCGTTTACACCCCGGGCGCTGATTCTCCAGCGTCGAGGCCCCACCGTTCTCCCACGCGATCACATGGTCTATCTCGGTATCCATCACCGGATGAGTGCAATTGGGGAAGTAGCAACTCCCCGATAAAGCTCGCAGGACCGCGCGTTCGCNNTCACGCATCCTGTACCGTTGCGGGGCTAACGGCAATACTTCTCCCGTGAGCGGATCAGTCAGTACCCGCAAGAACGTCCCGGCCCGGCCCAGAAGCTTCCGCGCAGGGCTTGTCAAGATATCTGTGTAAGTAGTTCTTTTCTTTGTTGGTTTTAGAAGTTGTAGGGCCATCGGGTATCGGCGATNGGGTGACTCCGGGAGAAGCGCAGGTGTGCTTCGTCCGGGCTGGTACCGAGTGTCTGGGCGATGCGGCGCCAGGATGCGCCGTTTGCGCGGGCGTTGTTGACGAGCTCGGGGAGGCAGCGTTCTGCCTGGTCGATCAGGGAGGCGAGCAAGGCGATGGCCTCGATGTCGTCACCAAGATTGCTATGCCGGCGGGTGGCGAGGGCGGCCAGGGCGTCGTCGATGACGGTGTAGCTGTCATCGTCACTGACTGGTTCCGGGGCCTTGTGCAGGCCACTGCCGGCGCCCTCGTAGCTGTCAGGGTCGTTGCGCTCATCCATGTCTGCATCTCCTTCCGGGGCACCACTTGCGCGGTTACAGGTAGCCGTTAATCCGGTCCGGGTAGGCCAGTGCCAAGGCCCCGAGCGCGGCCTTCCAGCCAAGGCTGGTGGCCCCTTCAAGGAGGTGTCTGCCGTTGCTGTCACGGTNCGTTTTGCGTACCTTCTTGTGCTCGCGGGCACGCTTGTCCTCGATGTCACGGATGGCCAGCCAGAGCAGCTTCACGACCGCGGCATCGTTGGGAAAATGGCCCCGGTTCTTGATGATCTTACGCAGCTGGTAGTTCAGTGACTCGATCGCGTTCGTCGTGTAAATGATCCGTCGGACGGCTTCCGGGAAAGCCAGGAACGGGATGAACCGTTCCCAGGAGCGTTCCCACACACCCACAGCGGCCGGGTACTTATGGCCGAGCACGGAGTCAGAAAATGCATTCAATTCCATCCTGGCTGCGTCGGCACTCGGAGCGGTATAGATCGGGCGCATCGCGGCGGCGACCTTCTTCCTGTCCCCATAGGCCACGAACCGCATGGCGGCACGGATCAGGTGAACCACGCAGGTCTGCACCGTGGCATGGGGCCAGGTAGCCTCAATGGCCTCGGGGAAGCCGGTGAGCCCGTCACAGCACACGATCAGCACGTCCTTCACACCGCGGTTGGCGAGCTCGGCGCAAACCCCAGCCCAGAATTTCGCCCCTTCACTGGCCTGAACCCAGATACCCAGCACATGCTTGATGCCTTCCAAATCGATGCCCACGGCAATATAGGCAGAACGATTCATCACGTGGTGCCCGTCAAGGACCTTCACCACCAGGGCGTCCAAGTACATGATCGGGTAGATCTCCTCCAACGGCCGGTGCTGCCATTCCTGGACTTCCTCCAGCACGGCGTCGGTAACATTCGCGATCGTCTCGTGGGAGAGATCGGTGCCCAGCGTCCTAGCAAGGTGGTGCTGGATGTCACGCACCGTCATACCACCGGCGTAGAGCGAAATGATCATCTCATCAAGCCCGCCAATCCGGCGTGAGCCCTTGGGTACTAGGGCCGGCTGGAACGACCCGTCACGGTCCCGCGGCGTCGCCAAGGCGATGTCACCGATTTCCGAAGCCACTATTTTCGGAGTGCTTCCATTCCGGGAATTCATTGTTGTAACCGGTGACCGCTCGCCCTTCTCGTACCCCAGATGGCCGGCCATTTCCGCCTTCAAGCCGCGTTCCAGCACGGCTTTGACCATCTCGGGCAGGAACCCACCCTCGCCCGTGAGCTGCAAAGTGCCGTTGTCAATCCTGGACATCAAATCATCAAACAAACCGGCATCAACCATCTCGTTGATCACCGACCGGGCAGACTCCGGTTCCGGCTCCGGTTCCCCAAACGAAGTCCCGTTCTGCTCGTGTCCTTTCAGCGTTGTCATCACAATTCCTCATCTCAAATCAGGAACCCCAATACACAGTTAATTAGACACCCCTCCGCGCAATATCTTCTGGCACAGGCCCACCCAAAGCACCCGTAAAGTCGCTGGCTGATCCACAATATTCAACAACCCCAACAAAGGCACCATGAGAAGAATCGTCGCTTCAGGCAGTGGCGGATCAGTCACCACCACATGCCCCGGACAGCGTCCAACTGCTCCAAATACTCCTTGAGGTGATCTTCCACAATCCCGTCAACCACCTCGTCCACAAAACCAGAACCATCACCGACCACCTCCCCACCAACACCTCCGCACCCAGTCCCACCGAGCCCTGACCCAGATCAGACCCCAAACCCGGGGCAGAAGCCAAACCTGAGACAGGAGCCAAACCTGAGGCAGGAGCTATTCCTGGGGCGGGATTCGGGGTGGGTAGTGGATTCATAGGCCGCTCTACCGGTTCGGTGGGGGCCGTGTGAGCCCAGACAGGCTCCACATCAACTAGAGAAACACCAAACGCTGACCGACGACCAAAGACACACCAACACCGACATCAGGACCTGGGTCAGTAGGGGCATCAGTGGAAGTGCTCTCATTGGCGCCAGTGCTGGTGGCAGTATCAGTAGGGCTGGTGCTGGTGCTGTTTGAGGTGCCGTGCGAGTCGGTCGTGAAACCATGACCAGCGTCGCCCTTGGTGGTGTTGTTTGTCTTGCGGACCTCAGCAGTGAGTGGGTGTTGATTGAGCAAGAGCGCGGCGGCGACATCGATACGTAGCTGCGTCAAGGTCCTACACTCACCACCGCCACTGCCATCACGTCCGCCACTGCCATCATGTCCGCCACCAGCAGCACCGGGACGGGCGCCAGTAGTGCTGTTTTGTGGTGGGTGGTTTAANCGGGCTTGGTTCTTGATCGCCCGGGCGGTACGGGTGCAGTTCACCCAGATCCCTTCCGCTGCCAGAGAGGGAAGATGCAGTGTCAGCCAGGACATCCCGTCCTTACCGGATTCTAGGGTCATGGCCCGCTTAGAGTAGGCCTGCTTAGTGCGGGTGGTAATGGTTTCTGGATGCGTCGATTCACGCACCCGCCGAGCTTTCCCGGCGAAACTCGCTGCCGTGGTTCCCGGGCCGATTTCTAATAACCGGGCCTCAAACGCAGCCGCATCCGCTGCGGTAATCAACGGATTTTCCTCCAGCGTGGCAATCTCATCGACAATGATGCACGCGTGCCGGAAGGAGAGCAACCCNGCATCAACCCCATCAAGGATCAGTGGATGATCGTTCACTAACACGGTGCTGTGGTGAGCTAAGGAAGCAGCCGTAACCTCCGGGATACACAACGTCAGAGCCAGGTCGGTACACGCACTAGAGTGAGCAACCCCGTGCTGCCAGGGATTCAAACCCACCGCGGCCGCTTCAACCTGTGCAGCACCCATCAACCGGGCCACTAAAGCCGCTTTACACCCAGCCAGGGAATCTTCCACCCGCCTCAACGCCACTAACGAGGCAATCGTCCCGTCGTACACTTCCCGAGCCACCCCAACCCTGGAAGGTAATTGCTCACCCGTGGACAGCACCGAAGCGTACCCCGGCAAATTAGCCAGGGCAGGATTGTCAGAGCCAAAGGGTTCAATCAAAGGAAGAGTCATCCCAGCCAGTACTCCGGCCACATCCTGTGGCCTCACTGCCGGTCTCCGGGGACAATCACCGGACTACTCATACAACAAGCATAAACCCACCGTTACAACAACGCAATACTTACCCATAAAAATATTCGAGATACTTTTGATGGGCAAGGATGGAGAAGGATGGTGAAGGATGGGCTTTGAGCTGATCGATGCGCTGCCTACCTCACGATAGAAACACCAGTGCCAACTGGCAGCAAAGGACGCTGCCGATCCATGGCCGCGTCCCTCACCCCTAGCTGCTACAGAACGTCCAAACCATCGCAACGCACCTGCACAGGGGAACCCACCCGACGGGCGGCATTTGATGCCTTCAACGCCCGCATGTCTGCTGTGACCGCGGCTGCCATGGAATATGGGAAGAGCAGGATCGTCCTGTAATCAGGGGCCTCATCGTCAGGTGCTATGGGGACTCGGGGAAGGAACAGGGCTGGGCCGATGCTGCGCACTAGGGNGAGTTTCAAGGCAGTCTGGAACGCCTCAACGTCCCTTTCACTTCCGGTCAATGATGCAAGGCGCATGGCCGGAGGCAAGCCCAGCTCATGGCGCAGCGCGAATTCGCGCTCAGCATGCCCAGCCGGATCCCAGCGCACAAGTGCAGCAACTTCAACTGACTCTTCAGCCGTCACCACAACAATTCCGCCGTCCTTAGCTGACCGGACAAGAGCCGCTGCATTCATCCAGCGTCGCAGTGTTTCTTCGCCCGCCCGCAACGATTCACGACGAAGCATGGAATCTCCGTCAAGGAGCAGCGCCGCCGCGTAGCCATGTGCCGCGACGGGTTCGGCCCCGATGGTTGCCACTACTAATGCGGGCCTGTCCGGGACAGTTGTTTTAATGTGATCCCCGGACGAGGAGATCACCGGCACTGAGGTGAAAGCTCTTCCTAGTTCCTCCGCTGTGCGTAATGCACCAACAGAGATTGCCCGCAACCCGTGGAAACCACAGGTGTTGCAGCTAAAAGCGGTCTCTGCCTGCCCACACCATTTACAAGTGATCATTGTTGAAGAAGACCCAACGGACCTTGTCTGCATCAAAGGACCTGTGCAGTGCCGGCAGCGTGCCACTTCACGGCAGCGCTGGCAGGCAAGCGCTGGGGCGTAGCCTGTGCGTGCAACCTGCACCAGAACAGGGCCGATCTTCAAAGCCGCCTTTGCTGTTTCCCACGCCCTGTGGGGCAGGCGGGCTAGGGCTGCGGTAGGGTCTCGTTCTTGTTCATAAGAGTCGGACGTACTGATGACTCTGGCCGTGGCCTTGCGAACTTCGGGGCGGGCAGCAACAAGTTCCTGGGCCCACCCGGTGGCCACCAAACGCTGCGATTCACTGCTGCGACTGTGTCCTGCCATCAGGACAGCAGTATTTTCCACCTCTGACCGCAGCAACAGCACATCACGGCTGTGCTGGTACGGCGCCCGGCGCTCTACGTGGAGCTCGTCGCCATCGTCCCAGCAGCACACCAACCCCAAGTCCGCCACCGGAGCGTAGGCGGCAGATCGGGTACCGATCACAATCCGCACATCGCCGGAGAGAACGCGTAAGAAGTTGGCATAGCGCAAGCTGGGCCCGTCGTCTGCCGTCAATTTTACAAAACTGTCCTCCGGCAGCACAGAAGCGAATGCCTGATCCAACAGTTCAAGGTCGCGTAGGTCCGGCACCACCACAATTGAGCCACGACCCGAAAGCTGAGCGTAGGCCACTACCTGGGCAAGTTGATGGTGCCAGGAGTTCGCACCAAATCCCTTCAACGAACCCAGTACGCCCTTAGGACTTGCACCCATGGCCAATTGGGTCAGGAAGTCCTCTGCGTGCGGAAAATCAACAAAGAGTGAATGTCCAGGTTTGGCTGGCTGCTCGGCGGCGACGGAGGTCATGGCACGGGTGGCAGGGGTGGTGGTGGCAGGACTGGGAGCAGCGGCAGGGGCGGTGGCCTTAGCGTGGGCTTGCTCCTGAGCGCGCTCCGCAGCTTTCTTCAGGTAGACCTTCTCTAGGCTGGCAACCCTAGGCGGGACCGCCACCCTCAGCACATCTGCCACGGTGCCGCAATACCGGGCAGCCACCTTGTGGGCTAGCTCAAGTACCTGCGGAGCCAAGACGGGAACAGCTGAATAGACCCGATTCAGCGGAACCAGCCGCACACTTTCAGATACAGCGGCACGGGCCACCACGTAACCGTTAAGGTCCTGGCCAGAGAACTTAACTCGGACACGCACCCCTGGCTGAGCTTCGGCGTCGAGCTCCAACGGCACCGAGTAATCAAAGGTCCTATCAAGGTGTGGCAACGGAGAATCAATGACCACTTGGGCCACGGGAAGGTGCGGGGCAAGCACCACACCGCTGTGCGGATCTGCCACGCGCTCCTTGGCCACAAAGCCGCTGAGGAGGTTTAACTGCACGCCGTGGCTGAGGTCTTCATCCATGGTGTCCTCCTCAGGTTGGTAGAGCACAATAGCGCAAGCCCGGTACTACAGGTCCGTGTGACGGTAGCGGGCCTAAAACAAGCTAAGCACAGCCCACTGACAAAGTAGTCAGCACACTGTGCTCAGCTGTGGATAACCCGGTCCATGAAGACAACGGTCCATGAGTACAACGGCACACGGACGGAACTCCTGGTTAGGCGTTGAAATACGCCTTCAAAGCATCAACGCGATCAAGGTTTTCCCAAGTGAAATCAGGGTCGTCGCGGCCAAAGTGGCCATGTGCTGCGGTTTTGGCATAGATAGGCCGCTTCAAATCAAGGCTGTCGATGATGGCCATGGGACGCAGGTCAAAGAGGGCCGCTATGGCTTCCTCGATGCGGCGCGGATCTACCGTCTCAGTGCCAAAAGTCTCTACGTAAACGCCCACGGGACGCGCCACACCAATGGCGTAGCCCACTTGGATCTCCGCGCGTGAGGCCAACCCGGCAGCCACCACATTCTTGGCAACCCAACGCATGGCATAGGCAGCGGAACGGTCAACCTTTGACGGGTCCTTACCGGAGAACGCGCCACCACCGTGGCGGGCCATCCCACCATAGGTGTCGACGATGATCTTGCGGCCCGTCAGGCCGGCGTCACNCACGGGCCCGCCCACCACAAACGGGCCGGCCGGGTTCAGGTACGTCTTGATGCTTGATATGTCCAGGCCCGATGCCTCCATGACCGGAGCAATGACAAATTCGGCCAAGTCGGCACGTAATTTCTCCAACTTCGTGCCGTCGGCGTGCTGGCTGGAAATGACAACAGTGTCAACCGAGACCGGAGTATCGCCGTCGTAACCGATGGTCACTTNGGTCTTGCCATCGGGACGCAGGTATTCCAAGAGACCGGATTTGCGCACGGTGGACAGACGCTCAGAGAGCCTGTGTGCCAAGTAGATGGNGGTGGGCATGTAGGAGGCTGTCTCATTGCTGGCATAGCCGAACATGAGGCCCTGGTCCCCTGCGCCCTGGGTGTCGTACTTATCCACAGCAGTACCTTCACGGACCTCCAAAGCGTTGAAGACGCCGTCGGAAATGTCCTGCGACTGCTGCCCGATGGACACTGACACACCGCAGCGGGCTCCATCGAAGCCGTTGGCCGAGGAATCATAGCCGATGTCCAAGATGGTGTTGCGCACGATCGCGGGGATTTCCACGTACGCGTTGGTTGTCACCTNCCCTGCCACATGGACCAGGCCTGTGGTGGCCATGGTCTCAACAGCCACCCGGGAATCGGGGTCTTCGGCCAGCAGCGCGTCCAAGATGGCGTCGCTGATCTGGTCACAAATTTTATCGGGGTGGCCTGCCGTCACAGATTCGGAGGTAAATAGGCGCAGGGNGTTTGCTGAAGTCACGTCTCTACTTTACTTGGGTTTGAGCTGCGCCTTATGGGCGCCGGACATGGAGTGTCATACATGCTGGATTTGGGCGCCGGAGGGTTTAGCTTGCACCGAGCCGCTGGGCAATCAGAAGCACGACGGCGTTGGCCACCTCACGCTTGCTGCCACTGGCCTGTACGGGGCTGGCACCATCCAAGGCAAGAATTTCCACCTGGTTGGTGTCCTGCCCAAAGACGCGTTCGGAGCCGGAGTCCCNCGGACCTACCTCATTGACCACCAAAAGGTCGCAGCCTTTGCGGACGAGTTTGTCTTCTGCATAACTGCGGGCGTCACCTTGGTCATCGCCTGTCTCGGCAGCAAAGCCAACTATCAGTTGCTGCTGGTTCAACGCCGAGCGATGGGCCACCACCTCAACTAAGATATCGGGGTTGCGCACAAGGGTGATCACTGGGTCCTGGACATTCTCACGCTNTTTAATTTTGCCCGAGGACAACTTCGCTGGCCGAAAATCAGCCACAGCAGCTGCCATAATGACGACGTCGGCAGTTGCGGCCGCTGCCAAGGTGGCCGCACGTAACTCAAGCGCCGTGTCAATCCTGTGTGTTTTGGCACCCGCTGGCGCCGCAACTTCCATCGGAGCATGAATCAACGTGACTTCGGCTCCAGCAGCTAAGGCCGCCTCGGCAAGTGCCACGCCCTGTTTACCTGAGGACTTGTTACCCAAGTAACGCACAGGATCAAGGGGTTCACGAGTGCCACCAGCAGTGATGAGTACGCGTTTGCCAGCTAGCTGGCCAGCTAAAGTCTTATCACCGGAAGCGTCAGGACCGGGCTCTGCACTGGTCACGGCAGGTTCCGGGCGGANGGGTGCAGGTACGAAGGGAGCCGGTGCGGACTCGGTCGTTGCAACACCGTCCTCTACCAGCGCCATGGCTGCGGCAAAGATCGCCTCAGGTTCAGGAAGCCGGCCAGGACCGGTGTCAGGGCCCGTCAACCGTCCTACCGCGGGGTCCAGCACGTGGACGCCACGGGAGCGCAGGGTTTGTACATTCGCCACGGTCGAGGCGTGCTGCCACATTTCCGTATGCATGGCAGGCGCGAACAGCACTGGAGAGCGGGCCATGAGTAAGGTGGTGGTCANAAGATCGTTGGCATGGCNCCCGGCAGCCTTCGCCANAAGGTCGGCGGTTGCCGGGGCCACCACAATCAAGTCCGCCTCATGCCCAATCCGGACGTGGTTGACCTGATCCACGGCGTCAANAACATCATTCGTGACAGGCCGCCCGCTCAGTGCCTCCCAGGTGGCGACGCCCACAAATTTCGTGGAGGCATCAGTAGGGATGACAGTGACGCGGTGCCCTGCCTCGGTAAAGAGGCGCAGCAACAGGGCCGACTTGTAGGCGGCGATACCGCCGCCTACCCNCAAAACAATGTTCAGCTCAGACACCGTGGGTGTTCTTAAACTTGCGCTTACGCGGTTTCGATCGGCGTGGAAACCAGTAGGCCCTCGTCGATTTCGCGGAATGCGATTGAGAGTGTCTTCTCATTCAGCCTGGTATCGACCAAGGGGCCAACATACTCAAACAGGCCCTCGTGGAGCTGTGCGTAGTAGGCGTTGATCTGACGTGCGCGCTTGGCACCAAAGATGACCAGTCCGTACTTCGAATCGGCAGCTTCAAGCAGCGAATCGATCGAGGGATTGATGATGCCTTCGGGTTGTGTAGTCAATTACTTCTCCAAAAATTGAAAGGGTTCTTGCAGATAAAACTGTGTCTTGCCGTTTAAACAAGGTGATGGGNGGTGAGCCCCATCAGGTCAACAAGCGCGGCTGCAGCACGGCTGACATCGTCATTGACGATGATGTAATCAAATTCCGGCGCGGCAGCAAGTTCCAGTTTAGCTGTTTCTAGCCGACGTTGCTGTTCCTGGGCACTTTCTGTGCCGCGTCCCACCAAACGGCGGACTAGTTCATCCCAGCTAGGTGGTCCCAGGAATACGAAATCGGCCTCTGGCATTGCTTCTTTAACCTGGCGTGCACCCTGCAAATCAATCTCCAGCAGAACTGATTTGCCGTTGGCAACTGCCGCCTGAACAGTGCTGCGTAGCGTGCCATAACGGTTCANCCCGTGAACAACCGCCCATTCGAGCAGGTCACCGTCGGCAATCAGGGCATCAAATTCCTGGGCTGTCTTGAAGAAGTAGTGGATCCCTTCCTCTTCACCAGGACGGGCCTTACGGGTTGTGGCAGAAACCGAAAGCCAGACATCCGGGTAGTTATCCCGGATGAACGTTGAGACAGTGCCCTTGCCCACAGCTGTGGGGCCAGCGAGCACGCTCACCCCGCTTCGGGGTTTGCTACGGGTGGTGTGTTCCGCTGGGACGGTGACCTCGCTCATGGTTTCGCCTCCAAGTACTCCACGAGGGCTCGGCGCTGATGCACGCCAAGCCACGCACCCTGCGGGTTGGGGCAATCCCAGCTCGCTCATGATCACAGTTGCACGTACCTTTCCAATGCCCGGAAGGGCTTCAATAATTCACACACTTTAAGTCTGTCCAAGGCGGGCTCGCTGGCTGCTGCATCTAGCACCGCAGCCACATTGATCAAGCCTTGTTTGAGATCCAGTTTCGCTTGGGACCTTAGAGCCCTGGCAGCGATCGCCTTAATACGTGCCTCTGCGCGTTCCTGCTGGGACAACTGCGGCAAATTCACGAAGAAGACTCCCTTTAGTGATGACTATCCCCGGTGCGGGGTTCGAACACAGTATTTCTTCGAACCTATCCGCACCGGGGAAGCAAATCAATCTGGCGAAGCTGGCAGCTACCTGCTAAAGCACTGGCGTTAAAGTCCGGCCAGGGTCTCTATTGTTGCAGCACGCAGGGCCACAACGTCAGGTCCGGCGGCAAGGATGCCGCGGCTGGACGTCGCCAGCACTGCCGGATAGGCAGCGCCAAAAGTGGTCCGCATGTCAGCACCGGTTGCACCCTGGGCACCAAGACCCGGGGCCAGCAACGGCCCATGGACCGCTGCCAAGTCAATGCCAAGCTCGCTCAACGCAGTGCCCACAGTGGCTCCAACAACCAGCCCTACTGACCCCAAGGCAGCCCCGGCATAGCGTTGATTTTCCACGGCGGCCGCCTGCACAATGCGTTTGGCTACCGACTCGGCACCTCCCACATGCTGTACCGAAGCACCCTCCGGGTTGGAGGTCAGCGCCAGCACAAACACACCCCGACCATTCGCTGCTGCCAGATCCAGCGCGGGACGCAGCGATTCAAAGCCCAAATATGGGCTCAATGTCACAGAGTCCGCTGCCAGAGCTGAACCGTCACGCAGCCAGGCATCGGCGTAGCCAGCCATGGTTGAGCCAATATCTCCGCGCTTGGCATCAGCAATGGTCAAGACCTGCGCCTGTGCAGCAGCGGCCAGCAGTTCCTCCAAGGCGGCCATACCTGCAGAACCATGGCGCTCATAGAGGGCCACCTGCGGCTTGATGGCCGCTGCCAGTGGTTCCACGGCCTCCAGTACTCTCTGCGAAAACGTACGCAAACCCTGGACTGAGTCAGCTAGCCNCCACGCCGCCAGAAGCCCCGGGTGCGGGTCAATGCCCACACACAGGGGCCCTCTGGCAACCATGGCCGCCGCGAGCCGCGCACCGAATCCCCAGCGTTACCGCCGTCGTTCGGGTTAGGCATTCTGCGCTGCCAAACCTGCTGCAAGGACAATGGCGTGTTCCTGCAAGCTGGTGACATCCCATTCGTAGGAGCGCAGGGCTTCCATGGCTTGGACTGCCACGTTGAACTCGGCCACCGTAGTGATGCACGGGCGGCCGTTGGAGATGGCTGCGGCACGGATTTCGTAGCCGTCGCCACGCGCCTGACCACCCGNAGGGGTGTTGAAGATCATATCGATCTCACCGTTGTTGATCAGATCAACAATGCTGTCCTGACCATCGCCGGCGTCTTCGCTGATCTTGCGAACAATGCTGGAGGCGATGCCGTTGCGGCGCAGCACATCAGCGGTGCNCCCTGTGGAGACAATTTCATAGCCTAGGTCAGAGAGGCGCTTGACGGCCATGATGATGGAGCGCTTGTCACGGTTGGCCACCGAGACGAAGATCTTGCCGGAGACTGGCAGTGCGCCACTGGCGGCCGCCTGGCTCTTGGCAAACGCCGTGTCAAAGTGCTTGTCAATGCCCATGACCTCACCGGTGGAGCGCATTTCCGGCCCCAGCANGGAGTCCACAACGGTACCTTCGACCGTGCGGAAACGGTTGAAGGGCAGAACTGCTTCCTTCACGGCAACAGGGGCGTTATCGGGCAGGTTTCCGCCGTCGCCAACCTCGGGCAGGATGTGGTGGACGCTGCGCAGGTGGGCGATGGAGACGCCCACACCGATCAGGGCTGCAGCCTTGGCCATCTGCACACCGGTCGCCTTGGATACAAACGGGACCGTCCGTGAGGCACGGGNGTTAGCTTCGAGCACGTAGAGAATGTCAGCGGCCAAGGCGAACTGGATGTTGATCAGCCCGCGGACGCCAACGCCTTCAGCAATGGCTCGGGTTGCCACACGCACACGCTCCTGGACATCCTTGCCCAAGGTGATCGGAGGCAGCACGCAGGCGGAGTCACCCGAGTGAATACCGGCCTCTTCAATGTGCTCCATGATGCCGCCCAGGTACATGTCCTTGCCGTCGAACAGAGCATCAACGTCAATTTCAATGGCGTCTTCTAGGAACCTATCGATCAGCACCGGGTGAGCTTCGGTGATCTCGGTAGCGTTCTTGATGTAGCGCGAAAGGTTGGCTTCGTCGTAGACGATCTCCATGCCGCGGCCACCCAAAACGTAGGACGGGCGGACTAGGACGGNGTAGCCAATCTCATCGGCGATCTTCTTGGCGTCATTGAAGGACACGGCTGTGCCGTTCTTGGGCGCAATCAGCCCGGCCTCATCCAGAACTCGGGAGAACATGCCGCGGTGTTCGGCCAGATCGATGGCTTCCGGGGACGTACCCAAGATGGGCACGCCGGCGTCGGCCAGTTCTTGGGCGAGCTTCAGCGGAGTCTGCCCACCGAGCTGGACAAACACACCCAGAACGCCGCCAGTACGCTCCTCAGCCGCAATGATCTCCAGGACGTCCTCGAGTGTCAGCGGTTCAAAGTAAAGCCTCGTGGAGACGTCGTAATCGGTGGAGACGGTTTCCGGGTTGCAGTTGACCATGACGGTCTCGTAGCCGGCCTTGCGCAGTGCCATGGAGGCGTGCACGCAGGAGTAATCGAACTCGATGCCCTGGCCAATGCGGTTGGGGCCTGAGCCGAGAATGATGACAGAAGGCTTTTCGTGCAGCGCAATCTCATCCTCCTCGTCGTAGGAGGAGTAGTGGTACAGGGTGTAGGCAGCAAATTCGGCCGCACAGGTATCCACCGTCTTGTACACGGNGCGGATGTTCAGTGCTTGGCGGACGCCGCGCACCACAGCCTCGGAGTTATGCGTCAAATCACCGATCTGCGCGTCTGAGAAGCCGTGGCGTTTGGCCAGTTTCAGCATTTCAGNGGTCAGCGCTGTGGACGCACGGATAGTTGCTGCAACTTCGTTCAGCAGCACCAGCTGGTCAAGGAACCACGGGTCAATGCCGGTTGCTTCATACATGGCCTCGATGGTTGCCCCGCCCAGCAGCGCACGCTGCACCTGGGACAAGCGCTCAGTGGTGGGGCGCTTGGACGCCTCAATCAGGTCAGGAACATCAAGCTCATTGACTGTTTTGTACTCAAGGCTGGCACCCTNTTGCTCCAGTGAGCGCAGTGCCTTCTGGAGGGCTTCGGTGAAGTTCCGGCCCATGGCCATGGCTTCGCCGACGCTCTTCATGGTGGTGGTCAGGGTGTCATCCGCTGCCGGGAACTTCTCAAAAGCGAACCGCGGCACCTTCACCACAACGTAGTCCAGTGCCGGCTCAAAGGAGGCCGGGGTTTTCTGGGTGATGTCGTTGGGGATTTCATCCAGGGTGTAGCCCAAGGAGAGCTTCGTGGCGATCTTGGCAATGGCGAAGCCAGTTGCCTTCGAGGCCAGTGCCGAGGAGCGAGAAACACGCGGGTTCATCTCAATGACCACTACGCGGCCGGTGTCCGGTTCGATGGCGAACTGGATGTTGCAACCGCCGGTGTCAACGCCCACCTCGCGGATGATGGCGATGGAGATGTCGCGCAGGTTCTGGTACTCGCGGTCCGTCAAGGTCATGGCCGGGGCCACGGTGATGGAGTCCCCGGTGTGGACACCTACCGGATCAAAGTTTTCGATGGAGCAGACAACAACAACATTGTCGTTCTTGTCTCGCATCATCTCCAGCTCGTATTCCTTCCAGCCAAGGATGGACTCTTCAAGCAACACCTCGGTGGTGGGGCTGTACTGCAGGCCTTGGCCCACAATGCGCTTCAAGTCCTCTGGATTGTAGGCCAGTCCGGAGCCGAGCCCACCCATGGTGAAGGACGGGCGCACCACCATCGGGTAGCCCAGATCCTGCGCAGCGACGAACGCTTCTTCCAAGGTGTGGATGATGAAGCTGCGTGCCGATTCAGCACCACAACGCTCAACAACACCCTTGAACTTTTCGCGGTCCTCACCGAGCTCGATCGCGGCGATGTTGGCGCCGATCAATTCAACGTTGTACTTCTGGAGCACACCGTTCTTATCCAGCGCGATGGCCGTGTTCAATGCCGTCTGGCCACCGAGGGTGGGCAAGATGGCGTCGGGGCGTTCCTTGGCGATGATCTTCTCAACCACCTCGGNGGTGATGGGCTCAACGTAGGTGGCGTCAGCGAACTCCGGGTCCGTCATGATGGTGGCCGGGTTGGAGTTCACCAGGATGACCCGCAGACCCTCTTCCTTCAAAACACGCAGCGCCTGGGTGCCGGAGTAGTCAAACTCGGCAGCCTGGCCAATCACGATCGGGCCGGAGCCGATGACCAAAACTGATTTAAGATCTTCCCTCTTTGGCATTACTTGTTTTCCTGGCTCTGTGTGGTCTGGCTCTGTGCGGTCTTGTACTTGGTCATGAGGTTGATGAACCTGTCAAACAGGTAGGCGGCGTCGTGTGGGCCGGCTGCGGCCTCTGGGTGGTACTGCACCGAGAAGGCGGGAATGTCCAGGCAGGCAAGGCCTTCAACCACTTGGTCGTTGAGGCTGATGTGGGACACTTCAACCTTTCCGAAGCGATCCTCGGGAGCCTGGGTGGGCCCGTCAAGGGGTGCGTCTACGGCGAACCCATGATTTTGACTGGTGATTTCGACCTTGCCGGTACCGCGGTCCAGTACGGGCTGGTTCATGCCTCGGTGGCCGTAGCGTAGCTTGTAGGTGCCAAAGCCCAAGGCGCGGCCCAGGATCTGGTTGCCGAAGCAAATACCGAAGTACGGCACGCCGGCGTCAAGGAAGCTGCGTACGAAGCTCACCTGAAGGTCGGCTGTGGCGGGATCGCCCGGGCCGTTGGAGATGAACACGCCGTCGGGGTGCAACGCCTGTGCCTCTTCGAACGTGGCGGTGGCGGGCATGACGTGCAGGCGTACTCCGCGTTCGGCAAAGCGCGCCGGGGTCATGGCCTTCATACCCAAGTCCAGGGCGACGATGGTGAACAGTGTCTCCCCGTNCCAGCCGTGGTCAGCGGGTTCCACGATGTAGGTTTCCTTGGTGCTGACTTCTTCAGCCAAGCGCAGGCCGGCCATGGCAGGCTGTGCCAGGACCTCGGCCACAAGCTCAGCCTCGGGGCGGGCGGCGTCGGCTCCGGAGAAGATCCCGGCCTTCATGGAACCGCGTTCACGCAGGTGGCGGGTGATGGCACGGGTGTCAACACCTTGGATGCCGACGATGCCCTGGGAGATTAGTTCATCATCCAGGGTTCCTTCGCTGCGCCAGTTGGAAGGACGCCGGGCAGCGTCGCGCACAATGTATCCGGCAGCCCAAATCTTGGCCGACTCGTTATCTGCCTTGTTTACACCGGTGTTGCCGATGTGCGGGGCCGTCTGGACGATCAGCTGGCGCGCATAGGACGGGTCTGTCAGGGTTTCCTGGTAGCCGGTCATGCCGGTGGTGAAGACTGCCTCACCCAGAGCCGTGCCCTGTGCCCCGTAGCTGCCGCCACGGAAAGTGCGCCCGTCTTCCAAGACCANAAGTGCCTGTGCAGGCATAGTTGTTTCCCTCATTCTCAATTGTTCTTTCCGTTGTGCTCTGCTGTGGGGTGTCTGTCTCGCTGCCAGGAGGCAGTAATTGTTTCAAAGCTTCTAGCAATGGACGCTTGGCGCCGGCTTCGGTGGTGCGGAACCCGGTGTCCACCTCCGTGTGTTCAAGGAACCAGCTGATGAGAACCAAGCCGTCCTTTTCCACAAATTTCCCTGCCATCCCTGTCTGGGTACCCACCTGGGTGAGGTTTTCCTTAGCGATGAAGATGTCCTGGGAACCTGTCCGCTGAATAAGAATCCCGTGGGGTGGACGTTGACCACGCCGGGGTACGGATACNNCTAATCCGTGCACTGCCAACCGATCGAGCCAGTCNCCCGTGGTGGTGGTGACAACGTATTGACCGGGCACGCTGATCAGGGCCTCACCGAGGTTCTCGGGCACCTCGGGCAGCGCCCCGATATCGTTCTGGCGTTTGAGCTTGTTGCGCCAGCCCCACCCCATCAGGGCAAAGACAACAACAACAAGGAGCAAGGTCAGGATGCCTGGCAGGATCCGAGCATCCACTAGTTCGCTCCATGGCGGTATGGGGTGTTCAGCTTGCCGTCCAGCACGGTGGGATGTCCGTGGAAGAACGTCGCGGCAACCTTACCCGGGAGTACCAGTCCGGCGAAGGGCGAGTTCCGGCCCTTCGTGGCCATTGCTGCAGGATCCACGTTCCAGCGTGCGGCAGGGTCAACCAACACAATGTTGGCCGGTTCCCNCACCTCTAGCGGGCGGCCTTGATCGGCCAGCTGGCTAATCTGTGCCGGCGTGGTTGAGGTGACCTTTGCAAAGTCCGCCCACGTCATCAAGCCTGATTCGATCATGGTTTCCTGCACTACCGACAATGCGGTTTCCAGTCCCGTCATGCCCATGGCTGCCGAAGCCCATTCGCATTCTTTCGCTTCGCTGGGGTGCGGGGCGTGATCGGTGCCAACGATGTCGATGGTGCCATCGGCCAAGGCAGCACGGAGGGCATGCACGTCAGCGTCGGCACGCAGCGGCGGGTTGACCTTGTACACGGGGTTGTAGCTGCGCACGAGTTCTTCCGTCAGCAACAGGTGGTGCGGGGTGACCTCGGCTGTGACAGAGATGCCGCGTTCCTTGGCCCACCGAATGATCTCCACCGAGCCTGCCGTGGATACATGGCACACGTGCAGACGCGAACCCACATGCTGAGCCAGCAAAACGTCGCGGGCAATGATGGATTCCTCCGCCACCGCAGGCCAGCCGGCCAGGCCAAGGTCCGCCGAGACGACGCCCTCGTTCATTTGGGCGCCTTCGGTGAGGCGTGGTTCTTGGGCATGCTGGGCGATGACGCCGTCGAACGCCTTGACGTATTCCAGGGCGCGGCGCATCAGGACGGGGTCACTGACGCAGATACCGTCGTCGGNAAAGACCCGGACCCGGGCCCTGGAGTCTGCCATGGCACCAAGTTCGGCCAGCTGCGCCCCGGCCAGCCCCACCGTCACGGCGCCCACAGGGCGCACATCCACCCAACCGGATTCCCGGCCCAGGGTGTATACCTGTTCAACCACACCGGCAGTGTCTGCCACCGGTGAGCTATTCGCCATGGCGTGCACAGCTGTGAAACCGCCCAGGGCTGCTGCGCGGGTGCCGGTTTCAACAGTCTCAGCATCCTCGCGGCCAGGTTCGCGTAGGTGGGTGTGCAGATCCACCATGCCGGGCAGGGCGACGAGGCCGCCAGCCTCAATGACGGTGGCCTCCCNCACCACGTCCGCGCTGAGGTTATGCCCTACGGCTGTGATGAAGCCGCCGGTGATAAGGATGTCCGCTGTTGTAGTCCCCAACAGTGATGCTGAACGGATCAAGTAACTCATGAAGGGTCCTTTACTGATGCGATGGTGCTAGAAGATGTTGAAAGCAGCGGAAGCACCGGCACGGGCTTGTCCTCACGCATGTCCCCTGACAGCAACAGATACAGTGCGGCCATACGCACCGAAACACCGTTGCGAACCTGGGCCAACACTGTTGAGCGCGGGGAATCAGCAGCTGCTGAAGATATTTCCAGGCCGCGGTTCATCGGGCCGGGGTGCATGATGATGGTGTCCTTGAGATTCAGGGCGTCCAGCCTTGCTAGACGGGCGTCGTCGAACCNCCAGCGGCGCGCGTACTCTCTGGTGGACGGGAAGAACGAGGCGTTCATCCGCTCGGCCTGCACACGCAGCATCATGACGGCATCAACTCCTGTTTCCAGGGCTGCATCAAGGTCATAGCTGACCTCGCAAGGCCAATGCTCGACGCCGACCGGCAACAAGGTGGGCGGTGCCACAAGCGTGACGTGGGCGCCAAGGGTACGCAGCAGCCACACGTTGGACCGGGCCACGCGCGAATGCAGCACGTCGCCAACAATCAGAACGCGCATGCCTTTCAGGTCTGCCCCTACTGAGGAGGTGCCGCTGAGCTTGGCCCAGTGAGCGCGCATGGTGAAGGCATCGAGCAGGGCTTGGGTGGGGTGGGCGTGAGTGCCGTCGCCTGCGTTGATCACCGCAGCATCAATCCATCCGGAGTTGGCAAGTTGTGCCGGGGCTCCTGAGGCCCAGTGTCTGATGACGACCGCGTCGGCGCTCATTGCCTCCAGTGTCTGGGCCGTGTCCTTGAGGGACTCTCCCTTGGACACTGAGGAACCTTTAGCGCTGAAGTTGATGACATCGGCGGAGAGGCGCTTGGCTGCGGCTTCAAAGGAGATGCGGGTACGGGTGGAATCCTCAAAGAACAAGTTCACCACGGTACGCCCGCGTAGGGCGGGCAGTTTCTTGATTTCCCGCTCCCNCACAGCGCTCATTTCTTGCGCTGTATCAAGGATTTGGATGGCATTTTCGTAGCTGAGTTGTTCAGTGGACAGCAAATGCCTCATGCGCCGGCCTCAATGACTACTTCGTCCTGGGCAGCGTTTCCACCATCAATTTCGCATAACCGCACCCGCACCTTTTCGCTGGAAGAGGTAGGCAGGTTNTTACCCACATGATCGGCCCTGATGGGGAGTTCACGGTGTCCGCGATCAACCAGCACTGCCAAACGCACNCGCGCGGGGCGGCCCAGGTCAACCAGCGCGTCAAGAGCTGCCCGGATGGTGCGTCCTGAATACAGCACGTCATCGACCAGCACAATGGTTTTTCCGTCAATGCCGGANGGCGGGAGTTCGGTGCGTTGCGGGGCCCTGGTGGGTTGGTGAGCCAAGTCATCACGAAACATGGTGACATCGAGTTGACCCACGATGGCGGCAGGATCCAAGGAGGGATCACTGGCGGCCAATTTCGTGGCGAGGCGTTGGGCCAACGGGAAGCCGCGACGAGGAATGCCAAGCAATACCAGATCGGCTGAGCCCTTGTTGGCTTCTAGGATTTCATAGGCGATACGAGTCAGCGCGCGTTCGATGTCCGCTGCGCTAAGAACTACACGGGAGACAACAGCTGGCACTGGGGTTTGGCGAACTTCCCCAAACACTTCGGAGGAATTATTCATTTCTCGCGTCCCCTTTCCCCGCCTCACAGGACGGAATTAAAGGTTGATTGCGTACATCTCAAACTACCACAGGAGCCGGTCCACCCACGTGTAGTGGCAGCTGGCTGGACAGACAAAGCAGACGGTTGTGAATCCCACTCATGCACCGCGCTGTGGTGGCCTAGATTCCCTGGCTTGCGCGCGGCATCTTTGAGGGCGCACCCGGTGGCCCTAGTCTTGGAATCATGAGTGAACCAGGCCACTGGCACAACCCCGCCGCAGGCACCGTGCAGCCAGACACGCAACACCACGGTCAGCCGGCGGATCCGGAAGGACCAGCTCAGGCGCAGGGGCCGGGAACGGCGCTGAGCTACACACCAGAATACTGGGCCCATCCGGCACCCGCCCGGTGCATNAAAAGGCCCCGCGGTACGGCCGTCAAGGTGACAAACATCATTTTGTTGTGCGTCTTCGCCCTTGTCACCGTTATCACCTTGGCCTTCTTCGCCAACTCCATCGGCGTCAATGTGTTNTTGATCTGTGGTGCCCTGGCCTTGATNCCCCTCACTCTTTGCGTGTTCGCCCTGAGATGGATCGATAGGTGGGAGCCGGAACCAGTCCCAGCCTTGATTCTGGGCTTTTGCTGGGGTGCAGGCATGGCAGTGATCACCAGCCTTGTGCTGGGGAGCTGGGTGCAACCACTGCTCATGAATTCAAGTTCACCAGGGGATGCAGACATGGTGGGTGCTGTGATCCAGGCACCCCTGGTGGAGGAATTGTGCAAGGGCGCCGGGGTATTGCTGTTGTTNTTCCTGCGCCGACGCACCTTTGACGGGCCCATTGACGGGGTGGTTTATGCCGGCATGATCGCAGCCGGGTTCGCCTTCACCGAGAACATTCTGTATTTCGGTCAAGCACTGCAAGAAGCCCATGGAGCCACGAGCGGGTTGGTCGCTATCTTCGTACTGCGGGGTCTGATGTCTCCCTTTGCCCACGTCATGTTCACCGCCACCTTGGGCGTCTGTGTTGGTTGGGCTGCCCGCCAGGGCGGGACCTTGCTGGTGCTGGGTGCCTGGGTTGTGGGACTTCTCCCGGCGATGCTGCTGCACGGGCTCTGGAACGGCTCCTCCTTCCTGGGCGGNGGCTTCTTCCTCATTTACGTGGTGTTGCAGGTACCGATATTTTTACTGTTCCTCGTGGGCATCATCTTCTTGCGCCGCTCCGAAGCAAGCCTCACCCGCAAGCGACTTTCCGAGTACGTACCTTCTGGCTGGTTCACCCAGCAAGAGGTGCCGATGCTCGCCACTGCTGCCGGGCGCCGCCGCGCCTTGGCATGGGCCAAAACGTTCGCAGCGGGCCCAACAATGAAGGAGTTCATCAGGTTGGCAACCCGGCTGGCTTTCACCCGCCAACGGCTCATAGTCGATGCCAAGGGCGGCCCTGGCGGTGCAGCAGCTGGGCGGTTTGCCGCCGGTCAGGAGTTGGAGATGACGCTCTTGAAGAAGGTCACTGCTGTGCGCAGCGACCTTCTGGGCCGGCATGCCTCGGCGGTTTGGCAAACGCAACAACGCCAGCGCCCGCACTAGCGCCGGGCTTGAGTTCGCCGTGCCTTAAACACCAACACCTTAACACCAACTGACCCGCACAGTGGCAGGTCAGTTGACACAATTTAAAGAGAGCTCGCTACGCCAACAGTGTCGGCTTGATCTGTTGCAGGCGGCCCAGCAAACCATTGATGAACTGCGGGGACTCATCTGTTGAAAGCATCTTGGCCAGTTCCACAGCCTCGCTTACGGCGACACCATCGGGGACGTCGTCGTTATACAGCAGTTCCCAGGTGCCGATGCGCAAGATGATGCGGTCAACTGCCGGCATACGCTCAAGCGTCCAGCCCTGAGAGTAGGTTGCCAAGAATTCGTCAATGTTTTCGGCCATGACCGTGACGCCCTCAACCACATCAACCGTGTACGGGTTGATGATCTGGCCAGTCTTCTCGCGCCGCGCCGTCAGGGCAGACATGGCGCTGACTTCGCGTTGCTCTGCCTCGAACAGAATATCAANGGCACGGCGTCGAGCTTTGCTTCGCGCCGAATTAGGTTTGCCCAAAGGGCTGGTTTGAGTGCTTGCCACTACTCGCTTACACGTCCCAAGTAGCTACCGTCACGGGTATCAACCTTGACCAGGGTGTTGTTCTCAACGAACAGCGGAACCTGGATCTCATAACCTGTTTCAACGGTTGCCGGCTTGGTGCCAGCCGAAGAACGGTCGCCCTGCAGGCCCGGCTCGGTATAGGTGATGCGAAGCTGAACCGAGGNGGGCAGTTCGATGTACAGCGGGGAACCATCGTGCAGGGCGATGGTGACGTTGATGTTTTCGAGCATGAAGTTGGTGGCGTCGCCAACGGTCTTGTTGCTCACGGTGATCTGGTCGTAGTTATCCAAATCCATGAAGACGAAGTCTTCGCCGTCCTTGTACAGGTACTGGAATTCCGAGCGGTCAACCGTGGCGGTTTCAATCTTCAAACCGGCGTTGAACGTCTTATCGACTACCTTGCCTGAGAGGATGTTGCGCATCTTCGTACGAACAAACGCGCCGCCCTTGCCTGGCTTAACGTGCTGGAACTCAATGACGTTCCAGAGCTGTCCTTCAAGTTTGAGAACGGTGCCGTTCTTAATGTCGTTAGTCGTTGCCACAGTAGCCTCTTAGCGTATGAGTGTTATCAAAATCCATTGACCATACTACCTCACACTGCCACGTGGACTGGCATGATTCGCACCATCTGCACAAATCGGGACCTAAAGATGAATAAGCTCACACACGAGCCCGGCTGGGCCGGCGATTGGGGACTACAAGCGTTCGGCCATGTCAAGAGCGCGCTTCAGGGACACAGTTGCCGAATAGATTGCCGTGGCGTCCGNCCCTGAAGCCACGCGCAGTTCAAGTGCGGTAGCAAAGCTCTTTGCTGACGCCTCAAATGCACCGTTACTAAAATGTACCTTCCCCAATTGCTGGTAAACCCAGGGCTCCATGGGACTGCCAGCAATAGNCGGAAGGATGGAGCGCAACACGCGCTCTGCCCTGTCATAGTTCTTCGTTGCCCGTAAGATTTCGGCATCAAGGACTTGCAGCCGGATGGATTCCGGGTCAGCTAGGCGGGCATCGGCGGCAGCTTCGGCAGCTTCGGCTGTGAGCCCGCGGGCCAGCAGCACAAAGATCTTATCCCCTGGCTCTGTGGAGACCTCCAAGGCCTCCGCGCAGGCCTCTTCATCAACGACTTCGGCCAATAGGGTCTCCGGGTTCACAGCCGTGCCGGGAAATCCTGCCGAAGGCCAGTCCTGAACCCCACGTTAGGAGGCTATTTCCTGGTAGGCGGCAAAGAGCAGGGACGTATCTGGCACATCCAAGATGCCAGGACGGCCCACACCGTCAAGGACCACAAAGCGCAGCAGGTCACCACGTGTTTTCTTGTCCCTGCGCATAGCATCTAACAGTGCTTGCCAGCGGTCGCGGCGGTAGCTCAGCGGCAGTCCCAGCAGTTCCAGGATGGAGCGGTGGCGGTCGGCGTCTTCGTCGCTGAGCCGGCCCACGCTGCGGGCCAGCTCGGCAGCAAACATCATGCCCACGGAAACTGCTGCTCCGTGGCGCCACGAGTAGCGTTCTGTCAGCTCGATAGCGTGGCCCAGGGTGTGCCCGTAGTTGAGAATTTCCCGCAAGCCGCTTTCCTTGAGGTCTTCGGAGACAACCGAAGCTTTGACGGCAATGGCCCGTTCAATGAGCTCACGCAAAATCGGCGAGGTGGAATCCTTGACGGCCTCCGGGTTAGCTTCGATCAGGTCAAGGATCACCGGATCGGCAATGAAACCACACTTGATGACTTCTGCCATGCCTGAGATCAACTCGTNTGNGGGAAGTGTGGCAAGAGTGTCAAGATCCACCAACACCCCAGCAGGTGGGTGGAAGGAGCCAACAAGGTTCTTTCCCTCTGCGGTGTTGATTCCGGTCTTGCCACCCACGGAGGCGTCCACCATCCCCAATAGGGAGGTCGGCATATGGACAACCTTGACCCCACGCAGCCACGTTGCTGCCACGAAACCGGCTAGGTCTGTGACGGCGCCACNCCNCACAGCCACAATGGCATCGGAACGGGTGAAATCGTTCTTGCCCAACACTTCCCAGCAGAAAGAAGCTACTTGGATGTGTTTGCCTTCTTCCGCGTCCGGAATCTCGGCCGTCAGCGTGGTGAATCCGGCCGCTTCCAGATCGTCCCGGACAGTGTCACCAGTTAGGCGCAAGGCACGGGNGTGAATCACCAGAACCTNTTTGACTCGCTCCCNCAGCAGGGCAGGGAGGTGAGATAACAGCCCGCGCCCCACCACGACGTCGTAATTTTCATTGGGCGCAGCACCAGTGACCTTGATGACGGTGTTGGGCGTGGTCGCTGACTGTTCGTCAATAACTGTGTTCACGGTTTAGGACTTCTCTTTCCTTGATTCTGCTGCCAGCAAGTGGATCAGCCGCTCAACGAGCTGCGGCACATTTGAATTACTCACATCGAGTGTGATGTTGGCCAGCCGCTGGTAGACGGGGCCGCGCGCTGCGCTCAAGCGCTGCCACGTCCCCACCGGGTCAGCGGCTAGCAGNNGGCGTCCGGTGTTGCGCGTGATGCGCTCCTTGACGGTTTCCACGTCTGCACACAGGTAAACGACGGTGGCACCTGCAAGCAGTTGTTGGGTTCCCGAGTCCAAAACCGCCCCACCACCTAAGGACAGGACAACCGGGGTGGGTTTGGGTGAATCCAGCACNCCTGCGATGGCTCTGGCCTCGAGCTGCCTAAAATGGTGCTCACCCTTGGCTGCGAAGATCCGCGGGACGGGCCCGTGCTTGGCCACGATCTTTGANTCTGAATCGATAAAATCCACNCCTAACACGCGGGCAAGCTCGGCACCTATCACCGACTTGCCCACGGCCATGGGGCCAATCATGACAATGGGCTTNNCAGGGCGTGAAGTCCGGCGCCCCACCGGATCCTTGCCCGCTGTCATCAGTGCCTCTGAGTATCCAGATTGGCGGGAATTCCCGCCAAGTAGCTATCCATATTGCGTTTGGTTTCGGCGATGGAGTCCCCACCAAACTTCTCCACAAGAGCTTCGGCCAGCACCAGTGCCGTCATGGCTTCTGCCACCACGCCAGCAGCTGGTACGGCACACACATCTGAACGCTGATGGTGGGCCTTGGCGGCTTCACCGGTGGCCACATCAATGGTCTTCAAGGCGCGCGGCACGGTGGCGATAGGCTTCATCGCTGCACGCACACGCAGCACATCCCCAATGCTCATGCCACCTTCAATGCCTCCGGCACGGTTAGAGGTACGGATGATGCGGCCGTCGGCGTCGCGCACAATTTCATCATGCGCTGCTGAACCACGGCGGGCTGCAGTGGCGAAACCATCACCGACTTCAACACCCTTGATAGCTTGGATACCCATGAGGGCACCGGCCAGGCGGGAGTCAAGACGGCGGTCCCAATGGACGTAGCTGCCAAGTCCTGGGGGCAGGTTGTAGGCCAGCACCTCGACGACGCCACCTAGAGTTTCACCCTGCTTCTGTGCCACATCAACTTCAGCAACCATGGCAGCGGAGGTTTGCGCATCAAAGCAACGCAGCGGATCGGCGTCCAGGGCAGCAACGTCTGTGAACTCAGGCAGTGCAGCGCTCTCAGGGGAAGCGACACCGGCGATCTGTACTGTGTGGCTGACCAGCTGAACACCAACCGCGGCCAGCATTTGTGCAGCCACCACACCGAGGGCAACCCGGGTGGCTGTTTCGCGGGCACTGGCACGCTCCAGGACAGGCCGGGCCTCGGTAAAGGCGTACTTCTGCATGCCGGTGAAATCGGCGTGGCCGGGGCGCGGACGTGTCAAGGGTGCGTTGCGGGCCTGGTTTGCCAGCTCAGCCTCATCCACGGGGTCCGCAGACATGATCGCCTCCCACTTGGGCCATTCAGAATTGGCGATCTGGATGGCGACGGGGCCACCTTGNNTCAGACCGTGGCGGACACCACCTAAGATGGTCACCACGTCCTGTTCAAACTTCATCCGGGCGCCGCGGCCATAGCCCAGGCGGCGACGAGCCAGGGCGTCCTGAATGTGGGCGCTCGTAAGCTCCACACCGGCAGGTACGCCTTCAATAATTCCCACGAGTGCCGGGCCATGTGATTCTCCGGCGGTCAACCAACGCAACATACTCTCTATCCTGCCATGTTCTGTTCGTGGGGTTNCCGCCTACGTACGCCAAGTGCGTCGCACATCACATTGATGACGTCCCCTTCTTTGTCTGTTGCCAGCGTGCCGTAACCTCCGGCGGCCGTAAACAGTTTGACTTGTTCCACACCTTGGTACAGCAGCATTTCAATCCCTGCCACGACGGTTCNCCCGCGCGCTTNCCAGGCTTGGCCCAGTGCACTGGGCCAGGNGTCGTAGGCCACATCGAGCAACAGTGCCCCGTCAAGTTCGCCGCCTTGCCCGGCCAGGGTCTGGGCAAGTGCGTCAGCGCCATGGGGTGGCAGCGTGGAAATGACGACGTCGAAACTTGCCAAAGCTTGGTCCGCACCTACAAAGGGCTCAAGAGATCTNNCAGTGTGCAACTTAGCTGCCACCTCAAGGGTGCCTGCAGCCTTGGCCGGGTTACGCACATAAACCACAATCTCCTNGGCCGCCATATGCGCCAGCGCGGCGATGGCCGAAACAGCAGTCCCTCCGCCACCGAGGATGGCAGCACGCGGGCGTTCCCNCACCCCGGCGTAACGCAGCGCGTTCACAATGCCAGCAACGTCGGTGTTATCCCCGCGCAGGTGGGTGCTCCCGCCGTCGTTGTTGGGGAGAACGTTGTTGGGGAGAACGTTGTTGGTGACAATGATCGTATTGACCGCACCCAGTGCACGGGCAACAGNGGTCAGCTCATCAAGAAGGTCCACTGCGGCATTTTNTANGGGCATGGTCACGGACAGGCCGTACCAATTACCCTCGGCACGCACCTGGGCTAATAATGCTGGCAGCGCAGCCATTTCTACGTCAATGCTGCGGTAGCTGAAATTGGCACCGAGCACGTCATAGGCGGCATTATGCAGAGCAGGCGATTTGGAGTGCCCAATCGGGTGACCCAAAACCGCCCCTGAAGGGGAGCGTTCACTTACTTGCACTNNCCCGGGTTCGCATCACACCACGCAACATACTTGGCCACGTTAGCCTGGTGTTCGGCAAAGGTGGCTGCGTAGAGCGTTTCGCCTGTCTTTAAGTTAACGGTCACCCAGAAATAGTACGGGTTCGCTTCTGGGTGGGCGGCAGCTTCAATGGCCTTGATACCTGNGGAACCAATAGGCCCCACCGGCAGTCCCGGATTGGCGAAGGTGTTGTACAGGTTCGACTTGTCAGCTTNTTGCGCTGCTGTGATGTTGTAGGTCTTCAGACCCAGCCCATAGGCCACGGTTGCATCCGATTCAAGCCGCCCGCCTGTTTCCCCATTGGGGTTGTTGATGCGGTTCTCAATAGCACCTGAAATCTTGGCGTAGTTCGCCGCGTTGCCCTCAAACTCTATGATGCTGGCAATGGTCAGGACCCGGTACTGCTCAGCGGGATCGGTGATGCCGGTATCACTAAGTGACTTCTTGGTGGCCGTCACCATCTCTGTCAGGATGCCCTGGGCATCAAGCTCAATGGGGAAGCGATACTCCCCGGNGGCCAGGTAACCTTCAAGGTNTTNTGCCTTGGCAGGCAGATCGAATAGTTGCGGCTGCTTTGCCAGCGACTGAAATTCATTGAGCGGAATGCCGGTGCTATCAGCCAAGACAGCGAGCGTGTCACCCTNGCGCAGGTTTTGTGCCACGGCAGCGTAATGAACTTTCTCATCACTGACGGCCANAAGAATAGTGACGGCGTCGGCAGCTTTCATTTGCGTCTTCATAGAAAAGCTTCCCGGCTGCAGAGAACCTGAACCTTTAGAGGCCTTCAACGCATCCAAGAACGCCTGCTCGCTCGCCACCACATCTTGAGATTTCAGTTCACTGGCCACGGTGCGCCCGGTGGCCCCTTCAGGGACCACAACTTGGACGGTGCCTGTGCCCGGACCGGGGTAGTCGGCCACCTGGAAGCCAGCAATCATGGGCTTGGCTGCCTGAACAGCAAAATAAACCACGGCGGCAAACATGATCAAGATGATGAAGAAGACCACGCTGCGACGGCGTTTGCGCACTCGCTTGGAGACCCGGCTTGTTCGCCTGGACGGCAAGGCAACTGTGTAATCCTCCTCGGGGTGGACCTCCTCAGTAGGATCCTGCACAGGGTGGCCCTGATCGTGATATTCGTCGTTCTGGGCGTGCTCGGGGTCCTCCACAGATGGNNGCTGATTCCTGATGTTGCCCATCATGGCCGGGGCATGCCTGGGGCCACGGAAAAGATCGCTCATGGTGCCTGAATCGTTTCTTCGGGCACGCCAGTATGCGTGGAAATGGTGGAAACCTCTTCGTGTTCAGATGTTCCGGCAGTCCCCACAACGCCCGGCTCAGATGTGCGCACGGCCTGGCCAACATTGGCGTTGCGCGCNTTTTGCATGTCGATGGCGTGCTGTAAAATTCCTACAGCTGCCACCTGATCTACTACTTTACGGTGTTCACGGCTACTCATGCCAGCCTCATGCAGCGCTTGGTGAGCGCTGACGGTTGTCAGCCGTTCGTCAATCAGATGGACGCTCACAGCCAATCCGGCGCTCTGCAGGGCTGCTACTAAGATATCTGCATAGCTGCGCGCCATCTCTGCGGAGGACTTTTCCTCACCTTTCATGGTTCTTGGCAGCCCAACGAAGATTTGCACAGCCCCGCGNNTGGCCGCCTCTTTGACAACGACTTTCACATCACTGTTCTTCTTCAGGTCCCTACTCAATGTCTTGACCGGGGTTGCTAAAATACCATCCGGGTCACAAGAGGCCAAACCGACGCGGACCATACCCACATCCACACCCAATTTGACCCCTTGCGGGAAGTTTCGCTCCGACATCGAAACCCTAGGGCCGGTTCTTTACTGCGTCACTGACGGCCGCCAAGGCGCCACCAATGGCGTTGACGTCCGTGCCGCCGCCTTGGGCCATATCGGCCTTACCGCCACCGCCACCGCCTAAGATGCCCGACGCCAGCTTCACCAGGTTCCCCGCCCTAATTCCAGCGTCACGCGCAGCTTCATTAGTGAGAATCAAGATGATCGGGCGGCCATTACTGGCTCCGGCCACGGCAATGGTCGATGCGGCTGCGCCGAGCCGCTCACGCAAGTCAAGAGCCAGGGCTCGCAGGTCATCGGCACTGGCAACCTCACCTGCGTCGTGCGCAATGACACGCACACCATTGGTATCCACTGCAGTACCTGCCAAAGTCGCAGCGACGGCACCGAGCTGTTCCTTACGCAGGCGCTCCAGTTCCTTCTCAGCACTCTTGAGTTTGGCCAGCGTCGCTGCTACACGTTCCTGGAGCAGGTTCGAAGGCACCTTGAGCATGTCGGTGAGCTGGTTAACCAGGGCTCGCTCGGCGGCCAGATGGCGGAACGCGTCCATACCCACAAAAGCTTCAACACGGCGGTTACCCGAGCCCACCGACTGTTCGCCCANAAGGGTCAACGAACCAATATTTGAGGTGCTGGCAACGTGCGTACCACCGCAGAGCTCACGCGACCAGGCGCCGTCGATCTCCACAACACGCACCTCGGCGCCATAGTTCTCGCCAAACAACGCTGTGGCACCGAGCGCCTTGGCAGCGTCCAAGTCCATGACTTTGGTATCTACGCGATAATTGTTGCGAATGGCGATGTTGGCCACTTCTTCGATTTCAGAACGGGTGGCAGTGCTCAGGCCCTCACCCCACGCAAAGTCAAAGCGCAGGTAGCCGGCCTTATTGAAAGAACCCCGCTGCAACGCTTCCGGGCCGAGGATCTGGTGCAGGGCAGCATGGACAATGTGTGTGCCGGTATGTGCTTGCTCGGCTGCGTGGCGGCGCTCACGGTCTACGGCGGCACGCACCAGAGCATCGGCTGGCAGCTCACCTTCGCGCACGATTGCTTGGTGCACGCTCAGTCCCTTGATGGGGCGCTGGACGTCAAGAACTTCAACAACGAATCCGTCGCCGGTGATCAGTCCGGTGTCCGCTGATTGGCCACCTGCCTCGGCATAGAAGGGTGTGGAGTCAAGGATCANGGAAATCTCATCCCCTGTTGAGGCATGAGCTACGGCGGTACCGTTAGAAAGGATGGAGCGTACGCGCCCTTCCCCTTCCAGTTCGGTGTAGCCAGTAAACACCGTTTCACCCTGTGCCAGGAGCGCATGGAAGACGCTCAGATCGGCGTGGCCACTCTNTTTGGCCTTCGCGTCCTTCTGAGCACGCTGGCGTTGTTCGAGCATGAGTGCCCGGAAGCCTGTTTCGTCAACAGCCAGTCCTGCTTCAGCCGCCATTTCTAGCGTCAAATCGATCGGGAAGCCGTAGGTGTCGTGTAGGGCAAAAGCTTCAGACGCGGAGAGATTAGCGTTGGCCGCTTTGGACTCCTTGACCGCTTCTTCCAAGCGCGCGGTGCCACTGGCAATGGTGCGCAAGAAGGAGCGTTCCTCTGCATAGGCAATGCGGGCGATCCTGGCGAAGTCAGTGTCAACCTCGGGGTAGGCGCCCTTCATGGCATCTCTGGAGACGGGCAGCAGGTCAGNGAGCACAGCACTTTCCACGCCCAGCAGACGCATGGAGCGCACGGCACGGCGGATGAGGCGGCGCAGCACGTAACCTCGGCCCTCGTTGGAGGNGGAAACGCCGTCGGAAATCAGCATGAGAGCCGAGCGGATGTGATCGGCCACCACGCGCAGGCGCACATCGTCAATGTGGTGCGGATCGTTAGGGTCTTCAGTGGAGGTGTAGGTCTTACCGGCAATCTCGGCAGCCTTGTCCAGGACGGGACGGACTTGGTCCGTCTCATACATGTTCTCCACTCCCTGGAGAATCATGGCCAGGCGTTCAAGCCCCAAGCCAGTGTCGATGTNTTTCTTAGGCAGCTCGCCCAGAATTTCAAAGTTGTCCTTACCTGTGCCCTCGCCACGTTGGAACTGCATGAACACCAGGTTCCAGATTTCAATATAGCGAGTGTCATCTGCAGCTGGGCCACCATCGATGCCGTACTCCGGGCCACGATCGTNAAAGATTTCCGAACAGGGCCCGGCCGGGCCAGGCTGGCCGGTTGACCAGTAGTTATCAGCCTTGCCCATTTNTTGGATCCGCTCGGGCGGGACGCCGATCTTATCGCGCCAAATCTCCAGTGCCTCCTCGTCGTCGAGGTAGACAGTGACCCACAGTTTCTCTGCGGGGAGACCGTACCCGCCTTGGTCCAGGGTGTNTGTCAGCAGCTCCCAGGCGTAGCTGATGGCGCCTTCTTTGAAGTAATCACCGAAGGAGAAGTTGCCGCACATCTGAAAGAAGGTGCCGTGGCGGACAGTCTTGCCCACCTCTTCAATATCTCCGGTGCGGATACATTNTTGCACGCTGGTGGCGCGCGCAAAGGGCGGCACTTCCCGGGCCGTCAAGTACGGGATGAACGGAACCATGCCAGCAACTGTGAACAGCAATGATGGGTCGGAGGACACCANGGAGGCCGAAGGCACGGNGGTATGTGACTTGCTGGCAANAANATCTACCCAGCGGCGTGCAATGTCGTGCGATTTCATTAGCCTGGTGGCTCCTTCAATAGTTCCAGCGGCAAAAGTGCTTGGATTTACGGCGCCCAATTGACTGCAGTACTTGCGTGAATCAGGACTTCATTAGTTCAGGACGTGCGTGGATCAGCGCATCCATTGCTTACGTGGCGTGTGTAACGTGCCTTAGTGGCGTGCTGACGTGGGTGCCTGGTCAAGACCTAGGGCCAGGCGCAAATCAGTTTCACGCGCATCCATGCTCTCCCGCAGTGCGTCAGCAAAGTCGTGAACGGCATCACTGGCACGGCCAACTGCACGGTTGAGGCCTTCGGGACCAAAGGCACCCTGTGCCGCAGCAATTTTACGGGCAGCTATGACGCCAATGGTGATGCCCACGCCAAGCCAAAATATCTTCTTCATCAATAATGTCCTTCGGGGCTTCTCTATCAACTGTGGCTTCTCTAACAAGAGCAGCTACTTCCACGGGAAAAGTTTTAACGGCTACGCCTAGCGCGGGAGGGTTTCTTGCGGCCCGCAATAGCCTGGCGGACACCGTAGGAAAAGGCGGAAACCTTAATCAGCGGCGAGCCGATGGTTGCAGCAACCAGGGCTGAGAGTGCTGAAATATTGGCGGTGGCATCGGAAACGTTATTGGAGATTCCATCAACCTTGCCAAGCGCTGTGTTCGTTGTGGCCACGGTGGCTGTGACCTCGTCGATGAGCGGGGTGGTACCGTCACCGATTTGCTTGATGGTGGTACGGATTTCATCAAAGACCTTGCCCAGCTTGAAGATCGGTACGGCCAGCAATGCCACAAGGACGGCAAAGANCCCTGCCGCTATCAATCCTGCAATGTCGCCACCACTCATGTGCGTGCCGCCTCAATTCCTTGCTCGTTGGCCCGTGGCCATTGTCCTTAAGCCCCGGCAGCTAACCTTCAGCCTGCGGGGTGCCCGTTGGAAGATGTTTCCCCAAACACCCTAGTCCACCAAACGGGTGTTTTGCTTAAAAACAGCCCGCGGCGGATGCCACGGGCTGTTTTGTGTTTCAAGCACCGATAAATTCGAGCCCTACTTCGCGCTAATGAAATTTAGCGTGAGTAGAATTCAACAACCAGCTGCTCTTCACAGGTTACGGGAACCTCAACACGCTTGGGCTTGCGAACCAGGCGGGCCTGCAGGCTCTCCAGCTTCACATCCAAGTATGCCGGGACGGCGGGGAGCACGTCGCGGTGAGCACCGGCTGCAGCAAGCTGCAACGGTGTCATGGTCTGGCTGCGCGGGTGCACGTGGATCAGCTGACCCTCGGCAACGCGGAATGACGGGCGGTCCACGCGGGCGCCGTCAACCATGATGTGGCGGTGCACAACCAGCTGGCGGGCCTGGGCGGTGGTGCGGGCGAAGCCGGCACGCAGAACCAAAGCGTCCAAACGGGTTTCCAAGATCTCAACCAGGTTCTCACCGGTCATGCCCTTGGTGTGCTTGGCTTCTTCGAAGGCACGGGTCATCTGTGCTTCGCGGATGCCGTACTGGGCGCGCAGACGCTGCTTTTCGCGCAAGCGTACCGCGTAGTCGCTGTCCTGCTTCTTGCGGGCGCGGCCATGCTCACCGGGGCCGTACGGACGGCGCTCGAGGTACTTGGCAGCCTTGGGAGTCAGAGCAATGCCGAGGGCTCGCGAAAGGCGAGCCTGCCGGCGGGCACGTGTGTTGTTAGCCACTTGTGTCCTTCCAATATTTGCAATAAATAGTGTCCTGGCCTCCATTGTGGAGAGTTAGGGCTATTGCGGCCTTTTCGCTACAGCACCTGGGCATGCCCAACAATCAATGAAAAGACACGGAAAATTCCCGCCATTTCAGCTGTGATGTTGTGCATGGAGCCAGAGCTTGCCAGTGCGGCATTAACTCTACCATCTGCACATGGACTCCTTACACGCTGCCACCTTCCCTTGGCTGGGGTCCACCTACTTATTGCTGGCAGTAGGGCCGGAGCCGCGAATGATTTCACGCAGCCGGGTTAGCCTCGGGCCAAGGTCGCGTTCGTGCCCATTCGCCGTTGGAACATAATAGTTCTTACCCACCAGATCATCTGGCGGGTATTGCTGGGTGGCAATTGAATGTGGCGCGTCGTGAGAGTAAATGTAGCCTTTGCCGTGGCCCAGTCCAGCCGAGCCCGCATAGTGAGCATCCCGCAACGGTGGCGGAACCATGGTGCCCTTACCCGCCCGAACATCGGCGATGGCAGCATTAATACCGTTGTAGGCGGCGTTGGATTTGGGCGCCGTGGCCACATGCACAACGGCTTCTGCCAAGATGATACGGGCCTCGGGCATACCAATGAGTGCCACCGCCTGGGCTGCAGCAACGGCCGTTTGCAAGGCGGTTGGATCAGCCATGCCCACATCCTCTGCAGCAGAGATCATGATGCGTCGGCCAATGAAGCGCGGGTCCTNCCCTGCCTCGAGCATCCGTGCCAAGTAGTGCAGAGCAGCATCAACATCAGAGCCGCGAACGGACTTGATGAACGCGCTAATAATGTCATAGTGCTGATCCCNCGCCCGGTCATAGCGGACGGCGGCTGCATCGATGGCCCGCTCGGCAATGGCCAAGTCAATAACAACCGGGCCAGATGCTGCCTCCGCCAGAAGCGTTGCATCCCCGATTCNCAGTTCAGATAGTGCCACGCCCGCGGCTGCCTCCAGCGTTGTCAGCGCCCGCCGGGCGTCACCACTTGCCAGCCTGACCAGGTGATCCATCGCTTCCTCGGTGACCGTGACCAGCCCGTCAAGTCCGCGCGGGTCAGCGATGGCCCGCTCCAGGAGGTCTTGGATGTCGGCATTGGTGAGTGGTTTCAGTGTCAGCAAGATGGAGCGTGAAAGTAGTGGGGCCACCACTGAAAAGGATGGGTTTTCGGTGGTGGCAGCAATAAGTACCACCCAGCGGTTCTCCACCCCGGGTAGTAAGGCATCTTGTTGGGCCTTATTGAAGCGGTGGATTTCATCCAGGAACAAGACGGTGGTGCGCCCGTGCAGATCCCTGTCGGTCAGCGCCTGGTCCATGACACGGCGCACATCTTTGACCCCGGCAGTGATGGCCGAGAGCTCAACAAATTTCCGTCCCGGTCCACGCGCAATGACATGGGCGAGCGTGGTTTTTCCTGTGCCTGGCGGCCNCCACAGCATGACCGAGGCAGGTCCTGCCGCTCCACCGGCGCTTCCACCGGCCGCCAGCATCTGCAACGGTGAGCCCGGTCCCAGCAGGTGCTGCTGGCCCACCACTTCCTCAAGGCTACGAGGCCGCATGCGTACGGCCAGAGGGCTGCGCGGACGCGCGGACGCCTCTGTGGATCCACNCCCAAAGGAGAGGGTGCCGGCGTCGTCCGCGTCGTCGCCGTCAAAGGCGCTGCTAAAAGGTCACTCACCCCTCTAGGCTATCCCGCTGTTGGCGATAGGCTGTCAGGCGTGAACCCTGCCATCCGCACCGCCTTCGTCCCCGCCGCCCGACTCTCCGGCTGGGTGGACCGNTTTTCCGGCGCTCATGGCGGGCTGGCAGCGACCACGGACACTGACGACGGCGTGATGTTGGTTATGGCCGACGGCTCCACGGCATTGTTGAGCGCNCCCTGGCCCAATGACGGCCGGCCCGGGCGGGGANNTGATCTGCTGGAGCGGCTGGTTTCTATTACGGCACAGGAACGGCAGTTTGGTGTGTTGCTGGTTCGGCGCGGNGGNTTTGCCGTAGGTGTTGCCGCGGCCGGAAAACTCCTGGCCCACAAGGTGGGTGGGGCATCGGCCCGATCCCGCGGCGGGAGCCAGGCCGCGGCTGTTATAGAACGTGTTGCTGGTGAAGCTGGCCGAATATTTTCTGGCCACCGTTTTGAATATCTGGCCACGGGCGGAGACAAACAACTCGTCGAGCTGGCCTTGGAATCCTCCACACTGCGCAAATATTCTGCTGTGCCTCGTCTGGCGCCTTTGGCGGTCGCCGATCCCAGTATGGCAGTCCTGACGCGAGCGGCCACTGACTTNTGTGCCGTTCGTGTCAGGATTTGCGATACCAGCGGCTAAATTGCCACCGCCGGGCCCTCTTCGCGGGCTTCTTCCTCGGCCTCGTCGACGTAGCGCTGCACCAGTTCCAAGGGAAGGTGGCTCCTCAAGGCGATGAAGAAGATCACCACGGTAATGACGGCGTTGCTGAGGAAGGCCCACCAGAACAGGTTCGGGTGGCTGCTTGGATCCATCAGCCAGCTTTGCAGGCCCACCATGATCAGCCATGGGATCAGCCACAGTGCCCNCGCCTTGAAGTCCAGCTTCGGCTTGATCTTGCGGTCGCCAGTGAACTCGAAGACAACCAACAGGATGTAGCCGAGCAAGATGGTGATGAAGATCTTGAAGTTCACGGTCCAGCCGCCCCAGAACACGATCAGGTTGGCGCAGTAGAAAGCGATCAACGGGATGGTGAAGCCACCCGGAAGCTTTAACGGACGCGCATGCTCGCCCATCTGGCGGCGCAGAGCTGCCACCACCAAGGGGCCAGAACCGAAGGACAAAACAGTGGCGGAGGTAATGAAGCCGACCAGCTGTTGCCAGCTGGGGAATGGCAGGAACATGATCAAACCTACAATAAACGTCAGGAATAGGCTCCAGTGCGGTACGCCGTGGCGGTTGGTGGCTGCCAGCCAACGGGGTGCGTTGCCGTTTCGCCCTTGAGCGTAGGAGACACGGGCCGCAATGGTTGTGTAGATCAGGCCGGTGTCCAGTGGGGAGATGATGGCGTCTGTATACAACAGGAACGCCAGCCAAGTCAGCCCGCCCAGGGTTGCCAGGGCTGCCAGCGGGCCGGCGTCATTGACAAAGGACAGGTGCGACCAAGCACCGGAGCTTTGCAGCACATGTTCGGGGATGCCCATGGTGAAAGCGACCTGCAACAGTGCATAAATGATGGCGGTGATCAGCAGTGAGCCGATAATCGCGAAGGGGATGTTCCTCTTGGGGTTGGACGTTTCACCAGCCAATTCGATGCCCTGCCTGAATCCCAGGAAGGAGAACGTGATTCCGGCTGTGGCGATACACGTGAAGACGGCCGATGCGCCGGAGGNGGCGAATCCCAGCGACGTGAAGTTGTTCACGGACCCCATCTGCGTGGTGCCAAAGGCCATGACCAAGAAGGTGACGATCACCAAGATAATGATTGCCAGCTTCCACCACACCAGCACGTTGTTGATCTGGGCGAACAAGCGCACACCAAAGTAGTTGATGATCACAAAGACGGCCATCAGGATCACAGCGATCAACAGGCCCAGCGGTGTCAGGGTGTGCACCGTGAGGCCCGAAGACCGTTGGGCGATGGTGAATGGGGCATATTTGGTGGCGTACGTCAGCGCTCCCTCAACCTCAATAGCTGGCACTGCTGCAGAGCTGACCCAGGTGATGAACCCCAGCGAGTAGCTGGCGAAGGATCNCCACACCAGGTGCGGGTAGCGTACGACGCCACCGGAGACCGGAAACATGGGGCCCAGCTCGGCATAACAAAGGCCGATCATCAGGACCATGAGTCCTGCGATCAGCCAGAAAATTGCCGCCGGACCGGCAATTTGAGATGCGTTGTAGGCTCCGAATAACCAGCCGGAGCCGATGATCGAGCCGATAGCAGTGAACANAAGGGCTATGGGGCCCAGATGCCGCTTTAGTTTTACCTGTTGTTTGGGAAGCGCTCCTTCGGGCATTCCCTCGGTTGATGTACTCATCTGAATTCCATCTCCTCCGGCGGTATGTGCATCGCCTCACCGCGAACTTTACTCCTGGTACTGGCAGTAGTCAGTGAGGTTGCTGGGTTTGTATCTCTAAAACTGTGCCGTAACCCGGTCGAGCTGAGCGTGCAGGCACCCAACTTGTCACGCCGACTGTAGATACACGACGACCGCTAAGTTCAGGCCAACTTCAAAGTGGGCTCAGCCGGGTTCACCTTCAAGCGCCGGAATCTCCGGCGCACGGGCCTGGACACCGCCTTTGTTGCAGTCAACGGAACAGAGCGTTCTCACTTACCCATGACTTGCACCTGGCCTGTATCTGCGTGCCCGCCCCTTGGCCGCATGCCTCACGCTTGCCGAAACCGCCCCTTGGCCGCATGCCCGCGTCTGCCCGCAAACCCGCTGTTGCCCCGTGCGGGTTCGTGGGGCAGACGCGGGTTCGTGGGCAGACGCGGGTTCGTGGGGGCGTGGATGACCAGCAACGCCAACACTTCAGCAACTTTGGCTCCAACAATCTTGGATGTTCAAGAAGGGCTCATGAATGCCGCTTGGCCGGCCCTTGACGTCTTCGAACACGATGGTTGGGTGCTGCGCGCGGCCGGCTCAGTGACCAAGCGGGCTAATTCCGTGTGGCCACGGGAAAATCACTCCACTGCCCATGTCTTATGGCCACAAGAAACCCTGCCGGTTCAATCATCTAGGGCCCAGGATGATCGTTTCGANGTCACTTTAGCCAGAACCCGGCAGTGGTACGGAGAACGGCATCAGCCGGTGGTATTTCAAGTGACAGATCGNGGTGAAAATAGCTTTCTCGAGCGGTTCCTTACNCGAAAAGGGTACTCCCGGGAGTCTGAAACACTCATCATGGCTGCCAATACCTCGATCACCACTGCTTCTAGCAAAACCACACCNCTGGGGGTAGCTACGGAATGGATCAGCCTTGAAGTCTCCAGCAGTCCCACGGTTCAGTGGCTGGATCTCTGGTGCGATATCGAAGGCACGGTGATAGGAACCGGACGAGTCAGTGTGATCGATGGTTGGGCCGGTATCTACTGCATGGGTGTGCGCCCGCGTACCGGCGCCTTGGAAGAAGGTGCTAACCAAGCATGGCTCTTGGTAGCGGCTGCCCACCCCTCAGCGCAAAAGCTCTACCTATCCTCTGGCTTCCGGGAGGTTGGACGCTATCACTACCGCCGGCAGCCCGATGTTTGAGATCTCGAGCCCGCGGCATGGCCGTAAAACCGCGTCTGCACCGCAAAACCGCTGTGGCCCAGACGCGGGCAAGCGGGCCAGCCGCGGGCAAGCGGGCCAGCCGCGGGCAAGCGGGCCAGCCGCGGGCAAGCGGGCCAGACGCGGTACATACAAACAGAAAGCCGGCCTCCCCGCTCAGGGAAGACCGGCACACTAGGTGTGTAACCCTCGGCCTGGGCCAAAGGAAAACACAGGCACGGACTACTGCGCGTCGGGCTTCTTGGCCTCGGGCTTGAAATCAACGCCAGCTTCCTTGCGCTGCTGCGCCGTGATGGGTGCAGGAGCCTGGGTCAGCGGGTCATAGCCGCCACCTGACTTCGGGAACGCGATGACGTCGCGAATGGAATCCACTCCGGCCAGCAGCGATACTGCACGGTCCCAACCAATGGCGATTCCGCCGTGCGGCGNGGCGCCGAACTTGAAGCCTTCAAGCAGGAAGCCGAACTTCTCTTCTGCCTCTTCGCTGCTCAGACCCATGACTTCAAAGACACGCTTCTGCACGTCGTTGCGGTGGATACGGATGGAACCGCCACCGATTTCGTTGCCATTGCACACGATGTCGTAGGCGAAGGCCAAGGCTGACTCGGGGTCGGTGTCGAAGGTGTCCATGAATTCGGGCTTGGGCGAAGTAAACGCGTGGTGTACGGCGGTCCACTTACCGGCGCCAACGGCGACGTCACCGGAGGCAACGGCGGCGGCGGCGGGCTCGAACATGGGTGCGTCAACGATCCAGACGAAGGCCCAATCGGCCGGGTTGATCAGGCCGGTGCGGTGGCCGATCTCAACACGGGCGGCACCCAGCAGTGCGCGGGANNGGGAAACCTCGCCGGCGGCAAAGAAGATGGCGTCACCGGGCTTGGCACCCACGGCGTCGGCCAAGCCGGCACGCTCGGTGTCGGTCAGGTTCTTGGCTACGGGGCCGGTCAGCTCGCACTCTTCCTTGAACAGGACGTAGGCCAGGCCCTTGGCACCGCGCTGCTTGGCCCATTCCTGCCAGGCGTCGAGCTGGCGGCGGGGCTGTGAGGCACCACCGGGCATGACAACGGCGCCTACGTAAGGAGCCTTGAACACACCAAATTCAGTGTCTTTGAAGAACTCGGTCAAGTCCGTCAGTTCCAGTGCGAAGCGCAGGTCAGGCTTGTCGGAGCCGTAGCGGGCCATGGCGTCGCGGTAGGTCATGCGGGCAATCGGCAGCGGAATTTTTACGTCGATCAGCTTCCACAGTGCCGAAACAATCTTCTCGCCCAGGGCAATGATGTCGTCCTGGTCAACGAAGCTGGCCTCAATGTCCAACTGGGTGAACTCCGGCTGGCGGTCCGCACGGAAATCTTCATCACGGTAGCAGCGGGCAATCTGGTAGTACTTTTCAAAGCCACCCACCTGCAGGAGCTGTTTGAACAGCTGCGGCGACTGCGGCAGTGCGTACCACGAGCCCGGGGCCAAACGTGCTGGCACCACGAAGTCACGGGCGCCTTCAGGAGTGGAACGCGTCAGCGTGGGCGTCTCAATCTCGGTGTAGCCCTGCTCGTGCAGCAGGTTCCGGGCCACGCGGTTGGCCTCGGAGCGCAGGCGTAGGTTGCGCTGCATGCCCGGGCGGCGTAGGTCCAGGTAGCGGTGCTTCAGGCGTGCTTCCTCACCCACTTCTACATGCTCGTCCACCTGGAATGGCAGCGGTGCAGCTTCGTTAAACACGACGACGTCATCAGCCATCACTTCGATCTCACCTGTGGCGAGGGAAGGGTTTTCGTTGCCTTCGGGGCGGCGGGAGACCGTGCCGGTGATCTGCAACACGAACTCGTTACGCAGCGCATGGAAGACTTCTTCTTCACGCACCACAATTTGTGCCACGCCCGAGGCGTCACGCAAATCAAGGAAAGCGACGCCGCCATGGTCCCGGCGGCGAGCAACCCNACNCGAGAGCGTGACGGTTTGGCCAATATGTTCAGCCCGCAAGGAGCCCAGGTCATGTGTGCGCAGCACAGCATTCCTTTCAATGGTGGTTAACAGCCCGCGATTCCGGGCTGCGAAAGTGTTTGTCTAGAAGTTTAGCGTGGACTGGCAGGTCCCCGTGGCTGGCCAGTGGTGCGCCAGCGCAGACTACGCGACGACGATGGTGGGGTGCAGGTCAACTGCTGGAGGCGTCCACGTGGCGGGATCGGCGGCCACCTGCTCGCCGGAACGAATGTCCTTGACCTGGTGGGTACCGCAATCGTCAGTGAACCAGACATAGGGGATGCCACGCTTGTCGGCGTACTTGATCTGCTTGCCGAACTTGTCTGCTTTGGCAGCCACCTCGGTTGAGATGCCACGTCCGCGCAGGGCTGCCGCCACGTCTTGGGCATCGGGCCAGCTATCCTCATCGGCCAAGGTGACCAGCACTGCGGTGGGGACGCTGCGGGAAGCCTTGGCAAATTCCTGACTCAGGATGCGCGCAACCAATCGGGTAACACCAATGGACAGGCCGACGCCGGGGAACTTGCGGTTACCCTTAGAGGCAAGCGCATCGTAGCGTCNCCCTGAACAGATGGAGCCCAGTGCTTCGTGGCCAACAAGCACCGTCTCGTACACGGTGCCTGTGTAGTAGTCCAGTCCGCGGGCGATCGAAAGATCAGCAACCACGGAACCGGGGGCACTCTTGACGGCTGCGGCAATGACCTGCTCAAGCTCGTTCAGGCCTTCCTCCATCAACTCATCGGTGACACCCAAGGCCCGGACCTGTTCCACAAACGATGTGTCTTCGGTACGGATCGACGCCAAGGCCAACGCTTTTGCAGCCTGCTCCTCCGTGGCCCCGAGCTCGTTCTTTAGCAACGTCGCAACAGCTTCCGCGCCAATCTTTTCCAACTTATCGATGCTGCGCAGCACGCCAGCAGTGTCAGTGAGCCCAATACCGCGGTAAANACCTTCGGCAAGCTTGCGGTTGTTGATCCGCAGCTTGAACGCCGGAATCGGGAGCGCGGAGAGCGCCTCGGCGATCACCAGCGCCAGTTCCACGTCATACCGGAAGGGAAGGACGCCGTCGGCCACCACATCAATGTCGGCTTGGGTGAATTCGCGGTAACGGCCCTCCTGCGGACGCTCTCCACGCCACACCTTCTGGATCTGGTAGCGGCGGAAAGGGAAAGATAGGTAACCGGCATTTTCCACCACATAACGAGCGAAGGGCACCGTCAAGTCAAAGTGCAGGGCCAGCTGGTTGGGGTCGTCCTTGGCAACTGAGGCGGCGTTTCCGTCATCGTCCTGCAAGCGGGACAAGGCATACACTTCCTTGTCAATCTCGCCTTTGCGCAGGAGGTGGCCAACAGTCTCCACGGCTCGGGTCTCAATGGAGCTGAAACCGTGCAGCTCAAAGGTGCGGCGCAGCGTATCCAAAACATGCTGTTCCACCAGCCGCTCTTCGGGAAGCAGCTCAGGGAATCCGGACAAGGAGGCGTTGCGTGCCATGGGTGTTGCTCTCTAACATGCGCCAAGGCCTGATTCAAGATGGCGGCGCGGCGGGGCGGGTAAACGTAACGGTGTCCTGCTTGAGCGCTCATGCTTGCCGTTGTGCGGCGAATACATGGGTAAACTGACACCGGATGCCATTTTATCTACTTTGGCGGTCCACCCCAAACCTACCCTTTGCTGGAGCAAATGCGCGCTGGGTAAACATACCGCTCACTTTGAAGGAGAGGCACAGTTGGTCAATAGCAATAAGTCCAGCCGCGAGGCTAAGGCACGCATTGCACGCATGGAGGCTAATCAGGCCGTCCACCAGGAACAATTGCAGCGGCGAAAGCGCGATAACCTGGTGGCTTTCATCGCCATGGGTGTAGCCCTCGCGGTGGCCATTGTGCTTGCGCTAACAGCGTTTGCACCCAAGGACAATACTGCAGCCGACACAGCACCTGTGGTGTCCCCAGCGCAANNCAGCCCAGCCCAGCGCAGCCCTGAAACAGTACCGGCGCAGACCAACAGCCCCACCGTCCCCGATGCCAATACCGCCAAGGGCAAGACCTTCACTGGAACGCTGACCCTCAACGGCAAGCCGTTGGGCATCTCCCTGGACGGCAATACTGCTCCGCAGGCCGCTGCAGTGTTCAAGTCACTGGCCGACACCGGATTCATGACGGGCAAAACGTGCCACCGCCTGACTGACTCACCTAGCTTTGGCGTCCTGCAGTGTGGTTCGCTCACCGGCAACGGCTCCGGTGACCCAAACTACCTGTGGGGACCGGTGGAAAACTCTCCTGCGGACGGCAATTACCCGGCCGGGACCATTGCTGTGGCACGAGCAAACACCACGTATAGCAACGGAACACAGTTCTTCATCGCTTACCAGGACACCGTGTTGGGACAGGACACTGGCGGCTACACCATTGTTGGAAAAGTCACTAGTGGCCTAGACGTGGTTGCAGCAATTGCCAAGGACGGGATCGAAGGCGGCGCCACCGACGGTGCACCCAAGACCAAGGTGACGATAGACTCGTTCCAGCTCCAGTAGATTTCACAAGGCCTACCTTGGTGGTTCACCTCCATGTACAACCAAGCAAAAGCACCATTGAGGTTCCGGCCAGACCCTTTGCCTTACCTGCCAATTATCCGTCAAGCGAAAGACTTTTAGCGGTGACACACAGTCAAGAATCCGACGAAACACTTGCCTCCAACACAGGGCATGATCTAACTACAGCGCCAGCCATTGCGGCCCAGGAAGAGACTCCTGCTCAGGCGCCACCAGCGCCGGCACCTTCTCCTTCTCCTTCTCCGGCAGCCTTTGCCGCCCGCCCCAAGGCCCCTGCAGCAACTGCTGCACCGGCGCCGGCCCCAACTGCGGCCGTCCCCAGCGTGAACCTGACCGAAGCTGCCAAGTTTGGCCGTGCTGAAGAAGACGGACACGTTTTCTTACTTCTTGACGGTGAAGAATTCCCTGTGGGTCAGTACCCCGGTGCCAGCAAGGAGGAGGCTCTGACCTACTTCGTGCGCAAGTTCGATGACATCCTCGCCCAGGTGACTTTGCTCGAACAACGCGTTGAGGCAAAGGCGCCCACCGCTGATATGAACAAGACGGTCAGCCATCTGCACGAGCAGCTTGCCGAGCGCACCTCCGTGGGTGATGTCACTGGCGCACTTGCCCGTTTGGCCGCCCTCGAGGAGAACATCAAGGCACTTGCAACAGCGGAACGTGCCTCCCACGAGGCTGCTCGTTCAGTGGAGTTGGCGGCCCGCGAAGCTATTGTGGCTGAGGCCGAAGGCATTGCAGCTGAAGATCCCACCACGATTCAGTGGAAGGTCAGCAGCGCCCGAATGAACGAGCTCTTTGAGTTCTGGAAGCAAGCTCANAAGTCGGGTATGCGCCTTGGCCGCGCCACTGAGGAAGGCCTGTGGAAGCGGTTCCGCAGCGCCCGCACGGTGTTTGACCGCCACCGCCGCGCCTACTTCTCACAGTTGGATAACAACAACGCCACCGCCAAGTCCGCCAAAGAAGCTTTAATCGAGGCTGCCGAGCAATTGGCCACGTCAACGGATTGGGGCTTCGCAGCTGGGGAATATCGCAGCTTGATGGATCAGTGGAAGNNAGCTCCCCGTGCCAGCCGCAAAGATGACGACGCTCTCTGGGCCCGGTTCCGCGGTGCACAGGATAAGTTCTTCGCAGCCCGCCAGGCAGCCAATAATGCACTCGATGAAGAATTCGGTGCCAACCTGGTGGTCAAGGAAGCCCTCATCGTTGAAGCACAAGCACTGCTTCCCATCAAAGACCTCGCCACCACCAAGAAGTCTTTGCAGACCATCCGCGACCGCTGGGAGGAAGCCGGCAAGGTCCCTCGCAACGACATGCAGCGGGTGGAAGCGTCCCTGCGCAAGGTGGAAGAGGCAGTACGTGCAGCCGATGAGGACAACTGGCGTCGCAGCGACCCAGAAGCCAAGGCTCGCACCAGCAGCGCCCTGAGCCAGTTGGAAGCCACTATTGCTGGCCTGAAGGAAGACCTCGAGAAGGCGCANAAGGCCGGGGACGCCCGCAAGGTGGCCAAGGCAACTGATGCCCTTGAGGCCCGTCAGTTATGGCTGGAGCAGATCCANAAGGCCGCAGCGGACTTCTCCTGACACTGGTTGAGGCAGCTGGTTCTGCTGTTGAGCACTACATGATGAAGTTGTTCTAAAGAGGCCTCCGGCCCGGGTTGTCCACAATCCGTCCCGGAGGCCTTTTCTTACCCCGCCAAGGGTGCAGGCTTGGCTCATGAACGATTCACCCGCTACACACCATGAGCTGATCGTCCCCGGTACCGATTTCATCCTTGCCGAGCTTCATGCCATGAAAATTGATGGGGTGCTGGCCCAGATCACTGGCCAGGCCTTCCGTTCTACTGCTGTCCTTGAGACTCCGGCTCTCCGGGCAGCAGCACTGGCGCACCACATCCCGGCAGCCCTGACCACACGAGCAGCCTTAGGGCAGTTATCAGCTGCTTGGGTTTACGGTTGCGCTCCCCTACCGGTTGTTATTGCACTGCTGTTGGACAACGACGGCAATAGCGCCTCACTGCCGGCGTTCAGCGGTTGCAGCATCCGCCAAGTACACCTTGATGCCTCTGAAGTGCTNAAAATCGGCGCTGTCCTTATCACCAGNCCCCTGCGCACCGCTCTTGACGTGGCACGGACAGCCCCTGCTGCCATTGCCCTGGCCGTGCTGGAGAGAATGAGCCGGCAACCCACTCTGGACTGTCCACTGGAGCAGATTCGCCAAGGCCTACGCTCAGCAGCCCATGTACCGGGCAAACTCCGGGGACAGGAACTACTCCAAACGATGATTACAGACCTACCCCAAGGAGCTTGAACTCTGCGGTACTTCCAGCCACGTGAGCTTATGCGCGGCGGTGACTGCCTGTTGAACGGTAGACGTCAAATACACCGTCAATGCGCCGCACGGAGTTCAGCACGTGGTCAAGGTATTGGGGATCGCCCATTTCGAAGGCAAACTTGGAAATGGCCACACGGTCGCGCGAGGTGTTGACGCTGGCAGCGAGGATATTCACATGGGTTTCAGCCAGGACGCGGGTGACATCTGAGAGCAAGCTCTTGCGATCAAGGGCCTCCACCTGGATTTCCACCAAGAACANCCCTGATTGGGTGGGCGCCCATTCAACCGGAACTAACTTCTCGGGTTCGTTCTTCAAATGCAGTAAGTTGGGGCAGTCCTGGCGGTGGACAGAAATACCCGAGCCCTTAGTAACAAAACCCGAAATAGGATCAGGCGGTACAGNGGTGCAGCATCTGGCCAGTTTGACCAGCACGTCACCAACACCGTGGACAATAACCCCAGACTCTGAGATGCGTGAACGATTGTTAGATACATGGGTGTCCACCGGTGGCGGGGCATTCTCGATGTCATCGGCCACGCCCAACACATCGCGCAAACGTTCCACCACTGACTGGGCGGACGTGTGGCCGTCGCCCACTGCCGCATAAAGACCTGCGATGTCAACGTAGTGGAAGTGCTCACTGACGGACAGCAGCGCGTCGTGGGTCATCAGTTTCTGCAAGGGCAGGTTCTGCTTACGCATCGCCTTAGTGAGCAGATCCTTGCCCTNTTCAATAGACTCGTCGCGGCGTTCCTTGGTAAACCACTGGCGGATCTTATTCCGAGCCCGCGCACTCTTGACAAAATTCTGCCAGTCCTGGCTGGGACCAGCACCTTCGGACTTGTTGGTAAAGACTTCAACGGTGTCGCCGTGGGCAAGTTCGCTGTTCAACGGAACCAATTTGCCGTTCACACGGGCTCCGATAGTCCGATTACCCACCTCAGTGTGCACGGAATAGGCGAAGTCCACGGGAGTGGAACCCTCAGGAAGGGCAATAACTTTACCCTTGGGAGTGTAAACGTACACTTCCTTGGTATTCATTTCATAGCGCAGCGACTCCAAGAACTCATTGGGATCGCTGGTCTCTTGCTGCCAATCAACCAGGGTGCGTAGCCAATCCAAATCTTCTTGGCCACCAACGGNGGCCTTGTTCCCGGTCTTGTACTTCCAGTGCGCGGCAACACCGTATTCGGCACGCTGATGCATTTCAAGGGTGCGAATCTGAATCTCAACCAGCTTGCCGCCCGGACCCACAACTGTTGTGTGCAGCGACTGATACATGTTGAATTTCGGCAGTGCAATGTAGTCCTTGAAACGTCCTACCAGTGGGTTCCAGAGGGCATGGACTTGTCCCAGTGCCGCATAACAGTCCCCTACTGTGTCAACTAAGATACGGACCCCGATGAGGTCATTGATGTCATCAAAGTCCTTGTTGCGGACCACCATTTTCTGATAAATGGAGTAGTAGTGCTTAGGCCGGCCAGTAACATCAGCCTTGAGCTTTGACACCCGCAGCATTTCCACGATCTCACGGCGGATGATACTCAGCTGCTTATCGCGCTCAGGTGAACGGTCCTGGACCATTCGCACAATCTCTTCATACACCTTGGGATAAAGGGCAGCGAAGGAAAGCTCCTCAAGTTCCCACTTCACGGCGTTCATACCAAGCCGGTGCGCTAAAGGGGCAAAGATATCCAAAGTTTCGCGGGCTTNTTTGCCTGAGGAGGCCGCGGACACAAACCGCCAGGTGCGCGCGTTGTGCAACCTATCAGCCAGCTTGATGACCAGCACACGAATATCCTTGGACATGGCAATGACCATTTTGCGTACTGTTTCAGCTTGGGCAGCATCACCAAACTCAACTTTGTCCAACTTTGTGACGCCGTCAACAAGCATGGTGATTTCCGCCCCGAAATCCCGTTCCAGCTCGGCAAGGGTATAAGGGGTGTCCTCCACCGTGTCATGGAGCAGCGCTGCAGCCAGGGTGCTTCCAGTCATGCCCATTTCGGCAAGAATGGTGGTCACTGCCACAGGGTGAGTGATGTACGGGTCACCGCTCTTGCGCTTTTGGCCTTCATGATATTTTTCAGCGACGGTGAAAGCTCGCTGGATGAGATCAAAGTCTTCTTTGGGATTTCTTGCCCGCACTATGCGCAGCAGCGGCTCAAGGATGGGTGAATAGCTTTCATTCGACCATCCTGTAAGGCGCGCAAGCCGAGACCTGGTACGTTCCCGTCGGCCAGGAAAGGTGGGCCGTTGCTCAGCTGGTTGTGAGCTGTGCTCTACCGCTGCGGATGTTGTTGTGCTTTTGTTCTCAGCCATGATTTCATGCGAGGGCGATTCATCGTTCAACGCATTACCTCCCTCACGCACTTGCTCACCATGCGCCCCATTGCAGGGCATTAATCCAGTCTAAGGCGCGTGGGCGCTAAATTTGACAAAACAAGGCCGGGGTCCGATGCATCGCATCGAACCCCGGCCTGGTGCACCAACCGTGGTGGGCAGGACACCAAAGTGTTAGCCGGCGTCGACAGTGGCAACAGCACTTTCACTGGCACGGCGCTGCTGGACTTTCTTGGCCTGCTTGAGCAGTTCGGGCTCATGTTCACGCAGCTTGGAGTACATGGGCGCTGCAACGAAGATGGTGGAGAACGTGCTCACGATGATGCCGATAAACAACGCCAAGGATAAATCTCGCAACGTACCGGCACCGAGCAACAGGGCGCCAATGAACAAGATCGAGCCCACTGGCAGCACAGCCACCATCATGGTGTTGATGGAGCGCACCAGCGTTTGGTTGACGGCCAAATTCACTTCCTCGGCAAAGGTTCGCCGCGTGGATTTGGTAATGTCCGCCGTGTTTTCTCTGATCTTGTCAAAGACCACCACCGTGTCATAGAGCGAGTAACTCAAAATCGTCAAGAAGCCGATGATGGCCGACGGCGTGACTTCAAAGTTGGACGCGGCGTACACGCCCGCTGTCACCACCATGACCACCAGCAGTCCGCTGATGGCGGCAATGGACATGCGCCACGTACGGAAGTACAACGCCATCAAGATCGTGGCCAGCACCACGAACACGATAAAGCCAATGATGGCTTGCCGGGAGACGTCCTGCCNCCAGGTGGGGCCCACAAAGGTAGAAGTGATGTGATCCTCCGTCACCCCGTAGGCGGTCTTCAACGCATTCTTCACAGCCAGTGTCTGATCGTCTGTCAGCTTGTCAGTCTGGACCTGCATGGTGTCCCCGGCGATATTGGTGACCACCGCAGCCGTTCCCGGCACCGCCGCGGCCACTGCCTCCTGACCGATGGAAATATCGGTGTGGGCCACCTGGGAGATGGTGAATTGGGAACCACCGCGGAATTCAATGCCGAAGTTGAAACCGCCGCCAAGCAGCGGGATCAGGATGGACAGGAGTATGGCAACTCCGGCAATCCCGAACCAGATCTTGCGTTTTCCGACGAACTCGTAGGAGCGTTCCCNCGTGTACAGCTCATTACCAAAAGTGGCGAAACTCTTCATTACTTGTTCTCCTTCGAGTCGTCACTAGAGCCGGACTCTGTAGGCCTTGCACCGTTGCTGCCAACCATTTGGTGCTCCTTGGCCGCTAGGCGGCGCTCGGCAATGGTTTGGCGGCGTTCGGCCTCACCTGCAGCCTTGGCGTTCTTGCCCTTGGCAACCTCCAGGGACTCCTGCGNGGTGCGGAATCTGCCTGCTCCGCGATACAGCGGCACAGCACCGAGCTGGGCAGGGTCCAGGCCTGAAAAGCNGTGTCCCTCACCAAAGAACTTGGTCCGTGCCAGCAACTGCAGTGTTGGGTGCGTGAACATGAAGACCACGATGAGGTCGGCCACGGCGGTCAAGCCCAGGGTGAACGCGAAGCCCTTCACACTGCCAACGGAGACAAAGTACAGCACCAAGGACGCCAGAATGTTCACGGCCTTGGAAGCCAGGATGGTCCGTTTGGCACGTGACCAGCCGTTTTCGACGGCGGCAATCAAGCCACGCCCGTCGCGCAATTCATCTCTGACTCGCTCAAAGTAGACAATAAATGAGTCAGCAGTTTGGCCAATGGCCACGATAATACCCGCCACACCAGCCAGAGACAGGCGATAGTTTTCCGTCCAACCCAACAAGATAATGGCCAGGTACGTCAGGAGGCCAGCGATGACCAGGGAAAAGATGGTCACAAGACCCAGCGCACGGTATTGGAACAGCGAATAGATGACAACAAGGCCAAGCCCGATCAGGCCGGCCAGAATTCCCATTTCCAACTGTTGCAGACCCAGGGTTGCTGAAATTTGGATTTCACTTTGGATCTCAAAGCTGATGGGCAGTGAACCGAACTTCAACTGGTCAGCCAACGCCTTGGCACTGGCTTCGGTGAAGTTGCCCGTAATGGAGGACTGGCCGTCGGTGATGGCTGCCTGGGACCTGGGTGCCGAGACAACGCTGTCATCTAGGACAATAGCGAACTGGGACTGTGGGTCATTAGGGTTGGCCAGGTATTTAGCGTGTAGACGCTGGGTGACTTCCTTGAATGCCGTGGCACCCTCGGGCTTGGTGAGTGTGAGCTGGACTGACCACTCATTGGTGGTGGCACCCTGTGCGCCGGCCTGCAGGCCGTAGCTGGCAGTCTTAATCCATTTACCGGGGATTTCCACCGGGCCAAGGATGTACTTGACACCAGAATCGGGCTCACAGCTGACCAGCGGTTTGGCTGGATCAGACGTCGTAGGCCGCTCGGTCAGCGGTTTGATGCAGCTGGTGGCCTCGAAGTCCTTCATCACGGCAGCGTCAACCCAGTTCGGGTCGCTGGCATTCAGCGNGGCTGCGGTCGGCACTGGAAGCTTGTCGGCAGGGGTGCGTTCTGCTTCAGGAACAGCGCCACTAGGGCCCTGGGTGGCCACAATGACGGGGCGGAAGTTCATGTTAGCCGAGGCCTTGATGAGATTGCGCTCTTCGTCCGTGGGCTTGCCGGGCATGCTCACAACAACGTTATTGCCACCCTCGGTGGAGATCTGGGCTTCAGAAACACCCGAACCGTCTACACGCTGGCGGATGATGGACACGGCCTGATCCAGTTGTTCGGTACTGATTTTGCCAGCGCCATCAACCTTCGGCGCTAGGATCATCTGGGTGCCACCTTCGAGGTCAAGACCAAGTTTTGGCGCCCATGTGGCGGCACCAGCGAGAACGCCACCGCCTACTGCCAAGGTGCATGCAATGATGATCGCCGCAAGCCACAGAAGAGTTCTGCGTGCTGTGGACGTCGGACCGGTTCGTGCCATCAAGGGATCCTTCTATTGATCATGGGAATCATCCGCGCGCCGCGCAGCAATGAACATGGCAATGCTGCTGCATCTGGTAGTACGTAGACGCAGCAGCTGCCAGCCCGAAATAAGGCTAGTTGTCTTTGTTGTTTTCGTNTTTCAGGCGATCAAGGGATTCCTCCACGGACTCCACAGGTTCGTTCCGCTTATCAAGGTTCAGAGTTAGCGATGAAGCGTCGTTGGGCACAATGGCGTCAACAGTTTCACCGTCTTCGGGCTCGATGATCTTCGCGACAGTCTGGCTGTGCACGGTAGCGGTGTTTCCTGGGGAGATTTCCAAGAGAATCTTGTTCTCTTGCTCATCGATGGCCAGAACCTTACCGAAGAGCCCAAAGTTGGTCATCATTTCCACGCCAGGGGCCAGCTTTGAACGCTTTTCCGCTGCAGCAGCTTTAGTCTTCCTCTGTTTGCGGATCATCATGATGATCAGCAGGCCAAACATGGCGAACAAGAGCAGGCTCATCGGGTCCATGAAAACTCCCTGAGGGTGAGGTTGTTGACCAAAACACTACTGAAGAACACGGCTTAATTTCCATTCTTTTGGGTACACAGTGGAGCCAGCTCGCTGCGAACGTGCCGGACGTCATATCAGTCTAGAGGGTAAAGCTGGACGTGGGATGATAATCCCCACAACCGCCCAGAATTACACAGATTGCCTGAAAAGCTGGGCTAACTCAATGATCTTGGCTGTGGATTTGTGCCCTAGAGCTGAATCCACTAGCACTGCGAGGCGCCCGTGCGCGGCACTTAGTCGTCGCGATCATCCCCGTCAAGGGGAAGCATGGCAGCTGCCACAGCGTTTCCTGGCATCTTCAGCCCCAAGTGTTCCCACGCTGCAGGCATGGCTATGCGACCCCNGGGAGTCCTTCCCAACAGCCCCTCGCGCACCAGGAAGGGCTCAGCCACGGTTTCCACAGTTTCCGGCTCTTCCCNCACCGCGATAGCAAGGGTAGATAGCCNCACGGGTCCACCGTTGAACTTGTTCACGAGCGCCTCAAGCACCGAGCGGTCGAGCCGGTCCAAACCTTTGACATCCACTTCATACATGTCCAGTGCAGCAGAGGCTGTGCGTGCATCAATATTCTCAATGCCATGTACCAAGGCCCAGTCGCGCACGCGGCGCAGTAGTCTATTGGCGATCCTAGGTGTTCCCCGGGNGCGGCCGGCAATTTCAGCGAACCCTGCACTTGTCAGTTTCAGATCGAGCATGCCTGCTGAACGGCGCAATACTAGCTCCAGCTCCGCCACCGAATAAAATTCCAGGTGACCGGTAAAGCCAAAACGGTCGCGCAACGGACCCGGCAGAAGCCCTGCGCGGGTTGTGGCCCCTACCAGAGTGAAGGAGGGCAACTCCAGGGGAATAGCAGTGGCTCCTGCACCCTTGCCCACAATGATGTCAACCCGGAAATCTTCCATGGCCATGTACAGCATCTCTTCAGCGGGCCGAGACATGCGGTGAATTTCATCCAGGAACAAGACCTCCCCTTCAGAGAGTGAGGAGAGAATGGCCGCAAGGTCCCNCGCATGCTGGATGGCAGGACCAGAGCTGATCCGCAGCGGTGCGTTCATTTCAGCGGCAACGATCATCGCCAACGTTGTTTTACCTAGACCGGNGGGCCCGGACATGAGCACATGATCGGCACTGCGGCCACGGATCTTTGATGCCGCAAGGACCAAAGCTAGCTGCTTACGTACCCGTTCCTGGCCAACAAAGTCGTCAAGATTTTTCGGCCGCAGGGCCGCTTCCAGTTCCCGTTCTTCGGGCTCCGGGGCAGGGGCAGCTAATTCACTAGCTGGCCCACGTCCCGCTGGTGCCGATGCCCCACCAATGTTAATCTGACCTGGCAACAGCGGTGCTTGATCTTCTGTGTTTGCCACGGTCTACCGCACACCGTTCTTTGCCCGTGTGGTGTCCTGGCCAAGCCAGCGCAACGTAGCCCGCAGAACGGCGGGCACATTGGCACCCTCGGCGAGCTCGGGCTCGGCGGCCAGTGCCGCCTCGATGGCCTTCAGCGCGTCTTNTTCATTCCAGCCAAGGCTTGTCATGGCAGCCACCACCTGGTCTTTCCATTCCATCGCCGCTGAGGTGGCAGGAGCCGAGGTTATAGCAGCACCGGTTGGCTTGAGCTTGTCCTTGAGCTCAAGGACTATCCGGGCCGCCACCTTAGGTCCCACACCAGGAACCTTGGTGAACACCTTTCCGTCCCCGCTAGCCACACCAACTCTGATACTTTCGGGCTCCAGAACCGAGAGGATAGCCAACGCCAAACGGGGACCAATTCCACTCACTGATAAGAGAACGTCAAACACTTCACGTTCGGATTCCTCAGCAAACCCGTACAGTGTCATGGAATCTTCCCGCACAATCATGGCCGTGGTGAGAGTTGCTTGCTCCCNCAACCGCAATCCACCCAACGTTTTGGGTGTTGCATGGACCAACATGCCAANCCCGTTGACGTCAATGACGGCTTGGGCCAAGGAAAGCGAAGCCACAGGGCCGCGGACAAAACTGATCATTGAAACTGCTCCTGACAAAACCCGAACTGATGGACCACTGAACTACCCTCAGTGTATCGAACATACTTACTAGCAACTAGTTCCACTTTTGTGCGGGCTTTTCCTTGTTCTTCTTGACCCGGGACTTACTCTCGGCCTCGCGCCATAACTTCTGTGCCGCCGTCGTACCTTGGGAGTCTTGGGCAAAGGAATTGCCGCTGCGCCAGGCATGGGCAATCGCCAAGGCAAGGGCGTCTGCGGCATCGGCCGGGCGCGGCGGCTCCGACAGACGCAGAAGGCGGGTGACCATGGCTGTGACGTGCTCCTTATCGGCCCGGCCATTGCCCGTCACAGCCGCTTTAACTTCCGACGGCGTGTGCATGGCCACGGGGATCCCGCGCCGGGCAGCCGCCACCATGACAACCCCAGAAACTTGAGCCACCCNCATGACAGTGCTGAGGTTGGTCTGGGCAANAACCCGCTCTATGGCCAGGACATCAGGCTTAAACGCGTCCAACCACTGATCAACCGCTTCTGCAATGACCAGCAGCCGGGCGTCAAGGCTCAATTCATGCGAACTACCCACCACGCCCACGCCCACTAAGGTAGCCATGCGGTTAGTGGCAACGTCAACAACACCGAGCCCGCACCGGGTCAGGCCGGGGTCAACTCCCAGGACTCGCAGTTCTTAGTCCTCTTCAAGAGCTGCAAGGACATCTGCGCTCATATCCGCGTTGGAGTAAATGTTCTGGACGTCATCGAGGTCTTCCAACGCGTCGTAGAGCTTCATGAACTTGCGCGCGTTCTCCACATCCAGTTCCACGTGCATGGAGGGCACAAAGGCCGCCTCGTCAGATTCATACTCGATGCCAGCCTCAGCCAGAGCCGCACGGATAGCGGGCAGATCTGCCGTGTCGGAGATAATCTCGAAGCTCTCCCNCTCGTCCTTGACCTCTTCAGCACCGGCCTCAAGAACAGCCATGAGCAGGTCATCCTCGGTCAAGCCATNTTTAGTCAGACCAACAACACCTTTGCGAGTAAACATGTAGGCCACCGAACCCGGATCGCCCATGTTCCCGCCGTTACGGCCCACGGCCAGGCGTACCTCTGAAGCGGCACGGTTCTTGTTATCGGTCAGACATTCGATCAAGATGGCGGTGCCCTGCGGGCCGTAACCTTCATACATGATGGTCTGGTAATCGACGGCGTCACCGAGCAGGCCTGCTCCGCGCTTGATGGCGCGATCAATGTTATCGGCAGGTACCGAGGTCTTCTTGGCTTTGGTAACAGCTAATTCCAAGGCAGGGTTACCGGCGAGATCCGGCCCGCCGCCACGTGCGGCAACTTCAATGTTCTTGATGAGCTTGGCAAACGATTTGGCACGGCGGCTATCAAGAATGGCCTTCTTGTGCTTGGTCGTTGCCCATTTGGNGTGGCCTGACATAGTTACGCTTCTCCTCTAATCATTCGAATAAACAGTTCGTGGATGCGGCGCTCACCAGTCACTTCCGGGTGGAAGGAAGTGGCCAGCAAATACTGCGAACGAACGGCGACAGCACGAACTTCAAAATCAATCTTATCGTTTTGCGCAGACCGGGGCAGTTTCACACTCGCCAGCACCTGAACNCCCGTTCCAACACGCTCAACCCACGGGGCACGGATGAACACCGCATGCAGCGGAACCTCAGGCTCACCTTGTGGAGCCAAAGAGTGGAAATCCAGGTCTGTTTCAAAGGAATCTTTCTGGCGGCCAAAAGCGTTCCGGCGCACTGTAATGTCAAGCCCACCGAAGGTTTGCTGCGGATTCCCTGCTTGATCAGTGGCCGGATCTGCGATCTCTTGTGCCAGCAGGATCATTCCGGCGCAGCTGCCATAGACGGGCAAGCCACTGGCAATTCGCTCTTGCAACGGCTCGCGCAGACCAAAGATTCGGCTGAGCTTATCGATGGTGGTTGACTCACCACCGGGGATAATTAGACCTTCGACGCCGGCTAGCTCGCTGGGACGGCGCACTAAAACAACCCGCGCCCCGCACTCTTGAAGGGCTTTCGCGTGTTCCCGGACGTCCCCNTGCAACGCCAGAATGCCAATGGTGGGTCCGGATGACGGGTTCAAAGTGGGCTCAGATATCACTTGCTCATCATAGGTGGGCGCTATCTCACACTGCTAAATTCCCTCCGGTGACGTACCCGGTGGGCCGTGATGTCCCCGCAAGCAAGTAGCATTGTCGGCAGGACTGACGTACTAAAGGAAAGAGGCACGGCAAGTATGTGCGGAATCGCCGGTTACTACGGTTATGGNGAAGACGAATCCCTCTTGCAGCAGATGAATGCGTGCATGGTGCATCGCGGCCCCGATGGTGAGGGTATCTACACCCAGGGCAACGTAGGGCTGGCCCACCGCCGCCTCTCCATCATCGATGTGGCCCATGGCCAGGAGCCCATGTACAGCGCCGACGGTGAGACGGTGCTGGTTTACAACGGCGAGGTGTACAACTACCTTGACCTGCGGGCTGAGCTCGAAGCATTGGGGCGTACCTTCACCACTGCCTCGGACACTGAAGTGGTGTTGCAGTCCTACCAGGAGTGGGGCGATGCTGCCTTCGATAAGTTCAACGGCATGTTTGGCTTTGCCATCCACGACCGCAAGAACAACCGCTTGGTGCTAGCCAGGGACCACTTCGGCATCAAGCCGTTGTATTACGCCACCGCTGGCACGCCCGAATCNCCCACATTGCTCTTTGGCTCTGAAATCAAGCCGCTGCTAGCCGCTGACAAGCTGGAGCGCGGTGTGGATGAGCGGATCCTCTTCCGCTACTTGAAGTTCCGGATCCACGACGACGAACCCGCCACCTTCTTTGCCGGCGTGCATAAGTTGATGCCCGGCGAGAAGCTCGTGCTCAACACTGTTGATTCCGATGCCGGTCCTGCCGGGACCGTGACCATCAGTTCCTACACACGGTTCAAAGAAGAGCTGGCCGAGCTGGCCAAGGTTGAAACCCCGTATTCCCAAGCTGTCATTGACGAGTACAAGGCCCGCTTCACCGAGGGTGTGCGCCTACGTCTGCAGTCTGAAGTTCCTGTGGGCACTGCCCTATCAGGCGGTCTTGACTCATCAGCTGTGGTAGCCACCATCAACAAATTGATGCAGGAAAACGCCGCCGCCACAGATTCCTTGGGCGCCAAGCAGCAGACGTTCTCAGCAATCTTCCCCAACTCCATCAACGATGAAGAAAAATACGCTGACGCCGTCTTGGCCCGCTGCGAGGGCAATGTGATCAGTCACAAGATCCTGCCGCAAGCCAGTGAATTTGTCCAAGACCTGGAAGATTTTGTGCGCACCATGGAGGAGCCCATTATCTCCTCTGGTCCCTACGCCCAATATCAGGTGATGCGCGAGGCCTCCAAGCACGTCTCGGTGCTGCTGGATGGCCAAGGCGCCGATGAAATGATGGCCGGCTACATCCCCTACTACTTCGCCTACCTGCGCCAGCTAAAGAANAATGGTCAGAACGCGAAGCTTGCCAAGGAATTGCTCTCCAGCTCAGACATCTTGTACCGGCTGGCCCGCTTCCGTATCAAGGGTGCTTTGACGTTCAAAAGCNNCCCGGGCATCACCCCGTTGCTGGATAANAAGTTCATGGCACAGCACAAGTCCGAGACCTTCTCCAACATCCCGGATAACCTCAAACTGCGTCTGATTGACGATCTGTTCCACAAGTCCCTGCCAGCTGTGCTGCGCTATGAGGACAAGAACACCATGCGCTTCTCCTTGGAAGGCCGTGTGCCCTTCCTTGATAAGGAAGTAGTGAAGTTCCTGTTCAGCCTTGATGATGAATCCATCATCAAGGGCGGTTGGAACAAGCGTATTTTGCGTGATGCCACCCGTGAGTTGCTGCCGGAAATGATCAGCAACCGCCGTAATAAGATTGGTTTCACCACACCTGAGGCTGAGTGGTTCAACCTGATGCAGGAGAAGATCTACGAGATCTTCCTCTCCTCCTCCTTCGGTTCGCGACCTTACTGGAGCCAAGACGCTGTCATCTATGCGTTTGAGGAGCACCTCAGCGGCAAGACTGCAGGGGACACCATGGTGTTCTGGCGTTTGATCAACACCGAGCTGTGGCTACGCGAATTCTTTGACGAGCCTGAGGTCAAGGCTGGCATTGAGGACAAGAGCGACTACATCCCCAACGCCGACAAGCAGCTTGATATCACGGTGCCAGAGGGCGCAGGTACGTTCCGGCGCTACCCGTTACGGACTGAAGTTTTCTACAAGGAAACCGATTTTGATCCGACGGCGATGAAGTACGTTTCACGCTACTTTGACGGCTTGCCCACAGCAGGTGGCGACCACGCAGCGGCAACCACAGACACTCCTTGGTACTTGTTTGTGTCGGAGAAGATTGTTGCCATGACTCAGGGCCGTTCCATCCCGGTCTGGGACATCAAGGTCTCCGGCGCGGCACGGCTGTTTTCGAAGTTTGTCACCCGCAACCCCGGCGGCATCGGATTAGCCAGCCCCTGGTCAATGCAGCTCGCCATTGACGAGGTGGGCTTGCCGAAGATCATGTACGCCTCCGCGCGCTCGGTGATTGGCAAGCTCCAAGGCAAATCNGGGGTGTTCTATGAGGTGGTGGGTCACAACATCAACGCCATCGACGGCGCCGCCGGTTACCAGGTGGGCACCTCAACCCACTCAGTGAAGTACGCNCCCATCGACCCCGACGGCGTGGCAGCGCGCCTGAGCGCTCTGGTCCGCGCCACGGTGCCTGCACAGTTCGCTGCAACCTTTGCTGGGACTGCCATCATGGATGCTAACGATCTTGGTGTTGTGGCTCTTGGCCACGACACCGCCTTGTCNAAGACGGTTCTTGAGAACATCTTCCGCGACAACCCACAAGGGCAGACAACCGAGACCACNCCCATGTCACTGGTGTTCACCCAAAAGTAGCTTCGGCTCCAGCACAAGCACAGCACAACCCAAGTACGACGCCGAAACTTTGGTTCCGGCGTCGTACTTGGCTTTAAGTCGGGGACTTGGGTGTAAGTTGGAGAACAGTGAAGTCAACCGCCGCGGCAACACCTGCACGGGCCAAGATTTTGCTATTCTTGAACGGGTGCACAGCAGCTCCCCGCATCCCACCAACAAAGCCGCAGTCCCATGAAAATCCCGGGCTACTATCACAAGACGGAGACTTCATATGGTGACACTCGCCGACTGCCAACGCACTCAGCATGCCTGGTTCAAGGCGTTGGCGGAGGCAACAGGTGGACGAGCNTTTTCCACCCACAAAATGGATTGGGTATGGCTGCCAGAAACTCGAGAAATGCTGTGCCTTTTCCCCACCGAAATCACCGACGCCGGATTACAGCCAGCACTTGGCGAGGCTGAGCGTCGCGGTGCCACCGCAGTGGGTATTTGGATGAACGCGGCCGTCAAAGAGGGAATTCTGCCGCAATACCGCTTTGAACGCGGCTGGCAGCCCTGGTGGATGACTCGAGCCCTCGATGTGGAATCCGTAGCAACAGCCAGCGAAGTTGGCGACGGGCGCGTCTCCCTCACGGCACTGGTACCCAACCAGGTGTGGCTAGCCACCGCCCGTAGTGAGGACGAATGGGCCGGACGCTCGTATGCCTTTCTGCCGCCGGATCAAGGCAAGAAACATCTTGCGGGCATCTTTGACATGGTGGTGGCNCCCGAGCAACGCCGCACAGGTCTAGGCACTGCCCTGCTGAACAAGCTCTCTGAATCAGCNTTTAACGCTGGCGCCGAACATCTTTTGCTCAACGCCACCCCTGACGGCCAACGTTTGTACCGAAAGTACGGCTTTGAACTCATCGGTAAAGGCCAGACCTGGTGGTTCCACCCGCCCAAGTAGCCGTTGCGCTGATGAATCTGGGCTATTTGGCGGGCTGCAGCAGGCTAGGTGATCACGAACCCCAGTGACCGTGACAGGCGTGGCTATCAGCCGTTGTTGCTGGCGAAAGGGCCCTCTAGGACCGGAGGTCGCCGTCCCCAAGAGAGAAGCCAGCTCCCACCGCATCCCGGGCCAGGTGGAGCACTTCACAGGTGGAGGCAGTACTGAAAGCGGCATAGCCCGGTACGGTTGGGCCGCCTTGCTGGCTGGTTTGGGTAGCGGCTGCACCCGCAGTTTCGGTCACAGCACGCCGCTGGGACCTATCAAAGACCACGCCGGCACCGGCCGAGGTCCGCACCAGGTCCGCCATATGGCACCCCAGTCGGGTTCCTGCTCGTGCGTCTGTGATGGGATACGCCAGCAGCCCGGTGAAAGCCTCGAAGAGGCCCCAGAGATGGCAGATGAGCAACGGCACCCACGGCACGCGTTCAAGCGTGCGGTGAGTGCCGCCGTCGTTAGTTCAGGTGTTGCTCAGCGGGAGCACCCAGCTGTTACCAGCCGCGCTCGGCCAAGCGGTGCGGCGCTGGAATGTCAGCGACGTTGATGCCCACCATGGCTTCACCCAAGCCACGGGATACGTCAGCGATGACTTTGGGATCATCGAAGAACGTGGTGGCCTTGACCACGGCGGCGGCGCGCTGGGCCGGGTTGCCGGACTTGAAGATGCCCGAACCAACAAAGACACCGTCGGCACCAAGCTGCATCATCATGGCAGCGTCAGCCGGAGTGGCAATGCCGCCGGCGGTGAACAGGACAACGGGAAGCTTGCCGGATGCGGCAACTTCCTTGACCAGTTCGTACGGGGCTTGGAGTTCCTTGGCGGCCACGTACAGCTCGTCCTTGGGCAAGGCGGCCAGCTGGGCGATCTGGGTGCGGATCTTGCGCATGTGGCCTGTGGCGTTAGAGACGTCACCGGTGCCGGCCTCGCCCTTTGAGCGGATCATGGCGGCGCCCTCGTTGATGCGGCGCAGGGCCTCGCCCAGGTTCGTGGCGCCGCAGACGAAGGGAACCTTGAAGTTCCACTTGTCGATGTGGTGCTCGTAGTCGGCCGGGGTGAGGACCTCCGACTCGTCAACGTAGTCGACGCCGAGGGATTCCAGGACCTGGGCCTCAACGAAGTGGCCGATGCGGGCCTTGGCCATGACGGGGATGGACACGGCGGCGATGATGGCATCGATCATGTCCGGGTCGCTGGCGCGTGAGACGCCGCCCTGGGCACGAATGTCCGCGGGTACGCGCTCCAGGGCCATGACGGCCACGGCGCCGGCATCTTCGGCAATTTNTGCTTGCTCAACGTTGACCACGTCCATAATGACGCCGCCCTTGAGCATGTCGGCCATGCCGCGCTTGACTCGGCTGCTGCCGGTGACAGGTGTTACCTCGGGTGTAGACACAAAACCCCTCTGGAAAGGAACGATATTCTGACCCCGCCAACGTGATCTGCCGCACGGGTGAGTTCAGTGTATTCCGGTCCGCTGCTGGGCCAATAATCAGTGTTACTGTCCCGAGTGCGTGCCAGCTGCCATGGCTTGGCGCCGGACGGTTCCTACCCGCTGGAACACCGTGACAAGGCTGGCCAGGGCCAGCAAAACCAGGACCACAGTGAGCACTGCTTCGGGGATCCCCAAGCCCACCAGCCCAGTGGCCACCAGCACTACAACCAACCGGTCCGAGCGCTCAGCGATGCCCACATTGGCCGTCATGCCCAGGCCCTCGGCCCGCGCTTTTGCATAGGAGACGATGGAACCTAACACCAAGCAGGTCAGTGCCATGGCGGCGATGAAGTGGTTGTTGCCGCCGGTGTAGAACCACACCACTATCCCGGCAAAGACGGCTCCATCGCCCACCCTGTCAAGGGTTGAGTCAAGGAATGCTCCCCATTTACCGGAGCGGCCCAGCATACGTGCCATGAGCCCGTCGATGATGTCCGAGAAAACAAAGATAGTGATCACCACGGTGCCCCAGAACAGCTCCCCNNTTGGGTAGCCGATGAGGGCGCCAGCGGCCACGCCCAGGGTTCCAATGATGGTGACGGCGTCGGNGGAAACCTTCATGCGCACTAGTAGCGCTGCGACCGGAGTGAAAATGGCGGCAANAAGTGCCCGGGCATATTTGTTAAGCATCAGACTCCCCGCTGTTCCGGCATGCTCCGCTGACGTGTCTGCGCTGGTGCTCTCCCATGCAGCAGAAACCTGTTCACGAACATCACCCAGGGTCTGGGTGATGGCCTTGGTGCCAGCAATAATGGGCATGAAGTTTCCGTCCCCGCCCCAGCGCGGCACAATGTGCTGGTGCAGGTGCGCGGCAATGCCGGCCCCGCCCGTGACACCCTGGTTCATGCCCAGGTTGAAGCCCGAGGNGTTCGCTACACGCCGTAGCACCCGCATGGCCTGCTGGGACAGTGCGGCAAACTCTGCCGTTTCGGCCACGGTCAGGTCGCTGTAGTCAGGGACATGGCGGTAGGGGCACACCAGCAGGTGGCCGGGGTTGTACGGGTAAAGGTTCAAAATAACATAGGCCAGCTCGCCGCGGTGGACAATCAGTGAATCTTCATCGCTGCGTGCCGGTGCCTCACAAAACGGGCAATTGTGCTTGCCGGTGACCTGTTCCTGCCCGCCCTTGACATAGGCAAGCCGGTGGGGCGTCCAAAGCCGTTGGAAGGCGTCCGGAANCCCTGGGAGTTCAAAGTCATCAACTGTAACGGGCTCGGGTACCCCACCGAGTTCACTCACGCCGTGCGGTTCCTGACGGCTTCAACAATGCGGCGCACTGCTTCCTCGACGGCAACGCCGTTGTCCTGGCTTCCGTCGCGGAAACGGAAAGATACCGCGTTGGCGTCGGCGTCGTCCCCGCCGGCGATCAGCACAAACGGGATCTTGTCCTTGGATGCCGTGCGGATCTTCTTCGGGAAGCGGTCACTGGAAATGTCCACTTCGGCACGGATGCCAGCTTTCTTCAACTGGGCGACCACGTCGAACATGTAATCGTTGAACGCCTCTGCCACGGGAATGGCCACCACCTGCACGGGTGAAAGCCAGGCCGGGAAAGCGCCGGCATAGTGCTCTGTCAGCACGCCCATAAACCGCTCTACAGAACCGAACAAGGCGCGGTGGATCATGACGGGACGCTGACGGGTGCCGTCCGCTGCCTGGTATTCCAGTTCAAAACGTTCGGGCAAGTTGAAGTCCAGCTGGATAGTTGACATCTGCCAGGTGCGGCCTAGAGCGTCCTTGGCCTGGACGGAGATCTTCGGGCCGTAGAACGCGGCTCCACCAGGATCGGCAACGAGTTCCAGCCCGGATGCCGCAGCAACCTCGGCCAGGGTGTTGGTAGCCTCTTCCCAGATAGCGTCGTCGCCAACAAACTTTTCCGGGTTCTTGGTGGAGAGCTCCAGGTAGAAGTCATCCAAGCCGTAGTCCTTGAGCAGGGACAGGACAAAGTTCAGGGTTTCGGTGAGCTCATCCTTCATCTGCTCCTTGGTGCAGTAGATGTGGGCGTCGTCCTGTGTCATGCCGCGCACACGGGTCAGCCCGTGCACCACACCGGACTTCTCGTACCGGTAGACGGAGCCAAATTCGAACAGGCGCAGGGGCAGCTCGCGGTAGGAGCGTCCGCGGGAGCGGAAGATCAAGTTGTGCATGGGGCAGTTCATCGGCTTGAGGTAGTAGTCCTGGCCGGGCTTGCGCACCGTGCCGTCCTCGTTCAGCTCGGCGTCCACGTGCATGGGCGGGAACATGCCGTCCTTGTACCAGTCAAGGTGGCCGGAGACCTCATACAGGTTGGCCTTGGTGATGTGCGGGGTGTAGACAAAGTCGTAGCCCGCTTCAACATGGCGTTTGCGTGAGTAGTCTTCCATCTCCTTGCGGATGATCCCGCCCTTGGGGTGGAACACCGGCAGGCCCGAGCCCAGCTCATCGGGGAAGGAGAACAGGTCAAGTTCCACGCCCAGCTTGCGGTGGTCGCGGCGCTCGGCTTCAGCGATCCGTTCCTGGTAAGCCTTGAGGGCATCCTTGGTAGGCCAGGCCGTGCCGTAGATGCGCTGGAGCTGCTGGTTGTTCTGGTTGCCCAGCCAGTAAGCGGCGGAGGTGCGGGTCAACGCGAAGGCGTTGGAGATCAGCTTCGTGTTTTGCAGGTGCGGACCGCGGCACAGATCGCACCAGATCTCCTCGCCGCTCTTGCGGTCAACGTTGGAGTAGATGGTGATCTCCCCTGCACCCACCTCGACATTGACGCCTTCACCGGCGGAATCGGCATCGGAAGCCTTGCCCAGGAGCTCCAACTTGTAGGGCTCGTTGGCCATGGCCACACGTGCTTCATCTTCTGAGACAACGCGGCGGGCAAACTTTTGGTTTTGGTTGACGATCTTGAGCATCATCTTCTCAAGGATTTTCAGGTCCTCGGGCGTGAACGGCTCGGCCACGTCAAAATCAAAGTAGAAACCGTCGGTGATGTAGGGGCCGATGCCCAGCTTGGCGTCGGGGCGCAGTTGCTGCACGGCTTGGGCCATGACGTGGGCGGTGGAGTGGCGCAGCACATCCAGCCCGTCCGGAGAATCGATGGTGACGGCTTCGACGCTGGCATCGGCATCGAGCACAGCGCCAAGATCCTTCAACACCCCGTCCACTCGCATGACAACAACGTCGCGGCGCTCAAAGAACAGTTCCGCTCCGGTGGTGCCTGTGGTCACTGACGCTCGCTCGCCGTCGACATTGATGGTGATGTGTGAATCCACTGGCACTGATAACTCCTTGTTTGACATGTACGACTCCATATCCAAGCAACATACGNGGGTTGCTGTGAGCCTCTTTGATGTTATCGGTTTGCCAGCGCACCAACCAACACGGGCGGCGCCGGAAGATGGGCGGTGTCCTGCAAATCCCAGGCCTCCAACGCCTGCACGGTGATTCCGCGTGGACCTGTACGCCGTGTTAACCNCCGGATCAAAAGTATGCGGGTGCCAAAGAGTAAGGGCCCGGATTNTTCCTGCGCCTCTGTGAAGAAGGTGGTGTCCACGCAGCCTGTGCCGTCGTCGATGCTGATGAACACCACCCGCTTCCCACCGCGCATGGGCGGTGTTTGGGTTGCCACCCGCACCCCGGCCACCAGGACCTCTGTGTTGTTCCGCAAACCCAGCAGCTCCTCTGCCCGGCGCACACCCAACCTCTTCAACTGCGGCCAGTAGCTTCCCATCAAGTGATCGCTGACATCCATGGATAGTAAATCCAGTTCGGTGCGCACAGTTTCCCCAGNGCTGGCACCTTGGTGTGTGGCAGGAAGTGTGCCCAATTCCACATCGCCCAAGGGCAGTGCAAGCTGGCCGGCAATGGGTGCGTTGCGGTTGTTGGACTTATGCACCGGGAGGCTGTTGACGTGGGCGATGAGATCGGCTCGATTAGCCGTGTTGCCTGTGATTCTTTGCGCGTTCCGATGCAGCGAATCCAGGGCACCCAGTTGGGCTAGGCGTTTAAGCGTAGGCCGGCTGAGCTTTGCCCTGTCCCGTAGGTCCGCGAGGGAATTGTAAGGTTGGCCGTTGAGAATACGCTTGAGTTCAGGCGATGAAAGCCCGTAAACCGTAGCCAGGCTCAGCCTAATTCCAGTCACAGCCCCAGCCTGAANCGTCCCCACCGTAACGTGCCCAGCTGTCCGCTCGGCACGGAACTGCCCACTGCTGGCGTTGATATCAAGGGGCAGGATGGGGATGCCTAGGCGCCTTGCTTCAGCCACCAGTAGGCGCCGCGGATACATACCGGGGTCATGTTCCCACAACCCTGTCANAAATTCTGCCGGATGGTGTGCCTTCAGCCACGCTGATTGGTAGGTGGGGATAGCAAAGGCAGCACCGTGGGCCTTGCAGAAACCAAAACTGCCAAAGGCAGCCAGCGTCCNCCACACCTCTTCAATGACTGCTTGGCTATATCCTCGCCCGGCCGATTCCTCCCTGAAGTACTTTTCCACTGCGGGCTCCACAGCCGGGTTGCCCAGTCCGCGCCTGAACTCATCAGCCCGGGACAAGGCGCATCCGGTCATGACGTTGAAAGTGCGCAGCACCTGCTCATGAANAACCGTCACTCCATGGGTCTCTTTCAACGCTGGGATGAGGTCGGGGTGGGCATAATGCGCCGCAGCAAAGCCTGCCCGGTATTCCANAAATGGTTTGACCATATTTGATTTCATAGGGCCAGGTCTGAACAAGGAAATGTCAATGACAAGATCGCTGAAGACTTCCGGAGCCATCTTTCCCACCAGTTCACGCTGGCCCGGGGACTCAATCTGGAAGCAGCCCAGCGTGTGGGTGCTGCGGATGAGTTCAAAGGTGGGCTCATCATCAAGCGGGACCGCATCAAGGTCTATCCCGCCGTCTTCAGCTATGAACTGTGCATCGAGGGAATGCCCGCCGTCAACTGCAACGGCTTCCTTCGATGGGTGTAGGCGAATGATTTCGCGCACCGTATACGCCATGGCGCTTTGCATGCGCACACCGAGGACATCGAGCTTGAGCATGCCCATGGCGTCCATGTCGTGCTTGTCGAACTGACTCATGGCCAGCCCCATGCCGCTGGGTTGGACCGGTGTGCGGTTCAACAATGAAGAATCCCNCAGAATCACTCCACACGGGTGCATTGAAATATGCCGGGGTAGGCGGTCTAGCCGTTCGGTGAGATCAACCAACAGATCCAGCTGGGTGCCTCCCTCATTCTGGGCACTTGGGCTATTGTCATCCCTCCCTGTTCCCACGCCAGTGGCTTGGATCTCCTGCGCCTCGCTTTCTAGGTTCTGCCATTGCTGCTGGTCCCACTGCAGGTTTGCCCGTTCTTGATCTTCGCGGGACTGGTGGACCCGGGCAGCAAAATCACGCAGCTCCGGCTTCTGTGCTAGCGCTTCCCTGAAGGAACCAGCAGAGAACCGCCACAGTTGTTTGGCAATCTGGTCAATGTCACCTTTATCCATGCCCAGCGCAAGGCCTGCATCCCTGACTGCGCCACGGGCACGGTAGCTATTTTGCATGCTCATCAGGGTTACTCGTTGCGAACCGAAGCGCTCAANAATACGCCTGTAAACGTGGTGGCGTTGGGCACTTTCCACATCAAGGTCAATATCAGGCAATGTGGACCTATCGCTGGAGAGGAACCTTTCAAAGAGCAGGTTGTTGGCTATGGGATCCACCGCGCTTATACCCAGTAAATAGTTAACCAACGACGACGNCCCGGAACCTCTAGCAGCCCGGCGGACTCCCATCTNTTTGATCATTTCAGAAACTTCCGCAACTGTAAGAAAGTACGAGTCGAACCCCAGCCCGGCGATGGTGGAAAGTTCAGTCTCTAATCTGTTGCGAACTTNTAATAGCTTCCCCTCAGGGAGACTGCCAAAGCGCTGGTTCAGCCCTGCCTCAGTACGCTGGCGCAGTTCCATGCCTGCTGGCTGGGACAGTCCCAACACTTCTAATTCAGGAGTTGTTGGCTNTTTCCAGCCCAGGTCCCTGGCAGGGTCCAGCCTGCACTTATCCGCCAGCTGGGCGGTGTTGGCCCACAACTGCCCTAACTCTGCAGCGCCGTATCCGCCCTGGTACACAATTTCTTGTGCCACCTGGGCCATCTGGGCAGCACTTTNTAGCCACGCCTGTCCCGTGGGCTGTAAGTCGTTGAGACGGTCAAGGGGTGCGATGTTCCGTGCCGCGTCAAGGACATCAGCTGTTGGCGCATCTTCCTCACGGCTGTACCGGGCAGCGTTACTCAAGATGGCAGGGACATCAAATTCCTGGGCCAGCTTCAACATTCGCACTGCTTGGGCTGTACTCAAGGGAGNCCCTGGCTTGCTCAGGTGGCTGAGCACTTCAACAACCAGCGAACCTGCCGGCATGGCGTTGGCCCAAGAAAGGAACTTTGTGCGCGGCAACAGATATTTGCGCTCGCTCAGGGCCTTGCCAACAGGGGAATAAGGACCCAACATGACAGTGAGGGCTGGCCTTCTTGTCTCCGGGTCAAGTACACCGGATGCCAGTTGGGCCAGGGTCACACCCACCAACTNTTTGTGCTGGTCATGGGCAGTTGAGATCAGGCGGCACAGCGCAGCGTATCCTGTCCCCGGCGCCGAAANAGCACCACCATGGGCCAAGACAACCACACGCCCCGCTGTTTCTAACCCGTCTGGGCCTTCTTCCAACACGGCCAGGTCAACGCCCACTATTGGATCGATCCCGGCGGCCATGCAGGCTTTGACATGCTTGACTGCTCCGTAAAGCCCATCCCGGTCAGTGACAGCCAGCGCATCGCCATCCACGGCAGCAACCTGAGCTAAGTCTTCTGGCCAGGAGACACCAAAGTGGGCGCTAAAGGCGGAGGAACTATGCAAATGGACAAAGTTACGCACCGCCTTGTTCCTCCATAAACACTTCATCAACTGCGTCATAAATCTTTATGACACGCCACCGCTCACTGGGCCGATACCGCACCACCTCAAGGCTCACGCTTTCAACCGTTCCTTCAAAGAGAAGCTGGAACCGCCACATTTGGGTGTCAACAGCNCCCACACCCTCNCCCGGCGGCATGCGGGTTTCCTTCTCCCACCACGGGCGCCGTTCATACCAACACAACGGATGAGGCGCGAGGGCATAGCAGGTACCGCGCCACCACAGTTGCACAGGTGTGCCCTCGGCGGAGAGCACCACCTCAACGCCTTCGCTGAAGGTGCCCATGCGCGCACTCCATCCCCACCCGGGCGCGCAAATCCCAAGACACATTCCAGGTGTATCATTTGTATTAGTACATATATACTAATCAATTTCAGTGTACGCTCAATTTCACGCGGAGAGTAACCGCCCATTGGGAAGTAACGCATGAGCGGACATTTGTTCTGCACAGAAAGCGTTAACGAGATAGCTGACAACGCAACAGACGTCTAGCATTGATTTATGGCCACTGACTTGGTCTGGCTGCTAGCGCCACAACGATTCTTATAAGGAGCGCTCCATGACTGATATGGTCACCCTCATCGCCAAAACCACTCCGCTGGAGCGGGAACTCAAAATACCCTTCCGGACGGTGCAAGAAGCTGACCTTCCNCGCCTCGGCGAACTTTATTTCACTGCCTACGATGCAGGCGTCGCTGGCGAGTCCCTTGAAGCAGCACGCACTGACATCCAGGCCTCAATGGCTGGCAAATACGGCAATTTTCTCCCGGAAGCCTCCCATGTGGCTTTGGATGAGGCTGGAAGAATTGTGGCTGCCGTATTGGTCGTGGAGCGCGCCCTCGGCAATGACACACCAGATGCGCCTTTCATTATTGAATTGATCACTGACCGTGAGCACCGCCGCCGTGGCCTCGCTGAAGACTTGGTACTTGCTACCTTGGACACCTTGTTCAACGAAGGCCAGAAGGATGTAGCCCTCAGGGTTGAATCCACCAACTCCGCAGCCTTGGCTCTGTACCTGTCGCTGGATTTCCACCGCTGGTCACCGGAGAATTCTGAGGACTAAAACTTCACACGTTAAACAGCAGGTGACATTTATTTCTTTCCCCGGCGTAAATATGACCTGCTCAAGCGAGTTATATATCACAGGCCTTGGCTGACTGGACCATCACCAGGTCCCCAGCCAAGGCCATTGTTTTCCAGCACAGCGTTGTGCGAGTGTGGTTGCTGCGCCGCTGCGCCCTGCGCGCCCAACTGGGCCAGTGTCAGCAGCTGCGCTGGCGCAGCAGGCAAAGGAAAGCTTGAACGCACCACCAGCTGGGAATCTACGTGGAGCAATTCACCCGAGGCCAGCAGCCGCCAGCCAGGGTCCGCATCCATGGGTTCACTGGCAAGAACCACTGAGCACTGCTCTGCAAGGGCACCGCTGTGGGCATGAATCCGAGCGCTCCTAGCCAATAGCTCGGCGTGTTCACGGTGCCCACCTGCCTTTCGCTCTAAGACATAAAGTTCATGCGTGTGTGGATACCGCAGTGCCCACAATTGCTCACCCGTGGTCACGATCACGTTCAGAGAGTAAAGAGGTAAGTTTTCTGCAACCCACGTCATCGCCATGGACAGTGCCGCGCCAACGTCACCACCGTTACGCCGGGCCTCGGCCGTCACCAGCGCAAAGAGCCTTTCACTATCAGTCTCTCCCTGGACTAGGCCCGCACCTCCGCGTTCGCCAATGTGGGCATCCAGCTGAGCCAGAGCCTGCACCACTCCGTTGTGGGCAANAAGCCGTCCATCTTGAACGAAAGGGTGGGTATTTTCCATCGTGTGGGCACCGGTGGATGCGTAGCGGACGTGGGCCAAGAAGGTAGTGCCTTCTAGCGTTCGCGCCGACGCTGCGAAGTCGCTATCCTGCCATGCAGCCATGGGCTGCTTGCTCACTGTGGGCGGACCGCTGCCGTTGAACACGCCAATCCCAGTCCCATCCGGTGCACGCTGGCTCTGCGCAGCCAGACTGTCAGGAGCTTTCAAGAGCCAAAATGTGGCCTTGACGGCCTCCATTCCCGCATGCAGCCCAAAGAGTCGGCACATCCTTGACACTTCCCTCCATGGCGAATCATTCGGGAGAGCAACCGGGGCTTTCTACCCTGAAATCCGGGCGGGGTACCCTACTTTTGACGGTAGAGCTTGACGGTAGAGCTTGACGGTAATGCTTGACGGTGCACGCCCTTGGATTGAGTATGGCAGACCCAACCCGCCGGCACCATGAATCTGCCGCGCAAAGGATCTTCACCGTGGCGGCAATGCTTAGCGCTTGAGAGTGTCGATCAATTCAGGAAAGTCATTACGCACATTGCCCACGGCGGCACTAACAGGGTCAAGCACCCAGGAAGCGGCTTGTTCATAGGCTTCTTCAAGCACCAGCTCCAGCAACTGTGCCGGTGACTGGGCTTCCGGGTTCAACCACTGCCCCAGTGCTTCCTTGCTCAGCGGAACGGGAAGCCTGTCATGCAGTACGCCTAGTTCTCCCTCAGGCGGTGAGGCCATGGTGATGATGGTGCAGGAGAGTAGCCACTGATCCGTTGCACCATTTTCCTTGGCCGGATCCTTCCACCATTCATAAAGCCCGGCGAAGGTAATGAGGGAGCCGTCCTTACTGTGGATGAAGTAGGGCTGCTTCGTCTTGCCGTCAGGGGACTTTTTCCATTCGTAGTAGCCCTGCACCGGCACACCGCAGCGTTTGGATTTCAAAGCCGATCGGAAGGTTGGCTTCTGCGCCACGGTCTCACTGCGTGCATTGATGGCCCGTACACCCACGGCAATGTCCTTGGACCAGCCAGGGACCAACCNCCATTTGGCCACATGAATTTGCCGATGCAGCGCACCTTCGATGAGCCGCTCAAGGACAATCGGTACATCCGTGGTGGGCGCTACATTGTAGGAGGCTCGCAGTTCCAATGACGCCTCGGCCTCCGCTTCTAACTCAGCAACCAAATCACCAACAGCCCTAGCCATCACATAACGTCCGCACATGGAATCCATGGTCGCATATTCGCCAGACCAGCACCGCGAAAGGCACGGAATATCTTCACTGCCCGGTAGCGTTGCTACAGGTAGCAGCATTAGAAACCCTTTCAAGGAGTATTTATCGTGGAGTTCACCCCGACGCCGGATCCATCACCATGTTTTCCACCACGTGGTGTGGCTACTGCAAGCGCTTGAAGAAGCAGCTGGATGCTAAAGGAATCCGATACACAGAGATCAACATCGAAGACGTCCCCGGCACTGCCGAGCTGGTTGAAAGCCTCAATGGCGGTAACCAAACTGTTCCCACCGTGTTGTTCCCGGATGGCTCAGCAGCGACTAANCCCTCACTGAATGACATCGTGGCCAAACTCGCCGCCTAATTAACCCCAGTCCCCTCGAGTCCTGCAACAGCTCCCGGTCGATGCCGTGTAGCCTGTCAGGAAACTCAAGTGCTGTTCCGGACGGGAACACAGCCAATTCAAGGAGAATTTCGTGATCCATAGAGTCCAAGGCGCAGTGGTGCTCAGCAAGAATGCACCCGTCACCATTGAAACCATCCTCGTCCCGGATCCTGGGCCAGGCGAGGCACTAGTAGACATCTTGACAAGCGGTGTCTGCCACACAGATCTGCATTATAAGCAAGGTGGCATCAACGATGACTTCCCGTTTCTCTTGGGGCATGAGGCCACAGGGGTAGTCAGCGCGGTAGGTGCCGGTGTCAGCAATGTTGTGCCCGGTGACAGGGTTATCTTGAACTGGCGCGCAGTCTGCGGCACATGCCGCGCCTGCAGTAAGGGACAGGCGCAATACTGTTTCAACACAGCCAACGCCACCTCNAAAATGACGCTCGAGGACGGCACAGTCCTCTCCCCTGCACTGGGAATTGGAGCGTTCATTGAAAGANNGACACTCGTAGCTGCTGGACAGTGCACCAAGGTTGACGCCGATGTTGACCCCGGCGCTGTTGGCCTACTGGGTTGTGGTGTCATGGCTGGCATTGGTGCTGCCATCAACACCGGCGGCGTCAAGCGCGGGGACTCTGTAGCCGTCATTGGCTGCGGTGGTGTCGGTTCGGCAGCCATCGCAGGATCGGCACTCGCTGGGGCAACTACCATCATCGCGGTGGATCGTGACCCTAAGAAACTAGCAGCAGCTGTGGCGCTCGGCGCCACCCACACCGTAGATGCCACAGCTGAGGACGCTGTCCTGGCCATCCAGAACCTCACCGGAGGTTTCGGCGCCGATGTGGTGATTGACGCCGTCGGACGTCCGGAAACCTACAAGCAGGCTTTCTACGCCCGCGACCTTGCCGGCACCGTGGTTCTGGTGGGTGTACCCAATCCAGAGATGATGCTGGAGTTGCCGCTGGCGGATGTGTTTGGCCGCGGTGGGTCCCTGAAGTCCTCTTGGTATGGGGATTGCCTTCCGTCGCGGGACTTCCCCATGCTCGTTGACCTGTACAAGCAGGGCAAATTGGACCTAGATGCGTTCGTCACCGAACGCATCACCATCAATGACATCGAAGCCGCCTTCACTAAGATGGGCGAAGGCACGGTACTGCGATCAGTGGTGGAGTTCGCATGAGCGCCCGAATTGAACGCCTTATCACCTCGGGAACGTTCTCGCTCGACGGCGGCACGTGGGATGTGGATAACAACGTCTGGATCGTAGGTGATGACGTGGACGTTTACGTGATCGATCCAGCCCACGANCCCGCCGCCATCGCTGCTGCAGTGGGCACCAGGACGGTCAAGGCCGTGCTGTTGACCCACGGCCATGACGACCATATCCGCCATGCCCGCGCCTTTGCAGCACTGGTGGATGCGCCCGTGCTGATGAATCCCGCCGATCAGATGCTGTGGGAGGACATCTACCCCGGCACCGCACCAGATAACACCATCACCGACGGCGAAACGTTCACGATCGCCGGCACGGAGCTGCTGGCGCTGCACACACCAGGACACTCCCCNGGCTCAACCTGTTTCTACGCAGCATCACTGGAAACGCTCTTTTCCGGTGACACGTTGTTCAATGGCGGGCCTGGGGCCACCGGACGCTCCTATAGCGACTTCCCCACCATCGTGAAGTCCATCAAGGAACGCTTGCTGGTGCTGCCCGGGACAACAGTGGTGAACACCGGCCACGGTGACTCCACCACTATTGCTGGTGAAACACCCGGGGTCCTCGCCGCAGATCAGTAACCCCACGCACACCAACCAGCGTTACGGAATGAAAAGTTCCGTGTGCTGTGCGTACGCCGCCAGGACTGCTGCTTCCACGTCCTCAACTGTGAGGGCTGGGAGCAGGTCCTGGGCGGCACCGGCAGTGGCCGGGTCCCAGTCAAGGCCTAGGGCAGCGTAGCTGTCAGTGAGGACCTGGCGGATCGGTGCCGAGTTCTCAACCACGATCACGGAACTGAACAGCCAGGCTCCGGCCACAACCCGCTGGGCTGTGCCCACCAATTTAATGCCCGACGGCGCTGCACTCCGTGCTGCTGTACCTAATCCTGCTGTGCTAAGTGCTGCCGAGCTACGTGCTGCCGTACTGGCTACGCCGTTGTTGCCGGCGGTGGCGTGGCGGCCAANAACACTGAATTCACCGGGGCAGTATTCGCCGGGGATTTCCCNCACGCCGGCGTCTACGCCGAGGGAGCGTAACGCCTCCGTAAACAAGTCGCCAAAGAAGCCAAAGCGCGCCTTGGCACCGGCAATGGCGTCGTCTTCGCGCTGGATATGGTCAACAATCAACGTCCCTTGGTGATACGCAGCTGCCCTTCCACCTGCCCGCCGGACAGCTGGCACAAATCCGTTCAGCCGCGCTGCCTGCTGTGCCGCAGCAAATCCTGCCAACTTTGTATCACGTTGCCCAAAGGCCACGGTCGGCTCAGGCCGGTAGAGGCGCAACATGGCCCCTTGATTTGCCGCCTTAACTTCAGCCAGCAGGTCCAGGGCATGGTTCAGATCGGCTTCAGCCCNCTGATTGAGCAGTTGCTTGTGAACTTCTAACCGCGGGGCAAGGAGTGCGCTCACTGGACGTGCGGAAGGGGACGGATTGTGAGAATCTGTTCGGAGCGTCCGAACGGGCCTTTGACGTCATGGAGCACCGCCGAGGTCAGCCCAATCCCGTCCCNCGCGATGGAGACGTGCGTCTGTAGTCCCAGCCACTCCCNCACAGGTTCACGGTACAGGTGGATTGAAAGGTCAACGTTGGGGAACATGAACCCGCCGGGGACAGGAGCCAGAGGAGCTGAAACACCGTTGGCGCTGTCGGCGAGGCCAAGCAGACGGACCAGGGCTGAGGAGTGTTCACCGCCGTCGAGCATTGTATGGGTGCTATGCAACCAGGCTGAGCCACGGCCGGGGCGGTGCTCAGGGAGCGAACGGCTCTCAAGTGTTTTAATGAAACNCCCTGGCCAGCTCGCCATGCCATCCCAAGGGACTGAGCNTTTAAGGCTGCCCATGGGTACGTCCTCACAGGCTTGAACAACGCTTGTATCGGTCTTTTNCAAACGCCATGCTGTGGCACGGACAGCAACGCAACCCTCGGCTATCAGTTCCGCCTGCAACAGTTCGATGGTTCGCCCGGNGCGCAGCAGCATGGTTTCGATGGTGAATTCACCAGCTGGAATCANCTCAAGGATGTCAAAACTGAAGCGGGCCAGGCGCATGTCCGCACGCGGCCGGTACTGCTCCAAAGCGTGGACCATAATCCCGGTTACCGGGGCCATATGCTGTTCGTGTGTGTTCCAGGCACCCTGGGCGTGAATGGTTGATTCGAAGCGGTTCCCACCCAGGTGACGGTAGTACGCATTGGTATCAACGGATGGGGTGCGGGAAGCGGTATCACGGGCTGCGTTGGTAGTTGTCTCCGACATGCCTACGATTCTACCGGCAGCACTACCCGGGCGAGTAAACGGTGGTTATGCCTTCTGTGCCGAGGCGACTGTTGCATCAGGGGTCATGACGGGGCAATCATTCAACGCTGCTGCGTCAAGTTTGCGGGTCCGTGAGACACGGAACAGGTGGGCGCTAAGAATGGCTGCTCCAACCACCAGAACCAGCATGATAAGTGCCATGGGTGATCCTGCCGCGGCGGCAAGGGCGGCCTCAANAGCGGCCAACCCAACGGTGGCGTACATGGTGGCCCAGGCGATGGAACCAAGCACAGTGGCCAGAATGTAGCGACGCAAGGGCATCCGGCCAAATCCGGCCGATAAGTTGATGGCGGTCTGCACACCAATGGTCAAGAAACTGACACTCACGGCAGGGGCACCCCAGCGTGCAATGATTTNTTCTGCGCGCAGCACAGCTGGTGAGTTCAGATATTTCTGCATGTTCGTTTTGCGCCCACCTGCGGCAAGCCCGCGACCCGCCCAATACGTGGCGTTGGAACGCAGCATGACGATCACAAATAAGATGGCGAAAGCCCATACAAACGGGAGAGAAATGATGCTTTCCATCATGGGCGCGCGTTACCCCTGGGTAAGGAAAATAATATAATCACAGAATGCTGAGCTATTAGTCTTCTTTATCTTAGCGAAGGCAGGTCAGGTTACCCTAATCTCATTGAGGTGACATCGATCGCGTCTGGGTGGGGTTGGATCGCCCGGGAAACTCTTGCAATCCTCTCGGGCCACCGGAACCAGCTTTCTTACCGCAAGTCCTCATCTAATACAGCGTGCGACACATAACGAAATTATAACTTTTGCAATATCCCGTTACGCTGGCATGACTACGTACCCCTCACGGGTACCACCATGGGCCGCATCGCCAAACCCCGTCGGCGTCTCATGACCAAACAGACTCCCGACGGGGCGGAGGAACCACCATCGGTGCCATTAGGCACCTTAGGGTGAAGCACGTTCAACGAGCCACGGCCTTTTCTGCCGTGGCATGAACGTGCCGGGCAGATCTCTCTCCGAATCCGACAGCTAACTTCGCCGGCGCCGAGAGGATCACCCCATGCTTTCCACAACCCATCACGGCCGCCGTCGCGCGTCAGCACCACCACAACCTAAAAAATCAGCCAAAGAAAAATCATTCAAGGACCCGCTGGAATATTCAGCTCGGGTTCATAGCGGCAGCAGGTCTGCTCACCCTGACCGCGCTGCCGGGCGCCAATGCTGGTTTCCATGAACACTCCGGCCCCACTACAGCGGGCGCAGCTGAACTGTCTTCCCTAGACACAACGGCGGTGACCGCTGATAAAGATGCCCCGATAACTTTCGCTCAGCCTTCGCTCGCTAGCAAAGCCAAGCCAACTCCGGCTGCAGCGCCAGCTGCGGTGCCACTGGGAGCCCTCGATTCACCAGTACCAGTGCCCCAGTCATCCGCGGCGCTGCAATCGCCGCTGGAAACACTGACCATGACCTCCCCGTTTGGGTACCGGATCAATCCNCTCACCGGAGCCGCTGACGAGCTTCACAGGGGTACGGACTTCGGCGCGTCATGCGGCACAGCCGTCTTCTCTGCTGGCGCCGGTACAGTAACGGAAGCGGGCTGGCATCCCTATGGTGGCGGAAACCGCGTTGTCATCGACCATGGCGGCGGCATTAANAGCACTTACAACCATTTGAGCAGCATCGGCGTCAGTGTCGGAGTGCCGATGGGTGCAGGGACACCGGTTGGTGAGGTGGGAACAACCGGCAATTCCACTGGCTGCCACCTGCACTTTGAGGTCATGCTCAATGACGAGGTAGTTGACGCGGCTGGCTATCTCTAAAAGCCAGGCAGCCGCGCCAGAGAACACTTGAGCGTTATGGGCTGTCCACAGCAAAATAGCCCAGCTGTTACTGTGAGTTAGTTCTCATTAACTGATAGTCGTATTAGCATCGTCACATGACCACTGATGCTCATACTTCCTATGCCTGCGGTACCACCACCACACAGCTTTTGGATGACACCATTGGCGCCAACTTCCTTGCCACAGCCATACGCTGTGCAGACCGTGACGCGCTCATCGACAAACCCTCGGGCCGGCGCTGGACTTATGCGCAGTTGAATCACGACGTCGATGAGCTAGCCCGCGGTCTCCTCGCCGCTGGCGTAGCCAAGGGAGCAAGGGTNAGAATTTGGGCCCCTAACGTGCCCGAGTGGGTGCTGCTGCAATATGCCACGGCCAAGATTGGCGCCATCTTAGTCAACGTCAACCCTTCCTACCGGGCCCACGAGCTCAGATATGCCATCCAACAGTCGGGCATGGAAATGATCGTGGCACTGCCTGCCTTCAAGGGCACCGACTACGAAGCCATGGTCAACCAGGTCCATCCCGAGTGTCCGGAGCTGACCTCCGCAATCTACATCGGCACACCGTCTTGGGACGCGCTTGTGGCTGGTGGACAGTGGTTGGCAGCTGACGCCGTCGGCCAGGCCATGGCAGGGCTGGAGGCAGATGAACCCATCAACATCCAGTACACCTCTGGCACCACCGGCTACCCCAAGGGCGCTACCCTGAGCCACCGCAACATCTTGAACAACGGTTATTTCGTGACGGAGACGATCGGCTTCACCGAGGAAGACATCCTCTGCGTGCCGGTGCCTTTCTACCACTGCTTCGGCATGGTCATGGGTAACTTAGGTGCCACCACGCACGGGGCCGCGATCGTGATCCCTGCGGCTGCCTTCGACCCAGGCGCCACGCTAAGGGCCGTCCAAGAAGAGCGCTGCACCGCCCTCTACGGNGTGCCCACCATGTTCATCACCGAGCTGAACCTGCCCGGCTTCGCTAGCTATGACCTATCGTCCCTTCGTACCGGGATCATGGCTGGCTCACCCTGCCCGGTGGAGGTCATGAAGCGCACTATGACCGAGATGCATATGGCTGGCGTATCCATTGCCTACGGCATGACGGAGACCTCGCCGGTGTCGATGCAAACTTTGATGGACGACGACGTGACCCACCGCACCGAGACTGTGGGCCGGGTGCATCCGCACCTTGAAGTTAAGATTGCGGATCCTGCCACTGGCGAGACAGTGCCGCGCGGGACTCCTGGTGAATTTTGCACACGAGGCTACTCCGTGATGCTCGGATACTGGAATGATCCAAAGAAGACCGCTGGTGCCATCGATGGACAGCGCTGGATGCACACCGGGGACCTTGCCGTGATGTTTCAGGACGGCTACGTCAACATTGTGGGGCGCATTAAGGACATGGTAATCCGAGGAGGNGAAAACCTGTACCCACGCGAGATTGAGGAGTTCCTTTACCATCACCCTGGCATTGCAGACGTACAGGTTATTGGTGTCCCCGATGANAAATACGGTGAGGAACTGTGCGCTTGGATCCTGATGAAACCCGGAGTTGCACCGCTGGATCAAGCCGCCGTGGCAGTGTATTGCGAGGGCCATCTGTCCCGCCACAAGGTTCCACGCTATGTGCTGGTGGTTGATGAGTTCCCTATGACTGTCACCGGCAAGGTGCGCAAAATGGACATGCGTGCCACCACGGTGAAGAAGTTGGGGATCGGCACCTGACGGTAGTTTCTGACGTAGGCAGGCGCAGAGCGCACTCCGGTGGTGGTCTACAAGCACCCCGGAGGGCGGTAGCCTTGGCCCATGGACAGCGAGAATTTATGGGAAGCAAAGAAGCGGGAAAATCCCGGCCATTCAGCCTGGTTCATTGCCCGCTTTGCGGGCATGCGTGCCGACGGGGTTGACCTGGACGGCGAGGCCAGGTTGGTCGACGCACTGGTAGGCCGGGCCTCCCGAATTCTGGATGCCGGTTGCGGCACAGGCCGTGTGGGCGGGGAACTTTCNCTGCGCGGGCACCGGGTTGTGGGCGTGGACATTGACGCCGAACTTATCGACGCCGCCCGGCTGGACTACCCCGACGTTGACTGGCGGCTCGGGGACCTCAGCACTTTATCTCTGCCCGGGGAGGAGTTCGATCTGATCGTGTGCGCTGGCAACGTGATGCCGTTCCTTGCNCCCGGCACCGCGTCATCGGTGCTTACACGATTCCATGACTATCTGGCACCGGGCGGCCGGGCGCTTGTGGGCTTCGGCGCAGGCCGCGGGTACGACTTTGAGGACTTCTTCAGTGATGTGGATAGCTCCGGACTGGCGACGGTTGGCCGCTTCGCCACCTGGCAGCTGCATCCACTAACGCCTGAATCAGACTTTGTGGTGGCACTGCTGGAGCGTCCGGCCGCTGCCAGCTAAGAAGTATGGGCCTATGGAGTTGCGCGAAAAGCAGCTTGGCTAGGAATGCCACACGATGGCTGCATTAATAGATCCTGCGAGCCGCCGAATGGATCTGTGCACGGATGCGTCCCCGGAAGTGAAGCTGGCCGTTTGCTGGCTAATGATGGAATCAATTTCTGGCCAAGAAATCCAACAAAACACTTCGTTAACTCTGCTGAGCAGATCTTGGAGATTCAGTTGGTCATTGTTGGTTTCAGCCAAAACTGACTCAAGTTGGCTGGCGACTGCCGCTTCAATGCTCATCTTCCCATTTCCACGCACCGAAAATGGCGGTTTGACTCCCAACAAGAAAATGACCGGAATTCGATCGTCAGCATTGGCCATGACGGCAACATACTCTCGCGCCAACTGATGAAGTTGGAATGCGCTGGTTCGAATACGTTTGGCTTCCACCAACATGAACACTCCCGGGCTAGTGAGCACAGCATCTGGCTGGATATGCCTCTTGCTGCNTAGCTGCGGTGCCCTGGACAGGGCTAAATCGCCAGGTAAGAAGTCCATGCTGGTATACTCGATTTCGGCCACCAACAACGTCCGGGCTTCTTGTGCCCCGTGAGCTGATCGTAAGACGGCGCCGAGGAAATGCTCACGCGGCAAGAAGTTCAGCGCTAACAAAACCTCAGCGCTGAGCACGTTCTCACGGCCTCTTCCGCCTTCACGGTAGCTAGTGGCGCGCTCCCAAGAAATCTCTTCCAGCAGCCTTCCTACTATGGAGGGCTGGGCAGTTCCAGTTCAGTCATGGTTGAGTAAGACGTTCCCGCAACGCAGGCCATGCCGCACCAAAACCTGGATGCAAATCCAGAGAGTCGAGCGCTTCAGGCACGAACCATTCCAACGCCATGCTTTCCGGGTCACTGATGACAGCCTCAAAGGGCACCACGGCAGCAACAACCACCGTGGTGTAGCTCCAATAGCCCACGTCATAGACTGAGGTGAACAGCAGTTCAACGTTCTCCCGCGGAACCGCCGCTTCTTCCCAAGCCTCTCGCAGCGCTCCATCGACTGCGGTTTCACCTTGGTTGAGGGCGCCCCNCGGCAGACCCCATGTGCCGCCGTGATGGGACCACAGTGCCCGGTGTTGGAGCAGCACTCCACGTCCGGCGTCGAACACCAACAAGCCAGCGGAACCAAACTTGCCCCAAAATTTACCCTGCTCCCNCGTAACCCAGGCATCCCCGGGATCGCGGTTACTGCCCAAATGCCCTGGACGCACAACAGCCGCAGCATCCCGGATGAAACGGGCTGCTGCGGCTGCGGAATCATGTGTAGACAAGGGTTAGAAGTCCCAGTCGTCGTCTTCGGTGTTGACTGCCTTACCAATGACGTAAGAGGAGCCTGAGCCGGAGAAGAAATCATGGTTCTCATCAGCGTTCGGTGAGAGCGCGGACAAAATGGCCGGGTTCACATCGGTGACGGCCGAGGGGAACATGGCCTCGTAGCCCAAGTTCATCAGCGCCTTGTTGGCGTTGTAGTGCAGGAACTNTTTGACGTCCTCGGCCAGGCCGACGGAGTCGTAGAGATCATGCGTGTACTGGACCTCATTCTCATACAGCTCAAACATAAGCTCGAAGGTCCAGGCTTTCAGTTCTTCCTTACGTTCTTCGGAGAGACCCTCAAGACCCTTCTGGTACTTGTAGCCGATGTAGTAGCCATGCACTGCCTCGTCGCGGATGATGAGGCGGATCATGTCAGCTGTGTTGGTCAGCTTGGCTCGTGAAGACCAGTACATGGGCAGGTAGAAACCCGAGTAGAACAGGAAGGATTCCAGCAGTGTGGAGGCGATCTTGCGCTTGAGCGGATCGTCGCCGTAGTAGTAGGACTCAATGATCTGAGCCTTCTTCTGCAGGTTCACGTTCTCCACCGACCAGCGGAACGCCTCGTCGATTTCCTTCGTGGAAGCCAAGGTGGAGAAGATCGAGGAGTAGCTCTTGGCGTGGACCGATTCCATGAACGCAATGTTCGTGTAAACGGCTTCCTCGTGCGGGGTGATGGCGTCCGGGATCAGCGAGACGGCACCCACCGTTCCCTGCAGTGTGTCAAGGAGAGTCAAGCCGGTGAATACGCGCATGGTCAGCAGCTGCTCATCCGGTGTCAACGTGGCCCATGACTGGACGTCGTTGGACAGCGGCACCTTCTCCGGCAGCCAGAAGTTGTTGCATAGGCGGTTCCAGACTTCCACGTCCTTATCGTCCTCGATGCGGTTCCAGTTGATGGCCTTTACGTGGCTCGCCAACTTCAGCTTCTCCGGTGTCATTGCTTTTCCTCTTCACTAAATTCTGGTGGCTCCATGAGCCAAGTCAATCTTAAACCAAAGGCACGACGGCGGGTCTGCCCCGCCGTCGTGCTCTTTAGTTCTGTGGTGCTAAAGCTGGCACGAGACGCAACCTTCCACTTCCGTTCCTTCCAGCGCGAGCTGGCGCAGACGGATGTAGTAGATGGTCTTGATGCCCTTGCGCCAGGCGTAAATCTGGGCCTTGTTGATGTCACGCGTGGTGGCGGTGTCCTTGAAGAACAACGTCAGGGACAGGCCCTGGTCCACGTGCTGCGTGGCAGCGGCGTAGGTGTCGATGATCTTCTCGAAGCCGATCTCGTACGCGTCCTTGTAGAACTCAACGTTGTCGTTGGTCAGGTAGGGAGCCGGGTAGTAGACGCGGCCCAGCTTGCCTTCCTTGCGAATCTCGATCATGGAGGCGATCGGGTGGATCGAGGACGTGGAGTTGTTGATGTAGCTGATGGAACCCGTGGGCGGAACAGCCTGCAGGTTTTGGTTGTAGATCCCGTGCTCCATGACAGAAGCCTTCAGCGCACGCCAGTCCTCCTGGGTGGGGATGTGCATGCCCTCAAACAGCTCGGCAACGCGGGCGGTCTGCGGCAACCATTGTTGATCCGTGTACTTGTCAAAGAATTCACCCGAGGCGTACTTGGAGTTCTCGAAGTTGATGAACGTGGAGTCGTTCTCAATGGCCAACAAGTTCGAGGCACGGATGCAGTGGTACACCACGGTGTAGAAGTAAATGTTGGTGAAGTCCAGCCCCTCTTCGGAACCGTAGTGGACGCGCTCACGGGCAAGGTAGCCGTGCAGGTTCATCTGGCCCAGGCCAATGGCGCGCGACTGGCGGTTGCCCTTGGCGATGGAGGNGACGCTGGTGATGTTTGACATGTCAGAGACAGCGGTCAAGGTACGGATGGCCGTCTCGATGGTGGCACCGAAATCGGNGGAATCCATGGCCTTGGCAATGTTCAGCGAGCCCAGGTTGCAGGAGATGTCCTTGCCGGTCTCGGCGTAGGAGAGATCGTCGTTGTACGTGGTGGGAGCGGAAACCTGCAGGATCTCAGAGCACAAGTTACTCATGATGATCTTGCCCTCGATGGGGTTCTCGCGGTTCACCGTGTCTTCAAACATGATGTACGGGTAGCCGGATTCAAACTGGATCTCGGCGAGGGTCTGGAAGAACTCGCGCGCCTTGATCTTGGTCTTCTTGATGCGGGCGTCATCCACCATTTCGTAGTACTTCTCAGTGACCGAAATGTCGGAGAACGGCACACCGTACACTTNTTCCACGTCGTACGGGGAGAACAGGTACATGTCCTCATCGCGCTTGGCCAGCTCGAAGGTGATGTCCGGGATAACAACGCCCAAGGACAAGGTCTTGATGCGAACCTTCTCATCGGCGTTCTCGCGCTTGGTGTCCAGGAACCGGTTGATGTCTGGGTGGTGGGCGTGCAGGTACACGGCTCCTGCACCCTGGCGTGCGCCGAGCTGGTTGGCGTAGGAGAAGCTGTCTTCAAGGAGCTTCATCACGGGGATGACGCCGGAGGACTGGTTCTCGATCTGCTTGATCGGGGCACCGACTTCGCGGATGTTGGTCAGCGCAAACGCCACGCCGCCGCCGCGCTTGGAGAGCTGCAGGGCGGAGTTGATGGAGCGGCCAATGGACTCCATGTTGTCTTCGATGCGGAGCAGGAAGCAGGAAACGAGCTCGCCGCGCTGTGCCTTGCCAGCGTTGAGGAAGGTCGGTGTTGCCGGCTGGAAGCGGCCGTCGATGATTTCATCGACGATGTTGTTGGCCAGCTCCTCGTTGCCGCGGGCCAAGTGCAGGGCAACCATGCACACACGGTCTTCGTAGCGCTCCAGGAAGCGGTTGCCGTCAAAGGTCTTCAGCGTGTAGGACGTGTAGAACTTGAAGGCGCCCAGGAAGGTCTCGAAGCGGAACTTCTTCTTGTAAGCACGCTGGAAGAGCTCACGGGTGAAGTTCATTGAGTACTGGTCCAGCGTTTCGCGCTCGTAGTATTCGTTCTTCACCAGGTATTCCAGCTTTTCTTCCAGGTCGTGGAAGAACACCGTGTTGTTGTTCACGTGTTGCAAGAAGTACTGGCGAGCTGCGGCCTTGTCCGCGTCGAACTGGATTTCGCCGTCGGCGTTGTACAGGTTCAACATGGCGTTGAGCTCGTGATAGCCCATACCTTCCCATGCTGCAGGCATGTCCTTGGACGCCTTCACTGCTGGGTCTTGTTCTGAGACAATCGTGTCCAAAATTCTTCCAATCCTTCGCGAACCCGGTCCACATCATCAGAGGTGCCCATAAGTTCAAAACGGTATAAATGCGTTACATTGCACTTCTCGGCGACAATGTCACCGGCAAGGCAATAGGTGTCTCCGAAATTTGTGTTCCCAGCGCCTACGACGCCGCGGATCAGGTTTCGATTTTCCGCTACGTTGAGGAATTTGATGACCTGTTTTGGCACTGCGCCTTTTCGCGTTTCCCCACCATAGGTTGGCAGGATCAAAACGAAGGGCTCCTGGGCCAGGAGGGTGTCTTCATAGGTGTAAACCGGCAGCCGTGCCGCGTCCATTCCCAGTTTCATAACGAAACGGTGGGTGTTGTCCGAGGCTGATGAAAAGTAGATCAACTTGCTGCTGGTGTATCGAGAGATTATCGCTGTTACTGCTGATTCTGCTGCAACGGCTGACATGGCTTTGGCTTTCCAACTATTTTACTGGGTGGTGGGGCTAAGAATTTTGTTTCTCAGCCCCACTGGTGTGCGCTGGAGCAGGTGAGAACCAGCGCACTGAATACATGCTGTCTTGGCAGCCCTTGCATGCGTTGCTGTTAAGCTACGCTCGACGCGGCACGTTCGACGGCTGCAGCCAGTTCGGCAATCTTATCCGGGCGGAAGCCTGACCAGTGGTCGGCTTCAGTGATCACCACAGGTGCCTGCTGGTATCCAAGGCTGAGCACATGCTCAAGAGCGGCCGGATCCGTTGAGATGTCCACGCTCTGGTACGTGATGCCCTTCTTGTCCAACGCACGGTATGTGGCGTTGCACTGGACACATGCAGGTTTGGTGTAAACCGTGACGGTCATGATCGAGTTCCCCTTATTTGTAAAACTGTTCTTTATTTAGCGTTCACGTCTTGCAGGGGCCTACTCGCGGCCTGTGCTCACTGTCCGTGGGGCCTGAGCGCTTCCGCTACGGCCTCGCCAGCGTTCTGGGCGTTGACCCAAACTGCTGTATTTGATGTTTCAATACTACATCTAGTGCACACCTTCGTAAATGACCCCAACATGATGTATTACACCTTTGTTATTTTATACACGCGTCATCCACAGGCCAGCAGATTTAAAGCGCCAAAACTCAAGGTTTAAACTGAGCTGTCCACAGGCTGTGGAGTACTTAAGCACAAATTAATGTGCGGCGTGTCTAGTTTTCGGCGTGTCGGCTCTGGTGGTCAGGGCAGTTCAGAGCAGCACCATACGTTCCTCAGACACAATGGCCCACCGGTGAATATTCGCACTCGTCGGCACTGCCTGCGAGCGCGAATCCGAATGTGATTCGTAGCGATGAAAGTCCAGGTTCCGCCTCTTTGGGGCGTAGCTGCGAGCGCGTTCATCTCATAGTGGAACACCATCATGCGTGGGTCAGGGTTACGTGGGTCAGGGAATTTCCGCGACCACTGGTGCCAGGTTCCTTGGCGCCCTGACATTGGCGGGCAGGTTCTTCGTCACCACAGAGTCAGTCCCTGCTACGGTGTTCGCCCCGATACTGACACTGGGCAGTATGTTAGCTCCCCACCTATCCAGATGTTCTCGCCTAGGGTGATGGGTTTGACCGCTTCGAATTTCTCGCTGCGCAGCTACGGCTCTAGAGGGCAGGTGTTAGAAGCTGGACGTTGGGTCCGCTCCTGGCATCCTCGCCGATGCTTATTGGCGCTACATCAAGTCCCGTGAAGTTGTAGGTGATGAAAGTTCTGGCTTCTCTACTGATCTACCTGCCGTAGTCGAGGTAAAGCTTGGGACGTGGGTGGTTCGCGAATGTGCGGCGGTACGTGAGTTCAGTCCTTCAGTGGTGGCACGTTGGTTATCTATACAGTTACCTGTTGGTGGGCGCAGCCCTGTTCGACGGCGGAGCGCTGCTTGCGCTGATACCGGCGCCTATGCTTAGCGAAGGTTTGGAACAAAACGTGAAAGAGGCTCCCGTGATCAACCCCGTGCACTTGCGTACATTACTTGAAGTGGTTCGCCGTGGGTCCTTTGCGGCGGCAGCCACCCATCTGGGGTACACGGCCTCGGCTATCTCACAGCAGATGTCAACGTTGGAGCGGGACAGTGGGGTCACCTTGTTTCAGCGTTCAGCTCGTAGTATTACGCCCACGGAGGCGGCGCTTGTTATGTCCCGCCATGCAGCGAAGGTACTCATTGACATTGATGCTCTTCTCGCTGCCAGCTCGCGCACCGAAGAAGGAACTAGCCAGGAGCTACGTTTGGGCATCTTNCCCTCCTTGGCAAGTTATGCCCTACCNCGCTTGCTGGGTAGCCCCGAGTGGCCTGGGCTTGGCATTAACCTCCATGTTTCCGTAGGTGAACCCCAGCAAACCATTGGCGGTCTAAGGATTGGCGGCGAGCTTGACGTGGCTCTGGTCTACCAGGTGGGACAGGCCGGCTTAGCCTGGCCGCACACGATTAATAGGGCGTGGATTGGTGATGACAACTTCAGGGTTGTCCTCCCCAAAGCGTGGGGCATCCGGCCCGGCTCCGTAGTGGAGGCAGCCCAGCTCTCTGACATGCCGTGGATCATGCATCACCCGGGGACAAGTGATGCCACCGTCATTGAACGCCTCTTTGCCAGTTGCGGTCTGCANCCCCGTGTTGCCGCTTACAGTGATGATTTCAACGCCAGCTTGCAGTTGGCAAGCGTGGGGCTCGGTGCGGCGCTTGTCCCCGATCTAGCCTTGGCGAACAAGCCCGCGAACGTGGTGGTCTTGGATGTGCCGGAAATTCGTCTGGCCCGGAACATCTTTGCCTTGCGCATCAATGACAAACGCACCGCACGGGTTGAAGTGTTCGTCGATAAATTGGCCTCTATCCTGGCAGATCTTGCCCTGACAAACCACCTTGATCACCCCGCGTGAGTCGCTTCCAGGGGAAGTAACTCACCCGGCAGGATGTTCGGCTACTGGGGCGTGTCCATTGCATTCCCTCGCCAAGTGCCCCGGCAGCACCCACTGGCAAAATTAGAACATATATTCTAATTTAGCTTGAGTGGTTCCGGAAACGGCGTGCTGGGGCCACGATCCGCTTGATGATTTGCTTCTTTACAGCGCTAANAGGCGGATAGATCAGCGCGAGCGTGTCCGGGAACAGTGACTTTTCAAGTATGGCTTTGTGGTGGGAGAACGTGTTGATGGAATACTGACCGTGATAATTCCCCATACCGCTCTCACCCACACCACCAAACGGCAACCCTGGCACTGTCAGGTGAGCCACAGGGACACCGAAGGTCAGTGCCCCTGAGGACGTCTGGTGGGTAAATGCCGCACGTACCTGGTGATCCTCACTAAAGACATACAACGCAAGCGGTTTGTCCCGCTCGTTGATGAAGGCGATGGCAGCCTCCGCCGAGTCAATGCGCACCAGGGGCAGGACCGGCCCAANAATCTCCCNCTCCATGAGGGCTGATCCTGCCCCCACATGAAGGACTGTCGGTGCAATGTACCGGGTGGCCGCGTCCGTACNCCCGACTGTGAGCAGAGCGGATCCGCTCTCTGGTTGCAAGTCTGTAGCCAACAGGCCCGCAACCCGGGCGAATGCGGCGTCGTTAATCATCCGCCCATACGCCAGCGAATGCGAGGGCTCATCCCCATAGAGGGCCCGGATGGCCGCTGGCAGGTGCTCACCCAGACGGGCCAGCGCAGTCTCAGTGCCCAGCACATAGTCCGGAGCCACACAGGTCTGCCCGGCATTCATGAACTTCCNCCACACGATCCGCGTGGCTGCGGCGCGGGGATCCACAGTGTCATCAATATACACAGGCGACTTTCCGCCCAACTCAAGTGTCACCGGCGTCAGGTGCTTTGCGGCCGCGGCCATGACAATCCGTCCCACCCGGCCATTACCTGTGTAGAAGATGTGGTCAAAGCGCTGCTGGAGCAGTTCAGTGGTTTCAGGCACAGCACCTTCAATAATGCTGACAGCGCCAGCTAGGTACTCCGGAACCCACCGGGCCAGGGCTGCTGAGCTGGCCGGTGCCATCTCACTGGGTTTAGCCACCACAGTATTTCCGGCTGCGAGCGCACCGATGACAGGGGCCAACAGGAGTTGNNGAGGGTAGTTCCACGGGGCGATGACAAGAACCACGCCCAGGGGCTCAAGAACCGTGCTTGCCCTAGCCGGCTGAAGGGAGATCGGCACCTCGGCCCTGCGCGGTTTGAGCCAGCTTTCTAAATGTTTGACGGTATGCGCTATCTCAGCGGTCAGGAAGCCCACCTCCGTCAGCCATGCTTCGGCCGGGTGCTTACCTAAATCCGCAGCCAGCGCTGCACTGAAGTCGTCCCGGTGCTCAAGGAGCATCTGGTTCATGGCCTTAAGCTGGCGCAACCGCCAGTGTAGAGGCTTGCTCATACCGCTTTCGAAGACCTCGCGGGCTTTCTCCACCGTTGCCTGGATCGTGGATGCCTGGATCGTGGAATTTTCCGTTGTGTCCTGCCCCTGTTCATTCATGGCACCAATCTACCCCCAGTGGCTCCGTTCCAGGGTTGGCCGGTCCTGTCATGGCGCACTCCTTAAAGTCATGGAGCACTCCTTAAAGTACAGCGGCGTCCCCGCCCTTTGGCCTACAAGGTGGGGAACGCCGTCGTACTGCGAATCAGGCCAGCTGGGATTAGACGAGCTGGGCGCGGACTTCCTTGGTGGCATTGACCAGATTGCGCAGGGACTCTTCAGTCTCGGCGTAACCGCGGGTCTTCAGGCCACAGTCCGGGTTGACCCAGAGCTGGCGTGCAGGGACGTGCTTGACAGCGGTACCCAACAGCTCGGAGACCTCAGCCTGGCCGGGGACGCGGGNGCTGTGGATGTCATACACACCGGGCCNCACGCCGCGGCCAAAGCCGTGTGCTTCTAGATCGTTCACAACATCCATGCGGGAGCGGGCAGCCTCGATGGAGGTTACATCGGCATCCAGGCCGTCAATGGCGTCGATGATGACACCAAACTCGGAATAGCACAGGTGGGTGTGGATCTGGGTGGCATCTGCTGCTCCTGCCGTGGAGAGGCGGAAGGAGTTCACGGACCAGTCAAGGTAAGCGGCCTGGTCTTCGCGGCGAANGGGCAGCAGTTCACGCAGGGCGGGCTCATCAACCTGAATAACCTTGATACCGGCGGCTTCTAAGTCTGCGATCTCATCACGCAGCGCCAAACCAACCTGGTTGGCGGTCTCCCCAANGGGCTGATCGTCACGCACAAAGGACCACGCAAGGATGGTGACCGGGCCTGTCAGCATGCCCTTCATGGGCTTGGCCGTCAATGACTGAGCATATTGCGCCCATTCAACGGTGATGGCCTTCTCACGGGTTACATNCCNCCACAGGATGGAGGGGCGGGTGCAACGGCTACCGTAGGACTGCACCCAGCCATGGACCGTGACATCAAAACCTTCAAGGTTCTCCGCAAAGTACTGAACCATGTCGTTACGCTCAGGCTCGCCATGGACCAGCACATCAAAACCGAGCTCTTCTTGCAGATCCACAACGCGCTTGATCTCTTCCTTCATCAGCGTCGAGTATTCCTCAGCCGTGATGGCGCCCTTGTTGGCGCGGGCGCGGGCCGAACGGATCTCGCTAGTCTGCGGGAAGGATCCGATGGTGGTGGTAGGCAGCGGCGGCAATGCCAACGATGCTTCCTGGGCTGCTTCACGGGCAGCAAATTCTGAGCGGCTGAAATCAGCCGGGGTCAGTGCTGCCAAGCGGGCACGTACCTGCGGGCGCTTGACACCCTCTGCAACGGCACGGGAGGCGATGACGGCCGTGGCCTGCGCGAGGGCTGCAGCGGACGACGCCGGATCCACCAGGTGCGCTGCCAGCGTCACCACTTCAGTGACCTTCTGATCTGCGAACGCCAACCAGCTACGCAGCTCAGCGGAGAGCTGAACTTCCTCGGTGACGTCGTGCGGGACATGCTGGGTGGAGGTCGAGGTGGATACGGCCACACTCAAGCCGGCAGCCTTCAACGCATCAAGGCGGCTGACCGATTCGGCCAGATCATTGAGCCAGATGTTATGTCCATCAACAACACCGGCAACAACAGTCTTCCCGGCCAGCAGCGCCAAATCCGCGGCGGAGGGAAGCTCGCNCCTGAACGCGTCAATGTGCAGCGCCTCAATCGGGGCAGCTGCCAGGGTCGGCAACAGTTCGGTGAGTGCGCCGAAGGGAGTGGAGACGAGGATGGCAGGGCGGTTCGCTGCCGCAGCGAGAACGTCGTAGCTGCGAGCAACGGCAGCCTGGATCTGTGCCAGTGGAACATCCTGATCTGCCACCAGTGCAGGCTCATCCAGCTGCACCCAGCTTGCCCCAGCTGCACCCAAGTGGGTGAGCAGTTCGGTGTAAACGGCCAGGACATCATCCAAACGCGACAACGGCTCGAAGCCGCCCGGTGCGTCATCGCTTGCCTTGCTCAGCAGCAAGAACGTCACAGGCCCCACCAAGTAAGGACGAGTTTCAAAGCCGTTAGCCAAGGCATATTCGAACTGCTCCACCACACGGTTTGAGGTGAGAGAGAAGTTGGTTTCCGGGCCAATCTCCGGCACCAAGTAGTGGTAGTTAGTGTCAAACCACTTGGTCATTTCCAGCGGTTGCGCCTCCGCCGTGCCGCGGGCCAAGGTGAAGTACGCGTTGATGTCCAGCTGGCCATCAGCGTTGCGCAGATCCCCGAAACGGGCCGGAACAGCGCCGATATGGGTGATGGCGTCCAAGACCTGGTCATAGTAGGAGAAGGTGCCGGGAATGGCAGCGTTCTCGGTCAGACCCAACTCGGACAGGCGCCGGGCTGTGCCCAGCTGAATTTCCTTGGCAGCGGCATCCAGTGCGGTTTCATCAATTTTGCCGGCCCAGAAAGCTTCAACGGCCTTCTTCAATTCGCGGCGGCGGCCAATGCGAGGGTAGCCCAGCAAGGAGGCGGCGGGAAAACAGGTGTTTTGACATGGTATTTCCTTAGATATGTTGTGGCAAAGATTAATAAAAGTGCGCTGTAGCGGGCGGTTAGGCGGTGACTAGACGTGCTGCGCGGCCTCGGGGTCCCACTTGGGNGCGGCCCGGGCGAAGCAACTCAAGCTTGTCCAGAACCTCCAGCGCCGCAGCATGCTCATTGAACGTATAGAGGTGAATGCCCGGGGCGCCGGCATCCAAGGCTGCCCGTGCTAAGTCAACTGTTGCCGCGACGCCGATGCGTCGGCTCTGTGCCGCATCATCAGCACGGCCAAGAGCGTCGAGCAACGTTGTGGACGGTGCAACGCCGGTCAAGTCCCNCAGCCGCTGAACCCGGCGCAAGCTGGTGAACGGCATCACCCNCGGAATAATGGGGATACTGACCCCTGCACGGCGGGCTCTGCTAACAAGGTCCTTGTACTGGTCAGCGTGGAAGAACACCTGCGTGATAGCGAAGTCCGCGCCCGATCGCTGCTTGGCCAAAAGCACCTCAACATCGTGCTCAACCGAGGGTGATTCCGGATGCTGAGCCGGGTAGGCTGCCACACCAATGGCCACCTTGCCAGCACACAGCAGAGCCGAGCGTCGCTGCTCCACACGGCGGATCAATTCGATCAAATCCTGGGCATAGGTCAGCGATCCGCTCCGCTGCTGGGGTACTCCGCCCTGAGGCAGGTCCCCGCGCAAGGCAAGGATGCCACGAACACCATGGTCCAGTAATTCGGAGATGATCTCTGCAAGTTCATCTGCAGTGTTTCCCACACAGGTGAGGTGGGCTAAGGGCAGTAACGAAGTTTCAGTGAGCAGTCTGTTCAGTAGCTCAACTGCCGTGTCCCGGTTACTGCCATTGGCGCCATAGGTGACAGAGACGTAGTCGGGATTGGTGGTTTCCAACTCCTNGATGGTGTCCCAGAGGTTCGCTTCAGCGGCGAGGTTCTTGGGTGGGAAGAGTTCATAGGAAAGGGCAATCGGAGCACTTTGGCCAGAAAGCGCCGACGCCTGAATAAGGCTCGGAGGAGACATTTGCTTGGTCCTTGAGGGTGGGTCGCCAGCTCCCACCCTGGTGTCTAGAACACGGAGGCAGAAACAGTCAATTTTTCAAATAAGGTGGGGCGGATGCGGCCTTTGGCACTGCACACCATGGCAGCTCTAAAGGTTCGCTTGGATCCGCCAGCAAATGTCAGGCCCACATGGGGCACCCACACCCTCGAATCATCCAAGGGTCGCCGACACACGTTGAGGAACTAACGTAGGTCTAATCTTAGGCATTATTTTCTTGCACCAACAAGTTGGCACCGAATTATGTCGCAACTTTACGGATTATTTCTCACATTCTGTTCGGTCTGCAACACCATCTAGCCGCTTTTGCCGAATTTTACGCGGAGGACCAGCGAGCGCTCGCTTGCTCCAGAGCTGCCCCGGCACCTGCGGCACGCCCTCAGGCGCGGCGAATCCCTAGCAATGGCGCACAAGCGGTGATTCCTGCATTTAGAGCGATGGGTGAATTCCGAGCAAGACCTGTCCGCCACGGCCCGCCGGGACTACAGTATGGATCATGAACCAGTTGCCAGCCGCGTATGCAGAGTACCTTCAGGGCAGAAGTGAGGGCTTTATTGCCACAGTTCTACCCGTAATGCAGCAGTCAGTCGCCGAGAAAACGCACGGCGTCCATGTCATCATCACTTCCCATGTGGTCCAGGCCCATACGGACTCAACCATCCCCTTCGGCGAGATCGTCGAGGCGTTGGACTGACAGGTTCTGGGTTTGCCGTTCTGTGGCGGCGCGCTGCTAACCACCATCAGGATGCCCGTGAGAATCATGGCCGGAACGGCGTTGAACCATCCGTAGATGCTAGTTCCCACACCCGGTTCCGTGCCGAGGTCCGCGGCGGGCCACTGTTGTCAGGGCTTGGAGTCCAGTAGAAGCTGGCCAGCATTGGGGCTAAAGGCCTTCTCCATGACAAGGCAGGCCGCCCCAAAGGCTTCCTNCCCTGAGCCAACGATGGTTCCAACAACGTCCACCGAGTGAACGCTGTTGGTGACACTAAGTGCTGCCAGCAGGTGTGGAAGTTGGGCTAGGTGACTAGGTGCCAATGCTGGCCAAAAGGNGCCTCCAAACACCACTTGCTCAACGTCCAGCAAGTTGGTCAACACCGAGACAGCCACCGCCAACATCCGCGCCGATCGCGCCAGCACCTCCACCGCAGCTGGGTTGCCTTCTGCTGCTGCCTTCGCCAATGCTGTCATGTCATCAAGGAGCTGGGTGGGTGCTTGCTCATCCACTGCTGGCAAGGCTCCCATTTGACGGGCCAGTGCCACTAACGTTTCAGGCATGCACGTGACTTTGATACAGCCTCTGCGCCCGCAATCGCAAGGTGGCCCGTCTGGATCCGCAATGATGTGCCCAATCTCCCCGACATTGCCAGATGATCCACGGACCACCTCGTCATTAAGCACCAGCCCAGCACCAATACCTGTGCCAATGTATACATACACAAAGTCGGTGGCGCTGTTCGCTGCCCCGGCCCACAGCTCCGCCACAACGGCAGCTGTCACATCCTTGTCAACAACTACAGGCAACCCTGTCGTCTCTTGCAGGATTTCTCGCAGCGGNNCAGTCCAACCTGTCATGTGCGGGGACCACTAACTGACTGCGTCCACAGGACNCGGTCCACTCCCACCGGCCGCAATCCTGTCTTCATCAACGCCAGATTCTTCAATGATGCCCCGGATCCGTGACCCCATGGCCGCAACCACGTGGGCAGGTTCGCCGTCGAGGTCCGTGGGTTCATCCAGTGAGAACAACACGGTCCCTACGGCGTCTATGAGCGCATAGCTTGTCAGGGCGGGATCGATGTGGACGCCAATGGCGTACATGCCGCGCGGGTTCAGCCGCAAGATGGTCCNGGGCTNTCCGGGGCCTGAGGCTTCCTTGCCAGCTTCAATAATGAGTCCAGTATCAAGGAGCCTGCGGCAAATGTTCGACACCGTTTGAGCCGCCAAACCTGCCGATCCGGTCAGTTCTACACGGCTCAGACCCTCTTCGGATCTGCGGATGGAATCCAAGATGACAGCTTGGTTGTAATTCCCCATCTTGGGTAGATTTGTTCCGCGGAGTCGCTGCGGCAAACCAATCTCGAGACCACCCAAAATTTCACTCCCTGACAAAATAATTGATAGTTTTTACGGTGCTTCCCCAAGCCACAGCTGTCAGATTACCCCGCAACCCGTCCGTGAGCGTGTACGCCACGGCTGAGCCGGCTCACCACTGCTATAGCTTCGTTGAGACCGTGACAGTAAATTTGCTATTGCGCCCCGCCACCTGGGTGGGTCCCACCATCTGAGTCAAGGCTGTCTTGTACTCCAAGTGGCGGTTGTACACACACCACAATTCACCGCCGGGAGCCAGAACGCGTGCCGCCGCAGTAAAGAGTTTGTAGGCTATGCCTGCATGTACGGTGGCACCCACATGAAATGGCGGGTTCAGAACTATCAATTCGGCCACTCCCGGGGCGAAACTGCCCAAGGCATCATCGCGAACTACCTCGATCTGCCCTTCCAAACCATTGGCCAGCGCTGTTGCTGCGCTGGATGCCACAGCAGCAGCAGATTGATCCGTGGCGATGACATGGAGCCCGGGCCGGGCTTTGGCTAAGGCTGCTGCAATGGTGCCGTTGCCGGCACCGAGGTCAATCGCGGTACTGGCTTCGGGACGCATTCCCGCCATGAAGTCCAGCAGGAACCGGGTGCCCCNATCGATTTTAGTGCCGCCGAAGGTTGCCCCGTGCGCGCACAGCCAGAGGTCAGCTTCAAGATGGTATTCCCTCCGCGGGAAGCTCGAGGACGGACCCTCCGGGCGGGGGTCCGNCACCGTAATGGGGCGAGACTTCCGCCAGGCCCTACCCGGAGTGATGTCCACGAAATTTTNGGCCAGCACAGTATTCATGGCAACGCTCAGATGCTTGATCCGCCCACCGGCAAAGACCTGCACGGCAGCAGACGCGTGGGCGCTGATCAGTTCCGCTACTTCAGCCACTTCTTCTAGGCTGCGCGGCAATTGCCACAGCACCACGTCCGCGTCTGCGAACAATTCCGCACCCAACGGCAGCGAGGTGTACACCTTTTCCAAGTCTGCTCGTGCAGCATTGGCTGCAAGTGCAAGTTCGCCAGAAAGCCCATCTTGTTGCACCCGTAAGTTGGTTAATCCGTGCACGGTGGCGGCGGCCAGTGTCAAGGCCCCGTAGCGGTCCCCGACAACAACAACTTTGCCGCTGCCCGCCGTGGCTACCTCAGCGGTTTGGGCTAGAGCGCTGGCGGCTTCGCGCAAAATCAGCTCATCGGTGGCATCGTAGGCAAACAAATTCCCTGCTTCAATGTCAGGGAACCGCCGCAACTGCCCAAAATCAAACTCAATGCCCTCACGGCCGCTGTTTTCCTCCACGGGATAACTCTACAGGGCCTGTTTTAAACCTACGTGGCAGCACACTCCTTGGTGCTAAAGATCACATTGGCCGTATACTAGAGGACAGTCACCTCAGTCACAGATACGTCGCCATCATCGACGACTCGAAGGATGATTATTATGAGTGAAATAACACCGTTGCGCAGATCTATTCGTGAGGGCAGCGGACTCAAACGTGTTGGCGGACTCTGGGGAGAGGTCCTGGCAGAGTTCTTGGGCACGTTCGTCTTGATTTGCTTTGGAGATGGTGTGGTGGCTATGGCCGTCGCCGCACTTCCAGGGAGCGGGCGTGCCGCAACAGACACCACAATCTTTATGGCAGCTGGGGACTGGCTGCTCATCACGTGNGGTTGGGCGCTTGCTGTGGCCCTGGGTGTTTATGTTGCCGGAGGCGTCAGCGGCGCCCATTTGAACCCGGCAGTAACGTTGGCNTTTGCTGTCCGTCGCAAGTTCGCATGGAACAAAGTCATCCCTTACGTAGTGGCGCAGGTGGTAGGTGCATTTGCTGCAGCTGCACTGCTCTATGTGGTGTATTTCAATGCCATAGATGCCTTCAACACTGCTTCTAAAACCCAACGGGATCAGGCCGGAGGCTTGGCAACGTTTTCCATCTTCGCCACATTCCCCGCCCCTTATTTCAAAGGCAACCTGACAATCCCGTTAGTTGATCAAATTGTGGGCACAGCATTNTTGATCATCTTCATTGTCGCCATCATCGACTTGCGCAACACTGCAGTTAAGGCCAATCTGGGCCCACTGATGATTGGTTTTGCTGTGGCTGCCATCGGCATGTCCTTTGGTGCCAACGCAGGATACGCCATCAACCCGGCCCGTGACTTTGGCCCACGAGTGTTTGCTTGGCTAGCCGGTTGGGGTGATGTCGCTTTACCCGGCACCATCACAGGGGTACCTGGTGCATTCAGCTGGTACTTCTGGGTCCCTATTGTTGGTCCGCTCATAGGCGGAGTCATCGGCGTATTACTCTATGACTGGTTTATAGGAGACATCCTGCACGCACGCCGGATTCTTGCAGAACAAGANAGCCCATCCCGAAAAACCGTCACACACACTGAGCAGCCAGACGGGGAACCTGGCCCAGGAACGGAAGAGGACTACTGAAGCTTCAATGCCTGAACATAAAACCACTGCCGTTCCTGCCGGATGAAACGGCTGGTTTCATGCATTGAATCCTTGAGCTTGCGGTTCTGTGCTGACCGGTAATAAGCACAGAACTCCACCACCCCNNAGCGTATCCAGCGGTCCCCAGCTTGGGTTCGCAGGATATCCAGACGGTACCACTGCTGGTCAGGGTCAAGCTCAAGGGCGGCTGGCCTCGTGTCGGGATGCCAAGTGTGTAATAGATAACTCACATCCCGGACAGCAAAGGCACTAAAGCGTGAGCGCATCAGCGCCTCAGCTGTTGGCGGGTAGGCGGGTTGCGCATTAGCTGTTGTGCTGATGTATCGAGCACAGCAGTTCTGGTATGTTTCCCCACTCAAGCATGGACACCTCATTGGATGGGGTGCGTTTGTGCATGGAACCACTGGATGTGGTGCCTAATCGCCTGGGCTGCCTTGGCGCCGTCGTTGGCTATAACGGCATTGAGAATTCCTTCGTGTTGGGTACGTAAGGTGGGCACGATCTGCGCCCACATGGCGTCACTGTCCACAGAGGCACTGACATAGCTTTGGACAGCTTGGCGCAAGGACTCCATCATGGCCGTGATCACGGTGTTTCCGGCCAGTGAACTGAGCAACACGTGAAATGCCGCGTCCAGGACGTGGAACTCTTCCCTATCTAGCAGAGGGTTCGCCATGGCATGAAGCAACCCCTCGAGAGTGAGCTCCTGACCGGCGTCGCGGGGCCTTTTAGCTGCCTCAACGGCTGCCCACGTTTCCATCATGATACGGGTTTGAACAATGTCGGCCACCGGAAAATGGTGGGTGGCCATGTGCAGGCGGAGGGTCGCTGCCAGCCCCGCACTAGGATTGGCGATTACCACCGCCCCGGACGCCGGCCCTGAACCAGCGGCAGTGCGGACAACGCCCACAGCGTCCAGGACGCGGATGGCATCGCGCACTGAGGCACGGGAAATCCCATGTCTTACGGCCAATGCACGCTCTCCTGGAAGCTGGTCCCCTACCTTGAGTTTCCCATCCTTGAGATCGGCTTCAATACTATTTAGCACGGCCTCGTAACTACGGGCGGTGGGCATGGGGCGNNGTGGGCATGGGGCAGGAGCTGACGTGGACACGCCATCATTATCCCATTCTTTGACTTCTTTGCCCCAGCCAGCCGCTCAGGGACCGGAAACTCTCAACAAAAGGCCGGCCACCCCTGACGGATGACCGGCCTCATATCTTGGTGGAGCTGAGGGGACTCGAACCCTGACCCCTGCATGCCATGCAGGTGCGCTACCAGCTGCGCCACAGCCCCAAAATATAAAACTTATTCAGTTGTAAACCACCAAGGACTTATTCTCATCTTCGGTGTGTTTGGTGGAGCTGAGGGGACTCGAACCCTGACCCCTGCATGCCATGCAGGTGCGCTACCAGCTGCGCCACAGCCCCAAACACTTTTAGTATCTTGTTCCTTAGCGCCTTGACCTGTCGGTCTTGGCTGAAGCAACCTGTCTATCCTAGAACACCTTTTGCTCAGCTGCCAAATCGAGTGACTACCGGGGACTAATCTTCCACTGGCTCGGTGAAATCTTCGGGTCCTTCATAGGGCTCAGGAAGCGTACCAACATTGTGTTCAAGGAGTCGCCACAGGCTCTCGCCCGGTCCCGAATCTGGCGCATGTGAGGCTTCCACCACAGACCAATGACAGTTTGAAAGACCAGAGAGAGTCCGCCAAAGATGCTCTGGCAGGCCGAGCAATTTCGCCAACGCTACCCGTGTTGCCCCGCCATGTGTTGTCACCACCAAGGTGCCGCCATCTGGCAAGACATGAACGCCTTCCAAAATGGCCTCAACCATCCGCTGAGCCACTTCAACACGTGTCTCTCNCCCGCCACCGGCACGAATTCCGGGCTCGTCCTGCTGCCATCGCTGGATCTGTTCCGGATACCACTGTGTGATCTCGTCGAAGGTTTNTCCTTCCCACTCCCCGCCATACGTTTCACGCAGGCGCGGATCAATCATCACCTCACTACCGGTCAGAGTAGCTAATGCCTGTGCGGTGGAGAATGCCCGGGCAAGATCTGAGGAAAGGATCCGTACCGGTGCGACCACCCCACNTTTGGTACTGAGTTTTCCGGCCAAAAGCGCTGCGGCGCGGTTGGCCTGAGAGGTACCCACTGCATCGAGAGGGATATCGCTTTGACCTTGAAAACGCCGTGCGGCATTCCATGATGTGCGGCCATGGCGCCNAANAATGACCCGCCGGCGTGGACCGGCGGGCTGCANAACTGAGCGCTCGGGTGCAGTAGAAGCCATCAAGTGACACTATCCATTCCTGAACCCTTCGCAGGGATTAGTTTTCGATTACCGATTCTTCAACTGCGGGCTCAGCTGCCTTGGCTGACGGATCAGCCTCTTCAAGCTGCAAATCGATAACGGGGCAATCCCCGTAGAGACGTTCCAGGGCGTNAAAGACGCGGTCTTCTTCATGCTGGACATGGAAGACGATATCGGCATAGTCCAGCAGGACCCAGCGTCCTCCCGAACGGCCCTCGCGACGAACCGGGCGCAAGTCAAACTTGTGCAGTTCGTCCTCGATGCCATCAACAATGGCGTTGACCTGGCGTTCGGTGGCTGCCGAGGCGATGAAGAAGATGTCCGTGATGGCCAGGCGTTCACTGACGTCAATGGCTGTCACATTCTGAGCCAGCTTGTCCGATGCCGCCCGGGCTGCTGCCCGTGCGAGTTCGATTGACTGTTCTGTTGCTGTCACTACTGTTTCCTTTGATTGATGAAAATTTAGCGTGCGAGGGTGACGGTCAGGACCATGATGGCCCCGGCAACAAGTGCTGCCCCACCAACAATGATGCTGCCCCACTGGATCAGCAGGTTGCGTTTTGTGCGGCCCAGACCTGCCGTCATAGCGTCCAAGGGTTCAAGTCCGTGGGCATAGTCAGCTGGCATGGGAGGCATCTGTGAACGATGAATTTCAACAGGTTCCGCGGCGGGGCGGACCGTGGGGTGCCCACCTGTCGCCATCGCCTCGGCACGCATCAGCGTGCTACTGCGCCCTCCTGTCAAGGGACGATTACCTGGGCCGGGGCGGTGCACGGCGCGTGCAGCCAAAGCCTCATCGAAACGTTCCGCACTGACGTTGGGTACACCCGGCTGTGCTTTGGCCTGCAGCTGGGCTGCATCATCATCTGNCAGCGGGCTCCGCCGGCCTAGCGGGCCTGGCAGGAGAGCCGGAGCCTGTGCTTGTGCCGAGGGACTTCGTTTGGCCGCAGGTGTCTGGCGCGGTGTGGACCTTGTCACAATTGGAACGTGGGTCGTAGTGGGCGGGCGCAGCACCGGACGGTTGACACCTGGCAGATCTATAAACTCCAAGGNGGTGACCATGGCCAGGTTGTTCGTGGAGGTGGGGTCCAGTGCCGGACGGCGGTTCTTGGCACTTTCTTGCGCAAGCCGCTCACGAGCTTCAGCGCGCTGAGTCAGAATCGCAGCGCGTGAAGTTTCGGCCCGCTCTGCAGCTAATACGCGTAGTTCCTCGGTAGTAGGGGCAACCGTTCCAAGGGCAGCACCAGAAGGACCTGCCGATACCGGGTAATAGCTACCTCCAGCGGTCAACCCAGGCAGTGGTGGATATCTTGTGTCCGGGTTATCTGAGGTCGCGGGGATCCCGGAGGCCTGAGCCTGGGCCTGGGCCTGGGCATGAGAGGACGTGACGCCTTCAGCCGCCATGGCCGTTGGGGTAGGCTGCGCGGACGCTGACTCTGAACCAGCTGCTGGGCTCTTCGCCGTTGCGGCCGGTGTTGCTGGCGCGTCCTGAGCGATCCTCGCAGCTTGCCCTGACACAGGTGGGCGGATGCTCCCTACAGCGTCCACGGCCGTGCCTGAGGAAGCGCGACGACCCACTCGGGTGCGCACGGCACCGGCTTCTGCCGTCGGCTTTGACGTCCCTGACTTCGCCGATGCTGGCACCGGGGGCTTGGGTGCTGCTGGCTTTACTGAGGCAGATACCGAGGTTGCCGCCGGATCTGCTGGCGGGCGCTGTGCTGGTGGAACAGTGCGTAGGGTGCCGGTGTGTAAAGTGCTGGTGCGTAGGGTGCTGGTATGTGCCTTGCCATCCTTCACTGCCGGTTTCTTCAGTTGAGGGGATGGCGGCGTATCCGGGCTCTCCACCACAGCAGGCGAAGTTCCAGCTGCCGAGACCACCATGTTCACTGCGGTGACAGGGGCCCTGTCGGCATCAAGCTGTGCTTGACGAATGGCACGGCGAGATGGAAGCGGGCTCAGCCCTGGCGGGTCAAGTAGTTCCTTGTAGGCGCGCAGAGCGGCCCTATCACGTGCCCTTGTCTGAGACTCGCGTTCTGCCCGTGGTGCTGCGCTTTCACCGCGCGGTGGCTCAGCCTCTACTCGCGGTGGCGTGACAGGCGTAGCCGGAACCTTGGCGGTCGCAGCTTTGGTGGCAGCAGGAATCTTGGCTTCCTTGCCCTGGCTTGCCAAACCGCGCTCAGCCGGGGAAACCGTGGCCGGGGCAGAAGGCTTGGGGCGTTNGGGTGCAGGGCTAACGGGCACCGGCGGGGATCCCGCGGCGCCAGTAGCCTGTGCCGATTGCTCCCGCAGTTNCCTGCGGCTGCGCATCGGCTCCTTTTCCTTACTCATCAATTACTCATTCGGTTCTCGAAGTCACCGGCACTATGCCTGCGCTGGCGGCTGTGCCGGGTTGAACGTACAGACCATACTTGGCAATATATTGCACTACGCCGTCGGGCACCAGATACCAGACGGGATTGTGCTCTGCCACACGTTTGCGGCAATCCGTTGAAGAGATCGCCATGGCAGGAACTTCTAACAAACTTACATCCTTGCGGCCCCTGTTATCGAGCACATGCCCGGGACGGGTGACGCCCACAAAATGAGCTAAGTCCCACAGCTCGTCGCTGTCTTTCCATGACATGATCTGGGCCATGGCATCGGCACCTGTGATGAAGAACAAATCCGCATCCGGGCGCATGCGGCGCAAGTCCCGCAAGGTATCAATGGTAAAAGTGGGGCCGGGCCTGTCAATGTCCACCCGGCTCACAGTGAACTGAGGGTTAGCGGCAGTGGCAATCACCGTCATCAAATAGCGGTGTTCAGCTGCGCTGACATCACTTTGGACTTTCTGCCAAGGTTGACCCGTGGGCACGAACACAACTTCATCAAGTCTAANAACACTTGCAACCTCGCTGGCTGCAACAAGGTGACCATGGTGGATTGGATCAAACGTGCCACCCATGACTCCAATACGGAGACGAGCCCGGGAGCCTANCAGCCGAAGGCCCCGGAGTCTTGCCTCAGTGATTGGAGGACGCCGAATCGTCGCTGTGCATGTGCTTGTTCGTGTGCTGGCGGTGCGGATCATCAGATTCCTGGACCGCTGAGTGGCGGTTGCCCAAGTTCATGAATGACACAGCAACCACCATGAGCAGCAGCAACGCTGCAAACATGCATCCACCAATCACAAACGGCGGCGCAATCAACGGCGCAAGGTCATGTTCTTCTGCGGCAGCCACTACGACGCCGGCAAGCTGGGTCAGCATTATTTCTCCCCTTGGGTACATGGCCCGGCGGCAGAGTCACCACCACCTGGGCCAATTATTGCGTGAATTCCTTCTAATGGTACGTGGTATCTGCGTGCACTGGCACACCGACCCGCAGCCAAGTCAGCCCCGGACTTGGCCTTCGCNCTGGACAATCCACTTTGTGGTTGTCAGCTCGGTCAGTCCCATGGGCCCGCGGGCATGGAGTTNTTGTGTTGAAATACCTACCTCAGCACCCAGCCCAAGTTCGCCTCCGTCGGTGAAACGAGTGCTGGCGTTGACAATAACCGCGGCTGAATCAATCTCCGCCACAAACTTCTCGGCATTAGCCAAATCATTGGTCAAGATGGCTTCTGTGTGACCTGTGCTCCACGTGCGGATATGTTGGATGGCCTCGTCCATGGAGTCAACCAGTTTCACAGCCAGATCAAGGTCCATGTATTCGGTGGCCCAGTCATGATCTGTGGCAAGGGTGGCGCTCACACCGGCGGGCAGCAGCGCCTGCACCCGCTCATCGACGTGCAGACGTACACCGGCCTTGGCTAAGGCGGTGAGTACCGCCGGAAGCACTGTTGCGTCCTTGTGCACCAACAGTGTCTCAACCGTGTTGCACACGCTGGGGCGCTGAGTCTTGGCGTTCAGGAGTATCTGCACGCTCATCTCTTCTTTGGCGCTTGCGTCAATGAAGATGTGGACGTTGCCTTCACCTGTTTCTATGACGGGCACTGCGGAATTGTTCACGACTGTCTGGATGAGGTCGCGGCCACCGCNGGGAATGAGCACGTCAACGGCACCGCGCGCCTTCATGATGAGGTTGGCGCCTTCGCGGCCGTATTGGTCCACTGACTGCACAGCATCTGCAGGTAGTCCCACACTTTCAAGTGCGTCACGCAGGATGGCCAGTAGCGCCTTGTTGGTATGGGCAGCAGCCGTTCCACCGCGCAGGATCACGGCGTTGCCGCTCTTGAGTGCCAGCCCCGCAATATCGACGGTGACGTTGGGGCGTGCCTCATAGATCGCTGCCACAACACCCATGGGCACGTTGATTTGGCGCATGCGCAAGCCGTTGGGCAGGGTCTGCCCGCGCACTACGTTTCCTACGGGGTCAGGAAGGGTGGCCAAATTTTCAAGTGCATCCGCTAGCCCCTGGACCCGAAGTTTTGTCAGCGTGAGCCGGTCCAACATTGGCACGGAGGTGCCGTTTTNCCTTCCTGCCACTAAGTCTTTGGCATTGGCGGCAAGGATGTTGTCCTGATGATCCAACAAAGCCTTGGCAATGGCACGTAAGGCTTTGTCTTTCCACGCCCGGTTGGCACCAGCCATACGACGCGCGGCCCTCCGGGAACGCTCGGTGATGGCCCGAACTTCGGCGGGAATATTTTGTTCAACAATCTGCTCGGTCATGACTCAAGTCTAGGGCACATGGCAGATCACCCCGTGAGCCAGCGGCTACACGGCCCATGGCAACAAAGCTCCCCTGGATGGAGTTGCCCCTTTGCGGCCTATGTGTTCAGCAGCACCAGGTCATCGACGTGAACAATTTCGCGTTCAAACTCACGGCCCAGATCCTTGGCCAGGTCCTTGGTGGAGCGGCCCAGCATTTGCGGTAAGTCTGAATGACGGTAGTTGATAAGTCCATGAGCAAAAACGTGGCCGTGTGAATCGCTGAGCTCTACCGCATCGCCTGCATCAAAATCTCCCGTCACCGAAGTGATGCCTGCTGGAAGAACTGACTTGTGCCGCTCACTCACCGCACGCACGGCGCCGTCGTCAAGCACCAGACGGCCCCGAAGGTCCGCCAAGTGCGCCAGCCACAGCATCCGCACAGGACGCTTGTTGCCGTTAATGGCAAACCAGGTTCCCACGTCCTCCCNCGCCAGTGCGGCCCGGGCTTGTTCAGTTGAAGTGACAAGGGCCGGGATGCCCGTTTCAGCGGCAATCAGGGCTGCTTGGACCTTGGTGGACATACCACCGGTGCCCACACCTGCTTTGCCTGCACTGCCAATGACGATTCCTTCAAGGTCTTCGGGCGAGTCCACCTGGCTGATGCGTTTTGCCCCGTGCGACGGCGGACCGTCGTAGAGCGAGTCCACATCAGAGAGCAGCACCAGAGCATCGGCCTTGACTAGATGGGCCACCAGTGCGGCCAGTCTGTCATTATCACCGAAGCGGATCTCATGCGTTGCCACGGTGTCATTTTCATTGACAATAGGAACCACGCCCAGGTGCAATAGCCTCTCAAGTGCCCGGTGTGCGTTCACATACTGGTGGCGTCGACTCAGGTCCTCTGCAGTGAGCAGCACCTGCGAGGCGATCACACCATGGGAGGTGAAAGCGCCGTTGTAATGCGCCATCAACAATCCCTGACCCACACTCGCAGCTGCTTGCTGCGTGGCCAAATCCTTGGGCCGCCTGGACAATCCCANGGGCATTAATCCCGCAGAAATAGCTCCTGAGGACACCAAAATAATCTCGGTTCCGGCAAGGCGCCGGTGTGCCAGCACCTCCACTAGCTGCTTAAGTGCAACCTCAGAAATGCCGCCTGCCACAGAGGTCAACGACGAAGATCCGACTTTGATCACTATTCGTCCCGCTGTGGCAATGCCGGCCCGTGATTTGAGCGAGATTACCTGGTCCTGGCCCCTGCTTCCCATTATTTCTGCGCTGCACCTGTGTCGTCGGCTTCGCCCTCTGCCGCAAGGTCCGCAGCAATGCTGTGCGCCTTGCTGGTAGTGCGGTTGTCGTTGAGCTCGGTCCAGATGCCTGCTTTGCGCTCGGTTTCCAGCTCGGCACGGGCAGCAGACTTCGCGTCACGACGTTCCTGTTGCTCCTGACGCTTCTGTGAGCGTGTGGGGCGGTCACCTAAGTCAATGAGGCGCAAATCGGTACCACGGGGTGCAGCCAAGTGCTCGGCGCCGCCCATCATGGTGGGCTCCCAGTCGAAGATCATACCGCCGTTGTCCCCACCGATGACAACTGTGTCCCCAGGTGTGGCACCAGCATTGAAGAGTGCCGTTTCAACGCCGATCTTCGCCAACCTATCAGCAAGGTAGCCAATAGCTTCCTCGTTCTGGAAGTCGCATTGTTTGACCCAACGCTCGGGCTTTTCCCCGCGCACACGGAAAATCGGTTCCAGGTTCCGCTCCTCTTTGACGATGGTAAACGAGGTAGCGTTCACTGCGCGGGNGCGCAAGATGACAGGAACAACCTTGGCGGGAGTATCGATGACGCTCTGGCGGGCAGCACTGACGATCTCTGCCATGGCATAACCTAGCGCCTTCAGGCCCTCATGGCTGGTGGCAGAGACTTCAAAGACCCTGTAGCCACGGGACTCAAGGTCGGCACGAACAAATCCTGCCATGTCCCTACCATCAGGTGAGTCAACCTTATTCAACGCGATCAGGCGGGGACGGGCGTTCAAGGGGACAACATCCCCGTCACTACCTGCAAAGCTCATGTCCACTGTGTAGCGGTCAAGCTCGCGTTCAATGATGGCAAGGTCGCTGATGGGATCCCGATCAGCTTCAAGTGCGGCACAGTCAAGGACGTGCACAATGGCTGCGCAACGTTCAACGTGGCGCAGGAAGTTATGGCCCAAGCCTTTACCTTCGCTTGCGCCCTCAATAAGCCCGGGAACATCGGCCATGGTGAAACGTACATCGCCAGCCTGGACCACACCAAGGTTCGGGATCAACGTGGTGAAAGGGTAATCGGCAATCTTGGGCCGTGCTGCAGACATGGCTGCAATCAAGCTCGATTTTCCTGCCGAAGGGAAACCCACCAGCGCAATGTCGGCAATGGATTTCAGCTCCAGGACAACGTCATTCTCAGTGCCGTCTACACCCATCAAGGCAAAGCCGGGAGCCTTACGCTTCTGGGAGGACAGTGCAGCGTTACCGAGGCCACCTTGGCCACCAGCAGCAGCAATATACTCATTACCCATGCCCACCAAGTCCGCCAGCACATTGCCGTCGCGGTCCTTGATGACGGTGCCGTCGGGCACATCAAGGAGTAGGGACTCTCCGTCCTTGCCATCGCGCCAGTCACCCATACCGGGTTGGCCATTGCCACCGCGGCGGTGAGGTGAATGGTGGAAGTCAAGCAACGTGGTGGTTTGGTCGCTGACCCGGAAGGTGACACTTCCGCCATCGCCGCCTTTACCGCCGTCGGGCCCGCCCAAGGGCTTGAACTNTTCGCGTTTTACCGAGACGCAGCCATGGCCGCCGGTCCCGCCGGATACATGCAGAACAACCCGGTCAACAAAGCTGGCCAATGAACTCTCCTTGAGTAGAACTTAATATTTCGCACTAATTCTAGTCCCCGAAGGACCAAGGCCTGCTGCCGGCCGGTGGGTGAAACTTATGTTAAAGCCAGTGGAGCGAGCCATGCGGCCCGCTCCACTGACAAAAGCTTTGGTATTAGATTGCAGCTGCAACGATGTTTACAACACGACGTCCACGACGTGTGCCGAACTCAACCGCGCCTGCGTCCAATGCGAACAGTGTGTCATCCTTGCCACGGCCAACGCTTACGCCGGGGTGGAAGTGTGTGCCGCGCTGGCGAACGATGATTTCGCCAGCCTTGACAACCTGACCACCGAAGCGCTTGACGCCCAGGTACTGAGCGTTGGAGTCACGGCCGTTGCGAGTGGAACTCGCACCCTTTATGTGCCATTTGAAAATGCCTACCTTTTGACTAAAAGATTCTAAGTGGATCGAACTTCGTTTCGCTTAATTAAACGATTGAAGTGATCTTGACCTTGGACAGTTCCTGACGGTGGCCCTGACGCTTCTTGTAACCGGTCTTGTTCTTGTACTTCTGGATGACGATCTTCGGCCCGCGAAGATCCTCCAACTTCTCTGCCGTAACCTTCACATTAGCCAGGTCCTTCGCGGCTGTGGTGAGCTTCTCACCATCAACCAAGAGCAAAGCGGGCAGCTCAAGTGTGCTGCCGACTCCACCGGGGACGCGGTTCATGGTCACGTGGTCTCCAACGGAAACCTTTTCTTGACGGCCGCCTGCGCGGACAATCGCGTACACCACTGGGGAACTCACTTCTCTCGACGTTTATTACAAAGTTTTATGCCGGCATAGATCATGTTTGACTTCTGCCAACCGTATGCTCCGCAGTTCAATAAATGAACAGACACGGTATGCATACTATGTGCCTCAACGCCGTGGACCTCAATGGAGTTCTGCCATGGAGTGGTTGCCCTAGGTGTTGGCGTAAGCACCGAAGATCAAGAATACGCTAATTCTGGCTCCGGGAGCAAATGACACAGATTTTCTGACCCTCAGCTACTTCCTGGCAGAACTTACTTTGCCTGGAAACACTTGAGGTTCCTAAAACCGTACCCGTCAACTTTAGCGCGGATAGTTTCGAATTTTGCCATTTACGTCCCTGCCGCGCCGAATTTTTAGCGTACCGCAGGTGGTGTTAATCACCTAGGCGGGAAATTTGGGCTAGGTGTGGCTGTGAGGCGCCGCAAAAGTCCACCTCGTACTGCGCCGAGTGAGCGAAGGCGGCCCGCATGTTGTTCCGCTCAACTACCGAGGCCCGCGCTGCTGCCTGATCCATGATGCTGACCGCAGTTGCCGTGGCCTGGGCAAAGCCATCATCGGCATATGTCTGTAACCAAACTCCGTACGGGTGCTCACCTACGAATGAAAGGTAATCTGCGTGCAAGACCCGCCCCACCTCTGAATACAGCCAATAGCAAGGCAACACGGCGGCAACAACTTCCCCNNAGCTTCCTGCAAACGCCACACCCTGAAGATGGTCCACATAGTGCTTCGTCACCGGGCCCTGCTGGGTGGTTTCGCTTACTTGGACGCTGCTGACTTCCGCTCTCCCAGAGTTGGCCGTGAGCGGGTACTGCCCGAGCCAGTCTCGGTGCAGCGCTACTTCAACCTCCAGAGCGTTCTGCGCACCGGCCGCCCAGAAATTTTGTTCCGCTTCAGTCGGTGCCAGCGCGCTAGCCCGGGCAAGCACCCGCGAGTAGGTCCGAAGATACAGGGCATCTTGAGCAAGGTAATACGCGAAATGGGATTTCGCCAGAGTGCCGGCGGCGAGTTCCTTAATGAAATCTAGGGCAANAATCCNCTGTCGTTGGGATGCAATCTGCTCCCAGAGGCCTGCACTGAAACTTCCGGGGCGCGGGGNCGCACTGGCCCAGAGTGCGTGCAGGTGGTTAATGGGGCCTGAGCCACTGCCAACCTGCAACACAGCCGAAGTTCTAAGTGCTTCTCCCAGCCACGACTTGGCTTGGTGAACGCTGACCTGCCAGTCTCCGGTTTGAGCCTGAAGTGTGGCAACAGCCGCCGACAATGAACAGCCTGTGCCGTGGGTGTTGCCGGTATCCACCCGTGGTGCACTAAATTCCTGCACGGTGCCATCGGCCCCTACCAGCGCGTCAGGGCATTGCTCCCNCGGTAGATGCCCACCCTTGACAAGGACCAGTACCTGGTATGTGGCTGCCAGTTCCTTACCTTGGCGCACTGCCTCAGGCCAACTAGCAGCTTCAGGCTCTCCCAGCAGCACTGCCAGTTCAGGAATGTTCGGTGTCACCAAATGACTGAGGGTGATCAGCTCAAACAGGGCTTCAAGGGCTGCCGGGGCCATGAGTGTGTCACCACTGGTGGCGACCATGACTGGATCAAGCACCACAACAGNGGGCTGGGTCCGTGCCAGCCACAGCGCCACGGCGTTCATCACCTCTGCTGTGCTTAGCATCCCGATCTTCACGGCATCGATGGTGATGTCAGCTGCCACAGCATCTAGTTGGGCGCTCAGGAATTCCACTGGCGGGATATGGACAGCCCGGACACCTTGGGTGTTTTGTGCGGTCAATGCGGTGATGGCGGCCATGGCGTAACCACCGTGGGCAGAAATGGACTTGATGTCCGCTTGGATGCCTGCACCTCCGGAGGGGTCCGAGCCAGCGATGCTCAGTACTCGTGGGTGCTGAATCTTCAGCACAGTGGTGTCATCTTCTGGCACGGTGGTAGCGCGAGTTTCACAGGTGGGCGGAATTAGCATGTTGGTGCTCATGGGGACATCCCTTCGTCGGTGCTAACCGATCAGGTTCAACGGGTATTCTCTCAGCCGGCCCTTGTGGCCTGGCACCCCGTGTCGCTCCCCACCCTAGTCCGGACTGCCCTTTTAAACAGCGAACCCGCAGTGAAGTCCGAAAACATGTACAAACACGTCATGTTCGAACCATCACTGCGGGTCAGTTTCAGGAGCGCCGCTCCCAGTCAGGCGATGAGCGCCCCGTGCTGGAAATTAGAGCTCCGAGGCGGGAACTCCTACACCCAAGATGATGGGTTCGGAACTCTTCTTCGTAGCCTGCGCAGGTGCCGGAACTTCCACGGTGGCACTGCTGTGCGGTGTGGAGCCTTGACCGGCTGAGAGCGATTCGGAAGTTTCCACAGCCATATCAGAGCCGCCTTGGGCACTGCTGGCGCTACGATTACGCCGTCCCCTGCGTGAGCGTGAACGGTTGCCACCGCCAGTCTCAGAAGCGCCTATATCAGAAGAGTTGGCGTCAGCTGATTCAGCATTATTAGCATCGGTAGTGGACTGGTGTGATGGCACCTGCCCGGGCGCTGACAACTGGTCAAGAGCCTGCGTCAAACCAGCCAGTGCTGCTGCTTGGTCTGCATTGTGAGTCCCGGAGAAACCACTACTTTCACTACGGTGTCCGCGCGGCAGTTCAATGGCTTCCCCGCCCAAGGTCAGTGTTGCACCGTCAGATGTCTGCGTTGTTTCTCCTGGTGCAACGCCATGCTCCGGCTCCCCGCCGTCGTGCTCATGGTGGGATGCTATGGCGGCTGCAGCAATTTTGGCCAGCGCAGCACGTGCTTCATGAGCCTTTGAAGCTTCTGNAGCTTCATCTGCCTCATCCACTACAGGTACAGGGGCTGGAGCCTCTGCGGCCTCATACGCCAGCTCAGTCTCGCCCTGTCCACGGTTGCGGTTGCGCTTGCGCTCGCTGCGGGTTGAACGGTNTGACGGGCGCTCATGCGGCTCATGCGCCTTGGGTGCCTGTGCCTGTGCCACCTCCACTGCGGGGCTGTGAGTGCGGCGGTGCTCCACGGGGATCTCGTGCGTGACCATACCGCGGCCTGCACAGGTGGGGCATTGCTCACCAAAGACTTCAAGCAGGCCGGTGCCCATTCGCTTGCGCGTCATCTGAACCAAGCCCAGCGAGGTGACCTCGGCGACCTGGTGCTTGGTCCTGTCACGGCCTAGGCACTCCACCAGGCGGCGCAGGACAAGGTCGCGGTTGGATTCAAGGACCATATCGATGAAGTCGATGACAATGATGCCGCCAATGTCGCGCAAACGCAGCTGGCGCACCACTTCCTCAGCAGCTTCAAGGTTGTTCTTGGTGACTGTTTCTTCCAAGTTTCCGCCAGATCCGGTGAACTTGCCCGTGTTCACATCAACCACTGTCATGGCTTCGGTGCGGTCAATGACCAGGGACCCACCAGAGGGCAGGAAGACCTTGCGTTCAAGGGCTTTGTTGATCTGCTCATCGATGCGATGTGCCGCAAAGATGTCCTCGGGCTGAGTCCACTTTTCCAACCGATCCAGCAGGTCCGGGGCAACATAAGTCACATAAGCCTCGATGGTGTCCCAGGCGTCCTCACCGGAAACGATCAGTTTAGTGAAGTCCTCGTTGAAGACATCCCGGACCACCTTGATGGTCAGATCAGGCTCGCCGTAGAGCATTTCCGGTGCGAGCGTCTTGTTCGAGGACGCCCTTTCGTTGATGCCCGCCCACTGGGCACGCAACCGGTTGATGTCATGGGTCAGCTCTTCTTCGCTGGCCCNCTCAGCGGCGGTGCGAACAATGACACCCGCATTTTCGGGCAGGTGGTCCTTCAAAACGCGCTTGAGGCGGTTGCGTTCAACGTCGGGGAGTTTGCGTGAAATCCCTGTCATGGACCCACCTGGGACAAAGACCAGGTAGCGTCCAGGCAGTGAAATCTGGCTTGTCAGGCGGGCACCCTTGTGGCCCACAGGGTCTTTCGAGACCTGAACCAGGACCGAGTCCCCTGACTTCAAGGCGTTTTCAATGCGGCGCGGCTGACCGTTGAGGTTGGTGGCGTCCCAATCAACTTCGCCCGCGTACAGGACGGCGTTACGTCCACGGCCAATGTCAACGAAGGCAGCTTCCATGCTGGGTAGTACGTTCTGCACCTTGCCCAAGTACACATTGCCAATGAGGGAATCTTGCTGGGTCTTGGAGACAAAGTGCTCGGCCAAAATACCGTCTTCAAGGACACCGATCTGGATCCTGTCATCGCTCTGGCGCACCACCATGACACGGTCAACTGATTCGCGACGGGCCAGGAATTCAGCTTCAGTGATGACCGTGCGGCGGCGGCCGGAATCACGTGAGTCACGGCGGCGCTGTTTCTTCGCTTCCAAACGGGTCGAACCACGCAGGCTCGTGACACGATTTGACTCGCTCGAGCTGGGCTCCGCAGNGGTGCGTGGTGCGCGTACCCGGGTGATGGTGTTGGGCGGATCTTCATCCGTTCCACCGCTCAACTCAANGTCCGCATCTCCGCGACGCCGGCGACGACGACGCCGCGAGGTCACGCCGTCGTCGGCACTGTCATCGCTATCATCGTGTGCTTCGGCAGCGTCCTGTGTTTCCGCGGTTTCACCAACACTGGCCTCAGAGCCACGCGTGCGGCGGCTCCGGCCACGGTTGCGGCCACGACGATCACCGTCGGACTCACCCGTTTCGAGGTCTTCGCTCTCCGGTGCACTTTCGCGGACAACTGCCGCAGAGACGCTCTGGCTCAGATCAGNGGCAAGGAACAGAGCCGAAATGCCTGCGGCTGGGGNAAGGAACGGGGAATCGTTAGCAGGGGCAGCTGCAGTGTCAAGAAGTTCAAGGGTCAGCAGCTCATCTGCGGGCGCCGTGTCTGTGGTTCCCTTGGCAGTGAGTTCTACAGTGGCTTCCTTGGCCGGTGTTTCCTTGGCAGTGGGTTCTACAATGGTTTCCTTGGCCGGGGTCACCGTAGTGTTCTTGGCGCCGGACCTACGGCGGCTCCTGTTGGCCTTGGGCGCAGTAGCTTCAACACCATCTGGCGCCAGGGAAGAATCAGCAGCGGCATCGATGGCAATGTCGCTGTGGACAGGAGCTGACTGGGCAGCGTCTGATTGGGCAGCGTCTGATTGGGCGGGGACTGACTGTGCAGGAGCTGATCCGGCCGGAGCTGCTGCCCTTCGACTGACACGGCGAGCCGTGCGCTTTACTGCAGGCGCCGTTTCTGCCAGCTCAGACACGGTGACATCCGCAGCAGGGACAACAGTTGTTGCAGCAGTCCTGGTGACAGGCGCCTTTGCTACACGGGACCGCTTGGCTGGCGCCTTGGCTACTGTCGCTTGGGAATCATCTGCCGCCAGGCTCAATTCGCCCTGCACACCGCGATCACTCTGCTCTGCTGCAGGGGCCGCAACGGCAGAGGTGGCTGTTACCGGTGAGGTGGCCCGACGGCGGGTTGCTCGCTTCACGGCAGTCACAGACTCAGCTGTTGGCTCGGGCTGAACAACGGACTCAGGATTCACTGCCGAAACTGCTGCGGCAGGGGTTGGGTTGTTGCNTTCCGTCATGGCATCTAGCAGCGATGGCTCCGCTGCAGGCTTCTGCGCCGCCACGTCTGCCTTCTTGGTGCGGGTCCGGCGTGTGGGTGCCTTTTGCCGGCGCCGCAGCCGTTTCAACACCAACTGTTGCTCCAGCTTTGCTCGCAGAGCCTGCCGGAGCAGTCTCTGCGCTGCCTATCTTCGCTGAGGCGGCTTTCGTCTTCCCCGCTGAGCCAGCATCACTGCTCAGTGCGCGCGTCGCGGCACTGTTCGCAGGACTGGTGACCGCAGAGCTTGCCCGCCGTGACCGTGTGGCCTTTGCCTTGGCGGGGCCGCCTGGACTGCCTCTGTGTTCCCTAGTGTGGGCTGTTCATTTTCCATAGTGGGCGTTACTTTCGCGCCGAATCGGTGCCCCACATCGGGCGCCAACAGCGGCAGATGTGTCAACACCCGCAGGCGTTGACGGAAGTCGACTAAATACTCTTCAGGCGGCACCAACTCCTGGGTGCGCAAGCTCTGAAAAGCCAATGGTTTGCGGAACCGGCCGGGGATGGCTGCAAGCATAGGCAGCGTCGTCACCAGCAGCCCGTGGGCGTGCCATTGGACTGAATGGCGCATGTGGATCGCCGATCAGCCGAAATCATTGTCTCATACGTGCCCGGCCATAACGGAAGTTTTCCGCATGGCGCGCCAAGAATCTCGCGCTACAATCAGGACACGATCACCGCTTTTGACGAATAGGACGCCATGCGCAGCACCGAAGTTTCCACCCGTGATCCCGCGGATCTAGACAAGCCCGCCATGGTGCAGGCTAAGCCGTTTGGCTGGTTTCTGCTCATCAGCGGGGCAATAGCCTGGATCTCCTCATTCACCCTGGTGCTTGAACGGCTGCAACTGTACACAAACCCCGATGTCAACCTCAGCTGCGATTACAACTCCTGGATCTCCTGCGGTGACGTCATGAAAACACCACAGGCTGCCATCCTGGGCTTCCCTAACCCGTTCATCGGTGTGGCCGCCTTCGCCATCATCATTACCACCGGCGTTGTCTTGCTGGCGGGTGCGCGTATGAGCCGCTGGTACTGGATCGGCCTGCAAGTTGGGATCACCGCTGGCATGGGGTTGGTTGGTTGGTTCTGGTTCCAAGCCGTCTACACGCTTGCCATCTTGTGCCCGTACTGCATGGTGGTGTGGGCCATGATGATTCCACTGTTTGTGTGGACAACCGTGCGCAACATCAACCATGGTGTCATCCCTGCCCCGCGTGCCCTGAGGAATTTCCTCAACGACTGGGCATGGATCATCGTGGGCCTTCTCTACGTGGGAACCCTGGCCTCAATCTTCTTCAAGTTCATGCACCTGATTTTGCCTTCCAACGCCTAAGACCCCAACGCCGCATCACTTTCGGGCCGTTTGGGCGCGACGAAAAATGAGTGGGCACCTTCGGAAGGTGCCCACTCATTTTGTTGTGCTGGATGCTAAACGAACCAGATGCCAATCTCGCGCTCAGCGGACTCCACCGAATCGGAACCGTGCACCAAGTTCTGCTGCACTTTCAGACCCCAATCGCGGCCAAAGTCGCCACGGATGGTGCCGGNGGCTGCTGTGGTGGGATCGGTGGCGCCGGCCAAGGAACGGAACCCGGCAATGACGGCGTTACCTTCAAAGATTGCCGCCACGATGGGTCCCGAAAGCATGAACTCTACAAGGGGCTCGTAGAACGGCTTGCCTGCGTGCTCTGCGTAGTGGGCTTCAAGCTGTTCACGTGTGGCGTTAACCTTCTTCAGCTCAGCCAGTGCATAGCCCTTGGCTTCGATGCGGGCCAGCACTGNCCCTGAAAGGTTGCGGGCAACACCGTCAGGCTTGACAAGGACAAGAGTGCGCTCAATGCTCACAATAACTCCAATAACTAGATAAAAGGACATTCGGATTCAGCTTACTTGGCCACAGCATCAGGGTTGGATCCTCAGGCGTGGTTGCCTCACCACCACCGTCAATACTCTCAGGGTGCTCGGCATCCCATTGCAACTGCACTTTGGCCCGTGCTGCGTTCTCACGGTCAATCTTTGCCCCTGCGTAAAGTGCATACCACCACGCAACGGCGAAGAGAACCCCAACAACAAACATGGAAGGCTCCCAGAAACCTCCAGCAATCAATGCCAACTGCAGTAGCCAACCAAATGCCGGTCCCCACGGTTTGCGAATGACACCGCACGCCATCACCAACAAAANTGCCAGCACAGCCCCGGCCAAGAGGTAAACGGGGTTCTTTCCTTGCATACCGAACAGGGCCAGGCCCANAAAGAGCGCCACGAAAGCTTCAAGGAACAGCACCACGGAGGCGAACATTAAACGGGTGGAACGAACCTNTTTGGGTGTGTTGGGCTTCCAGTCGCGTTGCGCCTTTGTCAGCTTCGCCATGTCAGGCCCCTGCCTTTTCGCCGGGGCGGCCCAGCAGGATGCGGGCCTCACCAACAACAGTGATGGATCCGGTGATCAGCACGCCGCCGGCAAGATCGTTGTTGGCTTCGGCCCGTTCAACGGCCCATTCAATAGCGTCGTCGAGCTTTACGGCAATATGGACATCTTCCTCAGCCCAGCCAAGATCCACGGCCATTTCAGCCAGTTCCGCCGCAGGGATAGCCCGCGGCGAGTTTGACTGGGTCATGCAGATCTCAGCCGCTTCATCACCATAAGACTCTCTGATGGTATTGAGAATTTCCTCGGCATCCTTTTCAGCCAGCANCCCTAACACCACCACGAGTTTGCTAAAGGCGAAGGACTCCTGCAACGCAGCAGCACTGACAGCGATGCCGGCAGGGTTGTGTGCGGCATCCACCACAATGGTGGGCGAGGTGCGCATGACTTCAAGACGGCCAGNGGAGGTGACGGCGCCAAAACCTTCCTTGACCAGATCCAGGTTAAGCTCTTTGTCCCCGCCGCCAAGGAATGCCTCAAGCGCGGCAAGTGCGACGGCGGCGTTCTGGGCCTGGTGTTCACCGTGCAGTGGGAGCAAAATGCCCGGGTAACGCCNCGCAAGGCCCTGCAGATCAAGCATCTGGCCACCTACGGCAACAATGCGTGATTCCACACCAAATTCAACGCCCTCAAAACGGAACTCTGCATGCTTTTCACGTGCTGTATCCAAGATGACTTGGGCGGCGTCAGCGGGCTGGGCGGCACTGATCACGAACGCGCCCTCCTTGATGATGCCAGCCTTCTCCTGCGCAATGAGCCCCGTGGTGTCCCNCAGCAGTTCGGTGTGGTCAAGGGAGATGGNGGTGATGACAGCAACTTGACCGTCGCCCACATTGGTGGCGTCGGTGATCCCGCCCAAGCCAACTTCCATGACCGCCACGTCCACTGGCTCATCGGCGAAAATCGCAANAGCCAAAATGGTCAGGGCCTCAAAGTACGTCAGGCGCACCTCACCGGCTGACTCAAGTTCGGCGTCGACCATTTCAAGGTAGGGGCGGATCTCATCCCAGATCCGCACAAACGTCTCATCACTGACGGGGGCACCGTCAATGCTGATGCGCTCAGTCACCCGGGTCAGGTGCGGGCTCGTGTACCGTCCGGTGCGCAGATCATGCGCCAACAGGCCAGCTTCAATCATGCGCGCAGTGGAGGTTTTCCCGTTGGTGCCGGTGATGTGGATGATCGGAAAAGATTTGTTGGGTTCCCCGAGAATGTCCATGGCACGGAACAAGGGAGCCAGCCTGGGCTCCATCTTGTTTTCAGNGGCGCGGCCCAAGAGGTCGGCGTAGACGCTCTCCACCGAGAATTCGTCGTGGTCAGCAGGCATTTAGGACATGCTCCGTTCAACTGTGATGGTGGTGTCAACGTCACCGGGGACAAGTTCAAGTTTAAGCGTCAAGGTTTCGTTCTTGACCAGCTCGGCGTTGGCGTGCAGGGCATCAACAATGTCCTGCGGGGCGCTGATGATGGTGCGGATGCGGTCACTGACATTCAACCCTGTGTCCTTGCGGGCCTGTTGGATGGCACGGACCATATCGCGTGCAGTCCCTTCAGCTTCCAGCTCGGGTGTCAGCTGGGTGTTCAGCACCACGAACCCGCCGTGCGGCAGCATCGCCACGGCAGTCTTGCCGCCGTCGTGCGTGTCCGCAACCACCGTCTCCAGGGTGTACTCGGACGGTTCCAGCTCCAGCCCGCCGGCGGTGACAACACCGTCGGTGAGGGACCAGTCCCCGGACTTGGAACCCTTGATGGCCAACTGGACGTNTTTACCCAAACGCGGACCAGCCGCACGGGCGTTAACAACCAGCTTCTGGGTGATGCCAAACTCCTGCGGCGATGCCTGCGCAGCATCCACAAAGCGGATGGAGCGGATGTTGAGCTCATCCGCAACAATAGCGGCGCCGTCGGTCAACGCAGCCGCGTTCGGGGCCACCACGGTGAGCTCAGACAGGGGCAGGCGCACACGCAGCTTGGCAGCCTTGCGCAGGCTAGAACCGGTGGAGCAGATCTGCTGGATGCTGTCCATGGACTCCACCAAAGCGGTATTGGAGATGAACAGATCGGCATTGGGCCAGTCGGTGAGGTGCACCGAACGCCCGCCAGTGAGCCNCCGCCAGATCTCTTCGGTCACCAGCGGCAGTAGTGAGGCGGCCACGCGGCACACCGTTTCCAACGCCGTGTACAGGGCGTCGAAGGCGTCAACGTTTTCGTCAAAGAAACGGTTGCGGCTACGGCGCACGTACCAGTTCGTGAGCATGTCAAAGTAGCTGCGTAGTGAATCGCAGGCACCGGAGACGTCATAGCCATCCAGCTTCGCCGTCATCTCACGCACCAGATCGCCGGTGTTCGCCAGCAGGTACTGATCCATGGGATCGGTGTAGTCGTCATAGCGCAGCTTGGCATCGTAGCCTGCGCCACCATTGGCCGTGTTCGCGTACAACGTGAAGAAGCTATACACGTTCCACAGGGGCAAGATGACCTGGCGGACACCCTCACGGATGCCTTGTTCGGTGACCACCAGGTTGCCACCACGCAGGATGGGGCTGGACATCAGGAACCAGCGCATGGCGTCGGAGCCGTCGCGGTCAAGGACCTCGGAGACGTCCGGGTAGTTGCGCAGCGACTTGGACATCTNTTGCCCATCGGAGCCGAGCACGATGCCGTGGCTGATGACGTTGCGGAACGCCGGACGGTCAAAGAGCGCCGTGGAGAGGATGTGCAGCATGTAGAACCAGCCGCGGGTCTGGCCAATGTACTCCACGATGAAGTCGGCCGGGTTGTGGGTGTTGAACCAGTCCTCATTCTCGAACGGATAGTGGACCTGGCCGTACGGCATGGAGCCTGAATCAAACCAGACATCCAGGACGTCCTCCACCCGGCGCATGGTGGACTGGCCTTCTTCGGGGCTGCGCGGGTCATCCGGGTTGGGGCGGGTGAGCTCGTCGATGAACGGACGGTGGAGGTCCACTTCACCCGCTTTGTTCACCGGCAGGCGGCCAAAGTCGGCCTGCATCTGCGCGAGTGAGCCGTAGACGTCCGTGCGCGGGTACTCTCCGTCGTCGGACTGCCAGACGGGGATGGGGCTGCCCCAGTAACGGTTGCGGCTGATGGACCAGTCGCGGGCGTTGGCCAGCCACTTGCCGAACTGGCCGTCCTTGACGTTGCCGGGGATCCAGTTAATGTCCTGGTTCAGCTCCACCATACGGTCCTTGAACGCGGTGACTTCCACGTACCAGGAGGAGATGGCGCGGTAGATCAACGGTGTGCGGCAGCGCCAGCAATGCGGGTAGCTGTGCACGTAACTGGCCTGACGGACCAAACGGCCGGCGTCCTTGACCACGCGAGTGATGGTCTTGTTCGCGTCAAAGACCTGCACCCCGGCAATGTCCTGCAGCGGACCCTCGGCGAAGACGGGCAGGAAGTTCGCGCCCTCATCCACGGACAGGACCACGGGGATGCCGTACGCCTCGCACACCTTCTGATCCTCCTCACCGTAGGCGGGGCCCTGGTGGACAATGCCGGTGCCGTCGGTGGTGGTGACGTAATCTGCCAGCAGGAACTGCCAGGACTTGGCGGTGCCGTACTTTTCGTCGTCGGCAAAGTAGTCCCACAAGGGCTCGTACTTCAGTCCTTCAAGATCAGCACCGGCGTAGGTGGCGGTGACGGCCGCGCTCGCGGCAGCTCCGTCGTCGTACCCCAGGTCCTTGGCGTAGGCACCCACCAGATCCGCGGCCAGCAGGAACTTCTCCCCTGTTGCGCTGGAGCCGTTGGGGCCAACAGGTACCACGGAGTAACTCACACCGGGCCCGACGGCGAGCCCCTGGTTGGTGGGCAGCGTCCACGGCGTGGTGGTCCAGGCGATCGCGGCAACGCCGGCAAGCTCCTGGGAGAGTGTGGATTCGCCGGTGAGGATGGGGAAGGTGACGGTGACGGTCGCATCCTGGCGGTCCTTGTAGACGTCGTCATCCATGCGCAGTTCATGGTTTGAGAGTGGCGTCTCATCCTTCCAGCAGTACGGCAGCACGCGGTAGCCGTTGTAGGTCAGACCCTTGGNGTGCAGCTGTTTAAACGCCCACAGCACCGACTCCATGTATTCCACGTTCAGCGTCTTGTAATCGTTCTCGAAGTCCACCCAGCGGGCCTGGCGGGTGACGTATTCCTGCCATTCCCCGGCGTACTTCATGACGGAGGAGCGGCAGGCGTCGTTGAATTTGTCGATGCCCATGGCCTCGATCTGGGCCTTGTCCGTCATGCCCAGCTGCTTCATGGCCTCCAGCTCCGCCGGCAGCCCGTGGGTGTCCCAACCGAAGCGGCGCTCCACGCGGCGCCCGCGCTGGGTCTGGTAGCGGGCCACCAGATCCTTGGCGTAGCCGGTGAGTAGGTGCCCGTAGTGCGGCAGACCATTGGCGAAGGGCGGGCCGTCGTAGAAGACGAACTCGTTGGACCCGTCTTCACCGGCGTCGCGGGCGTCAATGCTGGCTTGGAAGGTGCCGTCTTCATCCCAGTACTTCAGGACAAGTTCTTCCACCTTCGGAAAATTCACGGAGGAGGGAACGTGCTTGGATTCGGCGTGGAGGCCGGCGGCGGCAGAGGCCTTCGGGAAGTGGGTCATCACATCATCCTGGTTGTGGGTGTTCATGTTCAGGATGCAAGGACGGCTTGCGCCGCGGTACCACCTCGCTTACCGTCCCCTAGTTTTTGTTTCCAGGGTACGGCCACTCATTATCTGCTGTGACGGGCTTACCCGTCCGGTTCTACTGGCACCCTTTACGGGGTGTGTTCTTCCGGAAAGCTCACCGGTGATGGCCGGGTCAACGCATTATGTGCCATTCTACGGGATCGGCGCTGCTGCTGTGCACCGTCTTTCCAGCAACGGCTCCAGTGGAGGGTGGACTCAGTGTCGGATGAGCTTGTGCGCGGCGGCCTGGGCCACGGGCCTAACCACAATCTGGTCCAGGTTAATGTGCTGGGNAAGCTCGACGGCGTAGCGCACCACATCCGCCACATCCTCAGGGGTGAGCGGTTCAGCCACGCCTTGGTACGTCTTGGCCGCGGCGTCCTTATCGCCACCGAGACGGTTTAGCATAAATTCTTCCGTTTGAACCAGGCCCGGGGCCACCTCGATGACGCGCACGTTGTGCTCAGCTTCTTCTAGGCGCAGCGCATTGTTCAGTGCGTGCTGGCCAAACTTTGCGGCGTTGTAACCTGCGCCACCCTCATAGGCAACAAGTCCAGCAGTGGAGGTCAAGTTCAAAATCGTGCCGCGGCCGCGCTGGCGCAGTGCTGGCAGGAACGCTTTGATGACGTTCAGCGTGCCGAGCACATTGACCTGGTACATCCAGTCCCAGTCGGCGACGCTGGCACTGGCCACTGGGTCCACACCACGGGCTCCACCGGCAATGTTCACCAGCGTGTCAATGCCGCCCGTGGCAGCGAACGTGTCGGTGACAATGCGGTGGAGGTGGGCAACGTCGTCGTCCTTGGTGATATCACCCGGGCAGGCAATGGCACCCGTTTCGGCTGCGAGGTCCGCCAGTCGCTCTGCCCGGCGGGCAACCGCCACCACAGTCCAGCCTGTGGCCCGAAGTGCGCGAACCGTGGCGGCACCGATGCCTGAGCTGGCGCCTGTTACTACTGCATTCTTGGAAGTATTTTCAGCCATGACTCAAATGTAGCGTTGTTGGTACGGAGGTTTACACCCGGGCGGAGGATTCTCTCCCCGCGAAGATGGTTCTCGCCCCGCACGGCAGGGCCCAGGACGTGTCCTATTCTCATCTGCCGCGGACCTCACACACGGGCAGGCCCGCAGCTTCTGAGTCTCCCATCTCTGCATTCCGAGCGCTCAGCTACTGCCGTTGGGCTCTCTTTTAGCCCACCATATTATTGACTGTGGCTCAGAACACACATAAATTTGATTTTGGGATCCCAATACGGGATCCCAAACACCTTTGACTGCACTGCTAAAGTCCCTCGCCATCACCCCGGCCAGCCGTCCAACGGGCCCAGAAATCGACGGCTGTGGAACTTCGCAGTCCAGCACCAACTCCCCTCACCTCCCATGTAAAGGAGCAGCCATGTCTCTCCCCAGTACTGAAGCGGTTGCAGTTGCTACCACGGTCAAAGATGACCAGCCCGGCAAGGACAACGTGCAGCGTCGCACCAAGGTCCGCTGGAAACTGTTCGTCTTGCTCTTGGTAGTCGTCGCCGTCAACTACATCGACCGAGGATCCATCTCTGTCGCCCTCCCCATCATCCANAAAGAGTTCAATCTCCCACCTGAGCTCATCGGGCTCCTCCTCTCGGCCTTCTTCTGGACCTATGCCCTCATGCAAATCCCTGCGGGCTGGTTGATTGACAAGTTCGGCCCACGCAAAGTCATCACGGCCTCATGTGTTGGGTGGGGCGCTGCAACAGCTGCATCCGGCCTGGCGGGCGGCTTCATGAGCATGTTCATTGCCCGGCTGGGCATCGGCGTTACCGAGGCTGGCGTGATGCCCGCTGGCGGCAAACTCAACGCCATCTGGATGCACAAGAAGGAACGCGGCCGAGGTGCAACCATTCTTGATGCCGGCGCCCCGCTCGGCGCAGGTGTTGGGGCCATCCTTATCACCTGGCTCATTGCCACCACCGGAAGCTGGCGCTACTCGTTCTTCATCGCCGGTGCGGCCACGGTCGTTATGGGCTTGGTTATCTGGTGGTACGTACGGGACAATCCNCGCGACCACCGGGCCGTCAATGACGCCGAGGCGGAGTACATCGAAGCCTCACACGCTGAGGAGGACGCCGAAGCTGAGCTGGCCGGCAGCACAGGCAAGCGTGGACTGCTCCCCTACCTGAAATTCCGTTCCTTTTGGGCCATGTGCCTCGGGTGGCTCGGCTTCAACGGCGTCTTCTACGGCCTGCTCACATGGGGACCTCTGTACCTGTCACAGGACAAGGGATTCGATTTGAAAACGATCGGCTGGTCCACGTTTGTGATCTTCGGCGCGGGCTTCGTGGGCGAAATCATTGGCGGCACCATTGCAGACAAATGGCGCGAATCNGGGGCATCAGCCAATTTGGTGATGCGCACCCTGCTGGGCATCTCCAGTGCTGTGGTGGTTGCCGGCCTGATTGGCGTCACCATTGTTTCGGACCCGACGACGGCGGTGGTTCTGCTCTCCGTGGTCATGTTCTTCCTTCGCTGGGTGGGCCTTTTCTGGAGCATTCCCTCGATCCTCGGCGGCCGTACAAACGCCGGCGTCCTGGGCGGCGCCATGAACCTTAGCGGCAACATCTCCGGTTTTGTCACCCCGATTGCCGTGGGTTTCATTGTCGGGGCAACGGGCTCGTACACCTGGGCTTTGCTGTATTTCGTTGGCGCCGCAGTCATCATGGGCGCCTCGGTGCTGGTCCTAAACTACAACAAGAGACTGCCCGTTTAGCCTGAAGGCCATTTCAGGACACCGCCTCGGAGCGTTCCGGGAGCATAGCCCGCCACCCCAAACCAGAATGGAGCAATCATGCAAGCATCGCAGGACACCCGCGANAAGGTTCGTCCTCTACGGGAAACCGTCCGCGACACCATTCGGGTAAGAATNTTTGAGGGCCACTATGCTCCCGGGACGCGCCTGGTGGAACGCGACCTGGCCGCAGAATTCCATGTCTCCCGGCTCCCTGTCCGCGAAGCCTTGCGCATGCTGCGCCAAGAAGGCATCATCAGTGACCGCAGCGGCAGGGGCGCTGAGGTCAGTGCACTGAGCACCAAGGATGTCGCCGATCTCTTTGACGTTCGTAATTCCTTGGAGGTCCTAGCCTGCCGCCTGGCGGCCACCCGGGCGAGCGAGGAAGACCTCCAGATGCTCGACAAGCTACTGAGCGACGCGGAGGACTTCCTCGCCAAGGGTTCCCTCCTTGAAGCGCACCGAGCCAACAGTGAATTCCATGATGCAATCACCCGCATCGCGGACAACGATTTTCTCCGCGCGGCGCTGGAACCACTGCAGGGGCGAATGCATTGGCTNTTTCGCCATGTCAACGACTTACCGGAGCTCCTCCAGGAACACCGGGCCCTCTACCTCGCGATCGCCAGCGGAGATCCCGAACGCGCGGCCGCCCAATCGGCTTCCCACATCGATAAATACCGTGAACAATTCCCGGCGGACACGCACCGCCAGGAAGCCTCACAGCCTGCCCGGAACGGAAGAAACCATGAAACTCCTTGTCATCAATCCCAACATCAGTGAAGACGTTACTGCCCTCATACAGACCGAAGCCCTGCGCTCGGCCACCACGGGCACCGAGCTCGTCGTCAAGACCGCCGGGCACGGCGTGGAGTACATAGAAACACGCTTCGAGGCGCTCATCGCCGCAGGAGCAGTCGCGGAGATCATTGCAGAACACTGCGCTGGCCCTGACTCCGGACGGATTGATGGCGTAGTGGTGGCCGCCTTCGGCGATCCGGGCATGCCAGCGCTCAAGGAACTTACAGACGTTCCCGTCATCGGCATCACCGAAGCCGCACTGTGCGCCGCCGCACTGCAAGGCCAGCGATTCGCCATCATTGCCATTTCTGAGCGCATTAAGGCCTGGTACCAGGACTGCGTGAACAACTTCGGTCTGGGCAGCCGTCTGGTCTCCATTCGGTCCATCGACGAGACCCTCAACTCCATCGGCTCCGTACAAACTGACTTCAAGGACACCCTCCTGGCCTTGAGCCGACAGGCCGTGGCAGAGGACGGGGCCGACGTCATCATCCTCGCCGGAGCACCCCTCGCCGGACTCGCCCGGGAACTAGCAGGGCAAATCCCCGTCCCCGTGGTGGACGGCATCTCGGCCGGTATCCGCATGACCGAGGCGGTGGTGGGTCTGTCATCCGGACCCCACCGGTCCGGATCGTTCGCGCCACCTCCGCTCAAAGCACGCAAAGGCCTCTCCACCTCTCTCAATGCAGCCCTGGCCGACGTGCAGTCGGCACAGGCAGCTGCTGCAACACGTTAGGAATGCCCATGTCCAACATGCCAGAGCTCATCATCACCAACGCGACCATCGTCAACGCCGCGGGACGGCGCNNCAGGGGCGTCGTGGTCCGAGGCGGAAAAATTGATCAACTGATTGACGCCAAGCAGCCCGCTCCTGAAGCGCAGCGCACCATCGACGCCACAGGGCACCTGGTCATACCTGGAGGAGTCGACGGACACTGTCACGTAGCACAGGTCACCGGCCCTTATGCCACCTTGGATGACTACCAGATAACCTCGACTGCAGCCTTATGGGGCGGAACAACCACCATCGTCGACTTCGGCATACCGCGCGATGCCACCGAAACGCCGCTGGCGGCCGTCCGCAATAAACGCGAGCTCGCAGCCGCGTCACGCTGCGACGTTGCTCTGCACGGTTCCGTGGTCACCTGGGATGAAACCGTTCCGTGGCAGCTCGAACAGATGGCCGCCGAGGGCGTCCGCTCGGTCAAGTTGTACACCACCAACCGCGGCAGCACCATGGCGGACGGGGACACCATCTTGAAGGTCATGCGTGAAATGGTGCGCCTGGATGGCCTAACGTACATCCATGCCGAACACGATCCGATCATCGTGGACTGCACCGAACAACACGCCGCAGCGGGAACCATCAGTATTGAACACCTTCACAAGACCCGCCCGGAACTGGCCGAGGAAGTCTCGGTCAAGGAAGTCCTCACCATGGCCGAATACACNGGGGCGCCAGTCTATTTTGTCCACCAAACAACCCCGGGCGCCGTCGATCTGGTCACCGATGCCCGGCTCCGCGGGTACGAGGCGTTCTCAGAAACCTGCCCGCACTACCTCACCTTGGACGAAAGCGTGTACGGGTCCAATTTCCCCGAGTGGTTCGCCTGCTGCCCACCCATGCGCAGCGCCAAGACCGTGGCGGCTCTGCGGGATCGCTTGGCNCGCGGGGCCATCCACACCGTGGCTTCCGATCACTCCTGCTATGACTTGTCCCAGAAACGGGTGCGCACAGATGATATCCGCGCCATGCCACACGGCCTCCCCGGCGTGGAAACCAGGATGCCCGTCACCTACACGGCCATGATGGAACGTCCGGGAAGCCGTGTGGAGGACTTCGTAGAGGTCTTCGCGGCCGGTCCTGCCCGGATCAACGCCATTCCAGGCAAGGGGATTATCGCTGAAGGCTACGACGCCGACATGGTGATCTTCGATCCCAGCCAGAAACGTACCGTTGACGGCGGACACCTGCACATGGGGACCGATTTCTCNCCCTTCGACGGCCAAACTCTCTCAGGCTGGCCCACCACAGTTGTTTCTGCCGGACGCATCGTGGTCAGCGACGGGACTTTTCATGATCCCGGCCCCGTTGGAGAGTTCATCGCCCGCAACGGCTTCCGCAGCCATCAGAAAACCACAGACGGCGCTGCCGTCCTCTCAAACGTCTAGGAGCAGACATGTCATCCACACCACGAGCCACCCGCATCGGCATGATCGTGCCGTCCTCAAACACCTGCCTGGAGCCGCAAAGCTACCGGATCCTCGGCGATCGCCAAGACGTCACCATCCACTTCACCCGCATCCCCGTCACCCGCATCGCCCTTGATGACTCCTCGAACATGCAATTCGACGCCGAGGTGATGCGCGCCGCAGCCCGCCAGCTGGCGACGTCCGACGTCGACGTCATTGCCTGGAACGGAACTTCGGGTTCCTGGCTGGGAGTAGAGCATGACCGCGAGCTGGTGTCGCAGATCCAGGACGCAACCGGGATACCGGCAACCACCTCGACATTGGCGTACATGGATGCGTTTGCATCCTTCGGCACNAAAAGCATCTCCCTGTTCACTCCGTACACCGAGGATGTAAATCAGAAAATCATGAGCGCCTACGCCGGAAACGGCATCGCCACCTCCGACGATCGTGCCTTGGGCCTCAGTGACAACGAATCCTTCGCCCGTGTGACAACGGAGGAAATGCGTCCAGGATCGCTGGAGCTGGCAGCGTCCGCGCCAGATGCCTTGGTGTATCTGTGCACCAACCTCTACGGGGCCAACATTGCCGCTGAAATCGANGGAAAAACCAACGTACCGGTGCTGGATTCAGTTGCCGTCACCCTGTGGCACTGTTTGAAACTTGCCAAAGCGCCGCTGCTTGATCCCAAATGGGGCCGGCTCCTTGCAGATTCCTAGATTTTGTCCCACCTAAAACACTCCATGGAACATAGCGCAAAGCCTAAGGCGCAGACCACGAAGAGCAATGGCGGCGCGGTTGAGCGTTCGGTGGGTGTAGCCGTGGCTGTGTTCTTATTTCAGGAACACAGCCACGGCGGGGATCAGAACGGTTTGGTGGGCAGGTATTTTCCGTCCAGGGTGATCACGGCACGTGATCCGCCGTCGGNGTCGTCAACTTTCTTGATGTCCAGCTTGAAGTTGATGGCGCTGATGATGCCGTCACCGAATTGTTCGTGTACTAGTGCTTTCAGGGTTGAGCCGTAGACCTGCAGCATTTCGTAGAAACGGTAGATGGTCGGGTCGGTAGGGATTCCACCGGGGATGCTGCCACGCATCGGAATGCTCTGCAGGAGCATGCTCGCGTCATCGCCGAGTTNCAATCGTTCAGCGACGATTTNTGCGGCGGTTTCCGGCAAGGGATGCTGGCCCAGCAGTGCGGCCGTGACGAAAGCAAGGCTTAGACCAGTGCCATCGGTTAGCTCCTGCCAGGAGAGGTCCTTACGCATCTTGGCGTCGATGATGGCGGCGGTCAATTCCTCGCGCGGGCCCTGGGCATTTTGGGAATGAATCATGATGTTTTCCTTCTCTTTTGGTGATGTAAGTGGTTAGGCGGCCAGGCTGGTTGTGTCCGGCGTGGCACTGGTCTGTGGGTTCTGCACGAGTGGGACAAAGCGGCCCGTGGTGCCATCAAGTGTCTCAATGGAGCCGGTTTCGATGTCATAGACCCAGGCGTGGAGGTTCAGCCGGTTCTGGTCCAAAGCCAGAGCTACGGAGGNGTGAGTTTTGATGTTGGTCAGCTGGGCGATGGCGTTCCCGCGGACCATGTCCGCTAGCCGGTCCTTGGCCGAAGGGTGGGTACGGCCGGCATTGACGGCCTTCGCCGCATCAGCATGAGCAAGCCAACTAGCTACCGCCGGCAGGTGATCCAGGTTGGTATCGGCGGAGATAGCAGTCATTGCTCCGCAGTCGGAATGACCACAGATAATGATGTCCGTGACGCCCAGGACGGCGACCGCGTACTCGACGGTCGCGGACACGCCACCTGGCTGTGGGCCGTAGGCTGGCACAATATTGCCGGCGTTGCGGAGCACGAAAGATCGCCAGGTTCTTGTTGGGTCAACAACTCNCGGAACCACCCGGCTGTCCGAGCAGGCAACGAACAGCGCCTTCGGATTTTGGGCGGTGGCTAGTTCTTTAAAGAGCCCCGATCGCTTCGGAAAGGCTTCCCGTTGGAATTTTAGGAAGCCTTCGATGATGTCTTGCATAGGCCCTCTCCTTGATGTTTTGGTGGATAACTCAAGCATGACGGAAACTATCTATAGTGTCCAAGACTTGTTTACAATGAAGTCAATAAGTATTTTCTATAGCTGGAGGATCGTGATGCTACGCCAGATTCGTTACCTGACCGCCGTCGTGGAACACCAGAACTTCACCCGCGCGGCCGAGGCACTGCATCTCTCACAACCAACTCTGTCCCAACAAATCAAGCAGTTGGAGAAGTCACTGCAAGTCCAGCTCCTGGATAGGTCCGGGCGTACCGTGCGGCTGACAGACGCTGGCGCGAACTACCTCAGCTATGCCCGCCGCGCCTTGCGCGAACTTGACGCCGGAACCCGCGCCGTCCACGACGTACAAGATCTGAGCCGTGGATCACTCCGGTTGGCCATGACGCCCACGTTCACCGCCTACCTGATCGGTCCACTGGTGGAACGCTTCAGCACCCTCTATCCCGGCATCACCTTGAGCGTGCGTGAACTGACTCAAGACCGCATCGAAGCAGAACTGGCCGCAGACACCGTTGATCTGGGCATTGCTTTCGCCCCGTCACGTTCCTCCGAGATCCAGACCCAGGCACTATTCGTGGAAACCTTGGCACTGGTAGTGGGGAACAACCACCCCGCNGCCGGTGCACAGGAACCCATGGACCTGCGGGAATTGGCACAAGAGAACCTCGTGCTTCTCAGCGGCGACTTTGCAACCCGTCGCCACATAGATCTGCACTTCCAGAACCACGGTATCTCCCCGCACNNCACGATTGAAGTCGACTCCATCAGTGCGATCGTGGAGATCATCCGCCGTACCCACTTCGCCACCGTACTGCCCGAAGCCATTGCGCGCGAACAGCCCGGGCTCCANCCGTGTGGACCTGGCCCTCCCATTGCTCACCGCACAGCCGCCCTGCTGAGCAGGAAAGGCGCCTACGTGAGCGCAGCCAGCCACGCCTTCACCAAAATCTCCTCGACATGGAAGTAACCACCCAAACCCCACCCTCAGGATGATATTGATTCTGTTCTTGGAATCGTCCCTGAGTAGGGCCGTTGCTTGCTGTGTCGTCGTCGGAGTAGTGCTGCAATAATCCAGGNCGATACCAAAAGGGCTACTAGGATAAGCCCGGCGTCCCCGAGGTCAATACCGGCTAACCATGTGGTGACCGGGTCGGAAACGCCCGTAGCGCCACTGATGAAACTACCGAGGGTTATCACCGAAATAAATAGCGCTGACAACGCCGAAATACCCGTGATCACGGCATTGAAGCCGAGCTTTCGTTGTGGGTTATCAATGGCGGATTTGTACAAGCGCATCATGGCGATTCCGTTGGCAGAATCGCACAGGGTCATGGCCGCCGTAAATGCCAAGGGAATCGTCATGAGTGCATAGGGAGAAACTCCGGCAAGTGTTGCGGCAGCGGTGACCACCAAGAGACCGATGGTGGTGGCGGTGTCGAAACCGAGGCCGAACAGGAACCCGATCGCATAGATGTTCCGCGGATGCTCTACCTTGGCCAGGGGCTTGGCCAAGAGCCGGGTAATGAAGCCTCGGGCTTGCAGTTCCTCATCGCTGACGGTTTCTCCAATCATCGTTTTCCGGTAGGCGCGGGCGGTGTGCACGAAGGCTGAACCGTTAANAAGGCCCATAACGAGCAAGAAGAGACCGGAGACGCNCGCCCCGATGAGCCCCAACACCATGTTGCCGGTAGCCCCTTCCTGCATCAGGGNGCTTAGCAGCGTGGCCCNCGAGACCACCACAAATCCAGCCAACACCACCACGGAGCTATGGCCGAGGCTGAAGGCAAAGCCCACACTGACCGGGTCCTTGTGTTGGGCCACGAAGCGGCGGGTGGAGTTGTCGATCGCAGATACGTGGTCCCAGTCATAGCTGTGTTTAACTCCGGCGAGGTAGGCAGCCACGATGAGGCCTAAGGCTAGCGGCTGGCCAGAGCTGGCGCTGCCGAGCATGAACAGCACCGCCGCGGTGCAGTGCAGCATGATGACGGCACCTGCAACCCATAGCATGCGAGTCTTAGCGGGCAGATGCTCGCGTTGGTGGTACATCACGGCCAAACTGTTCAGAAGTGTCATTAGTACTTTCTGAGGTTCATAGGTGTCTGTCCGTGCCATCGGTGCCGTANAAGCCCCATGCATGCTCCAAGGAGGTTCTCGAGCTCACCGGTGCTGTTGGACAGCGACCTCAGGACCAAGCCCCGAGTCCGGCAGTGTTGGGCCGTGAGAGATANCCCGGTGTGCGCGTCGTATCCCGCCGTTAGCGTATACAGTTCATCGGCGAGTGTTTGATCCACACGGGNGTCCACCACGATCAAGGATCCCAGATGGCTAAAACCCTCCATGAAGCCCATCCCGGTAACATCTGCCAGTGGCGGGCGGATGAATTGGTTATCGAGCATCAGCAGGACCGAGCCGTGTGTGACGGACACGTGAATCTCGTTGCGGAGCCGCAGTTCTTCATACTTGAACGAGGAGCCATCGGNGGACCAGCCAGGAGTCACGATTTCAGCCATCACCAAGGACGAAGACGGGTGCACTGTGATGTAAGTGTTTTGCCGGTAGCGGGCCTCCCGGTAGGCAATCAGTTGATCGGNGGCCAGTTCCAGCTGCGCCCCTTCCGCCAAGTGCACCGTCATCCGCTGCTCCGCGAAGGATCCGGGCGTTCTGTAGATCTTGGTGGCTGACTGTGTGGTCAGAAGCAAGCGCGCACNCGGCTTGACCTTAATGTCAATCGTGTAAAGGTCAGCCCNCAGATACGCCCCACCCGGGTTGATCATGACGTAGCAAACTTGGCCGGAATCATCGAGATAATGGGGCCGCATAACGCGCAAGGCGCCTTGATGGAATTGCCGGGAAGCTATGGAGCGCCNCCCGCGCTCGGAGATCACCAGCTCAAGATGGCCCCGCTCGGGCCGATCCGGAGCCTGCATTGAGAGACTATTAGGCGTATCAGAGATCGCCGCGCTGTTTGCCGTCACCGCATCAGATCGAGCATGAGAACGTCGTGGCGGAGCCATTCAATGACGACATCCAGGCCCTCATCCGTCTTGAGGTTGGTGAAGCAAANAGGCTTCGCGCNCCGGAATTCAAGCGAGTCCCGTTCCATAACGGAAAGATCCGCGCCTACGTACGGTGCAAGGTCGGTCTTGTTGATGATGAACAGATCGGACTTGATCATGCCCTGGCCTGCTTTACGTGGAATTTTCTCACCTTGGGCCACATCAATGATGTAGATCGAAAAGTCCACCAGCTCCGGGCTGAACGTGGCAGAGAGGTTATCGCCGCCTGATTCGACAAAGATCACCTGCAAATCCGGGTGCCGTTTCTTAAGCTCCTCGATCGCTGCGGTGTTCATGGAGGTGTCTTCGCGGATGGCTGTGTGCGGACAACCACCCGTTTCAACGCCGATGATTCGGTCCTCGGGCAGCANCCCGTTGGCGGCGAGGATCTTCGCATCCTCAATCGTGTAGATGTCGTTGGTAATGGCAGCCATGGAAATATCCCGGCTCATGTGACGGGTGAGCCGCTCCACTAACTGTGTTTTGCCGGCACCGACGGGGCCACCGATGCCGATTTTGATGGGTTCAGTCATTTCATCCTCCTGTTAACTCATGAACATGCGTACACGTTGGCGTTCGTGGCGCATTTGCGAAATTTCCAGTCCGGGACTGATCGCCCCGAAGTCCTCCAAGGTCATGGCGGCGATTCGCCCGACGGCGGCAGTAACGTCCTTGCCTGCTTGGAGCAGAATCCGCTGGCCGGCATTTTGCCCCAACGGAATGGCCCGGACCGCGTTTTGTGTCAACGATGTTACTGCAGCAANAAGGTAAGCACTGATAGCTTCCGTCATCGGCACGCCCAGGGAACGGGCAATAACGGCGAAGGCCAATGGCTGATGACCGGCGGCCTGGCCGCTGCTCACCAGTTCCCGGTACAGTGTCAGCTNCGGTTGAGGGAATACCTCGGTGCCGATCTCCAGCAGCCGGTTGCCCATTTTGATGCTGGCCTCGCGCACCTGCCGCGGCAAGAGCTGCGCAGAGAGCAGGACATCAATCTTTGNCACATCCTCGCCCTCGTAGAGAAATTGGATGGCCAGCCCGTCAGAATAGCTCAACTGCTGCCCGATAANAGCTGAAAGCCATGCACCAAAAGACTCGCCGTCATGAATCAGGCCGCGCTCAATATAGCTCTCAAACCCGAGTGAGTGCACAAATGCCCCGGTGGGAAGCGCAGAGTCCGTGATCTGCTGGAGCGCGATCTGATAGTTAGTGGCTGTGTTCGACATGACGAAAAGGAACGGGGAGCACGCGTTCCTGCCGGTTGTAGGGCACACCGACGTGTTTGAGGTAGTCCTCAACGGTGTGATCGTACGCACAGACCATGACCTCGGAGCCATAGTCGGATCCGGCGTCGAAGAACTGTGCCTGCAGATGCCGGTTNTCTAGCGAGTGCGCAACGACGCCCATTTCATGGATGCTGCCCGGNGAGATGACCAAGACGTCCGTGGGAAGGACGGACACCACGATCATGTTGGTTTCGGTGATCTGGAGGATGTCACCGTCGCGGAGGTCACCCGAGCCCGGAGGAAGCCGGATGCCAATTTCCGTGCCATGGTCAGTGGTGGCCCGCAGTATGCGCTTGACTAGTTGGGCGCTGGGCAGCACCAGATTTTCGTGGTGCAGCCCCTCGTATTCCACCCAGTCNTTGGGGATTTCGTGCAGGTTACCGAGAACTTTATCGATGATCATCATCGGCTCCTAGAAGAGGAAGTAGCGTTGGGCCATGGGCAGCACGGTGGAGGGTTCGCAGGTGACATCTTCGCCATCGACCGTAACCTGATACGTTTCCGGGTCTACCGCAATGTCCGGGGTGGCATCGTTGTACTTCAAGTCTGCTTTGGTCAAAGAGCGGATCCCTGAGACCGGCCGAATCACCTTTTCCAGACCGAGCTGTTCAGGCACCCGCGCCTCGATCGCTGCTTTGGACAGGAACGTGATCGAGGACGACTGCAGGGCCTTGCCGAAAGTGGCGAACATCGGGCGCATAGTGCGTGGCTGTGGCGTGGGGATAGATCCATTGGAGTCGCCCATCAGTGCGTAGGCGATCTGCCCGCCCTTGAGTACCAATTCAGGTTTCACACCGANAAATGCTGGGTCCCAGAGCACCAAGTCAGCGAACTTACCTACCTCCACTGAACCGATCGAGTCCGCCATACCTTGGGCTATCGCTGGGTTAATAGTGTATTTCGCCACGTAGCGCTTGAGACGGAAGTTATCACTTGCTGGGGAACCGTGCATGGCTCCGGTTGGATCTGAAAGGACCCCGCGCTGCTTTTTCATCTTGTCCGCCACTTGCCAGGTGCGGATAATGACCTCACCCACCCGCCCCATGGCCTGGGAATCAGAGGATGTGATCGCGAAAATACCCAGGTCCTGGAGGACGTCCTCTGCGGCTATGGTCTCTGCGCGGATCCGCGAATCAGCGAAGGCGACATCCTCGGGGATGGCCGGATTGAGGTGATGGCACACCATGAGCATATCCAGATGCTCTTCGATGGTATTGCGCGTATAGGGAAGGGTGGGGTTGGTGGAAGCCGGCAGCACATTGGGCAACCCGGCGATCTTGATAATATCCGGGGCGTGGCCGCCTCCGGCACCTTCTGTATGGAAGGTGTGAATGACCCGACCGTCAATGGCAGCGATGGTGTCCTCAACAAAACCGCACTCGTTGAGGGTGTCAGTATGGATGGCAACTTGCACATCATACTCATCAGCAACCTTCAATGATGTGTCAATCGAGGAGGTGGTGGCGCCCCAGTCCTCGTGGACTTTCAAACCGATGGCACCAGCACGAATCTGCTCCGCCAGCGGCTCGATCGCCGAGGCGTGTCCTTTGCCGAACAAACCAATATTGATCGGCAAGCCCTCGGCGGCTTGGAGCATGCGCTGAATGTGCCATTTCCCAGGCGTGACGGTGGTCGCCTTCGTACCCTCAGCCGGACCTGTCCCACNCCCTACCATAGTGGTCACCCCGCTACATAGTGCGGTGGGTACCTGATCCGGGGAAATAAAATGGATATGCGTATCAATGCCACCGGCGGTCAGGATCCGTCGCTCTCCGGCGATGATCTCGGTACTGGCCCCAATGACAATGTCCACGCCGTCGGTGATCTGCGGGTTACCCGCCTTACCAATTCTGAAGATGTGCCCGTCCCTCAGAGCCACATCCGCCTTATAAATTCCGGTGTAATCCAAGATGATGACGTTAGTGATCACAGTATCCGGGATGTCCTCATCACGGACCAACTGGCCGTTCTGGCCCATGCCGTCACGGATCACCTTCCCGCCACCGAATACCACCTCCTCGCCGTACACGGTGAGGTCTTTCTCGATCTCCAAGAACAGATCGGTATCTGCCAAACGGATTGCATCGCCAGTGGTCGGGCCATAAAGTTCCGCATACTGCCGGCNGGGAAGTTCAAAACTCATGTGATTTGTCTTTCAGTCTGATCGAGGGATCCATTGACGGCGTTGCTGAGTCCGTAGACTTCCCGAGTACCCGTGAGTTCAATCAACCGCACAACTTTTGCATCTCCTGGTTCGAACCGGGCAGCGGTCCCAGCCGGGATATCCAAGCGACGACCATAAGCGGCCTGCCGGTCAAATGTCAGTTGAGAGTTCGCCTCTGCAAAGTGGAAATGCGATCCCACCTGGATGGGCCGATCACCGGTGTTCGCCACGACAACCTTAATCGCCTCGCGCCCTGCATTTACTGTCACCGGTTCGAGCCTAAGGATGTATTCTCCTGGAATCATGGCCGTACCCTAACGGATCGGATCATGGACAGTGACCAGCTTCGTGCCATCGGGGAAGGTGGCCTCAATCTGAATATCGTGGATCATTTCGGCAACACCTTCCATGACATCGTCCCTGGAAAGAATCGATGTGCCGTGACTCATCAGATAAGAGACGGTTCGCCCGTCGCGGGCACCCTCGATCAGTTCGTAGCTGATAATGGCCACAGTCTCGGGAAAATTCAACTTCAACCNCCGGGCCTGGCGCCGTCGGGCAAGATCGGCTGCAACGACGATCATGAGCTTTTCCTGCTCACGGGGTAAAAGATGCACAAAACTCCTTTAGAAGGTAGGTGTCACGAAGCCAGACGTCCCATCACCTAAGGTTCAAAAGCCAAAGACGTGTGGAGTGACATTATGGGTATATACCCATAAGGTCACTATTACCAACTTATTGGCATGCTCGGCACTGTGGTGTACTACTGATGTGAGACCTTGATTCTGGTATCAGATCAGGTGCATGGGCGAGTATGACCCTATGCACGGCTGCCGACTCATAGTGGCGCTACTTCTGCGGTCCCGATTCGGCCGCTGGCAGCTCCACCATGGCGGCGGGATTTCCCGAAGGTTTCCTGCTCATTGGTTTGAGTTCACTCACCAGCACGCTGAGCACAATGAGCACCGCGCCCACGACGGCAAGTCCGGGCAACCGGTCCCNCGCCAAGCGCCCGAAGACACCTGCCCATACCGGCTCGCCCGTATATATGATGGTGGCCCGCGTGGGATCCACAGATTTCTGCGCCCAGTTCATGGTCAGTTGAATGATGCAGCTGGCTAGGCCCAGTCCCACTCCGGCCACAAGCCATACCCACGAGAACTCGGGGACTGATTCTCCCGTGACCGGTATGGCTAAGAATGATAAGGCGCTGCACACCAATAGCTGGACAACAGTGACTGTGCCCAAATTGACCTTGGNGGCAAAGAGGCTAATCAGCACGATCTCCCCGGCAATGGCCACCGTGCTCACCAGCGTCACCACTTCTCCAGTGCCTAGACCTACCTCAAAGGCATCCGGACCGGCGAGCATCACCAGTCCCACAAACGCTAGGGCCGCTCCGATGAAGGCCATGGTGTGGGGCCTTTNTCGCAACACAGCCCACTGCATAAAAGGCACGATCGGTACGAAGAGTGCGGTCAGGAACGCCGAGGTGCTGCTGCTGATGGTTTGCAGGCCAACGGTCTGAAGTCCATAACCGAAGAAGATCATGACCCCAATCGCGGCACCGGCACCCAGATCTGTCAGGCTCATCCCGCGCAAGGCGCGGTGGAAGATAACGCAGGCCACCAATCCGGCGACGGCGAAACGGACTCCCACGAAGAACATCGGTCCGCTGTACTCCATGGCCAAGTGCACCACCAGATAAGTGCCGCCCCATACAGCAGTGATGGCCAGCAGCGCCACTTCAGGTTTACTGAGCGAGAGAGNTTGCGGTCGATGCACAGTGGGAACCATTCTGCCCATCTTATTCCTCTCCGGTTCGCTTGAACTAGGCGCAAGCCCGTGGGATGGATCGCAGGGGACAGTGAGTGGGAATTATTAGCTGTTGTTTAGGCCGACGAGTTTCAGCGCTCAATCCGGATAGTTGCGTGCACCGCGGGTGGCTTTTTCGATGTTGCGCAGTGCGGCCATGACGGGGCCGCGAATCCGTGCACCGATAAGTTCTGGTGTGCCGTGTGCCGGTGTCAGTGCCGGTATTATTATTGTGGCGGTTCACCTTGTCAGTAAACGAAGTGGCGCTCCCCTGGAGTGCAGGTAGCTGCCGTCTTTACGCTATGTGTGCAGTGCGTATACGGATATGACCATGTAACCGCATGAAGATAAGGCTCCCATTGAATGTTGATTTCAGCACTTCTGGCCAACGTCCAGAGGTGGCGCATTATCCCGGCAGCCATGACCACAATTGTCTTGCAGGGCATGGCAGATGAGACGTCTCACCAGCCAGTTTGCCACGGTCCTGCGCCTAGTCGAAGGCAACAATCCCGTAGCCAAATAGCCCGCTGCCTCGGCACCCACCACCTATCCAGCCCCGCTCCTCCACCACGGAGCAACAACATCGCATGCGGTATTAGCAGCCACTCGATCCAAGACCTCTTTACTTTGTGGGCGGTTGAATGCAGGCAATGAGCGATTCTTAAGTCCGCTCCAAAGTGGCAATGGTGGCACGGGCCTCCGTGGGCGCGAGTGGCTTTATCGAGATCAACGGCGAGCTCATTGATGGCACGATCCTTATGCGCACTTTCCTCCCGCCAAGCATTTTTCAATAACGGCGTGCTCAGCCATGGTGGTGCGCACCGCTTCCTCCTACACCGGCCAGCAGCCGCAGCTACGGGCGTGGTGGTGAAGGAACAGGATTAGACGCTCCGCCCATCAGGTTCAGGCGTATCCCAATCTGATGCCAAAATGATCTCCACCCATGGCTGTGAAGATAGTGGTGAGTGGCCTATGTGATGTGTCCTTGCGTAGATGTGGTCCCAGCTTCTCGCCAACAGTCCTACGTGGGAAGACCGGTCCGGTAGCGATACGTTTTCATCACACTCGGTGTGAGATCAGGTATGACGTTAACGGCTCAGGTTTACCTCAAGTCCCACGGCTTGCTGCACAGCGCTGTCGTAGAGAATGCGCCCGACGGCGAGGTCTAGCATCCCTATTCCCACGGAATTGAATAAGGTGATGTCTTNCTCTCCTGTCCGCCCTGNGCGTTTTCCTGTTATGACGTCCCCAATTTCTCCTTGGACTTGTCCCGCCGTCATGACTTNTTCACTGATCGGGATGAGCAAGTCCCCTGACTTCGTGAGCGCTGTTGACAAGCTGTCCACAAAGACGCGAGAACTAACCATCCCTTCAGAGTCTATTTCACGCTCGTCAGGCCGGGGCCGTGCACCGACAGCGTTGATGTGCAGGCCGGGTTTAAACCATTTGCNCAAAACTAGAGGTTCAGAAGCCGGAGTGAGTGTGCACAGAACGTCAGCGGACTCTACAACAAATTGTGCAGATGGTGCGATGATCACGGTGAGTTCCAGGTGAGCGATCTGACGCTGGAACGCTTCGATGGTTGCAGCTTTCCGGGACCAAACCACCACCGTTTGTATGGGAAGAACAGCAAGCATTGCTTGAACATGTGCCACTGCCAAAGCACCGGCACCGACAAGCCCAAGGATGGAACTCTCAGCTCTGGCGAGGGCTTTACTGGCTACCGCACTGGCTGCCGCTGTGCGGATTCGCGNTGGAATACGCCCGTCCAAGATAGCGAGGGTCTCCCNCGTTGTTTGGGAAACCAACATCAGGGTTGAACGTTGACTCGGCAAGCTGCGTTCCATATTTCCTGGAATGTCGGCAAGCAATTTTACTGCGGCAAGGCCGCTCGGGCCAGAAACTGCCGCCATCGGGATAAACCGCGAGTCAGAAGTGGCCAGGTGAAGGGACACCGGCGCTGGTTGGTGGGCCAAACCATCGGAAACCTCTGCAAATGCACGTTCCACAGCCTCGATGGTGCGCGGCATATCAGCCAGGGAATCGAGCTCGGAGGCTGTCAAAATTAGTGTCATCTCAGGAGGTCCTTCGTGTCTAGGGAGGAAAATGCTTGCCTCTAAAAAGAGGAATAGAACCAGCACTGCCTTCAGCATTAACTCGAATGCTGCTATCCCGCAACAATTTTACTCTCCCAGCACCATGACCTTCCGTCCGTCCAGCGAAAATGAAGACTCAGGTACTTCCATCTAAACAGAACATCGCTCGCGAGGTGACCAAGAACTGTAACGCCGTGGAGGAAGTAGTTTCACTCCCCAGCAACCTTCTGGCGTAGATACCTGTGTTATGGGCTTTCATGCAAACTGTGATTGGCGTTGAGGGCAGGAAGATCCTTGTAACCGGGGCTCTTCCTGCCCTCAATTGCTCACCCACAGCCCACTCTGGGATCAATACCGGTATACCTTGCCTGAAAGCTGCCAGGAACCATAAGTATCGTTGAAGCGCTCACGAGGGGTATTGAGCGGATTTTTGGTGCTCACATACTTCATCGAGTTGCGAGCAGATCAGTACCCAATCTCTTCAGAGCAAGTCGGCAGGCACTGGGGATGGGCTCAATGATGACCGCGACGTTTTCGGCAGAGAGTCTGCGGGCCGTTTCACTGAGTGGACCACCAGCAATTATTACCGCTTGAGCACCGGTAGCCACCGATTCAACTACCGCATTACGTAGTTCCAGGAATTGCTCCTGCGGATTTGCAGCAAGGGCCAACGGGCCACTGGCAGTCAACTTCACACCGCAGAAATGCGCGGCCCGATCGTGTACCTGCACCAGTTTCTCCAACGATGGCGCCAGCAAAGGCGTGCTGGTTGCCATCCCGAAGCTCCTGCCGTCCTGCGATGCTGCCAAGATCGCAGCTTCACCTATTCCCACCACTGGGACTGAAACCTCCTCGCTCAGTTCTTGACGCCCAGGATCACCAATCGCCGCCACGATGATTGCCGATACATTCGATCCGTCAGGACCGGCCAAGTAGGACCGGACTACGTCTTGAACATGCACTACTGAAGCCTCGAGATTTTCAGGGTCAATGAGCATCTTGGGACCGTGAAGAGCTGTGATGCCCACAACTTCCAGGCCGCTGCCACGCAGTTCGAGCGTTGCCAAATCCCGCATCATTGCTGTGGTTGAAGTATTCGTATTGGGGTTGACGATCAAAATGACACGAGGCTTAGTGGACATAGACAGCCTCTTCATCTTCTTCCAAGGGTTTGCCAAACGTTTCCGGCGNGAACTGCACAACAATCCCAAGGATGACGAACAGGCCAGCAAGAACGGCAAACATGCCGAAAGTTCCGTAAGAGTCGAAAACAACACCGGAGATCAGGGNGAAGAGCCCGCCAGCAAGTGAACCCGCGGCCAGGATGATCGAGGTGCCGAAGCCGCGGACACGGGTTGGATAAAGCTCTGGTGCGAACAGCCAGATCGTGGTGTTCAAAACAATGACCGAGAAATTGAACAGGACTCCGAAGATAAGAATCATGGCGATACTAGTGCCAAGGAACGCTATGCAAAGCCCCGCAGTACAGCCCAAGATGGCCGCAGTCGTGAGCACTGTCTTACGCGGGAGACGACTGGCTAGGTACGCTGCCGTAGCCGCGCCGATCAGCGACCCTGACTGCATGATGAGCGTGAACCACAGGCTGGTATTTATCGCATATCCGCGTGAAACCAAGATCGTGGGCATCAGTGTCAGCATGGAAATCTGCGCCGCATAGGACATTGTTACGGCAGTACCCAAAAGCAACGTCCGCCGCAGCAGAGTTCCGCGCAGGGCCAGCTTCCAAACACCCTTACTGTCACCCTTTTCAAATGCGGCAGCACCTGGAACGGCAACGACATAAGTGTCAGCGTCAGCGATCGGTCCGAAAGCTGCCCTCGCAAGGCGAGTGATGACAAGGTTGGCCTCATCGAATTTACCCGTTGCAGCCANAAAGCGCGGAGTCTCCGGCACGTAGCGGCGGAACCACATCACCAAAATCGCAGGGATGAAAAGCAAGGCGAAAACCCACCGCCACTTGTCTGGTCCATCAAAAANGGTGAAAACGAGGATGCCGAATGCTGGCGCCAACATATTGCCCAGGCCAGCTGCCGTGACATTAATCAGTCCAACTGCCGTACCACGGTGTTTGGATGAAAAGAATTCCGCCATCATGATGACTGCGACGGCAATCTCTCCACCTAGCCCAAACCCAACAACAAAACGGCCAGCAGCCAGCAAGGCGTATCCTGGCGCGAGGGCACAGACAAGCGAGCCCAGCGCAANAATGATCAAGTTGATCATCAACATTTNTCGACGACCATAGCGGTCCATGATCAGGCCCGTGGCCAGCCGGCCCAAAGCTGTCGCCGTGAAGGTCATGGTGTTCAAGAAGCCAATGTCTGTCCCGGACAAACCCCACGATTCTCGCAGGACCGGACCTGTGATCCCCACCGCATTTTGTTCCAGAGCGTCAANAAACACTCCCAACAGGATCATCACCACTACCTGGCGATGCGCCTTGGTAACACCAATTCTTTGGTACGAGGATTCAATTTGAGTAGCTAGCGAACCAACTTCTTTGGTTCGCGGAGGTGGCACACCATGCTCGGACACGAAGACTCCCTTGTCTTGTACGATCAGCAACATAAATAAATACTTCCACGATATGAAATATCTATTTCACTTTTAGGAATGTGATCTACATTACATGAATTATTGGAAAGCGGTATTTATCTAAGTAGTGGGCTATATCAGGGCGGTCCTCGTGAGGGACGCTGGTCGCCGCGAGTCCTGCCGCTAGGGCAGCGCCCTAGATCCTTGCAAAAGTACGCCATTAGAGCCGAAACCCACGCTCAAAACCACCGTTTTGCGTTCAGTAGCTCCGTTGGCCGAGGGGCTTGCTGGACTTGGGCTGAACCTACTTGACTCACACTTCACGGACACATGTGGTTAGGCACACGGATATGAACCCATTTAATGTGCAACTATCGATCCATGCCTGAAACAGGGGATCATCCCGTCGCCGTTCGTGCAGCAGCTTTCATCGGACCCTCAAGGTGGCTGCACCGCCGGGTGCACCTAGTCCGCTACGACGCCTACTGGGCGGATGGTCGCTTGGACTTCGAGGTCCTAGAGGAGAGCGTGCACGGCCACTGCCCGGAAGTAGGGACTGGCCAGTGGGTGGGAGAATGCGGCGGCGTCGTTGCCGGTCCCATCCAACCTGAGCTGAACCCGCCAGGAAACGTTAGAGGGACGCGGTGGGAGTACGGGGTTTCAAGTTACGCTTCATACAAGAAAGCGCACCGCAAGTTGAGCGTCGGCTTTGTCGGCTTTGGAGTAGCCAGTCTCATCCTTAGCCTCTACCTGCTCACCGGCCCGGGCAGGGATGGGTTCGGCGGTCCTGTGGGAGTGCTTTGTTTGATCTTTGGCCTGTCAGCGCTTTCGCGCTTGATCCCCAAAAATCCCGATGGTGGTGAGTCACACTTCCACGGTGACGTTATGAACATGATCGCGGCTCTACCGCTCAGCCGCGACGTAGCATCGCAGCTGATGACGTGCTAAGGGTCACGGACCAGAATGTTATCCGCTATCTTCGTCCAGCCTGGTTCAAGCTTTCCGGTATCAGAGTCATCTCCGAGAAGAATCGTGGATAGGGATCCTTNTAGCGAGGACATATTTACGATTTCACCGCTGCGTCTCCNCTCGCTACAACCAAGCTGCCAATCAGGATCCGTGCCGGATGGAACAACGGCCAAGCACGCCGTTCTGGCATCCTCGCTCTGCAACGCGAAGTACCGCANCCCGCTTCTGGTGGCCAGCAACCGGGAACTGTCTCTGTCCACCTGTTCTTGCAAAGTAACAAACGCAGGTAACACATCTTCGGTCGTGGATGCACCCTCCAGTGCCTTGAGTCCAGACTCGCCCGAACAGCCACTGAGCANAAGGGCAGCGATGCCCGCCGCAATAACGAGTGAAAATGACATATGTTTCATTGTTCGCCCCTCTATCGATTTCACCCGAGGCTACAGCATGAGCTCCACAGCCAGGCACAAAATACGAAACCATGGTGCCCAGCAAAGTTTCCCGCAGGAGCTTCCTCCTACGAAAGCGTTCCGATGGAGCCAGGAAACCACCCTGCCGGTTCTCGCAGGACTTCTAGCGCCTGCGCCTAAACGACTCCCAATCAGATGCGGCCAGTGGATGCCGCGATTACCGAAACTCTCACTGGCACAAATTTTGGGTGCTTCGCGGGTCAACTGGCGGCGATATCTACGTGTTGACAAGCAAAGTGGGCCCAGATCTCTAGGCGTGGCGGACTCCAGTACCCGCAAGAACGGCCGCATAGCCTTCGCGGTAGGTGGGGTAGGAAAACAGGAATCCGGACTCCCGGAGCCGGTTGTTGTTGCAGCGTTTGCCGCGGCTCCTGCGNNCACGCGAGGAATCGTTGGCAACTTCCGGTGCTGGCAGGTCAAGGCTGCGTGCCAGGAATTCAACGACTTCGCGACGATCCGCCGGGAGGTCATCGACGCCGATATACACAGACTCAGGCCACTTCTGCATGGTCATGAGGTGCACGATGGCTGCTGCAGCATCGTCACGATGGATCCGACTAGTGAATTCTGGCTCAGATAAGATCGTCGCGACCCNCTGACGTACACGATCAATTTCCCGAGTTCGTCCTGGTCCGTAGATGCNCCCAAGGCGCAAAATCGTCGCCTCGGGAATCAGCTGGAGCAACGTCTGCTCTGCTTCTAACAGCACGACGGCCGTCGGAGAGGTGGGTTCGGTCGCACTCGTCCNGTCGACCCAGGAGCCGTCGTCAATACCGTAGACCGCTGTCGATGACACATACAGCACTCGCGGTGGTACAGCGCAGTCGTTACGGATGGCAGCGCCCACACGCAGAACACTCCNGAGGTATGCCGCTCGGTAGCCATCTACGCTGCGCTCATCAGGGCTCATGGCAATCACCACGATGCTGGTGTCCGCCGGCAGCGTGGGCACATCGGTGGACAGATCAATCGCCTGTCCTTCGATTTCGGAGGGCAGTTTCTCCGCTGAGCGCCGAAGTCCCATCACCCGGTGGCCTAGAGACACAAATCGCAGCCCGGTTTCAGTTCCGAGGTCACCACAACCGGCAATCACAACAGTCATTTCATACTCCTCAGGCCATACTGTTCGGTCGGATATTTTCCAGGACCGGTTGTCCAGTAGCGCGCACCGGTACGAGCCTATCGAGGCGCCCCGGCGGGATCAGCCACGGCGCGCCGTCAGAATATCCGATCTTGGATTGCGGCAGAGCAATCCTCAGCGGAACGCTACCCTGCAAAGCTTCCACACCCACGTCTTTACGTTCAGCTGATCCGTTGGTCAACGGACTTACGGGAGTCAGGCAATTGAACATTCCCTGTACCGCGTTCGCCTACCTGTTCTATTGCATGTTGGTGCCGCAGCGTTGGTGCCGACGTTCGTAGGAGAAGCCACAATCCCGTGGTAAATGTTGTTGTTGCGGAGTAGGCTCCCCATGGAAACTGATGAGCTATTCCTCGCCGCGGATGCCGAACTTCGAAGCGTCATTGACCGCATCACGCCAGAGGATTTTGACAAGCCGGTTCCCGCCGGATGGTCGCAAAGTCCCAATCCCACCATCATGGATCTCATAAGATCACACGCCTACGACGAAGCCTGGGTTCCCGGAGTGATTGCTGGTGCTTCGGTTGCGGACGGTGACGAGCTGCACGACCGCGATCTCCTGGGTGAGGATCCGATCGCTGCTTATGACACGTTGAACGACGCCGCGAGCGCCGCTGTTCGAGAGGGAGTCGATCTGGAGGCGATTTTTCGCTTTCAGTACGGCGACTACCCGGCAAGAGAGGGCTTCGCGCACTTGGCAATGTATCGCGGTTTTCAAGCGTGGCTTATTGCCAAACACCTTTCAATCCCGTTTCATCTCTCAGCTCAGACTATTGCCGGGATGAACGAACACGTGGTGCCTAACGCCGAAGAATGGCGTAGCTTCGGNGTGTTTCCGCCAGCGATTGATCCGCCGGCCGGTGCCGATGAAGAGACGCGGCTGCTGTGCACAGTGGGGTTCTGGATCCCCTGAGCCAAGCCTCGGTATTCGAACCGAGGGCCCAATGCAGATCCGTTCGGGATAGCCAGCAACCCAGACACACTATTTACCAGCGAGGTCCAAACTCAGCCTGTAATCGAGATTTTGATTCCGCGGTAGTGAAACAGGCGGTAGTGAAACAGGCGGTAGTGAAACAGGCGGTGCAACTTCCATGAGACGGGCTAAGACACGGCGGGCAGGGTATCCTCCTAGCAGGAGCGCTGACGCTTGGCGCCTCCATGCTGGGGCGTCCGGGCTCAACTGTGACCGGCACCTGGTACCGCCGCCGTAATCTCCGAAAGAGCCGCCATGAGCGCCACCGTGTCCGATGTCTTGAACCTTGACGGGCTTCTGAGCTCCGGCGAACGCGAGTTGCGAGATACTGTCCGCACTTTTGTGACCGAGCGGATCCGGCCCAACATCGCCCACTGGTACGAGAAAGCGTATTTTCCTGTTGACATAGTGCAGGAGCTGGGCGCTCTGGGCCTCTTGGGAATGCATCTGTCCGGCTACGGCTGCCCGGGGCGCTCCGCCGTCGAGTATGGTCTTGCAGCGATGGAGCTCGAGGCCGGCGATTCTGGGCTGCGTACCTTTGTCAGCGTGCAAGGCTCGCTAGCCATGAGCGCCATCCACAAGTGGGGCTCGGAGGAGCAGAAGAACCACTATTTGCCAGGTATGGCCAAGGGCGAGATCATTGGCTGCTTTGCCCTGACTGAGCCCACGGCCGGGTCTGANCCCTCTGCCATGGCCACCATCGCCACCCGCGATGGCCAGGGCTGGGTGCTCAAGGGGAGCAAGCGGTGGATTGGGCTCGCCTCGATCGCCCACGTCGCGGTGGTGTGGGCTGCAACCGACGACGGCGTTCGCGGCTTCCTAGTCCCGACTGACACTGCAGGGTTCACAGCCACGCCTATCGAAGAAAAATTATCCCTGCGGGCGTCCATCCAATGCGATCTCACACTTGATAATGTGCGGCTGCCAGCAACGGCACTCCTACCTGGGGCCAAGGGTCTGCGTGGACCATTTTCGTGCCTGAACGAGGCACGCTATGGCATCATTTGGGGTGCCATGGGTGCTGCACGGGATAGTTATGAGGCGGCACTTGCCTACTCACTTGACCGCTTGCAATTCGGCCAGCCGCTGGCGGGCTACCAACTGACCCAGCANAAGCTTGTCAACATGCTCCTTGAAATTCAAAAGGGCACGCTCCTGGCCATTCACACCGGCAGACTCAAGGACGCAGGGACGCTGGAGCCGGTGCAGATCTCAGTGGGGAAACTAAACAATTGCCGCGAGGCGATCAAGATTTGCCGTGAAGCCCGCACCATCCTCGGTGGCAATGGCATCACNCTTGACTATTCGCCGCTGCGCCATGCCAACAACCTAGAATCTGTGCGCACCTACGAGGGCACCGACGAGGTCCACACGTTGATCCTGGGCAGCCACATCACGGGACTTGACGCCTTCCACTAACACTTTTACGTGGCGTGGGTGTTCAAGAAGTCCAACAACACCGCGGCTTGGTTTTGCTCATGGTCCTTTGCCCCGTACAGCAGGACGACGTTCTTGTGCTCGGCAATCAGCTCCCGCAGCTGCACCACGGCCTGATTGCTCTCAAGCTCTGCGGTGTAGTCACGCACAAACGTTTCAAAGTGCTCCGCCACGTGGCCAAAGGCGTTGCGGACCTCGGTGCTGGGGCCTACTTCCTTGAGCCAGAGATCAACTTTGGCCTTGCTGATGCCGCGCGGCCATAACCTGTCCACCAGGACGCGGTACTCCCNCGGTTCAGGCTCCTCATAAACACGCAAAATCCGTAATGTGCCCATATCCGAATCCTAGCCCGGAAGCGCCGGCCATGGTGCGCACCAGTAAAAGCGGGTCAGGCCGAATACATTTCCCGGATCTGTGCCACATGGGCATCTATGGGCAGAAAATACTCGCACTGCCACGCCTGAGTGCGCCGGGCCTGAGTATTGGTGCTCACAACATTGGGCGGGTAAACCCGCATGGCCCGTTTACCTCCCCGCCCGTCTACTGACACCACGCCATGGCGGGCCAGGGCCTGTACCGGGAACACAAACTGGCCCAGCCCAGCGCCTAGGGCGGCGTGGATAACAAAGGTGGAAACGCCGTCGTCCATATCAACGGGCCGAATGGGACCTTCCTGCGAACGCTTCCACAAGGTGACAAACTGGCCAACCTTAGTGGGCGTTGTCTTCGCAGCGCGGAAGAGTATCCGCCGGCCGTTAAGCAGGAGCGTGTGGGCGCAGTAATCGGCGCTCTCCAGCTCCGGCGCAATCTCAGCGCTGGCAAACCCGGCAGGTTGCCACACTCGTTCTTGCATCATCACCAAGGTTTCATGGATCATCAGTGCCACTTTCTCCACGCAAAGTTTGTTCCCTCGATGATACCAAGCCACCACGCTCGGAGAGCGGAATCCCCGTTCCGGGCAACTCGTGAAAGAATTGCCGCATGGCTGAAATCATTCCGGGCACAGACACGCCCGCACCCACCTCAAGCAACGTTCCCGACAAACCCGTTTTGGAGGGCCTTGAAGAGTCCCTGACCAAGCGCTGGCTCGCTGAAGGAACCTATAAGTTCAACCGTGAGACCACCCGGGAGCAGGTGTATTCCATTGACACTCCNCCGCCCACGGCCTCCGGATCGCTGCATGTGGGTCACATGTTCTCCTACACACAGACCGATGTACTGGCCCGCTTCCAGCGCATGAACGGCAAGAACGTCTTCTACCCGATGGGCTGGGACGACAACGGCCTGCCCACCGAACGCCGCGTGCAGAACTACTACGGTGTGCGCTGCGATCCNAAAATCACCTACGACGCCGGCTACCGACCTCCCGCTTCNCCGGCCAAGAACCAGCGTGATTTCGATGTTATCTCACGCAAGAACTTCATCGAGTTGTGCGAAGAGCTGGCTGTTGAGGACGAGAAAGTCTTTGAACACCTGTTCCAGACTTTGGGCCTGTCCGTTGACTGGGCGCTGACGTACCGCACCATCGATGACCATTCCCGTGCAGTGTCCCAGCGCGGCTTCTTAGCGAACCTCACTGCTGGGGACGCCTACATGGCAGAGGCGCCCACACTGTGGGACGTCACGTTCCGCACCGCCGTTGCCCAGGCTGAGCTAGAAGATCGCGAAATGCCCGGCGCGTATTACCGGTTCCCGTTCTTCGCTGAAGACGGCACAAAGATTTACATTGAGACCACGCGTCCGGAATTGCTGGCCGCCTGCTCGGCTTTGGTGGCCAACCCGGATGACGAACGCTACAAGGCGCTATTTAGCAAGAAAGTCACCTCTCCNCTGTTTGGTGTAGAGGTTGAAGTTCGAGCCCATGCCTTGGCAAAGCCAGACAAGGGTTCAGGTGTTGCCATGGTGTGCACCTTTGGTGATCTAACAGATGTCACCTGGTGGCGTGAACTGCAGCTACCCACGCGCGCCATTGTTGGCCGCGATGGCCGCATCCTGGGCGAGACGCCTTCATGGATCACCACCGAAGAAGGCCAAGCCAACTACGCCTCTCTGGCCGGCAAGACCGTCTTCAGCGCCAAGGAAGGCGTAGTGGAGTTGCTCACCGAGGCCGGGCTGCTTGACGGTGAAGCCAAGAAAATCATGCATCCTGTGAACTTCTTTGAAAAGGGCGACAAACCTCTGGAGATCGTCAGTTCTCGCCAGTGGTACATCCGCAACGGTGGCCGCGACGAGGAACGCCGTGAACGGCTGATCAACCGCGGCAAGGAGATCGAGTTCCACCCCGCGTTCATGCGTTCGCGCTACGACAACTGGATTTCTGGTTTGAACGGTGACTGGCTGGTTTCCCGCCAGCGTTTCTTTGGCGTTCCGGTGCCCGTCTGGTATCCGCTGGATGCCGATGCGAACCCTGATTACGATCATCCCATCTTGCCTACCACCGCGATGCTTCCGGTTGACCCTGCAGCGGACGCCGCCCCGGGCTACACCGAAGAGCAGCGCAACGTCCCCGGTGGTTTCGTCGGCGACGCTGATGTCCTTGACACCTGGGCCACCTCATCGCTGACNCCCCAGATCGTGGGCGGGTGGGGCGTTGATGAGGATCTGTTCGCCAAGGTCTANCCCTTTGACTTGCGTCCGCAGGGCCACGACATCATCCGCACCTGGCTGTTCTCTTCCGCGGTACGCGCCGATGCCCTCCAGGGCAGCGCNCCGTGGAAGCACGCCGCCATCTCCGGCTGGATCCTGGACCCGGACCGCAANAAGATGTCTAAGTCCAAGGGCAACGTGGTGGTTCCCACCGATGTGCTCAACGACTTCGGTGCCGACGCCGTGCGCTACTGGGCCGCCTCCGCCAAGCTCGGTGCCGACACCGCGTATGAGATTGCACAGATGAAGATTGGCCGCCGCTTGGCCATCAAGTTGCTCAACGCCTCCAAGTTTGTGTTGAACCTCGGGGCTACCGACGCCAACGTGCTCAGCGCCGACACCGCGGTGCTAACTAATCCGCTGGACCGGGCACTGTTGGCCCAGCTAGCTGAAGTGGTTCGCTCGGCAACGGCAGCCTTTGAAAAGTATGATTATGCCCGGGCCCTGCAACTCACGGAGAGCTTCTTCTGGCACTTTACCGATGACTATGTCGAACTCATCAAGGACCGCGCCTATGGCGCCTCGGGCGAGGAAGGCCAAGCCTCAGTGCTGGCCGCTCTAGCTACAACCCTTGATTCATTGCTTCGCTTGTTCGCGCCCTTNTTGCCGTTCGCCACGGAAGAAGTCTGGGGATGGTGGCGCACCGGTTCGGTGCACCGCGCTCCCTGGCCTTCCGCTGTTGCCGTAGACGACGGCGACACCACCTTGCTTGCCACAGTTGGTGAGGCCTTGAGTGGTATCCGCAAGGCGAAGTCCGAAGCCAAGGTCAAGCAGCGCACCCAAGTGCTCACAGCAACGGTGACTGCCGGAGAAGTTCAAGCCGCACAGCTAAGCGCCGGCTTGAATGACCTCAAGGCCGCTGCGAACGCGCTCTCGATCACGGTTGCTGTAGGNGAAGGCGAGCTGAACGTCTCCGACGTTGAGCTCGCACCGGCGCAAGAGCCCGCCCAGGCCTAACGTGCTCTCTTGGATCCCCGTGGATCCATTAGTAACTGTGGCCGCCATCTTTCGAAGATGGTGGCCACAGCTACTTTACGGGCGAGAAGCCTAATCGAACTGAGGATACTCGGTGCGGCTGCGCTTGATCTCAAAGAAGTACGGGAATCCGGCCAGGGTAACCGTGGCATCCCACAGCTTGCCGGCTTCCTCACCCCGCGGGATGCGTGTGATGACAGGGCCAAAGAACGCTGTACCGTTGAAGGCTACGATGGGTGTTCCCACGTCCTGGCCCACCTTGGTGATGCCTTCTTGGTGGCTGGCACGCAGTGCTACGTCATAACGATCGGTAGCGGCGGCCGCGGCCAATTCAGCAGGCAGACCCACTTCTGCTAACGCCTTGGCAATGACGTCACTCAGGTCGCCATTGCCGTTGTTGTGGATCGCAGTGCCCATGGCATCGTAGAGCGGCTTGATAAATTCCTTGCCATGCTCCTGCGCGGCAGCGGTAATGACCCGGACGGGCCCCCACCNCTTAGCGATGTGTTCTTTGTACTCCTGCGGCAGGTCCTCTTTGTTCTCGTTGAGCATCGACAGGCTCATGACATGCCAATTAACAGAGATGTTGCGCACCTCTTCAACTTCGCAGATCCATCGTGAGGTGGCCCAAGCGAACGGGCAGGTGGGATCAAACCAAANATCAGCGGTTTCAACAACTGCTGCAGCACTTTCAGACACAGAGAATCTCCTTTAGAGGGCACGGAAAGACAAAGCCAACGGAAGCGTATCCCGTTACTTGGTTCAACGAGCATGGTGAAAAACTATTCCTGCGCAAAGCACTTCAGATGCTAGGCGGACTTATTCCTGCGCTTTGCAGCGACTTCGTGCGGAATCAGCGTGGGCTCGGCCTTCTTACCTACAACCTCTGCGGTGATCACCACTGTGGCAATATCTTCACGGCTGGGCAGGTCAAACATGACGGGTTGGAGTACTTCTTCTAAGATGGCACGCAGGCCGCGTGCTCCCGTGCCGCGCACTAGAGCCAGATCAGCGATAGCGGTCAGCGCCTCATCGTCAAACTCAAGGTCAACGCCGTCCAGGGTAAACATCTNTTGATATTGCTTCACTAGGGCATTCTTGGGCTCAGTCAGGATCTGAATGAGGGCCGTGCGGTCAAGCTGGGTGACTGTTGTAATGACAGGCAACCGGCCAATGAACTCAGGGATCAACCCGAACTTCAGCAAGTCCTCCGGCATGACGTCGGCGTAACTGGCAACGGACTGCTTCAACGCACTGAGGGNGGCTCCAAAGCCGATGCCTTTCTTACCCGCACGTGAGCCAATAATCTCTTCTAAGCCAGCAAAGGCTCCAGCGACAATGAACAGCACATTTGTGGTGTCGATCTGAATGAATTCTTGGTGCGGGTGCTTACGGCCACCTTGTGNGGGAACCGAGGCCACTGTTCCTTCAAGAATTTTCAGCAGCGCCTGTTGCACACCCTCACCGGAGACATCACGGGTGATGGAGGNGTTCTCGGACTTGCGCGAAATCTTATCGATCTCGTCAATATAGATGATCCCCTGCTCGGCCTTCTTGATATCGAAGTCTGCAGCCTGGATGAGTTTCAGTAGGATATTTTCAACGTCTTCACCCACGTAACCGGCTTCAGTGAGTGCGGTGGCGTCAGCAACAGCGAAGGGTACGTTTAGGCGCCGTGCAAGAGTTTGGGCAAGATAGGTTTTCCCGCACCCAGTGGGTCCCACTAACAGGATGTTCGACTTGGCAATTTCAACTTCGTCGTGAACGCCTCCGGAGATGGTGTTGGATTTTACTGCGTGGCCCGATTGGATGCGTTTGTAGTGGTTATACACGGCAACGGCCAGGGACCGTTTTGCTGGCTCCTGGCCAATGACGTATTCCTGCAGGAAATCAAAGATCTCCCGCGGTTTTGGAAGCTCAAAATTATCCAAATCGGCAACTTCTGCCAGTTCTTCGTCAATGATCTCATTGCACAGCTCAATGCACTCGTCGCAAATGTATACACCGGGGCCGGCGATGAGTTTGCGGACTTGTTTCTGACTCTTGCCGCAGAAGGAACATTTCAGCAGATCGGTGCTTTCGCCCATCCTGGCCATTGATGTTTCCTTCCGCGAATAACCCACCGACGGCGGAATTATCTCTAAAACTTATCCGCTCCGAAGCTGGTGCCAGGAACGTCCTACAAATTACTTTCCACTCTAAGCCACGGTATGGACATTGAGCAGAAACAACCGCCGGAACAAAGGAAATTCTTCTTCCCCAGTTCCGGCAGCTGCCTAATGCTATCTAGCGGGCGATCGCCGCCGGCTTCATCTTGCGCGGTGCCAGCACCTCATCGATCAGGCCGTATTCCTTGGCCTGTGCAGCGGTGAGGATATTATCACGCTCGATGTCGTTACTGACCTGCTCAGGCGTACGGCCAGATAGGTCAGCCAAGGTGTTCTCCAGCCATGAACGCATGCGCATGACCTCGTTAGCCTGGATCTCCAGGTCAGAGGCTTGCCCGCCTTGGCCACCGGAGAGTGCTGGCTGGTGGATGAGCACGCGTGCGTTCGGCAGTGCCAGGCGCTTTCCCGGAGCTCCAGCTGCCAGCAATACGGCAGCAGCAGATGCGGCCTGTCCCAGACACACGGTCTGGATCTCCGGGCGGATGAACTGCATGGTGTCATAAATAGCTGTCATGGCCGTGAATGATCCACCAGGTGAGTTGATGTACAGCGTGATATCGCGGTCGGTGTCGTCGGCTTCCAGCACGAGCAGCTGGGCCATGACGTCGTCGGCCGAAGCATCATCAACCTGCACACCCAGGAAAATAATCCTGTCCTCGAAAAGCTTGGTGTAAGGATCCTGACGTTTGAAACCGTAGGGTGTACGTTCCTCAAACTGGGGAAGCACATAACGGCTGGTGGGGAGATTGCCGGCAGTGTGGCCAAAAGCTGTGCTGCCAAAGTTGTAAGTCATGTCTGGTTGCTCCTGAAATCTAAGATTCTCTTTGGCGATGCTTTACTTGGCGTTGGTTCCGCCGCCACCGGCAACGGAACCGGCGTGACGGGCAATCTTATCGAAGAAGCCGTATTCCAGGCCTTGCTCGGCAGTGAACCACTTGTCGCGGTCATTGTCCACAAGGATCTTCTCGATCGTCTGGCCAGTCTGGTCTGCTGTCAGTTCAGCCATGACCTTCTTCATGTGCAGAATCAGCTCAGCCTGGATCTTGATGTCCGACGCCGTTCCACCAATGCCGCCTGATGGCTGGTGCATGAGGATGCGGGCGTTGGNGGTGGCGTAGCGCTTTCCTTTGGTACCCGAGGAGAGCAGGAACTGCCCCATGGACGCTGCCAGCCCGGTGGCGACGGTGACGACGTCGTTCGGGATGTACTGCATGGTGTCATAGATCGCCATGCCAGCTGTCACCGAGCCGCCGGGTGAGTTGATGTACAAGAAGATGTCCTTGTCAGGGTCTTCGGCTGAGAGCAGCAACAGCTGCGAGCAGATGACGTTCGCGTTGTCGTCGCGAACTTCCGAGCCCAACCAAATGATGCGTTCCTTCAGCAGGCGGTTGAAGATGTACTGATCCTGGCCGTTCGAGTCCGCGCTGGCCATCGTCGGGGTGGTTGGCTGTGCCATGGTGGGTTTACCTCTCCTTCGTGTGGTCCGCCGGGCGAGCCCAGCGTGCCCATCACTAATGTTCACTACTTGGACAGTAGCCCTTTTGTATCCTTTTGGTGCCCATCTGCGCACTGTTCGCTGTCGGCGCACGATACCTGAAGGCAGCGCACAGGCGGGAATAAAACGTCTCCAAAGCGGTATCAAAACACCCTTGTGCGCAGTGCACAAAACCGTTGCCGGCTCCCACAGGGGAACCGGCAACGGCTGGAAACTCTTGCTTACCTTGGCTGAAGGCAGTGTGCGTTAGATGCGGACTTCGCCCGGATCGGTCACTGCTGTGGCCTCAAGGACCTCATCTTCGCCAGCAACTTCTTCGTCTTCAGTTGCAACGGAGACGAAGTCGCTCAGGTCCACTGCTACACCCTCGGAGTCCGTAACGGTGGCCTTGCCCAAAACAGCGGCCAGTGCCTTGCGACGGCGAACCTCGCCAACGATCATGTTGACCTGGCCGGAGGAATCCAGCATCTGCGCGAACTGGTTCGGCTCCATGCCGTACTGGCTTGCGGAGGAGACAATGTAATCGATCAGTTCAGCCTGGCTGACACCGATTTCTTCCTTTTCCGCGATGGCGTCAAGGATGATTTCGTTGCGGAACGCCTTCTCGGTGTTCAGCTTGATTTCGGCGCGGTGCTCTTCGGTGTCGTGCTCTTCAGTGCCGTGTGCATTCTCCGGCTTGAAGTGCTGCTCGAGCTGCTCTGCGATCACGGATTCCGGAACGGGGACCTCAACGAGATCGACGAGCTTGTCAAGGACCTTGTCGCGGGCCTCTACACCCTGCTCAACTGTCTTGGACTCGGCTGCCTGAGTAGCCAAGTCTTCCTTCAGTTCGGCAATGGTGTCGAACTCCGAAGCTAGCTGAGCGAAGTCGTCGTTTGCCTCGGGCAGTTCACGGACCTTCACTGAGGTGACCTTGACGGTTACCTGTGCTTCTTCACCTGCATGCTCGCCACCGGCAAGTGTGGTGTTGAAGATGGCTTCTTCACCGGCTGATAGGCCGGTTGCTGCCTCATCCAGTCCGTCAAGCATGTTGCCTGCACCGATCTGGTAAGACAGATCCGAAGCCGAGTCAACCTCGAGGTCTTCGATCTTGGCTGCGATGTTGATGGTGAGGAAGTCACCGTCGGCGGCCGGGCGGTCTTCGACCTTGAGCGTACCGAAGCGGCCACGGAGTTCATCCAGTGCCTTTTCGGTGTCTTCGGCTGAAGCCTCAACTGCGGCAACCTCAACCTCAATGCCTGCGTAGTCAGGCAATTCGATCTCGGGGCGGATATCCAGCTCAACATGGAACTTGAGAACGCCGTCGGTACCTGTGGGATCGGGAACCTCGGTGATTTCAACCTCAGGACGGCTCAGCGGGGTGAGCTTGTTCTCGATGACAGCTTCTTGGTACCAGCCGTTGAGGCCAGCGTTGATTGCTGTTTCCAGAACGTAGCCACGGCCAACGCGCTGATCGATCATCTTGTTAGGGACCTTGCCCTTACGGAAGCCAGGTACCTGTACCTGTGCACCGATTGTCGTATAAGCCTCTGCAATGCTGGGCTTCAATTCCTCAAAGGAAACCTCAACATCGAGCTTTACCCGAGTGGGTGTGAGGTTTTCGACAGCGCTCTTCACAGCGTGGTACTCCTGATGGTCTGTTGATGGATATATAGGCCCAGCACATGGGCAGCCACTGACCAACCGTGAGCCGAATAATGCTGANNAGTCGGGGCGACAGGACTCGAACCTGCGGTCTCCTGCTCCCAAAGCAGGCGCGCTAGCCACTACGCTACGCCCCGTAGTAACCGGAACAGTCTACTGGCAAAAGTTCCCAGATGCACAATCGTGGATCCCCGGCGCGTCATAACGGCGGTTTTAGCTAGATTTCAGGGGCGACTACGGGCGGGTGTGCACTGCGGCCTCGACTGAGGTGGCGCGGACTAAGGGGCCCGCTAAGACCTGCAAGACGTGGAATGCAAAGATCCCCGACCAGTAGGTCGAGGATCTTTATAGTGGAGGGGCGACGGGAATCGAACCCGCGTCATCAGTTTGGAAAACTGAGGCTTTACCATTAAGCTACGCCCCGGATGTTTCGGCTTGTGGCCGAACAACTCCGTAACACTATCAACCACTTTGCCTGTCCCGCAAATCGGGCCGTCCACACCTTCGGTTTCTGCCATAGTTTGACACAAATGCCAGAGTTTGTACTGTGGCATTTGTGTCAAACTATGGCATTTTACCGGTGGAGTTTACCGGTGGAGCCCTGACAGGACGGACACCAATACAATTTCCTGCCGCCTAGGTCCTTCATTGCTACCGCGGAGTTGCAATGACGGCAGGGCAAGCCCTGCCNTTTGTACACATAGTGCGCTTCATCAACCGGGACGTCTTTGTTCACGCTCGACGCCGTCACCTGGCTGGCGCCGTCGTCCTGCCAATGCTCCGCTTGGCCTGGTCCGATCCCGATACCCGAGGGCCTGTCGAGCAGTTCCGTGGTGATGATCCGGCCATCGCGGACGCCGTCGGCCATAATGTGGGCAATGTCGTTCCAGAGGACCAGTGCCTCCTGCGCTTGCAGAGCCGTACCAGGGAGCATGGGATCCAGGCCAAGGCGGAACAAGACCTCGGCCCTGTAGACATTGCCAACGCCGGCCAAAACATCTTGCTTCATCAGCTGCAGGGCAATGTTTGTAGAGCTCTTTCGGATACGGCGGACAAATTCCTGCGCATCACCGGGGAAGTTATGCAGAGGGTCCGGGCCCAACTNTTTGCGTACTGCGGCGGATTCGGTGGGCGTGAGAACTTCGCACGCTGTGGGTCCGCGCAGATCGGCCCAGCCGTGTTCGGAGACTAGCCGCACCCGCACGGCGCCCTTGGGTTCAGGCGGTCCACCGTATTCCCCACGTTCTCNCCCATCTCGCAAGCTCGCCAAAACGACACCATCGCCGGGCATTTCCTGCTCGCCAATACGCCNGGGTGCGCCAATGCTGGAGGCCCCGGTAAAGGTCGAGTCGCCCCCAAAGTCCCATGCACCGTACAGGCCAAGGTGGACGCGCATCACCAAATCGTGCGAAAAGTACAGGAACATTTGTTTGCCATGAGCTTCGGCCCGTTCTAGGACCTGCCCGTCCAGGCGGGCGGCACCGGCCGTGAACTTGCCCTGTGGGCTAGACACTGCCAGGGCCGCCCCACCGAAGACGTCGTTAAACTGCCTCGCCAAGCGGTGGACGGAATGACCCTCAGGCATGGATTCCGGCTATCTGCACGGCTTGTTTCTGTCCAGCTGACTGCTCAGCTAACTGTCCTGTGGCCTGTCCTAAATGCGGGCAGTGGCGCAGCAGCCGTACCATGTCACTCCCCGGTTCGTTGCGTCGTGCAGCACACATAAATTACTCGACGACTTCGCCGGTGGCCTCGTACGTGGCAATCTTACCGATGCGGCGCACATGGCGTTCGGCGTCGCTAAAGGGCTCAGCCAGGAAAGCTTCGATGATCCCGGTGGCTTCCTCAACGCTGTGCTGACGGCCTCCCACGGCCACCACGTTCGCGTCGTTGTGTTCGCGCGCCAGCTGGGCGGTGGAGAGGTTCCAGGCCAGTGCCGCACGGACACCCTTGACCTTGTTGGCAGCGATCTGTTCTCCGTTCCCGGAGCCGCCCAGCACGATCCCCAGTGCATCCACTCCGGCCGCTTGGTCTGCCACTACTGCAAGAGCTGCGTTGATGCAGAAGGATGGATAGTCGTCCTCAGCGTCGTAGGCCTGGGGTCCGTGGTCAACCATCTCATAGCCCTTAGCGGCCAGAGCCGTGATCAAATGAGCGCTGAGCTCCATGCCGGCGTGGTCGGTTGCGATGTGAACGCGCATGAGGATTCCTTAGGTTGTGAGGATGGGCTGTACTGATTCAAGCCTACCCATGGCGGCACATGATTTTGGCCGCCCGGAATTTAGCGCTGATGTGGCGCTTTCCCGGCCCGGCGGTTCAAGATCGCGGACAGGTCATCAGCCACGTCAAGGTTCGGAGCGCTCAGAACTACCTTCTTGCCTCCATTTTGCCGAAGTACGACGGCGGCCCCGANGTAGGTCAAGAAGGTGGCGGACCCGCTGTGCTTGCGTAAGCCCCATCNCCCGTAATCCTTGGCGACAATGTCAAGAGAGACAGCGGCAGCAACTTCTTCGCAAGGTGCCACCAGTACGGGAATGATCCCGAGAAGTTTCACAGTGAGCTGACGGCGGTCCATCTGGACGGTTGCGCACAGCATCGCAATGATCAACACGGCGATGAGCCCAGCAACCAGCAGGATCCAAGGCGAGAGCAAGGCTAGAANAATGCCCGGCAGAAGACAAGCCAGCAGGATCATCATGATGACCGAGCTTCTAGGATGCAGGACATAGGCCAACCTGTCGTTGACCGCTGTTGGATCCTCTTGGGCTTCCAGGACTGCCGCCAGGGCGATGTCGTCGGATGCACCCCATTGCTCATCCGGCTTGAATGTCAGGGCCAAAACGACTCCCATGGCTGCCGCCAGTCCACAGCCCATGAGCAGCACATAGCCGTCTACTCTGCCTGCCGGGACTTGACCCGTGCCTGTTTGCCCTAACAAGGTGGCGGCAAAGAGTGTGCAGGCAGCCAGTTGCAGCGTCATGCCCAGACCCAGCAGTATTCTGCGCACAGTCCGTGGCAAGGTGGTGCGAGCCCCTTGGCTCCCCANCCCTGCCCCAACCACCAGAACGCTGGCAGCTCCAATGGCCAAAANAGTAGGCAGAGACACCGGATTTCCACCCATCGGCAGCACCACACCGGACGTTGGATTGCCACCGATCAGCACACCGCCAAGGACCAGAGCACCTGCCAGCAGCGCCGGGAAGATCAGGGCAAAGCGCAGAGCCCGCGCGTCAATGTGCCGCTGGTTATGTGAGCCGTGACCGCGTGAGTCATGGCTGCCTGTTTCAAAAGTACCGTCAGCTGCCATGTGGTTAGCTTTTCACTGTTGCTGCACGGGTATAAGCATTGATGAGCGCCACCGCTTCACCGGCAGTTTCAACGTCCGGCATGGAAATGACGAACTTTTGATGGAACCGAACCTCCATGACCACAGCCGGTCCGCCACCCATGACGAATCCGACGCTGCCTCCGTTCATCCGGTATCCCCAGCCGCCATAATCCAGGGCCTTGATGTCCTCTACTGCGGCACCGTGGACTTCCTTCCACTCAAGCGGCATAATCTTCCAAAATCCGGAGGCCATCACCTTCACACCCTCGGGACCAATGATGGCCGTGCCCCGAGAAAATATCCAGACGATCCCGCCAATCACCAGACCCAGCAGAGCCAGGACGGGGAAGATGAAGTACGTGCTGACGGCGACAATGACGCCCAGGCCACCGCTGAAGACCCAGCCCCAAGCCCCCATGGACATCTTGATCTGCATGGTTTCGCCCCGATATGCACGTTCCTGGGCCGCCGCGGCAAGTGTTGACTCCCCGTCTGTGGCCACTTCATTGGCTGCCAGCGCCTCCGGGCTTTGTGTCCTGTCCAGCTCGCCGGGGCGGTACAGCCACATCACCAAAGCGCCCAGGACAAAGGCCAATGCCAGGCCTGAGGCAATGACAGGGGCAGAGAGCACCACTTGGGACGTATCAACCACGCCGATTTGGCCAGCCACAGCGGCAACCATCAAGGACCCAATCCCGATCCCGAAACCCACACCGACGCCGGCACCAATGCGGGCAATCAGTGTATTCTGGCCGCGGCAGACTACTGCGAGCACAGCCAAGGTGCCACCAACTCCAACAGTTGTCAGCACCGTGATGGCTGCAATCCCCGNCAGCGATGTCCAGTTGTCCACTTTGTTCTGGGCGTTCCAATGGATGGCTAATTCACCCGGCAGCCGGTCTGCGACGGTGAACATCCAAGCTGCAGCACAGAAGCTCAGCAGGAGCAGCCCTGCGAGTAGCCCTATAAGCCACCGCCGGTTATAGTCCCTCTCCGCTGCCGCATTGCGTACTTGCTCCCCATTTACGTCCACTTCCTCACATTCACGCCCGTCACCGGCCACGTATTCACTCATCTTTTAGGTTAAGCCTGCCCCAGTGCACCGTGGGGCACAACTTTCTCTCCTACCGTCCTGCAATCCGCCGACTTTTCCCGTTTTCCTCACTTTGCAAGCCCATAGGGTCCCTGCGAAACCGCGTCTAGACCGCATGCCCGCGCCTGCCCCGTGAACCGGGTGCTGCCCCTAGCGGTTTCGCGGCCTAGACGCGGGCACGGTGCAACAAGACGCGGCAAAACCTGCAAAACGTGGCGGCAAAACGTCCAAAACGTGGGCCCACAGACAACACGAGCCCTTACCGCGATGGCACCCGAACGGTAACGTGGAAGAATCTTCACAACCGCTGCCGAACAGCCGCAAGCGAATTCCGCGGACCTGTTCAACCCGACCCCGAACGGAAGGCATCACCTTGCCTGGTATGAATCTAACCCGAGCCGAAGCCATCGAGCGCACAGCCACCCTGACGGTGAAAAGCTACGATGTCACCCTCGACCTGACTACATCTGCGACCACCTTCGCCTCCACCACCACCGTGCGGTTCAGCGCGAAGGANGGGTCATCCTCCTTTATTGATGCGGTGACCGATAAGGTCCATCACGTCACACTCAACGGTGCCGAACTTGACCCAGCCGAAGTATCTGACGGCGTGCGGATCCAGCTCCCGAATCTAGCCGCCGAGAACGTGCTCACCGTGGTGGCCGACGCACTGTTCATGAACACCGGCGAGGGCCTGCACCGATTCGTCGACCCCGTGGACGGCGAGGTGTACCTCTACAGCCAGTTTGAGGTGCCGGATTCGCGCCGCATGTTTGCCGTGTTTGAGCAGCCCGATCAGAAGGCTGAATTTACCTTCCATGTCACGGGCCCTGACCACTGGGATGTCATTTCCAACTCNCCCACCCCTACACCGGAAGCAGCAGGACCGAAGAAGTCCACCTGGCATTTTGAACCGACGCTGAAGATGTCCAGCTACATCACTGCCCTGATCGCCGGCCCGTACGAGTGCGTGCGTTCCGAACTCACCAGCTCCAACGGCCGTATTGTGCCGCTGGGCGTGTTCGCCCGGAAGTCGCTGATGGAACACCTCGATGCCGAGAACGTGTTTGAGCTGACCCGGCAGGGCTTTGAATTCTTTGAGAAGCAGTTCGGTGTGCCCTACCCGTTCCCAAAGTATGATCAGCTCTTTGTGCCCGAGTTCAACGCCGGAGCCATGGAAAACGCCGGTGCTGTCACGTTCCTGGAAAGTTACGTGTTCCGCTCCAAGGTCACCGACGCCATGGTGGAACGCCGCGCCATCACCATCTTGCACGAGCTCGCCCACATGTGGTTCGGGGATCTTGTCACCATGCGCTGGTGGAATGATCTGTGGCTCAATGAGTCGTTCGCTGAGTTCATGTCCACGCTGGCTGCCGCCGAAAACACGAAGTACGTGGACTCCTGGACCACGTTCTCCTCGCTGGAAAAGAGCTGGGCATACCGCCAGGACCAGCTGCCCTCCACCCACCCGATCAAGGCCGAGATCAACGATCTCGAGGACGTGCTCGTGAACTTTGACGGCATCACGTACGCCAAGGGCGCCTCCGTGCTGCGCCAGCTCGTGGCCTGGGTGGGCCAGGAGGAGTTCATGGCAGGNGTGCGCGCCTACTTCGCCAAGCACGCCTGGTCCAACACCGAGCTGCCGGATCTCATGGTGGAGTTGGAGGCTGCCAGCGGTCGTGACCTGTCCGCCTGGACGGCGAAGTGGCTGGAGACGGCCGGGGTGAACACGCTCAAGCCCGCCATTGAGGTGAACAACGACGGCGTCATCACCTCATTCTCGATCCTCCAGTCCGCTGTGAGTGAGCATCCGGTGCTGCGCCCGCACCGGATGGCGGTGGGCTTNTACAACATGGCCACCGACGGCGATGACGCTGGCAAACTGGTGCGCACTCACCGTGTTGAGCTTGATGTTGACGGCGCCGAAACGCCCGTGCCAGAGCTAGTGGGCACGGCGCGCCCTGCCTTGGTCCTGCTCAACGACGACGATCTGGCCTACGCCAAGATCCGGCTCGACGAGCTCTCGCTGGCCACGGCCAAGGCACACGTGCAGGACTTCCGGGACTCCCTGCCGCGCACTCTCGTTTCGGCGTCGATCTGGGATGCCACGCGCGACGGCGAAACTCCTGCCCGCGAGTACGTGGACTTTGTCCTGGCCACCATCGGGCATGAGAGTGATTCCACCGTGATCATGGTGCTGCTGCGTCAGCTCTCTAGCGCACTTGAGTTCTATGTTGCNCCCGAGCACCAAAAGGCTACTGCCATTGCCGCCGCGGATTCCCTGTGGGAGTTGGCGCGGTCCGCTAAGGCAGGATCGGACGCGCAGTTGCAGTTCATCAAGGCATTCGCTGCCCACGCCCAATCCGGGCACCAGCTTGACCTTATCCAAGCGTTGCTTGACGGGGAGAAAGAGCTGGATGCCTTAACGCTTGACACGGACATGGGATGGGAGTTCTTGACCGCTCTGGTGGCTGGCGGGCGGGCAGATGCACCAGCGATCGACGCTGCCCTTGCACTGGATAACACCCAGACCGGTCAGCTGGCGGCGGCCACCGCCCACGCAAGTATCCCCACAGCTGAGGCGAAGGAACGGACGTGGCAGTCCGTCGTCGTCCAGGGTGATGGCGCTAATGCTATTCAGCGCGCCGCAATAGCCGGCTTTGGCAAGGTGTGGGACACGGCGCTGCTTGAGCCATATGTGGCCAAATATTTTGCCGCGATCAAGGATGTGTGGGACGGGAAATCCTACGAGACTTCCTCAACCATCATCACCGGGCTCTANCCCTCGCAACTTGTTTCACAGCACACGTTGGAGGCCACGGATGAGTTCCTGGCTGGGCTGGGCTCGGAGGCACCAGCGCTGCACCGCCTGCTGGTGGAAAGCCGCGACGGTGTAGTGCGAGCATTAAAGGCACAGGCAGCCGATAAATAGTCGCTACACGGGTGCGCTCAGAGCCCTAAAAGCTTCGGGCGCACCCATTTTGCCTGTGTTTAATCCCGTCGACGCGTGGGCGGCGTCGCCGAAAAACACGTACCTTGAAGTCTATCCCTGCACCGTTCAGCAGCGTATCTTCAGNNGGGCATGGGAATACATAAGTTTAGGGGATTTGCTGCCCGCGCAGGCGCCGTCACGGCACTGTCCATTGGGATGATTGCAGGCTTTGCCGGAGCACCGGCCATGGCCCAGACACAAACCGCCAGCACCACTATTAGCTATACGGTGCTTGGTGACTCATATTCGGCCGGATCCGGTGGAGGCGATGAAGCAACAGGCTGCGCACAGAGCCTGAACGGCTACGGCAACGTTGTGGCGAACCAGATCGGCGCCCACCTGACTAACCTTGCCTGCTCCGGCTACACCACGGAGCAAGTACGCACCCTGGAGGTGCCACATCTGCCAGCTGGCACTAAACTCGTCACGCTCACCGCAGGCGGCAATGACGTTGCTTGGACAACCGCGATCGGCGCGTGCCTTGCCCCGAANTCAACTCCTGCCGTTTGCAAATCAGCCATAGCCAACTCGGTGTACCTCATGACAAAGCTGCCCAAATCAGTTACCGCCTTGTTGAAAGCTGTCAAGGCCAAGGCGCCNGGGGCAAGAGTGCTGTACTTGGGCTATCCACGCCTCTTTGAACCGGGGAACATGGCCGCATTAGGTTACACGCCCGCCCAAGTCAGCGGAGCTCGGTCGCTGAACGCGGCAGCAGATCTGCTCAACGGCACACTCGCCTTCAGCGCCCTGTCCAACCGTGTTGCCTTCGTTCCGGTGGCCTACCTGTTTTCCGGCCACGGAGTCCCCTCAGGTTCTCCTTGGCTGAACTATCCAGGTGGACCGAACCCGTTTGCGTTCCATCCCAACGCCGCAGGATATCAGTACGGATACGCAGCAGCACTGCGCCCGTTCCTCTAAGCAGAGGGAGCTAAAAGATCGTCGGGAGCAGGTGGATCATTGGAGCAGGCGTAGCTGGTGAGTTTGAAACTCGCTAGGCTTGGCCCCATGGCCCTGAACAATCATCATTACTCCATCAACCTCAATTGGACGGGGAACCGGGGAACCGGAAACTCGAGCTATAAGGCTTACGGCCGGGACCATAGCGTCACGGCCGTTGGCGTGCCTGTCCTGCTGGGTTCCGCCGATGCAACGTTTCACGGCAACAGGGAACGGTGGAACCCTGAGCAACTGCTGGTCACGGCTTTGGCCCAATGCCACATGCTTTCGTATTTGCATGTTGCCCTCACCCACGGGGTAGTCATCACCAAGTATGAAGACACAGCCACGGGAACGCTGATCCTGAACCCCGACGGCAGTGGCCAGTTTGAGTCAGTCACCCTGCACCCCAAAATCCTTGTTGCGGACGCTGCTACGGAGGCATTGGCCTTAGCACTTCATGCAGAGGCAGCCGCCAAGTGTTTCATCGCCCGCAGCGTTAATTTTCCTGTGCACCATGAGCCAGGACTTCTCGCCGCCACGGAGGACTAAACCCGTACCCCAACCACGTTAAGGTTAAGTGAAGCTCTCTACCACGAACGGACACANNGGGTACATTTCTCGTGCACGCAACTAATTTTCTTGGCGATCCCAACAACAGCGTCTTTGATCACCTGGCTTTAGCTGGCATCACCGTAGCCATTGGATTGCTGGTGTGGCTGGTCTTGCACTATTTTATCCGCATTGTGGTTAAGCGGGCCCGGGCGGATCGTTCACCCCTTGACCACAGCTCGTTGCGGTGGGCGGCNCCCATGCTGCGCAACATAGATCCCGTCATCCGGGCCTTGGAGAACGAACGCCGTGTGCAGCGGGCCCGCACCATTGGCTCACTGTTGAATTCGGTGCTGACAAGCGTGGTCGCCGTCGTGACGGGGTTCTATGTCTTGATTGCCTTCCGCATCGATATTGCCCCACTTTTGGCCAGCGTNGGGGTACTCGGTATCGCTATTGGCTTTGGCTGCCAGCAATTGATCCGTGACTTTCTCGCCGGCATCTTCATCACCCTAGAGGACCAATACGGCATTGGCGACGTCATCCAGACCAGCGAAGTCATAGGCACCGTGGAATACGTGAGCCTGCGTATCACCCGTGTCATCGCCGACGACGGCACTTTGTGGTACCTGCGCAACGGAGAAATCCTGCGCCTAGGTAACCGTTCCAAGGGCAACTACCGGGAACCGGCAGCAGAGCCAACCACCATGATCCCCAGCACCCCAGCTGTGACCACCCCGCCGGTGCCAGCAGCCCGGCCGGTGCCAGCAGCCCGCGCCTCCGGCGTTGGACGCCCCACCAGCACAACTTCAGCTGAATCCGTAGACTAGAAAGCACTGTCAACTCCATGAGTTCCGAGCACAATCCCACCTCCCCGTTCGCCAACGGTCCCGCCGAGAATGACGCTGTCGAAGGAATCCCGATTCCTTCGCGCTTTGGGGAACCGCTGGCTCGTATGCTGGAGATTCCCACGCATCTAGGGCGACCCTTGCCGTCAACAACCAGCCCTGGCCCGAGCGCAGCGCCAGCTGATCCNCAGGACGAGTCAGCTTACGCCGACACGTTCTACGGTCAGGTTGGCGGGCACCAGACGTTCAAGAAGATCATCCACGTGTTTTACCAGGGCATCGCCGCCGACCCGGTGCTCCGTGCCATGTACCCCGAGGAAGACCTGGCTCCGGCTGAGCACCGGATGTTGATGTTCATCGAGCAGTACTGGGGCGGGCCCAGGACGTATTTGGAGGAACGCGGTCACCCACGCCTGCGCATGCGCCACGTCCCGTACGCGCTCACACCCGAAGCGCGCGACCGCTGGCTGGCTGCTATGCGCAAGGGTGTGGACGCCGCTGAGCTCTCNCCCATGCACGAGGCAACACTGTGGGATTACCTTGAGCGCGCAGCCCATTCGCTGGTCAATGCCGCATCAGAACCGTCCCAAGCGCCCTAGTTCTGGCTTGCGCCCTGGCCTAGGCCAGGGCGTGGGAAGGTGCGGATCCGGCGTCACAGCAATGTTGTTGGCCGCACCAAGATGTGACCGCGATTGGTGCTGATGCGCAGCCATTTGTGGGAACGCAAGATGGTGCCGGTTTCCCCTGGTGAGAGGAATCCCAGAGCATAGGCGGCGAAGGCTGCCCCGCCCGGAACATCGCCAGGGACTCCGTCCATGGGCCGTCCCCAGACTGATGCGCGGACGTTGTTCACCAGCAACGCGCCCGGATTGACGGGGATAATCTGGCCAATCTCCTGCACGCCGGCCTTGGCCACCTCGATCAGCGTGTCCGCTGAGACCGTACCAATCTCTTCCCATGCACCTCGCGGGGCTGATCCNNCTGCCCAGGACTCGTGCACCGTCATCGNGGGCACGGGCAGAGCGAGTTCGTTAGCATTCATGCGGGCCAACCTATCTGCCACCGAGGCCAGCGAAACAGTCACATCAACGTCCGACGGCGTACTCAGCGCCATGGTGCGCAACCCAAGAATCGTGGNGGTCCCCTCGCCCAAAAGTTTCCCGCGCATGACACAAACATAGGCCGCGAGAACGTGTGCGTATCCCTGTAGCCGGATGGCGCCGTCGTCCGCGACACGGGCCCGGGTCACAAAGGTGCGAAAATCTGCAACGGTTCCAGCGTCGCCTAGGAGTAATTCTTCGGTGTGCGTGGCGGTGGACATCAGCGAGCTCCTTCGGAAGCGGTTGGGGTGTTAGGAAGAACGTGGCGGCGTTTGAAGGGTACCGGATCCCCTCGCCAGGTTTCCAGAGCGCGGCGCTGGGCATCGCTCAGCTGGACAGGGCGGCCGGTGGTGCCCGAGACAAGCACCATGGACGTAGCAGCTTGGGCGTAAATGATCGAGCTGTCGAGTTCTGTGACGGTGTAGCCGAAATCGTAACTGGAGCCACCGATATGCGTGACCCAAATGTTCACGAAAATGGGCTCGGGGCGGAAGCTGATGGGCGCCAAGTATTCAATTTCGTTCCGGCCCACAAGGGTGAACAGTTCTGTTCCGACAAGGTCTTGGAAGGTGCNCCCGTGAGGTAACTCAACGTAGGAGAGCTGGATGCGCGCGTACTCCAGATACTGCAGAAAGAACACATTGTTGACGTGGTTGTAGGAGTCAATGTCGCCGAAACGAATTTGCTGGGTGATCTGAATGCCAGGTGCCATGCTTTCATCATGTCAAAGCCACCGTGGTGCCACCAATCGAAGTCTTCGCGGGTCACAGCCACCAGCTCATAGGCAGCTATTCATACCGGGTACTCCATTTGTCGCGGGGTCACCCTGACACATAGAGTCACGTTATGAATGTGACGCCAACTAATTCCGATCCCATGGAAACACTCCTGCGTATATTGGAGCTTTCCGATGCGGGCGGAGCCCAGACAGATGAAGATATTTTCGTAGGGCTTGGCGATAANAACGCCCCACGGCCGAGGCTNTTTGGTGGCCAGGTGTTGGCGCAATCGTTGGTTGCGGCTGGCCGGACTGTGGATAGTGATCATCTGGTGCATTCAATGCACGGATATTTCCTGCGCCCGGGCGACGCCGCCGCACCACTGACTTTTGGGGTTCAGCGTCTGCGCGATGGCCGGTCCTTTTCAGCCCGCCGCACCCACGCCTACCAAAACGGTACNCCCATCCTGTCAATGATTTCCTCCTTCCAACGCCCTGACAACGGCATTGAACACCAAGACACCATGCCTGCCGGAATTCCAGCNCCCGAAACACTTCCCACGTCGGCTCAACTCTTGGGCGGCATCGACCACCCGGTTGCCCAGGCGTGGGCTTATGAGCGTCCTTTCGACATCCGCCATGTCGGGGCCAACATCTACTTTGACGTCAAGGGCGAGCATGTGGCCCACCAAGCTGTGTGGCTGAAAACGCTGGGCCCCATGCCCACCGACCAGAACCTGCACCGGGCTGCACTTGCTTACGCCAGTGATTACACCTTGTTGGAGCCTTCGCTGCGTCGGCACGGCATTAGCTGGTCCACTCCCGGCATCAGTGTTGCCAGCTTGGACCACGCAATGTGGTGGCACCGCCCGCTGCAGGTGGACGACTGGCTCCTCTACGTGGCCGAGTCNCCCAGCGCTTCCGAAGCCAGAGGGCTGAACCTGGGCCGTTTCTTTAACCGCGACGGCGTACTTGTTGCCACTGTCGCTCAAGAAGGCATGATGCGGCTGCCGGCAGGAACAGTAGCTGACTAACCCCTCGTAAGATAAGAATGGCCGGTCTCCGTGTGGAGACCGGCCATTCTTATCGGGGCGACAAGTGGGGATTAGTCGCGGGTCAGGCGGCGGTGCGTGACACGATGCGGACGTGCTGCATCGACGCCCAGACGCTCGACCTTGTTTTCCTCGTAGGAGTCAAAGTTACCCTCAAACCAGTGCCAGTTGGCCGGGTTCTCTTCGGTGCCTTCGTAGGCGAGGATGTGGGTTGCAACCCTGTCCAAGAACCAACGATCGTGCGAGACCACGACGGCGCAGCCGGGGAATTCCAGCAGAGCGTTTTCAAGGCTGCTGAGGGTTTCCACGTCGAGGTCGTTAGTGGGCTCATCCAAAAGCAACAGGTTTCCACCCTGCTTCAAGGTCAGCGCCAAGTTCAAGCGGTTGCGCTCACCGCCGGAGAGCANCCCTGACTTCTTCTGCTGGTCTGGTCCCTTGAACCCAAAGGCTGCAACATAGGCGCGTGAGGGCATTTCCACATTGCCAACCTGGATGAAGTCCAGTCCGTCAGAAACAACTTCCCACAGCGTCTTGTCTGGGTCAATGCCGCCACGGTCCTGGTCAGCGTAGGAAATCTTGACCGACTCGCCAACCTTGAGAACACCGCCGTCCAGTGGTTCAAGGCCAACAATGGTCTTGAACAGTGTCGACTTACCAACACCGTTCGGCCCGATGACGCCAACGATGCCGTTGCGCGGCAGAGTGAACGTCAGCCCGTCGATCAGGACGCGATCGCCGAAGCCCTTCTTCAGGTTCTCCGCTTCCAAAACGATGCCACCTAGGCGCGGTCCCGGCGGGATCTGAATCTCTTCAAAATCGAGCTTGCGCGTGCGGTCGGCTTCGGCAGCCATTTCCTCGTACCGAGCCAAACGGGCCTTGGACTTAGTCTGACGGCCCTTGGCGTTGGAGCGAACCCATTCGAGTTCTTCGGTAAGGCGCTTGGCCTGCTTGGCGTCCTTCTTTCCTTGGACTTCCAAACGGGCGCGCTTCTTCTCAANGTAGGTGGAGTAGTTACCCTCGTACGGGTACAGCTTGCCGCGGTCAACTTCTGCGATCCATTCGGCCACGTGATCGAGGAAGTAACGATCGTGGGTCACGGCGAGGACGGCGCCGGCGTAGTTCTTTAGATGCATCTCGAGCCACTGAACGGATTCAGCATCCAAGTGGTTAGTGGGCTCATCGAGCAGCAACAGGTCCGGTTTCTGCAACAAGAGCTTGCAGAGGGCAACACGGCGTCGTTCACCACCGGAGAGGATGGTGACATCGGAATCTCCAGGTGGGCACTGCAAAGCGTCCATGGCCTGCTCGAGCTGGGAATCAATGTCCCACGCGTCGGCAGTGTCAATGGCTTCTTGCAGCTTGCCCATCTCTTCAAGCAGAGTGTCAAAGTCAGCATCGGGGCTGGCCATCTCTTCGGAGATTTCGTTGTAGCGCTGGATCTTTGCGTAGATCTCACCAACGCCTTCCTGGACGTTGCCCAGGACGGTCTTCTCCTCGTTCAGCGGCGGCTCCTGGAGCAAAATGCCCACAGTGTAGCCGGGGCTCAGACGAGCTTCACCGTTGGNAGNGGTGTCCAATCCAGCCATGATCTTCAAGATGGTGGATTTACCAGCACCATTAGGTCCCACCACACCAATCTTGGCGCCGGGGTAAANAGACATGCTTACGTTATCAAGAATGAGTTTGTCGCCAACAGCCTTACGGGTGTTCGACATCGTATAAATAAATTCCGCCATACCCTCAAGGTTAGTGGGTGCAGCCATATATCCCACATTCGCTACGGCGTAAGTGAGGAACTCGTCATGACCTAGTGGATGTCGCCAACAAAACAGCGTCCAGAGGCCAGGACAGGAAGAAGCGTTACAGCGACTTTGCCGTCCCTGACTTGGCCCACCACACATTCCTCAGCAACAAGTGCGCCAGCTTCGACGGCGTCAACGGCCAGTCCTGTGGGCGTGATGTCAATGGAAAGTTCAACCTTTTCCTCGACGGCACCGGCTTCAAGCATTGCGGACATCATTTGTTCGCGGTTGGGCGTCTTAGTGGCAGATGCCAGCGTAGTCAGTGACGTTTGAAGTTTCGCGCCAAGTTCCTGTGCTGCCGTCAGCTGCTCAGCTGGCTTGTCAGCCAGTGCGGGGTTGCCTCAGCTGGTACTGCTGTGGTTGATTCCGGCGAAGGCACCGGTGCGCCAGGGCCTGTAGGCAGCAAAGAACATCCGCCCAGAGCTAGGAAATAGCCACGAGAACCGCTACACCAGTAGCCCTCGAGTTCATGCGGCTGGGTACAAGCTGGCTGGATGTCATCTTTTCCAAAGTCACCCCGCCATTCTGCCATGACCCTCTGGACACTCGCCCATTGTTCTAGAAAGGGCAGCTTCTTTGACAACCTCCCCTGTCTCTTGGTCGGCATATTCGTCATCGTCCAGGCCATCGTCGTCAGCCTGGACGTCCTGATTGCCACCATCGAAGTCCCCACCCTCTTGGAGCGCACTGTCGCTTCCATCCGCGCCGCCACTTCGATCCGCGCCATCTTGGTCTGCATCTGGTGTGGTGGAAACATCTTGCCATCNGGCGGAAGGATCACCGTCATGCCAATAGTCACTCTGACCGGTTGACTGCTCTGCTGGGCGTGCACTGACCGTTCTTGCGTAATGGGCCGTACCGTAGCGCAGGTCAGGGCCAACGCTATCGGCTTCGATCTCAACACTGGTGCCTTCCGTTCCATCCTTGCGGAGGAAAGAGTTGATTCTAAGCTTCCCCATGACCAGAATGTTGTCGCCCTTGTGCAGACTTGACACTGCGTTTTGAGCGAGGGCCCGGAAGACACTGATGTGGTACCAATTTGTGCGTCCGTCAACCCACAGATTGGTGATGGGGTCTTGCCTACGCTCTGTGGAGCCCATACGAAATTTGCCGATCACCGTACCCGTTGGTGAAGTATGCATCTGGAAGTCAGAGCTGACGAATCCTCTGATACTGACATAGTTAGCCATTGCCTTGCCTTTCACTTGGCTGCGGATACGGCGGTATCTGCTACTTTCAAGCAAACCTCCTCATGAACATGCCCACCAGCGGAACAGGTCATATTGTGGACAGCCACTGCGATGGCTGCCCCTGTGGAGGAATTCTTCGGGCTCTGGCATGGAAGATTCCTCAGCGCGTTGTGTGACTTCTCAAAATGGGGCGGGCCACTGCTAGTATTGTCGCGGTGCTTGCCCCAGTAACTCAGGGGATAGAGTAGCGGCCTTCTAATCCGACAGTCGGGGTTCGAATCCCTCCTGGGGCACCGAAAGGCTCTGACCTGCGGTTATATTCCGCGGGTCAGAGTTGTTTAAGGCCGGAAACGGCCCAACCTCTTGAGTTCTAGAGAGCGCTGCAACACTTGAACACGAACACCCTATATACAGTGCATCAAGCGGGCCTCAAGTGATGTTTGGTTTCGGGACATCGTTGGAAGGTCTTAGTTTCATTTCATCCTGTCGGCAAGAATGACCGGACCTGTCCGGTTGAGGGAGGTCTCTGTGTCGAATGGTGGACGCCCTGGACCAATCTGGGCCAGCAAAACAAAAGCCCCTCCCGAAGGAGAGAGCTTCTGTTAACGATGTCCCGGCTCAGAACAGCGTTCACAAGGTGGGATTCGAACCAGCTTTTGGCTTTCTAGACAGTGGGAAACAGTGGCCTCCTACGGAAGTACGGCCCGATCCGCACGAACCTGAACGCATCCGACAGGAAATGTGTTGACACTGTCAACACCGAATACCAGCTGAGCAGCGCACCCGCCGCCAGAACACACAGCCATCAGAATCCTCCGCGACCTATTCCATGGGCGGATCCCGTCAAGGACCCGTTGAGGCTGAGCGGCTTGCGAAGATTAGGCAATCTGACGTGCTGCAGTGTCCCGAGCCAGGATCTTCGCCGCCGTGGCCCGCCCGATCCGCACGGCGCCATCCACGTGCTGGTACCNCTCCGCAGCGAGGTCCGAGGACGCCCAGTAGATGGGGCCAACTGGCGTGAGCTGGTGCGNCCCGTACCGGTGCAGCCCGCCCAGGTCGTAGCTCGCAGCGTAGGCGCNCCGCGTCCATTCCTCGGAACCCCAGTCCGACTCGTAGTACACCACCGGATCCAGCGCCTTGGCTCCGAGCGACGTTGCAAAGTCCGTCAGGATCACCCTCCGGCGTTCCTCCGCGTCAAGGGCAAAGGCGGCGTCCGCCTTCTCATCCGGCACAAAGGCCACTAGGGTTCCGCGGGTGTCCGCGTGGTTGGTGTTGTCGTAGATCTCCTGCACCAGCAGGTTGGGACTGAAGCAAGTACCGGAGAGCCCCTCCTCGCGCCAAANAGGCGTCTCGTACACGGCATGGACCTTGATGACCAGCCCCAGTGACTGGTGCTGATGCATTTGGTGCTGGAGGCGCGGCAGCGGCGGGTTAAAGCTCACCCGCGAATACAGGTTGGGCGGGACGGCCATCACGGCATACCGGGCGTTGACGGTGACACGGTCGGATACCGCGGACACCGCATTGTCCGTCCAGTTCAAGGTGCGCACGGGCGAGTCAAGCACCACGTCGGAACCCAGTTGGGCGGCAATCGCCAAAGACACGTTTTGCATCCNCCCAACAACCCTCTTGTCCAGCAGCAGATCCTCATCCACCAGGTTGGAGAACGAGCCGGCCGACGCCGCCATCAGGACGGCTTGCAGCACGGAAAAAGCGTGGGACGGCTTGGTCAGCATGCCACCGGCCAGGAAGTGCCCAATGTTGGCGCAAGCCTCCTCGTCGTCGCTGGTCTGGCTCATCCATTCGCGAAGGGAGATGGTGTCCAGCTCCCGGGCACGCGGATGGGCCCACGGCTCGCTGGCGCCAATTTCTGCCGCCAGGTCGTCGAGGATGCCGATCATGCGCTCCATTTCCGCGCCAGTCTCTGCAGAGACCGGGAACATGTCACCGTCGTAGACGCTGCGTGTGCCGTCGGNGGCCACATAGACTGACTTTCCCTCGCGGTAGCGGCTGAACATTTCCAGCCCCAGTTCCCNCACGAGTTCCTGCAGAGCTTCTTGATCCGGTGAAATCCACTGCCCACCGATTTCCAGCATGGCACCGTCGATGGTGTTGGTCCACGTACGCCCGCCTACGCGGTCGCGGGCTTCCAGCACGGCCACGGACAGCCCGGCCGCCCTCAGGTCCCTGGCAGCGTTCAGGCCAGCGGTGCCAGCTCCAACAATAACGACGTCGCGTTCAATGATTTCCATGGTTATCTTCCTTCAGTGCGAAACTCAGTGGTGTAATTGGCGTGGGTGTAGCAGGGGTGTCAGAGAATCCGGTCCGGCTCGGCCGCCGCGCCCTGGCTGACCAGGGTTTCCGCCACACCCGCACCCTCGGAGGTGCCGATGTCATACCCGCCGTCGGNGGTCTCTTCCAGGGCAAAGTCGCCGATCTTGCGGCGGAAGCCCTTGGTCAAGAAAGCGAGATAGATGATGCCAAGGCCCAGCCACACGCCGCCGGCAATCAACGCGTCAGCGTGCAGGAAGACCCACAGCACACTTGTCAGACCGGCTCCCAGCAGCGGCAGGACGATGTAGGAGAAGATGTCCTTGCCAGTCTTGTAGCGCTTCTGCCGGAACACGAAATAGGCGATGACGGACAGGTTGACGAAGGTGAAGGCGATCAGTGCGCCGAAGTTAATCAGGGAGGAGATCAACTCGAGCGAGGGCGTGATGGCCAGCAGTGAAACGGCACCCACCACAACGACAGTAAATGTGGGTGTGTGGAAGCGGGNGTGGACGTAAGAGAACAGGCGCTGCGGGCGCATCACACCGTTGCGCCCCATGACCAGGAGCAGCCGCGAGACGCTAGCATGTGATGCCAGCCCGGAAGCCACCGTAGCCGCGAATGCTGCCGCCACGAAGACGAGCTGGAAGACCTGGCCGCCCACATAGAGGGCCATTTCCGGCAGGGTATCGTCGGTGACCTGGAAGTTGTCCACGTTGGGAAACACGGACTGGCCAAACCAGCCGGCAATGAAGAAGATGCCGCCGCCAATGACCAGAGTCAGCAGGATGGCCCGCGGCATGGTCTTTTGATCCTTGGCTTCCTCGGTGTACATGGTGATCGCGTCGAAACCGATGAACGAGAAACAGACCACCGTGGCTCCTGTCAACACCGCCGCCGGCTCCACACCCTGGTGGAAGAGCGGCTCCAGTGTGAAGATGGTTCCTTGCCCCATGCCCTCGGAGAGCCTCATGGTGGCCAGCACAACGAATACTACAATCATAGTGGTCTCAAAGACGACCAGGATCGAATTCAGCCTCGACGTCGATGCCATGCTCCACAGGTTGATCCCGGTAATCACAGCCACGTAGAGGACCACCCAGATCCATCCCGGCACGTCCGGGATCATGGCTTCCATGTAAATGCGGATGATCAGGGCGTTCACCATGGGCAGGAGCAGGTAGTCCAGCAGGGCGGACCACCCAACCAGGAAGCCCAGCCCCGGGTGCATGGTTTCGCGGGTGTACGTGTAGGACGAGCCAGCGCTGGGAAAGACCCGCACCATTTTCCCGTAGCTGATGGCGGTGAAGGCCATGACCACCATGGCCACCAAGTAGGCCAGCGGGACCACGCCGTCGGTCTGGATGGAGACAATGCCGAAGGTGTCAAATACGACCGTGGGTGTCATATAGCCGAGCCCCAGCCCGACGATGGCCCACAAGCTCAGGGAGCGTTTCAGGTTGCTTCGTTGTTGCGCCATTGCAGCTTCGCTTTCAGTAGGATCACGGGTGTCGGGAAATTGGCCAAGCCCGGGTTTAGTGGTGGGCGGCCGNGGTTTCCGCCGGGCCGTCGGCCTGGTCCGCTGCGGGCCGGCCGGCGCGCAGCTTTCGGGCTACCTCGATGGCGTCGCCTGACGGTGCTGTGGAGCGCCTGTCCGGCTTAGCCGCCAACAGGTACAGCAGACCCGAACCTGCTACGACGGCCAGCCCAATCAGGACAGTCCAGTCAGTGGCCACCACGCCGGTATTCCCCGGCCATGCCAGCAGCACCATGGCCAAAACCCCATAGGCCAGTGCCGCCACGTTCACGGCGAACCCCAACCGTCCCAGGCTGAACGGTCCTGCCGGACGCCACCGCCTCATCCGCTGGCGCANGGAGGCTAGGACGACGGATTGGAAGGCCAGGTATATCCCGAGCACAGCAAAGGAGGTGATCTGTGTCAGGAGGGCGTCCGGTCCCGCGTAGATGACCAGGCACAGTGTCAACGGGATGCTGCAGGCGAGAATTAAGGCGTTCACAGGAACCTTGGCGGTGCCGGAGACCTTCGCCAGCCAGCGGTGCCCCGGAACCATGCCGTCCCGCGCAAAGGNAAAGATGAGCCGGCTGGCTGCCGCCTGCAAACTCAGCACGCAGGACAGAAACGCAGTGATGGCGATAAGNNCAAAGACCTTGGCGCCAGCGACGCCGAGCGAGGATTCCAAGATGGCCGGAATCGGGTCTACGTCGCGCCCTGCAACAATGGCCGCCAAATCCGGTGCGGCCATGACATAGCCGGCAAAGGAGAACAGTGCCGAGACACCTCCCACCAGAATGGTCATGACCATGGCCTTGGGAATCCGCCGGGCCGGGTCGGCGACTTCCTCGGCGACGTCGCCACATGCTTCAAACCCGTAGAACAGGAACAGCCCGGCCAAGGCGGCGCCGAGAAACGCAGCACCATAGGACTCGCTACCCTGAACACCCATGGAATCGAGGAAGATGCCAAAGCCCTGTTTCCGCTGGAAGATGATCAGGTACAGGCCCACCGCGATGACGCCGACTAGTTCGGCCGCCAGTCCGATCCGCGCCACCTTGGCCAGCGTCTTGGTGCCGGTGAAGTTCAAGAACAGCGCCACCAGCAGCAGGGCGACGCTCAGGCCCAGGGTTGCCCCGCGCGTCAGTTCAATGTTGAACAAGCTGGCAAGGAATCCGCTGCCGAACTGCGCCACGGCCGTGATGGTCACAATCATGGCCCAGATGTACACCCAAGCAGCCATCCAGGCATACCGCCTCCNCCAGAGCCGCCGAGTCCATGGATAGATGCCGCCGTGAATGGGGTATTGCGAGACCACCTCCCCGAAGACCAGTGCCACCAGCAGCTGTCCGGCACCGACGATGAAAATCCAAAAGATCGACGGAGGACNCCCGGCCGCCATGGCCACCGCAAACAGCGAATAGACCCNCACCAGTGGTGAAAGGTAGGTGAACCCGAGGGCGAAGTTCGCCCAGAGGGACATGGATCGGTCAAAGGAGTCCTGGTAGCCCAGGACGGCCAGGTGCTCGCCGTCGCCCATGTGCTCGGCGGGTGGAACGGAACNGTTTTTGGGATTGCTCATGATGGCCTTCCGACGTCGTTGGCGGAACAGAAAGGTGGATGGTTGGGATCTGGTGCTGGCTAGCCGATGTAGCTCATGACGTGCTTGATGCGGGTGTAGTCCTCGAGCCCGTAGAGTGAGAGGTCCTTGCCGTAGCCGGAGTGCTTAAATCCACCATGGGGCATTTCCGCCACCAGCGGGATGTGCGTGTTGATCCATACGCAGCCAAAGTCCAGGCGCTTGGCGAACTGCATGGCACGGGTGTGGTCCCTGGTCCAGACGGAGGAGGCCAGACCGTAATCAACATCGTTAGCCATGGCCAGTGCCTCGGCGTCCGTGGAGAACTTCTGCACCGTCACCACGGGACCGAACACCTCGCTCTGGACCAGTTCATCGTCCTGATTCAGGCCGGAGACCACTGTGGCCTCGTGAAAGTACCCTGTGGTGCCCTGGCGCTTGCCGCCCACCTCGATGGTGGCGTGGGCTGGCAGCCGCTGCAGGAATCCGCTGACACTGTTCAGATGGCCTTCGCTGCTCAACGCCCCGTAGAGGATTCCCTCCTCGAGCGGCCCGCCGGTCTTGGCCTGTGTGCGGACTTCCTCGGCGAGGGCTGTCACGAATACGTCGTGGATGCTTTCGTGCACCAGTAGCCGTGTGGCGGCGGTGCAGTCCTGCCCTGCGTTGTAGAACGCCGCCGGGACGATTCCGGCCACCGCACTAGCAACGTCGACGTCGTCGAACACAATGACCGGCGCCTTTCCGCCCAACTCTAGGTGGACGCGTTTCACATCCGCCGCCGCGGATCCCGCAACCTCCATGCCGGCACGGACGGATCCGGTGATGGACACCATGTCCGCGGCCCGGTCCGCAACCAAAGCGCGCCCGGTTTCGCGGTCGCCGAGCACCACATTGAAGGCCCCGGCAGGCAAGAATTCGGCGGCGATTTCAGCGAAGAGAAGGGTGGAAGATGGCGTGGAGTCGGAGGGCTTGAGCACCACGGTGTTGCCAGCAGCCAACGCTGGCATGACCTTCCATGTCGCCATCATCAGCGGATAGTTCCATGGCGCCACTTGGCCGATCACGCCGATCGGCTCCCGGCGGATCGAGGAGGTGTGGTCGGTTAGGTATTCGGCCGTGGCCCGTCCCTCCAGTGTCCGTGCCGCGCCGGCGAAGAATCGGACCTGGTCCACTAGGACATCGATTTCGTCGGCAACAATTCCCGCCCGCGGCTTGCCCGTGTCCGCGCATTCCAGGTCAGCCAATTCCTCAGCCCGGGCCTCCACGGCGTCGGCAATCTTCAGCAATGCCCGCTGGCGCTCGGCGGNGGTGGTTTCACCCCAAACATTGAACGCCGCCGCGGCTGCCGCATACGCTGCGGCAACATCGGCTGCAGAAGAGATGGGCGTGGTCGCAATGACGGTCCCGTTGGCCGGGTTAAGAATCTCCAGCCGTGCCGTGGCCGTGGATTCGACGGATTCGCCGTTGACGAAGTTGTGCAGTTCGCGCGCTCTCATGAATGTTCCCTTCAAAGAAACTGCAGGGAACACATGCAATCAATGCACCGCTCCTGTGACGTAATTCACGTTCAGAGGGAACTGTACACCTTATTCATCCTAAATAGAATGTTTGATTTTTAGCGGTGTATTTCCACCAGCAAGACGAGGGTTGTTCCTGGGCAGTTATACCGCTGCAGTGCCGGTCCGCCACTTCCATCGGGTACCAGTGAACCCACCTGTAAGGACTGCATTGTGGAAATGACCACTCGCCCGGATTGGCTGACCAGGGCCGCCGGTGCCCCACGGCCCGAAGCAACGGCAAGACTTCCCCTNNCTAGGCGCAGTACCTGCACGTCCGCCCCGACCACTCCGACCATGACCCCGTCATTCATAACAGGCGCCGTGATAGTCAGAAGATAATCCAGAGTGCAAAGATGGTCCACATAGGGACCCGTGATATGTCGGGTACCTGTGACCTCTGGCACCCGGTACCACTCGAGGGCCCTAAAATCGCGCAGGTAATCTGCATACTCCCGAGATGGCAGGTCAAGCCTGGTGGGCGTGGAAGTGGTGCCGAGCACCGGGTTGTTCTGCAAAGGTCCGAGCCACCACGCGAAGTATAGTCCAGCCTCCGAACTGACCACGCCTGGGGCGGCGATGAAACCCGCACCGATGAGGAGCGGTTTGCTTTCAATCAGCGCTGGCTCCACCAGCTGGTAGGTAGTTGTATCTACATCCGCGGCAGCGGCCAGACAGTCTTCAATCCCCGCTCTCCATGCCTGCAGTGTGTCAAANACTCCGTCAACGATGCTCCCAATGGCGTTGGCGCACTTCACACCACGGGCCGCGGGACCAAGTTCAGTTGTTTGCGTCATGGTCGTTTTCTTCCCGCTCAAGTTCTTCTAGCTCAAGTTNTTCCTTGGCCGTCAGCAGCCAGTTTGTCAGTTCACCTATTTGGCGACTCACAGCAATTCGAGCCACATCCGCGTCATGGTTGCCGATGGCATCGGCAATGGCAGCACCGAGGTCAAACACTCTCGCACGGACCCGTACATCCGCCATGGCCAGCCATAAGAGCGGGCCAAACTCAGACTGCAGCCGTATTTGTTCGCGGACCAAACGGGCGGACTGGCTGATGACAGCCAATTCCAGATGGAAGCCACCCATGGTACGCCNCCCGCTGATGGTGGGTGTTGTGAGGGTGTTCTCGACCAGGTCGACGCCGTGGCCCTCAACAAGCCAACTGCGCAGGCGGGCAATTTCATCCTGCGTTGCCACCGCGGCAGCCCGCTCAGCGCACGCCGCAGTCAAAGCTGATAAATACACGCCGTAATCGGCAATCTCCACACGGGCCAGGCNCCTGATCCGGGCATGGAGCAAAACATTCGCAGTGCGGCGAGGGGNCAACACAAAACTACCGCCCTCACGCCCACGGCGGGTTTCGACCAACCCTCGTTNCCGCAGGACACCCAGCCCGTCCCGGGCCGTAACTAGCGCTACGCCGAAACGTTTTGCCAGCTCGGCCTCACTGGGCAGCCTATCCCCGGNGGCCAGAACACCCAACAAAATAGCGTCCATGAGCCGCTGCGCCACCTGTTCAACACGCCCGCCGCCGGCAANGGGAGAAAATACCGCAGCCTTGGCACCGCTGGCACCGGGTTCGCCATGACCATGGCCCCTCACTGAGCAATGTCCGGGCAACTTGGCACCGAACAGGATTCGGCTGATATTTTAACCCTCATGGGCCCACTTTATCGGTGCGTGGCCCGGGATTGCCACTCGCCTAAAAGCCAACCCTCTTGATGATGCTGGGCGAGGAGGCCGCTCGTGTTTGCGGAGCGGGTAGCGCCTAGTTCGAACCACCGTGGGTTAGGTCTACTGCGTAGGCCTGCGCAAAGTCATGGGGAAAAGCAGCTCGTTTGGTGGCGCGGACAGCTCAACTCTTGGATGGTCCGGCTAGCTTCGGGTCAGATCATCCAATGTTTGAGAACGCTGCCACTGCTAGTCTCGGCGGCAGGAGTAAATGACTCCGCCCGGAAGGACGGTTCCCCATGCCAGAGCAAACCAAGGCGACGCCAGCTGCGCCCCTTGCCGGGCTTGTTGTCGCCGACTTCTCTCGAGTATTAGCCGGGCCGCTGTCCACCATGTCGCTGGCCGATCTAGGCGCGCGCGTTATCAAGGTTGAACGCCCGGGGACCGGCGATGACACGCGCAGCTGGGGTCCGCCCTATTCGTCCACAGGGTCCACTTATTATGAGNNAGTGAACCGGAACAAGGAATCGGTGTGCCTTGATCTGGCCAACCCTGCCGACCTGCTGTTGGCGAAGGAACTGGCCCTGCGTGCAGATGTTCTCGTGGAAAATTTCAAGCCAGGCGGCATGGCTGCCTTGGGACTAGGTTATGCGGAACTCTCATCACTTAANCCCGCTTTAATCTATGCATCGATCACCGGATTTGGCAGCGTTGGTGGTGCCGGCCTCATGGGATACGACTTCATCGTCCAGGCTTTAGGCGGTCTCATGAGCATCACGGGTGAGAAAGAGGGTGCTCCAGTTAAAGCCGGCGTTGCACTGGTCGATGTGCTGACCGCCAAGGACACTACGATCGGGATCCTTGCCGCCCTGGCCGCCCGTGGNGTTTCCGGGCGCGGCGTGCACCTTGAGCTGAACCTGCTCTCCAGCCTGCAGGGCGCACTGGCCAACCAAGGACAGGCCTATCTAGGCACCGGAAAGGTGCCCAGCAGGATGGGAAACGACCACCCCTCAATTGTCCCCTACCAATTGCTGAGCTGCGCCGACGCACCACTGGCCGTGGCGTGCGGCAACGATGGCCAGTTCGCCCAGCTTGCCAAGGTGCTGGGTCTTTCGGAAATGGCCACAGAGCCCCGCTTTGCCACCAACAACGCACGCGTGGAAAACCGCGCAGAACTGGTCGCGATCTTAGAAGAGGCGCTCTCCGGTGGCTCGGCCCTGGCGTGGCAAGACAGACTTTCAGACGCTGGAGTCCCGGCCGGGCACGTCTCGGGCATCGATGAGGGCATCGCGTACGCCGAGTCGCTGGGCCTGGAACCCACCATCGAGGTCCAAGACACCGCAGGTCAGCCCATGGGCCGTCAAATCCGCAGCCCGATCACGTGGACNCCCGCCATACCGGTGCGTACGAACGCTCCTCCCCAACTCGGTGAGCATGACGTTGCTGTGCGTTCTTGGCTCACCAATAACTTCACCGAAGCCGCGGCGACCGCCAGCTGACATAGCACGGTCGCCGCGCTCCGGTCTACTCTGAGCGCAGTGCCAGCCACAGGTTGGCCGCTACGTCCGGATCGTCGGGATCGGCTTGAAGCAGCGCTGCGGCAATGCCCATCCTGTGCCGCAAGGAATTGCGATGTACGCCCAACTCCCGGGCGGCACCTTCCCACTGGCCGCGGTGTTGCAGGTATGCGCGCACCGTGGCCACAAGGTCGGCACGGGTGAAGCCACGCAGCGCGGCCACCCATTCTTGGACCCTCGGATCCAGCGCCCCGGCAGCCACTTCCAGGATCTGGTGTGGTTCCAGCTTCCTGACGAGAGTGGCTAATTCGCCGGTCGCCTCGTACACCCGCTCCAGAGTAAGCGGCCGGCTCAGTACCGCAGCGATATTGGCTTCACCAACGTCATTGCGGCTCGGGAGCTCCACTGGACGCTCACCGCTCCTTGTACCGAAACCGCCTATGTGGTTCCCACTGCCCGTGGTACTTGCATGGTCGGCGTCCAGCAGCCAGTAGATTAGATCGCTCGCCGCGTGCCGGAGGTCGCAGTGCTTCAAGGCGGCCCCAGCCGCTGGCCAAGAGGTCTCTTCCGGCAGCCGCGTTTCAAGGGTACGAGCCGCTGCCCAAGGATCCTTTGTGCCACGGACAACCAGCACCCGCACGGCCCCTGCAGGAACAGCGAATCCTAGGTCGGCGGCCTGGGCCCGGCCAGCCTCTACATGCCCGGCCAGGAACAACTTGGTTACCGCGGAGCCGAGGGCAGCCACCATCGCATCCTTCTCCTGAGCCTGAGCAGCCTTGAGCGAGAGTAACACGCAGACTGTCATGATGACCTGCCGGTCCGCGCGGGTGAGTTTGCGCCCGGCCCCGATCGCAAGGAATCCTGCAGCCTTGCGCCCCACCAAAACCGGATACTCCACCACATCCGTGCCGTGGATTTGAAAAGTCGATGCTGAGTGCGTCGCCGCCATGTCCAGCCGAGACGCTTCGAACCGCAGCTGCCCCAGAATGGCGCTATTAGATTCGGGCCAGAGGGTGGCCGCGCCATTGTCCGTAGGCAGGTACGCCGCCCAGCCACCAAGTGCTTGAGCCAAGGCTTTGATCACCGACGGCAAAGCATCCGGCTGCGCAGCCGCACGGGCCAGCGCCGTCTGAGTGCCCAGGCTGGCCGCCAGGTCAGCTTGCCCCTCCTTACCCACCAAGTCCCAGTATGCACGCGAGACATTCATGAACGGCGTACCAGCGGGAACCAGCAGAAGCTCCAATCCAGCAGCCTGACAGAGTTCAGCCAAACCGGGCGGCACCTCGTCCACCCCGGCACCAAGTCCCAGACCCAATGCGGCAATGTCACGGTCCATCAGTCGCTTGATATAAGCCTCCATCTTGGCCGCCGGACCGGCCACCGGGATGCCCGTGGTGAGCAGCAGTTCCCCTCCCTCCAAATATGGCGTAGGATCCTCGAGTTCGGAGATATGGACGCCTGAGATTTTCCTCTGTGCCATTCTGGTCCCCAAAACCGGGCGCAGGTCATTACCTAGTTGGTGGTGCAATTGGGCCAAGCTGATCACATCGATGCCCTTTCGGATGGTGTGACCCATCTTATGGACAGATGGAACAAAAGCTAAAAATTAGATGAAACATCCAATGCGTGTACTGCGGACAGGCCATAGCTTTGTCACATGACACCGCCCCAAGACACACTNCCCCAGACTCGTCACCTCGCCACCACCATCCCGGGCCCCGCATCCACCGCGCTGCATCTAGAACGCGAAGCGCATGTCAGCTCCGGATTTGGTGTGACTGTTCCCATCTTCATCAACCGTGCCGAGGGTGGCATCTTGGAGGATGTTGACGGTAACCGGATCATTGACCTGGCCGCTGGTATTGCCGTGACCAGTGTTGGGGCCACCAACACCCACGTGCAAGCCCGAGTGGCCCTGCAGATGTCAAAGTTCACTCACACCTGCTTCATGGTGACCGAATATGACTCCTTCACCCAAGTGGCCGCCTGGCTAAACGCTCACNNACCCGGGGACTTCGACAAGCGCACTGCGCTGTTCTCCACCGGGGCGGAAGCGGTGGAGAATGCCGTCAAGATCGCCCGCGCCGCCACAGGCCGGGAACGGGTGCTGGTGTTCGAGGACGCCTACCACGGCCGCTCTCTNCTCACCATGGCCATGACTGCCAAGGTCAACCCGTACAAGAAGGACTTTGGCCCGTTCCCGGAAGAAGTGTTCCGCGCCCCGACCGCCACACGGCTGTGGGCCCACCGCGCCAATACAACCTCCGTCGCGACTTCAGTCACCACCGCGTTGGGTGACGTCGAGAGGATCCTCGTGGAAAATGGTGCAGAAACCTTTGCCGCCATGGTGATCGAGCCGATTCAGGGCGAGGGTGGCTTCATACCCGCGCCGGGCTTTCTGGCTGGCCTGCGCGAATTGGCCACGAAGTACGGCATCGTGTTTGTTGTCGATGAAATCCAGACTGGGCTGGGCCGCACCGGCACGTTGTTCGCCAGCGAACACGCAGGTATCGCAGGGGACCTCACACTGAGCGCCAAAGCGCTCGCCGGNGGNCTGCCGTTGAGCGCTGTCACGGGCCGCACAGAGATCATGAACGCCGTCCATAGGGGCGGTTTGGGCGGCACTTATGCTGGCAATCCGGTGGCTTGCGCCGCCGCATTGGGCGTATTTGAGGCTTTCGAGGATGGCACATTGCTGGAGAACGCACGGGCCATCGAGACCACGGTGCGAGAAATCCTGGAACCCTTAGTGGATGAAACCTCCATCATCGCCGAATTTCGTGGCCAAGGCGCTATGCTAGCCCTGGAATTCACCGATATGCTCACCCTGGAAACCCGTGCTGACCTTGCCGCCGAAGTTGCCGCCGCATGCCACCGCCAGGGCGTCCTTGTCCTGGTATGTGGCACCTACAGCAACGTCATCCGCCTGCTGCCNCCTTTGGTCATTGGCCAGGAACTGCTCCGAGATGGCCTAGCCGTGCTGCGCGAGGCCATTGTTGCCGTAGACGCTGCACAGCAGGGGAACAGAAACTGCAAGCAGGCCGCCACAACGGCGCAGTGTCACTCAGTGCCGTCTAAACCCTTCCCTTCCGGACCCGCCAAACCTTGGAGAACACCATGACTGAAATATCGGACCTGCTGGACATCGACTCNCTNTTAACAGCCGAGGAACTCGCGCTGCGGGATAAGGTGCGTTCCTTTGTTGACACCAGCATCCGGCCCAACATTGCCTCTTGGTATGANAAGGCCGTCTTCCCCGTGGAGATCGTGAAGGAAATGGCCGGTCTTGGCTTGCTTGGCATGCATCTNAAAGGGTACGGCTGCCCCGGCCGCTCCGCCATCGAGTACGGCATCGCCGCCCTGGAACTGGAGGCTGGCGATTCTGGCCTGCGCACCTTTGTCAGCGTGCAGGGTTCCCTAGCCATGAGCGCCATTTACAAGCACGGATCGGAAGAGCANAANAACGAATGGCTTCCCCAAATGGCAGCCGGCGAGATCATCGGTTGCTTCGGCCTCACAGAACCCACAGCAGGCTCGGANCCCGGGAGCATGAAGACGTTTGCCCGCCGCGACGGGGAAGACTGGGTACTCAACGGCTCCAAACGCTGGATCGGACTAGCTTCCATTGCACACATAGCCATCATCTGGGCCATGACGGAGGACGGCGTCCGCGGCTTCATTGTACCCACCGGCACTTCCGGGTTCAGTGCAACACCGATCGAACCCAAGCTCTCCATGCGCGCATCCATCCAATGCGACATCGAGCTGACGGACGTGCGGCTCCCGGCCACAGCCCTGCTGCCGGGCGCTAAGGGCCTCCGCGGTCCCTTTGAGTGTCTCAACGAGGCCCGCTACGGCATCATTTGGGGAGCTATNGGGGCAGCCCGGGACAGTTTCGAAACGGCAGTCCGGTACTCTCAGGAACGCCTACAGTTCGACAAGCCTCTCGCCGGATACCAGCTCACCCAGCANAAACTTGTCAACATGGCCTTGGAAATCAACAAGGGCATGCTGCTTGCCTTGCAGATTGGCCGTCTCAAGGAGGCCGGGGAGCTGAAGCCGCACCACATTTCCGTGGGCAAGCTCAACAACTGCCGTGAAGCCATAACGATCTGCCGGGACGCCCGCGCCATGTTAGGCGGTAACGGTATCACCCTTGACTACTCACCGCTACGCCACGCCAACAACCTCGAATCCGTGCGAACCTACGAAGGCACTGACGAGGTCCACACGCTGATCCTTGGCAATCACATCACCGGCATCCCCGCCTTCCGCTAAGGAGCAGTCCATGACAACAACACCCCAGCAGTTGAACTTCAGCACTTCGTCGCCGGCACCTGGCACGACGGAAACGGCAGCGTCTTCTCTTCTATCAACCCGGCCCGTCCGGCCGAAACCGTGGCGCACGGGTTGCAGGCCAGAGCGGCAGACGTTGATTACGCCATGGGCAGCGCCGTGACGGCCAAGCACGGTTGGGCACGCACCCCAGCCCATGAGCGCGGTGCGGTGCTGATTCGCACGGCCACCATCTTAGAGGAAAATGCCCCGGCCTGGGGACGAGAACTTGCCCGGGAAGAGGGCAAAACACTGGCCGAGGGCCAGGGCGAGGTGCTCCGTGCCGCCCAAATTTTCCGCTACTACGGGAACGACGGTGACCGCGAGGCTGGCAGCATTTATTCCTCTCCACGCCGCGGCGAGAGGATATTGGTCACCCGCAAACCGCTGGGTGTAGTGGGCATTGTGACGCCGTTTAACTTCCCTATTGCCATCCCGGCATGGAAGATCGCCCCGGCCCTGGCATATGGTAACGCCGTGGTCTGGAAGCCGGCCAGCACTGTACCCCTGCTGGCCATGCGTCTGGCTCAGGCATTGGAGCAGGCAGGACTCCCGACGGGCGTCCTGAGCCTGCTGATCGGTCCAGGACTCGTCGGTACGGCGCTCGTGGAGCACCCGGCGCTGGACGGGCTCTCCTTCACCGGATCCACCGGGGTCGGGCGCAGCCTTGCAGCGGCAGCAGCCGGGCGGGGCGTGCCCATCNNCGCCGAGATGGGTGGCAAGAATGCCGCGATCGTCTTGGCCGATGCCGATTTAGAACTAGCGGCCGAGCAGGTCATGCTGGGCGCCTTCCGCTCTTCCGGCCANAAGTGCACAGCCACCTCCCGGCTGATCGTCGCCGACGGCATCGCCGAAGAATTCCTCACGATGCTCCGCGCCAAGGCCGAAGCCCTCGTGGTNGGGGACCCCACCGACCACGCCACTGACATGGGCCCGGTCATCAACGGTGGGGCCCAGGCTTCCATCCACCGCAGCATCAATGACGCCCTGGCACAAGGCGCCAACCTGCTGACAGGTGGGCTGCCCTACAAAGACAGCGAACGGTCGCAGGGCTACTTCGTTGCCCCCACCATCCTCGAACTCACTGCCAAGGGGCAGGCAGAGGTGTGGCGCGATGAGCTCTTCGGCCCCGTGCTGGCTGTCAGGCGGGCTGGGTCTGCTGCGGCTGCTTTTGAACTCGCCAACGACAGTGACTTTGGGCTCTCCGCGGCGCTTTTCACCCAAGATGTGACGCTGGCGCTGGACGGAATGGAAGAGCTCGACGTCGGAATCCTGCATGTCAACTCCGAATCCGCTGGCGCAGACCCGCACGTACCCTTTGGCGGTGCCAAGAAGAGCGGCTACGGGCCCAAGGAACAGGGGCAAAGCGCCAAGGAATTCTACNNACACACGACCACCGTCTATTTGCGCGGCGGCCAAGCTCACGGAGGTAACACCCCGTGAAAACGTACGTTGTTGGACTCATCCCCGGGGATGGGATCGGTCCCGAACTCATCGATGCCGCCGTCCTGGTCCTCAATGCCGCGGCGATGACAAGCGGATTCGTGCTGGATTTCCGGTGGGAAGACGGAGGCGCCAGAACCCATCAGCGCATCGGCGTGAACCTCACCACCGACGCTTTNGAGCGCATCAAGGGCAGCTACCACGCCACACTCAAGGGCCCGGCCGGACTGCCGGAGGTCCGCAACCCAGACGGCACGGAAGCCGGGGTGCTAGGCGGTGTGCTACGTCGGGGCCTTGACGCGTATGCCAATATCCGGCCCATCCGCCACACCACGGCAGACATTGACTACGTTTTGGTGCGTGAAAACACAGAGGGCCTCTACGCCTCCCGTGATGCAGGCGTCGGCAACGACTGGGCATACTCCGACCAGCTTCTTATCACCCGCCAGGGCACCGAACGCATTGTCCGCAAAGCGTTCGAGCTCGCCGCGGGCGGGCGGGGCCCTGCTGACGGGGTCCGCCGAGTCACGTGCGTGGACAAAAGCAACGTACTGCGCAGCTACGCATTCTTTCGCCGCATCTTCACTGAAATCGCTGACAATTACCCGGGCATAGAGGCTGACTACCAATATGCTGATGCCGCCGCCTACCAGTTGATCACATGCCCGGAGCGCTTTGATGTGCTGGTCACGGAAAATTTCATTGGCGACATCCTCTCCGACGTCGGCGCGGCAACGGTCGGCGGTCTGGGCATGTGCCCGGCAGCCAACATCGGCGACGCTGGCGCATACTTCGAACCAGCCCACGGCAGCGCGCCCTCCCTAGCCGGCACGGACTCGGCCAACCCGACAGCCCAAATTTTGGCGGCCGCCATGCTCCTTGACTTTGTTGGCGAACCTGGCGGCGCACAGTTCATCCGCGCAGCCGTGGACGCCACCGTATCCTCTACTTTTCCGAGACTGCCCAGTCACCGGCACCCCAGCCTTAGACACTACACAAAGCAAATTTGTACCCACATTTCCAGCCACTCAGGTTCCATCGCAGCCAAGCTTTAGTGTGAACACCAGCGGTGTCACTAGCTGGAATCGTCTTTGCGGGTTAGCTTGTGGTTTCCTCATTTCTGCGAACGGAGTGATAGCCCGACGTGACCTTAGCGCGAGTCTTGACATCTGCGAGCTGGGTTATGGGTCTTCCCATGCCCCTTGATACTTCCGCTGATGTGGCGCCATAGTCACAACCACGCACGCCCGTTTGCCCTAATTCATAAAGCAATATAACAGTTGACCTACCAGTTTTGACGCGAGTCTGATCAGAGCAGCCGAAGGCTATTGAAGACTAGAAGCAACCAGGTAACGTGTACGGAATTTCTTCACACCCAAAAGCTGAGTTATCTTCACTACAAAGCTGAAGTGCTCCGCAACAGTGCTCCCAGCTAACACACAAGATCCTGTGATTCTGTGTAGGGGCAAACTTCAGCCGGGGTCCTTCGATCCCCGCACAGAAACCAGGGAAACAACATGCAGCTCGAGAACAAAGTAATCGTGGTCACCGGTGGGGCGTCAGGCATTGGCGGTGCTATTTCCAAAGTTTTAGTAGCACGCGGCGCGAAGGTGGTTGCGGTTGATGTCAACAAGGAAGCCGGNGGAAACACTCGAGAAAAACTTGGTGAAAACATCAGGTTCTTGTTAGGCGATGTCAGCGACAAAGCGGTAGCCCAGTCCGCCGTCGAACTGGCCGCAACAACCTTTGGTGGGCTAGATGGGTTGGTCAATAACGCTCATGCTTCTCGCCAAGCCATGTTCAACGAGCTGACCGAGGAGCAGTGGGATCTCTCCTTCAACACAGGTTTCCGCGCCACCCGCCAGTTCATGGCAGCTGCTTATCCGCTGTTGGCCGTCAACGGCGGCTCCGTAGTGAATTTCGGTTCGGGTTCGGCAATGGTTGGGCAGCAGACCCAGGCTGCCTACGCGTCAGCCAAAGAAGCGATCCGCGGGCTCTCGCGTGTCACGGCCAACGAATGGGCCAAAGACAACATCCGCGTCAACGTTCTCTCNCCCATGGCCCTCACCTCAGGGGTGACGGCGTGGAGCGAGGCATTNCCGGAAATGTACCAGGACTCGTTGTCTAAGGTGCCGCTGGGACGCTTTGGAGATCCTGAGACGGATGTAGCACCGATTGTGGCGTTTCTGCTCTCCGACGATTCACGGTACATGACAGGCCAAACTCTCATGGCCGACGGCGGTGCCAACAAGATCTATTAAGCCAACCTTAATCACGCCAGAGATGACACGCACTCCTTGCGCCGCGGCCAGCCGCTTCGATGCATGGCCTATAAGTCAGGGGCATTAGAGAGAGAAGCCTTGGTTGAAGGCCACGAGTTGCGCTTGTACCTCCCAGTAGGAGGTGGCGGCCGGTAGTTGCAGACCGTCGCGCAATGCTGTGANCAGTTTTAGCGCTGCATCCACCGCTGCGCGGTAGGGCAACGNACCGGAGCTTACTCGCCGCACCCNCAACACTCCCAGCTCGGCGACAGTGAGGACAGGATGGGCCAATACGTTCACTGGCAGCCCAATTCCGGCGGTAATGGCCCGAATTTCATGGGGATCAACAAGTCCGGGGACAAATATGCCGTCAGCACCAGCGTCTGCATATGTNNGGGCGCGCAGCAGAACTGCCTCCACGGTGGCTTGTTCTGCAAACCATAGATTATCCACCCGCGCGTTGATAANAACGGTTGGGTTTCGTCGTTTGACCTCAACGACTTTCGTGGCAAAAGCTGCTGGATCCACCAAATGTCCAGAGGTGCTGTCTTCGATGTTCACCCCGACGACTCCATGGGCTGCCAATTCAGCCACAAAATCCGCAACCTCGCCTGGGTCATCGCAGTAGCCATCCTCAATATCTGCGCTCACGTACACAGACATGCGCCCCAGCTTCGCCGCTAGAGCAGAGGTGGTTCGCTGGCTGGACCGGCCGCCGTCGGGCTGGCCAGTGCTGACTGCTATGCCGAAGCTTGTGGTACCGACGGCAGGGAACCCAGCTGCAGCGAAGGCCAAGGCGGAGCCCACATCCCAGGCATTGGGGAGAACCAGCGGAGTCTCAGCTTGATGGAGATCGTGAAACGAAACCATTGTCATTCCCATCTCGAGCAACCGCAGAGGCAGATTCCTCTTCAGACTACTCGAGAGCGCTCAAGGCACAAGGTCTCCCGCCAGTATCATTTCGGTTGGCTTGATCAGCTCCTCTGGGGCGGGACAACAGTTCCGGCTTATGACAGGGCCCGGGGCCGTGCCCCGTAGGCTGTCCCGCGGGGACCCGGAAGCGCTGACCCAGCTGCTGCTAATGGTGGAACCTGAGGACGTGCCGGGGCATCTTCCGGGCGTNCCTGCTTTTGGCGCTGCCATGTGGATGGANTCAGCTGTTGCGGCTCCGGAGGGACCGGTCACGGACGGCCCAGCCCACCGCGACACNGGGTATGTAGACGTCAGCGACGGGCATGAAGACGTCAGCGACGACGGGGCTGATCTACGCAGTGAAGAGGCATAGCTGGAACAGACCCTCAACGACGGCGCCAAGTTGCCCGGGCTGGGTCTACAAACACAGGGTTATGACCCCGGTGAGACCAACCCTCAGACCCGCACCCGCTCACTACAGGAGGCCATCGCCTTGCGCGGCGCCATCCACTGGGCCTACGGGCCACTGTTCGCGCAGAGGTTCCTGGCGGTGGTGTTGGATCTGGGCACGGCATTCCCAACGTCATTTCAGGCGTCGAATTGTGTTGCCCAGGAGTTGGCCCTCCGGCTGGTCCTTGACCAAGTGGACCTGCTACCGGAGTTGCTTCCGTCCTTGAAGCTGTCACAGGATTGGCACGATCTTCTGCTGGGGTTCTTGTTCGAGGATCTGGACCAGGAACTGCTCTACCTCCCGGCGCTGGATGGGATCAGCCATGAGTCCTCCCGGGGTATGGCTGAGCCCGATGTGTCCGCCTGGTTCACCCCATTTATGGGCCGGACACTCAATCCCTATGCGGCCAACGAATAAGCTGTTTCTGGTAAAAATTAGGNNCGCGTCCCCGGAGGGCCAACGAACATCATGGTGGCCATCGTTCCGCCAACAAACACGATGAAGGCAACGCTCAGCAGCACCGGGCGGTTGAGCATCCAGCGCAGAGTACTTTGGATCCAGTGCCCGTCGCGGGNGTGGTCCGTGGCTACGGTGCGCCATTCGCCGTCGAGCTTGTGGTGCTTCTCCAGCCACTGATCGAAGGGGATGGTCAGGTACGGGACAACGGCGGTGGCCGCGGCACCGGCGATGAGCCGAACGGGCCAGCGCTGGTTCAGGCCCACCAACACTGCCGTGGTGACGTAGGCGATGAATACCAAACCATGCGCAAATCCGCCGACCGTGACCGGCCAATCACCCACCTTGAACACGTATTTCAGGACCATTCCGGCGATCAGTAGGGTCCAGGTGATGGCTTCGGCAATGGCAAGGGTGCGGTAAAGGGTACGTGGCGACATGGGCTGAAGGCAGTCCTTGAGTTCGTTAGTGACAAAGTGTCGGCAAAATGCCATAGCCAGACTAGCGGTGATTACTGGGAGTATCCTCCACGCCTAGCCGCGTTCGCCGCGCCCGTGCAGCCGCCTCACTAGGACTCAGAGAACTCAACCNCCACCGCACGACGCCGAACACGGCTTTGGTGGGCAATACCAGCGGCAGCGGGAGCGGGCCAAGCCTGGGCGTATTCACCTGAAGCAGGTCCTTGTACCTCGGTGGCAAGGAGGCCACTGCTGCGGCAANAAGTATCTTATAGCCGCCTTGCTGCGAGCGCGGCAGGGGCGGGTTCTTGATGAAGGCAAGCGTTTCAGCAACTCGTTCGTCGTAGCGCAGCTCCGTATCGTACGCGGCTAACTGATGGTTGAGTTCTTTCACGGTTGTGGGCGGGTTTTCCACATGCATCAGAGCCCCTGCCACGGCCCAGTCAGCCACGTAAGCGTCGGCGCCCCCAGGGATGGGGCTACCGTAGGCTTCGTGCGTTCCAAGGAATGCTTGGGTGAAGGCTAGGTGTACCCAGCGCAGTAGATCGGGATCGTTGGCGGTGTAGGCCCGCTCCTCCCCTTGGGCGGTGATGTAGCTGCCGCGAATGTACTCATGGATCCGGCGCACCTTCGCCGACGCTTCTTGAGCCGCTGTTGTGTCCCCGTAGCTGACGGTGAAGATCCAGCGGATGGTGCCCGCCAATCTGCCCAGCGGGTCTGTGCGGTAGCTGGAATGATCGTGTACTCCTGCGAGCGCGCCTGGGTGCAACGCTTGGATCAGGAGGGACTGAATCCCGGCGACCAGTGTGGTCATTGACCCATGCACAGCCCAAGCCGCCGAGCCAGGACCAAAGTACCCTCCGTCCTCGCCCTNTTCCAGGTCAAGTTCCCACTGCGGAACAGTGGGCGAGTTATTGCTGAAGGTGCCACGGAGTTCACGCTGCCAGCGGGTCAGAACATTTTCCATACTCTTAGTCTGTCCCCTTCACCGCTACTGCGCATCCCCTTCACCGCCGCACCGCATCCATCCCTCTCTAGCTCAGAGCAACTGGTGGGATCTTCTTGCTTAGTGGTGAAACGCCACCCTGTTGGGCTGTTGGCCTGAGAGCCGCTGGACAGCTTTCGCTAGATCTGCCAGGAACATCCCGGCCAAATCAAAGGTGAAGCCATTCCTGACAACCACCCGCAACACATCAATATCAGCCATGCCCTCGGGCATCGGGTAGGCGGGCACAATCCAGCCGAAGCTGCGCAGCTCATGGGAGAGATCGTACACAGAGTAGCTGCCCGACGTCGTCAGCTTGAAGGCCAGCACTGGTAGCTCATCGCCATGGCTGAGCAGGGTGAACGGCCCCATCTTCCTAACACCGGCGGCAATGGTTCCGGCAATGTCCCGGGAGCGCTGTTGAATGTTCCGGTACCCCTCAAAGCCATAACGGACCAGGGTGTAATACTGGGCGATCACCTGAGCTGCCGGGCGTGAAAAGTTCAGCGCAAACGTGGGCATGGAGCCACCTAAATAATCGACGCTGAAGATCAGATCCGCCGGCAAATCTTCGCTGCTGCGCCACAAGACCCACCCCANCCCGGGGTATACCAGCCCATACTTGTGGCCGGAGGAGTTGATTGACTTCACCCGGTCAAGGCGAAAATCCCACAGCAAGTCCTGATCAAGGAACGGTGCAATAAACCNCCCGGACGCCGCATCAACATGCAACGGCACATCCAGCCCCGTGTCCGAAGCAAGCTTGTCAAGGGCGCCAGCAATTTCAGCCACCGGCTCATAGGAACCATCGAACGTTGAACCCAGCACGGCGATAACACCAATAGTGTTTTCATCGCAGGCAGCAGCAGCCTGCGCCGCGGTCAGGTGGGTTGCGCCCTCAANGGGCACCAATCGAGCTTCCACATCCCAGTACCTGGCAAACTTTTCCCAGCACACTTGCACATTGGCCCNCATGACAAGGTTGGGCTTGGTGGCATCGAGCCCAGCGGCCTNCCTGCGAGCGCGCCAACGCCATTTTAACGCCAGGCCAGCCAGCATCGCAGCCTCCGAGGACCCCGTGGTGGAGCAGCCAATAGCATTGGNCTCCCCGGTAGGTTCCGNGGCGTGCCACAGATTCGCCAAAATATTGATGCAACGCCGTTCAATCTCAGCCGACTGCGGGTATTCATCCTTGTCAATGATGTTCTTTTCAAGTGAGGACTGGATCAGTGCGCCGGCTTGGGGCTCCATCCAGGTAGTGACAAAGGTGGCCAGGTTCTGCCGCGCGTTGCCATCGAGCATGAGCTCGTCCTGAATGAACCGCATTGCAGCATCGGCGTTCTGACTCCCCAGTGGCAGCGTGTGCTTGGGGATGGAACCCAAGCCAGAGTCAAACGCGCTTTCCACAATGGTTGCATCACGGCGGATATGGTGACGGTGCAGGCTCATGCAGGGCTCCTTGGTGGATTCAGAAAGTGCCAACATACCGAGGCTAGCCAGTTCCCCAACTAAGTGGAAGAGCAACCATCTGGCCAGATGTCCTTGACTCCCCTCACCAGCCACTCACAGGGAGCTACTATCTACCCCTAGTTCCAGCACTCCGGAAACAACTGTGCTCTCCCACCTCTGGCTAGTTCCCACATGGGTGGAGAATCCGTGGGCTGCGAGGATTGCCGCGCTCGCCGGAGCTTGCCGCGTACTTGACTCCAGGAATAACAGCCCTCCCGGACGTAGCCACAGTGGAGCCTGCTCGGCGATCTTGCGGTGGACTTCTAGTCCATCGGCACCACCGTTGAGAGCCACATCAGGTTCATGGACTCTGGCTTCTTGCGGCATGAACTTGATGGCACCGGTGGGCACGTAAGGGGCATTGGCTACCACCACGTCGAGGTTGCCACGCAAGGTCTTCGGCAGTGGCTCAAACAAGTCCCCGCAATAGGCGTGGCCGTTGACGCCAGCAATGTTTCCGGCAGCACATGCAGCGGCCACCGGATCGATGTCCGCTGCATGAAGCTCCACCCGGGAGTANNCGTGGGCCAGTGCCGCCCCAAGAGCTCCGCTGCCGCAGCACAGGTCCAGGAGCTTCAGCGCTCTTGCACCGAACCCTCTGCCGGGTATGGCCCCAACAGAAGCCCCGTGCATCGCCTCAACTGCAGCCAGTACTTCCTGGACCANAAATTCGCTCCGGCGGCGGGGCACAAATACCCCGGCCACCACGGCCATGCGCAAACNCGTAAACTGGACCCAACCCACAATGTGTTCCAGCGGGTAGCCCAGGATCCGGCGGGCAAGCATGCTGGCCAGTTCACTGCTAGAACCGGCTGCGGACTCTAAGATCGAGGCTTCCTCCTGCGCATAGACACACCCCGCCGCCCGCAGCGCGGCAACAAGTTTTCAGTTCCCAGTTGCTCAAAGTGCTCCATACCAACCACATGGTAGTCCTACCTGTCACTAAACTGTTGCCATGACAGCAGCTGAGATTTCCCCGCGGCATGCCGCTGTCAAGACCCACGGCGCCAACACAGCCTTCCTGTTGGCCTTGGGCCCGGCTCTGACCGAAGTCGCCTTACCGGAGAAGGCTGCAGGCATGGCTGCCTATATGAAATCGGCTATGCCCTTTCTAGGCGTCTGCACNCCTGTGGTGCGCAAAACGGTGCGGCTGCTGGCCAAGACCCACCCATTCGATAGCGTGAGGGAACTTCAAGCCACCGCCATGGAGCTTTGGCGTCAAGCAGAGTTTCGCGAGGAACGGTATGGCGCGATTATGCTCACTGACTCTCACCTCTCNAAAGGTGAGATGGGGCTCCTGCCGTTCTACGCCGTCGTCATTCAGGACGGACAATGGTGGGATTATGTTGACTCCATTGCGCCGCGGCTGTGCGAGCTTCTACAAAAGGACAGGGACGTCATGGAGCCGCTGCTGCGTGCATGGAGTGTGCATCCGAANTTTTGGTTCCGCAGGGCCTCAATCATCGCCCAATTACACGCCAAAGGGGCTACAGACACGCACTTGCTAGGCTCGGTGATCCAATCCAATCTGACGGATCAAGAATTCTTCATCCGCAAGGCGATTGGCTGGGCGTTGCGCCAGTTCGCCCGCACCGATCCGGACTGGGTAAGGCATTACGTGGGCCAGCATGCACACCGGCTCAGTCCCTTATCGCAACGAGAAGCACTCAAACACCTCTGAGCGACCCGAGCTAAGGGGCCCGATCCAAAGGATCCAAGCCCAACACCATCCAAAGATCCCGGCTAGGCCGCTGTGTCTGCCTCCACCGCTGGCTCCCATCGAGGCACAAAAGNCCCGCGCGTCTTCTTGTCTCGGAACATGACATACAAGACGCTGATCAAGCCAACGGCAATGGCCACCGTGCGGATCAGTACAACCGGTATCCACGGGAAGATGCTGAGTTGATCTGTCAGTGCTATCAGGATAAAGAAGGCGGTCAGATAGAACACTGTGCGCAACTGCCAGCCTTCGCCAATGCCTGTCACAGTAAAGAACGCCAGCAGCCACAACACGTACCAGGGCTGAATCATGGNGGCCATGAGAACCACGGCTGCAAACGCCCAAGCCATGCGCCGCACCACTGCTTGGCTGTAGCGTTGGGAATCATCTAGAACTGCCGCAGCACCNNTACTTCGCTGCCTGTCAGCAGGATTCCTGTCACTGTGCTGCCCCTCTGACGGCGGCAGTGAGATCTTCAGGAACGCCAGTGCCATCACGATCAAGATGGAGGTGCCTTGACCGATGGTTTNGATGACATCGGTGACGGCTGCACCAGCACCGCCGAGCAGCGTCACCACAAATCCCACCGTGTTCGAGAGCAAGCCCACAGGCGCATACCAAATCCACACTGTGCCGGNGGTTTGTAGCGCAGCCAACCAGCCGAACCCAAGCCCATTCACAGCACCCATCGCAGCCAGGACGCCCGCAGAAATCCCGAGGGTGGCTGCCCAGAGGCCGAACTTTCGCACCCAGCCCGCTTGCGATCCGGCCCACAACAAACCAACGAACGGCAGCGCAATCAAGGTGATGGGTTTAACGGCAATGGATGCTGTGACAAACAAGATACCCACCACTGGCCGTTTGGCCGAGGCGTAGTAAATGCCCGCCACCACAAGTCCCAGCATGAGTGAATCATTGTGCACACTGGCCACAAAGTTAATCAGCACCACGGGGTTCAACACTGTCAGCCACAGGGCCCGTTGCGGGTTGAAACCGTGGCGTGCTGCTAGTTTTGGCACGTAAATTGCTAGTAGCACCACCCCTGCCAAACTGGCGAGGCGGAAGGGGATCAGCGCTATTTCGGGGCTACTGGACGGGAGCAGCACGGCAAATTGCTCCAGCCACAGCCACAAGGGTCCATACGGTGTTGGCGCTTCAGTCCACAAGGTATCCGGGCCCAGGGAAANATAGTTGTTCAGGGCTGAAATACCGTTGGTATAGGGGTCCAGGCCTTGTTGCATGAGCCGTCCCTGGCCAATGTAGGCGTAAGAATCTCGGCTGAACAAGGGCAGGGCAACCATCATCGGCGCCACCCAAAGGATCAGTGCTTNTTTCAGCACTGGTGCCGTGTCCGCTGACCACCCTGCAAGATGCTGGCGCAGCCGTAGCCAGGCCCGCAACATCAAAGCCCCACCTACACACAACAGAACGGTCGCTATGATGACAGCCACAGGCGTGGTCCTGGCCAAGATAAACAACGGGTTCCGGATCAATACCGAACTGCTAGCTAACCACCCAACACCGAAGGAGCCCAGCAACAACAGCATGGAACCGGCGAAGCCCTGCCACAGCGCGGATGCGGCCGTGCCGGTACGAAAAGGCAACTTAGATAACACCGTGGACTTCACCTCCGGCCGGGCAACAGACATGCGTGTCAACTACTAACTCCTGAACTTCGGCTGTCCCCATGGCAGGACTCATTGGCGTACATACGGACGGAACTGGCCAAGGGAGCAACACCGTGCTGCGCTAACATATAAACAGCCATGGACTCCGTTCTTGGCATTCTACCCACTTTCCTCACACGTCAGCCGGGGCGTTCACCCGAACGGCAGCCACACAACGCAGCGCGGTTGCCTTGGCTGCGCCCGGCCTAGGCCGCCTCCATACTTTAGAAGGACCGGACCATCTCCACGGATACGTTTTTGCCTCCCTTGCCCGCTTCCGGGATCTGCTCTTGCCGGAGAAGACCCAGAACTGGCTAAAGACCCCTCGCGGCATGTGGAGCGTCTTTGCTGCCATCCATCTGCTNTTTCTTGTGCTGGCGGGCATCTTGTCCTTGCGTGGGGAAGCGTTCAGTGACACGTTCATCTACCGTATCTGGGCGTCCATCGGCTTCAACGAGAACCTTGTCTCAGGTCCTAGCCCTTGGGTTTACCCGATCCTTGCGCTGGTGCCCATGGCTGTGGCGTACATCTTCGGCGCAGGCCCGTTCCTGTTTATCTGGGTTCTGATGATTTCCGCCCTGAACCTGCTGGCAGTGGCCAAACTCACCCGGTGNGGGAAGAAACGTGACGCTATTCCCGCCGCCCTGTGGTGGATTGGCTTTACCACCTTGCTGGCCTGGCTCGGCTTTGCCCGGGTAGATGGGCTAACGGCCCCGGTGGTGCTGATCGCTCTGTCACTGGGTGTGGCCAGCCCGTTCTTGACCTCCCTCATCCTCAGTGTTGCCACCTGGACTAAAGTCTGGCCGGCCGCCGTAGTTCTGACCCTNTTCACAGTGGTCAANAAACGTGTGCAGGTGGTCCTGGCCGGCGTGCTGGTCACAGCCTGCGTAGTGGTTTTGGCGCTGAGCATGAACTCGCTACCAAAACTGCTCAACTTCCTCCTTGAACAGGGCGATCGCGGCATGCAGCTCGAGGCCACCTTCACCACCCCGTGGCTGTGGATGAGTGTGCTGGGCATCGGCGGAGCAGACATGTACATGAACCAGGACATCAATTCCATGCAGGTGGATGGCCCCGGCTCCGAAGTCATGAGNTTTTTGATGCAACCNCTGCTGATCGTCGCCGCCCTGATTGTCGCCGCCCTGATTTTCTGGGCCTTACACACCGGAAAGCGTAACGGTGGGGCCGATCGCACAGCCCTGCTGCTCTTTGGCTCGTTAGCCATGGTCACAGCCTTTGTGGTGTTCAACAAGGTGGGTTCTCCACAGTTCATGGTCTGGCTGGCNCCCGCAGTCGCCGTTGGTCTGAGCTACCAGTGGAAAGCCTGGCGGGTCCCGGCCACCATGCTCATTGGCGTGGCGATCCTGACGTTCCTTATCTACCCACTCTTCTATGACGCCCTCTCCCACAACAACCCCGTCATGGCTGCTGTGTTGACCTTACGCAACCTGTTGCTGGTGGTGTTGTTTGTGTGGAGCGTGCGGCAGCTGTTCTTGATGGGCAAGAACCCGTCCCGCATTCCCAGGCACGACGGCGAACCCTCCTCCTCCCAGACGGTGACCTCTGCTGTTGCGCCCGAATCCTCCCAGATCGAGGAGCTCTAAAATTTCAGCCCCATTCTTTGACAGGGTGCTAGAGCGGGCCACCAATATCCGCAACAAGATCCTCTCCCCGGCTCTACTCTGGTTTAGAACACCGGCCAGCGTGTGGTGGGGCTTTGCCGCGGTCCATGGGTTNTTCCTTGCGTGGATGATGAGTTTCATTGTCCACGGTGACACGTTCAGCGATACTGAGCAGTACCGCCAATGGGCGCAACTTGGCTACAATCCGGCGTCATTGGGCGATGTGATCAGCCCCTGNGTGTATCCGCTGTTGGCGCAGGTTCCCATCTTTGCTGCCAACATNTTTGGGCCGTCGTTGTACTTGCTGGGCTGGACGCTGATGATCATTGTCTTGAACGCCGCGGGCATNGTATTTTTGACTCGCAGCCCGCGGACGCACAGCGGGATTGCNCCTGCCTGGTTTTGGCTGTTCTTCACCATGTTCATGGGCTTCCTCAGCTTCGCCCGGGTGGAGGGCATCACCACCTCGTTTGTTCTGGTTGCGTTGCTGTATGCGGTAGAGCGGCCAGTTGTTGCTTCCTTGCTGCTTTCGGTAGCGACGTGGATCAAAGTTTGGCCTGCTGCGGTCATCGCTCCTCTGCTCATAGCCAGCGCCAAGCGCATCCAGATTCTACTCACCGGTCTGGCCGTCAGCGCGGTTGTGGCAGTNTTTGCCGTGCTGACCGGAGCGGGTTCGCACCTGTTCGATTTTGCCATCAACCAGGGCGACAGGGGCATGCAGCTAGAAGCCACNTTTTCAACCCCTTGGGTGTGGCTGAGCGTGTTCCGCATTGGCGGAGCCAAAATTGCCGACAATCTCGCCATTAACTCCACCGAGGTTTATGGTCCCGGTGCGGACATAGCCGCCTTGTTGATGCAACCTCTACTCATAGTTGCTGCTGTGACNGGGGCTGTGCTGATGATGTGGGCGCTGCGCCGTGGCGCCCAACGCCAGGAGCTACTCCTTGAGGGCTCGCTACTGATGGTCACCGCATTTATCGTCTTCAACAAGGTGGGCTCNCCNCAGTTCATCATTTGGCTGTTGCCGGTGGTGGTCGCCGGTTTGGTACATGACTGGGACAGGTGGAAGATTCCGGCCACACTGCTGATGGGCATCGCGTTCACCACGTTCATCATCTATCCGCTGTTCTACACGCCGCTGATCCACGCAAACCCCATCATGGCTGCAGTGCTGACAAGCCGGAATGTCCTGCTGGTGACCCTCTTGGTGTGGGCCGTGCGCCGCACGGTTGAGCTGGGCCGAAACGCCGTGCCTGTCACGGGTTCAGCAGCCTCGAAGTAGCAGCTCAGGGCTGAGGGCAGGCTCTACCTGATCGGGGCCGGGCGGCNNTCAGTGCATCCACGGCAGATTCGCTGCTGAACAGCAGTTTGCGGGTGTGTACATCTAGTACCAGCAAGTAAATCACTGCTGCCCAAGCAACCAGGCTCGACAGTGCCCNCGAGCGTATCGGCAGTTGCACAAAGCCCCACACAAAGAGCTGGTCCTGGGCCCCAAACACCACGAAGAAGGCAACCACCACGTAGCAAATCTTGATCTGCCAGTTGTTGCGGATCCCCGTCACAGCCAAAANGGGCAGGAACCACAGCACGTACCACGGTTGGATGATGGNGGCCAGAAGTACCACGGCGGCAAACGCCAACGCCATGCGGCGCACTATCTGGTGCGGGTCGCCAAAGAGCACAAACCATGCTGCGATCGCGATGCTTGCCACCGTCAGCAAGGAACGGAACACGCTGGCCGCGGNCTCCCCATCCAGTCCGACAGCATTCACCAGCAGTTCCACCAACTGGCCGCCAAACCCTGAAGGGGCATAGCCGGTGTAGCCGGGTATGGTGTCGGTGAGCGCCCACATCCAGCCGAAGCCTAGGTTGTGCGGAATGCCCATGAGCCATAGAAGGAATAAGCTCAGTGACCCGGTTGCGGCCCAATAGAGAAACCGGCGGCCCCAGCCCGCACTATGTCCGGCCCACAATAATCCAATGAAGGGCAGCAAAACGATGGTGATGGGTTTGATGGCAATGGAGGCTGTAACAAGTACAACCCNCAGCACACCTCGACGGGTGGAAGCAAACCAGGTGCCGGCAACTGCCAGGCCCAGCATGAGCGCATCGTTGTGTGCGCTGGCAATGAAGGACAGTAAAAATAGTGGATTGGCCACCGAGATCCACAGCGCCCGCGCACCATTTACGCCGTGTAAGGCAGCAAGTTTGGGCACATAGAGCACACACAGGATGACTCCGATGCAGGCAATGGCACGAAACAACAGCACCGAAGTATCCGGCTGGGCCCCTGTTATTGCCACAACGCCACGGCTCAGCCAAAGGAACAAGGGTCCGTAGGGTGTGCGGTTTTCAGCCCATGACGGGTCCGTTCCCAACATGAACCAATTGCTCAGGGAGGAGATTCCGGTGGTGTAAGGGTTTTGTCCCTCGGCCATGAGGCGCCCTTGGCCCGTGTAGGCGTACACGTCCCGGGAGAAGATGGGTACGGNCAAAAGCAGTGGTGCACCCCAGAGCGCCACAGCCAGCACTACGCAGCGTAAGGCGCCCTGCCCCGACCCAACCAGACGCTGTCCNNGCCGTAGCCAGGATCGCAGCAAAATCATGGCGCCAAGTGTCAGCAAAATGGTTGAGGTAATGACTCCGGCACCCTCAGTGCGCAGGCCTATCACTAAGGAGTTGCGGATCATGGGCGAGCCATTGGCAATCCAGCCAACACCCACTGAGCCACCAAGGATCATGACCGAGCCAATGAATCCTTGCAACAGGGCAATCCACGGACGGTGCGCCACAGCAACTGACTGGCCCGAGGCTGAAGGCGAGGCTGTCATCACAAGTCTCCGGCCGTCGTGGTTAATTTTCTGGAACTAGCTCGCGCCAAGGCACAGACCGCACCAGGATCAACGCTACCGGTGCCAATTTTACCGCACGCAGCAGCGGGTGCGGGGTTCACGGTACATTGGAGCCGTGGCTATTACTAATGAACGCATTGTATGGATTGATTGTGAGATGACGGGCTTGGATGCCGTCAATGACGCCTTGATTGAGGTTGCTGTACTGGTGACCGACTCCGAGCTGAACATCCTCGGTGACGGTGTTGACGTTGTCATCAAGCCCAGCGATGAGGCACTGGCACAGATGGGCGACTTTGTGCGCACCATGCACACCTCCTCGAAGCTGATTGATGAGCTCTCCGGTGGCACCACCATGGAAGATGCACAGGAGCAGGTTTTGGCGTACATCAANAAGTACGTCCCACAACCGAACAAGGCNCCNCTAGCCGGCAATTCCATCGGCACCGACAAGGTGTTCCTGGCTCGGGATATGCCTGAGCTCGTGGAACACCTGCACTACCGGGTGATCGATGTTTCCACGATCAAGGAACTCTCCCGCCGCTGGTTCACCCGAGCCTATTTCCAATCACCAGCAAAGACCGGCGGGCACCGCGCGCTGGGCGATATCCAAGACAGCATCAACGAGCTCAAGTACTACCGTGAGGCAGTCTTTGTGCCCGCNCCGGGCCCAGATACCGGTACGGCAAAGAAGATTTCGATGAAGTACTCAAACTAAATTCCGCATGTTTACTGAGGATTTTCTCCGTATCAATGAGATCTGGCTCACAAAATGAGCAAAAGAACCCTCTTTGGTCTTGACCCCTTTTAGATCAGGTAGACTAGTCGTCGTTGCCACAAGCGCGGAGGACATCACACAAGATGGAATTCGTGCTACGGCCGACATGGTGGGATTAGCTCAGTTGGCAGAGCGCCTGGTTGTGGTCCAGGAGGTCGCGGGTTCAACCCCGTATCTCACCCCAAGTATGATTTGTTAGCTGAATCATGAGACACCCCGGTCATTTGATCGGGTGTTTTTCATTGTCCTGCCTGTCCATCATTGCCTCCACCGTGTTTACACCGTGAAAAGTTTTCCAGCCCGAAAAGGAAACCGTCATGACCGTACTGCCCGTGACAATCTTGGGTGAGCCCGTGCTCCACCGCCGCGCTGAGGAGGTCAAGGCTTTTGACCAGGACCTCCGCAAACTGGTAACTGATATGTACGAAACCATGGACGCAGCCAATGGTGTTGGCTTGGCAGCTCCTCAGATTGGTGTGGGACTGCGGCTCTTCACCTACAAGATGGAGAACGAGGACGGCGTCCCCGCCCGGGGCGTTATAGTGAATCCTTCTCTGACGGTTGGCAAAATCTCGGGCAACACTCCTGATCCCGACGATGAGGTTGAAGGCTGCCTCTCCGTGCCCGGCATTGACTTCCCACTCAAGCGGGCTGAATGGGTGCGCGTGCGCGGGTTCGATGTGGACGGCAACGCACTGGACTTTGAGGCAACCGGCTGGTTTGCTCGCTGCATGCAGCACGAGTACGACCACCTTGACGGCAAACTCTATGTAGATAGGCTCAACGCCCGCTATGGCAANAAGGCTAGGCGCGCAGCCAAAAGCAACGGTTGGGGTGTGCCGGGCCTGACCTGGATGCCCGGCGTTGACCCTGACCCGTTCGGGCACTAACTCCCCTGCGTTGCACCTGCTGCCGCGGCTTCCCAGGAACTGGCGTGTTTGGCTTTCCTGTTTCTGACACCCTCACTAGATTGGCTAAACTGACCCAATGACCCAGCCCACTGCCTTAAGCACAGACCTGACGCTCGCCTACTTGGATATTGCTGCCGAGGACCGTGGCGAATGTCTGGCTCTGCTTGAGGGACCTGCCACCGCGGCAGTGTCACTGGTGCTGGAGTACTTGGCAGCCAGGTTGGGCAGTGCCGATGATTCAGTGCCTGAACTTTCCACNCCCGAACTTCCTGTCACCGAGCGTGACTGGCTCAGTGCCATGATGCGATTTGTCCCAGAGGTTGTGCAATGGCATAGCGAGCACACCATTGCCGATGCCATCTCGCGGGCAACATTGGCTGACTTTGGCCGGAACTTGAGCATCAATCGTCGCGTGAACAACCGTTTCGGTATGGATACGTACAAGTGGCTCAATCACGTTTTCTCCGGCCGCATCTACCAGCTTGGCCGCTTACAGTACCTGATTCACCGGCCCACCGCGGCCATTCCGGGCGTCGGCGGTGATGAGTGGATCCTTGGCGTCCACATTCCCGAAGGTGGTGGCCTGGGCGCAGCAGCCGTGGCGCAGAGTCTGGCACTGGCTGGGCCGTTCTTCGCCGAACACTTCCCAGCACAGCCTGTTCGGCGCGCCAATTGTGAATCGTGGCTGCTTGANCCCTACTTGGCCGCCCATCTGGAGCGTGCCTCCAATATTTCTACTTTTGCCGCCCGTTTCACNCCCTATGGTGAACCGCGCAACGAACCAACAGACGCCGTGTACTTCACTTTCCGTACCCGCAGTCTGGATAACTTAGCAGCCCTTCCCCGTACGACGACGTTGCANAAGGTTGTCCTGGAACGCATCGATGCCGGNGGTACCTGGCAGCTCGGCTTCGGAGTAATGGATCTGCCCTCTAGCTCGCGCAGTGGGTGCCGGTTGCCGCCGTCGTCCCTCCAGTGGAAGCTACCAACTTTTGTGCCCCACGCTGCGGTAAACTTAGTGGTTGGTGTCCTTAACATCTGCTTCAACANAATTCTTTACCGCTAGAAAGTAGTCTTGTGTCCTCTCCGGTACAGTCNCCCGCCCGCGCCACCGAAATTTCCGGTCAGGCCGAGCGTCGGCGAACCTTCGCCGTCATTTCCCACCCGGATGCTGGCAAGTCAACGCTGACCGAAGCGCTGGCACTGCACGCNAAAGTGATCGGCACCGCCGGGGCAACCAACGGCAAGTCCAACCGCAAGGACACCATCTCTGACTGGCAGCAGATGGAGAAGGACCGCGGAATTTCCATCAGCTCCGCTGCACTGCAGTTCTCCTACCGGGACACTGTCATCAACTTACTTGACACACCCGGCCACGCCGACTTCTCCGAAGATACCTACCGCGTCCTGGCCGCCGTGGACTGCGCTGTCATGCTGATCGATGCCGGTAAGGGCCTAGAAACCCAGACCATGAAACTGTTCGAGGTCTGCCGCCAGCGGAACCTGCCCATCATCACCGTCATTAACAAGTGGGACCGTCCAGGCCTAGATCCGCTGGAATTGATGGATGAGATCACCGAGCGGACCGGGTTGACNCCCATGCCGCTGACGTGGGCCATTGGCATCGCCGGAGACTTCCGNGGTGTGTGGGACATCCGCCGCAATGAGTTTGCCAAGTTTGCCCGAAACAGCTCCGGTGCGCAGATTGCACTCACTGAAATCATGACCCCGGAGGAAGCAGCGATCTCAGAAGGCGACGCGTGGACGGACTCCACGGATGAAGCCAGCTTGGTAGTCGATGAGGATNNGCCCCTTGACCTTGAAGCGTTTTACGCCGGCAAGGCTACTCCGCTGTTGTTCTCCTCCGCTGCCTTGAACTTTGGGGTTAAGCAGATCCTGGACACCCTGGTTGATTTTGCTCCGCCAGCNAACCCCCGCGCTGATGTCACAGGTATTTCTCGCGCCGTTGACGCTCCGTTCTCGGGCTTCGTGTTCAAGGTTCAGGCTGGCATGAACCAGGCACACCGTGACCACGTTGCGTTCGTCCGTGTCTGCTCTGGCATGTTTGAACGTGGCATGGTGGTCACACAGTCACGCACGGGCAAATCCTTTGCCACCAAGTACGCCCAGCAGGTGTTTGGCCGTGAACGCGAAGTCATCGACACCGCCTTCCCTGGCGATGTGGTGGGTCTTGTGAACGCCTCGGCACTGCGCGTNGGGGACTCCTTATTTGTTGAGGAGTCCGTGGAGTACCCGGCCATTCCTCTGTTCGCNCCCGAGCACTTCCAGGTGGCGCGTTCCAAGGACCCCAGCAAGTACAAGCAGTTCCGCCGCGGCATCGAACAGCTTGAGCACGAGGGCGTCATTCAGGTGCTGCGCTCGGACCTGCGCGGAGACCAGGCACCGGTGCTGGCCGCCGTCGGACCTATGCAGTTCGAGGTGGTTGAGGACCGCATGCACCACGATTTCAACGCNCCCATGCGTTTAGAGCGGCTGTCCTACTCATTGGCTAGATTGACCACACCGGATGCTGCCGCAACGCTGAGCACTGTCCATGGCGCTGAGGTGCTGGAGCGCAGCGACGGCGAGTTCTTGGCCCTGTTCAACGATATTTGGGCCATGCGCCGGGTGGAAAAGAACTACCCGGAGCTGTCTCTGACTGAAATTGGCACGTCCATGCAAAAGTAGTCTGCGCTTTTATAAGCCTGTCCTCGGGCTACCTTCCTAGTGAAGGTAGCCCGAGGGCAGGCTTTGCTGTTTCGGGCAGGGGCCCAAGACTCTTTNCATGGCGGCTTTCTCTGCCGCAGTGACCCAGAGGTTGTAGGCGGCTTTGACTGAAATCTGCCGGGCGACGTAGTGACAACGGAATTNTTTCGACGGCGGCAGCCACGTGGCGGCGTCGCCGTCGGACTNTTCCTGGTTGGCGTCTCCGTCCGCTGCCAATAGGTTCAGAGGGTCATTGGCCAGACTTTGCCGTTGCACCATGGTCAGTTGCTGAGCGCCCGTTTGCCACGCATTGCCTAAGGCCACAACGTGGTCAATTTGCACGGCCGCACTGCTGTCCTTACCGCGCTTGAAACTCATGTCCTGCCCTGTGTACGGCTCGGTGAAAACTCCCGCTGCCACCAGACACAGGGACGGTTTCACAAACGTCTGTTTGCTCAGGTCCCGGCGGAGAATATCATTGCGGGTATCGCAGCCGTTAGCATCTGCATCAAGCCACGCTTCACCGAAAGCGGTTCGCTGGTAGTTGTTGCGCGGCGCTTTGCCCTTGACTGTCAGGGTTTCCAACAGGGCCAGTGCCGTCCCTGCTCCCACGGCAACAATGGGGACGCCCAATCCTGGCGGCGGCGAGCTAACCGGCGGTGGTGGACCGGGTTCTGCTTCAAATGGCCACCGGCCCGATGTGTGCAGCCAGCCTGTAAGAACTATCAGCACCACTATCAGCCATACGGTCGCTGCACGCACGGGAGGCCGTCGCTGCGTCTTTTCCCGGTTCGGGACCTCCAGCAGTGGCCGTTCTGCGTGCCTGCCATGGAAAGGGACCACCTTGATTCTCCTCGCCAGCCTAGGGTGGGCTGTGTGAATCGTGATGGAACAAGTCTAAGGATCGCCGGCTTTGCGTGCTGGAGTTTATCCACAGACAGGAAAGCCGCAGATGGGCAATAAAGTACAGCGTGAGCCGCTCACCCCAATAGTTCTGCGCGCCACTAATGCTGGGGCAGCAAAGGCCGGCCGCACGGAGCGACCGACCCATTGTGAATGACTTGTTCAGAATTACTTATTCAGTGCGTTACGCCGGATCCAGCCGATAGCGGCCGTAGCTACGAACAGCACAATACCGATGATGGCCAGCCACAACAGACCCTTGACCACAAAACCAAGGACCGAAAGGACTAACCAAATGACAAGAAGTGCAAGAATTATTCCAACCATCGTACAAACTTACCCCAACACAACGGCTAATCAAAAGCCACGCGCACATAAAGTAACACAGATAAAGGAATGGGCTGCTGTGGATACTTAGGACAGTGGGCGCTCTTGAACTGGGGTCTACTGAAAGGGCGACCTGCAGAATGTCTGATTCAAGATCAGGTCGTTCCTATACCCAGGAATTCAAGGATGAGCTTTGCCGTGAAGTCACCAGTACCTCCAAGCCCATGGTGGATATGGCCAAGTCCTACGGGGTCGGCGCAGACACCCTGCGGCGTTGGCTGATCAAATACCGAGAAAGCCATGCTGACCCTGATACTGCAGTGACCGGTGGCGAGTTGGCTAGGCTCAAAGACCTTGAGCGGGAAAATCAGGACTTGCGGCTCGATAATCTCGACTTGAAAAGCCAGAGCTTACTTCGCGAGGGAGCAGCGGTAGTGAGCAAGTACGAATACATTGAATCCCAACGAAACGACCCTGCCCAAATGAACCCGATAACGAAGATGTGCGCTTGGCTGGCCCTCTCCACCTCTGGGTTCTACCACTTGCACAGACGCCCGCAATCAGCCACGGCAGCCCGCAGGGACGCTTTGGGGATCCGAATACATGAGTTCTTCAAGGACTCTGACGGCACCTATGGGTACCGGCGCATTCATGCCGACCTTGAGGTGTAATGCTGATATGAGACGTTGATAGTGGTATTAGGTGTTTTGGCCAACATTATTACGAGTATCAACGTCTGAAAAACTTGACGGTCGCATTGTCCGAGTAGAGGTGATACATAAATCCTGCAAGGGTCAGAGGCTCCTTGGCGCATCCATTGTATAGAGGAGCCATTTGGTAGCGCGTGTGGGTTGCTCCTGTAGCAGGTGTGGGTGTAACCGGTAGCGCTTTTGGTCACGGCGGGTGAGGATGGCTTTCACCCACGACATTGGTGTCGTGGTTGGTGAAAGGAAACCGACTGTAATGGCTGATTATCGACACATCATGTCCCTGCTGGTGCGGGGCTACTCTTATCGGGACGTCCAAGCGTTGGAGGGTGTNTCGCATCGCACGATTGCGAAGGCTCGCCAGATCCTTGAAGCCGAGGCGTTCACGACCGAGGATCAGGTCAAGGCGTTGACGGCGGAGGACGTGGACCGTTTGTTCACGGACGGGAGGAAGGCAGCGTCCGGTGAGTTTGTCCCGATCGATATCGAGGCGGTGGTCGCGGCCAGGATTGGCCGGAAGAAGCCGCCGTTGAAGGTGTTGTGGGCCCGCTACCTCGAGAACCCCGTGAGTGGGACGGCACGGTTTTATGGGTATGACCGTTTCTGCGAGATCGTGGCCGAGCATGTGCGTGTCAATGATCTAACGAGCCCCATCACCCATGCGCCAGGGCGCACGATGCAGGTAGATTGGGCCGGGACACGGATGCAGCTGACGGATCCGATCACCCGGGACACGGCAANNGTCTCGATGTTCGTGGCGTCGTTGCCGTATTCAGGGATGATCTTCGCCCACGGTTTCCTCGATGAGAAGATGGCGGCATGGTGCGACGCGCACCGGCGTGCGTTTGAGTACTTTGACGGGGTCTGCCAAGTCATCGTGCCCGACAACGCATCGACGGCATCGAACCAGATCAGCCGCTACGANAAAGCCAGGGACGTGAACCAGTCCTATGCCGCGTTCTTGGAGCATTACCAGTGCGCAGCCGCCCCGACCCGAGCCGCAGCACCGAAGGAGAAGGGCAACGTTGAGGCTGGTGTGAAGGTCGTGACGAATTGGGTCATTCACTATCTGGCTGACCGGCGCTTCACGGACCTTGATGAGTTAAACGAGGCCGTCGCCGAACAGGTGGAGGTCATCAATGACCGGACCCCGTTCCGTGGGGAGGCCCGCTCCCGCCGGGCATGGTTCCAAGAGATGGAGCATGCGGAGCTTATGGAGTTGCCGGCGCAACGGTGGCAACAGGTCCAGTGGCGCAAGGCCAAGGTCTCNCAGGACTGGCACGTACAGGTTGATACGGCCAAGTATTCCGTGCCGAACCAGCACGCCGGGCAAGTGTTGGATGTGCGGATTGTTGGTGAGCATGTCACGATCCTGGCCGGCGGGGACATCGTCGCCACCCACCAGCGTGCTACCCGGCGTAACAGCTTTGTCACCGACGACTCCCATGCCCCGGCCGGGTACGAGGACACCTCACTGTTGTGGACCAGAGCCTACTTCCTGCGGCAGGCGGCGAAGGTCGGCCCCTACACAGAGCAGGCATTGAGGCAGTTGTTGGACCGGTTGAAGATCGAGGCCCAGGGCTACCGATCTTGCATGAATATCTTGGGCCTGGGCAAGGGCAATAACCGCAGTCTGCTCGAGGCGGCCTGCCGAACCCTGTGCACCCAGGAGCCAGTTCGGCTGGTCAGCTACACGGCGCTCAAGCACCAGATCAGCGTGGAGCGGGCAGCCCATACCGGGCGCCCCTTAGTGCAGGACCCGCCAGCGCACGGGCCCGGCGCACCACCAGCCCCGGCGCTGGGTAGCCGGGACACACGGGGAGCTCATCTGGGCGGGATCTCCCAGTTCAGTCTCGAGGCCTTGACCCGCACCACCGGTGCCGCGGACGGGAAGGAGGCCGGCCATGCTTGATGACCACCTGACTGAAGATGACATGGGCTTGTTCACCGGGTTGAGGATGACCGCGTTCGGGCAGGCCGTGATCGATATCGCCAACGATCCTGCCTGTGACACATGGACGTTTTCCAAGAAGATCCGGCACGCGCTGGAATTGGAAACCACGGCCCGGTCGCAGCGGCGGATCTTGAAGCTGCTCAAGGAATCGAAGACACCGAACTTGGCTGCTTGTGTTGAGGAAATCCACTATCGTCCCGATCGGACGCTGAACCGCAACGTCATCGAACGGCTCGCTTCCTGCCGGTGGATCGAGAATGCCACGAACCTAGTCATTCTCGGCAAATCCAGTGTTGGCAAGTCATATCTGGCCCAAGCCATGGTCAACGCAGCCTGCCGGCGCGGCTACACCGCACGGTATTACCGGCTCGATGACCTAGCGAACACACTGGCCGTTTACCACCGCTCCGACCCGGAACGGCTGGCGTTCCTTCGTACCCTGCACGACTGCGACACGTTATTTTTAGATGACNTTTTGACCACGACGATCACNCCGGAAACGGCCAGCGAACTGCTGAATATCCTCGCTGCTAGGGAAAACCGCGGATCCACCGTCGTCAGCTCCCAGTTCGACCCCGAGGACTGGTACAAATCACTGCACGAAGCCGTCATCGCAGAGTCCATCCTCAACCGCATCGTCTCCACCAGCGAGCTGATCCAGCTTGACGGACCAAACATGCGCCAACACACCCACAAGCAACGTGAAGGCGGTGCCACNCCAAAATAGAGCAGCGGTTGTGGGACCCGGCGCTACCGGGTCCCACAACAGCTACCCCATCGACCCAGACGCACTACCGGATCGACCCACAGGTGCTACCGAAAGCCTCTGCTAAACACATCCATTTCCAGTAAGACGCTATTCCTCAGGTCGAGACGGACAGCTCGGCATACGGATCGTCGGCCACAATATGTTTGATACGAAGCGGCGGGCTGCTTCTCTTAGTTGTCTCATACCAGGACACTAGATCTGGCGGATGCGTAGCGGATGAATATAGACTGAATAACCCGTACCCGTCTTTCGCACGGCGGTCATCCGCACCCACTCGGTTCCACCAGGTAAGGGCTTCATAAATATGGTTTAGTAGTTCAGCTCCCCGTCATGGTCCAACTCCATCTCTAGATGCAGCCACTTTGGCTTCACGTTCCGAGAGCCAGTGGACATAGGCGGATGGCTCGGGTGTTCCATCCGAAGACGATCCGGGAAGTAGCTCTGGTCATTACTCACTCGATATGATGTGGCGTAGACGCAACCATCTACTGGGCATTTGAACGTCAATTCAGTCGGCATCTCGGCTCCCTATTCTGAATCAATTTGTGCCATCATCTTAGGTACAAATAGATCAGAATATCTTCTATTTGGGCGTTTTCATGACCCAGAATTCCCAAGCTGCAAGGGAAGCCACCGTCTCATATATCTTGCTATTTTGAAGTAGCTCAGGGCTAGTCCAAGTAATTACAACGACTACTATTGCTGCCAAGCCAAACAATAGGAGGCCGACCACCCACGTGAGGTATCCCGGAACGAGCGGCACAAATGCCACCTGTTTTCGTGTAACTGGGAAATTTCTCCTCATGGCCACGAAGCCAACCCCGTGTATTCGAAGTTCTTCATCAAGTGACTTTTCTCGTTCATGCAACCATGAAGCATCCATGAATTCTGATTGCCTGTAGCGGGCCATTAAGGTCACAGAAAGGCATGTAACAATTATTGACAAGCTGGCTGCAATCGTTCTTGAAATTTGGGAGCTGTTGGACCCCAAAGCGATCGTGAAAAGAAAAGCCTGCGCTGTCAGCGACAGTGTCGGTACCTGCCACAGGAGCGTATCCCATTGCAACCTGCGTGCAACGACTGCTTGGTATGCCAATTCTGTATGGTTCATAACCAAAGTATGCATTCACTCCACGCAATTGACCATCACTCCAAAGATTCAGCTCTGATTTGCTGGATAGAACGTCCATCAGGGCAACATCAGAGCACACCACCAAGGTGTAACTGAACCAGTTAGGTGGCGATACGGAAGGAGAACCCGGTTGAACTATCTGAGTTGTATGCGAAGATTCTTCAGCTAGAAAGGACGATGTTCTGAACTCAACATAAACCCGGTTTAGTTCCCCGACCGGCTCCTATCACCTGAAAACGCCCCACCCTAATGAGGATGGGGCGCCAAACTACTTCGACGCCAGCGACGTCGTCAAGCTCAGTTCAGATACCGCCATATCAGCCCGTGATGACACCATCATCTTGAACCATGAGATTCCGCAGAGATCAGCTAGAGCGGCTGCGTCGCTACCATCAAACCAATACGCCGCCAGTGGAAGCAATGAATCCAGCTTAGGATGAGAGCTGGAGGGGAATATATGCATAGGGAAATGTGGAAAGAGGTCGCTCGGACGCGACTGCGTGAAGCGCAGGTTCTCCTTGATGCTGATCAATGGTCTGGAGCATACTACCTAGCAGGCTACGGTGTGGAATGCGGGCTCAAAGCATGCCTAGTTCGCCAATTTACGTCGGGCACCATGCCCGACAAAAANCTAGTGAATGATGCATACACGCACGACCTGACGAAGCTTGTTGGTCTGGCCGGACTTAAAATGCAACTCGAAAACGATATGCGTTTCGATTCAGACTTGGCCGTCAACTGGGCGACAGCGAAAGACTGGAACGAGACCACTAGATATCAAATAATCGGGCAGAGCGATGCACAGGACTTAGTGGCTGCGGTAACCAACCGGCGGCACGGGGTCATGAAGTGGGTGAGGGCGAATTGGTAGAACCTGATGAAGAAAAAGGACTTAAGGTACTGAAACATCTCGATCGAGAGCGAGTGGCCGTTGACGCAGCCTTCTGGTTCAAACACGATGATGATGAATGGAAGTTTTACTTACATACACCCATACTTGAAGCAAAGAGCCGCACACAAGCCTACAAGGCGATTCAGAAGGCCTTGTTGGGAATCAATAACTATGTCAGCATCCAGGACCTCAGCCTCATCCGCGAAGACGACCCGCTCCTGCGGACCATGAAGCAACTAATTTCCACTGATGGTAAAGGCACTGCAGTCATCCGGTTATCCCGAAACACTGTGAATGGTGTTTTATTCGGGACGCGTTGGTATACCGTCTCTAGCGCAATTCTCGTCAGCTGAAATCCGGATAAGTGACTATCGGTAAAAGCATGGCCGAGCCCCACCCTCTCTTGAGGGTGGGGCCTACCCTCAGCAGCTCCCCATATATGACGGCGGCCCCACCAGTGCGCTAGCACGGCGGGGCCTATGCCGACACCATGAACCCTCTAAGATCACATGGAGCGACATGAAACACAATACCCTGCCCACCATCACCATGACGACCTCGGCAGACCTTGCAGCTGCAGGGTTTCTGGCCGGCTATTCAGGCAAGACCCGCGGGTTCTACCAAGTCACTTTGAGAATCCTGTGGCAGTGGCGCAACAACCACGCCCTACCAGTGGTGGAGGCCCGGCGCCCTCANCTTGAACTGTTCCTGTGCTACCTCGAAGAGGAACGCCACAGCGCGCCTGTCAACATCGCCCAGCACGCCGCCTCCATTGTGAAGTGCTTCGACCGCTTCGCTGATATTGACGACTACGTAACCAAGTCACCGGCCGGACACCTCCGCGTCCAACGTGTTTACCTTGATGTGTCCAAGACCCAGTGACTCGACCTGGCCGGGCTGAGCGCGCTGATCCAGACAGCTAAGGCATCCCACCCCACCGACGGCGCCCTGATAGCACTGCTGGGCATGTCGGCCCTCAGGGGCTATGAAGCATGCGCGGTACAAATTGAGGACTACCATCACATCGAGCGTGGCCACCGTGTCCTCAAGATGGTGGGCAAGGGCGGGAAGCCAGCGACGATGCCGATTCCGGTGCAAGGGTTCCGGATGCTCGACGCTTCAGCAGGCGCCCGTACTGCGGGCCCACTGCTACTCAGGCGATCTAGTGGCAAGCCCATGAACCGCAAGGCCGCAGCCCTATCCGTCAAGCGCCTGCGCAGGGACTCGCGTATCATCGCTCACATCACCCCGCACGGGTTCAGGCACAGNTTTTTGACCGCATGATTAGACCCTTGTGTTCCGTTGCATGAAATTCAGATCGTTGCTCGCCANCCCGATCCACGCATCACCGCCTGCTACGACCGTGCCAGGCATAACCATGACCAGCACGCGGTGCACACACTCGCGGCATTCCTCGCGGGAGCGGACTAACATTCAGCGGAGAGCGCCTCCTGGTGTGCGGGGCAGAGTAAGTAGGGATTTTTAGGAGTTAGAAGGCCACCTGAAAGCACCGAATCCTGCCAAAGACTGACAACTGACGGGGCGGAAACTCCCGGAAATCCCTAGATGTAGGCCCAATCCCCGCAGGTTCACGGGCTAATCGGCCCATGAAGTGGATAGGGCAGCCGATACGCCGGGTTTTGTCATCCGCAGCAGTTACCTGCGGCGGAGAGGCAACCATCCATCTACGAACGCCGTTGCCGACGCCCTCTAGCAGCCTACCCAGACACTCGGGCGAACAGCCCTCAATCATGCCCTGTCTGGCCTTGCTCCGGGTGGGTTTACCAAGCTTCCCCAGTCACCTGGGGAACTGGTGGTCTCTTACACCACCGTTTCACCCTTACCTGCGCGGCCTTGCGGCCTGCCGGCGGTCTATTCTCTGTGGCACTTTCCTGCAGGTTACCCCGAGTGGGCGTTACCCACCACCCCGTTCTATGGAGCCCGGACGTTCCTCGAGCCACTTGCGTGACTCGCGGTTGCCTAGCTGCCCTATCCAGCTGCTAAGTCTACAGGTCGCGGGGACCCCGAGCGAGCGAAGCGAGATTGGGAGAGCAGTAGACGCTACAGGTCGCGGGGACCCCGAGCGAGCGAAGCGAGATTGGGGAGAGCAGACGCAGGTGCCTCCCCGGCGTCGGGCATGAATGCTCGGCTCCGGGAAGGCACCTGATATTGGCAGGTTACGTCAGTGCGGGGATGGGTTCTGCCACCCGCACCGGCATTGCCGGGAATTCTGGTGGGTGGACACCGGCCATTTCCTCCATGACCCGGACCACTTGGCAGCTGTAGCCAAATTCGTTGTCGTACCAGACGTACAGCACAAGGTTCTTGTCGGTGCTGATGGTGGCCAGGCCGTCAACGATGCCGGCGCGGCGCGAGCCAACAAAGTCGGTGGAGACCACTTCGGNGGAATCGATGAAGTCAATCTGCTTGCGCAGCTCTGAGTTCAAGGACATGTCCCGCAGGTACGTGTTGACTTCTTCCTTGGTGGTGCCGTTCTCCAGCGTCAGGTTCAGGATCGCCATGGACACGTTGGGCGTGGGTACGCGGATGGAGTTCCCTGTCAGCTTGCCTTCAAGCTCGGGCAGCGCCTTGGCCACAGCCTTGGCGGCACCTGTCTCGGTCAGCACCATGTTCAGGGCTGCCGAGCGGCCACGGCGATCGCCCTTGTGGAAGTTGTCAGTCAGGTTCTGATCATTTGTGAACGAGTGGACCGTCTCGACGTGGCCGTGCACAATGCCGTATTTGTCGTTGAGAACCTTCAACACCGGCGTGATGGCGTTGGTGGTGCAGGACGCGGCCGTGATGATTTTGTCGGTGTCCTTGATGGTTCCATGGTTAATGCCGTGGACCACGTTCTTCAGCGCACCCTTGCCGGNGGCCGTGAGTAGAACCCGTGCCACACCCTTGCTTTGCAGGTGCTGCGAGAGGCCTTCCTCATCGCGCCAGCGACCGGTGTTATCCACAACGAGTGCATCGTGGATACCGTAGGCCGTGTAATCGATGGTGGACGGACTGTCAGAGTAGATCACCTGAATGGCCGTGCCATTGGCCTGGATGATGTTGCGCTCTTCATCAACGGTGATGGTTCCAGTGAAGGGACCGTGCACGGAGTCGCGACGCAGCAAGCTGGCGCGCTTCGTCAAATCGAAATCGCCGCCCTTACGGACAACAATGGCGCGCAGACGAAGACCTTGGCCACCGCCTGAGTGTTCGATGAGGATTCGGGCCAGCAGGCGCCCGATCCTGCCGAAGCCGTACAGAACCACGTCTGTGCCGGTCGGCTTGCCTTGGCCTTGGCGGTCAACGACGTCGGCCAGTTCAGTGCGCAGGAATTCCTCGCGGGTGCGTCCATCAGCTTCTTGGGCGTACTTGAGGTTCAGCTTGGCCAAGTTGATCGAGGCCGGCCCCAAATTCAGCGTGGTCATCGCCTGTAACANGGGTAGGGTTTCTTCAGGACGAAGCAAAACTCCGTCCACGTGGCGGGCGAAGCGGTGGATTTTCAGCAAGCTAACAGCCGACTGATTGATTAGGCTGCGACCGTGAACTGAAAGAATCACGTTATTTTCACGGTAAAGGCGACCGATGAGCGGGATCATTGCCTCCGCCATGGTTTCGCGCTGGATCCAGGAGTCCAAGACGGCGTCGCCATTGGATGAAGCGTGGTTGGTGCTCACGTCATATACCTCTTCTAGCCTAAAACACCCTTGGTTCAAGCCAGCACCAGTTTGACAGTGAAACACGGTTACCGGCGAGTTCAGTGAGCTGCTTCACTAGACCGGTCTACTTTTAGACTGTCTAGCCCTTCGAAGGTGAGCAGTTGTCCATGTGACTCCTCCCATTGACAACTGCTCACCTTTGGATTTCAGGCGTCCATGAAATATGGGCAGCGGGAAGCCGCTAAGCTCAAACGGTGCTAATTTTGCTGCCCCTCCGAAGGAAAGACNCCCGCCACGGCCGGGGCNCCCGCCACCTTGTCTGAGCTGAGCTTCCCAGAACTCACCACAGCCCGGCAGGAAGTGGCCCGAGCTTTGGCCGCCGTGTCCGGACAGGAAGATGCGCTCAAGCAATTGGGTGTGGGTGCTTCATTGCATCGGGAAGTGAGCCGAAACCTCCGGCTGGCCGATGAACCGGCAGCCCCAGCGCACAGCATTTATACCGGTGTCCTNTTTGACGCGCTCGGCTACCACGGCATGACGGCCAGCCANAAGCGCAAGGCCGATTCCGCCGTTGTGGTGGTCTCTGGGCTGTGGGGTGCCGTGGGATTCGCCGACAGGATTCCGGCCTACCGGCTCTCAATGTCCATTGCTCTACCAGGGCTGGGCAAGTTGGCGAGNTTTTGGAAGCCAAAGTTGGCCGCCGCGCTTGCCGCCCATACGGAGGGACACCTACTGGTGGATTGCCGGTCCAGCACCTACGCCGCAGCATGGGTGCCGGATCCACTGCGCACGGTTGCAGTGAACGTCTTCACCGAGCGCGACGGTGCACGCAAGGTGGTCTCACACTTCGCCAAACACACCCGTGGAGAGCTAGCCGGGTACCTGTTGACCCGCCGTGGCAAGACNCCCGAGACACCTGAGCAGCTGGCCCAGGCCGCCGCCGANAAATGGGCGGTGGAGCTGGTCCCCGGCACGGCCCGCAAGGCCCACATACTCAATATCATCCTGGCTGACTAAACGCCGCCATCAGAGCTACGGTCTACTCGGCCACAAGCTCAACCTCGAAGCCATCAAGATTTTCCACGTATGCCGCATAGTGCCCGGGACCTCCCGCATGTGGATGGTGCTCGGGAAAGAGTAGCCTCCAGCCGTGATCGATAGCTGCTGCTGTGACTGCTTCAACGTCCTCCGGTGTGCCCACGCGAAACGCCAGGTGGTTCAGCCCAGACCGGCGCCGCTCATGCGCTCCTGCAACGTCCGGCCCCGCTTCAAGGACAATATACTCCCCGCACCCTGCCAGCTGCCGCCGTGCCCCAATCTGACTCAAGCAGGTATCCGAGCCGTTCCAGCAGCCAACCCAGAGAGTCTTTAGCCACCGCATAGTCTTGGACCCAGATTTCAAGGTGGTGCAGCCGGCCCGCCGGTTGCGCGGTTATCCCCACTCCTCCGAACGGACCAAGATGGCACCAGAATCCGGGCAGAAAACGATTGTCTCCGGTGTGGCCTTCTTGATATCCGCCAAGTCACCGGCACTGAGCTGCATGCCAGAGCCTTCAGACTTTCCATGGAATAAACGGGCAGCACCCACGCCGTATTTAGCCAAAGAACGATCGTAGATGGCCAACAATTCCGGGGCGAAGGTGGCGGCTAGTTCGGCCCGCTCGCTCAAGGTGGCGTCCCGTTCCATTTTCAGCCCACCCAATTTGCTGCGGATCTCATCCACCACCCCGTCCAGGACCGACTGCATCTGTGTCACAAGCTCACGTTGAGCGCCCTGCCTGGCAGTGGCCTCTTCGAAAGCTTCCATGTTTTCCAGCTCAGTGTCCTCAAGTTCACTGCGCCGTTTCGTCAGCGACTCAATTTCGCTTTGCAGTGCCATCAAGTCCTTTGACAGACCTGAGCCGCTGTTCAGTTTGGCTTCGTCGCGATTAATACGCGTCACTACAGCAGCCACATCGTCTTCAGCTTTTGTCAGCGCGCGCTGGGCGTCACTGACAGCGGTGTCAAGGACCACAAGATCACTCTTAGCTACTGTTACCCCGCTGTGAAGATCTGGAAGTCTGGGGTCTTCTTTCAACGCCTTTGCCTGCACATCAAGGGCCCGAAGTTTGCCATCCAATACCTGAACATCCAGTAAGCGCATTTGCTCGCCCGGTGCTGCCTTAGCCATGTAAGTCCTCCTGCTACATCAAGAAAATGGGTATTGCCTTAGGCAAGCCTAGTTCCCGGGGTGAGAATAAAGTCCCACGGGTCCGTGTTTGTTGCACTGACTGCCAATTCAGCTTCAAAGCCTTGATCTGCCAGCACATTCCCCAAGGCCTGGGCTGCAACTGGCAGCCACAGCCACTCGCTGGCAAAGTGTGAGAGGTCAATGAGGAAGGGCTTGCCGTCCACCCGCGCTTCTCTGGCTTCCGACGCCGGATGGTGACGCAGGTCTGCCGTGACGTAAACGTCGGCTTCACTGGCGCGTACAGCGTCAAACAAGCTGTCGCCAGCACCGCCGCATACAGCCACTTTGTGGACCAGGGCATCCTTGTCCCCGGCTACACGAACACCGCCTGCTACGGCAGGGAGCTGAAGAAAAATTCTTGCGGCAAGGTCGCCCAACTTTTCAACGCCGGGCAGTAGACCAACACGGCCAATGCCCTCTTCTACCAATCCAAGGGCCGCTGGCACCAGGGGCTGGACGTCAGTGAGGCCAAGGGCGTCTGCGATGACATCGGAGACCCCACCCACGGCGCTGTCTCCGTTGGTGTGAACTGTCAGCAAGGCACAGCCACCTTCGATCAGTCTGTGTACAGCTCTGCCTTTGCCTGAGGTGGCAGCCACCGAGTTGACACCCTTCAAGAGCAATGGGTGATGGGTGACCAGCAGTTGTGCACCCCATTCCAGTGCTTCATCAATGACTTCCAGGGTGGGATCAACGGCGAACATGATCCTGTCTATCTCGGCATCTAGGCGGCCAACAACAAGCCCCACACGGTCCCAATCCTCAGCCAAGGATTCAGGCCATAGCTCTTCAGCAGCCACGAGAACATCCGAAAGAACCGGCGTCTGCAGTGGTAGCGGCTCTGCCTCATGTAGTTCCTGAGTTGAGCTGAAGGGGCTCTGCTCCAGCCCGTCATCCTGCGAATCGTGCTCCTCGGATGCCTGCTCTTGGGTATCCTGCGCCTGGGTATCCTGGCCTGCCAGGTCACCGTGGTTCTCGGGAACAACAGCGAATCCGGTGCGCGCCTGAATATCCGGCTCAGCGTGGTCCTCTACGGTTACCTCAGCGTCCGGCGCAGCTCCGCCTGGCTGCCCTGCGTGGGCACCGTGGTCTTCGGCGCCGTGGGCAACGCCATCAGTTCCGGCGTCGGGCGTGGGAATAGTTGGTTCCTTGCTCATGTTCCTACCTTACTTGTGGGCGGGGGCAATAAAGGACTGAAATGGTGGCCGGGAATCTTGGCGCCCCAAATGACTTATAAATGACTATGAAGACTTTTGTGTTGGGCGGNGGCTGCTTNTGGTGCCTCGATGCCGTGTATCAAATGACCAAGGGCGTGGAATCGGTAGTGTCCGGCTATAGCGGCGGGGCCCTTCCAAACCCGAACTATGACCAGATCTGTACTGGGATGACCGGACATGCTGAGGTGGTGACGGTGACNTTTGATGAAACCATCATTCCGGCAGAGACCATCTTGGACATGTTCTTTATCCAGCACGATCCCACAACGTTGAACCGCCAAGGTTACGACGCCGGAACCCAGTACCGCTCGGTCATGTACTACCGCGATGAGCAAGAAGAAGCGGAGTTCCGGGCGGCGATTGTGCGCAACCAGCCGGTGTGGGCTGACCCGATTGTCACTGAGGTGACACGGCTGGGCGTGGTGTATCCGGCCGAGAGCTACCACAACGACTTCTACGCAGAACGGCCCGAAGTGGGGTACTGCAGGGTCATTATCAANCCCAAAATAGCCAAAGTTAGAAAACATTACGCGAAGTGGCTCACCGCCTAGAACAGCCACAACAGACTCGGTACGCTGACGGAATGCACAGCGTGCGGTTTCTGGCCGTTTCGCGCACCCGCCGTTTCACAAAACTCGCACCCGCCGTTTCACAAAACTAAGGACCATTCATGGCACGTATTTATGACAATGTCACCCAGCTGGTTGGCGGTACTCCGCTGGTGCGTCTGAACCGTCTCACAGAAGGCTTAGCTGCCACGGTGGCTGTGAAATTGGAATTCTATAACCCGGCCAACAGTGTCAAGGACAGGATTGGCGTTGCCATTGTTGACGCTGCCGAAGCTTCTGGTGCGCTCAAGCCGGGTGGAACCATTGTTGAAGGCACGTCCGGGAATACCGGCATTGCCCTCGCTATGGTTGGTGCGGCGCGTGGCTACAAAGTCATTTTGACTATGCCCGAGACCATGTCCACCGAACGCCGTGTCATGCTCCGCGCCTATGGAGCAGACATTGTTCTCACCCCGGGTTCAGAAGGCATGCGCGGGGCAGTTGAAAAGGCCAAGGAGATTGTGGCGTCCACTGAAAACGCCATCTGGGCCCAGCAGTTTGCGAACCCGGCCAACGTGGAAATCCACCGCCGCACCACAGCTCAGGAAATCTGGGATGACACCGAGGGTGCCGTTGACATCTTCGTTGCCGGTGTGGGCACTGGCGGCACGGTGACTGGCGTGGGGCAGGTCCTTAAGGAACGCAAGCCCGGAGTGCAGGTTGTGGCGGTTGAGCCCATTGATTCAGCCATTCTCAACGGCGGTGCACCCGGTCCCCACAAGATTCAGGGCCTAGGCGCTAACTTCATCCCGGAGATCCTTGATCAGGAAATTTATGACGAAGTCTTTGACGCCACACTGGAAGACTCGGTGGCTGTGGCACGCGCTTTGGGCAACCAAGAAGGCATTCTGGGTGGTATTTCCTCCGGCGCCATTGTCTGGGCAGCCCTTGAGTTGGCCAAGCGNCCCGAGAACGCCGGTAAACTCATCGTCGCCATTGTCTGCGATTTTGGTGAACGGTACATTTCAACGGTGCTTTATGATGACATTCGTGGCTAGTCACACGCCGGTTCGGCCCGTCTGACTGGGATGTTCCCGCATCATCAACGCACCGCGTCGATGATGCGGGTCTTCTAGTATGTGGACTCTGCCACCTAGTATGCGTGCACCAACACTCCGCCGAGGTATCACTGTGGCGATCAACTGAAAGAAGTCTGTGGGATTTTCAGCACTATACGTGAGGATCTGGAATCTGCGCGGGCGCATGACCCGGCAGCACGAGGTTCTGCGGAGAACTTNTTTGTCTACTCCGGGCTCCACGCCATCTGGGTGCATAGGCTCACCCACACAATGTGGGCCCATCCTGGGCTACGCTTCCCTGCCCGGTTGCTGTCGCAGCTGACACGATTTGCCACCGGAATTGAAATCCATCCCGGAGCCACCATCGGCAAACGCTTNTTCATCGACCACGGCATGGGTGTGGTGATTGGTGAAACATCCGAGATCGGCGACGACGTCATGATTTATCACGGTGTCACTCTCGGTGGGCGCTCTTTGGCCAAAACCAAACGTCACCCCACCATCGGAAATCGGGTCACCATCGGTGCTGGCGCAAAGGTTCTTGGCCCACTTACCATTGGTGACGATTCCGCCATTGGCGCCAACGCCGTGGTGGTTAAGGACGCACCGGCCGCCTCCATCGTCACAGGCATCCCGGCCACGTGGCGGCACAGGGATGCCAAGCGCGAGATGGCACCTGCTGTGGATCCGGCGGAGTACATTGACCCTGCCATGTGGATCTAGCAAGGTAACTCCTTGGCCGTGTTCCTGCCATGGGAGATGATCCGGCAGGTCACGGTGAGCATCGTCACGGCAAGCATGGGGTTCGCTCCCCATCAGCGATATAGTCTTACCGGTATCAATAGTGGAAATCTCCAAAGGAAACACATGATCGAAATCTTCAGCCCGGCAAAACTTGAACTGGCCAAGAAAACCGGGGCATTCGTTGCTCACGTGCTCAAGACCCTTCAAGAACGCGTCGCCGTCGGCACGAATCTNTTGCAGATCGATGCCTGGGCCGCCGAGATGATCGCCGAGGCCGGGGCAGTCTCCTGCTATGTGGATTACGCTCCCGCATTCGGCCGCGGCCCCTTCGGCCACGTCATCTGTACCTCCGTCAATGACGCTGTGCTGCACGGACTNCCCCGCGACTACGCCCTTGCCGACGGCGATCTACTCACCCTGGACTTTGCTGTGTCCCTCAATGGCATCGTGGCCGACGCCGCGGTCAGCTTCATTGTGGGTACGCCCCGCGACCCTGAAGACCAACGTCTGATCGATGCCACCCGGGCAGCCCTGAAGGCTGGCATTGCCGCCGCCAAGCCGGGGGCGCGCGTNGGAGATATCTCCGCCGCGATCGGCAAGGTCCTCAAGGCCGCCGGATACAGTGTCAACACCGATTTCGGTGGGCACGGGGTGGGCAGCACCATGCACCAGGAACCTCATATCGCCAACAGCGGCAAGGCCGGGCAGGGCTATAAACTCAAGCCTGGTCTGCTGCTGGCGATCGAACCGTGGGTCATGGCAGACACCGCAAAACTCGTTATGGACCCTGACGGCTGGACCCTGCGCAGCGCGACAGGCGCCCGCACTGCCCACACCGAGCACACGGTGGCCATCACCAAGAACGGACCAGAAGTCCTCACGGCCTGACCATCTTCAAGGGCGCACGCCCTATTAGACGGCGGCCGGCAACTTTCAGTGGAAAGTTGCCGGCCGCCGTCGTCCTTCATGCCCACTTCATACACACGCTTGCGGGTGGTGGGAGCGGTGGGTGGGCCCACGCCCGCGAGGGACCCGCTGCGCGCTTGCGGTGTGTGCGGGTGGATGGGCCCACGACTCCGAGGGCCCCAAGGAGCAGACGCGCTAGCGGCTGGTCCTTGGGAGGAGTCGGGGACTAGTGCGTGTCGACAGCACTAACTTCGGACTTGTCGCCGCTCCACTGGGTGTGGAAGGTGCCCTCTTCATCGACACGGTTGTACGTGTGGGCGCCGAAGAGATCGCGCAGGCCCTGGGTCAGGGCTGCGGGCAGTCGCGGCCGGCGCAGGCCGTCATAGTAGGCCAGCGAGGAGGAGAATACGGGTACGGGGATTCCCAGCTGGACTGCAGTGGAGACCACGCGACGCCAGGCCGGGAGGACCTCGGCGATTTCCGCGGCGAAGGCCGGGGCGAACAACAGGTTGGCCGGCTTGTCCTCTGCGGCGTAGGCCTTGGTGATGTCCTTGAGCAGTTCGGCCCGGATGATGCAGCCGCCGCGCCACAGCGAGGCGATCTCATCCAGCTTCAGATCCCAGTTGTACTCCGTGGCAGCGCTGGTGAGCATGTCAATGCCCTGCGCGTAGCTGATGAGCTTGGAGGCGTAGAGTGCCTGGCGGACATCTTCAACGAAGTCGGCGCCCAACTCTACGGCAACCTCGTGGCCAGCCAGAACTTCCTGGCCAATGGCGCGCTGGTCACGCTGTGAGGACAGTCCGCGGGCGAACACGGACTCTGCGATCGCGGAGATGGGTGAACCCAGATCCAGACCGGACTGGACCGTCCAACGGCCTGTGCCCTTCTGGCCTGCGGAGTCTACAATCACATCAACCAGCGGCTTACCGGTCTTGGCGTCCACGTGGCCCAAGACTTCAGCCGTGATTTCGATCAGGAACGAGGCCAGCTGGCCTTCGTTCCACTTACCGAAGATCTCTGCCTGCTCTGCCGGCTCGATGCCAGCTGCGCTGCGCAGGAGGTCGTAGGCCTCGCCGATGACCTGCATGTCCGCGTACTCGATGCCGTTGTGCACCATCTTCACAAAGTGCCCAGCACCGTCGGTGCCGATCCATGCACAGCAGGGCTCGCCGTCGACCTTGGCAGAAATTTTCTCCAACAGCGGGCCAAGGGCATCGTAGGATTCCTTGGAACCGCCGGGCATAATCGACGGGCCCAGCAGGGCACCCTCTTCACCGCCGGAGACGCCAACGCCCACGAAGTGCAGGTCTTTCTTAGCCAGCGCGGCTTCGCGGCGGCGGGTGTCCTGGAAGTTGGAGTTGCCGCCGTCGATGATGATGTCACCGGCTTCCAGGAGCGGAACCAGTGAGTCAATCACGGAGTCAACCGGAGCGCCGGCCTTGACCATAATGAGCACGCGGCGGGGCTTCTCCAGCGACTGAACCAGCTCTGCCATGGTCTCGGTGCGAATGAAATCGCCCTCGGAGCCATGAGCGGCAAGTAGTGCGTCCGTCTTCTCAACAGAGCGGTTGTGCAGGGCGACGGTGTATCCGTTGCGGGCAAGGTTGCGGGCCAGGTTGGCGCCCATGACGGCCAGGCCGGTCACGCCGATCTGTGCAGTGCCATTTTGTGCAGACATAGTACCTCCAGGATGAAATAAACGTATTTCGTACAGCTTATCGGTGATGAAGCACGTTCCCCAGTTGATTCCATGCTTCGGATACAGAAAGGGCTGGCATCAATGATCCGCCAATGCCTCCTGCAGCAGGGGTTTGCGTGGAATGTGTTCAGTATTTTCGCCATGATTCAATACGATGAACATCATGACCGTAAAGAATCTCACTGTGGCAATTGCCGTCCCTCTCGAGGTTGAGCAGGTGGAGGCCATCAGATCCGCGCATCCCCTAGTCACCGTGCTGTACGAACCAGATCTTCTACCTCCAGAGCGNTTTCCCTCTGATCATGCTGGCGATCCCGCTTTCCAGCGGACCGCAGAACAAGAAGCGCGCTACTGGCAGATACTGCGCGGCGCCGACGTACTGTACGGCTTCCCCAATGACAATGCCGCCGGACTGGCCGCTATTGCCTCAAGTGCCCGGCTCCAGTGGATTCAGGCCATGGCCGCAGGCGCTGGCGGTACCGTCAAGGCCGCTGACCTCTCCGCAGAGGATTTAGCACGCATCTCCATCACCACTTCCGCTGGTGTCCATGCGCTGCCTTTGGCCGAATTTGCGCTGATGGGTGCCCTCAATGGACTCAAGCGCATCACTGAGCTGACAGCTAACCAGGGCGCTAAGTACTGGCCCGAGCTGCGCACACCCACCCGCCCCATCAGTGGTTCTAACTTGGTCATCACTGGGCTCGGAGAAATCGGCCTGGAAACCGCGCGCCTGGCCCGAGCCTTGGGCATGAATGTCAGTGGCACAAAGCGCACGGTGGAGAGCATTGAGGGGATCGATCTGGTCACCGACACTGCAGGGCTGCCCGGCCTCGTGGCTACAGCAGACGTGCTCATCAATACCCTGCCGGGGACNCCNTCCACGCAGAAGATGATCAACGCTGAGATCTTCAATGCCATGAAACCTGAAACAGTCCTTGTCAACGTGGGCAGGGGCTCCGTTATTGATGAAGATGACTTGCTCGAAGCACTGAATAATGGCCAGGTTTCCTACGCCTGCCTCGACGTCTTCGCTGTGGAGCCCCTACCCTCAGCCAGTCCNCTCTGGGAGCANCCCCGAGTGCTGGTTTCNCCGCACGCCGCCACCATGAACGATGCCGAGAACTCTCTCATTGCAGAGCGGTTCATGGAGAATCTCCAGCGCTTCCAAGCCGGCGAGCATCTACTGCACACCGTGGATCCGGTCCATTTCTACTAAACAGATATCCACCAAGCTCCACCACCGTCATCACAAGGCTTAGCCGGAGGTACTACGTCCGTCCTTGTGTTTTGACGGTAGTGGCTGTATATATATCCAGACCTTCCACTGTGGCGTCCCCAATAGCCACAGTGGAAGGTCATCCATTTTAAGCGCCTGTTTCAGAGCACGCTCCGGGCCGCTAGCCCCGCACTGCCAGAACATCTCATCCCCTTCTCCTACTTTGGAACCTGATGCACCTTTTAGAACCGATCTGAAAATCTGGCGTGTCAGTTTGCTTCTTCTGGAATCACGGGATATATTTTTCTTATTGGTTCCCCACCACAGCGTCCCCAATAGCTGTGGCGGGGACCTTTATTTTAATCCCCACACCCTCGCCCCAGGTGGAGCACCCTAGCGACTGCACAGGTGGAGCGGCCTAGCGACTGCACAGGTGGAGCGGCCTGGGGTTAGGGTTTCCAGGGCTCGGCATTGCGGAGTTCAGCTGGCCATTTGCAAGGCCACGCATGCGCCACCTCCCGGCGTCCGGATCGAGCTCCAGATCCATGGTGACCAGCTCACTGCGCTGGTTCTTTCCTAGCCGTGCCTGCACACGCCACACCTGCACATCTACACGGCCCTGCCNCTTGGGCATGCGCCGCGCGTATTTCCACCACTGCGTCCTNNCATACCAACGCATGGGATCGGGCGCAACAAACCACACCCTCCCTTNGCGTTGAACAGAGACCGGCACACCCTCAGGGTTTGTGTCTACGAATATATCTTCTGTAAGTAATTCCATGCATCGAACAGTACGGCTAGGCTCTGACATTGCCTTCTACATCAGAGGATCCGCCATGGCTCAACGGCAGAACGCGCTTTGGGCTCCGAGCTACCGCGAAAGAAGATGCTATTTGAAGCTCATAAGGCGCAGGAATTGCTGTTCGCCGATCACCTGGATGTTCTGTCCTGCTGAGGCAAGTTCAGTGGCTCGTTTAACTTTGGCGCTGGGGCGCCCACNCCGCTCGATTTCGGCGCAGACAACCATGGTGACCTTCTTGGTGGTGCTATTGGAGATGGTGGCACCTTNTGCCGCAGCAGCATCCTGGGCCGCTACCCGTGGCATGGCGGCCAAGTCCCCGCTAAAGACAATTGTCTGACCAAATAACGGACCATACGGATTTGCCCCGGAGTTGGCTTTCGGCAAGTCAGCTAACTTGCGGGTATAGCCAGCTGAGTAGTAGCTGGGCATCCTCGCGGCCGCCGAGTGGGCAGCTGGCCACAGTGCCTCGAGGCTGGAGGCACCGTTGCGCCGAGCTAATTCAATGGCAATCAGGGCGCTGGCACGGGCGTCGTCGCCGGCGTCGTGGTGGTTGAACGCGGGGAGCTCCAAGGCACCCACAACGTCTGAAAGGGTGTAATGAGCAAGTTCAAGATGCTTCCTTGCAAGGACAAGTGTGCAATGAAAGTCAACGGTGGGGGCGGGGAGTCCGCACGCCTCATTTGCCTTGGAAATGACAGACTTTTCAAAACTGACGTTATGACCCACCAATGCGTCCTCGCCAATGAAGTCCATCATGGGCCCATAGACACCTCTCCAGTCCGGCTCGTGGCGCACCTGCGCTGCGGTGATGCCATGAATGCCCACATTCACCGGGTGGAACTCTTCAAAGCCAGGCAACGGCTTCATCAGCCACGAAACCTGCTCCACAACCTGGCCGCTGCGAACCTTCGTCAAACCCACCGCACACGCCGACGCACGGAAGCTATTGGCCGTCTCAAAATCGATGGCTGTAANAGAAATCCCGTGCATATCTTCCCCTTGTTGTTCCCCAGCACTGAAAGTTTCCTAATCACCTACCAAGACCGCAACGAAGCGGGGCAGCGGGAAATTATCAAAACAAAGAACCCCGCAGTTTCAAGACTGTTTATCTTGAAACTGCGGGTTCTTCTTGTGGTGGGTCCTACCGGGATCGAACCGATGACATCCACGGTGTAAACGTGGCGCTCTACCAGCTGAGCTAAAGACCCAATCATTACTCAAGGCTTTCAAGCTGTGCGCTTGTTGGCCTGACCAACGAGAAACTACTGTACAGCATGTTTTAGTGATTGCGCCAATCGAGCCCCAACGCCTCCGCTACATGGCTCAGAGACTCCCNCANCCCGGTCTCCAATTTCATCTTCGCAAGCGCGTCTCCACGGGTAGCACCCCGGTTGATGATCACCACAGGCTTGGCGTCCTTGGCTGCTTTNNTAACAAAACGCAACCCACTCATCACAGTCAAGGAGGATCCCGCCACAATCAGCAGCTCCGCCGCATCAAGCATGTTGAAGGAGAGTTCCACCCTGTCTTTAGGCACGTTTTCGCCAAANNACACAAAGTCCGGCTTCAGCATTCCTGTGCACAAGGGGCAGGTGGCGATCTTGAAGGTGCCAATGAGTTTTTCNNACTCGAGCTCGGCGTCAGCATCAGGAGCCGCCGCCACACCTCCTGAAGCATCAATCGCTTCTAAGAACCCAGGGTTGAGTTCAAGGAGAATCGTGGCGAGAAAGGCACGAGAAANAGTATTCCTGCACACTAGGCACACCACCTGGTCAAAACGGCCATGGAGATCAACCACATCACTGGCGCCAGCAACCTGTTGCAGGCGATCAACATTTTGTGTGATGATGCCCGTCAAATGACCACCGCGCTCTAGCGCTGTAGCCGCAAAGTGTCCGGCATTTGGTGCGGCCGCCCGCATGTGGGCCCAGCCGGCATGGTTCCTAGCCCAATACCGTTGGCGTAACGAGGGGTCTGAGACAAATTCCTGATAGGTCANGGGTGCACGTGGCCTCGCGTGCGGGCCGCGGTAGTCAGGTATTCCAGAATCGGTACTCAACCCCGCCCCGGTCAGCAAAACTGCCCGATGTTGGCGCAACAGCAAAGCCACACGGTCCAGGTCGTTCAGATCAGCTGCCGTCAGCACCGCTGGCTCCTGCGATGGGCTCAGCTGTATAAAACCGGTCTGGCCAATGCCTGGGCGTACGGCGTCCATGGTTAGAGCTGCTCCAACGCCTGCCGGTATCGCACCAGGGGCCTGCCNNCTGCCGGTGTACTGAACATGTCAGCAATGACCCCGTCAGTGGTGATCAAGAAAGTGCTGCGTTCGGCCATACCCCGGACGGCGTTAANAACTCCGTAAGCAGTGGCAACCTCACCGTGGGGCCAAAAGTCGGCCAGCAAGTCAAAAGCGTAGTCTTCAGCTTCTGCATAGGCACGCAGCGTGTACTTACTATCCACTGAGACGGCCAAGAGGCGGACTCCAGCCTCGGCAAAGTCAGCAATATTATCCCGCAGTTCGCATAACTCACCCGTGCAAATACCGGAGAACGCGAAGGGATAAAACACAATGGCGACGGGAGCACCACGCAGCCCAGCCAGCGAAATGGGCTCACCAAACTGGTTTGGCAGGCNAAAGTCGGGAGCAATGTCCCNCACTTGCAATCCTGGGTGCGTGGCGCCGTCGTACATTATTGACGCTTGCGTGGAACCAAGCGCGCTGCAGCCCAGTCAGTGGACACACCTGCGGTGGTTGTGACATGCAATCCTGCGGTGGGTGCGGCTTCTTNGATGTCCGACGGCGGGACGTAACCATCCCGGCCCGACTTGGGTGTCAGCATCCATACGACACCACCCTCATCCAAGGTTGTCAGTGAATCCACCAGGGCATCCACCAAATCGCCGTCATCGCCGCGCCACCAGAAGATGATGGCGTCTACAACGTCATGATCATCCTCATCAAACATTTCGGACCCAATCAGGTCCTCAATGCTCTGACGTAGCTCAAAATCAACGTCGTCGTCGTATCCGAGTTCCTGGATGAGATCGCCATCCTTGAACCCCAAATTGCCTGCCACCTTGGCAACAGTGCCGGCGTCGGCCTCGCTCACGTTTTTCCTCCTGCGGTCCAACGCTTTCACGTTGGTTTGTTGGTCAGTAACCCCAGTCTAGGGTGAGCCCATGTTGCCTCTACTTAACAAGAATTAGCAACAAAGATCCCGTAAGGAACTGCAATAGTTTGTGATTTGCATTACGCGTACCGTATGGCATTCCTTAGTGCGGACGGTTGCTTATCTCCAACGGATGCTCATCCAACGGGCGCAGCTACGCACAAGCGGTGACTGCGGTCTAGAGTGTTTATACACGCCCATGGCCACAGCAATGGGTGCCCCACACTGCTTTAAGAGAGGTTGGACGTGGCTGCAGGAGACGAAAACTCCCATATCCTTAGCGGGTTAACAAACCAGCTGCCTGATCGCGATCCCGAAGAGACAGCCGAATGGCTTGAGTCCTTGGATACGTTGATTCAGGAACGTGGTACAGAACGTGCCCAGTTCATTATGCGTAGCCTGCTTCAGCGTGCTGGTGCGCAGAGCGTTGGCGTGCCGATGGTTACCACCACCGATTACGTGAACACCATCCCTGCCGATCAGGAACCAGAGTTCCCGGGCAATGAAGTCATCGAGCGCAAATACCGTTCTTGGTTGCGTTGGAATGCTGCTGTGATGGTTCACCGTGCGCAGCGTCCGGAGATTGGTGTNGGTGGGCATATTTCCACGTATGCCGGTGCGGCAACGTTGTACGAGGTGGGCTTTAACCACTTCTTCCGCGGTAAAGACCATGCCGGTGGCGGAGACCAGATCTTCTTCCAGGGCCACGCCTCNCCCGGCATGTACGCCCGTGCTTTCCTTGAAGGACGCCTTTCCGAGGAAGACATGGACGGGTTCCGTCAGGAGAAGTCCAAGGAAGGCCACGCCCTTTCATCCTACCCGCACCCGCGCCTCATGCCGGAATTCTGGGAATTCCCGACCGTCTCCATGGGCATTGGCCCGATGCACGCGATCTACCAGGCCCAGTCCAATAGGTACCTGCACAACCGCGGTATCAAGGACACCTCCGAGCAGCAGGTCTGGGCGTTCCTGGGTGATGGCGAGATGGACGAGCCCGAATCACGTGGCCTGCTACAGCTGGCAGCGAACGACAAGCTTGATAACCTCACGTTCGTGGTCAACTGCAACTTGCAGCGCCTTGATGGCCCGGTCCGTGGTAACGGCAAGATCGTCCAAGAACTTGAAGCGTTCTTCCGCGGTGCCGGCTGGAACGTCATCAAGGTCCTTTGGGGCCGTGAATGGGATGACCTGCTAGCCCGTGACGAAGACGGCTCACTAGTTGATGTCATGAACACCACCGTCGATGGTGATTACCAGACGTACAAGGCCGAATCCGGCGGATTCGTCCGCGAGCACTTCTTTGGCCAGACCCCGCAGACCAAGGAACTCGCCGCGCATCTTAGCGATGACGAGCTCTGGAACCTCAAGCGTGGTGGACATGATTACCACAAGGTCTACGCCGCTTACAAGGCTGCCATGGACTTCAAGGGCAAGCCCACCGTTATCTTGGCCCACACGGTCAAGGGTTATGGCTTGGGTACCCACTTCGAGGCGCGTAATGCCACGCACCAGATGAAGAAGCTCACCTTGCAAGACCTCAAGGACTTCCGCACGCAACTGCGCCTGCCCATCTCTGATGAGGTCCTTGAAGCTGACCCGTACACTCCNCCGTACTACCACCCAGGCATGGATTCACCAGAAATCCAGTACATGATGGAGCGCCGCCGCGCCCTGGGCGGTTTCGTGCCCGAGCGTCGCAGTCAGCACACCGAGCTAGAACTNCCCGGGGATAAGACCTACGAAGTAGCTAACCGTGGCTCAGGCAAGCAACAAGCCGCTACCACCATGTCATTCGTGCGTCTGCTCAAGGATCTGATGCGCGATAAGGGCATCGGCCAACGCATTGTGCCGATCATCCCCGATGAGGCCCGCACCTTCGGTATAGACGCGTTCTTCCCCACAGCAAAGATCTACAACCCCAACGGGCAGAACTACCTCTCCGTGGACCGCGATCTGGTCCTGGCGTACAAGGAATCCATTTCCGGGCAGATCGTCCACGCTGGCATCAATGAAGCCGGCTCCGTAGCGGCCTTCACCGCTGCTGGTACCGCGTACGCCACCCATGGTGAACCGTTGATCCCGATCTACGTGTTCTACTCCATGTTTGGTTTCCAACGCACAGGAGATCAGTTCTGGGCTGCCGGTGACCAAATGACACGCGGCTTCATCATTGGTGCTACCGCTGGCCGGACCACCCTCACCGGTGAAGGCCTCCAGCACGCTGATGGTCACTCCCCGATCCTGGCCTCCACCAACGAAGCCGTGATCACCTACGATCCCGCGTACGGGTACGAGATCGGTGTGATCATGCGTGCTGGTCTGGAACGCATGTACGGGCCCGATTCAGTCGATCCCAACGTCATGTACTACATCACCGTGTACAACGAGCCGATCAGCCAGCCCAAGGCACCGGAAAACATCGATGTCGAAGGTATCACCAAGGGCATCTACCTGCTAAACAAGAGTGAACAGCAAGGACCCCGCACCCAGCTCATGGCTTCTGGCGTTTCTGTGCCGTGGGCTCTAGAAGCACAGCAAATCCTTGCCGATGAATGGGGAGTTGCTGCCGATGTTTGGTCCGTAACCTCCTGGACCGAGCTTCGCCGCGACGGCCTCGCCGCGGAAGAAGAAGCGTTCTTGCACCCAGAAAACGCACCCCGAACCCCGTACATCACCACTAAAATGGCAGATGCCCAAGGGCCCATCGTGGCCGTCACCGATTACATGAAGGCCGTNCCTGACCAGGTACGTCAGTTCCTGCCCAACGACTTCGCAACCCTCGGTGCCGACGGCTTCGGCTTCTCCGATACCCGAGCAGCAGCACGACGCTACTTCAAGATCGACTCACACTCCGTCGTAGTACGCGCCCTGCAAATGCTCGCCAANAACGGAGACATCGACGCCAGCATCCCCGCACAGGCAGCCACCAAATACGATCTACTCAACGTCAAGGCAGGCACCACCGGCAGCACCGGCGGCCTAGGCTAGTCCCCACTCGACGGCCCGATAAATCGCTAACGCGATTTATCGGGAACCTCTCGAGCGTGGGCCCACCCACGCCCACCCACACCCTGGCGTAGATTTCGCCAACACCTTGGAAGGGTGGTTGGTGTTGTTGTAGAACTTCTACAGCAACACCAACCACCCTTCCGGCATTTAACCACCTGCTGCGGCATCAACGCGTTCCACCAGTCCCAAGATAATTGTGGGTTGGCACAAATAACACCTCCATGCCATAAGGACATATCCTCAAGGCATGGCAGCTAAGAATACGCCGGTGGGTGCACCTCCGGCCAAGGACATGTCAGCGCCCAAGGTTGGAGACAGTACTGGGGAAACGGCCGCGGTGTCCACCACCAAACACCCGCAGTACCAGCGCCCCGGCAGCACGAGTACTTCTGAGACTTTNGAACGGCTGCGTGCCAATATTGGCACGCTCTCAACCATGATGCGTAGCGAGCTTGAAGACACGCTGCCCTGGTACCGGCGGCTCAGCGCCGATGAACGCTCCTCACTTGGCTTGGTGGCACAAAACGGCATCACGGCTTTTATCTCTTGGTATGAGCATCCGTCCTCACCCAGTTGGGTGCTGTCAGATGTNTTTGGCACGGCNCCCACGGAGCTGACCCGCTCAATCAGCCTGCAACGAGCCTTGCAATTGATTCGTACAGTGGTCCAGGTAGTTGAGGACCGGGTTCCTGAACTGGCAGCCCCTGGCGAACAGGTTGAACTACGTGAAGCCGTGCTGCGCTACTCACGTGAAGTTGCCTTTGCTGCGGCAGACGTCTATGCCCGTGCCGCAGAAAACCGCGGCGCCTGGGATACCCGGCTGGAAGCTCTGGCCGTTGACGGCATCTTGCGNGGNGAAAACACCGACGCTTTACAATCGCGAATCTCAGCCCTTGGCTGGACCTCGCACAGCCACTTCACCATTATGGTGGGTGCCGCNCCCTCCGAGGCCAACGCTTTGTTCCTTGCCACACTGCGCCGAGCAGCAGGACGCTTTGGGGAAGACGTCATGGTGGGGATCCAAGGTGACAAGCTGATTCTTGTGCTCGGGAATGTGGCAGATCCGGTTTCTGCTTACGTTCGCCTCAGCGAGCTGTTTGCTCCGGGGCCTGTGGTCTACGGGCCACTGGCTGCTACCTTGGCGGATGCTACAGCCTCGGCCAAAGCAGCCTTTGCCGGCATTTCAGTGGTCAAGGGCTGGTCCACGGCACCACGGCCGGTCTCTGCGGAGGACTTGCTGCCTGAACGGGTGATTGGTGGCGATGACTCCGCTAGACGCGCATTGGTTGTCAACATCTATCGCCCCTTGGTAGCTGCCTCCAACGGCCTGGTTGAAACGCTCAGTAGCTATCTCCAAGGCGGTCATTCCCTTGAGGCTGCCGCTCGTGAACTCTTTGTCCACTCCAACACTGTCCGCTACCGCCTGCGCCGGGTCTGCGATGTCACAGGATGGGACCCCATGATNCCCCGCGAGGCGTTCGTCCTACAAACAGCCCTCATTGTGGGCAGGCTTGCCACCACGGCAAAACTACCCGCAGTAAAGCAGGTAGGGCGAAATAAATTCGGGCTATCTAGGCTGTGGCCGATCATCGCACCGGCAAACTCTCCGCCGCCATGCTCAAGGCCCCTGCACCGCGCCAAGAACCGCCGTGGCCTGACCACCGGGAAACCGCTTAGTGCTTTTTCGCCTAAAACTTAGTGCTTTTTCGCCTAAAAGAAGTCGCCGATAACGTCCTACTGGCGTAACTATTGTAGACTTCCTACAAATTGCGCCTGAGAGCTTGGTGTATGAAAACACCGTGAAATTACTCTTAAGTTTGGAAAGCTGGTTAATGTGCTTGCAATAGTCTGCCCTGGTCAGGGCTCCCAGTCNCCCGGTTTCCTTTCACCATGGCTTGAACTTCCAGGTGTCCACCAACAGCTGGCCGCTTTGAGCGAAGCGGCGGGAGTTGACCTGCTGGCCCACGGCACCACCTCGGATGCCGACACCATCAAGGACACGGCCGTTGCGCAGCCCCTGATCGTGGCTGCCGGATTGATCACGGCCCAGGCGCTNTTGGGTGCCGACGTTAGTGCAGAGCTGACCGCACGTTCAGTGGTGGTTGCTGGGCATTCAGTTGGTGAAATCACGGCCGCGGCCCTGACCGGCACGCTCTCAGATGCCGATGCCATGGCGTTTGTGCGTGAGCGCGCAAACCGCATGGCCGACGCCGCAGCAACAACACCTACCGGGATGGCAGCAGTTGTTGGTGGAGACCCGGATGAGGTCNNCCAGGCCATCGCCGCGTCCGGCTTGACNCCCGCGAACATGAACTCCAAGGGACAGATTGTTGCCGCTGGCACGCTGGAACAGATCGCCGCACTGATTGCTGCCCCGCCGGCCAAGGCCCGCGTCATTGCTTTGCAGGTTGCTGGAGCGTTCCACACCCACCATATGGCGCCTGCCGTTACAGCTCTTGAGTCACTGGCTCCGTCCCTGACTCCGCACACNCCCAAGGTGACGCTGATATCAAACTACGACGGCGCCGCTGTAACTTCCGGGCGNGCAGCACTTGAGTCCTTGATCGCCCAAGTATCGCGGCCTGTCCGGTGGGATTTGTGCATGGAAACTATGAGCACTATGGGTGTGACCGGGCTGATTGAGCTGGCTCCGGCTGGCACCCTGACCGGGCTGGCCAAGCGCGGTATGAGCGGCATCGCCACCGTGGCCGTGAAAACTCCCGATGATCTTGGAGCTGCTCAGGAATTGCTGGCAGCACACTCCGCGCTGGAAGAAGGAACCCTGTGAGCACCCCACCCTGAAACAAAACCCCGTCAATGCTGGCTCCCGCATCCTTGGCATTGGTGCCTACCGGCCATCGGTGATCGTCACCAATGACGATGTATGCCAGTGGATCGATTCATCCGACGAGTGGATCCAGCAGCGCACCGGCATCATCACCCGCCACCGTGCGCCCAGAGATGTTTCAGTGGTTGACATGGCCGTTGGTGCAGGTGCAGAAGCCATCAAGCATGCTGGCATTGAGCCAGCACAGATTGGCGCGGTTCTGGTGTCAACGGTGACCCANCCCTACGCCACTCCGTCAGCTGCGGCACAGATCGCTGACCGGCTGGGCCTGACCCCGGCTCCGGCCTATGACATCTCAGCTGCGTGCGCCGGCTACTGCTACGGTGTGGCTCAGGCCGATGCGCTGGTCCGTTCCGGCACCGCAGACTACGTTCTGGTCATCGGTGTGGAGAAACTCTCCGATGTCATCGACAACCACGAACGCACCATTTCCTTCCTGCTCGGCGACGGTGCTGGCGCTGTGCTGATCGGCCCCTCCGATGAGCCCGGTATCAGNCCCTCAGTATGGGGATCCGATGGCAGCAAGTGGGACACCATCGGCATGACTCACTCGCAGTTGGACATCCGTGATTTCAGCGAGCAAGCCATGAAGGGCGACGGCGTGGAGCTGGCTGCCGCTGACGAGGCGCATTCCACATTGTGGCCCACCCTGCGCCAAGACGGCCAGACGGTGTTTCGCTGGGCAGTGTGGGAGATGGCCAAAATGGCTAANAAAGCACTGGAACAAGCAGGTATCACTGCCGATGACCTGGGTGCGTTCGTCCCGCACCAGGCCAACATGCGCATCATCGATGAGCTGGCCAAACAGCTCAAACTGCCCGAACATGTCATCATTGGCCGCGACATCGCCGATGCCGGGAACACCTCTGCCGCCTCAATTCCGCTGGCAACACACCGCCTGCTTGCGGAGAACCCTGAGCTCTCCGGTAAACTTTCGCTTCAGATCGGCTTTGGAGCCGGTCTGGTGTACGGCGCCCAAGTTGTGCGCCTGCCCTAAAACGTATCTCGCCACAACCGTGGTTTGATCAACATGCTACGAATAGATCAAGTTCTTGATCACAGCACAATGAAGAAAAGGAGCCGTCAATGGCTAGCAACGAAGAAATCCTGGCCGGTTTGGCCGAAATCGTCAACGAAGAGACCGGCCTAGCCCCNGAGGCAGTAGAGCTGGATAAGTCTTTCACGGATGACCTGGACATCGATTCCATATCAATGATGACCATTGTTGTCAACGCTGAAGAGAAGTTCGACGTGAAGATCCCGGACGAGGAAGTCAAGAACCTCAAGACCGTTGGCGACGCAGTCAGCTTCATTGCAGGCGCGCAGGCCTAAAGCGCCACCGCGTTGGCCCTTCATCCGCGCAAGCGGCACAGGGCATGGTGGTTGGCCGGAGCGCAGGACGCCGGCCAACCACATAACCACTCATTAGCCCTGCCCCATAAATTTTGTAGAGAGTTGAACCATGGCCCGCAAAGTAGTCATCACCGGACTGGGCGCCACGACGCCCATTGGCGGCGACGTCCCGACCATGTGGAAGAACGCCCTCAAAGGTGTTTCCGGCGCCCACACGCTTACCGATGACTGGGTAGAGAAGTATGATCTTCCCGTCCATTTCGCAGCCAAGGTAACAACTCCCGCAACAGATGTCCTCAGTCGCGTTGAAGCCAAACGCATGGACCCCTCAACCCAGTTTGCTGTTGTGGCCGCCCGTGAGGCTTGGAAAGACTCCGGTATTGAAGAGATCGATCACGACCGCCTTGCAGTTGCTTTTGCAACAGGCATCGGTGGCGTCTGGACACTCCTTGACGCCTGGGACACCCTGCGTGANAAAGGNCCCCGCCGCGTACTGCCCATGACAGTTCCGATGCTGATGCCCAACGGTCCGGCCGCAGCTGTCAGCCTAGACCTCGGCGCCCGCGCCGGAGCCCACACNCCTGTGTCTGCCTGCGCCTCGGGCACCGAAGCCCTTCACATTGGGCTAGAACTCATCCGTTCAGGTAAGGCCGATGTTGTGGTGGCCGGTGGAGCTGAAGCCGCCATCCACCCCATGCCGCTGGCTTCCTTCGCCGCCATGCAGGCACTCTCCAAGCGCAACGATTCCCCGGAGACGGCTTCACGGCCCTACGACATCAGCCGCGACGGTTTTGTCATGGGCGAGGGCGCCGGCGCACTGGTGCTGGAAGCCGAAGAGCACGCACCAGCCCGCGGCGCCCGCATTTACGGCGAGCTGGCGGGCACTGCTGTCACCGCAGACGCTTACCACATCACGGCTCCGGANCCCCAGGGCCTGGGTGCAACCCGCGCGTTGAAGGCAGCCCTGTTCGATGCCCGCGCAATGCCTGAGGACGTGGTGCATGTCAATGCCCACGCCACCTCAACGCCTGTCGGTGACAAGCCGGAATACACCGCGCTCAAGGCCGCCCTCGGCGACCACGTCGACAACGTGTGCGTTTCCGCCACGAAGTCGCAGATGGGGCACCTGCTGGGTGCCTCTGGTGCTGTGGAGTCAGTGCTGACTGTATTGGCTGTTTACCACCGTCTGGCTCCTGTCACCATCAACTTGGAAAACCAGGACCCGGAAATCCCGCTTGATGTAGTCACAGGTACTCCCCGTGAACTCCCCGAGGGCGAGATCATGGCGCTAAACAACTCCTTCGGCTTCGGCGGCCACAACGCTGTTGTAGCCATCCGCAGCACCGGCCCCAAAGTTGAGCTGCCCTAGCAGCAACAACGGTGCGCACAGAGTCTTCTGGATTACCCCGTAGCTGGGGCTTCCTCAACGAATACGGCGTCCACCGCTAAGGTGGGCGCCGTTTTATATCTCCAGGCGCGTTCTCTGGAGCCACAGTGCATCTTAGAACAACCAAGATGGGCCTAGAGTCGTCTCAATGAGGCTTGGGGTAGTCGCTAATTAGCCTACGTGGTGGAGCCAGCGGACAGGAGCTCCGGCGGCCGCGTGACGGAAGGGCTCAAGTTCTTCGTCCCAGGCCTCACCGAGGGCCAGCGAGAGTTCTTGATACACCACGGAGGGATTGCCTTTTCCCGACTCGTAGGCGTAGCGAATGCGGTCCTCAGAAACCATGATGTTTCCATGAACGTCCGTCACGGCATGGAAAATTCCAAGCTCGGNGGTGTGTGACCAGCGCGAGCCGTCAACACCGGCGCTGGGGTCTTCGGTCACTTCGTAGCGAACATTGGCCCATCNCCGCAGCGCGGAGGCAAGGCGAGCACCAGTTCCGGCCGGGCCGCGCCAGTTTAGTTCCGTGCGCAACACATTGGGCGCAGCGGGCTGTGCAGTCCACTGCAAGTCCGTACGCTGGTCCATCACCCCGGCAATGGATGACTCAATATGCGGGCACATGACAGCCGGGGCTGAGTGTACAAACAAGACACCGCGCGTGTTTTCTACCTTCATTCCATCCTCCATTGCAGTAGGTACGTCTTCCCAACGACCTTCTTGCGGATGAAACTTTTCTTGCGCGAAGCCTGCGTAAACTGGCCCTGAATGCCCGGGTTTTAGCCCTAGCCTTTGTTGTTGAGCCGTGGCTCCCTCTTATTGTGCCGTAGCAGCGCCAATTACGCCACCGTCGGGACTATCCACAGGTACCGTGAGTAGTCTTTACGGCCGATTCTCAGGCTCGCGGGTGTGCTGTTCGGTAGCTGTCCCGGAGCCGCTCCACTGATACATGGGTGTACAACTGTGTGGTGGCCAGCGAGCTGTGACCTAGGATTTCCTGCACAGCCCGCAAATCTGCTCCACCATCTAAGAGGTGCGTGGCGGCCGAATGGCGCAAAGTGTGAGGACCAGTGGCGGACGTGTCTCCCAATGAGGCAAGGAGCCTATCAACGACTGTGCGCACCGTTCGTTGGTCAATACGTCCACCGCGCAGGCCCAAGAACAGTGCTGTGCCACTGTGTGGTTTATGCAACTGTGACCGCCCAATCTTCATCCACTGGCCTAGGGCCGCGTCCGCCGGTACACCATAGGGAACTACGCGCTCCTTATTGCCCTTGCCCACCACACTGACTGTTCGTCGTTCACGGTTGAGATCTGCAAGGTCCAATCCGGTCATTTCACCGACTCGGATTCCGGTGGCGTAGAGAAGCTCAACCATTGCTAGATCACGCAATGCCAGTGGATCCTGCGTTTGTGCAAGAACTGCCATGTCTTCAAGCAGGCGGCGCAGTTGTTGCTGCTGCAGCACCGCTGGCAGGGATTTCTCGCGTTGCGGGGCCTTCAAACGTAGGGCCGGATCCACGGGGATAATTTCTTCTCGTAATGCCCAGGCAGTGAAGCTCCGGGCTGTGGCTGCACGCCTGGCCAGGGTAGAACGTGACAACCCTGCGGTGTTTTGCTCACCCAACCAGCGCCGTAAGGAACCCAAGTCCAGATCGGTCAAGTGAGTGTTCCCCTCTGTCACAGCGTGAATCAGGAGAGCATCAATATCACCGCGATAAGCCCTGACCGTGTGCTCAGAGCGACCACGTTCCAGCCGTAAATAGCGCTCAAACGAGTCTGCGGCTAAAGCCAATGCTGGCGGGAGCGCCGCCCGTTCTTCTGAGTCCACACCATTAACTGTGCGTGCTTGAACCGGTGGGGGCAAGTTGCCTCGCCGTGGGTGGGACTGGTTAGAGCTACCCCAGGCCAGCTGATTTCAAGTAGGCGCCCAATGAGTCCTCTGAGAGTGCCTTGGAAATAGCATCAATAGCATCTTGATCTTTCAACACAATCGATTGACCATCAGTGCTTGTGTCAGTGCCCAGAGTAGGCAGCGTAAAGGACATGACATCAGCTGCACGGATGCCCTTGAGGCTGATAGCCAACGCACCAACAGCTGCAGAGTTCAGTCCCGCATCAACACTGATGTAAGGGGAGATTTGACCAACCAAGTCCGATACTTTGAGCGGATTTGTGAGTGTCGATGGGGAGACAACTGTGTTCAGGAGTGCCTTGAANNAAATCTGTTGGTCTTTGACTCGCTGGTAGTCTCCATCGACGAAGGCATACCGCTCGCGCACAAAAGCTAAAGCTTTATCGCCATTCAACTTTTGTGGGCCAGCCTGGAAAGTGTNATCCCCGTCCAATGAAGTAAACGGCAACGGTATATCTACCACTACTCCGCCCAATGCATCGGCGATGGCCTTAAAACCCTCAAAATCCACAATGGCAACATGATCAATCCGGTTATTAAACATTCCTTCAAGAGTCTGTACCACCAGCGGAACACNCCCGTAGGCCATAGCTGCATTGATCTTTGCCTGCCCGAACCCTGGAATATCAACCCACGTGTCACGCATGATGGACATCAAAAACGTTTTACGATCCGCAGGGATGTGTACCCACATCATGGTGTCTGAGCGCTGGTTCGAAGGATTCCCCGACTCAGCCAGGTTCAGTGANNGTCCCCGGCTGTCGCTACCCAACAGCAGCACATTCATGGCTTGGGCGGCCGGGCCCTCAGTTGGTTTCACTGGCCGCAGCGTTTCATTGGGGAATGCTGTGGGAATCTCTTGGGCCTTGTTGTCGAAGCTGTGGGCTAAGTTGCTGACAAAAGCGGCACTGCCTAGTACCGCCACCAGAAATACACCCAAAACCAGCAGGAGAACGTTCCGCCTCATGTTGCGCCTGCGACGGGCGGGGATAGGTTGCTCCGCATCTTTGGTCATGATGGCCATCCTGCCACCGCAGGGCTGGGTTTGTCTGCTGTGCACATGTTTTAGCAGCGAGTCGGGCTCAGAGACCTCCTGGAGTCTAGCTCTGCGGGGTCCGGCGCTTCCACCCTCCGGCGAGTCTTTCTGCCAGCCCGAGCGCTTCGAGCCGCCCCAACCCGGACAGGACGGTGGCTGCGCTGAGCCCGGCAACCACACACAGCTTTTCNNATGTTGTTGCCGTGTGCAACGGCAACGCATCCATAAGCAACAGATCCGAGGTCCCCAAACCGTCATACAGAGCGGCTTGCACTTGGGGCTCAATGACGAGGTGCTCCCNCATACGGCCGGCCAGCTCTGCGATATCGGCTGCGTCCGTGACACAAACGGCAGCGCCTTCCTTCAGTAGTCTGTGACATCCGGCTGAGTTGGCTGAGTACACCGATCCAGGCACGGCGCCCACAACTCTGCTGAGCGCTTCTGCATGATGGGCTGTGTTCAGTGNCCCTGACCGCCACCTAGCCTCCACCACCACGGTGACTGAACACAGTGCGGCAATCAGGCGGTTGCGTTGCAGGAACCTGTAGCGGGTGGGGTTGGTGCCCGGTGGCACCTCTGCCACTACCAGCCCGCGCTCAGCAATGCTCCGCAGCAGGTCCTCGTTACCGGAAGGGTAGAACCTATCGATTCNCCCAGCCATAACTGCCAGGGTAGGGGTTGCCCGCCCGGATTGCACATCAGCTTGCTGTGTCCGGCAGCTAGGCTAGGNTGCTTCCATGGCGGCACTGAGCGCCCCACGGTGAGCCTGGGCGTCTATTCCGTAGGCGCCGCCGCTGACCACGCAGAAGTNCCGCTGCACCAGCGAGCTGGCAATTTCTGCTGTGACGTTCGCCCCGTAACTGGTGCTGTCACGTGATCCAACCACGGCAATGCACCGTGTCTGTAACGGAATTCCCTTTCCGCTTCCTCTATGCCAAAGCGCGATGGGTGCCCNCAGCTCCAAGTCCGCAAACGCTCGTGGCCACAGTTTGTCCTCAGGGATCAGCAACCCGCCGCCTAACCTTTGTGCCGTTGCAAGGTCGCGTTCGGNGGCCACATCTGCCAGCCTGGNGCGCCAGCGGCCCATGGCTTCTGCCAGCCCAGACCATCGCTCGGTGCCTGCGCCGTTGAGGACGGCGGTCATTTCGTGTTCCACCCGGGCGTTGGATGAGTCCTTGCTGGCAATCAATGACAGTGCATCCTCTGGGCCCAGGACTCGTATCAGTGCCAAGCCGGGCAGATCCGAGGGTTCCATTAGACGGGTCAGGGCGGCCCGTGCAACACGCACCCCGAGCTGACTACATTTATCTCGCTGCTGTTCGTGCTCATAGTCCCTCACCTCGTTGCCGCAGGGTCAACGCCAGCCCCACGTCTTCACTGCCCGGGCACTGTCTTCCCTGCAGATCTGCCACCGTCCAGGCCAGTCTCAGTACGCGGTCGTATCCTCTGGCGCTGAGCACTCCTGTCCCCATGGCTCGGTCCAACAGTGCAGTGTCATGTCCACCAAGCCTTAGCGGCCCGCGCAACACCCGTCCGGTGAGGTCCGCGTTGTGGATGAGCCNCCATGGTTTGAGCCGGTCACCGGCAATGTCCCGTGCCAGTTGCACGCGCCGGGCTACCTGTGCAGTGGATTCTCGTGGACTAGAATCAGCAAGTTGACAGAGCTGGACCTTGTTGACCTGAAGCTGAATATCCACCCTGTCCAGCAGGGNGCCTGAGAGCCGGCCAAAATAGCGTCTACGCGCCATGGGCGTGCATTCACAGTTGATACCCTTGCCAGTGGCCTTCCCGCACGGGCNAGGATTCGCTGCCATGACCAATTGAAAGCGCGCAGGGTATGCTGCGGTTCCTGCGGACCGGTGCAGCACCAGTTCCCCGCTCTCTAGAGGCTGCCTCAAGGCGTCCAGAACCCGTTTGTCGAACTCCGGAGCCTCATCCAGGAATAACACGCCCCTGTGTGCCCGTGTAGCGGCGCCAGGGCGAGGTATGCCGCTACCACCACCGATAATGGCGGCTGTGCTGGCAGAATGGTGGGGCCGCTCATAAGGTGGACGTCGCATCAGCCCAATAAGCCCAGATGCTCTGCTCTCGAGGGAATGGATCGCCGTGACTTCCATGGCTTCAGCGTCGTTGAGATCCGGCAACAATCCAGGCAGCCTCTCCGCCAGCATTGTTTTCCNCGAGCCAGGTGGACCGATCATCATCAGATGGTGTCCGCCCGCTGCGGCGATCTCCAACGCAAGCCGCGCCACTGTCTGGCCAGCCACCTCAGATAAATCCACATTTTCGTGATGAGCCACAGTTCCGGCCACCGCCACNNAGCGGATTCTGCACCCGCTGCCGCTACTCCCTGGAGCCCTATCAGTTTTGGGGTTGGCCTCAAAATCTACAACAACCTGTGCCAGAGCATCGTAGCCACGAACGTTGGCCCNCTGGACTAACTGGGCCTCGACCAAATTAGCGCCCGCCACAACAAATTCCTTACATCCGGCAGACATCGCTGCAATCACTGCTGGTAGGACTCCGCGGACAGGCCGCAGCCGTCCGTCAAGTCCAAGTTCAGCGATGAACACGGTCCTGCCGGTGCGCCGCACATCACCGGCAGCATTCAGTGCCGCCATCACAATGGCAAGATCGAATCCCGACCCTTTCTTTGGCAAGGATGCCGGCACTAAATTCACAGTGATTTTCCGCCTACTCAACGGGATCCCGGAATTTTGTGCCGCCGAACGAATCCTGTCACGAGCTTCCGAGAGCGAAGCATCGGGAAGCCCTAAAAGGACAAAGCTGGGCAGGGTTTGGCCAATGTCCGCCTCAACTTCAATAACGTGGCCATTTAGCCCCACAAGTGCGACCGCCAATGCTCGTCCCATTCCCATCAGGCCACCCCTTGAGGTGGTCGATGCTAGGTGGGGCCGAACTACTCATGATGATCCCCACAGCATCGATCCGCAGGGCACCGATGACATGGTGATGTTCGCGCGCCCACAACACCGCCAAGGTGCGTAGGCGCACCAGCTTGGCCCGAGTCAAGGCCTCCAGCGGATCCCCATAACGCCGCGACCTGCGTGTCTTGACCTCGACAATGACAAGCTCGTCCCCGTCAAGAGCCACAAGGTCAATCTCACCGTTAGCACAGCGCCAATTGCTGTCGATGACCCGAATCCCACGGTCTTCCAAATAGTCAGCCGCCACCCGCTCACCGCTTTGGCCCAATACATCTTTTGCTCTCATCACTGCCTCCACTACCAACCTTGCCGGATTTGGAATGCGATGACAGCCTCCCCAGAGCTAATGTGCACATCCTTCTCATGCGCAGTGCCTGTGGGGAATAGCGGTGCACCTTGATCTTTAGTGGTGGCTAAAATCATGAGAAAATAAAAGTACTGCACAGAGCAGGACGACGGCGGAACGTGAGTTCCGCCGTCGTCCTTATCGTAGGTTGTAGCTGGTCAAACACCCTAATGAATCAGCCCAGGGGCCCCAACTGGCTGTCCTTGGGGATCTGCAGGTCATCGGACTTGATCAGCTCTTCAACGTTGACGTCCTTGAAGGTGATGACCCGAACGTTCTTCACAAAGCGGGCTGTCCGGTACACATCCCACACCCAAGCGTCCTGCAGGGTCAGATCGAAGTACACCTCGCCGTCCGCTGAACGGGCCTGCAAGTCCACATGATTGGCCAAATAAAACCGTCGTTCAGTTTCAACAACATAGCTGAACAGGTTCACCACGTCACGGTATTCGCGGTAAAGCTGGAGCTCCATGTCGGTTTCGTAGTTTTCCAGATCCTCAGCACTCATGCATCCATCATCCATCACCGGCGGCCAACTTACCCAACGCAGGTCCACCGGACACAGAATCGGCCGCCGAACTGGACAGTGCGGTTAGAGCATTTCACCAGATATAGGATGCGGTTTGCGTTACACCAGCCGCCAGCTCTTGCGGTGGTAATCTGTGGGGCCAAACTCAACAATCGCGGCGCGGTGGGCGGCGGTGCCGTAGCCCATGTTCGATTCCCACCCGAAGGCTGGAAACTGTTCGGCTAGTCCGGACATAATCCCGTCACGCTCCACCTTCGCCAGCACACTGGCCGCAGCAACTGACAGGCACGTCAGGTCCGCCTTAATGCGCGTCTGGATCCGCCACGGGGCGGCAGGAGCCTGCGCGCCCGAGGCTGCAAAGACGTCAAGGTCACCCTGGACAGGTTCCGAGAGCCAGTCTTGATTGCCGTCCAAGATCACAAAGTCCGGGATCAGCGTGGCGGCAGCTTGCGCCATAGCCCGCTGGCCGGCCANGCGAAGTGCGCCCACCAGGCCCACGGAATCAATTTCGTTGGCGCCAGCGTGTCCCACGGCACTTGCTGCTGCCCAATCAACAATGGCCGGAACCAGTGCCTGCCGGACGGGCACACGCAGTAGTTTGCTGTCCTTCACCCCAGGTAGCTCAGTTGCCGTGGCCGCGTGGATGATGACGACTCCGACGCTGACGGGCCCGGCCAGTGAACCGCGGCCCACCTCATCGCACCCGGCAACAACATGGTAGCCCTGGGCGGCAAGTTCGCGTTCCAAGTCCAGTGTGGNGGCAGGGGCCGCCATTACTGGCCTACCGGAAGATGCTGTTGTGAGCCGACGCTGGAGCTCTGTGGCTCCGGCACATTGGTAAACACGTCCGGATAGTTTCCCAGCACACTCCAGTGCGAAAGTGGCCAGGCAATCACAACGGCTCTGCCCTCCACATCGGCGATCGGCACAAATCCGGTGCCGTTAAAACTTTGGTGGTACCGAGAATCCTGAGAGTTATTACGGTGATCACCCATGACCCACAAATGCCCTGCCGGGACGGTGACTTCGAAGGTGGTGTCCGACGGCGCTGCACCCGGGAACAGGTACGGCTCGGTGATGGCTTGGCCGTTGATGGTCAGCTTGCCGTCCGCGTCACAGCATTTGACCTTATCCCNCGGCATCCCGATCACGCGCTTGACCAGATGTTGTTGGGAACTATCTGGCGCCAAACCAATGAAGGTGGCAGCCTCGCCAAGCCAACCCACCGGGCTACTGCTTGCAGGCTCCGGCTTCAACCAACCCTGGGTGTCTTTGAAGACGACGACGTCGCCGCGCTTGAGTGCGAACGGTTCCGGCACCAGCAGGTTCACGAAAATCCTGTCGTTGATCTGCAGCGTATTTTCCATGGAGCCGGAAGGAATGANAAAGGCCCGGAACAAGAACGTTTTAATCANAAAGGACAATACAACGGCAATGACAATGATCGTGAGTAGTTCCTTGCCCCACGCCCACGCTTGGCGGCCAACGCGCTGGGAGGCGGTTCCGCCGTCGTCAATCACGACGCCGTTGTCCTCACCCTTGTCCCCGTGGTGCTCCGCCTTCACATGGCGAGCCCGCAGGTTATGGCCACCCTGGACCTCCGAGCTCTCCTNGTCCAAGGAGCTCTCCTGGGCGTTGCCCTGCTCCGGCGCTGAGTCAGCGGGTTCCTCCGGCACATTTTCATGCATCAACGTTTATTTCCTTCGCAAAGTCAGGTCAAATAATTCTCGTGCACACCGCAGTTCAGGCTCTGGGCTGGAGTTACGGGGAACTGACGGCCTCAGCGTGGATCAGGTGAAAGCGCCCCAACGGCCATACCGTGGCAATCGGGGATCCGACGACCCTTGAGGCAGAGATCAACCCACCGCCTGGAGCTCCCAGAAGTGAGCGTGAGTCCAGCGAAATATCCCGATGATCACCCATGAGCCACAACTTACCTTGTGGAACGGTTACCTCGAACTTCAACGCGCTGGNGGCATCTCCTGGATAAAGGTAACTCTCCGTGACCGGGACCCCATTAATTTCAAGAAGCCCACCAACAGAACAGCATTTAACCGTGTCACCAGAAACTCCCAGCACGCGTTTCACATAAACGTTGTTGTTAGGAACTAGCCCGAGCCATTGACCGGCGCCAACAACGCTGTCAGCAAACGCTCCGGCCCCTGACTTATACGGGGCGAAAGAGCCCCGCCCGTCAAAGACCACCACGTCACCGCGTTCAATGGGTTGATTCGCAAACGCCGTCCGGGACACCAATACCCGGTCCCCGGTCAACAGCAAGGGTTCCATGGACTCCGAGGGGATGTAATAAACATCAACCCAGATATTGCGCACCAAAGCCAGAATCACAAAGATCACGGCCACTGCCACAACAACAAAACGCCAGCCCAGTTTCCTGGACTGGCGTTTCGCTTGAGTCAAAGTGCGGTTCCCTTTTACTTAGCGGGAACGTTGTCGCGCTTTTCCTTGATCTTTGCAGCCTTGCCACGCAGGTTACGCATGTAGTACAGCTTGGCGCGGCGAACGTCACCCTTGGTGACAACTTCGATCTNTTCCAGAACCGGGGAGTGTACCGGGAAGGTACGCTCTACACCGACACCGAAGGAGATCTTGCGGACCGTGAAGGTCTCGCGAAGGCCATCACCGTGGCGGCCAAGGACGAAGCCCTTGAAAACCTGTACACGTGAACGTGAACCTTCAATGATGTTCACGTGAACGTTGAGGGTATCGCCGGCGCGGAACTCGGGGATGTCGCTGCGCAGGCTGGCTGCGTCAACAGAATCGAGAAGATGCATTTTCTCACTCCAGGTAAACGCCACAGGTCATTTACGTTGTGTCACGATTGCCATGGACGGCGCAGGGCCAGTCATGAAAAATCGAAAGATTTTAGTCCGGATACCTGAAATGGATCACCGGTGTGCCACTCTGTTGACGTACGCTCCCCTGTAGCAGGAACGCGCCCAGGGGCACCTCTGTACATTTTGCCACATGCACAGCTGTCAGACCAATTCGCACTGAGCGACGCACTCGCCGGATTGGTCACATTCTAAACGTCGTCGCGACGTACAGCTCTTCCATCAACGACGGCGTAGCCCAGTTCCCAGAGCACGTTCTTGTCAGTTTTACTGAACTTGGAGACGTCAAGGACGTCAATCAGATCAGGGCGGCGCTCCACTGTTCTGCGCAGTTGGAGTTCCTTGCGGAACTTGGCGATCTTGCCGTGATTACCGCTGAGCAGCACCTCGGGTACCTCGCGCTCACGCCAATTCGAGGGCTTGGTGTACACAGGGTATTCGAGCAGACCATCCGCATGTGATTCCTCAATGAGGGATTCGGGGTTGCCCACCACGCCCGGGATCAAGCGGCCAATGGCTTCCACCATGGCCAGCACGGCCACCTCGCCACCGTTGAGGACGTAGTCGCCCAGGCTGACGGGACGAACAGTGTAGCTATCGGCAGCCCACTCCAGCACACGTTCATCAATGCCCTCGTAGCGTCCACAGGCGAAGACCAGGTGCTCTTCCTCGGCCAGGTCGTAGGCCAGCTGCTGATTGAAAACCTCACCGGCAGGCGAAGGGACAATCAAGGTGGGCTTAGCCCCGTTAGACAGGGGCGTCGCTGCAGCAATGTCCGTCAGAGCCTGAGCCCACGGTTCGGGCTTCATGACCATACCAGCGCCACCACCATAGGGTGTGTCATCCACCGTGCGGTGCCGGTCAGCTGTGTAACTGCGCAGATCGTGCACAGCGAGTTCAAGTAAACCCTCGGTGCGTGCCTTGCCGATCAGGCTCAGATCCAGCGGAGCCAGGTACTCAGGGAAAATACTGACAACATCAAAACGCATTATTTTGCGTTCCTTCCGTGCCATCTAAGTCAGCGGGCTCACCGGTCTCGTCATTGCTAGAGGATTCCTTATTCACAGTAAACAATCCAGCAGGAGGGGTCAGTAAAACATACCCTTCTGCAATGTTTACCTCCGGAACAATCTCATCTACGAAGGGGACAAGAACCTCATCGCCCTCATTATCTTGGACAATGAGCAGATCCTGAACGGTCTGGGTCCGCAACCCTGTCACTTTACCCACCCGCTCCTTGCCAACTCGCACCTCAAGGTTCAGCAATTCGTGTTCGTACCAGGCGTCGTCGTCCTCGTCATCTTCAGACTCAAANNACATGCTGGCGCCACGCAACAGCTCCGCCTCGTTGCGGGTGTTGGTGCCTTCGAAGCCCAACAGGAGAATGTCCTTGTTCCAGCGCGAGCTCTTGACAGTCAGGATGCCAAGCGAGGCCGGCTCCACAACAAATTCGGCGCCGACGGCGAACCGGGAATCGGNGGCATCGGTGAGAACCAAAACTGTGACTTCACCGCGGATGCCGTGGGGCTTACCAATTCGGGCAACCTGAACCTGCATGAGTACTCCTAAGTACTTCTTGAAATATGGGGAATTTGGCCCCGTCACCATTATGGTGCCGGGGCCAAACATTCGGCTTTACTGCTGAAAACGTGCTTTGCATGCCCGGAGGCGGTGCAAAGCTCTGTGGCTCAGGTTAGCGGCGGCGGTCAGTGTCGACAACGTCAACACGTACCGGTTCGCCGTTGGCCAGTGCCGCAACCACTGTGCGCAAGGCACGGGCGGTGCGACCCTGGCGGCCAATAACCCGGCCCAGATCGTCTTGGTGAACGCGCACCTCGAGGGATTCCCCGCGGCGATTGTTCTTGACGCTCACCTGCACATCCTCGGGAGAGTCAACAATCCCGCGAACTAGATGCTCCAGCGCTTCAGCCAACAAGCTACTCGGCCTCGGTGCTCTCGGCGGCCTCATCAGCGTCGGCCTTCTTGGCCTTCTTGGTGATGGCTTCCTTGACAACAACGTTCTTAGCTTCCGGAGCAACGAATGCTGCCTTGGGAGCCTTGGTCTTCAAGGTGCCTTCGGCGCCCTTGATGCCCTTGAACTTCTGCCAGTCACCGGTGATGCGCAGGATCTTTGCAACGGGCTCGGACGGCTGTGCGCCAACTGAAAGCCAGTACTGTGCGCGGTCGGTGTCGACCTCGATGAAGGAAGGCTGCTCGGTGGGATGGTACTTACCGATTTCCTCGATGGCACGGCCGTCACGCTTTGAGTGTGAGTCCATGACGACGATGCGGTAGTACGGTGCGCGCATTTTACCAAAGCGCTTAAGGCGAATCTTTACGGCCACTTTGTGGTTACCCTGGTTCGAAAAGGGACGAACTCCGTTTCACGCTCCCGTGGGGCGGGCCGATCGGCGGATTTCTAAGGACAGGACCAACACGCGGAGAGAGGGCCACGTGGATCGAGTACCTTCTATTATGCCAGATGATCCATAGTGTTTGGTACCCATGACGCCCGCGCGTTTCTGTGTCACGCGTCATCCTCAGTTCGAAAGCGCAGTAGTTGGCAATGTTTCAGCGAAACATCCACAACTACTGCGCTCTCGAATTGAGTGAGGAGCCGAATATCGGAAGGTGGGGTGGAGAAAGTGTGCGGGCGGCTCGGAGCTACCCTGCGCTACTCGGCGGAATAGAAGAAAAGACTCATTTTCGCGTTCCCCTCGGCGGCTTTCACTGCCTCAACCGACATCGCAGCCAGCGCACGCACCAATGGCTCTGTCACCTCAGNGGTGGATTCCATCTCTTCAGCGGCTGCCCACGTCGCCGCCAACTCCGTCACTTCCTCTTGGTCTTCAAGCCCTTCCAGCTCGGCAAAGACCTCCAAGAGCGCATCGGGCACGGCGAACAAGGTGTCCAACTCAATATCGACAAGGCTCAGCTCGGCTGCCACACCGGTTGCGTGTACCGCCTTGACGGCGAACTCGCCAAGGACTTCAATCTCAAAGTCGCTCAGTCCTGNGGTGGGAAGTACTGGCACGTCGATCAACGGTGATTTTCCGGCCATACGTGCTTTGGCACGGGCTACAGCCTGGTGGTGGTCGGCAATGANAAACTCGGAGTAATTGGCCACGCAGGCGCCTTTCAAGTTGGTAGTCCGGGCTGGTAGCTTCCCGGTCAGCCCGGCACACTAGATAGTGGACTGTATGGGATCAACACTAACGCGAATCCTGTTTACCCACGGATCACCCCAGTCGGGGCTCTTCATCCGCACCGATTCCTGACTCAAGTGGCAGCGGCGGTGGCGCCAAAGAGGCAGTTCATTAAGCACCTATATCGAATGTGTCCCGTGCTGGTAGTGGCCGGGCTGGTTTCGGCCGGGCTGGGCCTGGTTGCCGCGCCGAACACGCTCAACGCCCGGATGCCCGGCGCCGTCCAACACCGCCACCATGGCCATCCGCGGCCCCAACTGGTCAAGTCCTCGTTCTTGTTCCTGCCGCCGAATTTCTGCCAGATCGCTCCCCANCGCATCCTGTGCGAGTTCACTAAACCCGTAATTCGCATAGAAGGGCGCATTGAACGGAACAGCCGAGAAGGTTGTCAGGGTCATCCTCTGGAAGCCTGCCTCATGGGCCCACGCCTTGGCTGCCAGCAGAAGTGCGCGCCCAATCCCTCCGCGCATACCTGCNNCACCAACCGCCATCTGTTGAAGATGAGCCTGTCCATCTACTATTTCAAGGCGCACAAACCCCAGAGGTGGCCTTCCAGCTACCATGATGTGAAAGGCCTCGGCATATTCCTCAGCCGTCCCCGGCGGCGGGAAACTTCCGCTGTCGATGGCAGGCTTTAGTGAGTCAAAGGCAGCGTCGGCTTCCGCTTCAAGGAAGGGCAGCAAGGCGAACTCGCTCAATGCGGCGGGACGAATTTCAATCATGTGCAAAGACTAGCCACAAGCACCGACATGCTGCACTGCGCCATACGGGTGAGAAGGAACATGGCCCGGGAAAGATCAGGCCCCTGCTGGCCCGTCCGCGGCACGGATGAGTTCCTCAATCATTGCTGCGCCACCGGCCGTGTCTTGCGGCCGGTGGCCGCTGCGGTGGATGATATGCCGGGCCCCTGTCTGGTTTAGATACTGCGCAACCTCTTCATAGAGCGGTTCCCAGCCACCGGTGATAACGGTGGTGGGAACGCNCGGAATGATGTGCAGCGGCGCCTGTGTAGAGGGCTNTTGCAGCCGCGCCCGGGCAGCCAAACGGTAAATCGTCTCGGTGTTCGGCGCCGCTGTCACAGCCATCAAGGTGTTGAACTCGGCCAGGAAATCCTTATCGGAAAGTTCTTCGGAGCAGGAAAATAGTTTCGCCACTTGTGTGGAATATGCAGCCGTGGCGGGAAGCTCCGCTGTCAGGGAAAGCAACAGTGGTTCAATCAAGACCAGGGACCGCACCAAGTCCGNGCGCTGCACAGCCGCCATCATGGCGGCAATGGCACCTTGCGCGTGGGCCACCACATGCCCACCAACACCTAGCGCATCGATCACAATGCAGGCATCCGCGGCAAAGTCCGTTGCCAAGGGGCGTTGGACGGCGTCAAATCCAGTCCGCTTGAGAAAGAGACAGTCGTAGTTCCCGGCCAAGAGGTGCTGGACTGGCCAGGCTGCAGCACCATAGCCGTCCACGCCGTGCACGAACACAATCCGCGTTTTACTCATTGATGCAGGTTACCGGATGGTCCTTGGAGTATCCGGGAGGATGCCTCCGGCTCGGGCGCTGGAACGTCCACCAAAGTGTCCACGGCGGCCCTGCCGTTGAGTGGGAAGTGGCAGGCCACCAGGTGCGGCACCGTACCTGCCGCAGTAGCCTTAGCCGTTGCGGCCTGGAACTCCTTGGCCGGCATGGGAAGGTGGCCGCCGCCGGGTTGTAGAGGTGGGACCACTTTGGCACAGATGTCCTGCGCCGCGGGGCACCGGGTGCGGAAGCGGCAGCCGCNTGGCGGGTTCATGGCCGAGGGCAACTCGCCACGGACCCNCAGTTTTGCTTTCTTCTTCTCGATGACGGGGTCAGGGACGGGGATAGTGTCGATCAGCCNCCGCGTGTAATGGTGCAAGGGATACGAATAAACCTCCGNGGCAGGACCCACCTCCACCATCTTGCCCAGGTACATAACGGCAATGACATCGGAAAGGTAGCGGACCACGGATAGGTCGTGGCTAATGAAAGATACGTCAACTCGCTCGCGCTGGAGTTCCCTCATCAGATTCAGCACCTGCGCTTGGATGGAGACATCGAGTGCGGACACCGGCTCATCGGCCACGATCAGCCCCGGCTGCAACGCCAATGCACGGGCCAGGCCGATGCGCTGGCGTTGCCCTCCGGAGAACTCGTGCGGATAGCGTTCGGCAGCGCGGGCCGGAAGCCCGACGGCGGCCAGCAGCTCATCCACCCTGGCGTTGCGGTCCTTGGCGGTGCCGACATGCTGGATGTCCAACGGTTCGCGCAGGATCTGGCGCACACGCATGCGCGGGTCTAAGGAAGCGTAGGAGTCCTGGAACATGAACTGCACGTTGCGCCGGCCCTCCTTCGCCTCCTTGCCGCGAAGCTTGGAGATTCGCCGGCCGCGGAAGAGGATCTCCCCGCCGGTGGGCTCCTCCAACCCCACCACCAGGCGCCCCAGGGTGGTCTTCCCGCACCCGGATTCCCNCACCAGTCCAAGGGTGGTGCCGCGCGGGATCGAAACGCTCACATCGGAAACGGCGCTGATATCGCCGATGTGCCGGCGCAAGATGGCCCNCGCTGTGACGGGGAAGTCCTTCACCGCCGCCTTGACTTGCAGAAGCGGGACACCATCTGCCGGGATGAAAGTGGTTGAGGCCACCCAGCTTCTGGCGTCCGACGCCGTTCCGGGAACGGGTGCCGAGACCAAGTTTTGCGGTGTCTGCCGTTCCTTGGCATCCAGGGGCAGGGGAACCTCCGGCCCGGTTTCCAGCTCGGCTGCCTCCACCGTGGCCACCTCAGGAAGAGTGGTGCGCAGGTCCACGGATTCGGGCACATGCAGCGGTGTGGTGCGCGGGACAAAGCAGGCGTATTCCTGGGGCCNCGTAGGGGTCTCGATGGTGGTGGTCGNGGGCACCTGAGCCCGGCAAAGCGCCACGGCAAAGCGGCAGCGCGGAGCAAAACGGCACGCTGGTGGCGGCTCCGTCAAATCCGGCGGTAGGCCCGGGATCGAGTACAGCCGCTCCCNCGTTCCGGCAGCACGTTCGGGCAATGCCTCAAACAATGCATCCGTATAACGGTGCTTGGGTGCGGCGAAGAGTGTGTGGACGTCGGCCATTTCAGCGATTTTTCCGGCGTACATGACCACCACCCGGTCCGCGCTTCCGGCAATGACGCCCAGGTCGTGGGTCACCAGGATCATGGCCATGTGGAATTCTTGGCGCAAGCTAGCCACGAGTTCCAGAATCTGCTNTTGCACGGTGACATCCAAGGCCGTGGTGGGTTCGTCGGCGATCAGCAACTTTGGCTGACAGATCAGTGCCATGGCGATCATGACACGCTGACGCTGTCCGCCGGATAGCTGGTGCGGGAAATCCTTGATCCGCTGGGCCGGGTTGGCGATGCCCACCAGCCCAAACATGTCCAGCACGTCCTTGAGTGCTTCGGCCTTGCCCATCCCGCGGTGCAACATCAGCGGCTCCGCAACCTGATCACCAATGGGGACAACGGGGTTCAGCGAGGTCATGGGGTCCTGAAAGATCATACCGATGTCACCGCCACGAATCTCCCGCAGGCGTGCTTCGTTCAGCTTGACAAGGTCCTGACCGTCAAAGACGATTTNCCCGCCCACAATCCGTCNCCCGGGAGGCAGTAACTGCTCGATCGACATGGCCAGCATGGTCTTTCCGCTGCCGGATTCCCNCACCAGGCCCAAGCATTCCCCGGCATTGACATGTAGGTTCACGTGGTCCAAGGCATGCACCACGGACTTGCTCAGGCGGATGTCCGTACTGAGATCGCGAATCTCCAGCAGTGGCATGGGAGCTCTCCTTAGGATGGGTGCGGTGGTGTTTTGTCAGCGCCGCTGAAGCCGGACCTCGACCGAGTCCCGGAGGCCGTCGCCGACCAGGTTCACCGCGACGACGACCACAATGATGGCAATGCCGGGAGGGTAGATCAGCCACCAGTAGTTCGTGAACACGAAGGACGTGCCATTGCTGAGCATGCCTCCCCAGTCGGTGGCAGGTGGGGATATGCCCAAACCGAGGTACCCAAGGTAGGCGATGAGCAAGATCGCATCGGCCACTTGGAACGTGGCGTTGACAATGACGGTGCCAATGACATTGGGCATGATGTGCCGCACCACCGAATGCCAGGACGAACCGCCCATGACGCGAACGGCCTGGACGTATTCGCGTACCCGCAGGGTCAATGATTCCCCGCGCACCAACCGGGCCGGCACCAGCCACGCTGTCAGGCCCAGAACGAAGATCATGACCGGCACGCTCGGTTTAACGATCGTGACCAGAAACAGGAGCAAGAACAGGATCGGGATGGACAAGACAGCGTCAACAATACGCATCATGACCGAATCGACCCAGCCGCCAAAGAATCCGGCAATGGCACCCCAGATGGTACCTACAACCGTTGCAATAATGGCTGCAGCAAACCCGATGGCCAACGACACCTGGCCACCTGTCATGAGCCTGCCCAGTTGGTCGTATCCGGTTTCATCGGTGCCCAGGGTGACCGGGACCTGGCGGCAGGTTTGCATTGGAGAGGTTCACCGTCGTTTGGTTGGTGGGGTAGACCAAGGGCCGATGAAACAAAACAGCACGGCGATGACCAGGACAACGAACCCTACGATGGCCAGCTTGTTTTGAAGGAACACCTCAAAGCCGAGCTGGAACATGCTTTGGCTTTACCGGCTGGTAAGCCGGTGGCGCCTATGGGTACGGCTTGTTCCACTGATCCGCTCACATCAGGGCCGCTCTGCCCCGCGCCGGGACGCATGGTAGTCATAGTTTCACTCTCGGATCAAGCACGGCTAAGGAAATATCAGCCAACAGGTTTCCTGCCACAGTGGCAAACGCCGTGATGATGACCACGCCAAGCTCCACTGGGTAGTCAGAAGCCTGTGCAGCCTGCCAAAACAGCAGCCCCATGCCGGNGAAGTTGAAGATCGATTCCGTGATGAGTGCGCCGGCAAACAAGGCCGGCAGGGACAACCCCAGCAGTGTGATGATGGGGATCAGCGCATTGCGCAGGACATGGTGGTACAGGACGCGGGTGGGCCCAGCCCNCTTGGCTTGTGCGGTGCGGACATAGTCTTGGTCGATGTTATCCAGCACTGAGGACCGCATGTAACGGGAGAACCCGGCGATGCTCAGCAGGGCCAGAGTGACAATGGGCAGCACCATGGCGTTAAAATCCGAGAAGATGGGGATGATCCCGTTAGATTGCGGCGCCTCTGGCGGGAACCAACCGAGATTCTGGGCGAAGACCTCGATCATGATCAGGCCAATAANAANAGTTGGCGCTGCATAGAAGATGAACGCCAAGCCGGTGGCAATGTAGTCAAAGGGCTTGTTTCGGCGCACGGCTTGGTAGATGCCCAAAGGAATGGCAACAATCACCGTCAACAGCAGCGACAGCAGTCCCAAGATGATGGTTTTGGGCATGCGCTGGACCAGCAGCGAGCTGACGGACTGATTCAGCTTGATAGAGAAACCGAAATTTCCCGTCAGCCACTGGCCCAATTGGCGAAAATATTGAATGAACAACGGCTGGTCGTAACCATTTTGGATATTGAATTCGGCGATCTGGGCTGCGGTGGCCCGTGGCCCCAGAATCGCCCGTGCCGCACCGCCTGGGAGCTGGTGCAACAAGATGAACACAATGATGGTCACCACAAGGACCACCAATACTGACTGGAGCAGGCGGCGAAGAATATAGCCGATCATGACGCTATCCCTTCTTTCGGGACGATCTGAACGAACATGCTCTTCACTCGCCTACTCCGCAGTGCTATTTCCCGGCGGCCGTCAGTAATGCCAGTTTTCGGGGTNGAGCGCCGCGTAGGNGTTCTGGGGCGTGACACCCTTGAGCCCGTTGGCCACCATGGTCAGGCTGTACGTGTAATTTGGCTGCCAAATTACCGGTACATCCTGGGCCAAGGCGTTCTCGTATGCCTGCATGACCGCGGTGCCGCTCTCAACGGTGCTGGCAAGAATCAGCTTGTCAATGGCGGGGTTTGAGTAGCTTCCGCTGTTTGATCCCGCCCCTGTCTGGAACAGCGTCTCACCGGTTGGGTAGTAGTCAGGTGCGTACACCCAGCCGCCTCCCCAGTTACCCATCTCCCAGGTGCATGTGGCGCCAGAACACGGGATGGCAGTGCCGGTCACGGTGTTGAACGGGGCCGGCACAATGTTCAAGATGATCCCGGCCTGTGCCGCATTGGACTTCATAGATTCCATGGCCGTGGTGACCGTCTGGTTTCCACTGGCGTATTGGAGGGTGAAGCTCAAAGCCTGCCCGGCCTTGATATCGGGGCCACATTCACCGGCCGCTGTGCCGGGCTTGGTGCAGGTTGCAGCCTGTCCGGAGGTGACGGACCAGCCGTTGTCGGTCAGGTACTTGGTCGCTGAAGAAATATTGAACGGGTATGGGTTCTNTTGCTCAACGCTGGAGATCAACGGGCTTGCCGGGAACAACGGCACAGGGCCGGTGGTCTCGAATCCGTAGTTCTTGCCCGCGGAGGTCAAGATCCCTTGTTGATCCACCACCGACTGCAATGCCTGCCGGAAGTACAGCTGCTTGAAGATCGGGCCAACCGTGGNGTTGTTGTAGTTGATCGGGAAGTAGTTGATGCCGTACAGGTTCCACGGCGCCAAAGTGTAGTTGGCGCTGAGGGNGTTTGGCCCTGCCTGGTCCGGTGTGGTGTTGGTGGGTCGTGGTGAACTCAGGTCCTGCGTGGGGATGTAGCCCACGTCAATGGTGCTGGCACCGCGCAATACGTTGAACTCGGCTGCGTCCGTGGTGAAGGGCACCTCAATGAATTCCTTCAAGGTGGGCTTCACGGGACCGGAGTACTTGGTGTTCGGAACGAACGTGATGTGTCCATCGGAGTTGAAGCTCTTCAGCTGCCACGGGCCATCCACCACTTGCCATAGCGGGTTAGTGGCGTACGTTGGCAGATCCTTCGACTGCGAGATCATGTACGTGTAAACGGCGGCACAGCCGGAAACGTTAGTTGCACAGTCTCCCTTGGCCGTGGCGCTTGTCATATCCCAAGCCGGTGGCATCGGGGTGATCTGACTGAGCTGGTTGTACAGCATCCACTGCTGGCTGTATCCCTTGTCCGCGGTGAAGACAATCGTCGTGGCATCCGGGGCGGTTGCCGAGACAATGTTATCCGGGAACTGTCCGGGCACATAGGCTGCGAAGTTTGTTTTCTCCGCTTTCGCCATGTTAAACCAGAACATCACGTCCGTGGACGTGACGGCTGTGCCGTCGGACCACTTATAGTCCTTGAGCTTGATGGTAATCGTCTTGCCGTCGTTGCTGTAGGCAGGTTGTGCAGCCAGACTCAGCGAGTCGTTGACCTCGGCTTTCCCATCATTTCCAAACCAATACAGCGGCCGGTACATCAGTTGCTGCAAGTCTGAAATGTTGGATACGGAAAAATCGGCAATGGGTGAAANAGGCCAAATCCAGTTTGGTACAGCATTTGGCGGTTCGGCAAAGGTGGCGGTGTTTGCCGCTTTTCCCGGTGCGTTTGCCGAATTGGTGTTTCCCGAACCGCCTGAACTACAGCCGGTCAAGGCTAGGAAAACCACTGAAAATACTCCTAACAACCGAATAAACGACTTTCNGGTTCNCCCATGTGTTCGCAAATGTGACATCATGCGCCTCCATGGCGGAACCCGGCGGTGGGGATCACTCTGGTCTGCGCGAGGCTCCTAATTCGACAGTCTAGACCCGTTGCTAAAGGCTGTCAGGGTTGGGTTTTGGCAGAACAAAGGCGCCGGAGCCACCAGGGTGGTCTGCCGGCGCCTTCAACGCCAATTTTGGCCCCGTTACTTGCCCAGGAACTTCTCAAAACCCTTAGGCAGATTCAGACTCGACGGGTCAAAGCCCTCAGCACCAGCGCCGGCCCCAAACGCCGCACCAGTGGGCAACGCTTTGGGTGCACTGGCCTTTTCCTGTGCGGCCTTCAACTCAGCGGCAGCCTTGGCCGGGTTACCGGATTTAGCCTTCTTCTTGGGGCNCTGCTTCCCCTTACGCGCGCTATTGAAGCCACCAGGACCGGGCATGCCCGGCATTCCGGGAATGCCGCCACCTTGGGCCATTTTCTTCATCATCTTCTGAGCCTGGCCAAAACGCTCCAGTAGCCCGTTGACCTCGGAAACATGGACACCTGAACCCTTGGCGATACGGGCGCGGCGTGATCCGTTGATGATCTTCGGTGCAAGCCGCTCGTGCGGGGTCATGGAGCGCACAATGGCCTCAACGCGGTCAATCTCGCGCTCGTCAAAGTTCTCCAGCTGCTGGCGCATGTTAGCTGCGCCAGGCATCATCATGAGCATCTTCTTCATGGAGCCCATTTTGCGGATCTGCTGCATCTGGGCCAGGAAATCATCCAGGGTGAAGTCTTCTTGGTCGGCGAATTTCTGCGCCATCCGTTCGGCTTCGCCCTTGTCCCAGTNTTNTTCAGCCTGCTCGATGAGCGTGAGAACATCGCCCATGTCCAGGATGCGGCTGGCCATACGGTCCGGGTGGAACAGCTCAAAGTCATCCAGTGATTCGCCTGTGGAGGCGAACATGACGGGCTTGCCGGTGATCGACGCGACTGAGAGAGCGGCACCACCGCGAGCGTCGCCGTCGAGCTTGGTCAACACAACGCCGGTGAAGTTCACACCCTCGTTGAACGCCTGGGCCGTGTTGACGGCGTCCTGACCGATCATGGCGTCAATGACAAAGAGAACTTCGTCGGGGTTGATGGCGGCGCGGATGTCCGCAGCCTGCTTCATCAATTCAGCGTCAATACCCAACCGGCCGGCGGTGTCAACAATGACCACGTCGTACAGCTTGGACTTCGCCTCGGCCAAACCAGCCAGGGCTACGGCAACAGGATCGCCGGTGGCATTTTCAAATTCACTGCTGACGCCCGGGTGCGGAGCAANAACGGGGACGCCTGCGCGCTCACCGTTGACCTGGAGCTGCTTGACGGCGTTGGGGCGCTGCAAATCTGCAGCCACCAGCAGCGGGCTGTGTCCTTGGCCCTTGAGCCACTTGGACAGCTTTCCGGCAAGGGTGGTCTTTCCTGCACCCTGCAAACCAGCCAACATGATGACAGTGGGCGGGTNTTTGGCCAGGTTGATCCGGCGGGTTTCCCCACCGAGGATGGCCACGAGTTCCTCGTTGACGATCTTGACGATTTGCTGCGCAGGGTTCAGGGCCTCGTTAACCTCGGAGCCGAGCGCCCGTTCACGGACCTTGGCGGTGAATTCACGCACCACGGGCACGGCAACATCGGCGTTCAAGAGCGCGCGACGGATCTCGCGCACTGTGGCATCGACGTCGGCCTCGCTCAGCCGCCCCTTGCCACGGAGGTTCTTGAAAGTTGCTGTCAACCGATCAGATANGGAGTTGAACACGCGCCGCGTACTTCTTTCGTCAGGGATTAACCAACGCCTGCGCGGTCAGGCCAGATGGTTTGACCGCGCACGCAGGCGCGGCAATTTATGTTGATCAGGATGAGAACGGCAAGACAGCGCACGTGGCACCATCCCACTTTCCTGAGGGACTCAACTATCAAGGGTATCAACTGTGGACCTTCTTCGCTGCACGCGCCACCAACTTTATCGAATGCACCACCACAGTTGGTCTCGAGAGAAAACATCTTGACTGGCAGGCGCCGGAGTGCTGAAATTTTTGTTCCTTAGTGGCATGCTGAAGGCGTGATGAAAACCACTTCAGCTCCCAAGGGTCCCTCTGCCAAAACATCCGCCGCTTCGGCTGCCACGCGCGACGCCGGATCTCCGGCCCAGGCGAACGGCGCCAGCCAGCGGATCAAGACTCTGCTCATTTTGGGTGCGTCGGGTGACTTGACCGGTAGGTTATTGCTTCCCGGGTTGGCNAGACTTATCGCCTCGGGACGCGCGCCGGGGCTGTCCCTTGTTGGCGCCGGCAACGACGATTGGTCCCAAAAGCAATGGCAGGACAGGCTCACAAACTGTTTTTCTGAGGCCATNGACCCTGATGGGGTCTCCACGGACGCCGGGATCAAGGAATTGCAGCAGCTCCAAGCGGATAGCAGCTACCACCAGCTGGACGTGACCGCCAAGGGCGTGCTGGGCAAGTTCCTTAAGGACATTCCGGGCCCGGTAGCCCTGTATTTTGCCCTACCNCCCGCTATTAGCCAGAAAGCTTGTACAGCGTTGACACCGGAGGATCTGCCAGCTGGCACCCGCCTTGTTATGGAGAAGCCGTTTGGTTCCAGTGTCGAATCGGCACGGGCACTCAATGCCACGCTCGCCGGGCTGGTCCCCGAGGACCACATCCACCGGGTGGATCATTTCCTAGGCAAGTCAACAGTTTTGAATATCTTGGGGCTCCGTTTTGCCAATAGGTTGCTGGAGCATTCTTGGGACGGTCAGCACATTGAAAAGGTGGAGATCTTCTTTGACGAGGCTCTGACGTTGGAGAACCGGGCCAGGTACTACGACCATGCTGGTGCCGGGCGGGACATGATTCAAAGCCACCTACTTCAGGTCATGGGCATTATGGCTATGGAACCNCCAGCCACGTTGGGTGAACAGGACGTCCGCTCCAGTATTGCTACAGTTCTGCGTGCCAGCACCATTGGCCGCACCGGGAANGATTTAGCCAAGTACACACGCCGGGCGCGCTACACCGCGGGAAGTATTGGCAAGCGCAAGGTCCCGAACTATATCGACGAGGACGGCGTCGATCCTGCTAATGACACCGAGACGCTGGCTGAGGTGGAAGTGTACATAAACAATTGGCGGTGGGCAGGAGTGCCGTTCATTCTGCGCTCAGGGAAGGCACTAGGCAACGCCCGTAAAGAAGCCGTCGTCACCTTCAAACCGGTGCCGCACCTGCCCGTCGGATTTAAGGGCACTGACTCNCCCACCCGCCTGCACATTGGTTTCGGCCCGGACACGCTGACCCTGGACCTGGATGTTAACGGCCCAGGTGACGTGTTTACCCTGGACCGGGTCAAGTTGGAGGCTGAACTGGGCAGCGACCCGCTCCTACCTTATGGTGAAGTACTCGAAGGGGTCCTCCGCGCGGATCCGCTGCTGTCAGTCCGCGGCGACACAGCCGAAGAATGCTGGCGCATTGTGGAACCGACCTTTGCTGCTTGGAAGGCTGGGACAGTNCCCCTGGAAGAATACTCGGCTGGGTCCAACGGTCCAGCGGATTGGACCACCAGCAACGACTGATCAGCGCCTTTCGCTGTGGCTAGTCATTATGGCTAGTCATTATGGCCAAGCGTCTATGTCCAAGGGTCTGGTTTTCACCGCGTGACGAGGTGCCTTTGCCTTTCACCGCGAAAACCGAGCCCCTACTCCCCGTTCCGGCGGTTGCTATTACTATGCGTTGAGCTAGCCGCCAGTGGTGCGCATGTCCCGTGTTGACTTCAGCTATGCGTTGGACTGGGGATCGAGTGTTACGCCACTGCATCACTGGCGCAGACTTCATAGGTGAACCCTGCGCATAACATGCGGGGACTTTAACAGGCGCAACGGTCGAGGACGAGCCGAGCGCATAAAGAATGATTTGCCGCCCTGGATCTGTAGCAGGGCGTCTTTGACCCATANAAGCATGGTCTCCGGGTGGTAAAGGACCACTACGGCCGGGATCCGCAACTTCCACACCCCTTCGATGACCAGCAGATTGTCCCGCCGCAAGTCTTCGGCCCATCCCGCGGCTGTGTTGTGGTATTTTTCGCCATCTGTTTCCACACCAAGGATGCCTTCCACCAGCAGATCAAGGTGCCCCACACCCTTGATGGCGGCTTGCCCTTGGACGTTGTAGCCAGCCCTTTNTAGGTAATATCGAGCCACAGTTTCCACAATTGACTGGGACTGCGGGTCGATCATCGCCACGATGGCCCGGCCCGCGGTGTCCTGTCGCCCCGAAAAGGCCTCCCGCAGTTGGTGAAACGTGCATTTCTTGAGCACCACGGCCGATTCCAACACGGCGAGGGCCTCCACTTCGCTTCCACATTTAACACACTGACGCAGAATATCTACCAAGGTCTGCCCGCCACTGACCCTGTGGACCACGCAACCGGGAATGGGGCGGCCGTGCGCGGCAGCCACATGGGGTTGCCGCATCGGATTGATGACCCAAAGCCCGATCTGCTCAGCCTTGGTAAAGCACGTTTNTCGGCCTTGGTGGCGGGCAAGCTCAACATCTAGATCATCCGCATCCGGGAGGGCGTAGTATCCACGGGAAATCGAGGCCACTGTTCCAGCTGCCAGCGCCTGCTTCAAATTCCATAACGTGAATCCGTACCGTAACAAGTCCTTTTGCCGCGCCACCTTGCCTAGGGCATCGATGGTGTCCAGCAACTGCTTTGTACTTTTATCTGGGGAACTAGCCATGTCACTTAGTGTGCCCACCCGTTCACACCTCAGGCAGTACCCTCGGCGAACTTGTGCACAAGTCTCGATGGTGCCCGGCCTGTAGCGGAACTCACCGGATCCCCGAATGCTCCATTTCGCGTGAACCTTTCAAAGCGTCGGGTGTGTCAAAGAGTTTTAGATTGCTGCCACTCCACGTTCGCCTGTTCTGACCCGAACGGCCTCACACACTTCGATCATCCACACTTTCCCATCACCGGCGTTACCAGTGTTAGAACTAGCAACAATGATCTCCATGAGATCCCATGCCTGCTCATCGGTGGCAAGGACCTCCACCCGGATCTTGGCATGGAGATCCACGGTGTATTCGGCGCCACGGTAGATTTCCGTGTGACCGCGTTGGCGGCCGTACCCGTGGGCGCTGCTAACGGTCAGGCCCTGAACACCGTAACTCTCAAGGGCATTGCGCACATCTTCGAGTTGCTCTGGCCGGATGATTGCCGTGATGAGTTTCATGCGTTCACCTTGGTTTCGCTACTGCGTGTTCTCTTGAGAGTTGCGGCTGCCGGCAGCTTTTCGGTGAGCGGATGGAAGCTACCGGTGCTGTGCCCGCCTAGGTCGTAGGCGGACTCTGCATGGATAGCGACGTCGATGCCGGCCGCCTCGTGCTCTTTGGAGATACGGAAGCCCATGGTCTTATTGATGATCCAGCCGATGACAAAGGCCATGACGAATGAATAGATCAGTACTGAAAATGCTCCGATGGCCTGCTTGCCCAGTAGTTCTAGCCCGCCTCCGTAGAAGAGTCCTTGGCCGCCAGCTGGTGAGGTGGGGTTTGCGGCAAAGCCAATGAACAAGGTGCCAACAATGCCTCCCACAAGGTGGACACCCACTACGTCAAGGGAGTCATCGATGCCGAACCGGTACTTCAATCCCACGGCCAATGCACAGACAACCCCAGCCAGAGCGCCTAGAGCCAAAGCCCACAGGGGAGTCAACGCCGAGCAGGCTGGTGTGATGCCCACCAGACCGGCTACCGCGCCCGAAGCAGCACCCAAGGAGGTTGCATGCCCATCTCGAAGCTTCTCTACTAGGAGCCAGCCAAGAATTGCGGCAGCAGGTGCGGCAAGGGTATTGATCCAGACATAGCCGGCAGTGGCGTTGGCGCCCAGGGCCGAACCTGCGTTGAAGCCAAACCAACCAAACCACAGCAGGCCAGCACCCAGCATGACAAAGGGGAGGTTGTGCGGGCGGTGGCTGGGGTCTTTACCAAAGCCCTTCCGCTTACCCAGGATCAGAGCCAATGCCAGGGCTGCTGCTCCAGCGTTGATATGCACAGCCGTGCNCCCAGCAAAGTCAATAACACCGAGTCCCTGGCCAATCCACCCACCGGTGGGATTGCCGCGGGCATCCTTGGTGAAGGAGAAGACCCAATGGGCCACGGGCAGATAAACCACTGTGACCCAAATGGCTGCGAAGAGCAGCCACGCACCGAATTTGGCACGGTCGGCAATGGCCCCGGTGATCAGTGCCACGGTAATGATGGCAAAGACCGCTTGGAAGCCAACAAAGGCTATTTCAGGAATAGTGCCAACAAGGGGCANCACCCGCCCTGTGTCAAGCACTCCTTGCAGGCCCAACTTTTCAAAGGNGTTACCTAGAAGGCNCCCGCCGATGTCGGTTCCAAACGCTGCGGAGTATCCAAAGAGGATCCAGATGACACCCACCACGGCGATGGCACCAAAGCTCATCATCATCATGTTCAGGACACCCTTGGCTCGGGTCATGCCGCCGTAGAAGAATGCCAGTCCTGNAGTCATCAGCAGCACCAAAGCTGCTGAGATGAGGACCCAAGCTGTGTCGCCAGAATTCATTGGCTGGCCTTTCATTTCAAGAGTTGCTGCTTGCCACGTCTTCGGGGCGGTGCACTGTGGACTCTTACAATGCTGGTCTGCAGATATTTCTTAGGAGCGCACCAAAGGTTAACGGCACGTTACTGATGCCTCGGCACGGTTAAGTTCGTGCACCGGGACTGTTTCATGCTTGTTTCCGAGGGAGCCACAAGACAAACGCGCCAGCGTGCGGTTGAGCTCAAGCTTTCCCTCATCGGGAGGGTGTGGGACGAGGCGATGAGAGCCTTGGTCACGGCGCGAGCCAAACCTTCGCCCGGAGCATCGAGGGGCCGCAACTCTCACGAGAATTCAAGCGAGAGCCGTTAAAACGAAGTTAAACAAAGAAAAAGTGCCCGCACAAAGGCGGGCACTTTGGCGATATTGCCATGTTCTAGAAAATTTTACGGATCATTGCATGGAGGAAAAACGCAGCTACAAGCTTTTAGTCCAAGAGGGCGTCAACAAAACTTTCCGCGTCAAACGGGGCCAGGTCATCGGCACCTTCGCCCAGACCCACCAGCTTCACCGGCACACCCAGTGTCTNTTGGATGGCCACCACAATGCCGCCCTTGGCCGTACCGTCAAGCTTGGTCAGCACAATGCCGGTGACATTGACAACTTCGGCAANAACCTTCGCCTGGGTCAGACCGTTCTGGCCTGTGGTGGCATCAAGAACCAGCAGGACCTCATCAACTGTTGCTTGCTTTTCAATGACACGCTTGACCTTGCCCAGCTCGTCCATCAGCCCCACCTTGTTCTGCAGGCGCCCGGCAGTGTCAATCATGACAACATCAACTTCTTGCTCGATGCCTGCCTTCACCGCTTCGAAGGCGACCGAGGCAGGGTCCGCCCCATCGACGTCGGACTTCACGGTGGGAACACCCACACGCGCACCCCACGTGGCCAACTGCTCAGCGGCGGCGGCACGGAAAGTGTCTGCCGCGCCCAGGAGCACGTCCTTGTTTTCCGCCACCAACACGCGGGCCAACTTGCCAACAGTGGTGGTTTTACCCACGCCGTTGACACCAACCACCATCAGCACGGCCGGACGGTCATCGTGCCGTTCAATGTTCAGGGTCCGGTCCATGCTGGGGTCGATGAGTTTGATGAGCTCCTCGCGCAGCATCGACTGAACATGCTCAGGGCTGCGCACACCCAAAACCTTCACGCGATCGCGTAGCGTGTCCACCAGATCCATGGTGGAATCGGTGCCAATATCCGCCAGCAGCAGCGTCTCTTCAACCTCTTCCCACACATCTTCATCGATGGTGTCCCGCGAAAGCAGCGCCAGCAATCCCTTACCCAGGGCATTGTTCGACTTCGCCAGACGGGCACGCAGCCGCACCAGCCGGCCTTCCACAGGAAGCGGAGTCTCCAGCGAGGGTGCCACCGGTGTTTCTGGCTCAACCAGCGCTGTTTCAGCGTCCGACGCCGGAGCTTGGGGTTCCGNGCGTTCCTGCACCAAGGTGCCAGTTGAGTCAGCGGTACCGGCCGGCTCCAGCGGTGCCGGGTCATTGGCGTCACGGGNGCCAACGTAGTTCTGGTTGTTGCGCCGGGCCTTCAAGAAGAAGGGAACCAGGACACCGGAAACAACGGCGAGCCCAATAACAATGGTCAGGAGGATAGNGAGAAAGTCATTCACCCTCCAGTCTCTCATGAGGGCTGTGAGCAACTACTTCACGCCCGTGTGTGAGAAACTCTATGCTGATGCCAATGACTAGCCCTTCGTCCAAAAANTCGTTAGAACACCCCTCGGTGACACTTCCCCGTGAGATTAAGGTGCTGGTTGCGGCCGCCTTNTTGATCGCGATCGGATTCGGGATTGTGGCACCAGTTTTGCCGCAATTTGCGCAGAGCTTTCATGTCAGCATCACCGCTGCTGCGGTAGTGGTCAGTGCCTTTGCTTTCACCCGGCTCCTNTTTGCCCCGCTCAGCGGCTGGCTGGTGGAACGTATGGGCGAAAGACGCACCTATATCCTGGGCATCCTTATTGTTGGTGCATCCTCAGCAGCCTGCGCCTTCGCCCAAAACTACTGGCAGCTACTGCTCTTCCGNGGGCTCGGCGGCATTGGCTCCACCATGTTCACGGTGGCCGCCATGGGACTGCTCATCAGGCTCGCTCCNCCGCGGGCCCGCGGCCGGGTCTCCAGCCTCTACTCCGGTTCCTTCCTGCTGGGCAACATTGCCGGCCCTGCTGCTGGCGGCCTGCTCGCGGGCTTGGGCCTGCAACTGCCGTTCCTGGTCTACGCCGGCGCCCTGGTGCTGGTGGCCATCTTGGTGGCCACCATGCTNCCCTCTGTCAAGGCCATCCCGGCGCACTTGCGCGCCGCCGCCGCCGCCAAGAAGCTGGAGCCGCTGACGCTGCGCGCGGCCCTGGCGATACCTGCCTACCGTGCTGTGCTGACCTCCGCGTTCGCCAATGGTTGGTCGGCCATTGGCATCCGGATGGCCCTTGTGCCGCTGTTCGCCACGGCCGTCCTGGGCGCTGGCCCCGAAGTTGCCGGCATTTCCTTGGCTGTCTTCGCCATCGGCACCGGAGTGGCCTTGACCTTCTCCGGCAAGCTGGCTGATACGTGNGGGCGCAAACCCATGATCCTGGCGGGCCTGGCCGTGAACGGCCTCGCCATGGGAGCCTTGGGGTTCACCGGCAATGAGTTCTGGTTCTTTGCCATCTCCGCCGTCGCCGGAGTGGGCAGCGGACTCATGGGCCCGGCCCAACAGGCCACCGTGGCGGATGTGATCGGCAATGAACGCTCCGGAGGCAAGGTTTTAGCCACCTTCCAAATGAGCTCCGACTTTGGCACCATCATCGGCCCCATCGCAGCCGGATTCTTAGTGGATACGTTCTCTTACGCCCCGGCATTNTTGATGGCCACCGTGGTGGCGTTCATCAGCATCGTCTTNTGGCTCCCGGCCAGGGGCACCCGCCAAGCGGTGTAGCCCGACGCCGGTCACCGCGAACTGATCTTTTNGAAGCGGTGAATGGCCAGCGGAATGAAGATCACCAGCACCACGGTGATCCCGATCAGCACCGTGGGGATCGCATGCTGCTGGGTCCAGGTGTCCGGCACCGCCGCACCAGGAGGCACGTTACCGAACAGCTCCCGTGCCGCCTGCACCAGCGCCGACACCGGATTGTACTGGGCGAACAAGCGCANGGGCGTGGGCAGCGTGTCCGCCGGCACAAACGCGTTGGAGATGAATGTGAGCGGAAAAAGCACCAGGAACGAGACATTGTTGATCACTTCGGGGCTGCGCACCAGCATCCCCAGATACGCCATCACCCAGGAAAACGAGTAGGCGAATAACAGCAGCAGCGCCACCGCGGCAGCACCTTCGAAGAAGCTTGAGCGCACCCGCCAGCCAACCAGCAATCCAGTTGTCATCATGACTGCCATGGAAATAGCGTTGATGAACAGATCCCCGTTGGTGCGGCCCACCAATACGGCCGAGGGGCTCATCGGCAGGCTGCGGAACCTGTCGATGATGCCATCGCGTAAGTCCTGTGCCATCGCCGAACCGGAAAACGTGGAACCGAACACCACAGTCTGGGCGAAGATGCCCGCCATGATGAACTCTTTGTAGCTGCTGCCGGGAATGGTGATGACCCCGGCGTAAATATAGGTAANAAGCAGGACGAACATGATGGGCTGCAAGGTGGTGAACACCAGGATGTCCGGGACCCGCTTGATCTTGATCAGGTTCCGGCGCGTGGTGATCCACCCGTCCGAAAACCAGCGCCCCACGGGCGTGGACGGCGGTCTCAGGGATCGCTTCGAAGGTGCCATCATGCCACCGTTTCATCGTTGTCGGTGGCATGTCCGGTAAGTTTCAAGAACACATCATCCAACGTGGGCCGGCGCATGCCAGCGTCGTACAGTTCTATGCCGCGTAAGCCCAGCTCGGTGAGGACGGCCTGCAACGCGGAGTGAGCGTCATCTGCGCTGACCGTCAGTTCGCGGCCGTCGGCGGAGACTGTCGGCACCGCGTTGCCGATGCGCCCTAGCAGCTCGAGCACAACTGCGCTGTCCTGGCCGCTAACCAAGTTCAGCTCTATCCGCTGCCCTCCAATGGACGCTTTCAACTCATCTGCAGTGCCGAGGGCGATCACGGTGCCGCCATCGATGACGGCAATGCTGTCAGCTAGGCGGTCCGCCTCCTCCAGATACTGGGTGGTGAGCAGCACGGTGGTGCCCTCCCNCACCAGATTAGTGATCACCTCCCACATGCCGAGCCGGCCGCGAGGGTCCAACCCGGTAGTCGGTTCATCCAGGAACAGCACCTTGGGCCGGATGACGAGTGCACCGGCCAGATCGATCCGCCGCCGCATGCCACCGGAAAAGCCTTTCACCGGCCGGTTCATCGCCTCGGTCAGTTCAAACAGCTCAATTAACTCTTTGGCCCTCTGCCGTGACGCCTTGGCACCCAAATGGTAAAGCCGGCCCACCATGTCCAAGTTTTCAAAGCCTGTCAGATTTTCATCTACGGCCGCATACTGTCCTGACACGCCGATGATCGGGCGGATGCGCTCCGGGTACTTCAGGACGTCGATCCCGTCAATGACCGCCCGGCCCTGGTTGGGCGTGATCAAGGTGGTCAGCACTTTAACCGTGGTGGTCTTTCCCGCCCCATTGGGGCCAAGCAGCGCAGTCACCGTCCCCTGTGGCACGAAAAGGTCCAGGCCGTCGAGGGCGCGCACGGGTGGAGAACCCTTGGGTAGGTAGATCTTACTGAGCCCTTCGGCCTCTAAGAACGTCACGGGCCAAGTCTATTTCCAAGGCAGCACGGTTGTCCCGCCCCACTGCCTACCCGGCGCGGTCCATGCGCTGGCTGATGACGGTGGAGACGCCGTCGCCCCTCATGGACACCCTGTACAGGGCGTCGGCCACTTCCATGGTCCGCTTTTGGTGCGTAATAATGATCAGCTGGCTGGACTCGCGCAGCTCCTCAAAGAGAGTGATGAGCCGGCCCAGATTGGTATCATCTAGCGCCGCCTCCACCTCATCCATGACGTAGAACGGTGAGGGCCTGGCCTTGAAAATTGCCACTAACAAGGCCACCGCCGTCAGTGAGCGTTCCCCGCCCGAAAGTAGCGAGAGCCGCTTGATTTTCTTCCCTGCTGGCCGGGCCTCAACCTCGATCCCGGTGGTCAACATATCCGTGGGGTCGGTCAGGACCAGCTTGCCCTCCCCGCCAGGGAAGAGCCGGCCAAAGACCCGCTCAAATTGCACGGCGGTATCGGCGTAAGCGGCTGTGAAGACCTCTTCGACTCGCTGGTCAACTTCCTTGATGATGTCCATCAGATCCTTGCGGCTGGCCTTGAGGTCCTCCAACTGCGAGGACAGGAACTGGTGACGTTCCTCCAACGCAGCAAACTCCTCCAGCGCCAGTGGATTCACTTTGCCCAGAGCAGAAAGGTCCCGTTCGGCACGTTTGAGGCGCTTTTCTTGTTCCTCCCGCACAAACGGTGTCCCGTCCCGGACTTCGGCACCGGCGTCATCTACTTCAACCCGCAGCGCCGCCCACTTATCGCTGAAGACCTGGGGCGCCAAAGGAACCAACGTATCGGGTCCGTATTCCTTGAGGAGGTGGTCAACGCTGAATCCCAACTCCTCAATGGACTTATTTTCAAGACTCTCGATGCGAAGGCGCTGGGCAGCCCGGGCCAGCTCGTCCCTGTGCACCGTGTCAGTCAACCTGGCTAGTTCCTTCTCGGCCTCCATGGTTGAACTCCGGATGGCCATCAAGTCAACTTCGCGGGTGGCGCGTTGTTCCTCAGCGTCGTCGCGGACGTGCTCGGCCAACTCGATGGAGCCTTCCACCCATGCCAGGATATGCCCGGTTGCCGCAACCACCGCAGCGGCCTTTTTCCNCTGGAATAGCCGGCGGTTAGCACGTTGCGCCGCCTGTTGGCGCGCCATTTTCTCCGTTGCCGCCGCCCGTTCCAGCGCTGCTGCACGGGTACGCACAGTGTTCAGCGACTCCTCCGTGCTGCGCAAAGACAGCCGCATTTCCAACTCCACTGCACGTCCGGCAGTGGCTGCAGCTGCCAGGGTGTCCCGCTCCTCCACGGAAGGTTCCGCACCGGCCGGGACCTCCTGCGCCTGCGTCAGACGCGCCGCAATTTTCTCAAGCAATGTCTGCTCCTGGGCCAGATTCACGGTGGCGGCCGTTAGCGCCTGGGTGTGCCGTTCTGATTCCCCGGCAGCCGAGCGCAGGGTGGCTCCTAGTGCGCCCAACCTTGCTGAAACGGCGGCCAGCCGCGCGTCCGATTCATGCAATGAGGCCAGTGCACTGGCCTCTGCCTCCGCCAGAGCCGCGCGTCGGGTGCGTAAACCGGCCAACGTGAAGCGGGCCTGTTCCCCACGCATCGCAGCTGCCCGTAACGCCGTCTCCGTTTCATCTACGGCGGCTTGGAGTTCCAGCAACGACGGCGCCGTGGCTGAGCCTCCCTGGAGGTAATACGTGGTGATGACATCGCCGTGGGCCGTCACGGCCCTCAGGCCGGCATCGCAGGCCAGGACCGCCTTGGCTGCAGCGAGATCCGGCACCAGCACCACCCCGGTTAGCAAGGCATCTAAGGTTGCCCCCAGTTCATCTGGTGCACTCACCTGTGCGCGTCCCACGACTGCACCCTGTACCGCAGCAGCCGCAGCCTCTGCACTGGCCAAAGTACTGGCCAAGGTAGCGGCGGCAGCACCGGCGTTGTCAGGGCCGACAGCAGCGGCATCACCGGCAGCACCGGCAACAACCAAGGTGACGCGTCCGCCGTCGTGCATCTTCAGGAGCTCCAGGGCCGCAAAGGCAGCGGCCGTATCGGTGACGGCGATCCCTTCTGCGGCGGCATCTAGGGCTGCGGCAATGGCCGTTTCATGACCGGCTGTCACCTGAACCAGCGCCGCCATGGACGCCATAACCCCGGATGGACGGGCCTCCAGCAAGTGCGCGCTGCCATCCTTGCGCAGCAGCCCAATGGCGAGGGCGTCGCGCCGGGCGGTGAGGGAATCACGCTCACGTTCGGCAGCCAGCTGGTCCTGCGCTGCACCCTGTATCTGCGTTTCCAAGGCGGACAGGGCTGCAGCGGCCACCTCGTAGTCGGCATCAAGCCCGGCTTCGCCAGCTTCCACCGCTGCAACGTGGGATTCCAGGGCGGCAAACTCTTGGGCGGCTTCGCTGTGCCGCACAGCACCGGCAGCCTTGCCCTGGTGGAGGCGGCCAATTTCAGCCTCGGCGGATTCCACCCGGGAACGGGCCGCTGCAACCTGGCCGGCCAGCTTGGCTAAGCCCTCCCGGCGATCCGCGGTGGCGCGCAACTGGTCCCGGACACGCTGCTCCTCGATCCTGACGGCAGCCTCAGCGTCGTCCTTGATCTCCATGGCCGTTTCCAGCCCGTAGCGCCGCTCCGCAAGAGCCTCATCCAGCTGGGCTTCCTCCTGGCGCAGGCGGCTGGCCTGTTCAGCGAGCTTGTCAGGGTCACGGCTGGGATCTGGCGCGGCATCGGGTGCGCCCAGGTGACGCTGGCGCTCGGCAGCTAGTGCGCCCAGTGCTTTGAGCTGGTCGCGGGTGGCACTGAGCTGGTACCAGTTATCCCGTGCGGCGTTCAGCACCGNGGTTGCGGCGGCGCTTTCTTGTTCAAGGTGAATCTGTTGTTCCCGGCCTGATTGGAGCTGTGTTTCCACCTGTTTCCGGCGGTTCTTTGNTGCCAGTTCCGCTGCCTCATCCCGTTCGACGGCGGAGCTGATCGTCACGATGTCATCGGCCAGCAGGCGGGCCCTGGCGTCACGGACGTCAAATTGCACGGCCTGGGCACGCCTGGCCACGGCAGCTTGTTTACCCAACGGTGTCAGCTGGCGCCGGATCTCCCNCGTCAAGTCACTGAGTCTGGCCAGGTTTGCGCTCATGGCCTCCAGCTTGCGCAGCGTCTNTTCCTTGCGCCGCCGGTGCTTGAGAATCCCGGCAGCCTCCTCAATAAAACCGCGGCGGTCCTCGGCGGTGGCGTGCAGGACTTTATCTAACTGGCCTTGGCCAACAATGACATGCATTTCCCGGCCCAGTCCGGAGTCAGAGAGGAGCTCTTGGATGTCCAGGAGACGGCAGGAGGTGCCGTTAATGGCGTACTCGGAACCACCAGCGCGGAAAAGAGTACGCGAGATGGTGACTTCGGCGTAGTCAATGGGCAAGGCGCCATCAGCATTGTCAATGGTCAAGGCCACATGAGCACGGCCCAGCGGCGGACGGCCGGAGGTGCCGGCAAAGATGACGTCCTCCATTTTGCCACCACGCAGGGTCTTNNGGCCTTGTTCGCCCATGACCCAGGCCAAGGCGTCAACAACATTGGATTTGCCCGAACCATTGGGCCCAACAACAGCTGTAACACCTGGTTCAAAGTCAAAGGTGGTGGCCGAGGCGAAGGACTTGAATCCTCGCACGGTAAGACTTTTAGATGCAAACTGTTTTCTTCTCCTGCGCCGGGGTGTTTCTCCCGTGCTAATCTACCGTGAAATTCTTGGGCCCGCCCGGCGGGGCATACGTGTATGCGTTAAAGCGCATGTGCGTGAATGCCCTTAAAGGTGCATAGTTAAGGATGTATCTTGGTACGTACAGGCACCTGTGAAGAGTGTTCCTGCATGGATCAAGGTTTGGCTAGCGGGAAATCAGTGCCCAAAGACACCGAAAACCACAAGAAAAGGCTGGAACTTGATCGGCAACGCGACGTTTCGTCACCACAACACCGCCTTACTTGCGGTCTCCAGCATTGAGGCCCCGGTGGTGGTCAAGTCCAGCGACTTTGACGCCCGGCTCGCCCCGAGCCTGAAACGGCTTCGCCTGTCCAAACGTCTTTGGAGCGTGTGGCCGGTGTGGAGGAACGCCGCTGGTGGGCACCGGAACAGACTTTGACGACGCCGCCATTGAAGCAGGCGCCAAGGCCCTGGCCGAAGCAGGAATTGAAGCTGGACAGGTTGGTCTGTTGATCAACACCTCCGTCACTAGGCGCAATCTTGAACCCTCCGTGGCCGTGAAAATCCACAACGGTTTGGGACTACCGTCTTCTGCCATGAACTTCGATGTGGCCAACGCCTGCTTGGGATTTGTCAACGGTATGACCCTGGCCGCGAACATGATTGACTCGGGCCAGATCAAGTACGCCCTGGTCGTGGCAGGCGAAGACGCACAGACCACCCAGGAAACCACATTCCGGCGGCTGAACGAGGAAACCTCCACCCGTGAGGACTACCTTCGCGAATTCGCCACCTTGACTTTGGGCTCCGGTGCGGCAGCGGCCGTGATTGGTCCAGCAGATCTCCACCCCAGCGGACACCGTATATTAGGTGGCGTCTCACGGGCTGGCACACAACATCATGAACTATGCGTGGGTGGGCCAGATGGCATGTTCACAGATACCAAAGGCCTGCTGGATAACGGCTTGGAACTTGTCACCGATGCGTGGCATGAAGCTCACACTGACGGTTGGGACTGGCGCTCCATGGACCGCTACGTCACCCATCAGGTCTCCAATTCTTACACCAACGCCATCATCAAGGCCGTGAATTTGGTCAAGGGTAACGTACCCATCACGTTCCCCAAGTGGGGCAATGTGGGTCCGGCATCACTGCCGATGACCTTAGCCCAAGAGTCCCAGAACCTCACCCCGGGCGATCGTGTCTTGTGTATGGGTGTTGGCTCCGGTCTTAACACGGCCATGATGGAAATTGCGTGGTAGCAGTGGCGTCATTGCCTTCAACGGCTGCTTCAGAAACGTCCCTTCCCGATCCGTGGCCCGGCGTGCGCGCTTCGTGGCGCCGCACACTTTCGGTACCCTCCACTGCCGCCGTTGACTCNCCCGGAACGCGCCATCAATGGCANTTTTTGGATAACGATGCTGATGTCCTAGCCACCGGTCTGGAGCCTGTGGGCACGTTGCTGTGCGTGCACGGCAACCCCACCTGGTCGTATTTGTGGCGCACCTTGTTGGCCGGGGCAACCTCNCCGGCCACCCTTTCCGCTGGCGGTCCCTGGCGCGTCATTGCCGTTGACCAGCTGGATATGGGCTTCTCCGAGCGGACAGACACTTTTCGCCGCCTCGAGGACAGAATTACTGACCTGGGTGACCTTACTGACGCCCTCGCCCTGACCGGGCCTGTTGTCAGCGTGGGTCACGACTGGGGTGGNGTCATCTCCCTCGGCTGGGCCACCCGGCACCGGGAGCAGCTCGCCGCCGTTGTCCTGACAAACACCGCAGTGCACCCCGCAGGNTTTTCCCTGCCGCCAGCGTTGCAGCTTGCCCTGCACCCGGCTGTGCACAAGTGGGGTACCACAACCTCCACCGCATTCTTGCGTGTGACGCACGCCCTGGCGCAGCCTACGTTGGCGCAGGACGTCCGTGCCGCGTTCATGGCACCCTACACAACAGTGGCCCGCCGGGCAGGTGTAGGGAACTTTGTGGCCGATATCCCAGCCACACCCCAGCACCCATCGTGGGCTGCTCTGGACACCGTATCTGCTGATATCCGCACCTTGGACGTGCCCGCGTTCATGATGTGNGGGCCGAAGGACCCGGTCTTCTCCGACCGCTACCTGCGTGATCTGCTGACCCGGCTGCCGGACGCTGATGTGCACCGCTTTGAAGGTGCCAGCCACTTGGTCCAAGAAGACCGGGACATTGCAGCACCCACCTTTGCGTGGCTCTCNAAAACGCTTGCACAACCGGCAGCCGCTGATCACACCAGTGAGGTCTTGGCAGGTCCGGGCACCGAGGCCACAGCCACAGCCGCAACAGAAGCCACAGCAGAATACGTCCCCATGCTGGCTGAAATAGATGCCCGCCGGGCAGATACTTCCCTGGCCATTGTGGACATGTTGCCCGGTGAAACTGCCGGTGAGCCCAAGGCCCCACACGGGCGAGGCAACCAGGGCGAACGTATCAGCCACGGGAAAACCCGCGAACTGAGTTGGGCGCAGCTGGCGCGGGATGTGGATGATCTTGCCACCGGCCTCCGCGATTTTGGGCTCAAGGCTGGCGACCGTGTGAGCTTGCTGGTGCCGCCAGGAATTGAACTCACCACACTCATTTACTCCTGCCTTCGTCTGGGTGCCGTTATTGTGGTGGCCGACGCCGGGTTGGGTACCCGAGGCTTGGGCCGCGCCATCAAGGGTGCTGGACCCAACTATTTGATTGGCATTGAAAAGGCTCTTGCCGGGGCTCGCCTCTACAACTGGCCGGGCGTGAAGATTGCCGCAGGTGACTTCAACCCGGCAACGGCTAATGCACGCAACAAGGTCCTCAATGTTGCCGCGACCATTCCGCAACTCATGGCCAACGGGCGGGTTCTTCGTTTGGCCCAAGACACCTCCGCATTCCACACAGCCGCCCCTGATGACGACGCAGCAGTGCTGTTCACCTCCGGCTCCACCGGTCCAGCCAAGGGTGTTGTGTACACGCACCGCCGCTTGGCTGCCATGCGCGATACTNNCAAGGCCACGTATTCTTTGGACGCCGGTACTGCTCTGGTGGCAGGGTTCGCTCCCTTTGCGTTGTTGGGGCCGGCGCTGGGCGCCACCACCGTTACNCCCGATATGGATGTCACCGCCCCGCGCACCCTCACGGCCCGGGCTCTTGCCGATGCGGCACTGGCCATTGAGGCCACCGTCGTGTTTGCCTCTCCGGCAGCATTGGTGAACGTGGTGGCGACGGCGGCGGAACTTTCACCGGCGCAGCACAAGGCGCTGGCCGGGGTCGGACTAGTCTTATCAGCTGGGGCGCCGCTGGCTGAGCAGCTGCTGCACAAGGTACAGGAATTAGCCCCCAATGCCGCTTTGCACACGCCCTACGGCATGACCGAGGCGCTGCCGGTGACGGACATCGACTTGGCCGGGATCAGTGCGGCCGGGGCGGGCAATGGNGTGTGCGTGGGCGTGCCTGTCAGCGGCGCCGCCATCGCCATCGCGCCCATCGACGCCGACGGCACGGTGCGCCCCGAGCCCACCAGTGACGCTGGGGTAAGCGGGGAAATCCTGATTCGTGCNCCCCACGTCAAGGAACGCTACGACCGCCTCTGGATCACCGAGCAGCGCAGCATTTCCATNCCCGGCTGGCACCGAAGCGGGGACATTGGCCACCTCGATGACGCCGGGCGGCTGTGGGTAGAGGGCCGGCTGGAACATATTTTATGCACGGCCGACGGCGTCCGCACNCCTGTTGCTGCCGAGCAGGCCATTGAGCTTCTCGGTGACGTGGCGCGTGCTGCTGTGGTGGCCGTTGGACCTGCTGGCACACAGGTTGCTGTGGCCATTGTTGAGACGGTGCCGCCGGTCAAGAACGCAGGACTGGCTCCCGCTTCCTTGGCAGCGGACATCCGTGCCGCCGCTCATGAGACCGGGTTGCCGCTGGCAGCTGTGGTGGTCATTGATGCCATGCCCACCGATGTGCGCCACAATTCAAAGATCGACCGTGCCAAGTTATCGCGTTGGGCCGCACGCATGCTCTCCGGCGCAAAGCCGGGACGCCCGTGAGCTCTCCGGACAACGCTGCTGGTGCAGTTGGAGAAGTAGGTCGTTTAGCTGGCGCCTCCGGGCGCCGGATCCTGGTGACTGGCACCAGCGGCTTGCTGGGCAAGGCTGTGGCACAACTGCTGCACAGTCGCGGCCATTCCGTGGTGAGTTTGCAACGCCGTGCTGTGGAGCAGGACTGGGATTCTATCCAGGGCTCTGTGGCCGATCCCGACGTTGCGGCACGGGCAGTTCACGGCGTGGACGCCGTCATCCACCTGGCCGCCAAGGTATCCTTCACGGGCGAGTGGAACGATTTTGTGGCCACGAACATCGTGGGGACCCGCCAGCTCCTTACCGCCGCGCAGCATGCCGGAGTGCGCGACTTTGTGTTTGTCTCCTCNCCTTCGGTGGCCCACTTGGGCGCATCGATTGTNGGGGTGGGAGCCAGGGCCGCCAGCCCGGACCAAGCCCGCGGTTTCTACGCCCGGTCCAAGGCCGCGGCCGAGGAAATTGCGCTGGCGCAGGACTCCCCACGNTTCCGGGTCACGGCCATCCGCCCTCACGTGGTGTGNGGGCCAGGTGACACNCAACTGGTAGAACGCGTCGTCGAACGCGCCCGTGCCGGCAGACTCCCGCTGCTCGACGGCGGCCGCGCCCTGATCGACACCACTTATGTTGACAATGCCGCCGAGGCGATTGTGCGCGGGCTAGAACGCATGGACTACGCCCACGGCCAGGCGCTGGTGGTCACCAACGGCGAGCCGCGCCCGGTGGGTGAGCTCATTGCCGGGATTTGCGCCGCAGCCGGCGTCCCCGCACCGGCATATTCGGTTCCCGGTTGGCTGGCCCGCGGCGCAGGCTCCGTCATTGANAAAGCCTGGACTGCTGCCGGGACGCGTGGCTGGGTGCACGATGAACCGCCCATGACCCGTTTCCTGGCCGAGCAGCTTTCCACGGCCCACTGGTTTGATCAGCGGCACACCCAGGCCGTCCTTGACTGGACCCCGTCGGTTTCGTTGGATCAGGGACTGGCCCGCTTGGCGAAGTACTACCAGGGCTGAGCGTTCGCTCCTGCGTTATCCTTCGCTACACCTCTTCTTATCTCGCCCACGAGCCCGCGCCTAAGCCGCGAAAACGCTGTTGCCCACAGCTGCAGAGTAGTTTGTTGGGTGCCAGTAGAAGTTCGCCAGCTCAGTCCAGCAGGAGCTAGAGCCGGGCGTTGCGCGGTTTCGGCTGGCAGACAGGGCAGCTGTAGGAGGACCGGCCCATGAAAGAGTCTCGGCGAATTCGGCTGGCAAGACCCAGCTCAGTGCAGCGGTAACAGGGCTCATTTTCACGCCCGTAGGCCTTCAGTGACCGGGCAAAGTAGCCCGAAGCGCCGTTCACATTCACATACAGCGAGTCAAAGCTGGTCCCTCCGGCATCCAAGGCACGTGACATGACTTCCCGTGCTGCCACAATGATCCGCTCGGTATCTGGCCGGCGCAGAGTCTCAGTGGGACGGGCAAAGTGCATCTTAGCCATCCACAGGGCCTCATCAGCGTAGATATTGCCGATCCCTGAGACTAGGCTCTGATCCAGCAACGCTCGTTTCAAGCCAGTCTTACGGGAGCGCAGTTNTTGGTGCAGCGCCTCCAGATTGAAGTACTCATCCAGTGGATCGCGGCCAATATGGGCGGCTTCTAAAGGGATAAGCGCCCACCCTGAATCAGAACCAGCCCTGTCACCGTTGTATCCACCGGGCAGTCCATCCGCTGTGGGTACTAAAGAAGTGACAAACAAGCCACCAAAGATCCGCTGATCCACGAACCGCAGTTCTTCTGGCGCATCAGGCCGCGGGGAGAAGGACAAGCGAACCTTGAGGTGTTTTTCATGAGGTTGTTCGGGTGCTTCCACCAGTAACTGACCGCTCATGCCTAAGTGCGCCACCAGTGCAGTGTGTGGCGGCTCTAGAGAAGAGGGAGAATCGCTTAGCGGCATCCACANAAATTTGCCGCGGCGCACCACCTCTAAAACAGTGGCACCTAGTAAGTTCCCGCGAAAATCTTCAACACCTAGAGAGTGCCGGCGGATGGAGCGCGGATCCGGTACGGACACGGAGGTGATGGACCGCCCGGCAATCCACCGCTGAAGTCCACGCCGTACAACCTCAACTTCAGGTAACTCAGGCACTATTTTCCAGCAGCGGAGGAATCCGGAGCCACAACGGCAGGTGAGGAAGAATCACAGGGGTTCCGGCGTCGTGCTTCCCGGAAGGATCCTCACCAAAACGGGCCTGCAGCGCAACCCACGCCTCAGCGGCTGAGGAACGTTCGGCTTCCTNTTTAGAAGGGCCGGTGCCGGTGCCATAATGCTGCCCACCGATCATGAGGTGGGCGCAGAAGGAACGGTCATGGTCAGGGCCGGTCCCGGTGATCTGGTACACAATGGCACCCAGGTGGCGGGCGGCGGCAATTTCCTGGATGTTCGTTTTCCAGTCGGTGCCAGCACCAAGGACGGCAGAATCGGCCAGCAGCGGCCCAACAAGGCGCATAACAAATTCACGGGCAACTTCGATGCCGTGGGTGAGATAGGCGGCGCCGATGAGCGCTTCCATGGTGTCAGCCAAGATGGAGGATTTGTTGCGGCCCTTGGTGAGCCGTTCGCCCTGGCCAAGATAAATGAATTCGCCAACACCTAGTGAGCGGGCAATGGAAGCCAACGCCCGGGTGGAGACCACGGAAGAGCGTCGCTTCGCCAGATCACCCTCGGGTAGTAGCGGATGATCGCGATACAGGGCGTCGGTGACGGAAAACCNCAGAATGGAATCGCCTAAGAACTCGAGGCGTTCATTGGTGGGCAGCCCGCCGTTTTCATAGGCGTAGGACCTATGTGTCAGTGCAAGACGAAGCGTCCCGGCATCAATATCGACACCGAGACGCTTCAGCAACAGTTTGTGTCCGTCCGTGAGTTCCGGTGATGGAATTTCAGCGGACATGACACTCCTGCAGTAAATATTAACTAATTGATCGGACCGGATGGCCGAACGGACGTTTTAGACGTCAGCAACCTTACGGCCCTTGTATTCCAAGAACAGTGCGGTACCGGCTGAGTCGGTGACGACCTTGGCCTGGTGCGGCAGGCTGTAAACAACCTCGCCGTTTTCAATGGTCTTGACCAGAGCAGGCGCGGTGGCCTTCCACTGGGAACGGCGTGCGCGCGTATTGGCACGGGACATCTTCCGCTTGGGAACAGCCACGGCAAACTCTTTTCTCTCGATAACTCACGGACTCATGTCCGAAAGTGAAACTTTTGCTAGTTTTCTTCGCCGGTAAAGCCCTGTAGGGCAGCCCACCGAGGATCAGCGATCTCGTGGTGGTGCCCCGGCTCATCTGCAAGGTGTATTCCGCATTCAGAACACAGACCCTCACAGTCTTCCCGGCACACCGGCTGGAACGGCAGGGCGGTTACCACTGCGTCCCGCAACACCGGTTCAAGATCGATAGAATCGTGCTCGACCCAACGTTGCTGATCTTCTTCTTGTTCAAGGATATCCGCGGACGGTTCCTCGTAGAAGAAAAGTTCTTGCACATCGACTTCAAGGTCATCCTCAAAAGTCTCCAAGCATCGTGAGCATTCGCCTGTCACTTNGACAAACACATTGCCCGATACAAGAATTCCTTCGTGAACGGCCTCAAAACGGAGTTCCAGATCCAAAACGGTTCCGGGCGTCGCGCCAATGAGCGNGGTGCCAAAATCCTCCGGCACTGGCACATCTTCTTCGAACTTCCACATGCTGCCGGGGCTTCGCCCAAGCTCCCTAACGCTGACGGTAANGGGCGTGCCATGGTTGAGCTTATTGCCCAACGTGGTTTCGCTAATGAGAACTCCTGTAAGAACATATGACCGACGCACCATCTTAGCCCGAAAATGCTTGGGCTTCAAAACGAGCGACACCAGAGGCCAATTGGCCTTATCCAGTCTACGACAGACTCCACCCTATCCGCGACCCCATCAGCCTATGACGGGCGTGATGTAACTCTCAACTGCCCTGGTGTGCGCCAAATCCCTGTGTTTGAGCCGGTTTTTCCACCTACCGCTGGGCTTTGCACTGGTCCCCTGCCGCTGGGCGTGCGGCTGCTCTGAAAAGTTTTTCCGTGCTCACGCCTACCGATGCTCCTTAGCTTCAGGGCATAGTGGTGGCCATGATCCTTCCTGTTTACATTCCCGACTGGCAGATCGGCGATGGTGATATTGCTTCCCCTGCTATTGGCCAGCTGCTGGATCACGTGCTGACTTTGGAGACCGATGACGGTAATCCACAGGGTTTCTACGGCTGCTTCGGTATAGAGATCACCCTTGAGTGCGTTGCCGTTCCTCATCCGGAGCATCCAGGCGGGGCGGTGGGTACTTTGCCNACGGAGCTGGTGTGTGATGGATTTTCCGTTTTCTGGGCCGCACCCGAGGCGGTGAGCGGGAGCATGACCGTCACCGGTATCCTCAGCGCCACCGATTACGGCTCTGCCCCGGANGGGTTTCCCCGGGTTCAGGGAACTATTGTTGCCCTCACCGAATCCTCGCTGATCTACGCCACCGCAGATGCGGACGGAACCTCGTGGGTGCCAGCACTTGGTGAACGCCAGATCCTTCGGCCGATGGGTAGCTACCCGCCCTATGCCGAGCCTGTTCACACTACCGAATCTGCCAACACTGCCGACACCTCAGACGCCGGCCTATCCCCGCATAAGAAGGTCACTGGCTGTGTGGTGGATGTGGACACCTCGGTGATCGACGAGCCAGCCGTTGCCGCCCGCGCCCGGTTCGATGGCCTCATCAAGGTGCGCCTGTTTCCCGACTATGCAGGTACCGTCCTGTGGCTCTTTGACCCGCTGCCGTACCGGGACGCGGCGCTCTCCTCGTCGCTGACTGCGGCCCTGCAGGAGTGGGAGGCGTCCTACTACGAGTCCCTGACAGCTGATGATGAGTGGTTGAGCCCTGAGTTGGCGGCCGCCTTTACCGCCACAGGCAACTCACTGGCGCAGAAGCTGGCCGAGGAGCTAGGTGCGAAGTTCGCCATCGAATTTCATTCCTACGAACATGGTGCGCAGCGGCGGTTGTTCAGTTCCGAAGTATCCGCCACGAATCTGGCAGCAGCCAGCGCCCTGATGGCTCTGGTGGAGGCTGACGCGGGCGAAAAGTCACGCTTGGCGGCACTGTCCACACTGCCGTAGAGGTGCAAGCGGCGAGGTAATCCTGAGCTTATGCGGAACATTCAACTTATGCGGAACAGTCGTCCCCGAGTTCTGCGCATACACCTAACGGCCGTTCGACTCCTGCGCACCATTTGGTGCGAATGTGGCGCCACCCTGAGAGTGGCGCCACATTCGAGTGAAACGGTACGCAGGCGTCAGAGTATGCCTACCGCCTGGGCGGGACCACCGTGACGGGCCGGGTGTCCAGGCCAGTGTCGCCTTGGAGGCGGCGCAGTACGGCGCGCGGAACGTAATCGGCAACATCCCCGCCCAAGGAGTGAACTTCCTTGATCAAGGTGGAGGACAAGTGCAGGTAGCGGCTATCCCNCGGCAAGAACACGGTCTCCACGCCAGAGAGCTGGCGGTTCATGGTGGCCATGGGTAGTTCGTAATCAAAGTCGGAGGAGGAACGCAAACCCTTCACAATGGCCGAGACCCNCCNGGCGTGACAGTATTCCGAGAGCAGGCCCTCCCNCATCGGCTCAACCACAATCCCGGAGAGCGCCGAGAACGTGGTCTTGGCCATGTCCAGGCGCTCATTAAGGCTGAACCGGTATTTCTTGGCGTAATTAGTGGAGACCGCAACAATGACCTCGTCAANAAGTCCTGCCGCACGGGCAATCACTTCAATATGCCCCTTATGAATGGGGTCAAAGGATCCGGGGCACACGGCACGTCGCATACAGAAGAATCTAGCCCACTTTCTCCCACGGCTGCGGTTGTTTTAGTGCATGTCCGGCATCTTCCGTGGTGTACTGACCAGTAACAACATATTGGAGAGGAACACCATGTCAGCCCCCACTAAAACAACCTTCACTTCGCCCTAGCCGGTGCCACCGTTCTGATTACCGGTGCGGGCATGGGCATGGGCCGTTTGTATGCCCTGCGCGCAGCCAAGGAGGGCGCGGCAAGGGTGATCCTGTGGGATGTCAACGCCGCTTCTTTGCACCATGTCGGCCAGGAAGTCAGTGCCCTCGGCGCCACAGTTGTTCAACAGCAAGTTGACCTCAGCGAACTCTCCGCCATCAAAGCTGCTGCTCAGGCATTGAAGGACCAGTACGGCATCACCNNTCCTGACGTTCTGATCAATAACGCCGGGATCGTCAAGAGTGGCCCCTTNTGGGAGCACGACTCAGAAAAGCACACCCGTGCCATCATGAACATCAACGCTCTTGCNCCCATGTATGTCACAGCTGAATTTCTACCGGCCATGATGGACAAGGGTACCGATCAGCGGATCTTGAATATCGCCTCAGCGGCGGGCACACTGGCGAACCCGAACATGAGCGTCTATGCCGCTTCCAAGTGGGCTGTCATTGGGTGGGGCGATTCGCTACGGCTGGAACTTGAACGCTTGGGATCAAGGGTGAAAGTGAGCACNTTTTGCCCCAGCTACATCAGCACCGGCATGTTTGAAGGAGTCAAGGGCCCGCTGCTGACCCCCATCATGACCCCGGATGTGGCCGTGGAACGGGCCTGGCAGGCCATGCTTAAGGGCACNCCCATCAAGCTCACTCCATGGACAGCCAAACTGGCCATGAGCTTGCGCGGTGTGCTGCCCACTAGGGCTTGGGATGTGGTGGCCGGTAACGTATTCAAGGTGTACAGCAGCATGGACCACTTCACCGGCCGTGCAGCGGGCGCAGCAGAACCAGTACCAGTAGCAGCAGCACAAGTACCAGCACCGAAGGAGCACTAAATGAGCACGCCCTGGCACCGGACCGCACAAGGCGCCAACTTGATGGGCCCGGACGGCTCCCTTGGCGTGACCATCTTTGAAGAGATCACCACCTTGGCCAACCGGCACCAGGCGATTAACTTAGGCCAAGGTTTCCCCGATGAGGACGGCCCGGCAGAACTGAGCCGGCTGGCTCAAGAAGCCATTGCCAACGGCAATAACCAGTACGCTCCTGGCAAGGGCATCCTTGATCTGCGCCGCGCTATCGCTGAGCACCAGGATCGCTTCTACGGCATCACCCTGGATCCAGATCACGAGGTTATTGTCACCACCGGCGCCACCGAGGCCATCGCCGCGGCGATCCTGGCTCTGACCGGTCCCGGCGATGAGGTTCTCACTTTCGAGCCGTTCTACGATTCCTACGGCGCTATGATCGGGCTCAGCGGCGCCACGCATACCACCGCAGCCCTGCTGGCACCGGACTTCATGCCGGATCTGGCCACGCTTGAAAATAGTTTCAGCCCGCGCACCAAGATGGTCATCGTGAACAATCCGCACAANCCCACCGGGGCCATGTTCCCGGTGGAGGTGCTCAACGAAGTGGTGCGTCTGGCCATCAAGTACGACGCCGTCATCCTCACCGATGAGGTCTACGAGCACCTGACGTTTGGTCCCCGGCACATACCCGTGGCCACCCTTGAAGGTGCGGCCCAGCGAACGCTCACCATCTCCTCCGCCGGTAAAACCTTCTCGTTCACAGGGTGGAAGATCGGCTGGCTGTCCGGCCCGGCTGAGCTGGTGGCTGCGGCGCGCACCGTCAAGCAGTTCCTCAGCTATTCCTCCGGCACACCGTTCCAAAGCGCCATCGCAGCGGGCCTGCGGATGGAGAAGAGCTACTTCAGTGATGCCGCGGCAACGCTGGCCCACAAACGTGACATCCTCGGNGCGGGCCTTCGCGCTGCGGGCTTTGACGTGTACCTTCCGCAAGGGACGTATTTCATCAATGCGGACACCCAGAANATGGGCATCACCGATGCCACCGCNCTCGCCCGCAGGCTGCCGGAGCTGATCGGTGTGGCCGCCATACCGGTCCCGGTCTTCTGCCATCCTGAGGGCGCCCACCGCAACCGATCGCTGCTGCGTTTCGCGTTCTGCAAGCAGGTACCGTTGCTGGAACAAGCCGCAGAACGGCTCGCCACCTTGCAGGGCAAACTCTAATGGCGCAAAGTAGCCGTTTTTGCGCACCAGCGGTGTTCACGCCACCCTTGATAAGGATCCGTGGCACCCAAACGCCTTTGTCTTAAGCATTGACAACGCCGAGCAGTCGCACGTGAACCTTGCCGAGCCGCAGGAGGTGTTCTATGAATATTTGCGCAGAATTGCCAATGCCATTGATCTGCTCAAGCCAGCCGGGGAACCCATCACGGCCCTGCATCTGGGCGCCGGCGCACTGACCCTGGCCCGCTACATTCAGGCCACCCGGCCCGGTTCCATCCAACATGCCGTGGAGCTTGAACGCGAACTCCTGGATTTCGTTCTTGAACAACTGCCGCTGCCGGCAGGGACAACCCTGAGCAGCCATGTGGGCGACGCCCGCGAAGCGTTGGCAGAGCTGCCCGCGGAGTTGACGTTCGACGTCGTCATTTTGGACATNTTTAGCGGTCCTGATGCGCCGGCCCACCTTGCCTGCGTAGANTTTTACCGCGAAGTCGCGGCACTGTTGGCGCCGGAGGGAATCGTGGCTATCAATGTGGGCGATGAGCCTGGTTTCACGCTGGTGACAAGCCAGACCAAGGCGCTCCAAGAAGCAATGACCTCCGTGGCCGCTTATGGGACCAGCATGCTATTTAGCCGCCGCTACCCGGGCAATATCATCTTGCTGGGGAANAACGGCCGCTGGCCCGAAGGTTGGGCACAGCAATTGGTGGCGGCCGGACCGCATCCGGCAACGGTGCTCACAGGTGTGGAACTAGATGAGCTGACCGGCTAAGTCCCCTTCTGCTGAGCCCTGATTCAGGTTAGCTCTGAGCCCAAGCGCACGCCGTGTCCGCCCCACCTGTGTCCGACTCAACGCCGAACAGCCGGAAGCCAACGAGGGTCCATCCTTCACGCTTCATGAGTGGGGAGTCTTTCTGGTCAANAATAACTCCATTGTCCGGCCCTGCCACTGCAGCCACCGCAGCGGATTTGACCGGCGCGGCCCACAGATCCACCAGGCCGGGTGCAGCATCTGGATATTNTGCCCCCGCACAAAGCCCACCCCATGCTGGAACCGGTGCAGTCTGTACCGGCCACGTTTCAGCGCCCTCGGCGTGAATGGTGATGGTTCGCTTCTTCAGGCCTGTACCCGGTTCCGAACACGGGATGTTGTCATCCTGCCTTGGAACGCGGAGATATTCGGTGATGTTAATGGCTCCATCACCAATCACCAAAGGCTCCACGAGTGTTCCACACCGGCCAGTGCGGGCAATGGGATATTTCACTTGGACCGCTTCGGCACCTTGGGCCAGCCACACGTACCACAGCGCTTCAGACCCGTTGCTCTGCGCGCGGCTGAGCAGGGCTGCGGCATCATCATCCCCGTCCCCGTCAATATCTCCGTAGGACACCTCACCGAGGGTGTAGGTGATGGGGAAGCCATCACCGTCTGAGCTAGCAGTACCGTCCACTAGCTGCACCTCAACGGGCTGGTCAAACCCGCTGAAAGAATATAGCCATGTGGCGTTAGCTAGGTCCACGGTACGGATGTCCACATCAGGGTCAGGTTCTTCGGTGGCGGGTTCGGAGGTCCCGCTGGATCCTGCAGCGTCACCTGTGGAGCTCTGCCCATCGCCGTAGACTGTTCCCGGCGGGCCCTGGGACTGGTCATTGTCGCAGCCAGTCAGCCCGCAGGTGACTANGGACGCTGAAGGTAAAAACACTGCAATATTCCGGAGGCGCATGATTCAAGCCTTTGGCTCGGCGGGACCGCTGTGCCCTGAACCTATGCCGGGGCGTCAGGGCTGTCAACGATGACTTTCCAATCCCTATAGATACTGCCCCGGGATGACGGCGGTACTGGCCGCTAATGCCCAAGGGCTGACCATTTGTGAGTTAAAAGTTCTGGCCCCAAGGAATAATTTCCTTGCGGCCAGAACTTTAATGCCATTACATTGCTGGAGGCATGATGTTACTTGGAATTCTTTTCCACAAATAGGCACTCTGCAGGCTTGTGGTCAGTGGAAGTTTGAGCTGCAACTTCCTTGCCGTCAATGCTGATGGAGCAGGAGATCTCGCCGGTAGCACCGGAGGCGTACTTGCCCAGCACCAAGATCTTGGTGAAGACAGAGTTAGCTGGCAACGTGAGCTCTTGGTTGAACGGGAGCGTTTGGGTGGTCATTTCTCCGCCGCTTTCCTTGCCATCTGCTGTGATGACCAGGGCCTTGACCAGGGCATCGCTCTTGGCGCCTTCAACATGAAGGAGTACTTTGCGGCCAACAGGTGCGGTAGTGGCCTTCGTTGCGGCGGCCGGCGTGCTGGCAGCAGCCTTCGCTGCGGGTGAGGTTGCAGCAGCCTTCGTAGCAGCGGCTTCCGAGGCATTATCCGTTGCCGGCTGAGCCCCTGATGGCGTGGTTGCCACCACGCTCGAGGTTTCTGCAGCACTCGCCGAAACATCGCCGGCGCAACCTGTCAGGGACAGGGCCAGCATCACCAAGGAGGCTCCTGCAACTACGGGCAGGTAGTAATTTTTAGCGGCTTTTTCGAAGTGGTCATGTATTGATGATTGCCCACCGAATACTTGGAACAAATTTCACAGGTGGGTAAATAAGCTCATTTCTCTCATAATTGACCGTCTTTTCTTAAATCCGCCGTGACCGCAGGACCCACCCCACGGGCGATGGCACCGCTGTTGAACGAGGCAGCACTTCCGCATGCCCGCAAGCTTCCCACCGGAAATGCGGGCACCAAAGCTGCGTTGCCGGACCCTCTTTGTGCACAAACAGGGGCCTGTGGCGAAGCTCACAGCTTTCTAATGTGCCATTCGGGCCCAGCACACCAAATGTGGCGCCGACATGGTTGCGTGGGTTACTTTCGCCGTTTCATCGGCTGAAGCTGTGCGTGCAGAGTTCATGCTGCAGGGCACGGTCCAGTAGCGCGAGGACAGTGGGAGCAGAAAACTCCACGGCGCGTCCGCACTTGATGGACTCGGCAGCCGCCTCGGCCAGCGCTACGGCCATGACGCCGTCGTACGGGCTGACACGGGAAGNGCTCCCCGAGGCACGCGCCGCTGCAAACTCGGCATTTTGCAAAGTGTAGGGGCTCTCTGCAGGCGTCAGCTCTGGCAGGTAGCTGCCCTGCTCAGCATCTGCGTAATCAGCATCTGCGTGCTCAGCACCCGCACTTGCAGGGCCACTTCTCTGACTCTCACCGTGGGGTTGCCCTACTGATGCATGAGGAGAGGCATAGCTGATGGTGCCGTGAGCCCNCTCCACGCTGAGGCTTGTGCGGAACGGCAGGCTGTCAGGGCCCCACAGACCCTGCAGGTGGCTCACAGCTCCATTTTCGTGTGTCAAGACGATGCGTGCTGACACGGGCCGTGGCACAATCCCGTCCACACTGGGCGGGTCCTGCACAGCATGGACTTCGGTGACTTCGCCAGCTAGCCACCGGGCCTGGTCAAGGTCATGAATCATTTGATCTCTCATGATCCCACCGCCCAGAGACTCGTTAAAGAACCACGATCCGGNTGCTGGCGCAGCACTGGCACGGCTGAGCCGCAGCACGGACGGGGCTCCAATGCGGCCGCTTCCCATGGCGTCCTTGGCAGCAACATAGTCCGGAAAGAACCGGACCACATGGGCAGGAAATAGCCGCACACCGGCGGCGGCTGCAGCGTTGGCAATCTCGGCGGCCCGCCCAGAGCTTTCCGCTAACGGCTTCTCGCAGATCACATCCTTGCCAGCTGCAATGGCCGCCATAGCGTAGTGGTGGTGTGAGGTGGTGGGCGTCAAAATACTGATCATGTCAGATGCCACCAGCAGCGCATCTAGTGAGTCCACCCCGGTAACGCCATATTGCTGCACTAAAGCGGCCGCTCCTGAGCGTGAATACACGCTGACTTGTGCCCCTAGTTCCTGCCAGCCCACAATGTGAACTCCGGCAATGCCACCTGCGCCAATGAGACCGATCCGGAGCTGCTGCACAAATATTTCCTTAGCGTCAATCAAGCAGGGAATTTCCTATACACCTTACTGTGAGGGGCATCTCGCGGCCATCCATGTCAGAGCGGCTGTGCGCGTTCCGCGGCTGCCGTGTCACTGCCGGTGTTGGAGGAAGTCCGGCAACGCCTCAACATAGACAGTTTGCGGCAGCTCCAAGTACATGACTAGGACCCTTTCGCCCACGGGGTAGGTGGTGCCGCCGTCGTAGGGCCGGGCCGGATAGGCAGCTGTCCCGCCTCTGACTTCAAGCATGACTTCACCGAGTGTGCCTGGCCCAATTTCTCCGGTGACCCGGCCAATTTTCCCCGTCAGGCTCCGGTTGAGTTCGCTACGCATGGGGCGGGTCCTGCGGCTTCACGGCCTTCCCGTTTCTGAGCGCGGCCGATAACGCGGGCAGGTAGTTGCCCACCTGGGAGAGTATCCCGCCCACCATGTTGTTGATGCCCTCGCCACCATTGAGCACTGTCAACTGGCCCACATGGGCGAAGGGTTCCGCCGCCGCGGCCACAATTGCTGGCATGTTTTCAGCTAGCTGCTGCGAAATGACGGCTTCTTGGTTGGTGCCCAACGCCTCGGCGCGTGCCTTGATGCCATCGGCTTCTGCCAGTGCCCGTGCCTTGATGGACGACGCCGTGGCATCACCGCGTGCCTTTGTCGCCGCAGCCTCAGCCTCACCAGTGACTCTGGTGGCACCGGCTGTGGCGGCGGCGGCCGTCGCATTTGCCTGCGCTTCCAGCTCCGTCTTCCTCGCCCGAGCCTCGGCTGCACTGATGTCGGCTGCCTTTTGCGCTTCAGCTTCGGTGCGCTGAGCATAGGCCTTAGCATCAGCGGGCTTGCGGATGCTGGTTTGGAGTTTTGNTTCCTCCCGGTCAGCTTCTAGCTTGGCAACTTCAGTTTCTTGGACAACTACTTGTTGACGTGCCGTGGCATCGGCCAGTGGCCCTGCTTGGGCGGCGTTGGCGCGGGCTGTTTCAGCATTGGCTTGGGCCGCCGATTGCCTGATGGCTGAGATGCTTTGGGCATCCGCAATGAGGGAGGCAGCTTCTGCTTCCTTCTCGGCAGCCTCCCGGTTTCGGGTTGCCTCAGCAATCCTTGCCTCCATCTTGACCTGGGCAATGTGCGGCTTAGCCAAGTTCTGGATGTAGCCGGTGGGATCCTCAAGGTCCTTGATCTGTAGCGAATCAACAACAAGACCCAATTTTTCCATCTCGGTACCACTGGCACTACGGACTTGGGAGGCAAGTTTGTCCCGCTNCCTGATGATCTCCTCCACCGTCATGGAGCCAATGATGGAGCGCAGATGACCTTCAAAGACGTTGTACACCTGGCTTTCCATCTTGGGCTGTTGTCCTAGGAAGCGTCGGGCTGCATTGGCGATGAACGGCGTCGAGTCACCGATTTTGAAAATCACAACACCCTGGACCACCACTTGGATACCTTGTGAAGTCACACAGTTCACCTGAAGTTCTGTCTCATTCAAGGTCAATGACAACGCCCTGACTGTTTGCAAGCCCGGAATGACGAAGGCCCNCTTGCCGGTGACGATCTTAAAGTCCATCCCATCGGTGGTACTCACGTTGCCCCGGGTAAACCCGGAAATGATCAGCGCTTCATTGGGTTCAGCTACCTGCCACATCATTTTCACAGCTACCCGGGTCAGCAGACCAACCACCACCACGGCAACAACAATGATCAGAAGGGNGACAAAGGGAATAAAGGATTGCATGACCTAAGTCCTTTCACAAGAGGAATGGTCGCAGCGTGCACCCTGGCCTAATGTCGGGACGATCTCACGGCCTGAATATGAAGTTATGCCCCACCGAACAAGCGGCGCTCCAACGGGGCGGCCAGCTTACGCTTGGGATGTTCCTCACCACCAAAATACTCGCAATTCCTTGGTGCGCGCCGGGTAGTGCAAAATTTGTTTGTCCCGGCAACCATGACTGTGGCTGCCACGTTGCGGGCCAGTGCAACGAACCCTCGATTCTTTGGTTGTGGCTTTTAGTTGTGGGGTCCGCTTCCCTCTAGGGCACCAAATTGGGGCACCAAAGCTGCTCTGATCTCTAGAAGAGCCAGGAGAGCCCGCTTTATTCACGTTTTGCTGGAAAAGTTACGGGCATTTTGGCCGCGAGCTCAGCAGGTAAGGCTCAACCAGCACTCAGTCTTTTCCGCCTGACTGGCGCACAAGACGCTGTATTCCGCGGCCGCTTAGACCCCCGGACCAGTGAAAGGCAGCGAGTCCGGTCCGGGACCAAAGCACGCAGCACGGCTCTGATCGTAAAAGCTTCAGATTCGGGCTCCAGCTGGTCCATTTGACGTATGAAACAGCTGCCGAGGCAAGCACGTAAGGTGCCGTTAGTTCGTGTGGTGCGGTCCGGCAACTTTNTCGGCCAGCTTACCCAGTGACGCCTCCAACTGGTGTGCTTCGATCAAGGGGAAGGAGATACGACCCAGCACGTCTTTGTCCGTGACGTGGCTCCAATCATAAGTCANGGAGACTCTGGTGGATTCCGGTGACTGCGCCTCTAGCTCCCACACCCATTGCCAGCCTGCGGGTTCCTTCCCAGGCACAGCCGTTTTCCATGCCAGCAGTTTATTCACGTCATATCCCACAACATGGTTTTCCGTCTGATACTCCCCGCCCATCTTTTCCAGATACATGTTCATGGTGAACACCTGGCCAACGGCAGTGATCCTGTCCGATTTCTCGTCGGACTGCACCATACCGGAGCCATCCAGCTCTGCATGGTTCGCCGGATTGCTCAATACCTTGAAGATGTCCTTCGCTGGTGTATCGAAGACACGGGCAACAGTAATTTTTCCCTCGTTATCAGTCATGGACTCAGCATGACGCAGTCCACTAACAGATGACAAGGGCCCCGCTATCTAGGCGGAAGTAGTTCCCCTCGACGGCAAGCGGGTGTAACGTTTAGGTCACGGTCTCAGCACGTCCCATAGAAACGCACACAACGTTTGGAGACCGATCATGTTCGACCANAAATTCATTGCCCAAGCCATTGTCCGCAGCGCGGAAAACACCTCGGACCGGCGCAATTTTCTTCGAGTCGCAGGGCTCTCAGGGGCTGGCTTCGGAGCTGCAGCCCTCCTGGCAGCCACAGCTGGCCCAGCCAGTGCAACCACCTCCAGCACCGGCGCCCCCAGCGATGCCTCGATCCTGAACTTCGCCTTGAACTTGGAATACTTGGAGGCCGAGTTCTATCTCCGTGCAGTCACCGGGTACGGCCTGCCGGATAGCCTCACTTCCGGCACCGGCCGCCGAGGTGGCGTNCAAGGNGGCCACGCTGTCCCCTTCAAGACGGCGCGTATCCGCCAGATCGCCACCGAAATTGCCGCAGACGAAAAGTCCCACGTCGCGTTCCTGCGCAGTGCCCTGCGTTCTGTAGCGGTCTCCCGGCCCAGCATCAACATCGATGACAGTTTCACTGCCGCGGCCGTGGCGGCAGGGCTGATCAAGAAGGGACANAAGTTTGACGTCTACGCCAACGAACAAAACTTCCTCCTCGGAGCCTTCGTCTTCGAAGACGTTGGCGTAACCGCGTACAAGGGTGCGGCGCCACTGGTCACCAACAAGACCTACCTCAGTGCGGCTGCAGGGATCCTCGCCGTGGAGGCCTACCACGCTGGCATTATCCGCAGCACGCTTTTGGAGATGGGCTTGGCAGCACCAACGGTGAACATCTCAAACCTCAGAGACGCCGTCGATGGCCGCTCGGATGACGACCAGCCCATCGTGCTCAACGGTGTGGCCAATCTGGTACCCACCGATGCCAATGGCTTGGCGTATGGGCGCACCGCTGCCCAAGTGTTGAACATTGTGTACCTCACCGGCCACCAAGTGCGCTCCGGAGGGTTCTTCCCTCAAGGCGTCAACGGCTCCATCAACACCAGCGGAGACAACGACCGCGACGGCGACGATTAGCCAAGGACACCAGCAACGGTACCGCCACAGGCATACCCTTCCTCTGCCAGGGACCAGGCAACCAGCCCGGTCCCTGCGTTGGAGTGGGCGGGAGCGGATCAACTAGTTTTACACCCGACGCGGGTCATCACAGGGACTTTTCAGTTGCCGCGAGGGACTCTGCGATCCGCTTGATCGCAGCGAGTGTTTTGGNGATGCCGGCGAGCGCCTGCTGGGTGCGGTCAGTGATCTGATCGGACGCACGCTCACCGTATCTTTCCTCGAACAGGGCAATCCCACCTGGCAGGAATTCCCAAGACTCACTCAGGATCGTCCCGGTCTCTACAGTACTCAGGGTGTAGCCCCAGCGGACAAAGCTGCCACCCACCACCCAAGCGAACTCGCGGCCGCGCTCGGCAGCCACCACCTGCGATCGGGTCTCCCAAGACCGGTCGGGGAGCTCATTGTGGCCGGTGAACCAGGCACCGAGCTTGCCGGCGCTGTCCTCGTCATCCCACCAACACGACGTACAGACCGGGCTCCACTCACCCGTGCGGGTGATGTCAGAGACCAGATCGTAAAGAGTCTCAGCTGACGCCTGAACCGTGACGGATTCTTGGTGGTGGCGGTTGCTTGTCTGGTTCATGGGTCAATCCTCACAAATTGGTCACTTCTTCTGCCGCCGGCTGCCGCCGGNCCAGTCCTCCTGCTGACCCACCACATCGGTCTCGATGCCGAAGGCAGCAAGCTGTGGCTGCTCGCGCAGGCTTCGCTTGAGCTCCGCGAAACCAGGGAAGCGTGCCAGCCCCACCACATGGTCCCACAGTTCGGTGGCCGAATTTTCCTCTGGTAGCCGGCTGATGACCGGCCCGAAGAAGGCTACACCAGCAGGTGGCTCAAAGTGGATGATGGGCGTACCCACATCCTTGCCCGTCAATGCGAGCGCCTCATCCGTCTCCTGCTGGATCTCACGGTCCCAAGATTTGTCCTCGAGAGCCTTAGCCAGTGCCACAGGCAGGCCGGCCTCAGCGAGGATCGGCTCAACGAACTCACGCGTCCCGCGCGGGTCCCTCACCTGACCGGCAGTGTGCTGGGTGACCGGATCTGGAGCTACCTCAAAGATGTGCGCCCCGAACGCCGCATATAACCTTGCAATCGACGCGCGGCCATGCTCCGCACGTGCCCGGGCCGCCACCCGCAGAAGCCGGAGCCCGGCTGTGTGTTTAGCCTCGTACTCAGGCGGAAAATGCGCGTCATAGTCGACCTCGGCGTTGATTAGACGCAACGAGATGAAACGCCAGTCCACGCTGTAATCGCGCTGCGCCTGCACTTGGCGCACCCATTTGCTCGTCATCCAGGCGATGGGGCAGACCGGATCGAAATAGAAGTTAATGTCGGCATCCATACGTCCACTTTTACACCAGTTGCTGACCAAGTCCACATCTTCTCTTCGGCTCACACAAACAGAGGTGTTAGAAGCAAGCGCGAACCAACGAACCGAAATAGACAGAGACACCCGGGCAGCTAACCACCCACGCTCTGGATGGCTGCTTCCGCTGCCTGGGCCACCCTTGCGGGCCCCGAGTATCTGCGGGCAGGCGCTCGGCGATCCCTCCGTCATTGCCTACCCACTCCCCGGCAGGAGTCGATCAGCTGGCTCACAAAGGGATCCGAGCCGACCCTTGCACTCCTCTTTCCTAGCAGGAAGGGTCAAACCTTCCTAGCAGCAAGGCTCACGCCATCTTTGAGCTCAAACGCGCCGCGGACATCAATGATGAGGAACTGCACCGTCCAAACCACGCAGGCCCAACATCTCTGCCATAATTTCACCTTGGTGACGGCCGTCAATATAGTGATACGGTTGGTGAATGAGCTGCCCCCACGCACAAACCCCCGAAGGTGTCCGCGAAATAGAAGGCACGATCCGCACGGACTTCCACAGCGCCATGTCCTACGGAAGCTACCTGAATCTGGATCGCTTACTCTCCTCCCAGCACCCCGTGAGTTCACCTGAGCACCACGATGAAATGCTGTTCATCATCCAGCACCAAACCAGCGAGCTCTGGCTCAAGCTTGTCCTCCATGAGCTGATTGAATGCCGCCGCTTGATGGACAATGACGAAATTGGCAAAGCCCTCAAGTGCCTTGCCCGGGTCAAACACATCCAGAAGACACTCACCGAGCAGTGGTCAGTCCTGGCTACCCTGACNCCCCGCGAGTACGCGCAATTCCGTGGCTCCTTGGGCTCGTCTTCCGGCTTCCAGTCCTTCCAGTACCGGGGCGTGGAGTTCATCTTGGGCAACAAGCACCGCGGCATGCTCAAGGTCTTTGAATCTGATCCCGAGGCACACAAACTGCTCTCCTCGCTTCTGGAAGAAGCCACCGTGTACGACGCCTTCTTGCATGCACTGGCCCGTGCCGGATATGCCATTCCGGCCAACGTTCTTGAGCGAGATGTCAGTGAGGCTTGGGTTTTCAACGAAGCCTTAGTCCCGGTGTTCAAAGAAATCTATGAATCGGATACCACTCAATGGAGCTTCTACCAAGCATGCGAGGATTTGGTGGACCTTGAAGATAACTTCCAAGCCTGGCGGTTCCGCCATATGAGCGTGGTCAAGCGAACTATCGGATTCAAGACCGGCACCGGTGGGTCCTCCGGCGTGGATTTCCTCAAACGTGCCCTTGATCTGACGTTTTTCCCCGAACTATTCGCAGTCCGCACTGAAATCGGCAAATAGCTTCACTCCTGATCCCTCCTCACGAAGGACGCCCCGATGACCCAGAACACCGAACTCTCCCTCTCACCGCCCAGCTTGATGCCACGGACACTCTGGCNCCCTACCGCGAGCGCTTTGTTGAACCGGAAGATGGCTCCGTGGTTTCCTACCTTGACGGAAACTCCTTGGGCCGGCCGTTGCGTGTTACCGCCGGTAATCTGGCAGCTTTCATCCAGGGAGATTGGGGTACCGGACTGATCAGGTCTTGGGACAAGAAGTGGATGGACCAGCCCACTACACTCGGTGACCGGCTCGGNGAAGTGGTACTGGGTGCAGCACCTGGACAGACATTTATTGGTGATGCAACATCGGTGCTGCTCTATAAGTTGTTGCGCGCAGGACTGGATGGGCAGGAGGGCCGCAATCAGATCGTCATTGACCGCGATAACTTCCCTACCGATAGATTCATTGTTGAGGGCATTGCCGCCGAGCGCGGTGCGGAGATCGTATGGATCGATCCAGATCCCACCACCGGGGTCACTCCAGAGGATGTTGGAGCGGTCATTGGACCGCGCACTGCCGTGGTGCTTCTGAGCCATGTGGCCTACCGCTCGGGATTTCTGGCCGATGCTCCCGCTATCACCCGCTTGGTCAAGGAAGCTGGTGGGTTGATGATGTGGGATCTGTGCCATTCCGTTGGCTCAGTCCCCTTGGAACTTGATGCCTGGGGCGTGGATATTGCCGTGGGTTGCACCTACAAGTACCTCAATGGCGGACCCGGCGCTCCCGCGTTTGCCTACATCAGCAGCTCGTTGATCTCCCGGCTGCGGCAGCCGATCTGGGGTTGGATGGGTGCGGCAGATCCNTTTGAAATGTCTGCGCGCTTTGAACCTTCTGCCACCGTACGGCGGTTCATGACCGGCACACCCGCGATCTTGGCCATGCAACCACTGAAGGATATGACGGAGCTGATTGCCGAGGCTGGCATGGTGGCCATCCGGGAGAAATCGATAGCGCTCACCGAGCATGCTCTGGCCCTGGCAACGGAACATCTGGTGCCACTCGGTGTGGAGATCGCCAGTCCCCTAAANCCCTCTCACCGCGGATCTCATGTGATCCTCAACCACCCACTGTTTGCAGATGTCACAGCGCGTCTGTGGGAGCAGGGCGTGATTCCAGATTTCCGCCCGCCGTATGGATTACGCATTGGCCTCTCCCCGCTCAGTACCAGCTTTGCCGAGGTAGAGCTGGGTATCAAGGCAATCCGTGCTGTATTGGTATCGCTACTGTGACAGCTGTTCTGGATGATATGGACTCCAGGGCCGGAAGCACCACGTCCCTCTTGCGTACGGTCATAGGTTTGTACCTACGGGAGGCAGGGGTGGATGGCAACCACGTCCCTCATTGAGCTGATGCAGGCCTTGGAGGTCCCAGCAACCCTGACGCGCACCGCCTTAACGCGGCTGCGAAAAGGACGTGGTGGTTGCTGTGGAACGTGGCGGGGTAGCCGGCTATGAGGTGGATTCACGTGCGTCGCGGATGCTGGAGCGAGGAGACAGGCGTATCCACATCCCTCGGTCCATGGCGGCGCAGGATCCGTGGTGCCTCATCTCTTTNNCTTTGCCAGAGTCCGAACGTGAACGGCGGCATCAGTTACGCCGGCAATTACATTGGATCGGGTGCGGGATGGTCTCCCCGNGCCTGTGGGTTGCTCCAGACTATCTACGTCAGGAGATCCAGGACATCCTGGAATCATTGGGCCTAGGTGAGCGGGCCGTGCTGTTCACTACCTCGCGCCCGCATGCCGTGGAGGAACTGCGCGATGTAGTAGCGAGATGGTGGGACTTGGGTGCTATTGCGGCCCTGTACCTGGACTTCATCACGTTCAGCGAACAAGTCCCCAAGCGGTGNNTGAAAGCTGACTCTTCTACCTTTGCCACCTATGTGAACTTGATTGACCGATGGCGCATGATTCCTTACCTGGATCCGGGGCTGCCTAGCGACTGCCTCCCCACCGACTGGCCAGGTGGAGCAGGAGTGGATCTATTCCAGCGAATCAGCACATCCCATGCACTGGCCAGCAAGGACTTCGTCCGCTCCATCATCGGATCGCGCTAAAACTGTTCCATCCACCGAACAGCGCCGTCCCAATGCGGTGCGGCCGGGTCTATCGCAGCCATATGAGTCAACCCCGNGATCTGCGCAAAATCGACGGCGTCTCCAGCAGTTAGTGCCGCTTGCACAAAGTCTTTCGAGTGACTTTCCGGGACCCAAATATCAACGTCTCCTTGAATGACCAGCATCGGCCGCTCAAGAGGCAGCTGGCAGATCGGTGAGGCCAACTCATAGGCGGCTGGCTCATCAGCGTAGTGTCCACCCATGAAGCCCAGTGCAGCGTTGTCATCCAACTCTTCAGCATCCACGCGCCGCACGTCAGTCACCGGGGCTAGTGCCACCACGGCGTCCACCAGGTGCGCGGACAGCAGTGCCAACTGGCNCCCTACGGAATGCCCCACGCTGATCACGGCACCGGTGGCACACCACTGCGGGCGCGCGTCTTTGGCACACTGAATGCCAGCTAGAACGTCTTCTAGCGTGAGCGGCCAGCCTCNCCCATTCCCTACACTGCGGTACTCAAGGTTCGCCACAGCCCAGCCGCGGGCTAGCAGGTCATGGGCGAGGGCGTGCATAAGCGTGACGTCCCATTGTGAGCGCCAGTAGCCGCCGTGGATGAGGATGGCGTAGCCTTGTGGCGTTTCCACTGGTGGCGCCCAGAGCTCAACAAATTGCGGGTCCATTGCCCCGTACCGCACCAGCTCCGGTGCCGCGGAGTGAAAAGTCATTTCACACCTGGTCAGCGGAGACTGGTTCAGCAAACCACAGCCGCGTCTCGCCGTATTNTTTCTCCGCAAAGCGGGCAAGTGACTCCGGCCAGCTCGGCTCAGGTGTCCTGGCTGAGCGTTCCACCACCACCACGGCATAGGAACTCAGCCGGGGCCNCACCAGGTCAAGGACCTGCGAAAGCTCATCCTCGGTCAAGGGGTAGGGCGGGTCCATGAAGACAAGATCCCATTGCTGAACACCGGCCTCAGCAACCCGGGCAAGGAATGCTTCCACCTTGGACCGTTGCACACTGACAACCTTGGAGCCAAGAACCTTGTTCACCAGTGCTGCGTTGCTCTGGCACACAGCTGCAGCCTTGTCATTGAACTCAATCAGTTCCACCGAGGCGGCTCCGCGGCTGGCACTTTCAACGCCCAAGGACCCCGATCCCGCGTACAGGTCAAGCACCCGCGTTCCGGATAGCATGTTCATCGATTCCAGCCGGGAAAACAACGCTTCCTTGACCCTGTCAGTGGTAGGGCGGGTGCCCTCCCCGGNGACCGAGGTTAGCGGGCTGCCACCTGCTGCACCGGCAACTATTCGGCTCATACCCTTACCGTCCGGGATGCCGTCTTGCTAACCACGTTCAAGGAATGCCTCATTCTTCTCCGTCACATACATGTCAATTTCAAGCTTCAGCGCCGGATGAAACTCAAGCCCCGGGTCTTTGCTGACAATCTCGGTGGCGTCTTGGCGCGCCCGCAGAATCAAGTCCTCATCGCGCAACACACTGAGCATACGCAACCCACTGGAGCCGCCGGACTGCTTAGCTCCTAAAATGTCGCCCTCCCGGCGCAATTCCAAATCATCTTTGGCCAACACAAACCCGTCATTCGTGGCAGCCACCGCATCCAAGCGTTTCCGGCTGGGATGTCCCTTTTCCAACGATGTCACCAGCAAACAGGTGCCGGGGTGCCCGCCGCGCCCAACCCGGCCGCGCAGCTGGTGAAGTTGGGAGATACCGAACCTGTCGGCATCAAGAATGACCATGAGCGTGGCGTTATGCACATCCACGCCCACCTCAATGACGGTGGTGGCCACCAGCACATCGATCTCCCCGGCCGCAANAGCCGCCATGGTGCCCTGCTTATCCGCTGAATCCAGACGCCCGTGCAGCATCTCGATCCGTTGGCCAGCCAGCGCCGGAACGTGCTGCAAATAACGGAGTACATCCAGTACCCNCGCCATGGGCCGGGCGTCACCGTCACCCGGGGACGTCGTCGGCGTCGGGATNNCGTCACCGATTTTGGGGCACACCACATACACCTGGTGGTTGGCATCGATCTCTTNCCGGGTTCGGGCCCACACCCGTGATTCCCAGCTGGGGTGTTCGGACAACGGGGCAATGTGGGTCACGATGGGTGCCCGCCCGGCAGGAAGTTCAGTTAGTTCGGAGACTTCCAGATCCCCAAACACTGTCATGGCCACGGTGCGTGGAATGGGTGTGGCGGTCATGACCAGCAGGTGCGGTGGTTTGAGCGCCTTGGCACGCAGAGCATCGCGCTGCTCCACACCGAAGCGGTGCTGTTCATCAACAACAATCAGTCCCAGATCGGCGAACTGGACGTTATCTGAGAGCAAGGCGTGGGTGCCCACCACAATGCCAGCCTCCCNCGATGCCGCCGCCAACAAGGCCTTCTNTTTAGCGGCCATGGGCATGGTGCCGGTCAACAGGGTCACCTGCGTGGCATGGGNGCCACCCACTAGCGTTCCTGCCCCCAAGGAGCCAAGGAGCGCTGAGATGGAGCGCAGGTGCTGAGCGGCGAGCACCTCGGTGGNGGCCAGGAACGCGGCCTGCCCTCCGGCGTCGATCACCTGAAGCATGGCACGCAGGGCGATCACCGTCTTACCGGAGCCAACCTCGCCCTGGAGCAACCTGTGCATGGGGTGCCCGGAAGCAACTTCACTAGCAATCAGGGCTCCAATGTCCCGCTGCCCAGCAGTCAAGGTGTAGGGCAGTTGCGCGTCGAAGGCGTCCAGCAGCCCGCCCTGGACCGGGGTACGCCCGGTGGTGTCCAGATGCATGGCCTCGAAACGTTTCAGCGCCAAGGCCGTCTGTAACGCCAAGGCCTCTTGGAAGCGGAAACGTTTGCGGGCCCGCGGCCATGTATCCATGCTGTGGGGCATATGGATCTCAGAGTAAGCATCGGCCAAGGGCATGAGCTTTTCCCGTGCCGCAATGTGCTTGGGCACCGGGTCCGGGATGCGCTCCAGGTCCAAGGCCGGCAGCAACGCCTCAAGGACGGCTTGGGATTTCCAGCTGGGGAACTTCGCTGTGGCCGGGTAGACCGGCACCGGCCGGGAGGCCTGAAACTCAACTTCATGCTCGGCAAGCTCGTCATCAGCAAGCAGCACATACGCGGGATTCGTGAGCACCATGTTCCCGCCATAACGGCCAACTTTGCCGGAGAACAGTGCCAGCACCCCTTTTGCAGTTCTTTTGGGTTTAAATCCGTTGAAGAAGCTGATCACCAAAGAGGAGGGTTCGCCCGAATTTCCGGCGATCACCACATCAAGGATGATGCCCTTGCGGGTTTGCATGTACCGGGTTTGCTGCACCACCACACGGGCCAAGATGGTGACGTCTTCATCCACCCGCAGCTGGTCAAGATCGGTCAGCTCTCCCCGGGCAAGGTAGCGGCGCGGAAATTGATGCAGTAGCTCCCNCACCGTGGTGATGCCCAACGCCTTAGCCACCTGCTTGGCGGACAACACACCCACTAACCGTGAGAGCTCAAGGGACAGGTCCGAATACGGCCGCACCGGAACGGGCGCTGCGGAACCAGCCGGCCCAGACCCAGACGCTGCGGATCCGTCAGATCCAGTGCCGTCAGAGTTGGGGTGCCGGGGCTAGAGGAGGTCATGAGCATCTTCAGGAGCATTGGCCGTTAACGCCGAGATGCTCACATTGCTTGGATCACCCACAGCTCGGATGGCATCTAGTGCCACCGCCGCCGTTGGCACATGCACGTGCAGGCGCCACGGGTAGGAACCTGTGGGGTCTGCTTCTTCTGAGACTGCACTCATGATGACGGAATCTCCCATATCATCTAATTGCATCCGCAGCCCGGCAGCAGCAAGCGGGGTCAGCATGATGGTGCACATCACCTCCACACCCTCCTGCTCCGGCATGGACAGGGCAATATTGGGGTCTTGGACCTTGTAGCCAGAGAGCCCGTCCAATAAGTCTTCTTGCAGCGGCACGCCCAGGATCACCGAGCGCAGGCAATCCAAGATCAGCAGCAGCCCCACACNCCCGGAATCAACCACTCGGGCTTCTGTGAGCACACCGAGCTGGGATTCGGTGAGCACTACTGCTTCACGCGCTGCAACCACTGCGCCGTCGATGGTTTCCGCCAACACGTGGTTGGACTCATCGCCGTTGAAGGCCGCCGCCACCGTGGTTGCACCCGNGGCTGCGGCTTCCAAAACGGAGAGGATGGTGCCGGGCATGGGTTCACTCAAGGCGCTCCAGGCCCGCAATTGCGCCCGGTGCAAGGCGGCGGCCAGCAGTGGTCCACTCAGGCGTTGTGCGCCGGAGAGCGGTTCGGCCATGGCTGCTAGGGAAACGGCAAAGAGCGTGCCGGAGTTTCCTCTGGCTTGTTCCATGGCGGCACGGCCAGCAACTGCCATGGTGACACCCACATCGGCGGGATCCAGCTGGGCAACTTCTTGCGCCGCCGCCCGGACCGTCAGGTACAAGTTAGTGCCAGTGTCCGCGTCCGCCACCGGGTAGATGTTGATGGCGTTGAGGCGATCGCTGTGATTCGCCAGCGTTTGTTCAGCCATCGCCAGCCAACGGCGGACTACGGGCGCTGTTGCGGCGATCTTAGACTGCAAAATGATCCCATCCCAGAACGCCGTCAACGGCGCTTATAAAGTTCTGTCCGTCCATGGTCACAGCCGATCCAGCCGCATCCAAAGACACTACTGAGCCTACCCTAACGAACCCTTCTGGCAGCATAGCCTCCGCCGGGAATGTGGATAACAAGCCGTGGTCTTCTCCTCCTGTGAGCACCCAGTTCAGCGCATGAGCTCCTAGCGCACCCGCACATTCTTGAAGTTCTGCTGCCTTTTTNNCAAGGACGACGCCGTCAAAGTCCAGCCGGGTGCCGCTGGCCGCGGCCATCCGGGTGGCATCGCGTAACAGGCCATCGGAAATGTCCATCATGGCCGTGGCGCCTGCCTGTGCGGCTGCAGCACCGGCGGCCAACGGCGGAACCGGTCTGGCAAAAGTGTTNGCGGCTTTTTCCATGGCGGGAGTGTAAGTAGCCGGGGAAATGCTGCTTTCATGAAGCGCCCAGCCCGCCGCCGAATACCCCATGTTCCCGCAGACGGCAATCTGATCCCCGCTTGGNGCGCCGCTGCGCAACACGGGTTCAAGGCCCTCAAGAGAGCCCGTGACGGCAACGGTGACAACGAGTTCGCTGCCGCCGGAAAGATCCCCGCCAGCTACTGAACACTGCGGGGCACCGAGCGCAACGATCGCCGCACTCAAACCCTCAGCGAGCTGCTCAACCCAGCTGACCGGCGTGGTACTTGGCAGGGTGAGGCTCAGAACCATGGCGGTTGCGATGGCACCCATGGCGTTGATGTCGCTGAGATTCTGGGCGGCAGCCTTCCATCCGACGTCGAAGCCGGAGGAAGTGCTGCCGTTGGGCCAGAGCAGGCGGAAGTCCTTGTCCTGGACTTGGGTGTCGATGGAGATCACCGTGCGGGCATCGGGTGCGGCGATGATGGCTGCGTCATCNCCCGGGCCAAGCAGCATGGAACTGCCGGTGTGCAGGCGCGGGAAAATCCGGGCCAGGAGCTCGGATTCAGAGAGTTGGGCCACGGTGAGGGTCATGCTTTAACCGTAACCGGTGGGTGTGACATTGGCGGAACCAGGTGAGGTGTCACCGCGTTCCGGCGGCCCCAAAGTTTCCCTGTCACGAACTCGAGTCCAGGGATAGGCTCGGTGCAAGATCGTCCGATCCTATTGAGGAGGCCGCCATGCCAACATTCGGTATGCCGTCACACATTGATTTTTCCGTCAGCGATGCAGAATCCAGCGCCGACTGGTACGCCAGGGTTCTGGGCCTGAAACGCTTACGGCGGGTGGACTTTGGCGACCGCATCATGATTGTGCTGGTGCACCAGGCCACGGGACTGATCATCGGGCTGAACCAGCACAGTGAGGTCCCCGTGACCCGGTTCGATGACAGGAGCGTGGGCCTGGACCACGTCGGCTTCAGTGTGCCAGAACGCGCGGATCTGGATGCCTGGCAGAAGCAGCTGGCTGCTCTGGACGTGGTGCACTCNCCCGCCGAGGACACGGCCAACGGTGCCGCATTGGTCTTCCGCGACCCGGACAACATCCAGCTCGAACTCTGGTGGTCCAAGCCGCGCTAGCCGGCCCACCCAATAAAGGGCAGGAAGAACACATGAATCCCGGCTCAAGCGAAATCTCCGGCACCGAGCAGCCCTCGCAACAACTGGTGCTGTCCCGCAAACTTCAGCTGCTGCTCGATGCCAGCATCGCGCGGAAGGGCAGCCTCGTGACCTTCAACGAGATTGCAGCGGCGTTGGCTGCCCGCGGNGTGCACCTGTCCAGGGCCCGATGGTTTTACATGAAGGACGCAACCGGGCGCGTCGTTACGAACCCTCGGCTGCTGACTGCGTTGTCGGAGTACTTCGGCGTCAATCCTGACTACCTGCTCGGTATTGCNGGGGCCCAAACGCCTCCATTAGTCACGGGCAATATGGATTTCATAAGGGCGCTCCGGGCCTCCCGCGTTCAGATATTTGCAGCACGGGCGTTGGGCGAGCTGCTACCCGTCACGTTGCAGCAGATTTCTCAGGTTCTGGCCCGTGACATGGCGCTCAGCCCACGGGGTGCCGCGGCCGGCAGGCTCGGCCCCAAACAGCACCTGCCGACGCCGTTCCCTGGCGACGGCTGGGCCTTGACCTATCATTCGTTTTGCCGCCTTGAGCCCGTGCAGGTAGCCCGTGCAGGTAGTCTGTCATTCCCGGTGGCGCCTCACCTTCCTCAAGCAAGCAGTTCCAGGCTGCTCTTATCGCAGGCGAGTATAAGTTGATGGAGATTCGATACCCTCGGCGGCTCAGGCCAGCAGACATCATTGGAGTGACGGCACCGTCGAGCGGAATCAGTAAACAACTTCAGGGACGCCTAGACTTTGCGGTCCAACAACTGCGTGATCGTGGGTTCGTAGTCCAAGTCGGCGATTGCCTGGACGGCACCTCACACATCAGTGCCCCGGTCAAGCAACGGGCCGAAGAGCTGATGCGGATGCTTTGGACCCCAATCAAAGCCGTTATTCCGCCATGGGGAGGCGAAAGCGCCATCGACCTCATTCCCCATCTTGATTTCGATGCGCTCGCCCTCGCCGAACCAACCTGGTTCGTAGGGTATTCCGATATTTCAACCCTGCTCACCCCNATAACGCTCCGGACAGGCATGGCAACTCTCCACGGGAGCAACCTCATGGACACTCCCTATGGCATCCCAGAACCACTGATGTCGTGGATTGATATTGCCTCGTTACCGGCAGGAACCACCTTTCGGCAGGCATCACCGGGCATTCACCGAGTCAACGATTGGGACGATCGGGAAAACACGCCAGAGGTATCCCACCATGTATGGAACGGCGACGGCCTCTGGGAGCGACTCGACCAAGGCCAGGCGGATGTGAATGTTAGGGGNCGCATGATTGGCGGATGTATAGAAACAATGGTCAATCTCGCGGGCACCCCNTACCTCAACACGAAGGCATTCCGAGATGCTCAGAATGACTCACTGATTGTATACATCGAAGCCTCTAGCGTTGCTGCGACCACTATCTGCCGCCATCTCCACGGCATGCGCTTAGCCGGATTCTTCGATGGCGCTACAGCCATTCTCGTGGGACGAACTGGCGCCCCGGATTCCCCGACCCTCACCCAGGCCGAGGCGGTCCTTGATGCCTTGGGAACACTTGGTGTGCCCATCATTGGCAACGTCGAATGCGGCCACGTCCCGCCACAACTCCCCATCGCCAACGGCGCCCAAGGCCACTTGTTCTTTAACGAAAAGGAACACTATCTAGAGCAGACCCTGGCATGAGCTGACCCTCGTGATTCCACTGACCGCTAAGTGATGACCACTGAACAAAACTGACAGCAAGCAAGTGAACTTTGTGCCCTGCCCTGTCCCGTCTGAGCGTATCGTTGACGGTTGATGCCTCAGGACTTCGTTGACACTTTGTTTTGGGTTCTCGCGGAAGGCTGGAGCCATGACCAGCGGCCTCTGCTCGGAGGGGATCGAGGCGGCAAGCTCCAAGAGATCTGTAACTTCTGGATCGTTCAGCGCGGTTGTTCCGGTAGGCAAGAAGTAGCCTGCGGCACGGGCAAGGTCCTCGCTGAAAGACCCGATTCCGCAGCCTAGCCACCGTGCGAGTGCCGAACGAAGGGCGGGCTCGCCTCCACCGTCTGGCGGATCGGCATACTGGGTACCAACACCAACCCTGCCTCCGTACTACTTGCCCTGGCGGCACTGGAGAAATCCAACGCGAAAGCGCAACAATGCCTGGGCGCGAAAATGCCGCCTAGTCCGGGAGCCTGGGCCCCGCAGACAAAGCGGCATTTCCGGTTGTGCATTTTTCTTGGCCGCGGTTGGCCTAGTCCCGGTGGCTGACTGCTAGGCAGCCGTGAGGGGAATCTCCCACACAGTTCCTTCAGCGAGAGGTGTCGGGTTGCCGCTGCGCAGCGGCAACACTTGTGCCCCGGCTGCGATGGGGCTGATGGTGGTCTGGCCCAAGCGCAGTTCTCCTTCCTGGTGGGTGAGGTGGATGGTGTTCTCGGTCTTGTTCACCACCAGCCACGCCTCGCCATCGCTGAGCGGGCGAGCCCACACGTCCACGTCCTGTATTGGCTGGGTCCGGGTTGCGGCCTTGCCAANGGGATCCTGGTCGATTCCCAGCAGGTGCGGGTTGGTGAGTAGCTCCCGAACCTCGTCGGTCATGGAGCGGGNGTCGTGGCCGGCCATCAATGGCGCGGCGAGGTAGCACCACAGAGCAAAGTGGGTTTCCTCCTCTACCTCGTTCAGGCCGGGGTTGCCAGCCTGAAGCATGTCCGGGTCATTCCAGTGGTGCGGGCCGGTGAACTCGGTGATCAGTGCCTGGGAGTCTGCGATTGACATGATGGAGGCCCAGTTCCGCTCGATGTCTACCGTGGTGCGCCACATGTGCCCGTAATCCCCGGCCCAGGTCCATGGTTCGGTGCGACCGTATTCAGAGATCGAATAGATAATCTTCCGGCCCGTGCCTTCCAATGCCAGAGCCATTCGTTCAAACGCGTCAGGGTAGCGCAGCCCGGTGCCGTCCTCATCGGCTTCGCACCAGTCATATTTGAGGAAGTCCACGCCCCAGTCCGCGAATGTCTGGGCGTCCAGCTCTTCCCGGTTGAAGGAGCCTAGGTCCCGGCCTGGGTAGCGGTCGTAGATCATGGCGCAGGTCTTGCGCCCGGGCGAGGCGTAGAGGCCGAACTTGAATCCGCGGCCCTTCAATTCCTGCCCCAGTGCAGCCATGCCGGATGGGAACCGGGTCGGGTGGGAACGTAGACGTCCGTCGGCGCCACGGGTGTGGGCCTGCCAGCAATCGTCGATGACAAAGGTGTCAAAGCCTGCCGCCTGCATGCCGCTGGCAACCAGCGCATCGGCAACCTCAATTAGCTTTTGTTCGCTGATGTCATGACAGCGGAAACAATTCCAGCTGTTCCAGCCCATGGGCGGCACCGGGGCAATCAAGGGCTTACCGGAGGATTGGAGATCCGTCATTGCGACGTCAATGGTATTGATGGTGATGTCCTTGGCTATTTTCCGAACAGGGAGTTGATCTGCTGCTGTGCTTCCGCCAAAGCAGGCTGCGCCTGCTTTGTTCCGCGGATAATGGCGTCGATTGCGTCACCGGCGATCTTATTGACTTCAGTGGCATGTTCCGTGATGGGGTAAAGGACCGTGCCATTCTTTTCATCGGCGGTTTCAATGAAGGCCGACGGATCGATCGGGGCGGCGCTCTTATTTTNGAATGCTTCCACCGCCGTGGCATCAGCTTCGGTGATGGCGGGGAACACAACGGCCTTGCTCGCCACGACGTTCTGGCATTCCGGTGACCCTAAGTACAGCGCCAGCTTCTCGGCCTGCTCAGGATGCTTGGTGCCGGCGTAGACAGAGTCACCCAAGCCGTTCAGCAGTGACTTACGCCCTTCAGGCCCCACGGGCAGCTTGGCAAACTTGATGTCCTTGTTTGCTTCCGTAAAAGCGTTAATCTGCCAAGAACCGTTGGTGTTCATGGCCACTTGGCCGGAAGAGAGAAGCTGCACCGGGCCGAGCTTTCCAAGCTTCTCCGGGGCAGCATNGTAGCCCTNTTCAACCACTGAATGGAACCACGTCAACGTATCCGCCAATTCAGGTGAGTCGTAGTGGTACTGCGTGCCAAACGGGTTNNTTTCGGTATAGGTGAACCCGTTGCTCGCCGCAAAGTTCCNCCACCAGGTCTGGCCGAATCCGTCGCCTGGTTCATAGGCCAACAGGCCGTACGTCTTGATGTTTTTCTTATCGAAATCAGCGCTTAGTCCGTTGTTTCCATTCTTGTCCACGGTCAGCTCAGCGATTACTTTCTCAAATGTTCCACCATCTTTGGGATTCCAAGAGAGATCATTCAGGCTGGCCGGATCGATGTTGGCGTCCTTCAGCTTCTGACTGTCGTAAGCCAAGGAGATGGTGTCAAAATCCTTCGGCAATGCATAACGTTTGCCGTCCTTGACCCAATTCTCGGCGAGGCCCGCACGGTATTGACCCATATCCACCTTGGCCGCGTCGACGGCCGGCTGGAGGTCCAGAAGCTGGTTGTTGGCCGCAAGTTCGGGGTACCGGGACACGTGGTTGGTGAACACGTCGGNGGCTGTTCCTGAGGACAGTTCCGTGGTGAGGTTCGTCCAGTACTGGTCCCAGGCCGTCTGAGTGACTTTCACCGAGATACCGGGGCTTTCCTTGACAAAGGCATCCACACAGCTTTGGTAAGCGGGCAGTTGTTTGTCATCCCATAGTGCGTAGTTCAAGTTGACGCTTCCGTCTGCGGATCCGCTGTCTCCGGAACTGCAGCCAACCGCCATGAAGGCAGTTGTGGCGCCCATGGCCGTCAAAACGAGCAGACTGCCCAGTTGCTTCTTTTCATGGTATTTCCTTACTTGATTCCGTTGAATTGAATTGCGCCAACAAGTTNTTTACCAAAGATCAGCAAGAGTGCCAGCACCGGCAAAACAGTCAGTACGCTTCCGGCCATGAGACCGGACCAGTCGATTGCGCCGTTGGGTGATTGTGCGAGGAACCGGCTCAAACCCACGGTGAGTACCGTGCTGGAGTCGCTCCTTCCGATCAGCAACGGCCAGAGGTAGTCGTTCCACTGCTGTACGGCGGTGATGATCCCCAAAGTCAAAATCGGTCCTTTGACCATGGGTGCCACAATCCTGCTGAACAGCGTCCAGTGGTTTGNCCCGTCAATGATTGCTGCTTCCTCAATTTCCCTGGGTACGGACAGGAAGAACTGGCGCATGAAGAACACGGCGAAGGGTGTCATCAGCAATGTGGGGAGCACCAGCCCTGCCATGGTGCTGACGAGGCCCAGGTTCTTCATCAGGAGGAAGTTGGGGAGCATGGTGAAAATCGGCGGGATCATCAACGCTGTCAGGAAGATCCCAAAGATGAAGTTTCGCAGCGGGAAACGGAGCCTGGCGAAGGCGTAGGCAGCCATGGTGCAGCACACCACCTGGCCTAGTGTGGTTAGTGTCGTGTAAACCACGGAGTTNNGACGAAGAATTGTGCAAATGGCAATGTTGCCGCTGCCGCCCTCGGCGGCAGAAGAGGATCCGAAGCCAAGAATTCTCAGAAAGTTATCAACTGTCACCGGTGCTGTAAGCCCTGAAAGCGGGCCTTGGAACAGCTGGTCGTTCACACTCAGGGAGCTCTTGAGGGTCCAGAGCAGTGGTGCGATGACCAGGACTGCCCAAATGATAAGGAATATCCAGCCAATGAGCTTGAGAAGGTTCAGTTTCTTGGGCTCAGCTTTGGCCGCGTGCTTGATGTTCACATTGGTAGTCATTAGCTAAGGTCCGATTCATTGCCGCGGGAGAGTTTGAACTGCAAAGNGGTGAGGACGGCGAGGATTGCCAACACCACCACAGCCATCGCACTTGCATACCCCAAGTCGAAGTTGGTAAACGCCTNTTGGAAAATGTAGTAATAAAGGACGTTGGTGCTGTTCAGCGGTCCTCCCTCAGTTGCCACCGCGATGGTGTCAAAGATCTGCACCGAACCAACCATGCAAATGATGAGTACCAGTGTCAGGATGGGCCGAAGCAAGGGAACGGTGATGGAACGGAACATTCGCCATTCACCGGCCCCGTCCAGTGCGGCTGCCTCGTACAGGCCTCCTGGGATGCTCTCCATTCCGGCAAGAAGCAGAATGGCTACATAGCCGGTGTACCGCCAGGTATTGACCATGGCCACCGTAGTGATGGCACTTTCAGGGGCAGCAAAGAAGGGAAGCTGAGTCCAGCCGAGAGAATCGAAAATCCCGTTGACCAGGCCTAAGGATGGGTCAAGCAACCACATCCATAACAAGGCGGCTGTAACACCGGGGACGAGCCAAGGCAGCAGCACAAAGGATCGCCAAAACGCGGCCTTAGCCACGCGATGCAACATGAAGGCCAAGGCGAGTGCAAAGAGCGTTTGGGTCACAATGTTGATCACAACGTAGAGGAACGTCACCCCAAGTGCATTCAAGAACAGCGGATCGCTGAATGCTTTTGTGTAGTTGTCGATCCCAATAAAGGATCCGCTCTGTAGCGTGGTGGTGTTCGTGAAGCTCAGGATGAGTCCGCGCACGGTGGGGTAGAAGTAGAAGATCGCGAATCCGAGGCCGGCTGGCAGGAGGAAAAGCGCAGCAGCACGACCTTGGCCCTTTCGTTTCCGCCGCTTGGGTGGCGAACTTTCACCAGCACCACGTGGTGATGATCTGGGAAGGTGCATGGTTGTGTTCGTCAATGAACATCCTCAGGTACTAGTTAAGTAAGTTACTTAATGATCTGCATTTACAGTAGAGTTGCATTACATCAATGTCAAGGATGGGATCTGAATGGAAGAGAAACGGCGCCCGGTCGTCGAGGGGCGGACCTTGCAACGCCAGATCAACGCCAAATCTGCATTAAATCGGATGCGCCATGACGCGGTCACCATCAGTGACATCATCAGCGAACTGCATATCTCTCGCCCGCGGCAGGCGACATCGTCGCAGAACTGGTTGATGACGGCTGGGCCGTGGAATCTACCCGGACAACCCCTCCCTACTGGGGCGGCCAGCAAAACTTACCAGTTCAATGCAAATCAGGGATTCATCATGGGAGTGGACATTGGCGCACATACCTTGCGGATCCAAATTTGCAATCTCAACGGCCAGCCACTGGCCGAACATGAAGCCTCACTTGCCCCGGCGCAGAGCCGGGACGACAGGCTCGAGACGACCTTTCATGAAATCGATACGCTACTGCAGGGNATGCATATCCCTCCGGCAGCGATTTGGTCAATCGGGGTCGCCAGNCCCGGGGTACTGCGCGAAGGAACCGTCGCATTCTATGGTGGCCCAGACATGCCTGGCTGGGTTGGCACCAACCTCGCTGCCGCCTTTGAGCAAAAATATGACACCGCGGTCCAGGTCGAGGGCGACAGCGCTTTGGGCGCCCTGGGTGAGGTCTGGCAGTCAGACAGCCCGGTCGATGAGGATCTCGTCTTTATCTTGGCCGGCTACCGTGTGGGCCTTGGCATAGTCATGGATGGACGTCTGGTTCGAGGATACCGGGGAGCCGCAGGTCTCATCGGCGAGATGCCGGAGCTTGGCTGGTCGCGGCTGGACAGCTATCCAGATATCAAGACCATGTTGGACACCGATGATGGTATCCAGGAGCAAACCGACCTCGACAAGTATTGCAGTGACCTGGCGCTCGGTATCCGGGCGATTGCGCTGACTCTCGATCCCAGGATCATTGTCATTGGTGGCGGGATTGGCCAGGGCGGCCCAGCAATCATTCGCCGGCTCACGGAAAATCTGGCAGGAAAGTTGATCTCCGACCCAATTCTGCGAACCTCTGAGCTGGGAGACCGTGGCGTTCTCCACGGAGCCGTCAAGCTAGCGCTTATCGACATCGACCAGGCCGTCTTCGATGTGGATATCCCAGCCAGCAAAACCCGATAGTCGCCGAAGCCGGACCCAATACGTGCTGAGGTTTAACTTGATGAGTTCAGTTGACCTGGCCCCGCCCAAGCCTCAGAGCAAGGCCAGCCTTGACGCACCACGCGCGGAAGAGGATCGTCAAACTTAACCACGCTGTTCTAGGCCTGTCTCGACCGCAGCATGACCTCAGCGCGGCGAAGGAGGCAACACAGCCATGGCCAGAACCAACGCCAGATATGGGTGGATCCCGGATCTGCCGGACCAACGTGATTTTCATTTCGCGGCCCCTGCCGCCGTGCAGGCGTCCCTGCCACCCGCCGTCGATCTCAGGCCCCAATGCCCGCCGGTGTACGATCAGGGACAGCTGGGCTCGTGCACCGGAAACGGTATTGCNGGGGTATTGCAATTTGATGCCCTGAAGGAGCAGCTGGCGGACACCTCAACACCCTCGCGGCTGTTCATTTACTACAACGAGCGCGTCATGGAGGGCACCGTGGCTTCGGACTCCGGCGCACAGATCCGTGACGGCATCAAGACGGTGGCCACCACCGGCGCCTGCGATGAAACACTGTGGCCCTACACCATCGCCGCGTTCGCTCACAAGCCCAGCGCCAACTGCTATGCGGCCGCCAAAACNAGCCGCGCCATCACCTATACACGCGTCAGCCAGGTGCTGAGCAATCTGAAAGGGTGCCTGGCCGCCGAATTCCCCATCGTGTTCGGGTTCACCGTCTATGACAGCTTTGAAAGCCCACAGGTTGCCAACACGGGTGTGGTGCCCATGCCGGCTGCCGGCGAAAGTGTGCTGGGCGGGCACTGTGTCATGGCCGTTGGTTACGACGACGCCACAGGGTCCTTCACCATCCGTAATTCATGGGGTGCCGCGTGGGGAATGGCCGGGTACGCCACCATGCCCTACGCCTACTTACTCAGCCGCTCCCTGGCCAGTGACTTCTGGTGCGTGAGCTCCACATCGTAGCCATTCCCGGCCGGCGTCCTTATCCGCCCGTTAACGTTCGACGCCGGACACGCCGGCTGGGGCGTGCCACCCACCGCGGCTGGACGCCAACCCCAAACACTGAGAAACTGGGGCCAATGACAACTACAGAGCAGTACCTCCGGGCCTACGATGAGCAACTCCGCACGGACGCTGAAACTCCCAGCGCCCTCACCGTTAGAACCGAGGGCCCGCTTCGCCTTGTGACCTTTGCCGGNGGCCGCGGCTTCATCACCTATCAGAANCTTGGCGGTGCCGATGCCCCAGAGATCGCGGCACTGGTTACGAAGGCGCTGAAGTATTTCACGCACAATTCGGAGATCACCGAAGTTGAGTGGAAGTCCCGCGGCCATGATGCGGCACCGGGCCTCCATGAAGCACTGCTAGCCCACGGCTTCGAGCCCGATGAAACAGAATCCATCATGATCGGCCCGTTGGCGGCCCTGGCCCAGGACGTCCAAGTGCCCGACGGCGTGACACTGCGAACAGTCACCGCCGAGGCAGACGTGCGGGCCATGTCCGCCATGGCAGATGAAGCATTCGGGGATCCCGTTAGCACTCGCAGTGCAGATTCCTTACTGGCCCGCCTGGCTCGCAAGGACGGTATGGAACTGTGGGTGGCAGAAACGGACGGCCTCATGGTTAGCTGCGGCCGGCTCGAACCCGTGCCCGCCACCAGCTTCGCGGGCATTTGGGGCGGCGCCACAAGGCAGGCGTACCGCGGCCGTGGCATCTACCGGGCCCTGACCGCAGCCCGCGCCCATTCCGCACTCGCCAACGGCAAAGCGCTGGTACACAGCGATTCCACGGAATACTCNCGTCCCATCCTGGAACGCTCTGGCCTGGTCAAGGTGTCCACTACCACCCCGTACAACTGGAAGCGCTGAGGCACCACCGCGTAAACTGGGCCCAGCTTCACAATCCATATTTTCCTCACACGTAGTCAAGGGCAGGTCTCGCATGAACAACCGTGAGCCTGGTTCGCCCTTCGATCCATTGCGCCCAAGCACTCCCCGGCGGAGGCGACCATCTCCGCCACTAGGGTTGACCGAGTGCTGTTGGACGAACTTCTGTTGGACGAACTTCCGTTGGACGGCCCTCTGTTGGACGGTCCTGCCGGGCCAGGTCTAGGCGCGCCCAGGGTAACCGTTGAACCCCTTCCTGTACCTAGGCCAAAGAAGCAGCGGCGCCGCTTTCGCAGGGTCTTGAAGCTTGCACTGGCCTTGATCGCCATCAATGTACTGGTGGTCCTCATGTTCAACGTGATCACGCCGCCACGGACCGCGTTCATGCTCCAGGGCGGCGGGCCGGTGGTTTACCAGTACGTCTCCTTGGACCACATCAGCCGCTACACCATTGCAGCCACCATCGCCCATGAAGACCAGCAGCTGGGAACGCGAATTGGGGCATTCCCCATCACCGATTTCACTGACAGAGCAACCGCCTTCATGGAGGGAAATCCAGATCCCACCGGTTCCACCATTCCCCAACAGCTGGTGAAGAACATCTTCTTGTGGCCTGGCCGGGACCCGCTCAGGAAAGGCCTTGAAGCCGGGCTGGCCACAGAGTTCAGCTTTGCCCTCTCCNNCCAGCGGGTCATGGAGCTGTATCTCAACTACGCCCAGTTCGGCCCAAAGCTCTACGGTGTCTGCGCCGCCTCCTGGTACTACTTCGATGAACCGCCGTGGCAAATGAGCCAGTACCAGGCCGACCAGCTGATGGGTGTGCTGCCCATGCCTGATCCTGTCCGCAGGGCCAAAGAGGGCGGAATATTAATCGATGCCACCTCGGATGCGTTCACCACCGATCTCATCAACGGGGCCGCAAACGTCTGGGTTCCCTCCCAGCTCGCCGGCATGGGCGGGTGGCAGGCGGCCGTCGCCACCCTTGGCATCACCGACTCAGCATCAGATCACTCCGGCACACAAAACCAGGCAAATGCTTGTTCCACCATGCCGCAAAGCGTCACCGACCGCCTCACAGCTGACGGCTTCTAACCGGCGCCGCCTGCGTCCAGGCGCCTTGTGGCAAGCTGTGCCGTTACTGCTCCTGCATGGGGATGCGCACACCGCGCTCGGCTGCAACTTCCAGCGCACGTTCGTAGCCGGCGTCGGCGTGACGGATCACGCCTGTGCCGGGATCGTTGGTCAGCAAGCGCTGCAGTTNTTCAGCAGCCAGCGCGGTGCCGTCGGCCACGGACACCTGCCCGGCGTGGATGGAACGGCCAATGCCCACACCGCCGCCGTGATGTATGGAGACCCACGTGGCACCGGAGGCCGTGTTGAGCATGGCGTTCAGCAGCGGCCAGTCAGCAATGGCGTCCGATCCGTCCTTCATGGACTCAGTCTCCCGGTACGNGGAAGCTACCGAACCGGAGTCCAGGTGATCGCGGCCAATCACGATCGGCGCAGAAACCTTGCCGTCCGCCACAAGCTGGTTGAACATGACGCCAGCCTTGGCGCGATCGCCGTAGCCGAGCCAGCAGATACGTGCCGGCAGGCCCTCGAACTCCACGTGCTCCTGCGCTGCGTTGAGCCAGCGGTGTAGGTGGGCGTTCTCGGGGAACAGTTCTTTCAGCGCCTCATCGGTCACGCGGATATCTTCGGGATCACCGGAGAGGGCCACCCAGCGGAACGGCCCCATGCCCTCGCAAAACAGCGGGCGAATGTAGGCCGGGACAAAGCCGGGGAATTCAAAGGCACGGTTGTAACCACCCTTGCGGGCCTCGTCGCGGATGGAGTTGCCGTAATCAAACACTTCGGCGCCAGCATCCTGGAATTCCACCATGGCCTGGACGTGGCGGGCCATGGCGTTCTGTGCCTTCTTGGTGAAGCCGTCCGCGTCCGCTTCGGATTCACCAACCCANNCCTCCACCGTGAATTCGGTAGGCAGGTAGGAGAGCGGATCATGCGCGCTGGTCTGGTCCGTGACAATGTCAACGGTGAACTCGCCTGCTTGGTGGCGGCGTAGAATCTCTGGGAAAATCTCGGCAGCGTTGCCCACCACACCCACAGAGAGCGGGGTCTTGGCAGCTTNTGCTTCCAGCACACGCTCCAGGGCAGCATCCAAAGAAGGGGCAAGCTCGTCAAGGTAGCGCTTGCCCACACGGCGCTGGAGACGCTCAGCAGAAACGTCCACAATCAGGCAGGCACCACCGTTCAAGGTGACCGCCAGCGGCTGGGCCCCTCCCATGCCGCCGCAGCCACCCGTCAGGGTCAAGGTGCCGGCCAAGGTGCCACCAAAGCGCTTCTCGGCAATAGCTGCGAACGTTTCAAAGGTGCCCTGCAAAATACCCTGGGTGCCAATGTAAATCCAGGAGCCGGCGGTCATCTGGCCGTACATCATCAGGCCCTCGGCTTCGAGCTTGCGGAATTCGGGCCACGTGGCCCAGTCCCNCACCAAGTTGGAATTGGCAAGGAGCACCCGCGGTGCCCACACGTTGGTGCGGAACACGCCAACTGGCTTGCCTGACTGCACCAGGAGGGTCTCGTCGTCGTCCAGGGACTTCAGCGTGGCCACAATGGCGTCATAGGCTTCCCAGGAACGGGCTGCGCGTCCGGTGCCGCCGTACACCACTAGATCCTCGGGGCGCTCAGCAACTTCCGGGTCAAGGTTGTTCATGAGCATGCGCAAGGGTGCTTCGGTCTGCCATGACTTTGCCGAGAGCTCGGTGCCGCGCGCTGCACGGATAGTACGGGTGGGGTCATGCATGGTTGCCATGATGGTTTCCTTAGCTGGTGTCAGGCCGGAAGACTCCGGTCAAAAGTTCCTCTGTTCTTATCCAACCCCGCACCGCCGTGTATTCCTAGGGGTTCACTCAGCAGCCTGTCTGTGGTCCGAGACAATCGGCCCGGGAAGTCCGACGGCGGAGCGCCCCTTCGCTCCGTCAGGGTGCGGAAGTTTATACAGACTCCTAGACCAAGCTCATCCGATGCCGCTGAGTCTCTTGCCCCACACGGTTGAGACCCTCACACAAAGAAGGTTAACAACGAGCGAAGGCACTGACGTCCAGCAAACCGTGGCAATGCTATTCGAGCTGGCAGAGTACAGATTCGAGCTCAACTGAGGGAGTTCTTGCGCATGATCTTCAACGGCATTTTCGATAGATAGGTTGCTGGTGGACTCTGCGGATTACTGGTTGCTATGGCCTGAAATTGGGACTATTCCAGCCACTGAACCGCTGTGGCTACTGGTGACGCACCGCCAATAATTCTCAGACAAGAGGGTTCAGCCGGCGCGAAATCTCCGTGGCGCAACGCTGCACTTCGGGTAACCATTGGGCCGCTAAATCCGCTATCTGCACAGCACGTTCCTGGACGATTCCTTCTGCAGTGTTCCGTGCGGCTGCAGCAGAACTCAAGACGGGCCTATTGCTCACTGTCAAGGTCACACTCGCTAGAGCATGCCCGCTACGGTCCAGCACCGGCACGGCAATGCTGGAGAAGCCTTCGCTGACTTCATCCTGTTCCCAGGAGTATCCTGCGGCACGGATTTTACNCAGTAGCTCGTTCAGGGCGGTCACCGAATGGACACCTGTTTCATACCGGGTGGGGAAAGCTTCCGGACCCGGGTACAGCGCGGCCAGTTGATCCGGAGTCATTGAGGCTAACATGGCACGGCCGCTGGCAGTGAGGTGTGCTGGCAACCTAACACCGGGATTGGTGACAAGGGCACTTTGCCGCTTGGCCCGCTCCTCAATAATGTAAATGACCTCCCGGCCATGCATGACAGCTAGGTGCGCTGTGCGTTTGGTACGTTCCACCAGTTGTGCCATGGGGAAACGGGCAAGGCGCTGCAACGGTGCTTGGCGCGAATAGCCTGTTCCCAGTTCATGGGCAGTGACCCCGAGGGCATACTTGCGTTCCTCCGGAAGGTGCACCACAAAACCGTCATCAACCAGGGCGGAGAGCAGATGGTAAGTGGTAGAGCGAGGAACATCCACATCGCGGGCAATGGCTGCAGCACCCACGGGCCCGGCCTGTGACGCCACATAGCGAAGTACTGAGAGCACATTCTTGGCGGCTGGAACCTGCGGTAAATTCGATGAACCCATGAAGCCACACTAGTCACATCTATTCTGTGATCACAGACGGAGTGGTTTCTGGCGACAGTTACACCGTCCGGGATTTTCGGGCTACGCATCAATCCAAGGGTTCCATTTCCGGTGGCCACACCCAAAGTGCAACGGCAAGCTATCTACCCTCTTTGCGCCACTTCAACCCGTGGCACAACAGAGAATCGGCCTACTGCCAGCAGTTCAACCACAGCTAGTGCGGCGTCAACTTGAACCGGAGGCAGACGGCTTCAATGCACTGGCTTCGCCGTTGCCCTCACAGGGCGAGTTGTGTCCACCGTCTTTTGGCACCCCTAGACTCTTCTATGGCTATCAAGTCGTTTTGTTGCTTTTGCTGATGCATTGAGTGTGCGGTAAATACGGCGGGCCAGGTAGCACTTGATACAGCGGCGGATTTCTTTGTCGGTGCGCTCTTTGGCAGGTCGTTTTTCCACGTATTCATGAGACTTGGTGTCATGGGTCGTCCTGACGATCGCGACCGTGTGCAGGGCACTGTTCAGTGATCGGTCACCGCCCCGTTGAGTCGGTCCCTGACCGTGTTCCCGGCTCTCCGTGGTTCGTGGTGAAATCTGGTTTCGTGTCCTTGAACGAAGGTGGCCCGTAGCCCTGTTGTGATGGATGTTCTGACGCATTCATCAATGACAGGACTACGAGCCTTGACCGAGCTTACTTTGCCGCAGCCTGATGCTGCCACCACGATCTTCAACCTTGAGGACTACCGTGTCATAAAGACGCAGGTTCTTGATGGTGGGCAGCGCAGGATCCATGTTGAAAGTACCGCAGAGTCTGGCTGTCCTGGCTGTGGTGTGATCGGCACCCGCCGCCATTCCCGTCGCTGGCAGCGAGTCCGTGACATCCCCGTCGCTGGTGCGGTGGAAGTCGTCTGGGCCAAACGCCGTTACTTTTGCGACGAAACATTGTGCGAGAGAAGAACTTTCTGTGAGGCCACCGTTGAGGTCCCGGCCAGGGCTCGCTCCACCCGCCGGCTCCATGGTGTGCTGGTGGCTGCTGTCGTCTCCTCAGGCCGTGCAGCAACCGAGACGGCCATCGCCCATGGTGTCTCGTGGTGGCTGGTGCANAAAGCGCTGACCATGGCGGCAACGAAACTTCCCAACGTTGATCTGCTGCGGCCTAGGATGCTCGGCATCGATGAACACCGCTTCCGTTCCGTCCGCTTCTTCAAAACACCNGAAACCAATACCTGGCAACGCATAGAGCCCTGGATGACGACGATCGTTGACCTGGATACTGGCCAAGTCCTTGGTGTTGTTGACGGTCGCGACCACACAGGACTTGGTGCGTGGCTGATCAAACGACCCTTGGATTGGCGCCTCGGAGTGCAAGTTGTTGCTATTGATCCCTCAGCCGCGTTTCGCAAGGCGTTGCGGATGTGGCTTCCNCGCACCGCCGTCTCCGTGGACCGTTTCCATTTGATCCAGCTTGCTAATCAGGCTCTGACAGAGGTCAGGCAGCAGCTCTCTCATCAGGTGCGGGGTCGTCGTGGCCGGGCGGTGGATCCAGCCTGGGCGCACAGGATGTTACTGCTGCGAGCTACTGACACTCTTTCAGAACAAGCCGCAGCACGGTTGGAGAAAGTCTTCGCAACAGATGATCCCACCGGCAAGCTCAAGGCTGCGTGGGACGTGAAAGAACAAGTACGGGTCATGCTGCGCACCGGTTCATTGGAAGACGCCCAGCTGGCCAAGGAACACCTTGAAAGACTCGTGCAGGAATCCAAGCAGCCAGAAACGACCAGACTCTACCGGACCATCTGCCGGTGGTGGAAAGAGATCGAAGTCCTCATCGTCACCGGCGCCACCACAGGCAAAGTAGAGGCCAACAACACCAGCATCAAACACATCAANAGGACCGGCCGCGGCTTCACCAATACCACCAACTACACGACTCGTATTATGCTCAGAAGCGCCGCCCGAACAGCGGTGAATCATCCATGACAATAATGGATTTCACCACGAACCGCGGAGAGCCGTGTTCCCGGAGGATGCGGGTATGGGATTCACCCCGGTCAGCGAAGCAAATGCGGCCTCGTTACGAACCTGGTAACGCGGCAGGCCAGGACCGCACGATCCGGGCGGACATACTGCCCGGTCACCTCGAGTCCGAGGCCATCAAGACGGCAAAANGTAGTCAGGTCAGGGCATTGAAAGGTAGCGTTGAACATGAGGGCCTTGCTGTAGAAAATTTCGATCTAGACAATCTGATTCTCTACCAAGGCCCTCACCTATGCCGAACCGAACTCTCCGCCCCGGAATTCACACGCGGCTGCCCTGACTACACTCTGGATTCGGAAGAGCCCGATATCCTCATCAACAGGGTCAACGACCTGCCGGCGTTGATGCGCGGGTTTCTAACCAAAGNNGATCAAGGCACTGAGATGGCCCGTCACGCCCAGCTGACTGTGGCTACGGACCTTCCCGTCTATTTCGCACATCCCCACTCGCCGTGNGAGAGGCCATCGAACGAGAACACCAACGGGCTCATCCGGGAGTACCGGCCCAAGGGCATCGAGCTCACCAGTCACCAGCCCTATCTGGACTCCATTGCCGACGAACTCAAGGACCGGCCCCGCGCCGTCCTGGGATTCCTCACACCACGAGAAGTATTCACCAAGCTACTCAATGTATAGAGGAGCCATTTGGTAGCGCGTGTGGGTTGATCCGGTAGCAGGTGTGGGTGTAACCGGTCGCGCTTTTGGTCACGGCGGGTGAGGATGGCTTTCACCCACGACATTGGTGTCGTGGTTGGTGAAAGGAAACCGACTGTAATGGCTGATTATCGACACATCATGTCCCTGCTGGTGCGGGGCTACTCTTATCGGGACGTCCAAGCGTTNGGAGGGTGTTCGCATCGCACGATTGCGAAGGCTCGCCAGATCCTTGAAGCCGAGGCGTTCACGACCGAGGATCAGGTCAAGGCGTTGACGGCGGAGGACGTGGACCGTTTGTTCACGGACGGGAGGAAGGCAGCGTCCGGTGAGTTTGTCCCGATCGATATCGAGGCGGTGGTCGCGGCCAGGATTGGCCGGAAGAAGCCGCCGTTGAAGGTGTTGTGGGCCCGCTACCTCGAGAACCCCGTGAGTGGGACGGCACGGTTTTATGGGTATGACCGTTTCTGCGAGATCGTGGCCGAGCATGTGCGTGTCAATGATCTAACGAGCCCCATCACCCATGCGCCAGGGCGCACGATGCAGGTAGATTGGGCCGGGACACGGATGCAGCTGACGGATCCGATCACCCGGGACACAAGGCAAGTCTCGATGTTCGTGGCGTCGTTGCCGTATTCAGGGATGATCTTCGCCCACGGTTTCCTCGATGAGAAGATGGCGGCATGGTGCGACGCGCACCGGCGTGCGTTTGAGTACTTTGACGGGGTCTGCCAAGTCATCGTGCCCGACAACGCATCGACGGCATCGAACCAGATCAGCCGCTACGANAAAGCCAGGGACGTGAACCAGTCCTATGCCGCGTTCTTGGAGCATTACCAGTGCGCAGCCGCCCCGACCCGAGCCGCAGCACCGAAGGAGAAGGGCAACGTTGAGGCTGGTGTGAAGGTCGTGACGAATTGGGTCATTCACTATCTGGCTGACCGGCGCTTCACGGACCTTGATGAGTTAAACGAGGCCGTCGCCGAACAGGTGGAGGTCATCAATGACCGGACCCCGTTCCGTGGGGAGGCCCGCTCCCGCCGGGCATGGTTCCAAGAGATGGAGCATGCGGAGCTTATGGAGTTGCCGGCGCAACGGTGGCAACAGGTCCAGTGGCGCAAGGCCAAGGTCTCCAGNGACTGGCACGTACAGGTTGATACGGCCAAGTATTCCGTGCCGAACCAGCACGCCGGGCAAGTGTTGGATGTGCGGATTGTTGGTGAGCAGGTCACGATCCTGGCCGGCGGGGACATCGTCGCCACCCACCAGCGTGCTACCCGGCGTAACAGCTTTGTCACCGACGACTCCCATGCCCCGGCCGGGTACGAGGACACCTCACTGTTGTGGACCAGAGCCTACTTCCTGCGGCAGGCGGCGAAGGTCGGCCCCTACACAGAGCAGGCATTGAGGCAGTTGTTGGACCGGTTGAAGATCGAGGCCCAGGGCTACCGATCTTGCATGAATATCTTGGGCCTGGGCAAGGGCAATAACCGCAGTCTGCTCGAGGCGGCCTGCCGAACCCTGTGCACCCAGGAGCCAGTTCGGCTGGTCAGCTACACGGCGCTCAAGCACCAGATCAGCGTGGAGCGGGCAGCCCATACCGGGCGCCCCTTAGTGCAGGACCCGCCAGCGCACGGGCCCGGCGCACCACCAGCCCCGGCGCTGGGTAGCCGGGACACACGGGGAGCTCATCTGGGCGGGATCTCCCAGTTCAGTCTCGAGGCCTTGACCCGCACCACCGGTGCCGCGGACGGGAAGGAGGCCGGCCATGCTTGATGACCACCTGACTGAAGATGACATGGGCTTGTTCACCGGGTTGAGGATGACCGCGTTCGGGCAGGCCGTGATCGATATCGCCAACGATCCTGCCTGTGACACATGGACGTTTTCCAAGAAGATCCGGCACGCGCTGGAATTGGAAACCACGGCCCGGTCGCAGCGGCGGATCTTGAAGCTGCTCAAGGAATCGAAGACACCGAACTTGGCTGCTTGTGTTGAGGAAATCCACTATCTTCCCGATCGGACGCTGAACCGCAACGTCATCGAACGGCTCGCTTCCTGCCGGTGGATCGAGAATGCCACGAACCTAGTCATTCTCGGCAAATCCAGTGTTGGCAAGTCATATCTGGCTCAAGCCATGGTCAACGCAGCCTGCCGGCGCGGCTACACCGCACGGTATTACCGGCTCGATGACCTAGCGAACACACTGGCCGTTTACCACCGCTCCGACCCGGAACGGCTGGCGTTCCTTCGTACCCTGCACGACTGCGACACGTTATTTTTAGATGACTTNTTGACCACGCCGATCACNCCCGAAACGGCCAGCGAACTGCTGAATATCCTCGCTGCTAGGGAAAACCGCGGATCCACCGTCGTCAGCTCCCAGTTCGACCCCGAGGACTGGTACAAATCACTGCACGACGCCGTCATCGCAGAGTCCATCCTCAACCGCATCGTCTCCACCAGCGAGCTGATCCAGCTTGACGGACCAAACATGCGCCAACACACCCACAAGCAACGTGAAGGCGGTGCCACCCAAAATAGAAAGCAGCGGTTGTGGGACCCGGCGCTACCGGGTCCCACAACAGCTACCCCATCGACCCAGACGCACTACCGGATCGACCCACAGGTGCTACCGAAAGCCTCTGCTAAACAGCTCGTAGCTAACACTCGCGGGCGAGCCGGTGATGGGGAATGCAGTGCCCGTAGGGACAAGGCTTTCGATATCGTTCCTGACATTTACACGCCCGAGTCCAGGTTCCTCCCATGCCTCGAACCCTCTAACTATGCCGACAAGAGCGCAGCGAAACCGGTACAGGACAAGCGATTCCTCATCGAAGTCGGCATAATCCAGACATCGGCATATGCCGTGAACGGAGTCATCGAAACCACCCGCAGGATTGCTCGTGGGTTTAGGAACTTCTCGAACTACCGGTTGCGCAATCTGCTCAGTGCCGGAGGCCACCGCCCGTACCGGATCAAACCCACCAACCATGCTTAATTACGAAGAGCCAGATAAAACATCGCACCAACCACCAAAATTTAGCCTCGAGATTTCATGGCGGTGTGACCGGGCCGCGTAATTAAAGCCTGAAAGGTGCCTCTGACGTGGGAAAATGTAGTTACCACACCATATTTTCTTGACACATCAGGAGCACCTTGCAGGTGAACTACTTTACCGGTTCTTACCCCTCTGTCCGAGTTGATGCCGCAGGAGACGGTGTCGTGTCCCAAGCCGGTGGTGTTCTTCTGACCTCGATGGTGAAAGCATCAGGAATCACGGCTGGTTTGTCGGCGGCGTTGGAGCCGTGGCGCAAACCTTTCGCTACCCATGATCCAGGGAAGATTCTCACTGATCTGGCGTTGTCGTTGGCCACCGGTGGTGACTTCGCCTCGGATGTGGACCGGCTCCGCAACCAGCCGGAGGTCTACGGGTTGGTGGCCTCGGACGCTACCGTCAGCCGATTCTTCACCACCTTCTCACGAGTGAGACCAGCGAAAGCGCTGGCGGCCATCAACAAGGCCCGGGCCGCGGCGAGAGCTCACGTGTGGGAACAGGCNAGGAAAGACTCGCCCCTGCACGGTGTCAGTGCGGAGAACCCTCTGGTCATCGACTTGGACGCCTCCTTGCTGAACTCGCACTCGGAGAAGGAGTATGCCCGCCCGACGTGGAAGAANGGGTTCGGCTTTCACCCGTTGTGTTCCTTCGTTGACCACGGCCTCCTCGGCACAGGGGAACCCTTGGCAACACTGCTGCGTCCTGGCAATGCCGGCTCAAACACTGCTGCCGACCATATCCAAGTCGTCAAAGACTCCGTCAAGCAACTTCCCCAAGGGTACCGATCGGGCCGGAAGGTCATGATCCGCACCGACTCCGCCGGCGGCACACACGGCTTCCTGGACTGGCTCACCGCCAAAGGACGCAATTACTCCTACTCCGTNGGGTTCCCCATCCACGGCGCCGTGGCCGACGTTCTCCCGCTGGTCCCCAAAACNGGGTGGACCAGGGCCTACGACAGTAACGGTACTGAGCGCGACGGGGCGTGGGTTGCCGACATCACCGGGATGCTGGATCTGAAGTCCTGGCCAGCCGGGATGCGAGTCATCGTGCGCAAGGAAATCCCGCACGTAGGTGCCCAGCTGCGGATTACCGACATCGACGGGAACCGATACACGGCGATCGCGACGAACCAGCAGAAAGGGCAACTGGCTGCTCTGGAAGTCCGTCACCGTTTACGGGCCCGCTGTGAGGACAGGATCCGAAACGCCAAGGACACCGGATTGGCGAACCTGCCGCTGAAAGCCTTCGCCGGCAACGAGCTCTGGTGCCACGTGGTCATGCTCGCCGCTGAGATCATGGCTTGGACCCAAATGATCGCCTTCGCCGATAAGAAGCCCCGGCGTTGGGAACCAAAGAAACTCCGGGCCAGGCTCTTTGAAATCGGCGGGAAAATCACCACCCACGCCCGCCAAACAACCCTGCGCCTAGCCTCCACCGCACCGGAAGTGCAGCTGTTGCTCACAGGGCTGAAACGGATCACGGCGCTGAGCCCACCATAGACAAAATCGCCATCCGTTCGCACTCAAACAGAAGATAAAACCAGTACCACCGTGACCGGTGTGGAACCCGTCACCGACAACCGCCCTCAGGTCAGCGGTCAAAATGTCACACCCATATGCCAAAATCAGAACCCTCAGGCAGACAGTCAGCCCTGATCCACCAGAATCCCCACCTCATGCAAGATCGAGGTTAGAGGTCCTTAACTGCGCTGATGACACGTGCCGAAGAAGAACCATCCAAATAAGGAAGTAAAGCAGTCAATCGATCAGCGTATAGATCGGAGGTCTTCCATTCACTATCACTAAATTCAATCAGAAATGAAACAATCTCATCCACAGAAGCACCCACAGGACCCGCACCATGATCCATATAACTGAACCACGATTTCCTAAATGTATGTCCACCATCATAAATCGAGCCCGCGTCAAACTGGTAGTAGACAACCGCTGCACCGGCTATCGCAGCCTCAATGCCAAGCGATGAATAGTCCGTAATAACTACTCGCGATGAAGTAAGCACTTCCTGAATAGATAATTCGGAAAAGGAGCNAATATCCGTCGAATTACCAAAATCAAACAACGATGAATATGGGCTAAGATGATCATGGAGAGCAAACACCGGCTTCAAACCAACCGTATTGGTCCNATTAACAAAAGCATCACTCGTCAAAAGATCTGACCACGCACGATAAAACTCACTATTATAAAGTATATCAATTCTTTCGGAATCAGTTGCAGCAAGGTTCAGCTGATNCCGCAAGATCTTTCTCCACGTTGGAACAATCAACAGGCGCTCGCGCTCCGAAACAGGGACAACTTTCGCCAACTCTCGAAGACGATCATGACGCGGAAATCCCGTAAGTTCTATCTGCTTACGCATCAGCCGATATTGAGTTTCATCAGCGGCAATGGATTCCACCTCACCTGGACTACAAGCTGTGACGAGCGCCAAATTTTTAGTATTAATCCATCGAGAAATATCATTCATTGTAATACCATGTTGAAGAAATACACGACGAGCGCTAATTACTCCATATTTCTTACGATCGATCGGTTCGTAAACTTCTGTATCCATATGTGACGATAATATGAATGAAGCTTTTAGAACTGCAGAAACTGCCTGAAATTCGCCATACGGTACGAGCCTGAAACCCTCCTGCGTCAAGCGACCCCAGTCCTTTGACTTCCTACTCAACATGAACCATGAATTAATTTCAGGATGATTGGCCTTCGCGTATCGATAAAGATGTTCAGCATTATCATCCGCCCGTTCCGGACGGTCAATGAAGATCCATGCTCGCTGGTACTGTCGGCTAATATTCGCTGCCAACGCTATCTGTAAGTCTTTGCGATTATTTTTGATCTCACGAGCCTTAATCAAGTTGTTGCGCAGTCGAGAAGCCGCCCTTTGCAAGATTCGGAATTCTGCCTCGCGAACCGTGATTTCATTGACCCAGGCTTCTTCGGCGGCTTTGCTCTGGAGGATTGAGCCAGCAACTTTGACCCTGCTGACCACAAGCTTAGGATTACAGGTACGGCCAGAATGTCGCCTTAGATTTTTCCTATATGCGGCCACCTTTTCCTGAGGAGACATAACTGTCGATCCTGGCAGCAACTCAAGATACTCTGGAATATCAGTCATAAAATCAGGGATTCGATTAAACGACGGNNAACTTTCGTTATTATAGACCTCTTTCCCCAAGTTTAATTGCGANNTATTAGAATTTGCCGGCAAAGCCACAATTCGCTCATTCATGAGGTGTCGCCCAAACAGATCATGTCGAATCGATTTTGCATACAATGGCTTAACACGCATGCCATTCACGAAGAATTTTTCTTTAGGCATCTTACCAACGTAAGAATACACNNAAATTTCTGTGCAGAAGTCTTCTTCTCTACGGCCCCACTGGTAGACAGTGGTTCGGTCAGATTCTACCCAGGATTCACCCTTGAAGTAACGGAGCATACCCTCTGACAGATACCAGCCATAGTTCTTGATAGCAAACGAACGAATCGTGGAAGATTCTAGGAGATCAAATATCCCATCCAGCGTAGTCCAGAAGTCGTCGAGTATATCCCGCGGTAATCCAGCAAACGGATTCTTCCAACTTCTGTCCGCTGTAAAATACCAATAAAGACCGTACAGAACCATATTTTGAGCCCAAACCGGTGTGTACCCGAGTTGGTCGGTAACGTAACGCAGCATGCCCAGATGACCATATTTTGGTTCATGTGTGAACTTCTCGGGCTTTGTCCATGCCGTATCGATGAGCGATGATCCGTCAGACCGCTTCCTGTAATAATATCTCGCGCTCGCGACTAATCCTAGTACTGGTTCCTCGAAGTGAGATAGGTAACGCCCAATAAAATCTGCGTCCTCAAAACCTGGTCGAACATCACTATTGAAGCGTAGGGAGTTTTCAATAACGACTTCACGCCGGACAATTGTTGAGTGCCCTCCCAAGTGGACCACGTGTGGCTCGTCATTTAAACTAACAAGACGGTCGCCTTGTTTGTACTTCCAGCTCAATGGATGATTATCAACTGTCACGCCTCGGTCTTCTAGATATATTACGGACCGTGACGAGAGCATAGAAGCACTGTTGTGCGAATCTCGGCGCCTAAACTCGGACAAAGCGCTGAAGTATTCTGGATGAAGTACATCATCTGAATCTACAAAGGCAATCCACTGTCCCGTTGCACTAGCGATGCCAGTATTTCGTGCTGCTGAAACGCCAGCATTTTCTTGGGTTATAACACTGACTTTCAGACGAGTTTGGCGCTGCCATTCAGTAGCTATACGTAGCGATGCATCAGTGGAACCGTCGTTGACGATTATGATTTCTATCTTATCCGCAGAAATAGTCTGACTATCCAGAGAGCGGTAAAGATCATGCGCATAGTCTTCATTATTGAATACCGCTAATACAATACTAAAATCTACGGTAAATTTAGTTTCTAAGACACTCACTAGTTCATCTTTCATTGAATTTATTAGTCAGACCACATTGGGTAACTAATGACCTCAATGGATAATCCCTCATGAATCGGCTCTCGCGTTATACTTCAACACGACTTTTAGCTAGAGGTTGCGTATACCTTCGACAGCTTTACTGGAAATTTCTCTCACGTACGCCAGAAACCGCGAGTGTCCACGACGTACTTGCCAGTAAGGGTGGAAATATCAATTTCCCGGAACTTGTCATGGTCTACGAGCAGGGCGACTACATCAGCCGCTGCAATGGCGTCTGCTGCGGACATCAACTCGATGTTGTTGAATCCTTCCAGCTTCCTGGGAAGCACCTTCGAATGCGGTGTTACGACAAGGATCTTGGCATCGGGCCGCTGGGTAGCCAACTTCTCCACGATGTCCACGGCAGGTGATTCCCGCATGTCATCGATGTTTGGCTTGAACGCCAGCCCTAGGGCAGCGATTGTGGGCGCCGTGTTGCCCGCCAGAGGATCTAGAATCTGCTCGACAACCTTTTGCGGCTTGGAGTCATTGACCTCACGCGCAGTGCGGATGAGGCGCGCGTTTTCGGGATCGGCAGCCACAATGAACCATGGGTCCACAGCAATGCAGTGTCCGCCCACACCAGGGCCCGGTTGCAGGATGTTCACACGGGGATGGTGGTTGGCAAGCTCAATCAATTCCCAGACGTCCACACCCAGGTTCTTGCTGACAACGGAAAGTTCGTTGGCAAAAGCGATATTGACGTCACGGTAAGCGTTCTCAACAAGCTTNGAAAGCTCAGCCGTGGTTGCATCCGTTTCGAGGATGTCACCCAGGCAAAACACCTTGTAGATTGCCGTGGCGGCAGCGGCAGCGCCNGGNTTCAACCCACCGACAATTCTGTCGTTGGTTACGAGCTCAATCATGACCCGACCGGGGAGGACCCGTTCTGGGCAGTGGGCGAACAGGATCACCGGACGTCCGTCTGAACCGTCAAGGCTCAGGTCTGGACGTGCTTCAAGGACCACCTGTGCCATGTGCGCTGTAGTCTGGGGCGGCGACGTGGACTCAAGGATAATGAGTTCGCCTCCACGCAGCTGCGGTGCGATGGCCCGGGCGGCATCCTCAATGTAGCTGAGATCCGCAGACTTGTCCGCCAGGAATGGTGTAGGTACAGCAACAATGAAGGCATCCGCCTGAGGAGTTTCCTTCTGTGCGCGGAGGAATCCCTGCGCCACCGCACCAGCCACGTTGGTGCCTAGATCGGGCTCTACGAAAGGCACCTCTCCGCGGTTGACCGCATCCACGGTGGCGGAGGAGACATCAACGCCAATGACCTTCACGCCGTTACCAGCCAGGATGGCGGCCGTGGGCAGGCCTATGTAGCCAAGACCAATGACGGCCACAGTTTCAATGCCGGCTTCTCTTGCTGATTCAAATATCGGTGTGTTCATTGGGATCCCCATAGAATTTTAGGTCGCCTGATGCGAGTAGTTCGGCGTCTTCCACTTGCCAGGTGTGGCCGTCGCCAGCACGCACCTGGTAAANATTGAAACGGTCCGCAGAGTAAATCTGCATCCCGCATTGTCCAGCATTGCGCAGGAACCCTGTGTCTTNCCCTAGCCCGAGGGCTGGGAACGGATTGGCAATGAAAGTCTCCTTTGCTGCCACGATGGTGGGGCCCATGACAAAGTCGGTGTATCTATGCTCCTTATGTCCAAAGCGCAGAATGGTTGCCTTGGAGGACTCGAGGTGCATGTAGTGGGCTTGTTTACCAACAACCTGTGCCCGCGAGTAGTCCAAGGCAAAGATCTGGTCGGAGAGGTACCGGTTGCCGTAATGGTCGTCGTCGTCCATCTTGGCAAGGACATCACCATCGGCCGCGGCAACACAGCGGTTCAGGCACTCCCNCAGCGAGACGTCCCGACCGGCCGTAAGCAAGGCAACATCAATCAGACCATACCGCTCCTGCAATCGGTGCAGCTGGTCCGTTTCAAGTTCAAAGCCATGGGTAAGCAGCACCAGCTGGGTGCTTATGCCATTCTGTGCAGCCACAGTGCGGAACACGTTCTCAATCTGCTGGGGGCGGATCGTCGGGACCAAGGCCGAGGCAGTGGGACGCGTCATTCCTGAGGTACGCTCAGGCAAAGCATGAGCGAGCACGGTTTCCACGCGATGGGCATACGTATGTTCCTGCCATATGCGGCGCTGGGCCAGGTGTGCCGTTCTGTCGTTGAACTCGGGATTCTTCACCAGAGCTCGGCTCAAGTTAGCTGCGGATTCGCGAGTATCCGCAATGGGGACCTCATCATCCGTAAAGAAGTTGCGGATAGCTGCGCTGGGCGTGGTAATCACCGGTGTTCCCGCTGCGGAGATCTCAAAGATTCGACGGGCACACATGCTCGCGGAATCCACCACGGAATTGACGTTAAGGAAGACCTTGTATGCCTTGTACGCCGAGAGCATCTGTGGGTACGTCAACGACCCAACCACGCGAGAATCAAGCGGAGACGGAAATTGGTACTCAGCGTTGCCGCCCAGCTGCCGGGAAANAATTTCCAGCCCGGTGTCCATCTTGCTGGAGGCATCCATGACACCGTTGAGCAGAAGGTCCATCTGTTCGCGGCGTTCGGGATACTTGTGGGCGAAGTACATGCCGCCAAAGGCGGCATCGCGCTTGTGCCAGCCCTTGGCCGGGCGGACGGGGTTGTGGACCGCCGGCTGTGCTGCAAAGGGCAGAACATCGATGCGGTCATGGCCCAAATCGGTGCGGTAACTTTCGATCCGGCCCTCATCCGAGGTGAAAACCACGTCAAAGAGCCGGGCTGCCGGCAGGAAATCATCGTAATGCGGCGGGTCTTCCTTGTTCCAGAAGACGCTGGGTAGTCCCTGCGCCTTGCATGCTGCAAGTAGGTCCTTGAATTGTTGTGAAGGTCCGGTCTCGCCAGCAATCTTACCTCGCCACAGCCTCTCGTTGCCAGCCCAAGCGGATTCAATGAAGACCAGGTCCAGTCCGTCAAGCTGCTGCACCCATGCATCAGGGTCCAGGGCAATGGTGTTCCATTCAAACCGAAAGGCCATGGCCGAGAAGTCGTCAAGGATGACGCCAACCTTCAAATCTGAGCGGCGTGCTGCTCCTTCAGGGAGATCTGCGGGTGTGAAGGACAGATGGCGATTCCTGCCTCGACCCACCCAGCCAGCTTCAACCCNCTGAACACTTGTGGGTGCCGCAAAGCCAAGATCCACGCGGCGGCGGTCTTGCCATTCCTTCAGCTGGTCGGGACCGCCTGAACGTAAATGCCACAAGGCTGTTTTGGCTTCTTCGACGGTGTACATTAGCGTTTCACCGCAGCTCGCCGGCCCGAGCCGGTTGCGCTGACAATGTTCGACATTTCCAGAGAGGCGCGCAGATCCGCCAGCAGGGAAANAGCTGAATTGTTATTGCCCTTGGCCAGCAGCTTCGTGAACTCCATGTATTNTTTAGTAACTTCCTTGGGATCACCATCCATGATGAGATCGCCCTTGTCCAGCCAGACAACACGGCCGGTCATGTCCTTGATGGTGGACAAGCTGTGGCTGACGAGCAAAACGCAGCCGGCCGATTCCCGCAATTCGTCCATGCGGCGCTTGCTGCGCGCAGCAAACTGGGCGTCACCAGTGTTCAGTGCCTCGTCAACCAGAAGGATTTGCGGGTTCCCACAGGCTGCAATGGCAAAGCGGAGGCGGGCCCNCATACCCGAAGAGTACGACTTCATGGGCAGGTGGATGGATTTTTCCAGCCCGGAGACTTCCACGATCTCATCGAATCGATGGTCGATTTCATACCTCGTAAGGCCCATCGCGAGCCCACCCAGAATGACGTTCTGATCCCCGGANNGCTCCGGTACCAAGGCCGCGTTGACACCAAGCATGATGGGTGTGCTGGAGGCGTGGATTGCTCCGCTGGTGGGCCGAACTTGACCACTCACAAGCTTCATCAACGTACTCTTGCCGGATCCATTGCGGCCAATGACGCCAACGGATTCACCTCGGCGAACTACCAAAGACAATTCGTTGAGGGCATTGACAGTGACTGTGTTCGGCCGGGGCTTGAAACGCTGCAGGATCTTCCCGCCAATGTTGGGACGCTTGGCCTGGGCTTCTGTGGAAATGACCCGGTACCTCATGGTCACCTTCTCCGCCACGACGCAGGGTTCCTCCGGTATCCCGTAGAGATAATTAACCNCGAACATAGGATTCCTCCGCCTTCCAGAANAAGACGAAGCCAAAGACGAGAGTCACTGTGGCCCAAGCTGTGAGCATGGCCCATGAACTCAAGGCTGGAGTGACCCCGTACAGCACAGCGTCACGGGTGATGTCGATGATGATGAACATGGGGTTCATCTGCATCAGTTTCAGAATTATTGGGTGGCCCGCAAAGCGGTCGACGGTATANAAGATGGCTGACAAGTACATCAGTAGCCGCAGCATAAAGGGAAGCAGGTGCGTGACATCATTAACGCGGGAGATGAAACGAGCCAAGATCAGTCCGACGCCAAGGTTGAATGCAAATTGCAGGACTAGAACAGGTAGCAACAGCAGCCAGCGCCACGTGACCGGCTCTGCCGGCGGTATAACCAGGACAATGAGCAACATGGCGATGAGCATGGGAACGTGTGAAAGGAATTCGCGCAGATTCACCCCGATGGGCAGTGCCGCACGTGGGAAGCTGAAACCTTGGACTAGTGACTTGTTTTGCTGCATGGAGCGGGCACCGCTCATGATGGCACCNGAGCTGATCTGGTACATGAAGATGCCGACGACCAGATAGCCGATGAAGTTGGGGATGCCCTTGCTGGTGTTGAGCAGCAGGCCGAACACGAGGAAGTAGGTCAACCCATTGAATATGGGGTTCAGTATTAGCCAGGCGCTGCCGAGCTTGTCGCGGCGGGTGCCGCTCTGCACTCGAGCACGGGCGTCGTAGTAAATGAACTGGCGAAAATCCCAGAGCTGTACTAGATAGTCGAGAAACTTGGGCCGCGCCCCGACCCTNTTCAGTTTGGTCAGGTCAACAGGTACGTCGTGGACCGCAGCTGGCTGGGGCAGCTGCGCAACAGCTTTAGTCATGCGTTCCACTCGGGCTTTCCAACGACAACTCAACCACTTTCTTGTACACCGCGCTGTAGACGGCAGCATTTGCCGCCCAGGTGCGGGTTTCCAGAACACGGCTACGACCTGCCGTGCCCAGGTTTTCTCTCAATTCCGGTTTCGATAACAGCTCAGACAGAACCGTGGCCAAGCCCGCCGGATCCTCCGCCGCACTCAGCCTGCCATTAACGTTGTCATCAACTATCTCACGGAGAGCAGGCAAATCGCTGGCCACGACCGGGCGTGCACTGGCCAAAGCCTCCACCGGTTTCAGCGGTGTCACTGACCGGGTGACGGTCAGGTCCTTGCGCGGAACCACAANAATATCAAGTGCCGCATGGTAAATCGGCGTGGATTCGCGGGGAACCCGTCCGGTGAAAATCACCTTCCCGTCAAGGCCCAACCGCTTCGCCTGGTCCTGCAGTGACGGAGCCGATGTGCCGCTTCCCACAATCAACAGTCGCAATTTGGGGAATTCTGGCACCAACATGGCGAAGGCATCCATCAGATGGTCCATGCCTTCGTAGTCCACCAAGGAACTAACGGTACCAATGTAGTTCAACGCTGGATCAAGACCGAGTGCAATCCTGGCCTCTACGTAAGNTCTTGGGGTTATCAGGAACTCCCCGCCCACAGCATTGGGCGCCAACAGAACCTTTTGCGCGGGAATGCCGGCGGCAACGATGCTGTCTTTCATGGTGTCGCCGAGCGTAAACACGGCATCGGCGCCCTGCATAACGGCGGCTTCGCGTGCCTGGAACTGAAGGTAGCGCTGACTCTCTTNTGCATCATCGCTGCGCGTTGAAGCCCAAGTGTCAGCCAACTGGCCGCGGACCTCGTACACCCACGGGATGCCAAGTGCCTTCGCGACGGCAGCTACGACGAGGCCGTTGGCGAAGTGTGTGGTTGTGTGCAAAACCTCCGGGCGAAAGTCCAGCGCCACGCGTAGCAACTCCTTGGCTTCCTGCTGCATCCTGGCATCAGCCGTGGCCGCCATGCGTGAGAGCAAGAGCCGCTGATACGTGATGCCATCCACGACGTCCTGCTCAGTTGCAAAGACCTTGCCCACCTGAACCGGGTAACCCAAGCGGGTCACGGCCAGAACATCCCAGCCGGCGTCGCGCTGTGCCGTCATGATGGAGTGGCTGCGCTGGGCATAGCCACTGGNGGTGTGGGGAAGTGAATTGGTCAGAAAGTGCAGTACCCGCCCCGGCACTGGAACCATGTGGATCGTGGGTAGCAAGGGGTNCCAGCCGGAGAATGTCCGCATTTCCCNCGCCAACCGGTCGTGGTACCTGCCCATGCTGCCCCGCTGGGAAGCGAGGGCCGCAACGGCACCGGCCATGTCGCCGTCGTACCATTTCCGACGGGCGATGATGGCGGGCAGGTGGGTGCTGCCAGCAGCCGCGGGCAGGAACTCATCTGCCCACTCGGGCTGGCCAGCAGCTAGGGCGATGTCGGCTGCAAGGCGGGCACGGTTGCCGGCAACTCCGTCGGTGCGGACCTNTTCAAAGCGGCGTTCCAGACCGGAGCTGTCGCCAGCCACGAAGGCCGCTATCAGGGCCACAGGGGCAATCGAGGTGGGCAGCGCCTTGCTGATGGTTTTAGCGACAGGTTGGACGATCTTGGCTGGCAGGCGCCTGGAAAGCTGCAGGACAAGGACAACGGGATCATCCGAAACATGCCTGAGCGCAGTTGACGCCGCCAGCGAGAAGTTTTCAACAACCCCACTAGACAGCACTCCTTTCAAGGACAAGTGCCGCAATGGCGTCCATGTATTGCGTGGCCAGCAGTGGGTAATTGGCGTTCTTGCGCACCCAGTCGCGGCCGGTTGTCCCGGCGTGCAGGCGAGACCTGTCCGCGGCCAGCTCACGCCACAGCTCAGCTATGGCCTCTGCCTTCCAAGACACGACGTCACCACAGTCTGCTTCATTGACGATGCGTGCAGCTTCTCCACGAACGACCGCAGTTACGTGCCGGCCAATGGACATGACCTCGTAGGTCTTGGACGGGACGGTCGCTTCGAAGGACTTCCAGTCGTCGCGCAGGGAAACAATGCAGGTGTCGGCCTTCTCGTAGCGTTCCAGGACGTCTTTACCGTGCAGGGAGTCATGGAAGACAACGGGTGCGTTGAGGTCGTGCGCCAACTCCATCAGGCCCGGGCGTTGTGTTCCGTGGCCCACCATGTGCAACATCATTGAATCGCCGACGAGTGCACTGGCGCGGATGACAACATCCAGGCGCTGGCTCTCCCCATGGTTGCCCAAGTACAGGGCTTCAAAGGTGTCGCGTTGGAGAGCCGGAGGTTCAANAACGGGGACAGAGTCCAAGTCCAGGCCGTTGCTGACTGTCACAACATGCTCCACGCCACGGGCTCGGAGCGTTTCGGCGAAACCTTCCGTGACAGCGACAACCATGTCAGCACGCAGCTGGATGGCCTCGACCACACGCTCCACAAGGCTTTTGACGCTACCCTTCACGATGCGAGCATCTCGGGCCAGATCCGGCCAGGCGTCGCGCATCTCCACGATGAGCGGCACACNCCGTAGTTTGGCCACGATATAGCCCGCCACCATGATCGGCAGGCTTGGAGCCGTAACGATGACGACGTCTGCCTTGCGCCACATCAAACCGGCGGGGACAGACATGGCTGCCGAGAGCAGCTGGTCCATGAGCCGCGCTGCATGGGAGTGGCCGCTATGAGGAATGTAGGGGACCCGCTTGATGCGCTCCCNCAGCGGACCATTTTGGCCGCGAAACGGCCGGCCTGCAAGATCGGCACGGAGCGTGCGCTTGCCCACGGGAAAATGAGCGACAGGGGTGACAACGTCAACATCCCAGCCGGACTTTCGAAACTCTCGGATCAGCGTGGTCCAGCGTCGCTGCGGCGGGCTGCTCTCAGGCCAGTACGAGTGGATCATGAGCATGATCCGCAATGGGTTCCCGGATGAATCGTCTTCTTGGGCAGGTTCCCTGGACTTAGCGGCTTTCCGAGCGCGGGTTGTTCCCATCATCCGAGGGGCCGATCCTCGTTGGCCACTGCAGTGGCGCTCTGTGTGCGGCGGCTCGAATGGCTCATGAGTTTGAAGTATCCAACACCCAGGACCAACAGCACAGCGATCATGATCAGTTGCACGTAGAAAGGGCTACCCTCGGGAACATCGGTGGTGCCTGCCGTCTTTGTCAGGTCTGCCTCAACCACCTGCATGGCCGTGGTGGGACTGGGTTCAGGCGCCTCGGTCACTTCAGGGGTAGGTGCTTGCGTTATTTCAGGCACGGGTTCCGGCGTAACCTCGGGAACCACTTCTTCAACCGGTGCCTCAATCACAGGGGCGGGCTCCTGGTAGACAGGGGCGGGCTCCTGGTAGACAGGGGCGGGCTCCTGGTAGACAGGTTCGGGGACCACTTCGGGTANCAAAGGAACTTCAACGACGGGCGCTGGCTCCTGATAGACAGGCTCGGGGACCACTTCGGGAACCGGAGGCACGTCCGCTGGGGGCGCTTCGGGTCCGGGAGCAGGCAGCACAGGTTCTTCCATCACAGGGGCAGGTGGTTCAACAGGCGCTTCGGTCTGGACGACGCCCGGGTCCACGGGAGGATCCACGGCGAGGACTGGTCCGGCGAGCAACAGGCCCCAAATGGCAGCCANAAGGACAGCGGCCAAGGCAGCGCCAAGCCACCTGCGGGTGAGCATAAGCCCCAAGTTTTCCCCTTCATTCACAATCACCCCGGCCACGAAGAAGCCGCGGGAAGCACGAGTGTTGAACGATCACGGGTCTGCTGCAAGCAAACCAATAAGTCCAAACACTTCAGTATCGCATATTTCCAGAGCTGCCCCGAGAATCTAGCGTCAGCCAAGACCATTCGCGGCAAGGTATGATACGAGCGAATCGTTGGTGAGGGCCTCGGAAATACCCAGCACCGCGGCGTCGTCCTTGATAACAATTGACTGGCCGTCAGCGCTGGTCCCGGTACCAAGATTAGGCAGGGTGAAGGATTTCACGTTGCCACCCCGAACACCACGCATGCTCAGCGCTAGGCTGCCGAGCGTCCCCGAGTCCAGTCCGCTGTCGACACTCAGGTAGGGAGAGACTTGGTTGACCAGCTCGTTGATCTTCACCGGGTTGGTGAGTGTGGACGGTGTCAGCGCGGTGCTCAGGACCGATTTGAGGAACAGCTGTTGGTTGCGCACCCGCTGGTAGTCTCCATCGGCAAACGCGTAGCGTTCCCGGGCAAAGGCCAGAGCCTGGTCACCATCCATGCGCTGCGCGCCTTGTGCGTAAGTGTGACCGCCGTCGGCAGTACTGAAAGGCACCGGAACATTCACGTCCACCCCGCCCAAAGCATCGGTGATGGCTTTGAAACCCTCAAAATCCACAATCGCCACATGGTCAAGGCGGTTGCCAAACATGCCCTCAAGGGTTTGCACTACACTTTGATCGAAACGCTGCCGCAAGTTAAGTGGCCAGCATTCACCGCATGCTCGGCATGGTGACAGGCCCGCAGAAAATCATGACCGCGACGCCAAAATGAGACTCTTCGCTCACCTCTGGCAAAACGAGGAAGCATCAGCACGTTTCTTCCTTGGATGAGGTATATTCAACCAGGGGATTTCTTGCTCGCATCCCGGAGAGTTTCTGAACAAGGCTGTTCAGTCAGTTCGTCCCCAATACTTATCTAGGGGAAGAATCTTACTTATGACTATTCAGACCGTAATCCTGGCTGCCGGCATGGGCACCCGCTTGGCTCGACCGCATCCCAAGCCGCTCACTGAGCTCAGTGATGGCCGGAGCATTATGCATCAGCAACTGAGTAACCTCACGACTGCCTTCGGCAANAAGCTACGTCTGGCCATTGTCGTTGGGTTCAAGATGGAACAAATCATGGAACATGTTCCCAACGCTTCATTCATTTATAATCAAAACTTTGACCAGACTAATACATCCAAAAGTCTCCTCAAAGCCCTCAAGAACTCTTCTAAGGGTGGCGTTCTCTGGATGAACGGCGACGTCGTATTTGATCCGGATATTCTGCCCACGCTGCGCCCATATATGAAGACCGGCAAGTCATTCATCACTGTGGACAAATCCTCAGTCTCGGATGAGGAAGTCAAATACACCGTCGGCGAAGACGGCTTCATCGACCAGCTCTCAAAGCGAGTGCCCCAAGAAATAGCCCTTGGCGAAGCAGTCGGAATTAATTTTGTCTCCAAGAAGGACAAAAAGCGNTTCATCAAGCGCTTGGAGCAGGTTGACGAGCAGGACTACTTCGAAGGTGGCATCGAACTCACCATTCAGGATGATGGCGTTCAGTGGCTTCCCGTTGACATTAGTCAATTCTATGCTGTCGAGGTTGACTTTCCTGAAGACCTCGTGCTGGCCAACGCAAGTATCTGATTCCACCCATCTGCCCGAATCGCGTTATCCAGCTGGCTGAAATTACAGGTTTCACAACAGGACACCAATCGTAGGTTTTCTGCTTTTACATGCGCTCAACATGATAATGGTGTCAACTTTGGCCATCAGCCCCGCCCCAAAAATACAGCCAGCTGCACCGTTGACAGTCCAGAGCACAACACGGGATAACTCGCGGAAGCCTCCGACGGACGAACTCTGCTGTTGGTCACGGACCACTTCAACACTTGATGGGCAATTCTACGCTGCGGGAAATTCAGCCCGCCAGATGTCTTGACGGTTCACGGGCGGGAGCACTTGTTGGAAGAATCACCTCGCTTGGGAGCGGCCGCCGTAAGCTGCCGCTCCGGGATTAGCCGGTGACTCACGGAGATCGATTGCACATTTTCACTCAGCAGGTAGTACATAGCGACGCCTGCCGGAGTGCGAGAAAATGCAATGGTTTGGCAGGGGATGCTTCAGCACATCCAAATATTTATACCAATCAAGACTAGATCACGACTGCAGATTGGTAACGGACAAGAGAAAGAAGCAAAGAATGCCAGGTCCCAAGCAGACTCAAGCCATAGCTGCATTGAAAGCCACCGCCGAGCGAAACCTCCGTCTGGCATGGCGGAGAATTCCTCTTGAAAAGCAAAGCTGATCCGAAAAGTGGCCCACCCGGCAAATATAGCAAAGGCTAAGCGGGTCGTAACCACACCCACTGTCACGGCCCTTCAGCAGGCGCAGCTTTCCGTGATCGTTCTGATAACTGACTACGCAGTCGACTCGACCCAGACGTTGCACAGTCTAGTGGCCCAAAAGCCTTCCGCGATAGAAATAACTGTCGTGGATACGTCTCCATCAGAACTGNNGGGCGCAAGCACGTCCAACAGTTTGCGAAGCGTGATNGGACGTGTCAAATACCTCTCGCTTTCAGGGGTCGGAGAAGCNGGAAGCCCGCGACCGTGCCGTCGCCCAGTCTCAAGCCTCTTTCTGATGTTCCTGACTGCCGGGGATGTAGTTGCTGGCAATGCCAGCCTGAACGTCATGGTTCGATCTCTGGTAGAGACGGGTTCCTCTTTCGCTGTCGGTATGACAGGAACAATCAAAGGGAAAACCAGTACTACACCAGCGTGGCAGCGGGCCCTCCACGCAGATTCAAGGCCACTGTCGGCTGTTTCCGAAGTTCCGGATATCCTTCAGGACGGCACCCTCGCCAACAAGCTCTTTTCGAGAGAATTCTGGACTTCATCCACTTCCGACGTCGCGTTCTCTCGTGAGCACTGGCAATACGAGATGATTCCCACCCTCTATACCCGGGCGCCGTCGTTCGACATAGTGGACCTAAAAGTCGTTGACACCCTGCTGGATGCCGCAGTCAGACAGCCGGCGCGCGAGACACTCTGCGGGACGGGGTATCTTGCAGACCGTCTGCACCGCCTTGAATCTCTGGCTGCTGTGATCCGTGAGGCTTCAGCGTCTGAAGTGTACCTACGTTGGCTCTCAAGAGAACTAGGAAACGGACTTTTCCGATACTACGAGGTAGTTCCCCGGACCGATCCTCGATACTGGGACATGCTGCACTCCACAGTCCAGCGTCTGAGTGAAGGCCAAGAACTTGACTGGGATGTCATCAAAATCCATAATCGCTTGGTCCTTTCGGCTGTCATTGCGAACCGGCGAGAGGACGTTGTTCGCATTTGTAGCCACCGGAGCGACTACGGTTCCAGCTTCCCCACTGAGCTTGGTGCGTCCGGTCCGATTGCCCGGCCCCGGTATTTGGAGGAACTTTCTGCTTACGACGCCGATCTCTTGAACTGCCGCGACCTGGATCTTCGCTTAGTCAGTGAGCTGACGCACTTTGAATGGAAGGGCGACGGCCGTCTGGAGATCGGCGGTCACGCTTACATCTCTTCAGTGGATGTGCTTGATGGGAATCTCTCGATCGGGGCCTCCCTGGTCAACGATGACAACGCAAAATCCATTCCATTGATAGTGGGGCGCCACACAGATAAGTCCATTGATTGGGAGTCCAACGACAACTGGACGTCATACACCGAATCCGGGTTCACTGCAATCATTGATCCAGCCATAATGTTTGACGAGAATCTGGTCCAAGACCCGACCAACTGGTATGTTCTGCTTACTGTCAGCGCTGGTGGGAAGACCTTCGAAGCGCCGTTGACACGCCGTGACCTAAGTGGATCTACCGGCAATTTGCCAGTGGGGCCGATGCAGGACAACTTCCGGATGGCTGTGGAGATGCGCCCTGACACCGGCCTTACTTTCATTAAAGTCACTCCGTTGTACGTTGCCACGTCTCTAGAGCTGTCGGGGCGGAGCCTGAAACTCTCCGTGGATGCTTACTCCGCCCCTGTCGCAGCCAAGGTGTCGATAGAGTCCCTCAAGTTCGGCATTCGGAAGACGGCAACCTGCCTTAGCGTTAGCGGCAATCGAGCCCTATATTCCATCGATATTCCTGACCTGGGAAGCGGCGCCGGAGCGACAGCCGAATACGAATGGCAACTNGCGCATGGACAGCGGCTTCAAAACCCGCAGCCAGTTGCATGGCCGGACGGGTCCGCAGAGCTGGAATCTTTGTCCGACCAAGGACGAGGCCTCAGACTGGGCCTGACAGGCTACGGCTTCGTCACTTTGGAGGAGCGGAAGACCCGCATGATTGCGTCCAGCATCGAGTTGTCAGCTGACAAACGCACACTTCGAATTAAGGGCACAGCGGATCTGCCCGCCATCCATGCCCCACGTATTGTCCTCTCCAGCGGGAAGGCTGTCATCCCAGCAACTAACGTTGCATTAAGCCTTCGGACCAATGAGGGAAGTAACTCCTTTTCTGCCGATTTCCGCTTGCCTCAGAATCCATGNGGGGCCGAAGAAGCCATGCCCGAGGCGGGCGCCTATAGTTTACGTTTCGTGCCACCTGGAGTCGCTGACACCAAGGGTACNTGGTTCCCTGGATCGGCCGCCCTTCAGATGAAGATGCCCCAACGACTAGAAGCAGATCAGCTGGAAATCGGCGTAAGCCGGTCGCCCAAAACTGCGGCGCTTACAATCCACCTGCGGCCNCCTTTCGCTGAGGATGAGGTGGGAAGGTTCGCCCAGCAGTCGCTCCGCACCCCATGACANGATGAAGGGACTGTGGAGCTCGAGGACGCCATCTTGTTCATGTGTTTCGGTGGACGTCGCTCCACTGATAGCCCAAGACGTCTGCTAGAGGAGTTCCAACGCAGGGGAAGCCAGTGGCCGATGTACTGGGCTGTTGGGGATTTCTCAGTGCCCGTACCTGAAGGAACGCAAGCAGTCCTGATAGGTTCCCGCCTCTGGTATCAATTGCTTCCAACGGTCCGGATTCTAATCAACAACAACAATTTTCCCTTCTACTTCCGGAAGCGTGAAGGCCAGGTATATATCCAGACTTGGCACGGAACNCCTCTCAANAAACTCGGCAACGACGTTGCCCGCACCAACTTCTCACTGTCCTATTGGAATCTCATGTGGCGGGAGGCCGAATATTGGGATGCACTCTTAGCACAGAATGACTACGCTGCCGGAGTTCTTGCCAACTGCTTCGGTTTTGAAGGGCGGGTGGTTACCGAGGGATATCCACGCAATGACAGCCTTACTCACGAGCAAATTACAGAAGACAGGCCCGCCATACGCCGCCGACTCGGCATCGCTGAAGGTAAGACTGCAATCCTGTACGCGCCCACTTGGCGCGACGACGCCAAGAACACTTCCCGGCAGTACGAGATGGTCACGTACCTCGATTTCGAAACCGCCAAGCGACAGCTCGGCGACGACTATGTACTTCTCCTGCGCGGACACCACAACATCTCAGGCCAGCGTCAGACGGCGGACAACAAATTTGTCATTGATGTGACTGAATACCCGGAAGTCAACGACCTCTACGCGGCTGCAGACATCCTAGTGAACGACTATTCATCGGTTATGTTCGACTTCTGTGTTACCGGCAAGCCCATCATCTTTCTGACTCCAGATATTGANAAATATAGGGATTCAACGCGTGGTTTCTACTTTGACCTNCGCAGAAAAGCACCTGGTCCCCTCCACAACACAACTGAGGAAGTCGTTCGTTCAATCAAGAACATTGCTGCAGTTTCCCGCAGATATGCNCCCAAATACGAAGCTTTTGTTAAAATGTTCGCACCGGACTGCGATGGGAATGCCACCCAACGGGTATTTGACGCACTCTGGCCAAGCAACGAAAGCACATCGTCAATTTTAGATATGAACAGAAGTCTTGATTCATGAAGAAGTAGTGCCAGTCGATAACGGTAGGGAATCTAGCACAACATTTCCACCTTCCTGCTATTTTGAACCCTACGGCAGCCACAAACTTAGGATGCACCAAATAACATGAGCACCGCGAAAATACGATGGAACATGGCCTTCTTTTGGAGGAACAACAGGAATGGTCCACCGCCATCGATCTCTACACCACATTGAAAGCCAGCACGAGCGTTGCAGACGGCGAGCTAGCTTTCAGGCTCGGGCATGCCCATTATCATCTCGGCCAGTTCAATGAAGCAGCCGCCCATCTCCAAGAAGCAATCTTGTTAAAGCCTGGCATGGCTTCGTGGCACTACCGGCTTGGTGTCGTTCAGGAGCAATTGTGTTTGCATGCCGAAGCTGCTGATAACTACATCGCTGCACTCAAAATCGAGCCGCACAGACAGCGGTGGCAGCTAAAGCTAGATGCCGTCAAATCTACGTTTACTCTCGCTAATCCAGAGGGTACGCAGGCCCTCTCACAGCAGCGTAGCACTGACTACCACTCGGAAAAATTAGCGCGCTTACGATCGAACAAAGCTCCGTTGTGGCAGGAGCTGGAGATTCTGTTGGATGGAAGGGACGCTCATCAAGGAAGCGCTGANCTGGCTGGCCGAGTTGGGGCAGCACAGTTCGGCATGGAACGGTATGAGAATGCGGCTAAATCATACGCGGCTGCCAATTTGATCCAACCAGGCAACGCCGAATGNGTATTTTACGCTGGTCACGCGCATGAGCTGAGTGCCAATCCTCAAAAGGCCGAAGAAGCGTACACTCAGGCAGTCGTCCACGATAAGGACCTCAAGTCGGATGTGTTCGGAATCGGTGCGTTCTTCCAANNAAAGGGTTCATGGGTTGAAGCTCTTTACCATTACGAACGACAGCTGCGCAGGCATCCCTCCAACTCAGAGATTGCTTACCGGGTGGGACTCGGATATGACCGTTGCTANTCTCTGGGCCGAGGCGGCGACTGCTTACGAGCATGCGATCGTACTCAACCCGGACGTCCCATACTGGCATTACAAACTGGGGTTGGCACGCGAGCGTTGCCTTCAATGGATCGAGGCATCTGTTGCCTATGGGCATGCGTGGCGGTTGGATGCGTCAAAGAAACACTGGGCGTACCGCGCTGGCTACGCGTTGGAGACAGCCGGACTCCACGAGCAGGCATGCGACTACTATCTAGTCTCGACNNGTCTTATTCCCTCCATGGCCCTTCTACCGACAGCACACTTGGCACAGCGGATGGTCCTAGCTCGTATCTCAAAGACATATTGGCCCGGAATCTGCCTGCCTTGACAGAGAAGCACTCGCCAGCAGTGATGCAGCGTGTCGGCCAATTGGCAGCCCAACTCGGAGACTGGATCTCCGCGGAGTCTGCCTTCGCTGAATCGGTAGCGTTATCCAACGATTATGATGCTCGGTCCTTTTACCAATTGGGTGTTGCCCGATATCAGAACGCGGATTTCAAAGGCGCCAGTGAGGCCTTCCGTCAAATGAGGATGTTCAAGACCTCGGATGGCATCAATGTCGAAAACTACTTGAAGAACAAGTCCCANAAAGCCAGTCTGGAGTACGTTGAGTACTACGAGACGCTGCAACTTGAGCCAGAGACGATCCTCTGGGAGAGCAACCATGGCTCCTCGATTGGCTGCCATCCTTTGGCACTGTTCGACCAGGTATATGCCGATCCCCGGTATGGAAACTTCAACCACTACTGGACACTCGGCATCGAGGACAACGTTCCCGACCATCTTCGCGGTCGACCGAATGTGAAGTTCGTGCGACCGAACTCAGATCTGTACAANAGGGTCTTAGCCTCGGCCGGGCATCTAGTTAATAACGTATCTTTTCCACCATACTTTATCCGCAAGGTCGGCCAGAAGTACCTCAACACATGGCATGGAACACCGCTNAAAACTCTGGGTCGAGACATGGCTGGNGGCCCAGTGGCCCACGCTAATATCGCCAGGAATTTCCTGCAGTCAACCCACATCATGAGTCCGAACCGTCACACTTCGCAGGCCTTAATCCAGAAGCACGACATCGAGGGACTTTTCCGGGGCAAAATCGCTGTAACGGGTTCCCCGCGAGTTGACCGTTTAGTTAACAGTGACGACACCAATCGAAGCGAATTGCGCAGCAGGCTCGGCATTGCGGCAGACGATTCAATGCCGGTTGTCCTCTACGCTCCCACTTGGCGCGGCGCTTCAGACGACAGGTACGTTGACGCTGAGAGACTTCAAGAAGATCTAGCAGCAATGCGGGAGACCACCATNCATTTGTTCTTCCGTGCCCACCGCCTTACGGAGGGCTTGCTCAGTGACTTCGATGCCGGCACCTCGATCGTTCCAGGCAACATCGATACTAACGACCTGCTTTCAGCCGTCGACGTACTCATTACGGACTACTCGAGCATCTTCTTTGACTTCCTNCCCACAGGGCGTCCCATCATCTTTTACGCGTTCGATCTAGAGGACTACGCAGATAACCGGGGTCTCTACTTCGATATGAAGGAGATGCCTGGAGCCCTAGTGCGCGAGAGGACCGATCTCGCCGCGGCTATCGAGAATTCGATCCGNGGGAATCCCTCTTCTGATCCGCAATACCTTGCCGCCAAGGAACTGTTCTGTCCCCTCGAGGACGGACAAGCAGCGCAGAGGGTGNNGCTCGATTTTTTCGAAGACGATCCAGACGAACTCGCCGAAAATGCGCCGGAAGAGAANACCACGCTGCTGTTCCACCACGGCCTCATACCCAATGGGATTGCGACCTCGTTCATCAACTTGGTTTCCAGCCTAGACACGTCCCTCTTCCGCGTAGTGCTTGTGGTTGAACCCGCTGTGCTCGCTGCTGACCCTGCTAGATTGGANAAACTCAAAGAGCTGCCGAGCCACGTCCAGATAATTGGTCGAATGGGCGTACAGTCCCACACACCAGAGGAACGCTGGATTTCCCGGAAGCTGACGGCGGCACGCGATTTGCCCTCTGACGCACAATGGAAAATATACCGCTCATCTTTTACCCGTGAATTCCGACGCATCTTCGGTGATGCAGTCTTCGACTCCGTCATCGAGTTCGATGGCTATGCACCATTCTGGTCAAGTTTAATGGCCTACGGCACGGAGGGACCGCATAAGTCTATTTACATGCACAACGACATGGCTAACGANAAACTTATGAAGTTCCCCGTCTTGGAAATCATCTTCCGGCTTTATCGAGATTTCAATGCCCTGATCTCAGTGGCCTCCAGCGTGTCTGACAAGAACAGACAAGAACTATCGGGCCTCTATACCCTCGATGGCTCATCGTTCAGGCACTGCGACAATCAGATAAACCCGACACGCGTCACCATGGGCGCCACCGAACCACTAGACCTAGATATCGCCGAATGGTACAAAGCCGGAAGTTTCAATTATATTGCGATTGGTCGTCTTTCCCCGGAAAAGGACCATCAAAAGCTCATTGCGGCATTCGTACGGTTCCATAGCTCTAATCCTGGCGCTAGACTCATGATCGTTGGAGATGGACCGCTACGGTATGAACTCGGGAAACTAATAGTCGAGCAACAGGCTTCCGGTTATATATGGTTGGCGGGCCAGCGGCTGAATCCATACCCAGCACTCAAACATGCTCAATGCTTCGTTCTGTCATCCCTACACGAGGGACAACCTATGGTGCTCTTTGAAGCAATGGTTTTGGGTATTCCCATAATCTGCACAGAAATGCCGGGGCCTAGGGAAGTCCTCCAAGACCGCTACGGACTAATTGTGGAGAACTCAGAGGAAGGTCTGATGACAGGTTTTCGGCTGCGGATNTCCGGCCAGGTTCCTAACGAACACTTCGATGCCCATAAATATATTAACAGCGCACGCTCGCAATTCTTATCCCACAATCTTTGAGGGCTCTTCGTAATTGGGCATAGTTGGTGGGTTTGATCCGGTACGTGCGGTAACCGCCGGCACTGAGCAGATTGCGCAATCTGTAGTTCGAGAAGTTCCTGAACCCGCGAGCAATCCTGCGGGTGGTTTCGGCTCGATCGCTTTGTTGCAGCGTGGCGGCAGGTGAGAGACGTCAGGGTCTCTTTGAATGGTTATCGACTAAGAAAACCTTCACAAGAAACCCTGACATGAATAATGCTACTTCCTGCCGCCGGTGGTGCGCGCGTGCCGACGCTCTCCTGGCTGTTCCCGGCATCCACGTGATCGCCGTGGAGAACACTGCCCGCGAGCCACCAAACATGCGCCAAAACACCCACAACCAATGTGAAGGCGGTACCACCCAAAATAGAAAGCAGCGGTTGTGGGACCCAGCGCTACCGGGTCCGACAACCGCTACTCCATAGACCGGATCGACCCACACCTGCTACCGAAGAGCCGGCTAAACAGGCTCTTCGCATTTCGTGGTGAATACCAGCCCGCTGAGATGAATTCATGCCACCGTCGGGGCGGCACTTCTAAGCAGGATACGTGATTGATAGTTGATTGGGTTGGGCGAACCCGCGGGCAATCCTCTTGATGTTTTGATCATTGTGTTCGCGGCCTCGACCTTCGCCGTTGTCACGCGGGTGGCGAGCAGTGTTTGAATCTCTGGCCACCACTTGTTGACCGTGGCCAGCAGCCGGTCAGTTTCCTTCATGGCCGCGGCCTTGACCTGCCGTTCAAAGAAAGCTTTGCGGTCGTCCACGCTGGCCGGATTGCTCTCTGAGAGCATTAGTGGCTCTCCGTGGTTCTTGGTGAAATCTGGTTTCGTGTCCTTGAACGAAGGTGGCCCGTAGCCCTGTTGTGATGGATGTTCTGACGCATTCATCAATGACAGGACTACGAGCCTTGACCGAGCTTACTTTGCCGCAGCCTGATGCTGCCACCACGATCTTCAACCTTGAGGACTACCGTGTCATAAAGACGCAGGTTCTTGATGGTGGGCAGCGCAGGATCCATGTTGAAAGTACCGCAGAGTCTGGCTGTCCTGGCTGTGGTGTGATCGGCACCCGCCGCCATTCCCGTCGCTGGCAGCGAGTCCGTGACATCCCCGTCGCTGGTGCGGTGGAAGTCGTCTGGGCCAAACGCCGTTACTTTTGCGACGAAACATTGTGCGAGAGAAGAACTTTCTGTGAGGCCACCGTTGAGGTCCCGGCCAGGGCTCGCTCCACCCGCTGGCTCCATGGTGCGCTGGTGGCTGCTGTCGTCTCCTCAGGCCGTGCAGCAACCGAGACGGCCATCGCCCATGGTGTCTCGTGGTGGCTGGTGCANAAAGCGCTGACCATGGCGGCAACGAAACTTCCCAACGTTGATCTGCTGCGGCCTAGGATGCTCGGCATCGATGAACACCGCTTCCGTTCCGTCCGCTTCTTCAAAACACCNGAAACCAATACCTGGCAACGCATAGAGCCCTGGATGACGACGATCGTTGACCTGGATACTGGCCAAGTCCTTGGTGTTGTTGACGGTCGCGACCACACAGGACTTGGTGCGTGGCTGATCAAACGACCCTTGGATTGGCGCCTCGGAGTGCAAGTTGTTGCTATTGATCCCTCAGCCGCGTTTCGCAAGGCGTTGCGGATGTGGCCTCCCCGCACCGCCGTCTCCGTGGACCATTTCCATTTGATCCAGCTTGCTAATCAGGCTCTGACAGAGGTCAGGCAGCAGCTCTCTCATCAGGTGCGGGGTCGTCGTGGCCGGGCGGTGGATCCAGCCTGGGCGCACAGGATGTTACTGCTGCGAGCTGCTGATTCACTGTCGGATCAGGCCGCAGCACGGTTGGAGAAAGTCTTCGCAACAGATGATCCCACCGGCAAGCTCAAGGCTGCGTGGGACGTGAAAGAACAAGTAAGGGTCATGCTGCGTCCTGGTTCATTGGAAGACGCCCAGCTTGCCAAGGAACACCTTGAACGACTCGTGCAGGAATCCAAGCAGCCAGAAACGACCCGGCTCTACCGGACCATCTGCCGGTGGTGGACGGAGATCGAAGTCCTCATCGTCACCGGCGCCACCACAGGCAAAGTAGAGGCCAACAACACCAGCATCAAACACATCAAGCGCACCGGCCGTGGCTTCACCAATACCACCAACTACACGACTCGTATTATGCTCAGGAGCGCCGCCCGAACAGCGGTGAATCATCCATGACAATAATGGATTTCACCACGAACCGCGGAGAGCCCCTTATCCAGCGCGGGGATACCCCGGACATGGCGATGCTGGGCATGCTGGCCCGGCGGCTAGCCAACGGCACGGAACCGGCCGCCGCGAACGTGGACTTGAGTGTCTATGACACCTTCACCACCGTCAACACCATCACGGGAGAAGTCGCATGAGCACCCCACCNATCCAGGACATCCTCGACGCGGGCAAGCATGATTCGATGACCGGGACCGTGCTGAGTGAATGGGCTGAGAAAGGAACCCCGAAACAGCGCGAATACCACCACGGGGTGCTGATGGCCGAGCACGAATCCAGACTTGAATCACGGCGTCAACGGCTGCTGAAATCGGCTCGTCTGCCGGCCATGAAAACCCTCACCGGATTCGATTACACCAGTGTCAGGTTNCCCGAGGACTACGGTCAAGAACCGCTGGAATCCCTGGAGTTCATCAACCGGGCCCAAGACCTCGTGTTGTACGGCGACGTAGGCACAGGTAAAACCCACATGGCCTCCGCACTGGTGGCAGCCGCGTGCCGGAAGGGCATCCCGGCACGCTTCTTCACCACCTCCGCCCTGGTCATGATGCTGCGCCGGGCCAAGGACGAAGACCGCCTCGACAAGGAGCTCGCATCCTTGGCNAANAACCAGCTCCTAGCGATTGATGAACTGGGCTACCTGCCGATCGATATCGAAGGAGCCAGGCTCCTGTTCCAAGTCATCGCAGACGGGTACGAAAAACGCAGCCTGATCATCACCACCAACTTGGAGTTTTCCCGATGGGGAACCGTCTTTGGTGATGACAACATGGCCGCCGCCGTCATCGACCGGCTAGTCCACCACGGGCGACTCCTGCAGTTCCGCGGCGAGTCCTTCCGGGTCAANAATGCGTTGATGAAATGAGCAAACAGCCGAAATGGCCTAAAACGTGCCGCAGTGGCCTGATTCTTAGCGCTGAAATGGCCTACTTTAACTGGACCAAACACACTAGCCACCAAGAGACTTTGAACGCGGCCGCTACTTCGGATGCGGCCCGGCCAGAATCGATGACGGCGTCCTTGAGGGTTTCCTTCAACCGTGCCGTGGAACGGGCAAACCGCGGCACCTGCGGGTCGATTCGGAAAACCTCTTCCGGGAGCAAAGAGCCTCGTCGCAAAACAGCCGGCGCTTGGCCCACATCAGTTTCACATGCCCGGCGACAAGGATGTCCCGAACCCTTTGGATCCGACACGAATGGACCCGAGACGCCAGGACGGCGCAGCCTTAGATGCTGTCCAACCGCTGGCGGAACCGGTGGTCTGAGAAAAATCACCGATGAGGATCTATCCAATATCAACGCTTCGGTGATGAATTTCCACTCAGATTCTGCGATTTCTATGCAGTGCGGCAACTCTTCCGAAAAGACTGCGGTTCCATAGGCCAATGTTATGTAGGCCCGGTAAATACCAGGCGCATAAGATTCCAAGTTGACGCCCTTATACTTGCTTGTCGTGAAATATGATTTGGAATAGTCACCGTTTTCCAGTATCAAGTTTAGACCAGATCGATGACTCATCGCCATGGGAACATAAATGGTCCTAGATTCAGACCTCAGCACCAGCGAAAAGTATTTTCCCGNATATTCATTAACTTCTATACCAGGAACGATAAATATGCCTTCAACGTGATAAATTGAACCATCTGTTCGATATTNTTTAACATCAAAATACGAATCCGTGTTGCAACGACCTACAGGATCCCGCAGCTGTAGTACGCTCGCCTCTGAATTTGGCTTAAAGATAACCATTCGATTGTCACAAAGGTAAACTTTGGGCACTGGACTGGACGATTTGACTGGCACTTCAACTGCAGCACCGCCCGTTTCTATGAGCATATGAAATGCGTAGGAGCCATTAGGCAGATCTGCAATGGAGAAACCACTTCTCCCCGGAGAAGCGAAGCCACCCATTGTGTAGTCGCAGAAATACTGATCATAATACCTGGATGACAGGTACTCCTTACGGAGGCTGGCCAGTTTCCTCGAGTAATCGTCCGTTTTGCCTCTTAAAATTAGTGTTCTATGGATATCCTGCGCGTTCAGTACCGTAAATCCCTTGAGTAAAGCTATCCCCTCGGGATAACAGAGGTCGCCGCGAATGACTAGCCTCTCCAAGTCAACAACCGCCTTGGCCCGCTTCCTAATAGGCTCAAAATAGGACTCTGCTCTCGATGGGGTGTCGTTGGTCGCGTTGCCATTCTCGACTTTCCCGAACCGAGGAGCAGCACCCTCTCCCAATGCGTGAAGAATGGATAGAATCAACGGAATATTGTAGCGCGTGACAAATTGATGAGCGTGAACCAATTTAGAAAGCGTCATAAAGAGGTTGAAGTTGGTATATTTCTCCAACTTTGGGAGCAAGGGTGCTATCTGTGTTGCAAATTCGGTATCAGCCTCAGAGCTAAAAATGTAGATGTTTTTNNTCAACTGCCAATCATTTTCCAACGCAGTGAAAGTCAGAGAATCGATTTCCGCAACTTCAGCATCTGATCCGGTTTGTGTCATGCTCTTAAATATTCTTGGGTGGAGGTCCCGAACATATGAACCGATCCGAGTTTGTGGCACCGTGGCAAGGATATTTCGGTAATCAAATTTAATACCGAATAGAAGGGCTGCGGCACNCCNCTTGGAAAAACCCATCAGTGTTATATCGTCCCGGCTCAGGCACTTCTCTTCCGCAACCGAGAGGATAAGGGCGTTGACAGCGTCCATCACGTCAAACGACATATCTTGGCATACATAGTATGTATTTTCGTCATTAAAATCATCTTTAATCCAAAGAATTTCTGACTTTAGATCATTAATCATCGCGCCATCGAAGGCATACTTGTTTATCGGGAGAATTCCATTGAAAATAACGATTAAATGCCGATTATCTTGCTTCGAGGACTTACGTTTGTATTTGACATTTCTGCCGTGATGACTAAAGAGGCGTTCCCTTGATATCACTTTATCTTTCATCTTTCTTAATTCCTGATTGAATAGAATTGTCGGAATTCCCGGTCGGATGATTCAGCGCCCGAACATAGAAATCCTCGGTAATCGTCGGAAGCGGTACGACTGCTCAGCTACAAACCTCTCAAAGATGAGGCACCATAACCGGTGCCAATGACAGCTAGTCGTTGAGAGTGCGCAATGCTAGCCGATGCCGTCGAGTACCTATTGGAATCTCTCCCGTGTAGCCCTCAGATCTGTAGGAGAATCCTTGGATTCATCAAGCTCTTCTTTCACCGGTCACCCGATTGCTCGCAGCAAAATTTCGCCATACCACAGCGGAGCCTGTGCAAGCCATACTCAGTGTTATCTATCCTGAGTCTCGTGTCCTCAAGAAGAGGGCTGACATCAGGCCATGCAGACTGGACACACGAACGCACTTTCGAGAAATAGGACAGATTCCGATACGAGAAGACCATCACGCGAGTTGCCAGAGCCAGCCCATTTTCTAGTCGGATACCACGCGCCCCGTTTTATGGAAGTACAACATCAGCCCGCACCATATTGTGGTCAGACGGTATGACTCCAACAAATTTCCCGCTGGAATCAATGTTAACGACCGTTTCCCATTTTGACACTCGCATTTTGGAGGTGAAGATGTAGTCCAAATAGGTTCCGTTGCCATCGGCATGGCGTGCAGACGGGGAACCCAAGAATCCATTAAAACTGTCGAAATTTGTTCCTATGCGCTGCTCAACAGTCGCTCCAGCACTAGGGAGATCACTCATGTAAGTATTACCCAACGGATCAAACAGACCTGCAGCAACCATAACGTCATAGGGTCCATTGGACGGAAGTGTCCACTTGTGAGAGTTGTAGTCCCCNACGGTCAGCACCGGGAGATTGGTGGGATTCTTAATCTTGATTGTTTCCACTACCTTCTGCGCCTGACGGAGACGAAGATCATGGTAGCCAGCAGCCGATTTGGGCTCAAGGTGTGCGTTTCCNNAAAAGAACGATTTTCCCGTTGATTTTTGCTCTAAGATCGCCCAAGTAAAGTAGCGTTCGTTGTCTGCGGCGCTCAGGCTCGGCAGCTTTACCGACCCTGACTGNACCAACCCTACCGAGGCAGTGTTATAGAAGATCTTTGTACCTTTAGAAGCTCCTTGATCTTTATAAACACAAGCAGTGGGAGTCGTGTCCTTGAGGCAATTATTGCGCTTGGCGTTCGTCTCGGTATACGGAACACCTGCGGCATTCAAACGCTCTTTCAGGTCCTCGAACTGTGTAACTCCACCCGGCCGGGTCTCGCTACTGAGCCAGCCTTGCGAGGCTTCTTGAAAACCGATGACATCGGGCAGCTGNCCCCTAACTTGAGCCACTACTGCATCTCTACGGCCGGTCCAAGGAAGTTCGTTGGGCAACGATGAATCACAACTCGCGCATTTGATGTTAAAACTAGCGACCTTGAGCGGATTAACTACTGGAGAGACAGGCTGAGAGACGGCTTTAGTTTTGACGGTTACGGCTGGAGAATATGAGCTGAGATTTGCTCCGTTGGCAGTCACCACGCGCACTTTATAGTAGTAAGTCGTCAGTGGTTTCAGTCCACGGATTTCACCTGTGTTGCCTGCGAACCGATAGTAGAGGGANTTTGCCATAGATGCCGAAGTTGAAGCCTGCACCCTATATCCGGGAGCTCCTGCCACAGGACCCCAAGACAACGCGATGTTATTCGATGTCTGGGAAATTGATTTGAGGCCCGTGGGCACAGCAAATTGCGTCGTCGGGCTCTTTACAGATATGGATGAAGAATAATCGCTAAGGTTGGTGCCATCCGCCGCGATCACACGTACCTTGAAATAATAGACGGAATTGACTTTAAGACCGCCGACCACAGCCGAACTGCCTGTAGACGTCATGTAGTTGGCTTCGGACATGTCAGCTGATGCGGAGAACTGCACCCTGTACCTGGCCGCACCGCTGATAGACGACCAAGACAAGCTGATTGAGTCGGATAATTGACCAGTTGACTTAAGACCGGTCGGAGACGCATAGACATAGACTATTGCCGCCTGAGCCACTGGCATCATGGCAAGCGATGGAATCAATCCAATACCAAGTAAAGCCAATACAGCAACCGATGCGACTGCCAACCGGCGAAAGACAGATTTAGATTTAGACATAGAAATTACCCCAGAGCCTTCCGGCACTATTTTATGCATTAGAACTACGTACGCATCCAGCGGAGACCACTGCACACGACCAATGGTAGGATCCGGTTGACGGACACTATCTGGGCTTTTGACAAACGGTGGCTAACGCCTCCGATCATTTCGAGAATGCCATCGCTAATTTGTGGTAGACAGCGGATTCCATTTCCTTGCCCCATCGCGCCACAGCCACGGCGTCGCTAAACTGTTCAGCCTTTGCTCGAGCAGAGCGGCGCATAGCAGACACAGTTGCGGAATCAAGTCCACCGAGGCCCACGATTCGCTCAGCCAGCGCGTCGATATCTCCGTCTTCAACCAAGAAACCATTTACTCCGTCATCTATAATTTCTGCAGGTCCGTATGGAATGTCATAGGCGATTGGGATGCATCCCATGCTCATTGCCTCAATGAGGACTAGCCCCTGTCCTTCCGAGGTACTCGTCAACGTTGTGAAGGAGGCGTTCGCGAACTCCTGCCATGCATTCTGAGAATGACCCATTAGCGTAACTTGATTTGANNGAGTCCGGTTTTGGATTAGCGCTGATAGCTTTTTGCTGGGGCCCTGCCCGTAAATCCGAAACTCGAATTTCGTATTCGCAAGCTCCGATGCCCGGCCGATGGCAGAAATGGCGTTATTCACTCGTTTAAGACCAGACAACCGGCTCAGAGTTATACCGGAAGAAGGCGGGCGGANCATCTGCAAAATTCCCAACATCAGGTAGCCCCGACTATTCGGGATACAACAGGTATTGGCACCCGGAAAAGCGGCGTCGACATCCACCTTTTGACTGTTTGTCAATAGAATTATGGAATCAAATGACTGGAGTCGTTCAAATACATATCGGCGACCGTCCGCGAGCTCACCATGAGGGCGAGGCTGGCCTGCAACAAGATGTGAGCCGTGGATGACATGCATGGTTACGACGTTGTCGCGGCGGTAACGCGTCATAAAGCCGGCCGAGTACTTACTGTCAACAATCATATACGTCTCGCGGCCGTCAACCACGTCGTCTAGCCAATACAAGTAGAGTGGCCATGATGACGACCAAGATGTCAGCGGGCTGCCGCTCCAGTCGCACAAAGTGATGAGTCGACCACCAATTTGGCCCTGTGTAGTAATATCGCGTCGATCGGAAATCGCGATAGAACCATTGCGACGGAAGTAGTCGATCTGCAAAACGGTCACGCCATCGACTGCATAACGAAGTCTTCGTCTCAGGACCTGGTTAACAACTTCATCCTTGCAGTTACTCTCCGGCCGGGCAGCAGCATATTCGGTGTCGTGGGCTCCATTTTCTCTGTTGGGAAGACGCTCCGCGGGAATCTCAATCAGCTCTTCCCACAAATTTCGGAGACGAACTCNCTGTGCGAGATCCCCGGATAGTTCAAGTTCACAGCGAATCTCATCATAGTCAGGAGAATACTCAAATGTGAGAATATCCACCGGCACTTTGCCATACGCCACAAATGCCTTGGAGCGGTGGAACATTGCATTTGTCATCCCACCAAAATCTTCCGGAATCCNCCATGTTACTGCGCAGTGGTATCCGTCTGGCAGACGTATTATCTCAGAGCTGTCTATTTCAGGTAATGCCATGCTCGGTTTTTCCTGTTCTTATGTGGGAAACGTTCATTGTTTACAACAGCCGGATGCTTCAGCGCTAAAACTCCGTGCGTCAACCACATGCTTTCCGGCAAGAAATGCAGTCTCAATTTCCCGGAACTTGTCGATGGTCCACCAGAAGCGCCACCGCGGCGGTACGACGAGGTGCGTCGTCGCTTTCGCTGACGTAGTCGTTGCTGAAGCTGCGCACTTCCTCTGGAATGTCATCGGCGAACGGCATAACGACCAAAATTCTAGCATCGGGTAGTTTTGGCCAATTGCTTGACGATTTCGACCAAAGGTGGACCGCGAATATCATCAATGTTGGGTTTGAGAGCCAATCCCAAGGCAGCGATGACGGTCTTGGCGGTGTCATACCCTCGTAGCAACAAGTTGGTTGAATGGAAGAGTTGCTGGTGAGGCGTAGACCCTGATCGTTTTCGGACCGGGCGGACATTGCCGTCGGTATCTTGGCTGGCATGACGGAACGGCAGATCGGTTTTGATCTCGGCCACGACCACACCATCATTTGGCAGGAGCGTGGACGGAACTCGACGAAGACCCGCTGGTATCGACTCTTCTATGTCTGTCAAGCTGTGTTTCCCTTAGTTTTACTTGAAACTGAATCTGCCTGGATCCGGAAAACTCGCCTGGCCAAATACCGCTTAAGGCACCGGCGGATTTCTTGATCCGTTTTCCCCTCTGCCCGACGTTNTTCGACGTAGTCACGGGTTTCGGGGTGATAGTTCATCCTGGTAATCGTGGTCATGTGCAGGGCGCTGTTCAGAGCCCGGTCGCCACCCCGGTTCAATCGAACGCGCACTGTGTTGCCTGATGAAGCGGGAAGAGGACTGACTCCCGCCAGACAGGCAAAGGCTGCCTCATCCCGGACGCGTCCCTCGTGGGACCAAGCCACGAAGCACTTCGCGGTGTTGACCGGTCCAAATCCCGTCTCTTCGAGCAGTGGAGCCGCCTCACTAACCTTGACCAGCTCGTCCAGTTGCTTTTCGTTGGCTTTCAGCTGCTCATCCAAATCCAGGATATGTTTTGCCAGCCGGATAGCTTCGCTGCGGGCGCGCCAGCGGGAGACGTCCGCTATCTGTGNCGNGGTGAGCTTCTTGCGAGCATCCACACCCAGATCGTTGCCGCGTACCAAGGCATTTAGTGCGTTCACTGAGCGGGTACGGTCGTTGGTCATGGAACCACGAGCGGTGACTAAGATCCTCCAGCCCTGACGGATCCCTTCGCTGAGGCGGGGACGGCGCAACCTCTCTACCGGCAGGGGCAATGCGGCCCTGGCGATGGGCTGGGAATCTAAGGCATCGGTTTTACCCACCCCGTGGTTCTGTTTGGCATCCGTGCGAGGGGCTTCGGCAACCGGGAAACCATGGCTGGTTACCGTGCCGGCCAAGATCGNCCCGTAGGAGGCGGCACCTTCGATCACCGAGAGTGTGTCGTCGTCTGCATTGGTGCGGCAGGCAACCCAACTGATGGCCCGAGTCATTCCTGCCGCCGTGGTGGGGAACTCTCTGTTATCCAGTAGTGCACCGTTGGTGGAGTCGAGGATGGCGTAGACGTGGTTGCGGGCGTGAGTGTCGACTCCNNCGACAAATGGGTGAGAATGAGCGACGATAGACAATGCGCTCACCGTATTTTTCCTTTGTAATGGACATGGTTGGTGGCCGTTATGGGCCGGTACCAGTCCGGGTAGGAATCACCAAAGGAACAACACTGTGAGGGGTCACGCCCGAAGGGCGGACAAGTCGGTTCAATGGCACCCTGAGGGTCAGTCCCGTAAAGAGTCACATCCACGAGGTGGAACGGCCGGTACCTATCCTGCCAGCCAGTCCCAGACCAGCTACTGAAAAGTCGCACAGTTCTTTTCTATCACTTTCAAATCTGCCACGAGACCATGCCACATCTTCACGCCAACCCTGCTAGCGGCAGTTACTTCAGGCCGGCGTCGGCCACGTACTGCAGTAGGGAATCCTTACTCAGGGCCTCGGAAATACCCAGCACCGCGGCGTCGTCCTTGATAACAATTGACTGACCGTCAGCGCTGGTCCCGGTACCAAGATTAGGCAGGGTGAAAGAGATCACGTTGCTGCCCCGAACACCACGCAGGCTGAACCCAAGACGGCCAAGTGTTCCCGAGTCCAGCCCACTATCCACGCTCAGATAGGGAGAAACTTCGTTTACAATTTTCTTGATCTTCAACGGGTTAATGAGTGTGGACGGTGTCAACGCTGTGCTCATGACCGATTTGAGGAACAACTGTTGGTTGCGCACCCGCTGGTAATCTCCATCGGCAAACGCGTAACGTTCACGGACAANAGCCAGAGCCTGGTCGCCATCCATAGGCTGCGCGCCTTGTGCGTACGTGTGACCGCCGTCGGCAGTACTAAAAGGCACCGGAACATTCACGTCCACCCCGCCCAAAGCATCGGTGATGGCTTTGAAACCCTCAAAATCCACAATCGCCACATGGTCAAGGCGGCTGCCAAACATGCCCTCAAGGGTTTGCACCACCAAGGGAACACCGCCGTAGGCCATGGCAGCATTGATTTTGGCCTCACCGAAGCCGGGGATATCCACCCAAGTGTCACGCATGATGGACATCATGACAACATCCTTGCGGTCGGCGGGAATGTGCACCCACATCATGGTGTCCGAGCGCTGATCTGACGCCCCGCCATTTGCGGCCACATCCACCGAATCTCCGCGGCTATCACTGCCCAAGAGCAAAATGTTCATGGTGCCGTTGGTGGACTTCACCGGCCTAGAGGCTTCATTGGGAAAGGCATCAGCAATTTTATGAGACTTGCTATCGAAGCTGTGAGCAAGGCTGACAACGAACACCGTGCTGACCACCGCGGCAACCAGGAACAATCCCAGGAAGACGAACAGGATATTGCGCCGAGTCTTTCGCCGGGCACGGCCGGGGTGGCTCGGAGGTCCGGGTGGAGCGCATCGGTTTCTAGAGTCATGGCGTCATGATGTCACGCCCAGATGGGCCCTTACGCCATTGACGACCACATACGGCCCACAGCAGGCCACGGGCGTGACTGAGCTCATAGCAAATCTCACTGCTGGGTGCACGGATAATAGTTCAGTGCGTGCTTCACAGCTTGAGCCGATAAGCTTCCTAACATGCCTTTGATTTCTCGTTCCTGGCGGATTGCTGTGCCATTTGCCGCCTCTGCCCTGCTGGTATTGACCGCCTGCGCACCTTCGGTGAACATCATCGAAGCCAAAGACGCCAACAATCCAGCCTGCGCACCCATGATGGTGGCCCTGCCTGACTCCTTGGCCGATGCACAGCGCCGCACTACCTCAAGCCAGGCCACTGCGGCANNGGGAGATCCCTCCGCTGTGATCCTGCGCTGCGGTGTTCAAGTTCCCGGCCCCACCACGGATAAATGCGTAACGGTCAACGGAGTTGATTGGGTCATCAAGGAAGGCGAAACAGCATGGACCATCACCACGTACGGGCGAAACCCTGCCACGGAACTGCTGCTTGAGAAGAACAAACTCCCCTCGGACACAGTGCTCTCTGAAATATCCACGGCCGTAGCCAAAATTCCGGCAACGGGCGGATGTTTGTGATCTGGCTACCCAGCCAACCGCACTAGATCTTGGCGGCAAGTTTCCATAAGGATGTAATTTCCTTGCTGCGTGCAGCAAAGAAAGGGTCGGCGCTGTCCATGGACCGTGGATGCCTGGCCGGAGTATTCAGTTTCTCTTTGACCTCCAGCCCAGCCTTTTCAATCCAGCCCAATAGTTCCTCTCTGGAGCGCAAACCCAAGTGCTCGGCCAGATCAGAAATAATCAACCAGCCCTCTCNCCCAGGTTCCAAATGTCCGGCCAGGCCGGTCAGGAATGCTTTGAGCATGCGGGACTTGGGATCGTACACAGCATTGTCCAACAAGGTGTTCGCCGTTCCAGGTAGCCATGGCGGGTTACACACAACCAACGGTGCTCTGCCCTCCGGGAACATGTTTGTCATAGTGGGCACAACGGCCCCGGACAAACCCAACAACTCGATGTTTTCCTGCGCGCAGGCAATAGCCCGCGGTTCACTATCAGTTGCAATAACTGCCTGCACCCCACGCTGGGCCAAAATGGCTGCCAGCACACCGGTTCCTGTCCCAATATCGAAGGCCAGCTCGGTGGACGGAAGCGACGCCTGTTGCACCAGCTCTAAATACTCGCTGCGAATAGGCGCAANAGTCCCGTAATGCGGATAAATAACCGCATCAAGTTCCTGCACAAACAGCCCGTTACGGCGCCACTCAAACGCTCCCACAGCACCCAGAACTTCCTGCAACGTGGCCACCGTGGGCGCTTCCACCGGCCCGGCAGCCGCCAGCCACGCATCTGAAACATCCGGTGCACGGCGCAACGCCACCGCTGGCCCTCCCTCCAGCGGGACCAATAACAGTCCCAGCATCCGGGCCCGTTGTGTCCGCCCCTGACGATAGCGGTAGAAAGCTTTGGCGACGTCTTCGCCGTCGTGCCTAGAAAACGTGGGCAAACGCCTAGCAATCGCCGAGAGGAGCTGGCGGGCATTATGGTAATCGCCCTCCCACAGCATGGCGGTACCCTGAGCGGCGAGACGGTAGGCGTCGTCGGCAGTGAGCGAATCATCCACAACCTGGACCTNTTTGGGTGCCGGCGCCCCACTGGCGGAATACCAGAGGGCCGAATGCTCGGCGTCCCCGTGCGTCCAGCTCAAGGTGGGGCTGGCTGCAATGGNGTCAGTGCTCATGGGTATTAGGGCTCCTCCAAGAATGCCGATGGCCAGGGAACGCCCGCTGGTACCTGCAATGTCCGTAAGCTCCAGTTTAGCCCGTTCGCTAAGTCCCGATTATCGCGCTCTAGCCCCAGGGCATGCTTAGCTGAGCGCGTCCGAATCAACTGTGAACCCATGGTGGGGCCCTTGCTTGCGCGGGCGCCGATGCAGCGGAACGTTCCGATCACGGCGGGCAGAAGCTTTAGGGCCCTTAGCGTTCCGTCTCCGGCGCCCATTACAGCGAAGGTGGGGCTTTCCAGCTGCAATGCCGTGACCGGGAGCAGAGGTCCCAGCACCCAGAGTCACCAGCTCGGCTCCACCCGTCAGAGTTTTAGTCACGGCGGTGGCAGTCTTCACGCCTAAGCTCATGGGCGGGGTGCCACCGGCTGCCAAAGCAAGGGCGGCGGCCACGGCCATCACCGCGTGCCATGAGGGGCTCAGAACAATGCTGCTGCCGGGGCGGATCTTCACGGTCAACTACCTCGGCGTTTCTGTTTCATCGATTTCTGCGTACACTTCATTCTCCGGTATCGGCTCATGGAACACCAAAGCGCGAAACGTGAGGACACCGGACACTGGAGAGTTAGCGTCTGACGGTCAAAAGTGATGCGGCGTTGGGGTGGTTAGCGCAGGCCTACCTTGCGGTGCAGAGCCAACTGGAGGAGTTCATCGATCAGTTCCGGATAACCCAGCCCTGACGCTTCCCACATCTGCGGGTACATTGAACTCGGTGTGAAACCAGGCATGGTGTTGATCTCGTTAATGATCAGCTCACCCTCCACCGTGTNAAAGAAATCAACACGTGAGAGCCNCTCGGCACCCACTGCGTCGAACGCCAGCGCGGCCTGCTCGCGCACCCGTGCGATGTCCTCCTCTGGCATGTCCGCCGGGCAGCTGAGGCTAACAGCATCCCCTTGAACGTACTTTGCCTCAAAGTCATAGAACTGGTGATGTGCGCCGTCCATCATGGCAATTTCACCGGGTAACGATACCCGGGNGGCCGCACTCCNCCGGCCCTCAAGAACCGCAATCTCAATTTCGCGGCCCACAATGCCGGCCTCAATGACCAGTTTCAGATCGTGCTCGCGGGCTTCGGCAATGGCGGCATCTAGCCCATCCAACGAATCCACTTTGGAGATTCCCATGGAGGAGCCGGCACGGGCAGGCTTCACAAACACGGNGAAGCCCAGCTCGGAAACACGCTGGCGCACCTTCTTGGGATCAACGCTCCATTCACGGTCTGTGACGGCGATGAAGGGCCCAACACTGAGCCCTGCGGCCTCAANAACCACTTTCATGAAGTGCTTGTCCATGCCGATGGCCGAGGCCAACACGCCAGCGCCCACATAACGGGTGTCGCTGAGCTCCAGCAAACCTTGAATGGTGCCGTCTTCACCCCACGGACCGTGCAAGAGCGGGAACACCACATCCACGGCGCCGAGTTCTTCGGGCACCTTGGATGCTTCAGAAACCACCAACTGGCTTCCGCCACCCAAGTGTGCCAATGAAACGGTCTTAGCCCCGGNAACAACCTCCGGCAGGACACCAGATTTAAACGACCAGCCTGCAATGTCTTCGCCCGCTAAAACCCACTGGCCGTNTTTGGCGATGCCAATAGGAATCACGTGGTACTTGTTCCGGTCAATGGCGCCGAGCACACCAGCAGCAGTCACACAGCTGACAGCATGCTCGCTGGAGCGCCCGCCAAAGAGAATGGCGACGCGAATGGGCGCAGTTGTAGCAGGGGAATCAGTACTCACGCGTTAATCGCCTTCGGTTTCAGTTGGCGAGCCAGCAGCAGCGGGCCCAGATCATCGACAGTCAGCTTACCTTCTAGGACGCCCACCACCGCGTTAGTGATGGGCATATCTACGCCCATAGTGGCTGCCAGGTCAGAGACTGCACGCCCGGACTTGATGCCTTCGGCGGTCTGAGTCATACGGTTGTTGACCTCATCGAGTGTGAGGCCCTCCCNCAGCATGCGCCCGGCGGTGTGGTTGCGGCTCAGCGAGGACGAGCATGTAGCCACCAGATCCCNCAGCCCGGCCAGCCCGGCCATGGTCTCGGCCTTGCCACCCAGTGCCAGCGCCAGCCTGGTGGTCTCGGCCAGGCCACGCGTAATAACGGAAGCTTTGGTGTTATCGCCCACCTTTTGGCCCTCGCACATGCCCACGCAGAGGGCGATGACGTTCTTCACGATTCCACCAATCTCAACACCCACCACATCATCGACAGTGTAGGGGCGGAAATAGGCTGGCTTGCACACATTGGCAACCCACTTGGCCGTGTTTTCATCCGTGCAGGCCACCACTGACGCGGTGGGCTCTTGGCGCGCAATCTCCATGGCCAGGTTGGGTCCGGAGACCACCACCACCCGATCAGGGGTGAGATTCAGTTCAGCTTCAATGACTTGGGACATGCGCTGATCGGTGACCAGTTCCAGCCCCTTCATCAAACTGACCACGACGGCGTCCTTGGCCAGGTAGCCTGCCCACCNCCGCAGTTGTTCGCGCAGGGTTTGCGCTGGCACCGCCAGGACGACCAGCTGTGCGTCCTTGAGGACTTCTTCGATGTTAACCGAGGCGCTGATGTTTATAGGCAACTCAGTGGTTGAAAGGTAACGCGGGTTGCGGTGGTGCTGGTTGATCTGGTCAACAACTTCTTGGCGGCGTCCCCAGAGCACAATCTTGCGGTCCGTTCCTGCCGCAGCATCTCCGAGGATTTTCGCGAACGTAGTCCNCCAACTGCCTGCACCCAATACCGCAATCTTGACCGGCGCAATGCCATCCACGTAGCTCACTGAAGATCCCCATTTTCTGTTGTTCTGGTGTCGTTAATATTTTCTTCAGTGGAATCCTTGGACCCACGTTCCACAAAACGGCCGTGACTGGATTGGTGGTGTGCGGANGGGTCCCAGCGCTGGGCCGGGGCTTTCTCGCCGCGAAGCTTCTCCAGCATGGCTGTGATCGCCGCCATGATGACATCTGTCATGGCATCCAAGGTAGCTTTATCGCTGTCCCTNGCCGGCAAAAGCACTCAGGTCAATGGGNNCAGCCCCACCACCACTTTCACCTTTTGCGGGGAAAATTTTGAAGCCCTTAGCATAGCGGGGAACACTTCTTGGGCACCCCAATGCACAATGGGGATCACCTTGGCACCGGTGCCCAGGGCCAGCCGTGCCGCACCGGTGCGGCCCTTCATGGGCCACAGGTTGGGGTCACGGGTGAGCGTGCCTTCAGGGTAAATGACCACGGCGTTGCCAGCATCGAGTACTTTTGGGCANGCCACCAAAGACTTCCCAGCCCCNGGCCCGCTGCGCTCCACCGGGATCTGCTGAGCACCGCGCAAGGCGGCACCGAGCACCGGGGTGGTAAACAAGCTGTCTTTGGCTAAGAAGTGCGGCATCACATTTTGGTTGTACAGCAGGTGACCCACCACAATCGGATCAATTTCAGTGCAATGGTTGGGAACCACAATGAAACCCTCATCCAAGGGCAGACGGTCCAATCCGTACCATTGCTTGCCGATCGCCACGTTCATCAGGCTGCGGGCAATCCCGGCAATGACGCTAAAATACAGCCGAGTCCGGCGTGTCATATCTACTGGCCGATAGGGACGCTTGTGAGCGGCTTTACCCGGCGGCGGAAGGTCAGTGCTCACGGGCTCATCCTACGTTCCTGGCTGAATAGTGCTCTGAACTATCATGGACGTCAAAATCAGCACCCAAGCCATCGAGCTTATCCGTGAAGCGCTCGTACCCGCGGCTGATGACGTCAATGCCGGTCACGGTTGAGGTACCCTGCGCCGCGAGGGCCGCGATCATGTGGCTGAATCNCCCGCGCAAGTCCGGGACGTTGATGGTGGCACCCTTGAGCGGGGTGGAACCTGAAATCACGGCGGAGTGGACAAAGTTACGTTGGCCAAAACGGCACGGGATGCTACCCAGGCACTCGCGGTGCAGCTGGATATTGGCACCCATACGCGTCAGGGCTTTGGTGAAACCAAAGCGGTTTTCGTACACCGTCTCATGAACAATGGAGACACCTTCAGCCTGGGTCAGCGCCACCACCAGGGGCTGCTGCCAATCAGTCATGAACCCAGGATGCACATCCGTTTCCAGCACAAGAGGCTTCAGGCTACCGCCGGGATGAAAGAAGCGGATCCCGTCGTCGTGGATGTCCATGCCGCCACCGATCTTACGGAAGGTGTTCACAAACGTCATCATGTCTCGCTGGCTTGCACCTTCAACATAAATGTCTCCGCCAGTGACCAAGGCGGCTGAGGCCCACGACGCGGATTCGTTGCGGTCCGGCAGGGCGGTATGAACGTATCCGGTAAGTTCTGCCACACCTTCAATACGGATAGTCCTGTCCGTCTGCACGGAAATGATGGCCCNCATCTNTTGCAAGATGATAATCAAGTCAATGATCTCCGGCTCGGTGGCCGCGCCTGTCAGCTCGGTGATGCCCTCAGCGCGCGTTGCGGAGAGTAGCACCTGCTCGGTGGCCCCGACGCTGGGGTACGGCANGGAAATCTTGGTGCCTTTGAGGCCCAGAGGAGCGGTGATGGAGATTCCACCGCCGGTCTTTTCCACCACAGCACCAAATTGGCGCAGTACTTCCAAGTGGTAGTCAATGGGGCGGTCACCGATCTTACAGCCACCTAGGTCCGGGATGAAGGCGTGCCCAATGGAGTGGATTAGCGGCCCGCACAGCAAAATGGGGATGCGGGAGTCACCGGCGTGGGTGTTAATCTCGGCAGTGTTGGCCTTCTTGGCGTTGGCGGGGTCCATGGTGAGGTCACCTGTGACAGGGTCCTTCACCACAGTGATCCCATGAAGCCCCAGCAGTGAGGTCACCACTTCAACGTCCTTGATTTCAGGGACGTTGCGCAAAATTGAGGGCGTATTGCCCAGCAAAGCCGCAACCATGGCCTTAGGCACCAGGTTCTTTGCACCGCGAACCTGCACACGTCCCTTCAGCGGAACACCACCACGGACCGTTAGAATCCTGCTCATCTTCATCCAATCCTCAGTTCCACCACCGGCAGCCAAACAGCCCGGTGGCCTCAGACAAGCATAGTTTCTCGCTCCGGGAAGCTGAAATGGGCCGTTTTATACACCAGTGTTGGAGCTTCCTGACTCATGGGATGCCCACATGGTGGCATACTCACCGCCCGCGCTGAGGAGTTCTTGATGTGACCCTGATTCCACAATTCGCCCGTGTGAAAGGACCACTATCCTGTTGGCCATGCGGGCCGTTTGTAGCCTGTGGGCGATCAACACCGTGGTGCGCCCGTNTGACAGACGGTGCATGGCGGCAGTGACTTTGGCCTCGGTGGCTAAATCAAGGTTTGAGGTTGCTTCATCAAGCATCAAGATGGCAGGGTCCACCAGTTCGGCCCGGGCCAAGGCGATGAGCTGACGCTGCCCGGCTGACAGCGAGCGCCCGCGTTCTGCAAGCTCGTGCCGGTAGCCTCCCTCAAGTGTGGCAATGAAGTCATGGGCACCCACGGCACGGGCAGCAGCCTCCACGGTGGTGTCATCGGCCTCCGGGAGTCCGTAGGCGATATTGTCCCGAATGGAGCCAGTGAACAAGAACGGTTCTTGAGGGACGTAGCCTAGTTGGCGCCGGTACCCTGGGAGGTCCAGAGCGCGCAGGTCCTTCCCGTCCAACCGGACGCTGCCCATGTCTGGGTCATAGAAGCGGATCAGCAGTTTCATGAGCGTTGACTTACCGGCTCCGGTTTCACCCACCAGTGCCACGGTCTCCCCGGGAANAATCCGCAGCTGCACGCCACGGATGGCTTCGGGCGGTTTGCTGATGCCGGCATAGGCTGGCCCGATCACCCGGGGATCGGCGGGTCCGCGTAGGGCTGGACGGACACTGCGGCGGATCGGTTCGCTGGGGTAGGCGAAGTGGACCCNCTCGAGCTCCAGCCCACCATCCACAGAGCCCAAATCTGCACCATCGGGCGCGTTGGGCGTAAGCGTCTGCATCCTCATCAAGTCCGCGATCCGCAGCGCCGATACCCTTGTTTGCTGCCATGCGTCAANAACCTGGGAGAGCTGCTGGATGGGTGAGAAGAACATGTCAATGTACAGCAGGAACGCGATCAGCGCACCGGTAGTGAGGACGCCTCCGGTGACCATGCCAGCACCAACGCCGAGCACGATCGCAGCGGCGACGTCCGCCAGGAACGCGACAAACGGGAAATACGTGGCCACCAGGCGCTGCGCAGCCATCCGGGAATCTAGGTAACGGCGCCCAAACCNCTGGAACCGTTCAATCGTGAGCCCCTGATGCACGAATGCTTGGGACTCCCGCACCCCGGCCAGGCTTTCTTGGAAATCTGCATTGACCACGGCAATGCGCTCGCGTGACTGGTCATAGAGCCTGGCGGCCCGCTGCCGGAAGATTACGGTGGCTAGGGCAAGAGGAATGACCACGGCGAACACGCACAGTGCCAGTTCAGCGTTGAAGATCACTAAGGCTGTTCCTACACCGGCGAAGGTCACGAAGGCCACCAGAGCGGATAGCAGCCCATTTTCAATCAACGACTCAAACTGGTCCACGTCCGTGGTCATGCGGGTCATGATCCGCCCGGTCATTTCACGCTCATAGTAATCAAGCGAGAGACGTTGGAGTTGCGCCCAGATCCTGATCCGCAGCGAGAGCATAATCCGCTGCGCCGTGCGGCCGGTGACAAAGGTTTCACCGACCTCAATGATAAAGTCTGCAAGCGTGGCCACCAAGTAGATGCCAGAAGCGGCAAACAACACCGATTCCAGCCCCTGGCCCACGCCTTGATCGATGCCGGTACGGACCAGGAGGGGCCNCACTAGGGAGGCTCCGGCGTCGAGCACCACCAGTAGCAGTCCCAACAACAGGGGCCGGCGGAACTCTTTCAACAAATCCCACAGGCTGAAGTGCTTCTGGGGCCGGGTTTCTTGAGCAAGATCGACGACGGCTTTGTCTCGCACCGGGCGCAAGGCCGCCACGCGGGCCAGCAGTTCCGGAGTGGGTGCCAGGTTCCGCCGCCAGCTGCCTCNCCCGCCACGGCCAAGCCCAGCACCGATGCTGGGCGCNNCCGCTCCTGCTGCCACTGCTACGGTACCTCCGGCAGTGCTGGCTCCTTGCGGCTGTCCCCACGCGGCCGAAGTGATGCCGGTGCCCTGAGGTGAACTGGCGGCGAGCGCCTCGATGGCTGCCTCTACCGGAGGCGGCACGTCACCACCCTGGTGCTCACCCTCGCCGAGCCCTGTCAGGAGTGAGCGGTAGATTGCACTGGTGGCCAGCAGGTGCTGGTGCGAACCGCCTGCGACAACCTTGCCGCCGTCGAGCACTAAAATTCGATCGGCGAGGCGAAGGGTGGAGAGCCTGTGCGCAATCAGGAGCATGGCACGCCCGCCCATGGCCCGGCGCAATCCCGCATGGATGGCTGCCTCAGTCCTGGCATCAATGGCGCTGGTGGCATCGTCAAGGATCAAGATGCGCGGGTTGGCCAGGATGGCCCGGGCCAAGGCAATCCGCTGGCGCTGGCCGCCGGAGAGTATCAGTCCGCGCTCGCCCACCTTGGTGTCGTACCCTAGGGGCAGTGCCTGGATGAAGCCTTCTGCCTGGCAGATCCGGGCCGCGGTCTCAATCTCCTCCTCGGTGGCATCGGACCTGCCGTAGGCAATGTTGGCCCTGACAGTATCGGAGAACAGGAAGCTCTCCTCAAACACTGATCCAATCCGGCGCCGTAGCGAGGACAAGGTGAGTGTGCGTACGTCGTGGCCGTCGATCAGCACTGNCCCTGTGTGGGGATCATAAANACGCGAGACCAGTAAGGACGCTGTTGACTTCCCGCTGCCGCTGGGACCCACCAGGGCCACCCGCTCCCCAGGTCTCAGCCGGAAGCTGACGCCGTCAAGCACTGTGGTGGCACCGCCGTNCATCCTTCCCGCACCACTTTCTCCATAGTTGAAGGTGACGTCTCGGAACTCGATGTCACCTTCTATATCGGGCAGTTCCAGCGCGCCGGGGGCATCGGCAATAGCGGGTTTGAGGTCAAGGAGCTGGAAGATCCGTTCCAATCCGGCACGTGCCTGCTGTCCGATGGTGAGCAGGCCAGCCAGCTGCCGGGCCGGGGCCATGAGTTGGGCAACATAGGTGGAGAACGCTAGGAACGTGCCGAGGGTGATTTCCTGGTGCAGCACCAAATACCCACCTGCAGCAAGCACTGCCACCTGTCCTAGAGACGGAATGGCCTGCAGCAACGGCTGGTAGCGAGCTTGCAATCGCGTGGCGCGCATCTGCGAGCCGTACAACTTACCGGCTGACTCGGCAATCCTCTCCACCTCGTGCTGTTCCTGCCCGAACGCCTTGACCACACGGACACCATTGACTGTCTCATCCACCATTTGGATGACATCACCCTCGCGCTGCTGGGCGTCCCAAGTGGCCGGGAAAATCCGCCACCGCATCCGGTAGGAGACCATCAACAGGGCCGGGGCCATGACCAGAGAAATGATCGCCAGTAGCGGCGAGAGGTACAGCATGACGCCGATGGACAAAACCATCATGAGCACATTCCCGCTCATGATGGGCAGGAAGGCGAGCAGCCCTTGTACCAGTGCAGAATCCGAGTTTGCCCGTGCCACGAGCTGACCGGTGGGCATCCTGTCTAGATTGCTGGCGTCCATGCTCTGCAGGTGCTCTTGCATGTCATTGCGCAGATCGTACTGCACCGACAGGGCCACCCGCCCGCCGTGGTATCGGCGCAGATAGGAGAAGGCGAACGTTGCCACGCCCAGGAGTATGAGCAGAGCCAGCCACGGCCACAACGGCGACTTCGGGATCAAGATGACGTTGTCCACGATCTGCCGTGTCACCAACGGGACCACCGTCTGGGCCGTGCTGCCCAGTAGCGCGGCACCCAGCGAAATAACCATGTCCGCCCTGTGCCGCATGAGATAGCCCCAGAGCCGGCGTAGCCAGCCCTGGCCTGTCTCTGCTGCGGGCGCTTCCGTCTTTGTGCCTGTTTCTGGGGCGCGGGTCCGGACCTGGGTCATGGTACTGCCGGTGCATCGCCCTTGACGGACACGGCGGGGCAGCCAGTTCGGTGTCCACGCCGGTATGTTCAGCCCTGCGTTGCGCGTACGTTGCAGTGACAGCCTCGTTGAGCTCGCCAAGTGTCAGAAGGACTGCCTTAGGGTCTGCCGTCTTGGTGGCCAGGAAGCACAATTCCCCTGACATGGCGGCCTCCGCGCGGGCCAGGGCCTGCTGGCCCGCTTCCGTGAGATGTAATCCTGCTGCCCTCTGGTCTCCGGAGACACCCACCCGAATGATCAACCCGCGGTCAGCCAGGGATGCAACGGCGGCGCTCACGGCGGGCCGGCCTAGTGCTAGGCGGGCGGCTACCCGTGAGGCAATCTCCTCCCAGCGGAAATGGCCGCCAACACAGTAGTGCGCCATGCTGAGCTCCTCAAGGGAGCGCTCCATCAGGCGGGATATACGCACCAGCGCCCGGACAGCCACAACGGCTGGATCCGGATCACCCTGCATTCCCGCTGCTCCATGCATAAAGCGTAGGCACTTTGTACGGGCCTCGAACTAATTTTTGCTGTGAATTTGCTCGGAGCCGCCGCCATAACTCTTTGGCGCATTGGCTGTTCAGCGCCGAGTGCCGGGATTATGATGAGCCTACCCGCGGCAGCTTTCCTCCTGCCGCGACTTTGTGGGACGGGTCTTAAAATCAAACAAACCCTCTCGGAACCGTTGGGGCGGGCTGGGAACAGTGCACTGTTTCGAAGGCGGTTACCATGAAGGACCACAAGCCACACCTCCTGCGCCCGGCCATTGCCATAGTCTGCGCTGTGCTGCTCACCACCGGGTGCGGCATCATCGATGTCTTTCTGGCCGGCCAGATCCCGGTCCAAGCCTTGGGCAGCCCCGCCAACAACAAACACTGCAGAAGCGGACGCTGTCACGGAACCGCCAACTCCCCACCACCAAGCGCCACCCCGGCTCCTGCTGTGAGTTGGCCCGAGCTGGTCAAGGAGAACAAAACCGGAGTGGCACGCATCAGTGTCACTGTCTGCGACAACGTAGGNGTGGGCACAGGATTCCTCGTGGACGACAGTCATATAGTGACCGCAGCACATGTGGTGACAGGAGCCGCCGGGATCACTGTCGGAGTGAACGGGCAGGTCGTCACGGCAACCATCGTGGGAATGGATGAAAACGAGGACGTGGCTCTACTCAAAACGGACACTCCNCTCACGGGGCATCAGTTCACGTTTACTGCAGAAGANCCCGCTGAAGGTACCGAGGTTGGTGTGCTCGGTTATCCGTTGGGCGAGAACTTCACGTTCGATAGCGGCCGGATCAACGGGCTCAATCGCCAGAATGGACCTGGGTTCAAGGGCGTTGGGCACATCCTCCAAACCAACACTGTCATCAACGGCGGCAACAGTGGTGGGCCGCTGGTGACGCTCGACGGAAACGTGGTTGGCATCGTCCGGTCCACCCGCATCGGNGTTTTAACNAATGGCGAACTGGTCAAACACGACTTCGAGGGAACTAACTACGTCAACTCAGGCGCGTTCGCCAAGACCCTTGTAGAAGCGTGGCTGGAGTCGCCGGCACCTGTCCCATTGGAGATATGCGACGCCACTGCATTGCCCACCAACAACCAGATTTCCGTCAAAGTGGACACACCCGATGAACGCGGGATGCAGGTAGCCCAGAGCCTACTCATTCACGCTCAGGCCATCAACGGCGGAGCTTACGGCTTGGCATACCTAGTATTCACACCGCAAGCACGGCTTCAGCAGAAAGGAGTGGCACTCTGGAGCCAAGAGATGAACACTTCCTACTGGCACTCAATCGAGATCTCTGACATCACCAGCACGGGCAACGGGAGCATTACTGCCAATGTCAGCTTTAATTCCACCCAAGACGCCGAAAGGGCNCCAGACGGGCAAAGCTGCTCCATCTGGCATATGCAATACTCCATGGTCTGGGCCACTGTTTGGTGGGAAATTTCCGAAGCCAAAGCCACCATGCCCGCAGAACCTTGCCCTGCCGGACCTTAATTACGAAAAGCCGGCCCGCCCACATTAAGGGACGTGCCGGCTTTCGCCATTCACCAGCAGAAAGTTAGACCTTCGCCGGAAGCGTGGTGGGTTTGATAGCCGGTCGGGTGGCCTCGAACGCGGTGATGTCGGGTTCGTTGCGCAGTGTCAGGCTAATGTCATCGAGACCTTCCAGCAGACGCCAACGGGTGTAGTCATCGATCTGGAACGGGGCAACCACGGTGCCAGCAGTGACCATTTTGGCTTCTAGGTCAACAGTAATTTCGGTACCTGGAGCGTTTTCTAAGACCTTCCAGATCAGCTCAATGTCATCCTGGGCGAGCTCGGCGGCAACCAGGCCCTGCTTGCCGGAGTTCCCGCGGAAGATATCGGCAAAGCGGGAGGACAGCACGGCCTTGAAACCGTAGTCCTTCAATGCCCAAACAGCGTGCTCACGTGAGGAACCCGTACCGAAATCCGCGCCTGCAACCAGCACAGAACCGGTGGTGTACGGTTCCTGGTTCAAAATGAATTCCGGGTCCTTGCGCCAGCTGGCGAACAGTGCGTCCTCAAAGCCGGTGCGGGTGATCCGCTTCAGGTAAACGGCGGGGATGATCTGGTCTGTGTCAACATTGCTTTGACGCAGCGGGACACCAATACCGGTGTGGGTGGAGAACTTTTCCATGGTGTTAGCTCCTTACGCTACGGTCAGTACTGGTTGAAGGTCCGAGGGTGAGCTCAGCGTTCCGCGAATGGCGGTGGCAGCTGCCACAACGGGAGAGACCAAGTGGGTGCGCCCACCCTTGCCCTGGCGGCCCTCAAAGTTACGGTTGGAGGTGGAGGCGCAACGCTCCCNCGGTTCCAGCTGGTCCGGGTTCATGCCCAGACACATGGAGCAACCGGCAAAACGCCATTCGGCACCAAAGTCCATGAACACTTTATCCAGGCCCTCAGCTTCGGCTTCTAAACGGACGCGGGCCGAACCTGGCACCACTAGCATGCGGATGTTGGGATCCTTTTCCCGTCCACGGATGATGTCCGCCGCGGAGCGCAGGTCCTCAATGCGGGAGTTGGTGCACGAGCCCAAGAACACCGTGTCAACACGGATGTCCTTCATCGGTGTGCCGGCTTCTAGATCCATGTAGGCCAGGGCACGCTCGGCTGCGGCTTTGGCGTTCTCATCACCAAAGTCCGAAGGGAACGGAACGCACTCACTCAAGGAAACACCCTGGCCCGGGTTGGTACCCCAGGTAACAAACGGTTCCAACGTGTTCGCGTCCAGGAAAACCTCGGCGTCAAATTCGGCGTCGTCCTCTGTTGTCAGGGACTTCCAGTACTCAACGGCGTCATCCCATTCTTGGCCCACCGGTGCATGCGCGCGGCCCTTGAGGTAGGCGAAGGTGATCTCATCCGGGGCGATCATGCCTGCACGGGCGCCGGCCTCGATGGACATATTGCACACTGTCATGCGGGCGTCCATGGACAGGGCGCGGATAGCGGAGCCGCGGTACTCCAGCACGAAGCCCTGACCGCCACCGGTGCCAATCTTGGCGATAATGGCCAAGATAATGTCCTTGGAGGTCACACCAGGACGCAGGGTACCTTCAACGTTGATGGCCATGGTCTTGAACGGCTTCAGCGGCAGTGTCTGGGTGGCCATGACATGCTCCACCTCGGAGGTGCCAATACCGAACGCTAGGGCGCCAACAGCACCGTGGGTGGAGGTATGCGAATCGCCGCAAACAACGGTCATACCTGGCTGGGTCAGACCCAGCTGCGGGCCCACCACGTGAACAATGCCCTGCTCGGCGTCGCCCAAGGAATGCAAACGGACACCGAACTCTGCACAGTTGTTGCGCAACGTCTGGATCTGGGTGCGGCTGGTCAGATCAGCAATCGGCTTATCAATAGCCAGTGTGGGAGTGTTGTGATCCTCCGTGGCAATGGTGAGATCCGGGCGGCGCAACGGGCGCCCAGCCAACCGCAACCCCTCAAACGCCTGCGNGGAGGTGACCTCGTGGATCAAGTGAAGGTCAATGTACANAAGGTCGGGCTGGGCAGCGTCGCCCACGCCTTCTCCTTGGCGGACCACGTGATCACGCCACACTTNTTCAGCAAGCGTCTTCGCTGCCCTGCGCGGGGCCGCCACAACTTGATCCGCTGCCACAGCGTTGACTGTTGTTTCTTCCACTGCTGTCTGATCAACTGCGTGGGGTGGTTGACTCGCTCACAGCAGCTCCCTTCACTTGTTGAATTCTTACCCGCCATCACCGCGTTCACATAGAATGTGATGGGCGCCGCAAGCGTATTCGTTGGCTTGTATGACTCCACTGTTCCAGCCCTCTCTGGGAGGAAGCCAATTCTTCGATTTGCATCTCACATAATGAGACGTCAATATCATTACATGGACAATTCTAGTGGCGTTGGCGTCATCGATAAAGCGGCTCTTGTACTTGATGCACTCGAAGCCGGCCCCACCACCTTGGCCCAGCTGGTTGCAGCAACCGGTTTGGCCAGGCCCACGGTGCATAGGTTGGCACTAGCCTTGGTACATCACCGGCTTGTCAGCCGCGATATGCAAGGCAGATTTGTGCTCGGTAGCCGCCTTGTTGAGCTGGCTTCGGCTGCCGGTGAGGACAGGCTCATTGCAGCGGCCGGACCTGTTTTGTTGCAATTGCGCGATTCCACCGGCGAGAGCGCACAAATTTTCCGCCGCCAGGGCGATTCCCGCGTCTGCGTCGCTTCAGCCGAACGGCCCATTGGCCTGCGTGACACCATTCCAGTCGGTACGCAGCTGACCATGAAAGCCGGCTCAGCGGCGCAGGTTCTGTTGGCGTGGGAAGATCACGAGCGATTGCTCGAGGGCCTGCACAACGCCCGTTTCACACCCACCGTTCTAGCTGGCGTCCGGCGCCGCGGCTGGGGCCAGTCCCTGGGCGAACGTGAGCCTGGCGTCGCTTCGGTCTCGGCCCCGGTGCGCGGNCCCTCCGGCCGGGTCATCGCGGCGGTGTCCATCTCCGGTCCCATCGAGCGTCTCACCCGCCAGCCTGGCCGCTTGCACGCCGAGATTGTCTGCAACGCCTCACGCATCCTGACCGAGGCCCTGCGCAAGAGCGCATCCTAACGCTAGCGCCGAGTGTGAGGCCCCTATAGTGTGTGGGCATGAGCAACTACGCCGTGTTCCTTCGCGGGATCAATGTTGGCGGCATCAACGTCAAGATGGCTGAACTCCGCACAGCACTGGCCACCTTGCCCTTGACGAAAGTCAGGACCCTCTTGGCCTCGGGAAACGTTGTTTGCACAGCAGAAGTCTCCGCCGCTGAGGTGAAAACCATGGTGGAGACTCTGCTGCGCGAACGCTTCGGTTACGACGCCTGGGTGGTTGTCATCGACAAGCCAGCGCTGGAATCCATCATTGCTACCTGCCCCTACCCGGGCGATGACTCGGCCCGCCACAGCTACGTCACCCTATCCTCTGATCCAGCCGTCATGGACGATCTGGCCCGGCACGGCGGCGAGCTGCCTGGTGTGGAACTTGCCAGGCTCAGCCCCGAGGCACTGGCCTGGACTGCAGCAGCTGGCGGCACTCTTGAGAGCCCCTTTAGCAAACTTTCGGCCCGNCCCCGCTATAAAAGTACAACAACGACCCGCAACCTGCGCACGCTCATCAAGTGCCGCGAAGCCATGGCCGTCTAACGGCGCCCTGCGTAAGTCACCACGGCACTGAGCTGACAGCCGCACCGAGCCGACCACCGCAATCGAAAGCGGAGCAGTCGTGCATGTTCGCGTCAAACATGCACGCCTACTCCGCTTTCGATTTCAGTTGAAGGTTCGAAGGTTCGAAGGTTCGAAGGTGAAGTCTCAGGCCTTATTGGACAGTTCCGTACTCAACGTCCTGTGGCCGTGGCCAGCGCCTCTTGGAAGGAGCTGTAGTGGGCAACCTCCGCCTCTGTGGNGGAAACAACCAGATCCTGTGACACAGCCGCCACACTTTCGCGCAAACGCCGTCGAGCCTGGGAAGCTCTCCCCTNGGCACCTGCCAGCGCTAAGAATTTACTGGTGATGGCCAGGAAAATCCCCAGCACCACGCCCGCCACCACCATCAAGGTGGGCAACGGCCAGCCCTCCACCTTGGGAGTTTCCGTCACCGGCATCTGGAAGTATCCCAACACCGCCAACACGCCCAGCCAGACCAGGCCACCCACGGCCACCAAGAGCGCCAGCCATTGAATCACGGAGAATACCGGCCACCACCAAGCACGGGCATTGGCTTTCAAATCGGTGCCTGCCACAGCCTGATCTAAGGCATCGGGCAGCTCCGTGCGATTGCTGCGCGCGGCCGTCCGGATGGAGGCCCGCCACGGACCGGGCGAGCCCTCACTGGCGGCATCGGCAAAGTCGCGGACGCTTGAGTCAAGCCGTGCCAGTTCCGCGGCCCCAGCTGGCGGCAACGACGTTCTGTTCACCTCGGCGGAACCCTCCCGCCGCAAACTCAACCGCCGCAGCGGATCCTTCCGAAAACGGGTCAGCCACCGGGTCACAGGCCACCCAGTCCGTTTGCTGGCTTCCAACTGGTATGAGGACTGCACAGCACTCACAACAGTCTCAACATGCACCGCACCGGCCAACCCAGCAGCCAGCGATTTCCTGTCCTGTTGGTGCACGCCGGCTGCATCACCGTCGCCGGAGACCTCAGCTAAGCGCCGCCCAGCAACAGCAACATCCGCAGCTAGCCGGGCTGATTTAGCAGCCTTGGCCTTAACCACCGTGGCGATCCGTTGGCGAAGTTCAGGTATTCCCTGTCCCGTCACCGCAGATACCCCGGCCACCTGTACTTTACCCAGACCATCACGGTCCAAAATAGCGGATAGTGATTCAAGCACCGGCTGCACCTCGCCAGCTCCAAGCTTGTCTATCTGGTTCAACACCACCAGCGTTACATCCGCGTGGGTTGAAAGGGTCAGAAGGAAATCGTTGTGGATGGCCGCATCGGCGTACTTTTGCGGGTCAAGGACCCACACCAAAACATCTACTTGACCAGCCAAACGCTCCACCGTATGGCGGTTGGCTAACTGGACTGAATCGAAATCTGGCAGATCCAGCAGGACCAACCCACCAGACTCGCCCATCAACTCCTGAGACGGGGTACCTTCCCGGCGGTCGCTGACCTCCAGCCAATCCAGCAATGGAGCACTCCCGTCCATCCNCCACACCATGGCCAGAGGCTCGTTGGTGGTGGGCCGGCGCACGGCTACCCGCGCCGCATCCGCTCCCGAGACGGCGTTGAACAACGATGACTTCCCGCTGCCAGTAGCGCCGAAGAATCCCACCACCGTGTGATCACCGCTCAATGACCGGCGAGAGGTGGCCCGCTCCAAGACGTCATAAACCTCTGACAAAGCGGCGTCATCCAACCGGCCCTCGCCCAGCTCACGCGCCTCATTGAGCGCGGCGAGCCTGCGATCCAGCGTGGACTCTGCGCGCGTTAGACGGTGCCGGCTCATGCGCTCTCCCCTGTCCGGCGGAGCGCTTCCCGCCGGGTTTCTGGCCACCGCTCTGGCCACCGATCTGGTCATCGCTGCGACCGCCCAGATCCGCGAGTTCAGCAGCGAGGCCCTCGAGCCGTTCCACCAGCGTGGTGGACGCGGTTTCCACCGGCCCCAACCTGTCCAGAAAATGTTTCTGTTGGCGTTCAAGAAGGCTGGCAGAGCGCACTTCAAGGGACCGCTTAGCCTCTTTGGCCAGGCGCCGTACGGCATCTTCACCAAAATAGCTTCCAAAGTTTTGTCCCACCACGGCAGTGCCTCCTGCGATTCCCACCTCGGCTCCAGTGAGTCCACCCGTGAAGGAAANAACCACCACCATCAAGATCACACCCAACCCGTTGACGCCGAAGGAGAGCCACCTAGCCTGCGACCGCTTTGCAGCGCCCTCAGCCTTGATCAGCGCCATGACCTCACCTTGCCAAGCCCGGATTTCACCGGCAACCTCGGCAGGGAAATCCGCACTGACACCTGAAAGGTCATCCAAGCCCAGCAGCTGCCGGCCCGCCGGATCAGCCCGCCACCGTTGATCAGCGTCCTCGGCAGCCCGGTTGGCCTGGTCAACAATAACTGCCTGCAAACCTGTTTCAATGGCTGTCTCAACTTTCACAGCCGGCGGTGGTTGACCCTTGANAAACGCACCAATCCTATCGCGTACCCGGCCAATGCCACTTTCAAGGGCCCGGAAGAATTCCCCGGTTCCCACAAAGTCTTGCCACCGGGNCAGGACTTNCCCACGCAGCAAGGTGCCATCGCTGGTGGCCTGATTGATGCGGGCCCCGGCATCGCTAAACGCGGCCCGAACGTCCTGCTCCAGTTGTGCACCGGCGTCGTGCTGGGCTTTGAGCGCGTCCGCCAGAATGTTCAGGCGCCCAGACAGGGAGCGGACTGTGCCGTTGAGTGTACGGCGCACAATCTCGGCACGGCCTGCTGCGTCCTCGCTGATACTCCTGAGCCAGTTGTTGATGGACGCCACGGCTGCGTGCGGGAGCATACCCAGCTCATCCAGGATTGCTTCGGCCACCACGAACAGCTGCGCACCGGGGAGTCCTTCACGGGTCAGCATCTCTTGGAGGTCCTGTGAAATTTCCTGTTCGGCGCCTTCTGGCACCCGGTCGAGAATAACGGCCACAGTGATATCGCGTGATGCCGCGTCCAACAGCAGCTTCCACGGCACAGCATCGGCGTACCTGTTGGCGGTGGTGACGAACAGCCACAGGTCAGCGGCTGCTAGTAGCTGCCCGGCAAGCTGGCGGTTGTCATCGGAGATGGAATCGACGTCGGGCGCATCCAGGAGCGCCACACCTGCGGGGACGGCAGGATCTGCCACCAGCACCAGTGAAGTCATGGCGGAGGCATCTGGGTTCANCCCTGCCCGGGATGCTGGTGTGTTCTCTGTGACCAGCTCACTTGGAACACGGTGCAGGGTTGGCAGTACCCGTGCGGAGGTGAACCACGCGGCGTCACCGGGGTTGTGCAGCAGGATCGGCTGGCGGGTAGTGGGCCTGATGGCACCGGACCGGGTGACGGGGTGACCAAGCAAGGCGTTGACAAGAGTGGACTTCCCGGCGCCGGTTGAGCCTCCCACTACTGCCAGCAGCGGCGCATNCAAACTCCGCCACCTGGGCAGAATGTAATCGTCTAACTGGCCCAGCGCGGAGGAAGCGGTTGCCCGTGCTTCGTCAACGCCCGGCAGTGCCAGGGGAAGCTCAANGCCGGCCAGTGCCGTGCGGACATTTTCCAGCAGCTCAATGGCTGCCTCTTGTACCAAGGCAGCGGCGCCGTTGTTGCCTGAATGACTCGAATCGGTGGGGTTCACAGCTTCATCATGCCAGCTCAGGGCAAAGTGGATGGCATTACTGAACGGCCTTGCTGCGTGGCTCGTGGAAAATTGCTGGCTGCTGTGGTGGTTGGGCCTGGCCCGCTTTGACTCCAGCGCACCATGGGTTCTCAATATGGCGCCGCACTCACAGTGGCGGCACTTGCAGGGCGAACCATGCGCAGACGTGCAACTATCCCGCAACTGTCCCGCAACTGGGGGTGAGCATGGGACAGCAAAGGCCGGAAACCTGTAGGTTTCCGGCCTTGCTGTGACCCCAGCGGGATTCGAACCCGCGTTACCGCCGTGAGAGGGCAGCGTACTAGGCCGCTATACGATGGGGCCCTAGTACATTCGACTTTGTGACCGAACTTCAAGAATAATACTCGAAGAACTTCTCACATGCCAGCCGATAAGCAGCTTGTAATAAGCGCTGGGATACCAGGACTCGAACCTAGAATGTCGGTACCAGAAACCGATGTGTTGCCAATTACACCATATCCCAATGGCTGCGTTCTGCCTTGAATTTCCGGGTTTCCCCGTTCTTTCTGCGGCCCTCGCGCCGGGATAAAACTATACCCGAGTTTGCAGAACACCTAAACAAGAATGCTACTTTTGTCTGAGTTGTGCGTCACACGCTGAATGTTCGCACCTCGGCCTCCCCAACATGTTCCAGGACCACATACCGAATCCACAGCCGTTCGATTCGCCCCTGCCCTGTTCTGCACGTAGCGTTAGGGCACAGCCCGTCTCGATCAGGAAATATATAATTACCTTCATGGATGACAACGATCCACACAACTATTCCAGGCGTGCTTTCATTGCCAGCGGGGCCTTGGGACTTGCTACCCTGTCCCTGGCGGGATGCAATAAAGTCCCAACCCGAAGCCCCGCGCCGCCACCCGCCAGCCCGCAGCGCTCCTTCCCAAACAGATATTGCAGCGTACACCACGCTGNAAGGCACGTTGGTGCTGGGTAACAAGGTCGATCCCAAGAAGCCGTACCGCCGGCTTGCCTCCGGTGATGGGCAGCCAGTGGTGCTCCGGGAGGAGTTGTGCAGGGCCAACCCCAACCGCACCAACACACGCACGACCTTGGCAGCATTTGGCCACATCACGGACACGCACATCCTGGACCCCACTTCACCGGCACACACCACGCTGACGTTCCTGAAGAAGCCGGCAGCCCTCGCCCAAAAGAAGACACACTATTTTCGCCCACAAGACACCCTGACCGTGCAGGTGATGGATGCCATGGTTCGTAAACTGAACGATGTTAAAGCAGGCCCGGTAACCGGGCGTCCCTTTGACTTTTATGTGTCCACCGGCGATTCCAGCGACAACCGCGGGGCCAATGAGATCCATGCATTCATCGATGTCATGAACGGGGTAAAGACCTCTGCCTTTGGGTTCCCGGGCAAGTCCACCAGCATGCAGTCNCCCATTGAACTGCCGCAGGACTTTGCGCGGTTTATTTGGCAGCCGGTGCCTTCGAAAGTCGCTACAGGCTCCAGAGTCTGGCAGGAGACGCACGGTTTTCCCGTCGCCAAACACCTTCTGGACAACGCCTCGGAGTCGGTGGCCACAGCGGGTGCCACCGTGCCATGGTTTTCCGGCTTTGGCAACCACGACCAGCTGGCCCACGGAGGTGCCAGCGAGCTGGAAACACCCATTGAAAACTTCTATGCGGCATTGGCCGTTTCGGACAAGCTGATCATGGGACTGCCCAAGGGCAGCACGTACGCTGACTTTGANAAGAAGCTCAACACTTCCACTCAGCCTCAGATCAAGGAACTCCTCAAAACCATGCCCGGGCGCACAGTGGCAGCCTCGGCGGAGCGCCGCCCGCTCACGAAAACGGAGTTCATGAGCGCACANCTGGATCAGCCGGGGCCATGCGGCCCTGTAGGCCACGGTTTCACCGCCGAGAACATCCGCAAGGGCACCGCCTATTACAGTTTCCAGCTCGCCAAGGGCATCATCGGCCTGATGTTGGACACCACCGATCCAACAGGTGGAGGCAAGGGATCCATTGCTTCCGAACAGGCTGCATGGCTGGANGGGGAGCTGACAAAGGTCAGCTCCGTGAGCTTCAGCAAGGATGGGCGCCGCATCGAGAAGGATGTAGAGAACCAGATGGTGGTCTTGTTCAGCCACCACCCGTCCGTCTCCTTTGGCCCACTCCGGACCCCTACTCATGATTCCTCCGCCATCAACAGTCCCAAGTCCGTCTACGCGCTTCTGGGCAGGTTCCCCAACGTCGTGCTGTGGCTCAACGGGCACTACCACAACAACCACGTCTGGCCACGGAAAAGCACCCGCGGCAACCACGCGTTCTGGGAAATCAATACGGCCTCGCACATCGACTTCCCACAGCAGTCGCGCACAGTGGAAATCATTGACAACAATGACGGCACGCTGTCCATTGCCGGCATCATGGTGGACCACTCGGATGCGATAAAACTGGACTACTCCAAACCGTTTTCAGCCGCTCAGCTGGCAGCTTTCAGCGCTGAGCTGGCGATGAACCGTCCCGGCCTGGACGTGGCGGAACGCACATCTTCCAGCAAGGACGAGGACCAGAACGTGGAGCTCCTGCTCAANNAACCGTTTTAGGCCCCGACTTTCAACCCAGCAGGGCTTGGATGTCATCGAGACTTCTGATCACGGTAAGCGTAGCAGCCGCGACTGCATCCACTTCCGGGACGACAGGCAGATCCTTTCCGTCCCTGTTCAGCCACACCCCGTGCAGGCCTGCCTGGACTGAGCCAACACCGTCCACCATGAAGTTATCGCCCACATACAACGTCTCCTCTGGTGCGGTACCTAGTTGCCGGCAACCTTCAAGAAAGATCGCTGGATCAGGCTTGGCCACATTCACCGTGTCAATTCCCACCAGCACCTTGATGCGCCCCAACCNCGCATGGTTCAACTTGGCCCGCTGGTAATCATGGACGTTATTACTCACAGCACCATAACGGATTCCGGCAAGATCGAGAGCATCTAGTAGCGGCAGAACATCAGCGAAGGCAAAGATTGACAGTGGCTGGGCCGTTTCGAAATCGGCGATCCACTGCCTCTCAACCTCGTGGTCAAAGCCCATGAAGCCGAGGCTTTCAAAGACCACACGAGCCCGCAGTCCACGCTGCTGATGGAACGTGAACTCACCTGCCACGTAGCGGTCATAGTAGTTGTGTGGGTCGGCCATATACAGAGCCGCGAAACCGTCCCACTGCTCCTGAGTGAAGTCCGGCAACAGCCGCACCGACGCAGCCATCATCGCATCTGCCATCGCCTTGTAAAGGTCAACGATAGTTTCATCAATATCAAACAAAACAGCCTTGATCCGCCCAGCAAAGGNGGCGAATTCAAGGGTGTTTTGGGAAAGCTCAAGCGTCAAGGTGTTTAGCCNCTAAACGCGCGCAGGCGCGCCAGTGAGGATTCCTTGCCCAAGATGACCATGGATTCAAAGAGTGGCGGCGAAACCTTGCGGCCCGNGAGCGCTGTGCGCACAGGTCCGAAAGCGAAGCGCGGCTTAATGCCAAGGCCCTCCACCAACGCACTCTTCAATGCAGCCTGAATGGACTCGGCGTCCCAAGATTCCAAGGACTCTAATGCCACCAACGCAGCATCCAAGACCTCGGTCAGGTTCTCGGGCATGCCCTTGAGCGCATCCTCGGCGACGTCAACGGCGTCGTCCTTCTTGAAAAGAAAAGCGATCATCTCAGGTGCCTCACCGAGGAGGGTGATGCGCTCCTGGACCAGCGNGGCGGCCTCGGTGAGGATCTCCTCGTCGCGGGCACTGAGGGTCTCCCNCACCAGCCCGGCAGCCTGCAGGTAAGGAACCAGGCGGTTGCGGAAATCAGTACCGTCCANAAGGCGCACGTGCGTGCCGTTGATGGCTTCGGCCTTCTTGATGTCGAAGCGCGCGGGATTGCCCAGCACGTCATGGATGTCAAAGTTATCCACGAGCTGGGCCACCGTGAAAATGTCCTCGTCGGCAGAGAGCGACCACCCCAGCAGGGACAGGTAGTTCAGCAGGCCCTCGGGGATGAAGCCGCGGTCGCGGTGCAAGAACAGGTTGGATTCAGGATCACGCTTGGAGAGCTTCTTGTTACCGGCGCCCATCACGTAGGGCAGGTGACCAAACAGCGGCATGTACTGCGCAACACCCACGGCGTACAGGGCCTCATAGAGTGCAACCTGACGGGGCGTGGAGGACAGCAGATCCTCACCGCGCAGCACGTGGGTGACGCCCATGAGGGCATCATCAACAGGGTTCACCAGCGTGTACAACGGCGCGCCGTTGGGGCGGACAATTGCGTAGTCCGGGACTGATCCTGCCTTAAAGGTGATCTCGCCCCGGACCAAGTCGGTGAACGTGATGTCAGCATCCGGCATACGCAAGCGCAGCGCTGGCTGGCGACCCTCTGCCTTGAAAGCAGCAATCTGCTCATCGGAAAGGTCACGGTCAAAGTTGTCGTATCCAAGCTTAACGTCTCGCCCGGCCGCCTTGTGACGATCTTCGACTTCTTCGGGTGTGGAATAAGACTCATAGGCGTATCCACCGGCCACCAACTTGGCAATGACGTCCGTGTAGATGTCCCCGCGCTGGGATTGGCGGTAAGGTTCGTGCGGGCCGCCAACCTCCACGCCCTCATCCCAGGTGATACCAAGCCACTTCAGCGCGTCGAGGAGCTGAAGGTAGCTCTCCTCGCTGTCACGCTTGGCATCAGTGTCTTCGATGCGGAAGATCATCTTCCCGCCCGTGTGCCGGGCGTAGGCCCAGTTGAACAAGGCTGTACGGATCAGCCCAACGTGCGGGGTACCGGTAGGTGAGGGGCAAANACGCACCCGTACAGGGGTTTCTGCGGTGACAGTGGGGATTTGAGCAACAGTAGTCATGATGGTTTCTAGTTTAGACGCCCCACGGCATGATCCGCACGAATGGCTCCGTCCTGCGGAACTCCCCACAGGTTCGCCACCTTGGGCCGCTCTTCGCCGTGGGGCGCTCTCTTGTCGAAAAGGACACCGCTTGCGTAAAGGGCGCCCGGTATAACGGTGTCCTTTTGCGCAAGCGGGGTCCGAAACTGATGGGAATGCTGAGACGGTGACGGGCAACAGCTCCGCTTCGAATGCGTCCAGTTCAGCCACAGAGGCGCGCCACCACGGCATCGCCCTCCAGCTGATACGCCTCAACGAAGCGCTCCGGCGGCCCTTGGTTTCTAAATTATCCAGCCCAATACCCGCCACATCACCATCCTCCAGGTTCCCGCTGGCGATGTGGGTTCACGGGCCATGACCACCCTGCTTGCATGGGCGAAATGGACGCGCACGTGGCCTAACCCGGAAATCGGAGCCCGCTTGCGTAAAGGGCGCCCGGTGTAACGGGGTCCGTTTACGCGAACGGGCTCCGAAACGCGGGCACTCGCTGAAAGAAGCGGCCGCGCGCGAAGCAGGTCTCAGCTGAACAGTTCGTTTTGCGGTTCGTTGTGCTTGACGAACTGCCATCCGAACCACAGTGCCAGCGCCAGCACCGGAATGGTGCACAGCGTCCACAGGCCCAGCAGGTAGACGCTGCCATCAGGATTGGCCATGGTGTCAAACCCGATGAGGACGGTAATGACCATCAGCGCACCCAAGCCAATCCAACTGGTCCAAGGCGAACCGGGCATAGGCAGCGAGGAGACCTTCCCGCGCTTGTGCCGCAGCATGATCTGGCAAGCAAAGATGGAGGCCCAGGTGAAGATCACGCCAATAGAGGCGGTATTCAGCGCCAGATCAAAGGCGTGCGATCCACCGAGCCAAATATTGGCCAGCAGCCCCACCAAGTACACCCCGGCAATGCTCAGCACGGCGGCGTATGGAACGTGGCGCGAGGACATCTTCGTCAGCCATTTCGGCGCGTGACCGTTGTTAGCCATGGTGCGGAAAATGCGACCAATGGAATACAGCCCCGAGTTACACGAGGACAACGCGGCCGTAATGACCACAAAATTCATGATGGAGCCCACCCAGTCCAGGCCCATCGCGGCAAACACAGTCACAAACGGGCTCTCCCCGGTTTTGTACTGGTCGCTGGGCATGAGCATGGCCAGCAGCGTCACCGAGCCCACGTAGAAGACCACAATACGCAGCACCACCGCGCGGATTGCCTTGGGCACTTCACGTTCGGGATTCTGCATCTCACCGGCAGTGATGCCCACCAGTTCAATGGCGTTGTAGGCAAAGATGACGGCGTTCAGCACCAAGATCATGACCAGCCCGCCCTTGGGGAACATGCCGCCCTCGGCGTGGAAGAGATTGCCCACGGCGGCATGTGTGGCACCCACCTGGGTGTTCATCACCACCATGGCCGTGCCCACCACCAAGAAGATCACGATCGCACCGACCTTCAGGCACGCCGCCCAGAACTCAAACTCACCAAACGCCTTGACGCTGAGCAGGTTCACAGCCACCAGCAGCACTAAGGCGCATAGGGCACTGATTTCAACGGGCACACCTGGGAAGAAGAATTGGAAGTACAGGCCAATGGCAATGAGTTCGGCGATGCCTGTCATGGCCCAGTTGATGAAGTACATCCAGCCGGAAAGGTAGGCGCCCTNTTTGCCAANAAGTTCCCCGGCATAAGACACGAAGGAGCCCGAAGTCTGCCGGTACATGATCAGCTCACCCAGCGCCCGCATGAGCAGGTACGCGATGACGCCGGCGATGGCGTAGGAGAAAATCAGTGCCGGGCCGGTGGAGGCCAGCCGCCCGCCTGCCCNCATGANAAGTCCGACGCCGATCGCCCCACCCATGGCGATCATGGTCACGTGCCGGCGGGACAGCGTTTGCTGATAGCCCTCCGCTGAAATGTTCCCGGAACTGGGCTCGCGGGAGGCAGTGTCGATGACTTCTTGTGACACGCAAAATCCTTAGGTTGGGGTGCGTCCCTGTGCAAAACCCCGGGTTTACACGGTTCTACGCGGTCCGGGGACAAAGGACTTGTCAATTCTACTCCCCAATTCGGGGTGCGTGATTGCGCCCACACAAGGTGAGCCTCCGCCGTCGGGCATCCCATCCGTGGAAGGAAAGAGAGTTTCAGGGGCGCGCATCGCGGAACAGCAGCGCTGCCTGAACCCGGTTCTCCAGCTCCAACTTCGCTAAAATCCGCGATACATGACTCTTCACGGTGCCCTCACTCAGGAACAGGAAGTGCCCGATCCGCTCATTGCTCATCCCCTGCGCAATCGCGTCCAGCACCTCCGCCTCGCGGGCAGTCAGCAGTTCCAGCCGGGCCACCGCAGCACTTGCTCGTGAGGCTGATGCCCGCACCCGGGTCCGCTCGATCAAGCGTCTGGTGACGGTGGGCGCCAGCATCCCTTCCCNCGCAGCCACGGCCCGGATGGCATGGAAGAGCCGCTCCGGATCGGTGTCCTTGAGCAGGAAACCACCAGCGCCTGCCTCCAAAGCCGCAANAACATGCTCGTCCAGGTCAAAGGTGGTCAGCACCAGAACCTGTGGCGGCACGTCCAGTGCACGCAGTTGGGCCGTGGCCATGATCCCGTCACNCCCAGGCATTTGCACGTCCATGAGCACAACGTCGGNGCGTTGCATCTGCGCGCACCGCACCGCCTGCGGCCCGCTGGCGGCTTCGCCCACAACCTCCATGTCCGGGCGGGAGTTGATCATTTTCACCAGGGCCGCCCGCACCAGCGTCTCATCGTCAACAACGATCACGCGGATGCACGGTGTGGATCCGGAGCCGTTCTGCCAGACGGGGCCCAGTGCCGGAGATGACCCACTCAACAAATTCTTAGAAGCTGTCATGGTGCCGGGTTGCTCCCGGTTTGATCCGTGAGGGGATACGTGCCTGCAGCATAAATCCCGCTTCCGTAGGGCCGTGATCCAGGGTCCCGCCGAGGAGTTGGATTCTTTCATCCAACCCGATCAGGCCCANCCCGGCACCCAGTGCCGGTTCCCCGTCGCTGCCCGGGCCGTTGGAAATGGTGACGCGAAGCTCCTGAGGATCTATACCCTGGAACTCAAGGGTGAGAACTGCAGCAGCCTCGGGTGCGTGGCGGGCCACATTGGTGATCCCTTCCTGCACCACGCGGTACGCTGCCCGGCTCACGGCATCTGAAACGCTACCCGGCAGCGGATCCAGAGCCGGATCCAAAGAATACTCGATCCTCACCCCGGCGTGGCGCCATTCGTTGACCAAACCGGCAATCTCAGCAATTCCCGACGGCGCCGTGCGTGCTGGCGCGCTTTCCCGGCNCCCTTGGCTCGCCCCAACCGGCTGCCACGGTGAGGTGGCCGAGGTGCCGTCTTCATGCAGCACACCCAGGACATCACGCAGCTCACCGAGGGCGGCGTGGGCGGTTTCGCGGANTAACTTTGCCGCATGGGCTGTTTCAACATCGGGCGCACCCACCTGCAGGGCCGCGGCCTGGAGCGCCACCAGCGACATCCGGTGGGCTAGGGTGTCGTGCATTTCCCGGGCAATCCGAGTCCGTTCGGCAAGCCTGCTGCGTCCTGCCTCAGCGGCACGTTCGGATTCGGCCTGTTCGGCACGTTGTTTCAGCGAGGCCAGCCGGGATTCCATAAAACGGGCACGTTGGCCACGGTAAGCACCCCACCCGGCAATGGCGCCAAGGAGCACCGCACCCGCTAGGGCCGCACCCCAGCTAAGAGGTTCAATCCCCACCAGCGCTTCGGCGCCCAGGCTCAACGCAATGATGGCCACAATCCACCCCGAAAGCTGCCGGCGAANTACCAGGAACAGCGCCACAAAGAACGCTATGCCGCTGAACGTCAACGCGCCAAGGACGGCGGTAACTACGGCCACAGATTTAGGAAAGCGGTGCCGCCAGATCAGTGCCACGGCACCCAGCGGGGCCATAAACGGGGCAAATCCGTAGCGGGCCCAGTCAAGTCCGGCAGTTTCCGGCTCGGGAATCGCTCCTGCGTCGATGGACAACCCCAACGAGACGAAGGAGAGGACCACGTCCGCCGCGGCCACCACCAGGACGAGCAGGACGGTACGCCACGGGCTAGGCCGCGGCAAAGTTTTCATGTTCATGCTTCAAGCCTAAAATCCTGTCCGGTGCCACCGCATCCAACTAAAGTTGTCTTCTGGCTCACCTAGGCTGTTCCCGGCCAGCCCCACCCCTTGCAGGAGGGACGCTTGCCGCAGCAGCCACGTGCCGCCGTCTAGCATCCTAGAAGGGCACAACGGCGGTACGGGCACAACGGCGGTACGGACGCAACGCTTCTAGCGCCGGACCACCGGGTTGGAGAGGCGGCCAATACCCTCAATGTCAACATCGTAGCGATCCCCGGCTTGGAGGAGGTCCACACCGGCCGGGGTGCCCGTCATGATGACGTCACCCGGGAGCAGCGTGAAAGCGTGCGAGACAATCGAGACCAGTTCGCGGACGCTGCGCACCATCTGGTTGGTGTTGCCATCTTGGCGCAGTTCGCCGTTAAACCAGCCCTTGATGACCAGATCGTCCGGGTCAAGTTCGGTTTCAATCCACGGCCCCAACGGAGCGGAGGTGTCAAAGCCCTTAGCGCGGGCCCACTGGCCATCACCGGCCTGAACGTCCCGGGCGGTGAGGTCGTTACCGCAGGTGTAGCCAAAGATGACCTCGTCAACGCGCGATTCCGGGACGTCCTTGCAGATACGGCCAATAACAACACACAGCTCAGCCTCATAAGAGACTTCTTCGGAGAATTCCGGAAGCACAATAGGCTCGCCCGGGCCGATGACGGAGGTGTTGGGCTTCANAAACAGCAACGGGTTCTCCGGCACTTCGTTGCCCAGTTCCCGGGCGTGCTCAGCAAAGTTACGGCCCACACCAATGACCTTGCTGCGCGGGATGATCGGGGCTACTAAGCGCACGTCATCCAGCGGGTACTTGATGGTGGTTTNTTCTACGCCGTTGAAGAAAGGGTCGCCCTTGATGACAGTGACAATTTCACGCCCGGACTCCCCTTCCACAATGCCGTACATGGGATCATTATCAACAACAAAACGGGCTATACGCATGGGCTTTAGTGTAGCGGGAAAGTGCCAGTATCTTGGGGTTATCCATCGGCTCTCCCCTCAGCAACAGCATCTTTTCGCCTTACTTTCAGGAGCTCCTTGGTGCGCACCAGACGCAAGGCGGTCACCAAGAGCACTCNCCCAGCAACGTTGAACAGCACCGTATACCAGAACCAACTCAGCCACTGCAGATAGCCAAAGGGCGCCCCTGCCTGGATTGCTCCGAAGATTAATAACGAATCCAACACCGAATGGAACAGCGGTAGACCGGCCAGGAGAAACCCGCCGCCCACGGCTGCCACGATTTTAGCTGGCATGGAGTCCGTGCCGTGCTGCATCCGCGTCATGAGCGTAATGGTGCTCCCGCCGAGGATAGCTAAGGAAGCGGTCTGTACAGATAATGGTGCCAAGGCGTAATGTGCAGCAGATTCCACTACTGTTTCGCGCCACTCCGGGAATGCCTGCATCACGAGCCACATGATGACCCAGCNCCCAGCTAGGTTGGCAACCAGTGTGCCGCCCCACAACTTCATCAGCTGGCTTACCCGGGCTTCCTTCGCAGCTACGGCCGCCAGCGGAACCAGGAAACCTTCGGTGAATAATTCGCTCTTTGCCAAAAGCAACGCAATGAAACCAATACCAAAGGCCAGCCNCGCTAGGAGCTTGTTTCCGGTGGCATGTTCCACGGCCAGATAAGCCATCACGCCCAAGCCCACCTCGAGACCGCCGAATACCCCGGTGACCAGCACGGAGGGCCACGTCCTGTGAAGCCGCTGCGNCCCTTCATCTACGATCCGATCAAACGAGACTTCCAGATCATCTTCCACCGGAGCCTCATTGTCACCAAGCTCACGTCGGCGTTGCTCATCGTCCATTTCGCTCCTCCAGTAGCCAGCCCGTGTCCTGCAGATTCTGCACACGTAACGCGTGTCTTTGCATAATATGCCCCACCGAACTAAGGAACATGCCTTATGAAAACGAAGTTTGCCATGCGCTAAGCTCAGCGGCCAGTTGGACAAACCCCGGGTACTCTGACACGATCAATAGATGGATCCACTGGAAATGACGATTAAACCCATCCTGGCGATTCTTGCTGCCATCGCTGCCGCAGTCTTGCTGACGTTCATATTGAGGTTGGTTGCCAACCGTGCCTTCCGCAAAATTCCGGACTTCGCCCAACGCTCCGACCTTGCGAAGGCTCCTGTCTTTGTGGTCCTGCTCTGTGCCGGACTCCGTATCGCCATAGGCGCCACGGCGGCCAGCCAAACCTGGTCTAAGCCGGTGGACTTTGTGCTCATGGTGGGCTTCATTGCAGCCCTGTGTTGGTTGGTGTTGGCGGCCTTTGCTGTAGCCGAACGCTTGATCTTGCGACAGTTCACCGGCCGTGTCACCGACAGCCGGCGCCGGCGCCGGCTGACCACGCAGATTAGCCTAGGCCGGCGCATCCTCAGCGCCCTGGTGATTACACTCGCTGTGGCTGGCCTACTGTTGACCATTCCCGAAGTCAGGACTCTGGGCACCGGCATACTGGCCTCTGCCGGGCTGATCTCCATTGTTGCTGGCCTGGCCGTGCAAAGCTCGCTCTCCAACGTCTTCGCCGGAGTTCAGCTGGCCTTTACCGATGCCATTCGCATTGACGATGTGGTGGTGGTGGAAGGGCTCTGGGGCCAGATTGAGGAAATCACCATGACCTATGTGGTGGTGCGCGTGTGGGATGAACGGATGCTGATCCTNCCCTCCACCTACTTCACCAGTACACCGTTTGAGAACTGGACCAGAAACAGCCCCAAAATCAAAGGCAGTGTGGAGTTCGACGTCGACTGGTTGGCTCCCGTGGACAGCCTCCGCCAGCACTTTGAGCAGACCCTAGCAGGGACGCCACTGTGGGATGGGCGTACCGGCAAGCTGGAAGTGACCGACGCGGTCAACGGTATGATCCGGCTGCGGATCGTGGTCAGCGCAAACGACAGTGACGATTTGTGGGATTTGCGTTGCCTGGTGCGTGAATCCATGCTCACTCATGTCCAAAGCCTGCACACCTCATCCATCCCGCGCCAGCGCTGGAAGCAGGAGCCGCTGAACGGGCCCGGCACCCCGGACATGCACCACTGCCGGCAGGGGCGCCCACCACCGAATTTTCTCCGGTGCCAGCTAACGGCACATCCCGCTAGTAGCTGGTCCGCCCTAGGCCAAGCCGGTCAGCTCTAGGCCAGCCGGGTCAGCCAGCCATGCAGGTCTTCCACGGTGCCGGTCTGGATGCCCAGTAGCTGTTCGCGGATGGCTGCGGTGACCTCACCGATGCCGTGGGCGGGTGAGGCGATAGTGCCTTCGGCCGTCTTGAGTTCCCCAATGGNGGTGATGACAGCTGCCGTGCCGCAGGCGAACACCTCGGTGATGTCCCNCGCAGCAACGCCGGAACGCCATTCATCAATGGTGATCTTGCGTTCTTGCACCATCAAGCCGCGGTCCGCTGCCAGCTGCATGACGGAGGAGCGGGTGATCCCGTGCAGGATGTGGCCGTTGAGCGCAGGGGTGACCAGCGTGCCATCTTTGAACACGAAGAAAATGTTCATGCCGCCGAGTTCTTCAACAGCATTGTCATTGTGCGGATCCAAGAACAGCACCTGCTTGCAGCCATTGGCTTCGGCTTCCATCTGCGCGGCGAGCGAGGCAGCATAGTTGCCACCGCACTTGGCCTCACCGGTGCCGCCCTCACCAGCACGGGCAAAGGTTGTGGTGAGCCAGATGGAGACGGGCTTTAGTTCCCCGCCAAAGTAGTTCCCGGCCGGTGAAGCAATGACGCGGTAGGAGACCTCCCGGGCCGGGCGCACACCCAAGAATGCCTCGGTGGCGATCATGAACGGGCGCAGGTACAGGGCATCGCCGTCGCCGGAGGGTACCCAGTTCTGATCCACTGACACCAACTGGCGCAAAGACTCAAGGAACGTTGTGGGCGGCAGTTCCGGCAGTGCCAACCGGCGTGCCGAGGCGTTTAGCCGGGCAGCGTTGGCTTCGGCCCGGAAGGTCCAGATGGAGCCGTCGGCGTGGCGGTAGGCTTTCATGCCTTCGAAGATTTCCTGGCCGTAGTGCAGCACAGCGGCGGCCGGGTCCATCGCGATGGGGCCATACGGTTCAACACGTGCGTTGGACCAGCCGCCGTTGCCGTGCGCATCAACCTTGTAATCCACCACAGCTGTGTGATCCGTGAAGTAGTCGCCGAATCCGGNGTTCGCCAAAATCGCGTCGCGCTCGGCTGTGCTCTTCGGGTTCTGGTTGAGCTGCTGGGAAAAGTTCAGCTCACTGGCTGTCTCGGTCATGCTTCCTCCACAAGGTTATGCCCACCCGCGCCGACACCGGTGTGAGGGGATTTTAGTGCCGTTCTGCGCACCGTCAGTGGCGCGCAGAACCCTTCGGTTAGTGTGCACTCACTCTATAAGTTAAACGTACCCCTGCACAGCTCTGTTCTTGCGCTGAACTAGAGGCTGTTGCCCCAACAAGTACGACGGCGTTAGAGGGCCGCCGCGATTGCGTCACCAATGGCGCTGGTTGCCCGGGCAGATGCTGGATTGCGGGTTGCCACATCAGCCTTCACGGCTGCTTCAATCTTGGCTGCCGCAGCGTTGTAACCCAGATGGCGCAGCAGCAGGGCAGCTGAGAGGATAGCCGCGGTGGGGTCCGCTTNTTGCTGGCCGGCAATGTCCGGAGCCGAACCATGGACCGGTTCAAACATGGACGGCGCGGTACGGTCCATGTTGATGTTTCCGGAGGCGGCAAGGCCGATTCCGCCGGTGACCGCTGCTGCCAGGTCCGTGACAATGTCACCGAAGAGGTTATCGGTAACGATCACATCGAAGCGGGCCGGATCGGTGACCANAAAGATCATGGCTGCATCCACGTGCAGGTAGTCCACACTGACATCGGGGAATTCGGCAGCAACAGCTTCAACAGTGCGCTTCCACAGGTGACCGGCATACACCAGCACATTGTGCTTATGGACGTAGGTGAGCTTCTTGCGCGGGCGTTCGTTAGCGCGGCGGAAACCATCACGGACCAAACGCTCCACACCGAACGCGGTGTTCACTGACACTTCGGTGGCTACTTCATGCACAGTGCCTTTACGTAGCACACCGCCGTTACCCACATAGGGGCCTTCGGTTCCTTCGCGGACTACCACAAAGTCAATGGTGCCGGGGTTCGCCAAGGGCGAGGCCACGCCGTCGTACAAGAAAGAGGGGCGCAAGTTCACGTAATGGTCCAGGGCAAAGCGCAGCTTCAACAGCATCTCGCGCTCAATCAACCCTGAGGGGATGGAGGTGTCCCCGGNGGCTGCGCCAACAGCGCCGAAGAGAATGGCGTCATGGCGGCGCAGAGCCGCGATGGTTTCCTCAGGCAGGGTCTCCCCGGTGGCAAGCCAGTGCTCGGCACCGAGCTTGTAATCTGTCAGTGCCAGCTCAAGCCCCTCGGCGGAGGTGACCTTCTTCAAGACCTTCACAGCTTCGGCCGTCACCTCAGGGCCAATGCCGTCGCCAGCAATTACAGCAATGTCAATAACAGCAGTCCCACTCGATGCGCTCATGAATTCAGCCTAGCCAAACCATCCACATGATGGTCAAAGCATCTCACATAATGAGATTAGGGGTGAGGGAAGCATACCCCTCCAGCGCTGCCCGGCGGCTTTCTTGCAGATCAACAATGTGCTCCGGGTACTCAGGCGTCAGGAGCTCCGGGACCCACTTGGTGACATAGCGCCCGGTGGGATCAAACTTCTTGGCCTGGGTGAGCGGGTTGAAGATGCGAAAGTAGGGTGCAGCGTCAGCTCCGGAGCCCGCCACCCACTGCCAGTTGGCGGGGTTGGAAGCAGCGTCGGCATCCACCAGTGTGTCCCAAAACCACTGCTCCCCGAGGCGCCAATCGATGCCCAAATNTTTGATGAGGAAACTGGCCACCACCATGCGGACCCGGTTGTGCATGGTCCCTGTGTGCCAGAGTTCGCNGTGCCCGGCGTCAACCAGGGGTATCCCCGTCTTACNCCGCTGCCAGGCGGCCAGATGTGCTGCGACCACGGGATCCTGCGCAGGGTTGTTCCAGGGGAAGTCATCAAATTTAGGGCGCAGGTTGATGGTGGCCAGGTTCGGGCGGTGGTACAACTGGTGCCAGCAGAATTCCCGCCACCCCAACTCCGAAGCAAAGACGGCTGGTCCGGGCGATCCCGCCACGTCGCTGCCTCCCAGAGCGGGAGAACCGGCGGGACTGCCAGGAGCGGCAGAACCGGCGGAACCACTAGAACCGGCGTCTGAACCCCAGCTTCGTTGGACCCTTCTGGCTGCGAGCGCAGCCCACANCTGGAAGGGACTGAGCTGCCNCCAGCGCAGATAGGGTGAGATCCTGCTGGTTCCGGGCTGATCCGGCCGGTCCCGGGCAGCAGAGTAGTCCCNCACGCGTTGGTCGAGGAAATCAGCGAGCAGTTGGTGCCCGGCAGCCGCAGTAGGAACCCAGCTCTCGCGGAGGCCACCGGCCCAGTCGGGGCTGGTGGGAAGTAGCTGCCAGCTGCCCAGAGCCTCGCTGTCCGGAAGCGGCCCGCTAAACCCGTGGCCGGACTCGGGCTGGCCCATGGGCGCCCGAAAGTCTTGGGCGGAGACGGTTCGCCAGAACGGTGTGAAGACTTGATACGGGTTACCCGCACCAGTGCGCACCTTCCAGGGTTCGTGGAGGAGGCTGGCTTGGAAGCTTTCCGCATGTACCCCGTGCTCCTGCGCCCATGACTTCAGCGCGGCGTCGACCTCCCGTTCGGGTCNCCCGTACCGGCGGTTCCAATACAGCGCCCCAGCCCNCAGCTCGGTGGCCAGCTGGGCGACTGTTGCGGCGCCGGGCCCGCGGCGCAGTATCAACGGGATGCCCACCTTTTCCAAGGCGAGCGCAAGATCTTCCAACGCATGGTGCAACCACCATTTCGTGGCCCCACCCAGCGCCCGGATACCCGCAGATTCTTCATCCAGCACATATAGCGCCACTGCAGACCCAACACCGCTAGCGGCATCGTTGGCAGCGGCTAGTAGGGCGGGGTTATCTGCCACACGAAGGTCATCACGAAACCAAACGATGGAGACGTTCATAGGCTGTCCTTTCAGTTGGACGCAATTTTCAGTTGCACGCTAACGTCGGTATCAATGTTTTCTCCTCATCCAAGGTGCTAGCTCGAGATGAGCTATCCCTGCAAGACCAGCCAGATCAACGTCATCGTCACCAGGAACCCGGTGAGGTAGTTCAGCCACAAGAATCTCTTCCATGCCGTATTGACACTTGCGGAGGTGGCGTCGGTGACGCGTAGATGAGGCCCTACATTGAGCAGGTACGGCAGCGCCAACACCGCAGCAAACGGCACAGCCGTCAAGAGCATGAGCACACCCGCGCAGGCATAGGCGATGAAAGCGAACCAGACGGTAAATCGGGCACCGAGCACTGTACCAATGGAGGCAATGGAGCCTTCACGGTCCGGCACAATGTCTTGGACGGCCCCGAAGGCATGGCTGGCCATGCCCCACAGGAAGAACGCCACTAAGACAGCCCAGATTGCAGGCGTAAAATCAGCCTGCACCAGTACCAAGCCGTAGACGGCAGGAGAAACAAAGTGGGTGCTGGAGGTCATGGAATCCAGAAATGGGCGCTCTTTGAAGCGCAGCCCCGGCGCGCTATAAGCCACTACGGCAAATAGCGAAACAGCAAGAACAAGGTTTGCCCNCACCCCGCCCTGGGTGGCCAGTAGCACCACGAACGGCACTGTGGAAAGGATCGAAGCCCAGATCACGAAACGGTGATGGCTGCGGTCCAGGACTGCACCTTCCACTCCGCCTTTACGGGGATTGAGGAGATCAGATTCGTAATCAAACACATCGTTGATCCCGTACATCAACAGGTTGTAAGGGATCAAGAAGAACAGTGTTCCCACCACAANAACCCAGTCAAGGTCTCCCGTGACCAAAANATATGCGGCGGCAAAGGGATAGGCCGTGTTGACCCAGGACACCGGACGGGATGTCACGAAGAGATTTTTCATACTTTCTCCTTCCGGCTCAGTAAAACCCACAGGCCCGGCAACAACAACGCCCCAGCTAAGGGTAGGCGAAGTCCTCTATGGGCGCTAGTCCCACGTGCAACCCGTTCAGAGTGTGGCCGGCATAGTCAAACAGGCCTGAGGCGATCATGACGTTATCGAAGATGACCGTCAGGCCAACCATGACAACCAGTGAAATAAGGAATGCCGCCATCACCGTGCGTTTGTTGGTGCTGCGCCACAATGCCCAGGCAAAGACGAGCACTGCTACGGCAAGGAAGATAGCATTGAGCTGGAGAAAGTTCACTGTTTTTCACGCCATTCTGTTCTTCAGGCTGGCCGTTTGGTTGCCCAGATCCATGCTGGCGGCCGTGACTGCGTAGGCGTCCTCGTTGCAGGAACGCCAGCGCACCGGTGAACACGATCATTGTTTGATAACACAGGAACAGCAGGAAGAATGCTTCTTCTAGTGGCAGTTGCGCGCCAATCATGATCCCGGTCATCAGGGGTGACTCGCGGTGCAAGAAAATGCCCAAAGCAATTGCCCACACGTCCCAGCCCAGAAAGAAGGCCGTCCCCACGACTAAGATAACTCCAGCTGCCAGCGGGCGGGCAAAGAGGAAGAGTTTCCACCGGGCATCAATAAGTGCCATGCAGCCCAACACGAGCACCAGGATACTGAGGTAGATCAAGACGCGTCCACCTGTCCCGTGGGTGCTGTGCCGAGGTGGTGGGTAGATCCGGTACTGGCTGCCGGTTCGGGCAGGGGCCCTGCGCTGGTGTCCCCGCGCACTAGTTTAAACACGATTTCGGCGCTGATCATGCACATGGGCACGCCAATTCCGGGCCTAACAGAACTTCCGGCATAGTACAGGCCAGCTACTTTGGGGTTGGTGTTCCCCGGACGCAGAAAAGCACTTTGGGACAGGGTGTGAGCCAGGCCCAAGGCACTGCCCTGCCACGCGTTGAAATTGTCTTGGAAATCAGCCGGGCCGTAGCTGCGCCGCACCACGATCCGTTCGCCAAGATCAGCGATGTTGGTCCAGTCCGCAAGTTGGGCGATGGCAGCGTCGGCAACCTTTTCCACCTGAGGTGAGCCGGCGCCGTCGTACCCGCNCCTTCCCCAGCTGGGCAGGGCCGGGGCTGGGATCAACANAAACAGGTTCTCGCTCCCTTCCGGGGCCACCGTCGCATCCGTTGCACTAGGGCGGCAGACGTACATGGAGGTGGTGTCAGCGAGCGTCTGGCCCTGAGTTATCCGGGCGAAGTTATCCTGCCAGTCATCAGTGAACAGCAGATTGTGGTGGGCCAAATCCGGCAATCCCCTNNCAATACCTAGGCACACCAAGACTGCGCTGATGCCAGGATCGGCCGTATCCCATTTCTTGGCCGTTTGCGTGCGCAGGGCCGGCGGAAGAAGTGCCGTCTCTACGTGGTGCAGATCAGCTGCACCCACCACCAGTTCCGCGGCAATCTCATGCTCCACTGCGGCATTATCGCGCCAAGCAACGCCTGTGCATCGGGTCCCTTTGCCAGCGGGTTCGGTGAGAATCTGTGTTGCTGTGGCACCGGTGATGATGCGCACCCCAGCCTGCCGTGCCACCCGTTCCATGGCGTCGATGACGGCGGCGAATCCTCCTTGCGGATACAACACCCCGTCTTGGAGGTCCAGATGGCTCATCAAGTGGTAGATCGAGGGCGCCTTGTAAGGACTGGTGCCCAAGAAAACGGCAGGATAACCCAAAATCTNTTGCTGTAGCGGATGTGTGAAGCGTGCTGCCACAAAACCGTGCAACTTCTGGGTCAGGAGTTTTGCCAGCGTTGGCCCATGCCGCAGTACCGCAGGGCTAAGTAAGCCGCGCAGTGTGCTGAACGGGTCATAAAGAAAATGTTTCTTGGCCAGGTTATAGGCCAGTTCTGCAGAATCTAGATAACGTTCCAGTTCCACTCCGGAACCGGGATCCTGGGACTCGAACAAGGCTGTGGCCTGCGCACGCCNCGTGTGCACCTCGGTTGACTCCGAGCCAGCTTGGGTGTGTGCTCCGGCGCGGGCATTCGGGGAGTTCCATAATTTGTAGGCCGGATCTAAGCGGCTCAATTCCAACTCTGCGCTGGCACTGGTTCCCATCAACGCGAACCAATGATCGATCACTTCGGGCATGAGGTACCAGCTGGGACCGGTATCAAACATGAAACCGCCGGTTTNCCACCTGCCGGCGCGGCNCCNCAGCTGTGCACCCTTTTCCAGGATTGTTACCTCGTGTCCGTCACGGGCCAAGAGTGCTCCCGTAGCTAGCCCGGATATTCNCCCGCCAATAACAACGCATGCACCAGGGGCCACGGCTGCCTTGGCTTTGGGATTGTTCAAGTACCCGGTCATGGCTGCGCCCCACAACTGAAATCTGTTCTTGCGGCTCATCGTTAGGCCTCCTGGGGCAACATTTTGCGGGCGTTCACACGGGGCGTGAAAGAAACACTCGCACGCCAATCCAAGACTTTGCCAGTTAGGGACCCGAACACGGCGCTGCACCAACTGATCGGCCGGGACATGATCGATCCGCACTACTAGGGCCAGGAAGAGATCATGGGCCAGCCGCACAGCCCGCCGTGCCGGNGGCGCAAGGAAGTCCATGCCGACCCGTGCAGCTGCCAAGTCTTGGCGAATGTCTGCCAGTAATTCTTGTTTGTGCGCATCGTTGAAAGACGCAGGATCCAGACCAGGGAAGTAGTAGCGTCCCAAGTCACCGCTGTCCGCGCCCAGATCGCGCAGAAAGTTCACTTTNTGGAAGGCTGCACCCAAACTCCGGGCCGAATGGACAAGCTCTTGCTCATGTCCTGTTGCTGACCCTTCCATGGCTTGGAATACCTTCAGGCACATCAAACCCACCACTTCGGCCGAACCATAAATGTACTGTGCCAAGGTCTCCGCCGAATGCACGGTCTTGAGCACATCTGTGCGCATCGAAGCGAAGAACGGTTTGGTCAGCTGGACATCGATTCCTGTACGCCTGGCCGTCAAGGCAAAGGCATGGACCACCAAGTTGGTGCTGTACCCGCAGGCTAAGGCCCGCTGCGTTTCTTGCTCCAAATTATCAAGCTGCCAACACACAGCTTCAGGGTCCAGTCCAGCGGCGGAGGCGGCGCCGTCCACCACTTCATCAGCAATCCGAACGAGTGCATAGATGTTCTCAATATGGCGGCGTTCCTTAGCGCCAAGGATGAAGCAAGCCAAACCAAACGATGTTGAATAACTCCCAATGACCACACGTGCACTGCGCGTTGCAGTCTCCGAGTAGTGTCCCAACGGATCCATTCCCATGGTTATCTCTTCCTCGTCAGGACGTAATCGCAAATACTGCAAAGTTCACCATAGANGGACCTCGGGAGATTGAGTTGTTGGGCCTTATCCAAGGCATCCGAGACCAACGATTCGGCCAACCNCACAGCAAACTTCTCCGCCCCGAGTTGATGCAGGATCTCCCTCATGGAGTCTGTATCCACACGGCCCTGGCGGAATGATTGAACTGCCGCTGCGAACTCTTGGGAGCCTTGAGCGAAGGTGGTCAAGATGGTGAGTTTACCTTCGCGCAGGTCCGAGTCAACAGACTTTCCTGTCTCTTCGGACTGGCCAAAAGTTCCCAAAACATCATCGATGATCTGGTAAGCAACACCAATATCACGGCCAACCTCAGCCAGGGCGTCAGCCATAGCTATTGACTCCCCGCCAGAAGCGCGCCAGCGCAACGGCATCTCAAAAGAGTACACAGCAGTTTTCATTCGCTCCATGTTCAGAACTTCAGGGAGTTGGGCGTTGAGTCNCCNCAGTGAGAACAACAGGTCATCGAGCTCGCCAGCGGCTGAGGCAANAATTGCCTCGTGCATGGTTTCAAGAATGGTGGCGTTATGTGGATGGCACTGTGCCGCAGAAGAGGCTAGACGCAATGACCCCGTCAGCAAGAGATCCCCGGCAATGATTGCCGCGGAAAACCCGGCATGATCGGAGTCAGTGGAATTATGCCCCAAGGTGGCTGCCATGTCTCGGTAATTTGCACCAATAGTGGGGGCACCGCGACGAATAAAATCCCTGTCAATAACGTCGTCGTGGACTAAGAGAGCGGCATGGAGAACCTCGAATGCTGCCGCCAGGTCTGCGCAGGCCCGCAGATCGCTTCCACCAAATGCCGAGTATGTCAGAAACACTAACTTTGGCCGCATCCATTTACCACCGTCTGTGGTCTGGGCCATGCGATTCCACAAAGCACTAAAAGCAGGTGAATAGCGCCGGGCGCGTTCTTCGTGCCCGGCAAAATCGTGCAGTGCAGCTTGGACCTGCACCTTGAAAACGTCCCAATCTGGGAACGGTGTTTGCAAGAAACCCTCACTTTGGACCGGACTGCTACTAGGAAGACGGCTCCTGTGATCCCTTGTGGTGTCATCGCGAAGCGCATCTTGGCTCTGCTTTGTTGTTGCTGGCATCATTGCACACCTTTAGCTATCGCATGGTTCTGTTTCTTTACCGGTTCTGCCGTTTTGGCCTCCATGGCGGCAATGCGTCTTTTCATCGATTCAACTACGCTGCCAAGAAAGTCCACAATGACACGCTGGCCACTTTCGTCATAGCTACGTGCTTTGTTGTCCACTTCGATGATCATGGGCATGAGGTTCTTCATGGCCGCCTGTACTGACTCCGGGCTGGGGCTAATCACCCAGCGGCGTCTATCGGTAGGATGCGGGTTACGTTTGGCATGGCCTTTAGCCACCAGCCGGTCAATCACCGTGGTGGTTGCAGCAGGAGTCAGGTGCAAAGNTTGCGCCATTTCCCCTGGCGAGATGGACATCATTTTCATCAGGTGCTGCATGGCCTGAAAATCGGTTTCGTTCATATCCATGTCTCGCCGCATGATGAACTCCATCTCTTCGTTAAGGACAAGGACCTCACGGACCAGCACGGATGCTGGGTGCATCTGGGGTCCACGCGAAATATCCTGACCATCGGTCATTTTGACTCAAATATTGATAATAAGAAAATCTAACTACATAATGGTGGAACAAAGAGATTTTGTCGAGCCTGAGGTTGGTTACATGTCTAGGATCGCTGTTGCAGGAGCCACCGGGTACATTGGTGGCCGGCTCATTCCCTTGCTGTTGGACGCTGGCCATGAGGTGAGCGTGCTGAGCCGGGACAGGACCAAATTGCGTGACGTGCCGTGGCACGATCAAGTCACAGTCCTGGAGGGAGATTTGGCAGANCCCGCCGCGGCCCAAGCCTTGTGTAAGGATGCACAAATCCTGTATTACTTGGTTCATTCAATGTCATCCCACGGCACTGGCACCGAAGACTTCGGGAAGATGGAGCGCGTGTGTGCCCGCAATCTCAGCCAGGCGTCCCGTGAGGCCGGCGTCCAACGCTTGGTCTACCTCTCGGGCCTGCATCCCGACGGCGAACTCAGCCGCCACTTGTCCTCCCGCAAGGAAGTGGGAGAAATCCTGCTGGCTTCGGGGACACCAACGGCGGTACTGCAAGCTGGATTGGTCATTGGATCCGGTTCGGCAAGTTTTGAAATGGTCCGCCACCTAACAGATGTGCTCCCTGTTATGCCGGCACCTAAGTGGGTGCTAAATAGGATTCAACCCATCGCTGTCAGGGACGCCCTGCATTACTTAGTGGGTGCTGCCCAGCTGCCCGCCGAAACCAACAGGACTTTTGACATTGGCGGCCCTGAGGTTCTGACCTACGCGGAGATGATGAAGGTCTATGCTGACGCCAGCGGTTTCCGCCGCCCGGTGGTGCTCCCGCTTCCGGTCCTGACTCCGTGGTTGGCGGCCCAGTGGGTGAACTTGGTGACCCCGGTGCCACGCAGCTTGGCCATTCCCCTGGTGGAATCTTTGCAGCACGATTGTGTGAGCCGGGAAAACGATATTGCCGACTTCATCCCAGAACCCGAAGGTGGACTCACCTCGTACCGTCGCTCTGTGGAACTTGCCTTGAACAAGATGGAAGCAGATACGGTGGAGACCACGTGGGCAACGGCGCACGCTTTGGCCGCNCCTGCCGAGCCGCTGCCCAGTGATCCCGAATGGGCAGGGCTGACGGTCTTCACCGATGAGCGNTCGCAAGGAACCTCCGCCACACCCGAGCAGGTGTGGAAAATCATCGAAGGCATCGGCGGTGAGAACGGCTACTATTCATTGCCGCTGGCTTGGACAGTGCGAGGCTGGATGGATAAATTAGCAGGAGGCGCCGGACTGGTCAGGGGCAGGCGAAGCCCCAACCATCTCCAACTCAATGACACCGTGGATTGGTGGCGGGTGGAAACTCTGGATCGCGGACGGCTCCTGCGTTTGCGGGCGGAAATGCTGGTCCCAGGGCGGGCCTGGCTGGAATTCGAAGTCACCCCGGCACCCGGAGCTGCCGACACCAAAGACGGTACCGGAACCGGGAGCATCTTTCGCCAGCGAGCCATTTTCTTCCCTCGCGGCCTGTCCGGGCGTTTGTATTGGCTCGGTGTCCTACCCTTCCACGGCATCATCTTCAAGAGCATGGCCAACCGTATTACGGCAGCTGCCCTGAAAGGCTAACCCTTCCGGCCATCTCCACCCTGGGCAGGACGCCTACTGGGCGCCCCGCCCTTTAGAGTTGTGGATGTGTTCATGCATTCCATCTACGACTGGTTCTTACGTCACCGCTTCGCCGTGGACTTTATTCTCATGGCCGTGTTGGGGCTGATGGTGCTGCCCTTGAGCATGATTGATTACGGCGCTGACGGATACTCACCTAGCTCCACCATCGTNGGGGTGCTCGTCACCTGTGGGCTTGTTGTGCCGCTCGCTTGGCGGCGTACCCGGACAGTGATGGCCGGTTGCATCGTCGCCGCAGTGGCCATTGCGCAGTGGGCCCTTGATGTTCAGCCCACGCCGGCCAACATCGCCGTGCCGCTGATCGTGTATGCACTTGCCGCTTTTGGTCCGCGCTGGGCCAGCCTGGGCGGACTCGGTTTGGCTCTGCTGGGCGCCATCATGCTCGTCACCCGGTTCTTCTACGATCTCACCTCCGCCTCAGTGGCTGACCTGCCCTATGGGATGGTGGTAGTCCTTACCGTGTGGGTGCTGGTGCTGTTTAGCTGGACGGCAGGGGACTTGACGCGCACCAAGCGTCTGCGTGAACAAGCACTTTCTGACCGCGCTCACCGTTTGGAGATCGAGGCGCACCACGAACGCCAGCTGGCTGCTGGCGATGAACGTGCCCACATTGCCCGCGAAATGCACGACATCGTGGCCCACTCCCTTTCGGTGATCATCACCCAAGCCGACGGCGCTCGCTACGCCGCCGTGGCCAACCCCGCCATCGCACCGGAAACCCTGGCCACCATCGCCGCCACGGGCCGTTCATCGCTGCAGGAGATGCGCCGGCTCTTAGGCGTCCTGCGCGGGGACGAACAGGCCTCAACACGGCCGTTGCCTGGCTTGATCGACGTGGACGAACTCCTCCTTGGCATCCGTGCTGCTGGCCTGCCTGTGGACTACACCGTCACCGGTGATGCCCGCCGCCAGCTCCCGCCGGGCGCCGAGCTCACGGCTTATCGTGCCGTCCAGGAAGGCCTGACGAATGTCATCAAGCACGCAGGCCCGAACGTGAACGCCACCGTCCACCTCGGCTGGAACGCCCGCGGACTGGAGGTCACAGTCTCCGATAACGGCCGTGGCGTCACAGTAGCACTGGCCACAGTCCCGCTGGCCACAGCAGCCCCAGTGGCGCATCAAGTGCTTCCGGTTCTGCCGGAACGGAGGCTGCCGGCAATGGGNCTCCGCGGCATGGCCGAGCGGGTCAAACTTTACGATGGAGAACTCACAGCAGGAACCTTAACCGGCGGCGGCTTCGCCATCACAGCATTCATTCCCTACACGGAGAACTAATTTCATGGCTCCCACCTCCCGCATACGCGTGGCACTTGTCGATGACCAACAGCTGGTCCGCTCCGGATTCGCCATGCTGATCAATTCCCAACCAGACCTTGACGTGGTCCTGCAGGCGGGTAACGGCATCGAAGCGCTGGCCGGTCTAGCCGCCACAGCGGCCGATGTGGTGCTCATGGATGTGCGGATGCCCGGAATGGACGGGCTGGAAACCACACGAAAACTCATGGACCGAACCAAGACCGCCCCGGCGGGATCATGGTTGTCAGAGTTGCGGATCGTGGTGCTCACCACCTTTGATCTGGATGAATACGCCCTGGCGGCTATCCAGGCCGGAGCCAGCGGGTTCCTGCTCAAGGATGCCCCTCCGGAGGAACTGCTCGGTGCCATCCGCACCGTNTTTGCCGGCGATGGCGTGATCGCNCCCTCCACGACCCGGCGCCTGCTGGACCATGTGGCACAGATGCTCTCGGCNCCCAGCCCGGCCAACGACGCCAATGCCGCCGCCGTTGCCTCCTTGACCGCTCGCGAACACGAGGTATTTGTCCTCATCGCCAACGGCCTCTCCAACCCCGAAATCGCCGCCACGCTCTTTGTCTCCGAAGCCACCATCAAGACCCATGTGGGGCACATTCTGGCCAAACTCAAGGCGCGCGACCGCGTACAGCTTGTCCTCATCGCCTATGAGGCGGGCATCGTCTCACCGCGGTAACTGGTGCGGCAGCCGCCCAGCCAACGACGGCGGCCGGTGAGGTCCCTAGGAGGCTTCACCTGCCGCCGTCGTACTTCTATTAACCCTTGACAGCGCCGGCCGTCAAACCCTGCACAATGAATTTGCTGGCGAAGGCAAAGATCACCAGTGTGGGGACAACTGTCAGCACGGCTGCGGCGGACATGGAGCCCCAGTCGATGTTGAAGCTGGAGATGAAGCCGGCCAACGCGGTGGGGATGGTTTTGTTTTCGTCGCTGTTCATCAATGTCACGGACAGGAACAGTTCGTTCCAGCAGTTGACGAAGTTGAAGATGAAGCTGGCGGCGATGCCGGGCATCATCACTGGAACCAGGACGCGGAACAGGGCGCTGAGGCGGGAGCAGCCATCGATCATGGCCGCCTCCTCCAGCGCATCGGGCACGTTTTCAAAGAAGCCGCGCAACATGATGGTGCAAAACGGGATACAAATGGCGATGTAGACCAAGATCAGACCAGTTTTGGAATCAACAAGATCGAATTTTGTCATCATCATGTACAGCGGGCCCAAGGCAATGAAGCCGGGGATCATTTGGGTCAGCAGGAACGCTGCCATGACGGCGCCGCGGCCGGCGAACTGGAAACGTGCCAGAACGTAGGCGGAGAGCAGCGAAATCAGCGTGGCCACGGTGGAGGCCACGGTTGCCACAATGAGACTGTTCATCATGTACCGGCCAAAATCGGACTTGGTGAACAGGCCAATGTAGTTCTCAAAGGAGAGCTCGGTGGGCCAGTATTTCAAGGGCAGTGAGTAGATGGTGCCCGGGGCCTTCAAGGAGGTGACCACGATCCAGTACAGCGGAAAAATCGTCACGATCAGGCAAATGACAAGGAAGGCAATCTTGCTGACCCGGCCGAAGACGCTTTGTTTGTCAATCATCGGTTTGCCTTTCGGGNGCGCATGGCCATCAGGTAGAAGACCGCGAACAGCATCAAAGTGAAGACCACGATCAGCCCCAGTGCCGAAGCCTGGCCGTAATCGCCTTCCTGGGTAATTTTGATCATGTACGTGGTGATGATGTGCGTCTGATCCGCCGGACCGCCACCGGTCATGGCCCAGATAATGTCCGGGAAGTTGAAAATCCAAATGATGCGCAACAAGATGGTCAGCCCAAGTGTCACGGCAATGGCAGGCAGGGTGATGCTGAACAGGGTGCGGATCTTACCGGCGCCATCAATCGCTGCAGCTTCATACATCTCATCCGAGACCGATTGCAGGGCAGCCAGGATCATGATGGCGAAGAACGTCACCCCGTACCAAATGTTGGCAACGATGATCGCGGTCATGGCAAAACCAGGCTCTGCCAGCCACGGAATGGGCGTTTCGATGAGACCTGACTTCATCAGAAGATCGTTGACAACACCGAACTCTGCGTTGAACATCCAACGAAAGAGCATGCCGATCAGGAAGCCTGAGACAGCCCAAGGGAAGAAGATCAACGCCTGGTAGCCGCTGCGGAACTTGAACTTGCGTTTCAGAAACAAAGCCAGCGCAAACCCGATAACAACTTGAGGCACCAATGAGCCCACAACCCACACCACGGTGTTGCGGACAATGGTGCCAAATTCCGGATTCTCAAACAGTGTGACGAAGTTGCCCCAGCCAATCCAGGATGTGTCAGAGAGGTCGTTGAGGTTCCAGTTGCGGAACGCCATCTGACTACCTGAAATCATCGGGTAATAGGTGAAGATCGCCACGAAAATAGCTGCTGGTGCCATGAACGCTGCCATGGTCCACGCGGTGCGGGAGTTGAACCGCTTTTGCGCCGATATTCTATGGGCGGTTCAGGTGGTGCGCTGGCCGTTTCGGGCCTACGCACCACCGTCCGCTGTGCATCAAATGCCACGGTGGATTACCCTGCCATCTTTTCGGTCCAGTAGCTGTCCCAGCTTGCCAGCAGTTCCTTGGTAGTCATCTTGCCTGTGAGGACTCGCTGGAGTTCACCATCAGACTTCTTAATCCATTCGGTCCACCATGAGACACCGCGCGGCTGTACGGCTGAGATATACGTGTCAGGGTTTTCCGTCATGGTCACATAGGCAGCCCAGGGGCCGGTGCTGTAGAACGGATCATTAGCTGCCGACTTCAGGATCGGCACCAGGCTGTTTTCCTTGCTGAAGGTTGTTGCCGGTTCGCCCTGTGCAAGGTACTTGATGAGTTTGATTGCTTCTGGCTTATGCTCGCTGCTCTGGGCAATTCCCCACCCTGCCGATGCTACAGGCTGGATGGCCTTGCCGGTGGGGCCCACCAACAGCGGGGCAACACTCCACTGGTCTTCCTTGACGGAGGTGGATTCTTTGATGGTTGCAATCACTTCAGGATCCTGCAGCAAGAACGCAGTGGAGCCGTTGGAGAAGCCCTGCACCATTTCTGGGTAGCCCCACGCCACTGAGGACGGCGGGGAACCCTTCTTGAACAGTTCAAGGTAGTCATCCATGGCTGTTTGGGCCTCGGGTGCGGAGAAAATGGTCTTTCCGTTGGTCAGCAGGAACGCATTCTCCTTGTTGATCTCATCCGCGGTATATGCCTCAATGACGGCCACCGCGTTGGAGTTGGCGTTGGGGCCACCACGGAACGCGTAACCGAACTTATTACTGGCGGGATCGTTGAGTTTCTCAGACTGGGTGATCAAATCCTGCCAGCTCTTTGGTGGCCCGGCAAAGCCGGCATCCTTGACAAGATCCGTGCGGTAGAACAAGGACAGACCATAGAAACCGTAGGGGATGTAGTAGGTCTTTTNGTCCTGCTTTGAGTAATTGACAGCGTTGTCAGTGAGGTCACCCCAGCCCTCCCAGCCGGTCAGGTCGCTTGTCATGTCATACAGCCACTTGTTGGCACCAAAGGAACCCACTGTGATGTCGCGAGCTTCCACCACGTCAATACCCTTGCCGGATTGGAGCATCTGCTGAATCTTCTGATCTGCTGAGTCCGTGGGAGGTGAGATCAGGTCCACCTTGATGTTCGGGTTTTCCTTTTCGAAGCCCGCCAGCAGGTTCTTGATGGTCTCGGTGCGGGTGGGGTTGGTCAGGCTTTCCACCATTTNTAGTGTGACCTGGCCGCTGGCGGCGTCTTTGCCGGAGCCTCNCCCACATCCAGAGAGTGCCAACACGGTGGCAACACCCAGTGCGGTTATGGTGGTGAGTTTTGATTTCATTATTGACCTTTCAAAGTGGTGTTCAAAGTGGTTTAAGGCAGAAATTGCGATGCTCAAGCTGGTGACTCAGCGTCCCTGCGCCAGCTGGACCAGAGCAGGAACTGCATGCTCAGCAAACGATTCGTAGTCTGCCGCGGTGTTGTACAGGTGGGTCGAAAGCCTCAGGTAGCCAACGCCGTCGAACGTGGTGATGGCTGTTTCAAAATCGAAACGCTCCGAGATCAGTGCCCGCACGGCGTGAGAACCCTCATGCGTAGTGGCAAGGCCGCCGGGCAGCTTGATCAGCTTGAGCGGGTCCACCGGCATGCCCACGTCCACAGACGCGTCTTCCCNCGTCAGTGCTGAAANAGCATCCTGCACTACTTGTTGGCCGTAGTCACCAAGNNAGGCAGCATAGCTGCGGAACCTATCCCAGCCATAGCGGGCTTCGATCGCTTCAAAGGCGGTGGCGGCCGACATCCACGACGTAATGTCCTGGGTGCCCACGTGATCAAAGCTCTGGGAAGACGTGGGGAAGCCCCAGGAGTCAATGAGCGGCATCAAGTGCTTGCGGAATGGGCCACGAGCCACCAACGCGGCCGTACCACGGGGCGCGCAGGCAAATTNGTGCAAGTTACCCACCCAAAAGCCCTCAAAGTCAGGGACGGGATTTGCCAGCGTGCCAGGCGCGTGGGCGCCATCCACCAGGACGGGAACACCCAGCTTTTGTGCTGCGGCGGCAATTTCAACAATGGGGAAACGGCGTGCCGTGGCGGAGGTTATTTGGTCGATGACAATGAGAGCCGTCTTGGCGTTGACCTGCGCCATGACAAGTTCGACGACGAGGGCTGCGTCCGCGTCCAACGGCACCTGGGCGACCCGCACTTCGCCGCCGTGCTTGCGGGCAATGCGTTTGGCCCNCTCGAGGACGGCACCGTAAGTGTGGTTGGTGGTGACAATTTCCGCGCCCTGGGCGAAAGGAAGCGAGTTGTAGACAGCACTGACCCCGGCACTGGCGTTAATGACAAGAGCCATTTCTGCAGCCGGCACCCGCAGGAACTCTGCAATACCCACGCGAGTGCCGGCCAAAGCCGCGGCCTGTCCCATAAACCACGTGCAGGGATTTTGGTCCATCGCAGCCTTGAGCCGCAGCTGGTGCTCTTGCGCCAGCACGGGAACTGCACCATAGGAGCCGTGGTTCAAATGAACCTTCCCAGCCGTCATGGACCAGTCAGAAATGGCAGGCGCCCNCTCCGGGGTGAGCAGGGCGGGCGGAGCAGTCAGTGTGGAGAGTGACACGGCAGGCTTTCTGTTTGACAGAGATGAAGTTCATGTAACTTATCTCACAAAAGATCAAAGACAAGCAATAACTTCAAATATTCATCTGATGACTTAGCGAATTGAACCGTAAGACACACGAAAGGTGCGCGTTTTCCACTGAACACATCCGATGACTTACTCAACAGCTATGATGAATTGATCACAGACAGTATTGGCCGCAGACCCTAAAAGGAGCTCCACCATGAGTGCAGTGGAAACAGCCATGCAGGGGCTGCGGTCCAAAATCGCCTCGGGTGAGCTGGCCCCAGGCCANAAGTGCCCGCCTGAAGGCGAACTTGCGGCGCAGTTGGGCGTGTCCAGAAGTTCCCTGCGCGAGGCCATCCGCGCCATGTCCGCNCTTGGGGTCATGGAGGCCAGGCATGGTTCCGGCACTTATGTTTCCTCCCTTGAACCGGCCGAAATTCTCAAGGGCTTCGCTCTTCTGGTGGACCTNTTTCCCTTTGACAGTGTTCTGGAGCTGTTTGAAATCCGCCGCGCACTTGAGTCTCATGCAGCTGCCGGTGCCGCAGCAAAGTGCACGCCTGAGCTCCTGGCCGAATTGGACCACCTCACGGCCAAGATGGAGGCTACGGAAGACTCCCAGGAGATTTCCGATTTGGACGCCCGCTTCCACGAAGCCATCTGCACTGCCGGCGGAAATTCCACGTTGACAGGCCTCATGGGGCTATTCCGTTCGCGTGGACGGCATTTCAACATCTTCGACAGTGCTGAAGGCGCCGCTGTGCGCGAGGTCAGCAACAGNGGGCACCGCGATATCCGCGAAGCCATTCGCAACAGGGATCCGGCCTCTGCCAGCACCGCCACCGCCGCGCACATCGCCCAAAGCGAGTACTGGCTCAAGAAATTTCGTCCGGCCCCGAGCATCGACTGACGGACTTTTCCCACGAGAGCGCCGGTGCATGACTCTGCCCACGCGCTCAAGGACCACGCCACAGGAACGACGGTGGCTTGGGGCTGCAGTCGTAGGTCATCCCCTGGTAGGAGGGACCGGCACCGTGTACCGCGCCGTTCTCCACCCGCGCTCCGATCCGCCGCATGCATCGGCACAAATATGCTTGAACCATGACCATCACTCCTGAGAATTCACAGCGCACGCTGGCGGTTCAGGCCCGCGGCTTGCGCAAGACCTACGGCAAGGGCGAGACCGAGGTGACCGCCTTGAAGGGCGTGGACCTGAAGTTCCCGGCCAGCCAATTCACCGCCATCATGGGCCCCTCCGGCTCCGGCAAATCCACACTGATGCATTGCCTCGCCGGGCTGGATTCAGTCACCTCAGGCACCATCCACCTGGGCGAGACCGAACTGACCGCCCTGAACGACAAAGCGTTAACACAACTGCGCCGGGACCGGATCGGCTTCGTCTTCCAGGCCTTCAACCTGGTGCCCACGCTAAGTGCCGAAGCCAACATCACCCTTCCCGTGGCACTGGCCGGCGGCACCGTAGATAATGAATGGTTCACGTTCATCACCTCTACGTTGGGCCTCACCGACCGCCTGAAGCACAAGCCGCACGAGCTCTCCGGCGGCCAACAGCAGCGTGTTGCCGTGGCCCGCGCCCTGCTCACCCGCCCCGACGTCATCTTCGGTGACGAACCCACCGGCAANCTTGATTCGCGCTCCGGCGCCGAGGTCCTGGGCATGTTGCGCCGCTCCTCCCGCGAGATGGGCCAGTCCATCATCATGGTCACGCACGACCCCGTGGCCGCCTCCTACGCCGACCGTGTTGTCTTGATGAACGACGGCGAACTGGTAGGCGAACTGGAAAANCCCACCGCCGATTCGGTGCTGGCCTCGCTGGCATCACTGGGGCCTAACCCATGCTGCAAGTATCCCTCAGCCAGCTCAAGACCCANCCCCGGCGATTTATTGCCATCACCTTGGCCGTGTTATTGGCCGTGGCCTTCCTCTCCGCCACTCTGATGGTCAACGCCTCTACCAAGGCATCACTGAAGTCCAGCATCGGCCAAGCTTATGCTTCCGCCGATCTGGTCATCTCNCCCACCTCCGCCTACGAGCCACTGCCTGCTGCTGCGGCGGACAAGGTTGCCGCAGCAGCCTCCGTTGCGGAGTCCTACCCACAGCGCTCCCTATACGTCCAAGCCAATGTGGGCGACGCATCGCTGCAAGCCTCGTTGCGCAACATGCCCGGCTCNCCCGCCTTGGAACCGGCGAAGTTGCTGTCCGGTGTATGGCCGGCCAATGACACCGAAGTAGTGGTGGACGCCGTCACGGCGCACAAGAATGCGTTGACCGCAGGTGAGCGCATCACCTTGACCGGCCAGCCCGGTGCAAACGCGGCCGCATCGAACGTGCAGGCCACAGTCTCTGGCATCATGGCAGCTTCCAATGACCCGATGTCTTCGAGTTTGGCCCAATTTGTGGGCACCTCCGGGGCCGTTGACAAACTCACTACCCAGGACGCTGGCTTCGGTATCATCACCGTGAAACTGAAGCCGGGCGTTTCCATCGCCGAGGCCAAACCAGCACTGGCCGCCGCCGTGGAACAGCCGGTTGACACGATCCTGACAGCGGATGAAAAGACCACACAGGACGTGGCTGGGTATACCGGCGGCCAGGACCAACTCACCATCGTCCTGCTCGCCTTTGCCGCTGTTGCCCTGCTCGTTTCAGCACTGGTGGTCTCCAACACGTTCTCCGTCCTGGTGGCCCAGCGAACCCGGGAGTTGGCACTGCTGCGCTGCATTGGTGCCAGCCGCAAACAAGTCCGCAACTCGGTCATTGTCGAGGCACTCATTGTTGGCTTCTTCGCGTCGGTACTGGGCGTCTTTGCGGCCACGGGAACCATGGCCCTGATCTTAACTCTACTGAGCCACAACCCAGACTTTGCCTTTGCCACGTTGGCGGTGCCGCCGTCGGCCATTGTTGCTGGCATTGTGGTGGGAACGCTGCTGACTGTTCTGGCCGCCTTGGTGCCTGCCCGGGCCGCCACGGCTGTGGCNCCGTTGGCAGCACTGCGGCCGGTGGATGAGGCCTCCATGCACAATCGTGGCGGGCGCATCCGCCTGACCCTGGGCGTGCTGCTGATTCTGGGCGGCGGCGCGGGCCTGGTCTATGGCGGCCTGTCCGCGAACCTGCTGGTGGCGTTGCCCGCCGGTGCGGCCTCGTTTGTGGGGATCATCCTGGCGGCAACGCTGTTTGTGCCCAAGTTGGTGGCACTGGCCGGTATGCTGGCCCGTCCGGCCGGTGTACCTGGNAAAATGGCCGCCGCCAATGCCGTGCGTAATCCACGCAGGACCACGGCGACGGCGTCGGCCCTGCTCATCGGCGTCACGCTGGTGACCATGATGATGAGCGGCGCAGCCACCGCCCGGCATGCCTTCGACACCCAGCTCGACGGCCACTACCCCGTGGACATCACGGCACAGACCTATCCCGGCGAGCCAACGATTTCCGCTGCCCGCATTGCTGCGGCGGCCGCCCTGCCCGGNGTGGCACACATTGCCACGCTTGACTTGGTGGGCACCGTGACGGCCGGGGACTTGCAGCTTCCCGCCTACGGGATTTCCGATGCCGACGCCACCGCCCTGCTGGCCAANCCCGCCAACAGGCCCACCCGCACCTCGGCTGTGCTGCCCAAGGGCATCGACAGTGACAGTGCCAGCTTGGTGGCCGGGACACAGACAACCACTCACGGCCACCCCGCCACAACCTACGACATGTTTGCCCTCCTCTCCCTGGACGCCTTTGGCCCGTTGGCGGCAGCGGATCCGCTGCGCCAGCAGCAGGTGGCACCGTTGTGGATTTCCGTGGANCCCTCCCTGGACCCCAATGCGTTGATGGATCTACGCACCTCCTTGGCATCTACTCTTGGCGTCAGCGAGTACCTGGTTTCCGGNGCAGTTTTAGAGAAGGCCATGTTCAATCAGGTTATTGACATGATGCTTCTTGTTGTCACAGGCCTGCTGGCCGTGGCCGTGGTCATCGCGCTGATCGGGGTGGCGAACACGCTCTCACTCTCCGTGTTGGAACGGACCAGGGAGAACTCGCTGCTGCGGGCCTTGGGGCTGACCCGCGGTCAGTTGCGCGGCATGCTCGCGCTAGAAGCGGTGCTGATTGCCGGGGTGGCGGCCTTCATCGGCTCTGCCCTGGGCGCCGTGTACGGCTGGCTCGGTGCGAAGGCTGCGCTGAGCCAGTTTGCCGAGGTCACGGCCGTCATCCCGTGNGGGCAGATCCTGGCGGTGGTGCTGGTGGCGGCAGTTGCCGGGCTCCTAGCCTCCGTGGTCCCGGCCCACCGCGCAGCGAAACTCTCNCCCGTGGAAGGCCTGGCCATGGACTGATCCAGCGGCCCGCACCCGAATTCACGCGCCCCTCGCCGAATTCACGCGCCTCGCGGAATTCACGCGCCCGCGGAAGGGACACCGCTTGCGCTATCGGACACCGGTCTACCGGGCGCCGAATGCGCAAGCGGTGTCCTTTCTTTCTAGCCCAGGGCCCGCACGAATACCCCACGCCGGAAGTTATCCACAGAAGCGTCAAGGCCCCTTTGCCGCTCGTTGCGGTGAAACGCTTGAGGGCATGAACATGCCACGACTGATAGTGCCATCCGAACTTGAACGTATCGGCCAGGACCGCCGCAAATTGGTGACGCTGTGCAACCAGGGCCAGCTGACACGTGTTCGCCGCGGCACGTACGTGAACTCGGCGCAATGGCAGACTCTGACCCCACAGGAACGGCACGGCCTGCACGCTACCGCCTTTCAACTGTTGACACCAACACAACCAGTATTCGCCCACGCCACCGCAGCGATCCTGTGGGGATTATGGATTGTTTGTGCCCCTCGCTATTTACATGTGATGACAACTGCCACTGGTGGCGGACGGAACCGCAATGGCGTGATCAGACATCGTGGTTCCATGACAGAAGGCGTTCTCAGGTGCGGTGCGTTTATGTGCACCGATAAAATCACCACCACCTTGGCGCTGATCGGTTCCTTGAGTTTCCCGTTGGCCGTGGCAGTGTGTGATTCCAGTTTGCGAGTGCCAGCGCGGAGGTACGCGTTCAATTCCTTCACCCCTGCCAGCAGCGAAGCAACCCTGCACCAGCCGCACTGGCAATCGATCTACCCGCAGGGTCCGCCGTTGCGGCCGGAGGATCTTGTTGCTGCAGCTCAGGCCCTGCCCAGCAAAGCCGCTGCGCAACGCGCACTCACCGTCATCAACTTCGCCTCGCACCTATCCGGTTCAGCGGGAGAATCGTTGAGCCGGGCCAAAATGCATCAGCATGGNTTTCCCGCACCCACGTTGCAAAAGCGCTTTGTCCTCAGGAACGGCAGCAACGCCTTCGTCGANTTTTGGTTTGAGCACATCAAACTTGCTGGCGAGTTCGATGGCATGGGTAAGTACTTGCGCGGCGAGGTCGGAGGCGGCTTATCGGTTCAGGACCGCGTGTTGCTGGAAAAAGCGCGTGAGGACCAGATCCGTGCCCAGGGCGTCGGGTTTGTCCGGTGGGAATGGAAGGAAATGATGAACCGTGAGCGGTTCATCATCCTACTCCGCCAGGCCGGGCTGGAACAAAATAGCGCCGCCACGCAAAGGGATCCCGCTTGCGGTTTGGGACACCGGTAGACCGGTAGCCGAAACCGCCAGCGGGATCCCTTTCACATTAGCGGCGGAGCATTAGCGGCGGAGTAGTGGCGGCGCAGTAGTGGCGGGCGAATTACGCCTCCGTGGGAACCGGTTCCTCATACTTGGGGAAGATTGGCGCCGGAGCGGGCAGAACTGTACCAGCCACCAAGGGTGTGGCGATGGCAGCGAACGTGCGATCGGCGTCGTCCGCGGTGGTGCCCTGGCCCAAAACGGCCAGCAGCTTCGCGGCGGCATCAGGCATGACCGGCTGGATGAGGATCGAGACCATACGCAACACCTCAAGAGTGACGTACAGGACGGTTTCCATGCGGGGCACGTCCGTCTTGCGCAANNCCCAAGGGGCCTGGTCGGCAAAGTAGGCGTTGGTGTCCCNCAAAACGTGCCAGATCTTCTCCAGCGAGCCGTGGAAATCCTGCACCTGGTAGGCGGCGCGGGAGTGCTCCAGCAATCCGCGGGCCGCTGCCAGAATGCTCTCGTCAGCTTCCGTGAATACGCCGGGAACCGGCACAAGACCGGAGCAGTTCTTGGCCACCATGGACAGTGAACGCTGGGCCAAGTTGCCTAGGTTGTTGGCGAGGTCGGAGTTCATGCGGCTCACCACGGCGTCGTGGTTGTAAGAACCATCGGCACCGAAGGGCACTTCGCGCAGCAAGAAGAAGCGCACCTGGTCCAGGCCGTACTGGGCTACCCAATCGGCCGGGGCCACCACGTTACCCAAAGACTTGGACATCTTCACGCCGTTGTTGTGCAAGAAGCCGTGGATCATGACGCGCTTGGGCAGTTCCAAGCCCGCGGACATGAGGAACGCCGGCCAGTACACGGCGTGGAAGCGGGAAATGTCCTTGCCAATGACGTGCACGTCGGCGGGCCAGTACTTCTTGAAGGCTTCGGACTCCACATCCGGGTAGCCGACGGCGGTCAGGTAGTTGGTGAGCGCGTCAACCCACACGTACATGACGTGCTTGTCATTACCGGGCACCGGTACGCCCCAGTCGAAGGTGGTGCGGCTGACGGAAAGGTCTTCCAGGCCGCCCTTGACGAAGCTGATGACCTCGTTGAAGCGGGTGCGCGGGGCGCCAAATTCAGGCTGTGACTCATAGAGCGCCAGCAACTTGTCCTGGTAGTTGGAGAGGCGGAAGAAGTAGCTTTCCTCTTCCGTCCACGTCAGCTCAGTGTCGGTGACCTNTGAGTAGCGCTTGCCGTCCTCGCGCAGTTCCGTCTCGTCTTCGCCGTAGTACGCCTCATCGCGGACGGAGTACCAGCCCTCGTACTTGCCCAGGTAGATATCCCCTGCTTCTTCCATCTTCTTCCAGATGGCCTGCGAGGCTTCATAATGATCCGCGTCGGTGGTGCGGATGAAACGGTCGTAGCTGATGCCCAGCGCCTTGTGCGTGTCCTTGAAAATCGTGACGTTGCGGTCCACGAGTTCCTTGGGGCTCAGGCCTTCTTTCTCGGCCGTCTGCGCAATCTTCATGCCGTGCTCATCGGTGCCCGTCAGGAACTTTACGTCAAACCCGTCGAGGCGCTTGAAACGTGCCATGGCGTCGGTCGCGATGTACTCGTAGGCGTGCCCAATGTGCGGATCGCCGTTGGGGTACGTGATGGCGGTGGTCAGGTAGTAAGGCGTCTTGGCCGAGTCAGTAGTGCTCACCCCTAAATTTACCGTGAAAGCGCTAAACGTAGATTCGTGTCCGTGCCGGGCGGTACCCGAAGTTAAAGTCCGACGGCGGCACCTGGGCAGGTGCCGCCGTTGGGCGGAAGTGCCGGGGAAGAACCTGTGGATGGGTTCCCGGCGGAGCGTCTAGTCTTCCAGGTCAACCTCGCGGGCCATGGTGGCGCCGATTTCGGTCTTAATGGCTTCCAGCAGCGACTGCGGCACGGTGCTATCCACGGTGATCAGGGCCAATGCCTGGCCGCCTTCGGTGTGGCGGGCCACCTGCATCCCGGCAATGTTCACATCATTCTCGCCCAACAGGCGGCCCAGGGCGCCAACCACGCCTGGACGGTCTGCGTAGGAGATGACCAAGAGGTGATCACTCATGGGGATTTCGAGTTCGTAGCCGTTGACGGACACGATCTTCTGGATCTGCTTGGGACCTGTCAGTGTGCCCGAGACGGAGATCTGTGAATCGTCCGAGAGTGCGCCACGGATGGTCAGTACGTTGCGGTAGTCGGCTGATTCCAGCGTGGTGATCAGGTTGGTCTTGATCCCGCGCTGTTGCGCCAAAACCGGTGCATTGACGTAAGAGACCTGCTCGGAGACAACGTCCTTGAACACGCCCTTCAGGGCCGAGAGCTCAAGTGCCTTGACGTCCAGGGCCGCAATTTCGCCAGCAACCACAACGTCAATCTGAGTCACGGATGCGTNGGAAAGCGCTGTAAAGATCCGGCCCAGCTTCTCAATGAGGGNGATGCCCGGACGGACCTCGGCGGCAATGACGCCGCCGGCGACGTTCACGGCGTCGGGAACCAGTTCCCCAGCCAGTGCTAGGCGTACTGACTTGGCAACGGACACGCCTGCCTTTTCCTGGGCTTCCTCGGTGGAGGCACCCAGGTGCGGTGTGGCGATGACATTGTCCAGTTCCAAGAAAGCAACATCGGTTGCGGGTTCCTTGACGAACACGTCGATGCCTGCGCCAGCGATTTCTCCATCACGCAAGGCGATGTTCAGGGCTGCTTCATCGATCAGACCGCCGCGGGCCACGTTGATGACGTAGGCGCTCTTCTTCATCTTCGCAAACGCTTCGGTGCCGATCATACCCAGAGTTTCCGNGGTGCGCGGCATATGGATGGTGATGAAGTCTGACTGCTCCAGTAGTTCATCCAAGGACAGCAGCTGCACGCCCAGGCTGGCAGCACGGGCCGAGGTGACGTAGGNGTCATACGCAACGATTTCCATGCCGAAAGCCTTGGCACGTTCAGTGATTAGCGCGCCAATGCGACCCAAACCGATGATGCCAAGCTTCTNTTCCAACAGTTCGGTGCCTGTGTACTTGGAACGCTTCCATTCGCCATNTTTCAATGCGGTGCTGGCAGCAGGGATGTGGCGAGCCAGGGAGAGGATGTGGCCGATGGTCAGCTCGGCGGCAGAAACAATGTTCGAGGTCGGGGCGTTAACCACCATGANCCCTGCCTGTGTTGCGGCCTTGATGTCTACGTTATCCAGCCCCACACCGGCACGTGCAATCACCTTCAAGTTCTTCGCTGCGGCGATGGCTTCGGCGTCAACCAAGGTTGCGGAGCGAACAAGGATCGCATCAACATCAACGATGGCCGCGAGCAGTGCTGCACGGTCTGCACCGTCTGCTTGGCGGATCTCAAAATCGGGGCCCAAAGCCTCGATCGTCGCGGGCGAAAGTTCCTCAGCGAGGAGTACTACTGGCTTGGTGGCTGTCACCGGTGACCTCTTTAGCTCTCATTTATATTCTTGTGGGGATTTTGGTGAGTGGTTCGGCCGCTGCGCATTCACCAGTGGTGCATTCAACTAGTGGTGCATTCAACGACAAAGCCGGACTCCAGTTTATGGGAGCCCGGCTTCGGCGCCGTAATAATCAGCAAGAACGCCGACGTAACGCGACGTAACTCACATTCTCCGTCATGAGCGTTGGGCCCACACGCCCGATCTACCTAAAGCGTTGGGCCCACGCGCCCGATCTACCTAAAGCGTTGGGCCCACGCGCCCGATCTACCTAAAGCGTTGGGCCCACGCTTGCCAGGTTCCCGGAAAATCGCGTCAGCGATTTCCGGGCCGGCAAGGGGACTAGCGGGCTACGGAGCCTTCGGTGTAGTCATCGCTGTTGGAGACCCAGGAGAACAGTCCGCGCAGTTCGCGGCCGGTGGCCTCGATCGGGTGCTCTTCGCCCTTCTTGCGCAGCGCCTTGAATTCAACGCCACCGTTGTCCTGGTCCTCGATGAAGCGTGTTGCGAACGCACCGCTTTGGATATCGGCCAGAACAGCCTTCATGTTTTCCTTCACCTCGGNGGTGATGACGCGCGGGCCGGAGACGTAGTCGCCGTACTCTGCGGTGTCAGAAACGCTCCAGCGCTGCTTGGCAATGCCACCTTCCCACATGAGGTCAACGATGAGCTTGAGCTCGTGCAGGACCTCGAAGTAGGCGATCTCAGGCTTGTAGCCAGCTTCGGTGAGAACTTCGAAGCCGTACTGAACCAGCTGTGAGGTACCGCCGCAGAGAACTGCCTGCTCGCCGAAGAGATCGGTTTCGGTCTCTTCGGTGAAGGTGGTCTCGATGACGCCGGCGCGGGTTCCGCCGATGCCCTTAGCGTAGGAGAGGGCTAGTGCCTTGGCGCCGCCGGTGAAGTCTTGCTCAACAGCGATCAGGTCCGGGATGCCGCGTCCTGCTTCGAATTCGCGGCGTACGGTGTGACCCGGAGCCTTCGGAGCAACCAGAGCCACATCAACATCAGCCGGGGGCGTGATGTAGCCGAAGCGGATGTTGAAGCCGTGGCCGAAGAACAGGGCGTCGCCAGCCTTCAGGTTCGGTGCAATGTCCTCGGCGTAAACGAAGCGCTGAACCTGGTCCGGGGTCAGGATCATGATCAGGTCAGCTTCTGCCGTTGCCTCGGCAACACTGAGGACGCGCAGGCCCTCTGCCTCAGCCTTAGCGATGGACTTGGAGCCGGCCTTGAGGCCAACGCGGACGTCGACGCCGGAATCGCGCAGGTTCAGTGCGTGGGCGTGGCCCTGGCTGCCGTAGCCGATAACGGCGACCTTGCGACCCTGGATGATGGACAGGTCTGCATCGTCGTCGTAAAACATGTCAGTCACTGTGTAACTCCTTGAATAAATGGTGTGTGGTGCTGTGAGTGAAAAGTATTTCTTAGTGGCCTGTTAGGCCGGTGCACGGCTGCACTGGTGCGCTATGAATATTGGTGCGCTAGGAAGCGCGAAGGGCTCGATCGCTCATGGAGCGGGATCCTCGCCCAATAGCCAAGGTTCCTGATTGCACGATCTCCCGGATGCCAAATGGTTCCAGGACGTTCAGCAATGCTGCAAGCTTGTCCGCGTAGCCGGTGGCTTCGATGGTCAATGAGTCTGTAGAGACATCAACCACAGAGGCTCTGAAGAGATCTGCAGCCTGGGTTACCTGCAATCTCGTAGCGGCATCCGCACGCACCTTGACCAGGATATGGTCGCGCTGCACGGAATTTTCTGAAACAAGTTCAACGATCTTGATGACGTTCACTAGTTTATTCAGTTGTTTGGTGACTTGTTCAATCAGTTCACCGTCGGCGTCAACCACAACGGTCATGCGGGAAATTCCGGCAATCTCTGTGGGGCCAACAGCGAGGGAGTTGATGTTGAACGCGCGCCGGGCAAACATGCTTGCCACGCGGGTCAATACACCGGGTTTGTCTTCAACCAGTACGGAAAGAGTATGTCGAGTCATCTTTAGTCCTCCTCGTCCCACACCGGGGTCAGGTTCCGGGCAACTTGAATTTGATCATTGCTGACACCTGAGGGCACCATTGGCCAGACCATGGAATCGGGGCTGACAACAAAGTCAATGATGACGGGGCGGTCATTGATGGCAAGGGCCGCTTCAATGGTGGCGTCAATGTCTTCAACGCGTTCGCAGCGCAAGCCGACGCAGTCGTAAGCGTCAGCCATCTTGACAAAGTCAGGGACGCGGATGGTGTCGTGGCCGGTGTTCAGGTCGGTGTTGGAGTAGCGGCTGTTGTAAAACAACGTCTGCCACTGGCGAACCATCCCCAGTGAGGAGTTGTTGATGATGGCAACCTTGATGGGAATGTTGTTGATCCGGCAGGTCGCCAGTTCCTGGTTGGTCATCTGGAAGCAACCGTCACCATCAATGGCCCACACCACACGGTCGGNGTTGCCCACCTTGGCACCCATGGCTGCCGGGATGGCGTACCCCATGGTTCCTGCTCCACCGGAGTTGAGCCAGGAGCGGGTGCGTTCGTACTTGATGAACTGTGCGGCCCACATCTGGTGCTGGCCAACGCCTGCCGCGTAGACGGCTTCTGGACCCGTCAAGGCACCGATACGTGAGATGACGCGTTGCGGGGACATCAGTCCGTCTTCGGGCTCGGTCCACCCCAGCGGATAGGTGTCGCGCAGGTTACCCAGGAACGCCCACCAATCGCCCAGATCAGGGGCACCGTTGGCGTCAAATTCAGCTTTCACAGCAGCCGTCAAATCTGGAATGATCTCCTTGACGGAGCCCACAATCGGCACATCGGCGGTGCGGTTCTTGGAAATTTCTGCGGGGTCGATGTCTGCGTGGATGATCTTTGCGTGCGGCGCGAAACTGCTGAGCACACCTGTAACGCGGTCATCAAAGCGTGCACCCAAGGTGATGAGCAGATCTGATTGCTGCAACGCGGTCACTGCCGAAACTGAACCGTGCATGCCGGGCATGCCCACATGCAGGTGGTGCGAGTCAGGGAATANCCCGCGCGCCATCAACGTGGTGACAACAGGTGCCCCAGTCAGCTCGGCCAAGGCCATCAGCTCTTGCGCAGCATTACCCTTGAGCACGCCACCACCGACGTACAGGACGGGCTTGGTTGACTCGCGGATCAAGCGGGCTGCTTCACGCAGCTGCTTGGAATGGCCACGGAACACGGGGCGGTATCCGGGCAGATCGATAACCGNGGGCCAGGAGAACGTCATCGGGCCCACTTGGGCGTCTTTGGCAACATCAACCAGCACGGGCCCCGGACGCCCTGTGGAGGCGAGGTGGAATGCCTCAGCCAGGACTCGGGGAATTTCGTTGGGGTCCGTCACCAAGTACGAGTGCTTCGTAATCGGCATGGTGATTCCTACGATGTCAGCTTCTTGGAACGCGTCGGTGCCAATGACTGAGCTTGCAACCTGACCGGTGATGGCCACCAGCGGAACCGAATCCATGTGCGCATCCATGATGGCCGTGACCAGGTTGGTGGCGCCGGGACCGGAGGTGGCAATACACACACCAACTTCTCCTGTGACCATGGCGTAACCCTGGGCAGCGTGGCCGGCACCCTGCTCGTGACGGACCAAAACGTGATTAAGGGAAGAAGCCATGAGCGGATCGTACGTAGGCAAAATAGCGCCGCCGGGCAATCCGAAAATATCTTTGACACCCAGCTCTTCAAGTGAACGGANCAGGGCCTCTGAGCCGCTCATCCGCACCGGAGCCACAACATTGTTGGGGCCGAGGACGTCGGAGGCTGGCTTGGTAGTGCTCACGACACCAGAAGTGGTGCCGCCTTGGGCACCGTGTCCGGAGGACTTGGCTGCCATCAGCGCTGGGCTGGCGGGCGTTCCTTTACTCATCGGTTCTTCCTTTGGGGAACTCATGCTCTTGGGTACTACTTCTGTGGCTGCGTTTAATTCTGGGTGGTTCACGCAGTGATACGAGTTGCCGCTGGTGGTGGAAACAAAACCCCTCAGCCATCAGGCTCTCATCGAGGGTATGCACGTGTTGCAACACTCTACTTATCGTAGGTGTCACGGAACCATGACCTTGGGTGCGGTCATTTTGCGTCACGCGCTAGCTAATGACGACTAGGAGATTTCGTTGCATGTGTTTAGTCTCCCGTTTTCAGCTCTTAAGTGTCAAACGCACCACACTGGCATCTCACTATGCGGACATAGCGTCCACTCTGTGGTCACCTAGTGAGTTCTTGACCCTAAATGCTGTCATTTCAGACCACAGGACCCGGTACTCAGAGCCGCAGAAGCCTAGGACCTGGCCGCCTGGGACCTGACAGAGGCCTGCGTAGCTGCCAGCTCGGACTCGAGGACTACGCTCGAGCACCTAACCAGCAGCTACGAATCAGCCGAACGTGCACATTAGTTGCAATAGGCGCCGGTGGAGGCACTATTGACAAGTTTCGCGTACTTGGCCAAGACACCCGTGGTGAACTTCGCTGGCAGCGGTTCCCAGCCAATCTTGCGGGACTCAAGTTCGGCGTCGTCCACCAAGAGGTCAAAGGTGCGCGCAGCAATATCCACTCGGATCTTATCTCCGTCGCGAACAAAGGCGATGGGTCCGCCGTCGACCGCTTCAGGAGCCACGTGGCCGATGCACAATCCCGTGGTGCCGCCGGAAANACGCCCGTCGGTGAGCAGCAGGACGTCCTTGCCCAGGCCTGCACCCTTGATGGCCCCGGTAATGGCAAGCATCTCGCGCATGCCAGGGCCACCCTTGGGTCCTTCATAACGGATAACGACGACGTCGCCAGCCTGGATCTGCCNCTTGCCCAAGGCCGCCAATGCACCCTGCTCGCGCTCAAACACGCGGGCTGTTCCCTCGAAGACGTCAAGATCGAAGCCTGCGCTCTTCACAACAGCACCGTCAGGGGCCATGGTGCCGTGCAAAATAGTGATGCCACCGGTCTTGTGGATCGGGTTATCCAAGGCACGCAGCACCTTGCCGTCGGGATCCGGCGGGTTGATCTCGGCCAGGTTTTCCGCCACAGTCTTGCCGGTGACGGTGAGGCAATCGCCGTGGATGAGTCCGGCGTCGAGCAGGGCCTTCATGATGACGGGCACCCCGCCAATCTTGTCCACATCAAACATGACGTAACGGCCAAACGGCTTCAAGTCCCNCAGGTGCGGGATTTTGTCGCCGATGCGGTTGAAGTCATGAAGTGTCAGGTCAACCTGCGCTTCGCGGGCGATGGCCAGCAGGTGCAACACGGCGTTGGTGGATCCGCCGAAGGCCATGGTGACGGCGATGGCATTTTCAAAAGCCTTCTTCGTCATGATGTCCCGGGCACGGATGCCCTTTTCCAGCAGGTGAACCACGGCTTCGCCGGACTTGCGCGCATACATATCCCGACGGCGGTCGGCACTGGGTGGGGCCGCAGAACCAGGCAAGGACATGCCCAGAGCCTCCCCGATGCAGGCCATGGTGTTCGCGGTGTACATGCCGCCGCAGGCGCCCTCACCAGGACAGATGGCGCGCTCGATCGAGTCAAGATCCTTCAAACTCATTTTACCGGCAGCGCAGGCGCCCACAGCTTCGAAGGCGTCAATCAGGGTGACTTCCTTCTCGGTTCCGTCCTCCAGCTTGGCGAAGCCGGGCATGATGGATCCGGCGTAGAGGAACACGCTGGCAAGGTTGAGGCGGGCTGCGGCCATGAGCATTCCCGGCAGGGACTTATCGCAGCCGGCCAACAGCACTGAACCGTCCAGGCGCTCGGCCATCATGACCGTTTCTACTGAATCGGCAATGACCTCGCGTGACACAAGGGAGAAGTGCATCCCTTCATGGCCCATGGATATGCCGTCGGAGACTGAAATAGTGCCGAATTGCATGGGAANACCATCGGCGGCGAACACGCCTTCCTTAGCGCCTTGTGCCAGCCGATTCAGCGAGAGATTACACGGAGTAATTTCATTCCAAGAGCTCGCAACACCTATCTGCGGTTTCCTAAAATCGTCATCCCNCATGCCCACCGCACGGAACATTCCCCGTGCAGGGGCTGCATGAATGCCATCTGTGACAACCCTGCTGCGGGGTTTGATATCTGGCTTGCCATCAGCAGTACGAACGAGGTCATCTGCTGCTTTTACTGAATTAGTCTCCGGGCTCATGTGCGCCAGTCTATGACCCCAGAGTGAGATGAGCCACCCCGGGCTGACCTGCCAGGCGCGGCGTACGCCGCCGTCAGCACTGACGTGCCCCAAGCCTTTCACACAACAACACCTGCCAGTTCTAACCAAAGACGGCACCAAAGATGTGACGTGTTGCCTCAGGGGAACCGAACAGACAAAATATTTTGCTCAGTCAGCTCGGTAGAATCCGCGAAATTCCGCGAGATTCCGCGTTTTCTTCAGAGAGTAAAGTGTGATCCGTGCCGCAAAAGAGCCAAAAGTGGTCTTTTCGATTTCACACCCACCGAAAACAACGTATAGTTTCATGTCGTTGCGAGGAACACGGCGGACACAATCCAAAGCGCTCATTCGCAGTGAGAAATGCACCCTAGCTCAATTGGCAGAGCAATTGACTCTTAATCAATGGGTTTCCGGTTCAAGTCCGGAGGGTGCACTGGTATTGCCGCTCCGACACTGGTAACAACCGGTGTCGGAGCGGTTTTACTGCAAAGAAAGAATACGCACCCCTAGCTCAATTGGCAGAGCAATTGACTCTTAATCAATGGGTTTCCGGTTCAAGTCCGGAGGGTGCACAGAATATAACCGCTCCATTACTGGTATCAACCAGTGGTGGAGCGGTTTTGTTACCCCGCAACCCGTTACCGCGCAACCCGTTCGCTAGCTACACATGTCCTGTTTATGGGCCGCTGTATGCTCTCTTGATGACATTGGAACACTGGAAGCAGCTCTCAGAGTGGCCGCTCATCATCATTTCAACACTCTTCATAGCCGCATATTCCGTTCAGGTCTTAGGCAGTGGCTTTGCTGCCGTGGTGGCGGGTTGGTTCATCACCATCACGTGNGGGCTGTTCTTGATTGATTATGTAATCTTCCTGGCCGTGGCACCGGACCGGGCCAGCTGGTTCTTCCGGCACCTGCACGAGCTGGCTATAGTGATCTTGCCGATGCTGCGTCCTTTGCGCCTGCTGCGGCTGATAACCCTTATAGGTGTCCTGCAGCGAGTGGCAGGCAATGCACTGCGTGGCCGTGTGGTCACCTACGTCATCGCCGCATCAGCTTTGCTGGTTTATATTGGCGCACTGGCCATGTACGACGCCGAGCAGGGCGTACCAAATGCCACCATTGAGTCCTTCGGTGACGCTGCATGGTGGGCCATCGTCACCATCACTACCGTTGGATACGGGGATCTGGCTCCGGTTACTGCCACGGGTCGTGTTATTGCCGTGGGACTGATGATCGGCGGCATTGCCTTACTCGGCACAGTTACTGCCACGCTAGCTTCCTGGTTGGTGGATAAAGTTTCTGCGCAAGATACCAAGTCCCCAGCTGTGACGGTAGAACACATGGAGTTACTCAGGGACGAGATTAAAGAGCTACGCCGGGAACTGCGGGCAACTCCCGCCCTGAACCGGCCAACGCACGGTGACTTCGCCGGCGTGGCCTCTAGTCCTTCACGCATTAGGCTAAAGACAATGCCCTGAAACTACTATTTTGCACGCGCCACGGGCGTCGCTGCAGCGAACACAAGGAGTCTTCCATGACAGAGCGTCTTGTCCCCGGCGATCCAGCNCCCGCATTTAGCCTGCCCAACAGCACAGGCGGCACCACCTCACTCACAGACTTTTCAGGCCAACAGGTGGTCCTGTACTTTTACCCAGCAGCCATGACACCCGGATGCACCAAACAGGCCTGCGACTTCCGTGACAACCTGGCATCGCTTCAGGGTGCCGGTTACCAAGTGGTGGGCATCTCNCCTGACCCCGTGGCCAAATTGGAGAAATTTGTTGCCAAGGAAGAGCTAACTTTTCCCCTCCTCAGCGACTCTGACCATGCTGTAGCACTGGCCTATGCGGCGTGGGGAAAAGAAAACTACGGAAAAACCTACGAAGGCCTGATCCGCTCAACCATTGTGCTCGATGGGTTGGGCAAGGTCACCATGGCCCAGTACAACGTCCGAGCCACCGGCCACGTTGCCAAGTTGCGCCGGGATTTGGGTATCGAGACCAGCGACGCCGCGTAGCTAACCCCAGTTTCATGACAAAGGCCCCTCCGATTTTCATCGGAGGGGCCTTTCATGTGCGCAAGAGGGACTTGAACCCCTACGCCCGAAGGCACAGGTACCTAAAACCTGCGTGTCTACCAATTCCACCACTCGCGCTGGTGTCTTGAAGCAACAACAATACTACCGTGTTGGAACAGTACTCTTGACCAATGCACTCTGGCCCAGTCCAGAACTGCCCAGAATCTCACACTAAGATAAGTGGCTGATGGAAGGTTCATGCTGCGAGGAGAAATAAACGTGCCTAGATCTGCTGGCCCCGTGCGAAAGGTGCTCCGGCACGCGGTGACTATGGCCGCCGTCGTTCTGCTTGGCGCAACGGCCTGCACAGCACCTCCTGCACCTACTCCGGGCACAAGCGCTCCGGCAACCATGCAGGCTCCCACCGTCACCTTCAACTTTGGCACCGGATCCGATCCGCTGGGCTTTGATCCGGCGCTTGTTGCAGACACTGAGTCTTACAGGGTGACCCGGCAGGTGCTTGAGGGCCTGGTGACGATCGACCCCGTCACGGGTGCACCAGCNCCCAGCCTGGCAACCAGCTGGAAAGAGCTCGACGCCGGGCTCGGTTACAGCTTCACACTGCGCCCAAACGTGAAATTCCATGACGGCACACCCCTGGATGCAACGGCCGTGTGCACTAATTTTCAGCGCTGGTACACGTTCAGTCCCGCCACCCGTGGTGACGGCTCAGCCACAATGTTCAAACAGGTGTTCCGTGCCTTTAGCGATGACTCGGCCAATTCACTCTACGCAGGGTGCACCGTTGACGGGCCGTTAAAGGTCACCCTGAGCCTGAAAATGCGCCTTACCGGGTTTCTCGAGGCCTTGACAATGCCGGCCTTCGCCATCTCCTCNCCCACCGCCTTGGAGAAGGGCACAGCCAACACCTTGGATCAGATGTTCTCCGCCAACAAGGTCTCCCGCTACGCCCTGCACCCCGTGGGCACCGGCCCGTTCACTTTTACCCAGGCAGCCCCAGGCTCCGTATCCATGAGTGCCAACCCGCACTATTGGGGCGAAAAGGGCCAGATCGCCACACTAAACTTCAAAACCTTCGAACAGGCAGAAACCAGGATTGCGGCACTGGATGACGGATCCCTGGACGGCTTCGATCCTGTCACCCCAAATAATTTCGACAAGCTCATCAAAGGCGGGAAACAGGTCCTCCAGCGTGACCCTTTCTCCATCGTATATTTGGGGATCAACCAGAAAATACCCGCCCTCGCCGACGANAAAGTGCGTGAGGCCATCGCCGCCGCCATTGACAAGTCCACTCTGGTCAATAACTACTTCATCGCAGGCACGGCAACCACCGCACAGTTCATCCCGCCCAAACTCAGCGGTTTCAACAATGCTGTTCAAGGCATCCCCTACGACCCTGTCAAAGCCAAAAGTCTGCTCGCCGAGTCCAGCTACAAGGGCCAAGAGTTGAAATTTTATTACCCCACCAATGCGGCCAGAACCTACCTGCCCTCNCCTGAAAAGGTCTACGCACAGATCGCCACGGAACTCACAGCCATCGGTTTGAACATCAAGCCCGTTCCTATCCCGTGGAACGATGGGTACGTTACCGCCGTCACAACCGACGGCGATCATGCCTTGGACCTGATGGGCTGGAATGGCAGTTATGCCGATCCGGATAATTTTGTGGGACCGCTCTTCGGCTCTGCCAATGCTCAGCTGGGTTCGGATGATCCGCAATTAGTCTCCAAGATCACACGGGCCCGCAGCATGCCCAACGGCCCTGAGCGTGTTGCTGCCTACGATTCCATCAATAAGCAGATCGCCGCCACTGTCCCGGCAGTGCCCATTGCTTTCCCCATCTCAGCAATCGCGCTCTCGGACAGGGTTACCTTCTACCCGCTGAGCCCGGTGCTGAACGAGGTCTTCAACCAGGTGAAACTGGCCCCGAAAGCGAACTGATGACCACCCACCCAACCGGGCAGCCCGGTCTGGGAGGGTCAAATGGTGGCGATCTTGGCCAAACAGGAGACGATGATTTATACATCCAGTGCCTGCCGCGATACGCTTCTAGCGCTAGGAAGAGCCTCTACCGGAGTTGACTGTGACCTTCATTTCGAACACCAAAGACGCTGACGTTGTCCTCATCGGAGGCGGCATCATGAGCGCCACGCTGGGCACCATGCTCAAGCAACTCGAACCAACCTGGAAAATTGTGCTGTTTGAACAGCTCGATAAGCCAGGATTGGAATCCTCCAGCCCGTGGAACAACGCCGGCACCGGCCACTCCGCGCTCTGCGAGTTTAACTATTCACCAGCAGCCGCTGACGGTTCCGTAGACCCGGCCAAGGCCATCAGCATCAATGAGCAATTCCAGCTCTCGCGCCAGTTTTGGTCGCACTTGGTGGACGAATCATTGATTGGCTCGCCCAAGGGATTCATCAACACTGTTCCGCACATGAGCTTTGTCATTGGCGAAGCCCACCGCAAGTTCCTCAAAGCCCGGCACGCAGCACTGGCGCCCAACCCGGTCTTTTCCTCCATGGAGTACAGCGAGGATCCGGCAACCATCGCCAAATGGGCTCCGCTGATCATGGCAGGCCGCGACAAGGAACAAGTTCTCGCCGCCACCCGCTCTGCTGAGGGCACAGACGTTGACTTTGGTGCCCTGACCCGTGAGCTGATTGGCTACATGGAGAAGAACGACGCCGAGATTAACTACGGCACGAGTGTCACCGACGTTGCACAAACCAGTACCGGCGCGTGGGATGTTTCGATCAAGCACACTGCCTCCGGGGAACGCGGCAAAATCAAAGCCAAGTTCGTCTTCGTTGGCAGCGGTGGCGGCGCACTGCATCTGCTGCANAAATCGGGCATCCCCGAAGGCAAGGGCTTCGGCGGNTTTCCTGTCTCTGGCCAGTTCTTCCGCTGCACGGATCAGAAGCTCGCAGCTCAGCACAGTGCCAAGGTCTACGGTCAGGCGTCAGTNGGGGCGCCGCCCATGTCAGTGCCCCACTTGGACACCCGCTACGTTGACGGCAAGCGTTCACTGCTGTTCGGCCCGTACGGCGGATTCTCCACGAAGTACCTCAAGACGGGCAGCTACATGGACCTNCCGGGTTCCATCCGCCCCAACAACATCATCCCCATGCTGGCCGTTGGCAAGGACAACCTTGATTTGGTCAAGTACCTTGTCACGGAAGTGACCAAAACCCACAATGGCAAGGTCGAAGCACTCCATGAGTACTTCCCCAACGCTGATGGCAAGGACTGGGAACTGATCACGGCAGGCCAGCGTGTGCAGATCATCAAGAAGGATGCCNNAAAGGGCGGAATCTTGCAGTTCGGCACCGAAGTTATTACGGCCGCCGACGGCACACTTTCAGCGCTGCTGGGCGCATCNCCCGGAGCATCCACGGCCGTGCCCATTATGCTTGAGCTGTTGCAGCGTTGNTTTCCCCGGCAATTCAAACTGGACTGGCAAGGTCCCTTGCGCACGATGATGCCCACGTACGGCACCAAGCTGAACGAAAATGCAGAACTTTTCCATAAGAGCCTGGCCGCCACGGCAGCTTCATTGCAGTTGACGACGGACAACGCCTAAAGTTCCCCTGCATAGCTGGAGGGGACCGGCATGAATCAGTGAGAGTGGTTTGATGTTTAAATTGGCTAAAATGTCCCTGGGAAACCGGGCACTGATTGCTCTGATCACCGTCTTTGCGATGGTGTTCGGTGTGATCACGCTCGGTTCCCTCAAGCAGGAACTCATTCCCAGTATTGAGTTCCCGCAAATCACCGTTGTCTCGGCCATGCCGGGCGCGTCCCCAGCGGTGGTGGACAAACAGGTCAGCGAACCTCTTGAAGCAGCACTGAACGCGGTGGAGGGGCTTGAATCAAGTACCTCCACCTCACGCAGTGGCGTTTCAACTATCAACCTTGCCTTTACCTATGGCACCAATTTGGACCGTGCACGGAACGAAATTGACCGTGCCATCTCTAATGTCAGCCAGCGTCTGCCGGCCGGGGTGGTGCCGCAACCCATTGCCGGCAGCATTGCCGATTTCCCCATCGTGTTTCTGGCTGTCTCCTCGGATCAGGACCTGGCGGCGCTGAATACTGATCTGGCCCGCATTGCCGTCCCCAAGCTTTTGAAGATCGAAGGCGTCCGCAGCGCCGATGTGAGCGGGGCTAACTCCCAACACATCGAAATCCTGCCTGATCCGGCCAAAATGGCTGCTGCCGGTGTGAACTCCGGTTCCATCGCCAAAGCCCTGAGCAACAACGGCACCCTGGTTCCGATCGGTTCGTTGAATCCCGACGGCATGACCTTGTCCATCCAGGCCGGCAGCCCGGTGGATTCATTAGATGCCGTCAAAGCACTGCCACTAGCCAGTTCCCCATGCCAGGTGGCTCCTCCGGTCTTNCCCTCCGGAGCCGAAGAGTCAGCCGCTGCCCCCACCATCGCCTCCGTGGCAACAGTCTCCCTTGCCGATGACCCCACTACCTCCATCACCCGCACCAACGGCAAAGCAACCCTGGCACTTTCGATCACCAAGAAGCCTGACGCGGACACTGTCACGCTCTCCGGACAGGTCGCTGATGTGCTGCCGGGCATCGCGGCGTCCATGGGCAACAACACTAAGTTCACAACAGTTCTGGACCAGGCACCTTTCATTGTGAAGTCCATCCACGATCTCACGGTGGAGGGTCTGCTGGGGCTGGGCTTCGCCGTGGTGGTCATCTTGATCTTCCTCATGTCGGTGCGCTCCACCCTTGTCACCGCCATCTCCATNCCCCTGTCCCTGCTTGTCACGTTCATTGGGCTGTGGGCAACCGGCTATTCGCTGAATATTCTGACCCTCGGCGCACTGACCATTGCCATTGGCCGGGTGGTGGATGATTCCATTGTGGTGATCGAAAACATCAAACGGCATTTGGGCTACGGCGAGGACAAGCAGACTGCCATTTTGGCTGCCATCAAGGAGGTGGCGGCCGCCATCACCGCATCGACCCTGACCACTGTGGCCGTCTTCTTGCCCATCGCCTTTGTAGGCAGCCTGGCCGGTGAATTGTTCCGCCCGTTCGCCCTCACTGTCACGTTCGCGCTGTTGGCCTCCTTGCTGGTCTCCTTGACCATTGTTCCGGTGCTGGCTTACTGGTTCCTAAAGTCNCCCACTCTCGCGGACGACGCCGGAACTGCCTTGAGTGGGAAGGCCCTCCTCAGCGCTGTGGAAGAGAAGGAACGTGCCTCCTGGCTCCAGCGCGGCTACCTTCCGATCCTTTCCAAAACACAAAAGCACCCTGTGGTCACCCTCCTGGCTGGCGGTATCATCTTGGCGGCTACCTTGGCCATGACTCCCCTGCTTCCCACCAACTTGCTGGGCGACACAGGCCAGAACAGTGTGACGGTCCAGCAGGACTTACCAGCTGGGACTAGCCTTTCCGTCACGGATGAGGCTTCCGCCAAGGTTGAGAAGGTGCTGCGCGGCATAGAGGGCGTCACGGATGTCCAAGTCACCGTGGGCAACGGCTCAGGCGGTTTCTCGGCCCTTCTTTCCTCGGGAGCCTCCAGCGCCCAGTTCCAAGTCATCACCGATCCCGACGCCGATCAAGTGAAGCTACAGGACACCATCCTCACTGCTGTTGACGGTGTCAAGGACGCCGGTACCATCACCCTTGGATCTCAAGGTGGCGGTTTCGGCATGTCCAACACGGTGGACATCACCGTCAAGGCGGCCACCGGCGAGGAGCTCCAACAGGCCAGCGACACACTCGTTAAGGCCATGGCCGGTATCTCCGGTGCACAGTCGGTTGAGAGTAACCTCAGCGGGGCACAACCGGTAGTTCAGGTGAACGTGGACAGGGCCAAGGCCGTTGCCGCCGGCCTGAATGAACAGCAGATCACCGGTTTGCTGGCGGCCACCGTCAGTCCCATCCCCGGTGGCACTGTGCGCATCGACACCACTGACTACAAGGTCCAGATTGGCCTTGGCACCCAATTCGATTCAATTGCTGCCCTAGCTGCGGCCCAGATTCCTACAGCCTCCGGACCAGTTCCGCTCTCCGCTGTGGCTACCGTGGAGGAAGTCCAGGTGCCGTTATCCATCACCTCCTCCAACGGCCAGCGCACGGCCACCGTTTCGGTGGCGCCCGACAGTAACTCCTTGGGGTCACTGACCGCAGAAGTCCAGAAGCGTCTGGACGCCACCACCTTGCCGCCAGGGGTTATCGCCACCATCGGCGGAGCTGCAACACAGCAAGCGGAGTCATTCCAGCAGCTTGGCCTGGCCATGCTGGCAGCCATTGCCATTGTCTACGTGATCATGGTTGCCGCGTTCAAGTCGCTGATCCAACCATTGATCCTTCTAGTCTCGATTCCNTTCGCCGCCACCGGTGCCATTGCTCTGCTGCTGATCACNCGGTATCCCCTAGGATTACCGTCACTGATTGGCATGTTGATGCTGGTGGGCATTGTGGTCACCAACGCTATTGTGCTCATCGACTTGATCAACCAGTACAGGAAGCCATCCGGTGACCGNCCCGCCATGAACGTGGCCGACGCCATTGAACACGGCGCTCGACAACGCCTGCGCCCCATCCTGATGACGGCCCTTGCCACTATTTTCGCCCTGACGCCGATGGCTCTGGGAGTCACCGGTGGCGGCGGCTTCATTTCNCAGCCGCTGGCCATTGTCGTTGTGGGTGGTCTGGTCTCCTCTACGGTGCTGACCTTGATTCTGGTGCCCGTCTTGTACCGCCTAGTTGAAGGCCGCAAGGAACGCCACGATCTCATCAAGGCTCTGAAGGTCATTCACACTCCGGGCCATTCCACAGGCCACGCTTCCTCGGCCACCCCAGCAACCTCCCCGCATCACCCACCTCACCCACCTCACCCGCCTCACCCACCGAATCAAGTGCCNCAGTTTCAGGACTGGACCACCGGCATGATCCCTAAGGTCCGAGGCCGCAGGGCTGCTGACTAGGACAAAGGGTAGGCACAAGCACGGCTCGTGCACTTGTTTTGCTCTGAACGTTAGTGCGGGAGAGTCGGCCCAAAAGCCAACTTGGGGACAAAGTACAGCGCAATCGCAGCCACTAAAGCCGTGACGCCGCAAATGGTCCAGACCAGCATGTACCCCTCAAGCGGCGCTGCCGTGCTCCCCGCACCGGAGCTCAAAGAACCGAGCGCCGCACCGGCAAGGGCAATGCCGAACACACACGAGGCAAACGCACCGCCAACAGTCTTTGTCGCGTTGGTGAGTCCTGTTGCCATGCCCGTCTGGGTCAGTGGGGCAGCTGCTGCAGCCGCGGACGGCAGCGCTGCCACCAGTGCGCCGCTGCCAATGCCGGCAATGGCCATGTTCAGAAGAACCTGTGTCATGGAATCGTGGAACGGCAGGAACANAAGATAACCAACAGCTACAAGGAGAGCTGCGCCCATCAAGGTGACTCTCGGCGTCGTCCATTTCGTCACCACGGGGTATAGAAGAGCACCGGCTAAAAGTCCCAGCACATAGACGCCAATCAAGACCGAAACCAGGCTGGAGCTGGCGCCCAGACCGTAGCCCACTTCGGCTGGGTCAGTGCGGGCGAAGGTCGACAGCGGAGCCTGCGCGCCTAGGACCGAGACACCGAACAAGAACGCCGTGAGCTGTACTGGCCACATACTTGGTTGGCGCAGGAGCCGAATATCGATCAACGGATCTTTGTGACCTAGTTCGTAGCGGGTGAAGGGTGCAAATGTTGCAACTCCAAGGACAACGGCGGCCCATGCCCACCAGGTGCCGGGGCCATTGATGCGCATGAAAGTCAGTCCAGCGGTGATCAGCANAAGGCCAGTGGAGAGCAGAGTCAGTCCCATGAGATCGAGCCGGCCACCGGTGCGGTTTGCGGATTCAGGGACGCCAAAGAGAATCACGAAGAAACACAGCGTGACGGCGATGGCGGGGATCATCAGTGTCAGCCAGAGCTGACCCGGTAGTAACCCTCCGATGAAACCGCCCGCTAGTGCACCAACAATCACCCCGAATTCCAAGCCCGCCACAAGGATTCCTGCTGATTTTCTAGTCATTGCGGCACCGTCGGGGCGGTGGTGTGAGCGGCTGTAAATCAGGGCGATTTCAAGTGGCAGCCAGACAACGTAGAAGCCTTGCAGGGCCCACGCGATCAGAANAAACCAGAAGTTCGGGGCATAGGCTACTCCCCAGGAGGCTGCGGCTGTCAGCGCTGTGGAAAGCAGCAGTACCCNTTTATGGCCAATCATGTCGCCCATTTTGGCGAGTATGGGAACCACCAGAGCACTGACCATCAACTGTGCGGCCTCAAACCAGTTGACGTCGGCGTCGTGGATCCCCAGGAATCTGGCAATGTCGCTCAAGAGCGGGGTGTAATAGCCTTGAAGAATCCCGCTGGTGAGTTCCACCAGCACCAAGAAGCCCACGATTGCCGTGGCAGTTGGGGCCATGCGGATGCTTTTACCTGCGATGCCACGTTGCAATGCAGCCATGCTTTCCTCCAGGCCCTGTGATATGCGTTACGTGCTCCTGAAGAGCATCTTAGTACCAGCCAGTAGCAGGTAGAGGAAGTTAGCACTGCACTTTATTTCGAACCGGCTACCCTCGCCTGGTGACGCTGCATGCCCGCTGGAACATATTCGTGCCGCTTGGGGTTTAGCCTTATATTAGATACATACGTATATATATTTCAGGTTGTCCATAGCGACGAAAATCCCGCAGGACTTGAAGGAGCAATCACATGCAGTTCGGAATATTCAGTGTTGGCGACATCACTATGGATCCCACAACTGGCCGCAGCCCTACCGAGCACGAGCGGTTGAAGGCCATCACCACCATCGCCAAACACGCCGAAGACATTGGCATGGACGTCTTTGCCACGGGCGAGCACCACAACCCGCCGTTCTACCCCAGCTCNCCCACAACGATCTTGGCTTACATTGCTGCACAAACCCACAAAATTATCCTCTCCACCAGCACCACGCTGATCACGACGAACGATCCTGTCAAAATCGCCGAGGATTTTGCTACCCTGCAGCATCTTGCCGATGGCCGAGTGGACCTCGTCTTGGGCCGAGGAAACATGGGAGCCGTCTACCCGTGGTTTGGTAAGAACAATCAGGACTCGGTGGAACTGACCGTAGAAAATTATGCCCTGTTGAGGCGCCTCTGGGATGAAGAAGTAGTGAATTGGGAGGGAAAGTTCCGGACGCCCCTGCATGGTTTCACTGCCACGCCCCGGCCCTTGGACGCAGTGGCCCCGTTTGTCTGGCACGGCTCCATTCGCACACCACAGGTAGCAGAAATTGCCGCCTACTATGGGGATGGCTTCTTCGCCAACAACATCTTCTGGCCCAAGGAGCATTACCAGCAGCTCATCGGTCTCTATCGTGAGCGCTATGCACACTACGGCCACGGTACCCCTGAACAGGCCATAGTGGGCTTGGGTGGGCAATTCTTTATCCGTAAGAATTCCCAGGACGCGGTCAATGAATTCCGTCCTTACTTCGATAATGCACCGGTTTATGGCCACGGCCCATCCATGGAGGACTTCACCTCACAAACACCGCTGACTGTTGGTAGCCCGCAAGAGTTGATCGANAAGACCCTTTCATTCCGCGACTACTTTGGCGATTACCAACGCCAGCTATTTCTTGTGGACCATGCCGGGCTGCCGTTGAAGACTGTCCTTGAACAACTTGATCTCTTCGGCTCCGAGGTCCTGCCAATTCTGCGCAAGGAATTTGCACTCAACCGCCCAGCGTCCGTCCCCGACGCACCAACTTTCCATGCCCGCCGCGAGGCGGCCCGGCACTTGCAGCCGCAGTACCTTCCCGCGGGAACTCAGCTGCCACAACGTCAACAGGAGTGAACTAACATGTCAGCAGCTGCACACCGTCGGCTGGCCACCGAATCATGGGAATCTTTGCTGCGCACCCAAGTGGCCGTGATGCGAGAGCTTCATAAGGAGCCCATCTTTAAAGATGTGGGAACCCGCGAATATGACATCCTGTACAACCTTTCGCGCTGCCCCAGCGGCTGGCTTCGCCTGAACGAGCTCAATGACAATGTTCTACTGACCCAGCCGAGCATTTCTCGCATGGTTGACCGTCTGGAAGTGCGCGGGCTCATCGAACGCAAGACAGCCGAGGATGACAAACGTGGCGTGCTCATCAGACTGACCGAGGATGGCGCGGCGTTACAGAANAAGGTGGGCCGGACCCATGTGCAAAATATCACCGCCCTCATGGAAGTAGCGCTCACGGATGACGAGATGACTTCATTACTGGAGCTGACAGGCAAACTGAGGGCAGCGGTGGCGCAGCGCTAACCTAATGGTCCGCAGTATCTCAGCTAGTTCAGCCAGTTCAGCTAGTTCAGCTAGTTCAGCGCCTTGAGCGAGGTGATCATCCTCTGGATACTTTGGTACTCACTGGTGAACATGAGAACTTCACCAAACATGTAGATGCCGAGCTTGTCCGCGGTCACGGTGTCATAGACCATGGCGGCCGGGCCATCATTTCATAGTGCCGGTCTGCAGCGTCTGGGCAAGCTCGCTCTGGACCCATGATGCCCGTTTCAAGAGTTGCCACTGCGTTGTCGCCTCGTCCACTTGGGGTGCCGGGAACAGGTGCGCTTGGGGATGGGTCTGGGGAGCTTGCGGCTACCGGACTCAACTACATTTGTGCCACTGACTGTTGTGCCAGTGACTTTTGTGCCACCGACGGTTGCGCCACTGACGGTTGCGCCACTGACGGTGCCAGGCTGGGCTGCGCGTCAGTTCCTGGCGCCGTTTCCTTTCTGCATCCGCCCCTTGTGCCTGGCCTTGTTCAGAAGCTGTCGGCGAAGCTGCATCCTGCACGTCTTCTTCGGCGGAAAGTGGGCTTCCTACTATCGCGTCACATCCTGACAATGCTAGGGAACCCGCTATAAAACTGATGTTGTCACCCAGCACGTTCTTTTAGTTGAACGACGATCCGACTGTACTTTTATGTGTTTCCCATCCAACGGTGTCTCCTTGATGTAAATTTGCCAATTTGCCAATTATCCCCGAGTAGTGACGGAGATCTCATTGCTGACCACGCTCGCTCCTGAAGTCAACAGAACACGCTCGCTCCTGAAGGAACGCACCTACTTGCCGTTGGGAGGGTTGTTGGTGAGGCCGTGGTGGTAGGTGTTGCGGCGGGGTGTTTGGGTGGGGTCGATCATGTAGGNGGCTGTGTNAGAAGGGGTGCCGTTGCTGAGTTTGAGGGTCCAGTCGCTATGGTGGATCAGGCTGTGGTGGCGGCTGCAGAGCAGTGCGCCGTTGTTGATGTTGGTCTCGCCACCGTTTTGCCAGGCAATCACGTGATGGGCTTCGGTCCAGGGTGCTGGGGCGGTGCAGTGTGGGAAGGAACAGCCTAGGTCTCTGGCGAAGAGGATTTTGCGTTGTGCTGGGGTGAAGAGCCGTTGAGCGCGTCCGACCGTGAGGATTTCTTGTCCTTCTCCCACCCCTAGATAGGTGATTTCTGGATCGCAGAGGGATTGCTCGAAGAGGGCCAAGGGTACCGGGCCGGTGTAGGTGGTAAAGGCTGTTCCGGTGCCGTCACGGCGGTCAAGATCTCCCTGGGTAGTGGTGATGATCAACTGGGTTTTCAACCCGCCGTTCAGGGGTAGTTTATTGGTGCGGGCGGCGAGTTTCACACAGTCAAGGAGCCCATCGAGGAGTTTCTGAGCGTAGGTACGGGTGTCCTTCACTACCGGGTCGGTAGTGTCTGGATCGATGGGGTCCAGGTATTCCGGGACCTCTCCTGAGCCAGGGGCCGGGATCCACACACCATTGAGCACCCTTTGTTGCCAAACATCAGCACCACAGTGAGTACCTAAACCTCCCGAGATGCTCCGGGTGCCTAGTTCCTCGGAGGTACCGAAAGCTTCGGGAGTGATCAGTGGGCCGCTGTTAGTGAATAAGCCACCACTAAAACTGGCAGGTCCTGCTGATGGCAAGGCTGTGGGTTCTTCCACCGCGGNGAAGGGGCTAGATTCCTGGCGGGCTGCCCAGCCCCNGGTGGTGTTCTTTACGGGATCAAACCAAAACCATTTCTCACCTTCATACACAGGAGCCACCGCATCCAGTGGAGCGTTATGGGGCCGGGGCGGGATCTCCCACGGCTCTAATACCCGCCGCCATCCCTGACCCGGCATCTTCGACCCGCCAGGGACTGACCCAGCAACAGCTACTGATCCCTGACCGCCACCTGCATCCTGACTCCCGTGCTGATCGTCAATGTCCTGTTCATGCTGACTACTGTGGCTGTCTTGGCTGTCTTGACTGTCTTNGCTCCAGTGGGCTGTTGCATGGACCTGGCTGTGCTGTCATCACCTGCTCAGGCACAGGTTGCGTAGGCTCTGGCGCAGGTTGCGTAGGCTCTGGCGCAGGCTGCGTAGGCTCTGGTTCGGGGTGGTGTTGAGGATCCCGATGATCCCGTTCAACTGCTCAAACAACACCTCTTGTTGCCCCACCACCACGCCATCACTACCCGGACCGCCGCGTCCAGAGCGATCATCCCCACCCGCATGCCCATCCTGGCTAGCGTGGTCGGCTTGGCTGGGTTGGTCGTTGTGCTGGTGGAGGTCGTCAGCGAGGTCAGGTGTATCGATGGTGTTGAGGTCTTTATGTTTATTGGGGTTCGTCGCAGTACCGATCGCGACCATGAGGTTCTCGTATTGCTCGATACTCATATGCCCGTCAAAGTGAATCAATCCCCGTCGAGGCTGACGAANAAACAATCCCTGTTTCGCCAGTAAATCTCCTGGCGTAGGTTNTTGCCCATCGGGATCTAAGAGCGACATAATCCGGTTCCCTGCATGACGCAGAAAATCAGGGCCTTCTTCCCTCCCGATCTCTACCAAGGACTCCTGGACCTCCAGGCACGTCTGGGCACTGATCCGGTCAGCTTTGGCTAAACCCTGAGCTTCTGCCACGAACTTACTGATCATAAAGCCCTGCTCCACAGAGAGCTGGCCGCTGAAGAACGCCTCACCCACCACCGGCTGCACTGGCGCTGGTGCGATCTCCCCGGTTATGACATCACGGACCGGTAATAAGACCTCGGCCAGAGCAACCCTGCGCCTGGATTCCCCAGCACTAATCCTCAATGACTGCACTAATAAATCCACTACGCCGTGAACCCCGGTAGCTGCATACCGGCCCGCATCAACACGCTGGGCAAGCTCACCCGCGACCTGAACAGTCATCGCCTGCTGGAAACGACCCAAACACTCCAAGTCCTGCGCCCACCGCACACACTCACTATCAGAAAGAGCCCCTAAATCCAGACCCAACGGCCTCTCGCCCCGGACCAAAGCCGCAGCAAGATTCAAAGCTGGTGGACATGCCCACCAACCCTTGACTCCCCTGAATCAGATACCGAACCACCCGGCACCCTAGCCGCCGTACTCATACATCTATTCTAAAAGAAAGCACTGACATTCCTACCCCACAGCAACCCACAGTGCACACCAAAACAACAACACACCCTGTGCAGGAACAAACACCACAGCCGAACGGCGGCACCCAGGTAGGTACCGCCGTCGAACATTCAAGACAGAAAGGCAGGTGGCTTATCAGCCAAGACCCTGAAGTAGCGCACGGTAAAACACCACACCAGAGCCCAGCGAACTGATGCGGACACGTTCATTGACGGCGTGCAGACTGGCACGGTCGGACGCATCCATTAGCAGCGGTGAGAACCGATATACAGCAGGGCAAATGGTAGTGAAGTGGCGAGAGTCAGTGGCACCTGTCTGGATGTACGGCGTCACCAAAGCGCCCGGGTATGATGCTGCAACAGCTCGGGTCAACAACGCGAACTGCTCGTTGGCAAAGGATGAAACGGGCGAAGGGTCATGCCCTGAACGCACTGTCAATTCCACCGTGGCATCGTCAATGATGGAGCGCACCTGCTCCACCACAGATTCAACACTCTCCCNCACGGCAATCCGGATGTTGGCGTTGGCGCGTGCTGTGGACGCCAATACATTCGACGCCTTGCTTCCCTCCAGCATTGTCACTGCCACGGTTGTCCGGGTCAGTGCACGGGTTTCATCGCCAACCAACCCAANAACCTGAGTCAAAAGCGACTTGAAAGCCCACAGATTCTCAGTCACGAGCCGCAGTCCGAAGCCACTGTTCTTCCCAATCCGGCGCATCATCTCAGCGATCGGACCCGGCATCGAGGCCGGGAACGGGGTTTCTTCCAGCGCCATGATGGCCTGTGCAAGCCGCACCGTCGCCCCCATCCGCGGTGGTGTGGACGCATGTCCACCAGCTCCACGAGTGAGCAATTGCAGATCCAGAATGCCCTTTTCAGCCACACCGATAACGGCAGCTGGAACCTTCAAGCCGGGGAAAGCATCTACAGCAACCGCACCACCTTCGTCAAGCACCAGCCATGGCTTCACCCCGCGCTTGGCAAGCAGTGCTGCGGCCGCAGCGGCACTATCGCCGGCCGTTTCCTCGTTATTGCCGAAGGAGAGATAGAGGTCTTGTGTGGGGAGAAATCCGTCATTGATCAAAGACTCAATAGCAGCCATGATCACCACAATGGCGCCTTTGTCATCTAGGGCGCCTCGCCCCCAGACATATCCGCCCTCTTGATGTCCGGAGAAACCAGGGTGGGTCCAGTTCTCGCGTATGTCAACCGGAACTACGTCGTAATGCGCCATCAGGACGGTGGGCTTAGCAGCGGCATCCACGCTGGTCCCCGGCCACTTGAAAAGCAACCCGTGACCATTGACGAACTCGCGGTTCAAGGCGGAGTGGACGCTAGGGTAAAGCCGCTCCAGCGCCTCGATGAATCCCGTGAACTCTTCCAGTTCAATCCTGTCTCTGAAGCTCGAAAACACCGTGCGGAAAGTAATCAGCTCGCTGAGCTGGTCAGCAGCTAGCTGCGCATAATTTGTGCCATTTTCTTCAAGGTGCGGCGCTGCACCGAAATCCCCTACCGGGGTCTCTACCCCGGCCCGGTACGCCCGCGCACCCATGACGGCGGCGGTACCTGCGGCACCCACTGTCAAAGCTGCCGCCACTACACGATTAATCGTTTTGGCTGATCCTATAGGCATGACACGGATTCTATGCCACAGCTCTGGGAGCGCAACCTTTTGCAGCAAAGGTGCACAGTGAAACTTAACTTTAGTATCAGATTTACCCTCTCGGCCAGGAGGTAGGATGTCCTCATGACTCAAGCTCCACACCGCATCGCCCGTGTCCGTCCCCTTGACACTGCGCAGGCGCCCTTGCCCGAACAATTTTTCCTCCGAAACGATGCCGCCGATTTCACTAGCCCCGAAGGCCTCATCTGGCAGCTAGTGCAGACACCGTTTCCCACCTCGCCCGGGAACCAAAACAGTGCGTTCCGAGACGGCTGGACCNNCGGGGCAATCATCCGCGAAGATCAGTTCACTTTCTTAGCTCCCTGCGCACCCATGAATATCTTCGGCATGGCGCACAACACCGGTGCTCCCGGCCGCGCGCTCCCACCCCAGGCATTCCACAAAGCTGCCAGCTCGGTCATCGGTCCGGGCGAGGCCATCCTCCTTGGCCCCGGCACAGGTTACGTGGATCCCGAAGCCGAGCTGACCGCCATCATCGCCCACCCGGCCCGCAACCTGACCCTGCAGAACGCACGCGACGCCATCCTGGGTTTCACCATTGGCAACGACGTTTCCGACCGTGACGCGCANAAGTCCGACGAACTCTGGATCAGCGCCAAGAGCCCGGACACTTTCACACCGTTGGGCCCGTGGATCGTGGTGGGATTCAAGGACGACGGCGTGCCCATCAGCATTGTGCACAATGGCACCGAGCTTGCNCCCGCCACAAGCGCGGACCTCGGCTGGGGCGTGGATGAAATTCTGGTCTACCTGAGCAGTTTCATGACCCTCCAGCCNGGGGACGCCATCCTCACCGGGTTCCCGGCGCAGTGCCGCCAAATCACCCCAGGCGATGAAGTCATCTGCCGCATCGGCGGCATCGGTGAACTACATAATCCGGTGGCCGCCATCCTCTAGTTAGCACCATGCCCTGAGGTTCCACCACACCTGCGTCATGCCTAGTGGAAGGAATTCACAGCCAATACCCAGAGATCGTTTTGGGTATTGTGAACCTCAGATGGCAGGATTAGTTACCGATGGCAACAACAGCAACTCCAGATTCAGCCCCGCCGCCCACNGCTCCCAACACAGCGGGCAGCGGTTTACGCGGTTTACCCGCGCAGTGGCTCCGACGCCACCCTGAGCTCGCTGCTCAACTGCGTGGATTTGCCATAGTCGCTGTGATTTGCACGGTCATTTCAATGGTGATATTTGCGTTCCTGCGCCCGGTTACAGGAACCCAGTGGGCCAATGCCATTTCATTGATCCTGTGTTCACTGCTAAATACCGAACTCAACCGCAGGATCAGCTTCGGCATCAGTGGCAGGCACCTATGGTGGCGCGACCAACGGCGTGGCCTCTGGGTCATGGTGCTGGCCTTGGCCATGACCAGTGGCAGCCTCTGGGTCTTGCACCAGGTAGTACCCGGGGCATCAATCACCCTCGAACTCATTGTCATAGTGCTAGGTAATGTAGCATCGGCTGTGACCCGGTTTCTNTTGCTGCGNTTTTGGATTTTCCGACGAGCGCGGCACGGCAACTCTTCAGTAGCGGTGCCTTAATCCGTTCCAGCTGCAGCGAAGATGAGAGAACGCTCATGTTCGCTTCACATAGATCGGCGCCTAAATGGGGCAGAGTAGAACCATGCACGTGCCGCGCTTCATCATTCTCTCTTTCCTTGGCCTGCTGTTAGCTGGTACCCTGACCGCGACGGCGCTGCTGGCCTCCGGTTCCGAGCCCGAACTAGGCGATTCCATTGTTGTCACACCCTGTCGGTGCCAGGGTCAGCAACTGAACCGTCCGATTCCAGTTCCGGTTCCCCAGACACCTCAGAAACCCTGACACCCCTGAAACCCTGAAACCTCTGGCACATTAGAGCCGAACACTAAGAACACCTCCGCGCCGCCGGAAGTCAGTGACAGTATCGATCCAGGGGCAGTCCCCGTACCTTTGTGCGTGATCACCGCCGGCTCCAACGACTGCCACACTGAGGACAATTTCGCCGACCCGAATGATGCCGACCCGAATAGTGCTGTCCCGAATGATATAGACAGCTCAAATGATGGCATCAACGACGATGCCGATAATTCAGGCAACGCCGATTACTACAAGTACCGCTACAACAATGACGGACAAAATAACCGTTACAAATACAAGCAGTACTATGATCACCACTAAAGGCAGCCATCGCGCGCTGAGTGCGCGCGGACGCATCATCGGGGCGATGGTGGTGTTGCTAACAGCTGCCTTCGGCGCCTCATTGATGTGGTCCGCACAGGTGCTCTCATCCAAAACAGACGCCTTGGTCGCCGACAGGTTGACCCATGCCGCGGCAAGTTTCCGGGCATTCTCTGTCTCGCCGTCGGGCCGCTATCAAAATACAGTGGATGAGCTACTCACCCGCTATATGCAAGACACTGCCACCTACCCTATGGAAGCCCAGTTTTCGCTTCTGGACGGGGCTCCCCACCGCCGCACCCAGGGCGACCCTCCCGTTCGTCTTGATTTGGACACGGACTTTCTGGCTCAGCTTGCTGATCAAACCAATCCAACACACGGCACACTAAACACAGCGGCAGGTGAGGCCGCCTACGCAGCAATCCCCGTGAGCGTTGTAGGAGATCCGCATTCAGGAACGCTCGTCTACATCCAGTTCCGCAGTGCCTTGTCCGCGCCGCTGTATAGTTCTCTGGGAATCTTCGCCATCGCCAGTGTGTTGGCTGTGGTGGGAGCCGCCTTGGCAGCGTGGTTCATTGCCGGCCGGGTTCTTTTCCCTGTTCGGCTGGTCCGTGAAGCAGCAGAATCCATTACTGAGACTGACCTGCGCGGCAGAATCGAGGTGGTAGGCCGGGATGATGTGGCAGCCTTGGCCAGCACATTCAACCGCATGCTTGACCGGCTGGAAACCGCGTTCACTACTCAGCAGCAATTTGTTGACGACGCCGGACACGAACTGCGCACNCCCATCACTGTAGTCCGCGGACAGCTAGAAATGATGGGCGATTCTCCTGAAGAGCGCAACGAGACAATAGCCCTTGTCATGGACGAGTTGGACCGGATGAGCAGGATCGTCAATGACCTGCTGCTGCTGGCNAAAGCGGAACAACCGGACTTCATTGTCCGTGACGAAGTGGAAGTTATGGACCTGCTCGTTGATACTTTGGCGAAGGCCCGCATGCTTGGCCCGCACCACTGGGTCATTGATGAACTCGCTGAAGGCCCCGTGCTGGCAGACGGGCAGCGGATAACGCAAGCCCTGATGCAGTTGGCCACGAATGCCGCCGCTCACACTCCTGCGGACGGCACTATTGGGATGGGTTCGCGCATGCTGGCAGACTCACTTGTCTTGTGGGTCAGGGACACCGGCTCAGGCATGAGCGAGAGCGAACAGGATGGAATCTTTGAACGATTCCGCCGTGGTGCCGGNGCGCCGCACCTCCCCGGAGCAGGGCTGGGACTGTCCATTGTAAACTCCATTGTGGATGCACACGGCGGCAAAGTGCGCGTGCAAAGCGTCAAGGGCGCTGGCAGTACATTCGAAATTTCTTTGCCACTGCTCCGTCCAGAAGGCATTGCGGAATTGGACCCATCATGATGAGCGCCCAACGGCAGAAAAGATACCAATGAACCGCATCCTGATTGTTGAAGACGAGGAACGCATCGCGACCTTTGTGCAAAGGGGCCTCAACAGCAAAGGCTTTGTCACCAAAGTCGTCGGTGATGGCAAATCAGCCTACGAGGAAGCATCTTCGCGCTCTCACGATCTCCTGATCCTTGACATCGGGCTACCGGACGTTGACGGACTGACGGTCCTGCACCGGCTGCGCGAGGAACGTGTAGACATCCCGGTGATCATCCTCTCGGCCCGCAGCTCCGTCAACGACAGGGTTGCAGGGCTGGTAGGTGGTGCTGACGACTACCTGCCCAAGCCCTTCGCCTTTGAAGAGTTGCTGGCCCGAGTGCGGCTACGCCTGCGCGGGCACGTACTGGAGGACCAGACAATCCTGCGGGCAGGTGGCCTCAGCCTAGACCTGCGCACCCGCAGAGCCCTTGTGGACGGCGTGGCTAAGGATCTTAGTGCCCGCGAGTTTGCCCTCGCCGAGACCTTGTGCCGCCATAGAGACCAAGTGTTATCCAGGGAACAGCTCCTTTCCCAGGTCTGGGGCTTTGACTTTGATCCCGGTTCCAACGTGGTGGACGTCTATATCCGCTACTTGCGCAAGAAGCTCGGCGCCGAACGCATCGAGACGGTCCGCGGCATGGGATACCGGATGCGCACCAACTAGCGCATATGAGAGGGCTCTCATGCACATCTCCTTTTCGTCTCATATTGATACGGAACACTGAAGTCAAGCAAACAACACTTGAACAAAAGGAGAACCATGTTAGCCCTCTGGATCGCATTGGCCGCAAACTTGATCTGTATCATCACCCTTGTCTATGCCGTGTACTTNCCCCGCTACCACCGCCGGGATCTGGCACTTGCCTACGTATGCCTGAACGTGGGTATCATGCTGGTGACCATGCTCCTCTCTGGCAGTGCCGCCGGCGCGGGCCTGGGCTTAGGCCTCTTCGGCGTCCTGTCCATCATTCGGCTTCGCTCTGACACCCTCACGCAGGGTGAAATTGGTTACTACTTCGCCGCCCTGGTTCTGGGTCTGGTCAACGGTCTGCACCCAGACCCGGCCTGGCTGGCTCCCCTGCTCTCAGTAATCCTGGTCGCCACTTTGTACGTTGCCGACCACCCGAGAATTTCNCCCACTACACGCCGCCAAACCATCACCTTGGACCGCGGCTATGCCAATGAAACAGAACTGAAGCAGGCCCTGGAAACTTTGCTCAGCGCTAAGGTCATGCGCATTGAGGTCATGGCCTTGGATATGGTCCGCGACCTGACAATTGCCGATGTCCGTTACAAGTCCATCTCCTCAAAAGCGCACAAGAAGTCCTCACGCACCCTGGTCCCGGAACAGCAGGTTGGGATCAATTCCCTCATCGCAGCACCNGCACCCCGGGGACTCATCGCCATACCCGAGTGCTGCGGCCAATCACCCGGCCAACTACCCGGCCAACGCACCGGCTGAGGATTTCGCCTCAGCACAGGCTCCCACTGAGTCCCCTACGACTTCAGCGGAACACGCTCATGAGAGTCCCCAGCACAACGCTCCTGTGAGCTGCGCCGAAGTGCTGGGAAGCAGGTTGGCACACCGTGGACCGATCAGTCTGGAGGAAGTCAACGAGGAAGCCGCCTTGCAGCGCCGTGTTGACAAGAAGTTCCTGCTGACTGCTGCACAGTTAGCTGCCCTGATCGATAAACTTGATGAGGACTTTCGGGTCATGGACATCGACGGCCGGCGCGTCTTCGGTTACAGCTCCACGTATTTCGACACGGCGGACTTTGACCAGTACCGTGCCCACCGGCAGGGTCGCCGACGCCGCTACAAAGTGCGCAGCCGCACCTATCTCGATTCGGGGCTGTGCATGTTCGAGACAAAACTCAAGGGCTTGCGTGGGGAGACGGACAAACACCGTATCCGGTACCCACTGGAAGATCGCGGCCGGATGAATGCCGACGCCCGCGCATTCCTGACCGAACTGCTAGATACCCAGTACGGGCTTGCCATGCCAGAGCTGGAGCCCGTTATGGCCATTGATTACAACCGCGGCACTCTTGTCAACCCCATCAGCCAGGAGCGTCTGACCCTGGACGTGCAGCTGCTCTGCCGTGACGGCAGCCAAGAAATGGCAGGTCCGGACATGGTGGTGGTGGAAACCAAGTCTGCCGACGGGCGCGGCGTAGCGGATCGGGTCTTGGCCGAAATGGGAATCCGAGACTTGAGCATGAGCAAATACTGTGTAGGCCTAGCCATGCTGCATCCACAGCTTCCGGCCAACCGTTGGAGCAGGCTGCTGCGGGAGAATTTCTCCTGGCAGCGAGAAAGTGCCACCGCCCAGCGTGCACCACAGCTCTTGCCCGCATAGGTATAGCCCCAAACAGGCGCTAACCCCTAGGAGCAGGCAAACAACAATACCCGGAAGGGTCAGCGGCCCAGTGCCCNNTGACCCTTCCCACAGCCGCAACTAGTTCATCGGCGGCTGTATCTAACGCGGTAGCGCTGACATCGGCACCGAAACTAAAGCGCAGCGCTGTCTGCGCTACGGAGCGTTCAATCCCCATGGCAGTGAGAACATCCGAGGGCTCATCGGAGCCAGCCGCACAGGCCGAACCGGAGGAACAGATGACGTTTCGCCGCTCCAGCTCCANAAGCACTGATTCACCGCTAGTTCCCGGCAGGCAAAACGAGGCTATCCCGGGCAGACGCCGTACGGGATGGCCTGTCACTATGGCGTTGGGCACCCTCGCCAAAACTTGGGCGATGAAACCATCACGCAGCTGTGCTGTTCTTGCTGAAGCCGCGGCCCTGTCCACTTGAGAAAGGGACAGGGCTGTGGCCAGCGCGACGGCGAACGCCACATTTTCGGTCCCTGAACGGGTTCCGCGCTCCTGCCCTCCGCCATGGATCAGCGGCTCACACGGCACACCACCGCGCAAGAACAGCAGCCCCACGCCCTTGGGCGCCCNCAGTTTGTGACCCGAAAGAGCCATCGAGTCCACGCCGAGTTCACGCACATCTAAGTCCAGCCAGCCAGCGCCCTGCACAGCATCGCTATGGAAAGGGATACCCATGCTGGAGGCGACGGCTGCCAATGCGGGGATCTGCTGCACGGTTCCGACTTCATTGTTGGCATACATGAGAGCAGCCACCGCAACATCAGATCCTGGCACCGCGTACCCATCAGTATCCCCAACCTGCCCGCCGTCGTGCCTACTTGCACCAACTCCGCGCTCATCGGTGGAGGCTCCTCCAGAGGACTTTCCGGCCAGGACAGCGGCGAAAACTTCCGGATCCAGAACCCCTTGTGCGTCCACGGGCACCACATCGAGCACAAAACCGTGGACCCGGTGCAGGTAGCGGGCAGAATCGGTGATGGCAGGGTGTTCAATAGCGCTGATCACCACCCGGTTCCGGCGCGGATCTGCGGCACGCCGGGCCAGCGCGATCCCCTTCAGCGCTAGGTTATCCGCTTCCGTCCCGCCAGAGGTGAAGGTGATCTCCTCGGCGTGACAGCCCAGCACTGTTCCAACCTGCTCACGGGCGCCGGCTAAGGCGGCCACGGCTTNGCTCCCCAACCCGTGGTGGCTGGAGGNGTTGCCGAACTGGTTGGTCAAGAACGGGAACATCGCCTCGATCACCTCGCGCCGGACCGGCGTGGTGGCTGCCGCGTCAAGGAAAATCATGTCTTAGGGCTCCAGGCCAATGTCTAGGCCCAGGTCAAGGGCCCGGACGCTGTGGGTCAGTGCACCAACGGAGATGATGTCCACCCCGGTGCGGGCAATACCGGCAATGGTGGACAGGTTCACGTTGCCGCTGGCTTCCACTAGGGCACGGCCGTTGACAAGCGTTACACCTTCCACCAGCTGATCGTTCGTGAAGTTATCCAACATGATGGTGTCCACCCCTGCTGCCAGCACTGGCTCGATCTGCGCGATGGAGTCCACCTCCACCTCAAAGTGGACGGTGTGGGGTAATTGTGAGCGTACGCCTGCGAGCGCAGCCGTGAGCTTGCTGGCGTCTCCTCCTGTGAGCACGGCAAGGTGGTTATCCTTGGCCAGCACCGCATCTGAGAGTGAGAACCTGTGGTTGTGCCCTCNCCCGCAGCGTACGGCGTACCTTTCCAGGACGCGCAGCCCGGGAGTTGTCTTACGAGTGTCAGTGACCCGCGCCTTCGTGCCCTCGATCAGGGCAGCGTACTCAGCGGTCTGTGTGGCGATGGCGCTCATGCGTTGGGTCAGGTTTAGCGCGATGCGCTCACCTGTCAGCACGCCGCGAGCCAACCCGCTCACACTCATGATGCGGTCCCCTGTTGCGAAGTGTGAGCCATCTGCTACCAACTGCTCCACCACAGCTGCCGGGTCTTGGATTTTCATGGCCGCCTCGAACACGGCTCCGCCGGAGAAGATTCNCGGTTCGCGGGCCACGAGCCAGGCCGTGGCCCATGTGTGGGCCGGCAGGAGTGTGGCCGAGGTGATATCACCAANAGGAGCGTCCTCTGCAAATGCCCGGTGCAGAATCTCCTCCACTGCCGCCTTGGGCAGCTCCGGCAGTGCTGGTGCAGGGCTGTTGCTGGTAGTCAGGACAAGTGCGACGGCGTTCATACTGTTTCGCTTTCACGCTGGGTTTGGGTGCTGGCAAAGTTTTCGGTGCTGGCAAAGGTTTCAGTGCTGGCAAAGTGTGGGAAGGACAAGGCAGCGGGGTGGGTGGGCGCCGGATTGACCCNAAAGTTACTCCCTCGCGNTGCCCCTGTTTCACCTGAGCCCGGGCCCTGCGGGAAGTCGGAGCGAAAATGCGCGCCCACCGAGTTCTNCCTGGCCAGGGCTGCTTGGACCAGGAGCCACGCCACGAGGTGTAAGTTGCTGTCCTCGGCCTCTGTGCGCTGACCATAGACCCCGTCAGCTGGATTAGCTGGGTTAGCAGCGTCCAGTGCGGATGCTGCTTGCGCCAGGGAGTTGGCGTTGCGTCCAACTGCTGCGGCGTTGGCCATGAGATGTTTCAGTGCTGCTCGTGGCATGGCCGNCGCCAGTGTTATGGCCACCGTCGAAGCTGCGGGCGCGGCGGTCAGGGCGGGCCAATCCTGTGTTCCGGAGGCGAAAGTAGCAACAGCGCGGCGGCTGAATACCAACCCTTCAAGGAGGGAATNGGAGGCGAGGCGATTGGCTCCATGGACACCGGTGCAGGCAACTTCACCTGCGGCATAGAGTCCTGGCAGCGATGTCCTGCCCTGTAGATCGGTGGCTACCCCACCCATCCAGTAGTGCGCCGCGGGCATGACGGGAAGCCAGTGTTCGCGCCAGTCAAACCCCAACGCTGTGGTGGTGGCATCGATCGTGGGGAAACGGCGAGCCAGATAGCCCGCACCGTGGGCTTGCTCCACGCCTGTGGCGTCAAGGTAGATGGAGCTGGATTCTTGGGGATCCAGGCTTGCCAGGTGTGCAGCAATGCTGCGTGCCAGAACATCGCGCGGGGCTAAATCGCCTTCCGGATGATAGCGCTGCATAAACGCCTCACCATGACCGTCACGCAGCACGGCTCCTGCACCGCGCACAGCCTCAGAGATCAGGAAGTTCCCGCCCACCGCTAATGCTGTGGGGTGAAACTGAAAATACTCCAGATCTGCCACCACCGCACCGGCACGCCATGCCAGCGCTACCCCGTCTCCAGTGGCCACTTCAGGGTTCGTGGTGAATTCATATAACTGACCGGCCCCACCCGAGGCCAACAGGACGGCGTCTGCGTCCAACAACTTCCGTTGCCCAGCAGGGTCAAGGTATGCCACCCCAACAACGGCGGTCCGTGGCGTGGTCCCAACTTCGGAGACATCAGTTTGTGAAACTGTGGGCGCTCTTAGCAACTCGGTGGCGAAGCACCNCTCCAAGACAGTGATCAGCCCCAACTCCTGCGCGTTCAGCACGGCGCCAATCAGTCCGTTGGCGATGGCCGCACCGGTGGCATCCCCACCAGCATGGAGAATCCTGGCGGCCGAATGTGCTCCTTCTAGCCCCAACGCCCGCTTCCTTGTTGCCCCATCAATATCAAAGGCTACGCCGAAGCGTTCTAGCGCTGCGATGTCGGCGGCTGCCTCGGTGCACAGGATTTGTACGGCCGCAAGATCGCACTGTCCAGCACCGGCTGTGAGGGTGTCAGCAATGTGTGTTTCTACGGTGTCCCNCGGTGCAGCATCCTCGGNGGCAAGGACGGCACAAATGCCGCCTTGTGCCCGGTGGGTGTTACTCGCCTCCAGCGCACCCTTGGTCATCAGGGTCACACGCATTCCGGACTCTGCAGCCAGCAGGGCACCATACAACCCAGCGATGCCGCTACCCACAACGATCAGGTGCGAATTGCTCATGCCCGTGCGGCTGTCTTGGGCTCAACCGCTTTGGGCTCAGGGCTCTTGGGCTCAACCGCTTTGGGCAGGGCGGCGAGCATCCGCTCCAGCGCGATGCGTGCATTGACGGCGGTGGCTTCCGGGACGGTGATTTGATTACGCACCTCACCGGCAACCAGACCTTCAAGTACCCAGGCCAAGTATCCGGGGTGGATCCGGTACATGGTTGAGCAGGNGCAGATCACCGGGTCCAGGCAGAAGATGGTGTGTTGTGGGTACTGCGCCGCCAAACGGTTCACCATGTTGATCTCGGTGCCGATGGNCAAAGTGCTACCGTCCGGGGCGCCCTGGATTGCTTTGAGAATGTAGTCAGTGGATCCTGCCTCATCAGCTGCATCCACTACCTCCATGGGGCATTCAGGGTGGACCACCACACGCACACCGGNGAAGTCCACGCGGGCCTGCTCAATCTGGGCCACGGTGAAGCGTTTGTGAACTGAGCAGAAGCCCTGCCAGAGCACCACCTTGGCGTCATTGATGACCTGTTCGCTATTGCCGCCGAGGGGCATCCGCGGATTCCACAACGGCATCGCTGCGAGCGGGATGCCCATGGCCTTGGCTGTGTTGCGGCCTAGGTGCTGGTCAGGGAAGAACAGCACCCGCTGCCCGCGTTGGTACGCCCACTCCAGCACTGTTGAAGCATTCGATGATGTGCACACAANTCNCCCGTGTTCGCCGCAGAAGGCCTTCAACGCAGCTGAGGAGTTCATGTAAGTGACGGGGATGATAGGAACCCGCCCGTCGGCGTCGGGCTCGGTGCCGTAGAGTGCCTCCAGCTCGGCCCAACAGGCCTCTACCGAGGGCAGGTCCGCCATATCGGCCATGGAACAACCCGCGGCGAGGTTGGGCAGGATCACCGATTGGTGCGGGCCAGAGAGCATGTCAGCTGTTTCAGCCATGAAGTGCACGCCGCAAAACACGATGGCTTCAGCTTCCGTACGGGTCTTCGCTGCGTTGGCCAGCTGGAAGGAATCCCNCACAAAGTCAGCAAACGCCACCACCTCATCGCGCTGGTAGAAATGCCCCAGCACCACCACCCGTTCCCNCAGTTCGGCCTTGGCTGCGAGAATGCGGGCCTCAAGCTCGGCGTCGGTTGCGTCCTTGTACTCTTGCGGGAGCTGACCCTGAACCGGGGTTGATACCGGAGCGGTGTCCTCGTTGGACGCGCCGGGACCGTATCCCGGAGTTCCGGCGAGCGCCTGCGCCAGATCGAATTCCCAGGGGCCTTGAGCGAGGTCGTCATCACAGCTTTCCTGTGCACGGCCCGGCATGCCGGCCAGTCTGGTTTGCTCGTTCGCCTGGTCGCGGGTGATGAGCTGGAGGGTGGTATTCACAGATGACATGGTGTGCTCCAAGGGGTGAGGCAGTGGGTGAGGAGTGCTGGCGCCGTCTTTGGCAGTTGAAAGGATGGACGGCTACAGGTGAGATGAAGGGTGTCCGGGCGTTCCGACGTCGGACGCTCCCGTATAGCGGTACAGGCGGGGCGGACGGTGCTTACCGCCCTGCAGAAATTCCTCCGTGGGTTCTATGTGGGGTGTTTGCTTTAGCTGGCGACGGAAATTGGCAGGGTCCACACTGCGGTTCAGGACCGCCTCATACACCTCACGCACTTGGGCCAGCGTGAACTTTTCCCCGAGCAGGTGATAGGCGATGGAACCGTACGTCATCTTGTTGCGCAGCCGCCACAAGGCATAGTCAACAATCTCGTTGTGATCAAAAGCTAATTCGGCCAGTCCATCGGCACGGAACCACCGCACATTCTCTGATTCCTGAGCCTGTTCAGCCTCGGTTGACTGCACCAACGCCCAGTACACGATCGAGACAACCCGCTGGCTGGNGGAACGGTGCAGCCCGCCAAACGCGTACAGCTGCTCAAGATAGCTCGGAGCCAGCCCCGTGGTGTCTTGCAAGTTCCTGGCCGCCGCATCCAGCAACGAATCTGCCTGAGTCAAAGGGCCACCGGGCAGCGCCCACTTGTCTTTAAACGGCTCACGGATGCGGCGTACCAGCGGCAGCCACAGGGTGGCCCTGCCGCTGGTAGCACTGGGACGCAGAGTGAAAATGACAGTCGAAATGGCCAATGCCGGAGGCTGTGCGAGGCGTTCGCTGATGTTCGCCGCACTAATGAATGGCGCTTTTCCATACCTTGCACCCCGCTTTCCTAGTTAAGGTCACTTTGACTACAACTGATTCTATGACCTACCCGCTCCATGCGCCAAATTTCCTCACTCTGTCATATCAACACTGGAGTAACCAAGGTGCTGTGCCGTTGCCCGGCATCCCTGAGCCAGAGGAGCACCCGGCATCCCGGTGCCACTGCGCCGATATCCACGGGCGCCGGGTTTGGGCTGGCCACCCCATGAGGGATAATTCTTGAACAGGGATCACTCATCCCCGACCGACGGCCTCATCAAGCCGGTACCACTGACGAAGGCCATCTCTTTCATGACCCAGCACTCCACAAGCACCTTAGACGCGCCTACAAAGGCCGGTTTGGGGAACTCGCTCAAACAGCGGCAGTTGACCATGATGGGCCTTGGCAGTGCCATTGGCGCCGGATTGTTCCTTGGCTCCGGTGANGGGATCATGATGGCCGGGCCAGCCGTTTTGATCTCTTATCTGGTGGCCGGCACCTTGATCATTTTGGTCATGTGGGCACTGGGTGAAATGGCTGCCGCCAACCCCAATTCAGGAGCTTTCTCCGTCTACGCAGAAAAGGCCATGGGCAAAGTTGCCGGGGCTACGGTTGGCTGGCTGTGGTGGCTACAACTTGTGGTGGTGATTGCCGCCGAGGCGCTGGGAGCCGCCCAACTCCTGTTCACTATTTGGCCCGTCCTGCCCGCTTGGGCGCTGACCTTGATATTCATGGTGGTTTTCACGGCAGTGAACCTGACCTCGGTGAAGAATTATGGTGAGTTTGAATTTTGGTTTGCCCTGTTGAAGGTCACTGCCATCGTCTTGTTCCTCATCTTTGGCATTGCCTTGCTCCTAGGCCTGGTGCCAGGTGCACCATCGCCAGGGCTCGGCAACNNTTTTACTAACGGTGGCTTCGCCCCAACNGGGATGGCAGGTATTGCCACTGCGCTCTTTGTGGTGGCATTCGCCTTTGGCGGCACCGAAATTGTGGCTGTTGCAGCCGCTGAAACNACNAATCCGGCACGTAGCGTCACAGTGGCTGTGCGCACAGTTGTCTGGCGAATCCTGGTGTTTTACATCGGCTCCATCTTCATCATTGCTGCCGTGCTGCCGTGGACCTCGAAGGCCCTACTCTCACCNTTTGCCGGCGTCCTGAACCTGGCAGGTCTGGAGTGGGCTGGTACGGTCATCACCCTTGTTGCCGTGGCCGCCCTGCTCTCTGCTCTGAACGCCAATCTCTACGGCGCCTCGCGCATGATCTACTCACTGTCCGAACGCGCCGAAGCACCNCGGATATTTTCCCGCACCAACACCCGTCAGGTGCCGGTGGCCGCCGTCGTCATTTCAGTGGCCTTTGGCTTTGTCACTGTAGTTTGGGAACTGCTGTACCCGGATACAGTCTTGAAGGTTCTGCTGAATTTGGTGGGCTCCACCTGCCTGATCATTTGGGGCTCAGCACTGCTTTCGCAATTCATTCTGCGCCGCCGTGCCGACAAGGATGGCACTGCCCTACCGCTGCGTATGCGCGGATTCCCGTACCTGAGCATCGCCGGTCTAGTGCTGTTGCTGGCGATCTTTGCCGTGGGTTTCAGCGATCCTGCCGGCCGCACCCAGCTTTTGAGCACCTTCACCTTGGTGGCAGTGATCGCCCTACTGAGCAAGCTGGGCCATCGGATCCAGGGTAAGCGCAGCGCCGCGGACACGCACTAGGGCCCGCACACACCCGTACGGGCACAGTTTTCGCTATTGTTGACGTACGACGGCGGCACTGACCGCCGCGGGAAAGGTTCACCCATGACTTCCCCGGAAAGCACGCAGCCGCGGTGTCCAGCCATAGCAGTGCCCACAGTATTGAGGGCGCGCCACCGGGGCTCCATGTTGTAGCGTTTGAGACCGAGAACCCGGTGGCGCTGCCNCCTGTTTTCCTCATCCACGGGTTCGCTTCCTCCGTGGAACTGAACTGGGTCAAGACCGGCTGGGTAACTGCGTTGAACCGGGCGGGGCGTCGTGTCATCAGTGTTGACCTGCCAGGGCACGGCCACAGCACCTCCCCGTACGACCTAGATTCCTACACNCCTGGGAAGATTCGCGCTGATCTGCTGCAAATCCTTATCGATGAAGGCGTCCGGCCACTCACGGATTCCGATCCGACCAGCGGNGTGGATCTGATCGGATATTCACTCGGTTCACGGCTGGCGTGGGAGTTTGGTGCCACGCAGCCTGAATTGGTGCGCAGAATGGTTTTNGGCGGGCCCAACCCCGAGGANCCCTTGGCCGACTTTGACCTACGTGCTGCCCAGGACTTCCTCAATGACGGCACNCCCATCACCGATGCGTCCACTGCGTGGCTGCTGAATATGGCTCAAGTGATTCCCTCAAACGATATCTTCGCGCTGCTCTGTCTTGTCCAAGCTGTGAAGATGGAACCCTTTGACCCCACCGACGCTGTNCCCCACATGCCCATCCTGCTTGTCGCCGGGGAACTCGATGAGCGGGCCCGCACCATGGCCCGCCTTGCCGCGTTGAGTCCCGGTGCTGCCCAGCTGGTCATCTCCGGGCGTACCCACAACAACACCGTGACCTCGCGCGAGTTCAAGGATGCCGCGATCAGCTTCCTGGCCTAAGTACTTCCTGGAAACCACGATGGGGCCACAACTTGGGTCTAGTGGACCCGTGCGAGCTTGTGCCGAAGCACCACGGCGGCGAGAATTCCCAGCAAGAACAACATGGACGAGGCAGCAATAGGCACCAAGAACGCGGTGTGATAGCCCACGCTTTGGGCCAGCGCTCCGGACAGTGATGAGCCCAGTGCCGTGCNCCCGAGGATGCCGCTGGCAAGGACTGTCATGACGGTACCCATCCACTGTGGCGGGGCCACTACACTGCCAACGCTAANAATAGTCACCATGGCAGGTCCCACCGGCAGTCCAACCAGCANAAGGACCCACGTCATCTGGCCCAGCGTTGACGGGGCCAAGAATGCTACGGAGCAGGCCGCCATCAGGCCCGATAACAGTACCCACCGCCATACGTTGCTAAAGGCCACCGGCCAGTAGGCCACGGACAATGCGGTCACTGCCGAGCTTGCACCCATGATGGCGTACATAAGCCCGGCTTGATCCACTGACCCGTGAACACCGGTAAACGCTGTCAATGCGGTTTGGGCAGAGCCAAAGAACGCTCCCATGCACATCATGGCCGCCACAGGTACTGCCACAAGGAACCAGTTAGGCTTTTCCTTACTTACATAACCGGCGTTGCCAACAATGCTGCCTGCTGCAGGCCGGGCTTTGACCAGCTCCGAGGTGGGGTGCACGGCAAAGAGCGTCACCAGCGTCACCGTCAGGACAGCTGCCAAGACCAGCGGGAGCCACGGAGCCACGAGTGAGGCCAATACTCCAACAAGGGCCGGCCCCAACACAAACGTCACTTCATCGGCAGTGCCTTCCAAGGACAACGCGGTATCTACCATGGGCCCTTGTTCCTTGGCCGGGAGTTTCTTACTCAACGCCATCCAGCGCACCCGCGACAGCGGGCCAACCTGCGGCGAGCTAGCGCCAGCCAGCAGTGCTGTGAGCAGCACCACCACAGTTGACCCGTCGGTGATTTGGGCGCCATGTTCTGGGAGCAGCGAGTAGGCCAGGAACACCACGGTTCCCACCAGCAGAGCATTTACCGCTGCTGCTACAAGCAGGGTCCCCTTCTGCCCTAGGCGGTCAGCCAGATATCCAACCACCGGGGCACCCACAGCAGCACCCACACCGATACTGCCTGCCGCGAACCCTCCGATAGCGTAGGAATTACTGACGTAGGTGACCATGGTCAGCACGCCAATGGTAAGCATGGCCAAGGGAACCCGGGCAAAGAGACCCAACGGAATGTAGCCGGGGCCAGCCAACCGTGGCAGCACTGAGTACCGCCCTCCCTTGCGGGCAGTTACGGCGGAGACGGATGCTTGCGGGGAAGGCGAGGAACTCAACTACTTTCTCAACTTTTGGGCCTTTTGCCTTTTTGCCTGATTTTTGCCTTCGGCCGCGCTAGATTAAAGCGCTGACACCCAATCAGGCAAAGTCCCGTCAAGTCTACCTGTTTATGGTGCTGGCTCTCCCGCCATTTTCAGCTCCAACGTGGACCCGTTTCTCCCCTTGTGCACGTGCAAGTGCATGGGAATACGCTGCTTCATTTCAGCTACGTGGCTGACAAGACCAATCATCCGTCCGCCGTCGCGCAGCCCTTCTAGAGCTTCCATCACCTGTTCAAGGGACTGCTCATCGAGGCTGCCAAAGCCTTCGTCAACGAACAGGGTTTCAATGTCCAGTCCACCGGATTCGTATTGCACCACATCAGAGAGTCCTAGTGCCAGTGACAGTGAGGCCATGAAGGATTCCCCTCCCGAGAGTGTTGCAGTATCGCGGCTGATCCCCGTCCATTCATCAACCACTTCAAGGCCCAGCCCTGATTTCTTATTGCCGGACTTAGCATCGCTGTGGCGCAGTGTGTAGCGGGCATCGCTCATGGTTGCCAGACGCACCGAGGCAGCCTCAGCCACCTGTTCCAGACGTGCCGCCAGGACGTAACTTGTCAGCGTCATCTTGTACTTGTTATCCCCAGNACCACGCACCGCATCTGAAAGCCCGGCCAGCAGCTGAGCCCGCTCACGCAAAGGGGCAACCGTTTCCTCAAGAGCACCATGGAGGGTTTCGGTTGCGCGCAACTGCTCAGCGGCTGAGCGTGCCAGGCCCAACGCCACGGCACTTGCACGCGCCTGCGTCAGGGCAGTCTTGGCCTCATCTGCCAACCCGGCAAGGTTTTNGTGCTGTGGGGCGGTAATATTTTCATCCACTTCTTTCTGGGCGGTGGCAAGATCGGCAGAGGCCAGCCTGTCAGTGTTTACCGCGAGCGCCCTGGCATAATCCTTCAGATCCGCTTCAAGAGCGGCGGCAGCACCGGNGCTGAGTAAAGCAGCGCGCAGCCCTCTACNATCGGAAAATACCGAATGTGCCAGTGCTTCCTCCAGCGCAGCCCCGGCTTCGGCTTCCGCGGAGCGTGCTGTGTTGCGGTGCCGGAGGGCTTGAAGCAGTCTCTCGCCAGGGCTCTGAGCATCGGCCAAGGCTTGGCGCCGGGCCAACAGCGATGCATAACCATCGCGGACTGCTTCCAGATGCTGCTCAAGGACAGCGATTTCCGCAGTCAAGGCGGCATTGCCCGCCCTCAGCGATGCGGCAGTCTCGGTAGCGGCTAAGACATTCGCTTGAGCTTCTTCTCTACGGTTTTGGAGTGTGGAGGCCTCGGCAGCGAAGGTAACCAGCTGGGCCGCAGCCTCGGTGGCATCCTGGTGTGCTTGTTGTTGATGCACCACCTTCTCCTGAGCCTCCAGCCGGTCAGCTGCTCCTCCCCGTTCGCGAAGCACCGCGAGGGTGTTGGCGGCGTCGGAGAGTTCCGTGCGCGCGGTGTTGGCAAGAGTTTCGGTGGTATCGAACACTTTCTTGGCAGCCTTTTCGGCCTTCATCAGGTCGGCGCCAGTGGCAGCTAGGAGTGAGGGTGCAGGATGTACGGTACTGCCACACACTAGGCAGGGTTCGCCGTCGACCAGGTTTGCGGCCAATTCCCCGGCAGCCTGTTCGAGCCTGCGGTTGAAAGCCTCAAGCCAGCTTTCTTTGTTCTCCAGTGCCTTACCGCGGGCCGTTGCTTCTGCCTCTACCAGCGCGGCCACCGCATCATTTTGTCTCTGGTACTGCTCGATGGTTGCCACAAGCCGTACAGCTTGATGAGCTGCTTCTTCAGTGTGCTCCAAGTTTTGGGCACTTTCACGAAGTGCTTCTTGCAGCCGCTGAACCACGGTGAGACGAGTTTTGGCTGCATCGGCCACCTGGGACTGTTGCTCTTTTCCTTGAGCGCCAGCAGGAGGGCTTTTACTGGCGGCCAACTCGGAACTTTTCTTGCTGTACCGTACCTCTTCGGGCAAAGCCCCATCAACTGCACCAAGCTGCGCTGTGAGCTCCCGATCAAAACGTTCCAAGTCGGCAACAACACCTTCAGATGCAGGCTTCCCCAACAATGCCGAGGCAACACTATTGGCGTCGACGTCTGTTGCAGCAGCTATGGCACGGGCTCGAGCCTGCTCACTATCTGCGGCTGTCTTGCGGGCACTATCTGCCACCGCCGCTAAAACCTGCGCTTGATGGTGTTGTTCTTGCTGATGGCGCCATGTCTGTTCTAGTTCTGCCCGAGCAGCCAGGCTGTCCCGCTCTGCCAATGCCACAGTCAATGCTTGATGGCGGTTGTTGCGACTTTCGGCAGCAGCAACGGCCTGAGCTACTGAATCGGATTGCTGCTGGGCATCTTCGGTGTGTAGCAGGGCCCGCTCCACGGCTGCATCCACACTGGCCGCAAGGCGGGCGAAAAGTTCCAGCCCATGCAGCTCATCTGAGCCATCGGCTACAGCTTCGGCGTTACGGACACTGCCCTCGAGCAGCTCAGCTGCCTCCATAACCTGGTGTTTCGCATCCTCTGCCAGCACGGGTGCCACTTGGCTGCGGGCCAGCTGCTCAGTGGCCGCCAACTCACTGAGCCCGACGGCGACTGCTGCTTGGGCACTTCGGGAATCAGCGGCCAGACGGACTTCTAAGTCCTTATAGATGTCCGTGCCAAAGAGCTNTTGCAGGAGCACTTGACGTTCTTCGGCGGTGGCTCGAAGAAACGCAGCAAAATCACCTTGAGCTAGCAACACAACTTTGGTGAACTGGGCCATATTCATGCCCAGCAGTTCCTGAATTTCAGCGGCTGCTTCGTCATTTCGGGACGATTTTGGTTCCCAACCTTCGCCAGTCAACTCTCGCAAGTGAGTACTTGCCTGTTCGCGTGTTGTTCCCGTCCCTCGTTTGAGCGGGCGCATCCATTCGGNGGTGCGCCGCACTTCAAGACGCCGCCNCCCGGCACTGAATTCGCACACCACTTCAGGTCCCACACCATCAGCGGCGTGATGACTGCGAAGCTGATTTTGGGCGCCCTGGCGCGCACCGGGCACCCTGCCGTAGAGGGCGTAGGCTATGGCGTCCAGGACGCTAGTCTTACCTGCCCCGGTTGATCCGTTCAGCAGAAACAGCCNCTGTGCGCCCAACTGGTCAAAGTCAACAACTTCACGCCCAGCGAAGGNGCCAAAAGCTTGGATTTCCAAACGGTGGATCCTCACAGTGCCGCCTCCTGTTCCCTAACACTGGCCAAGGCCGTGCGCAAAACTTGTTGTTCGTCATGGTTAGCGCCGCGGTGGCGCACGTGGTCCAGGAAACCGCAGCACAAATCCAACTCGTCAGCGGCTGTGGCTATGCGCGCACCGTAGCTTTGGTGATCGCCTGTGCGGGCTGTTTCGGGCTCAAACATCAGCACAAGGGTGTTGGGGAATCGGGCGCGTAGCCGTTCCATGGCAAGTTCCGGACGGTCGTTGTCGGTGAGGGTTATCTGGCAATAAGTCTCCTCCGCACTGGCCCACTCATCGGCGGAGAGAAGATCTTCGATTGTGCCCTTCAGGATGCTCAGGGCACGTTCTGGCACCCAATGGACTTTTGTGANCTTCCCCAACCCGGCCGGAGTAATCTCCAAAAGCCATGCACCCTTGTTGTGTTTGGCTTCGGAGAACGAATAGGGCAGTGGCGAGCCTGAATATCGCACAGATTCGCTTAACCTTTGCGGCCCGTGCAGGTGGCCTAGGGCTGTGTAAGTAAAGGGCTCAAATAGGTCAAGCGGAACGGCACCAACCCCGCCAATGGCGAGTTCACGCTCACTGGCGGAGGTGACGCCACCGCTAGCAAAGGTGTGGGCCAGCACCACAGACTGAGTCCCGGGCGCACGCGTGGCCAGATCTGCAGAAATGAGCTTCACGGCTGCTTCAGTGACGCTGAAATGCGTACCATTTTCAACGCCCAGTTCCTGCGCCACAAGCCGGGGTTCAAGAAAGGNGATGCCATAAATAGCCAACTGGGGCACTTCGCCGTGCGTTGCCGCACCGTCTGCACTGTCGGCTTTGCTGGGGCTACCCTCTAACGGCAGCAGCACGGNGGTGGCAAGATCGGTGATCCGGGTCCGCAAATGTACACCGGCACGTTCAAGGAGCCGTCCGCCAAATCCCAGCCGGGTTGCGGAATCGTGGTTACCGCTGGTGACAATCACCTGGACACCTGCGGCATTGAGCCTGGCCAGAATGTCATCAANAAGGTTCACCACATCGACACTTGGCAAGGCTCGATCGTAAATATCCCCGGCAACAAGGACCACGTCAACGTGTTCAGTAGCCACCGTTTCAAGGAGCTGGTCAGCAAACCGCCGTTGTGCCGCCAGTGTGCCAACGCCATGGAAGGACCTGCCCAAATGCCAGTCTGAGGTGTGAAGTAACTTCATGACTCCACGCTAGCGGAGGCCACTGACATTTAGGCACTGACGGTCACAGAGGGTGCTGTACCGCGTTCGGCCCTGGTGCAGTAATAGGCAGTAACGGCCTGGGAACTGGCAGTAACGGGCAGCCCGGAGTAATTTAGCGGCGCGGCTTTTCCAAGCTCAGCGCCTCAACGGCTGCAATATTGGCAACCTTGGCCCCGTAGATGACAGCCGTCAGCANAAGCGCACACGCCAAGAAGACCATGACCATTTGGGTCTCTGGAGAATCTAGGAACAGCAAACCGGCCAAGGAAATGGCTGCAGCAGCGATGCCACTGACCCACATCGGCTGAACGGCAGCCCCGTGCCCGGCCTGCCAGGTATCTTCATTCACCATCGTTTTAGCTGTACGGATGCCAACAAATGGATTCTTCTTGATGGTTCCCGCGGCACACGCGTGATTGAAGGCTGCGATTCCCAAGGAACACGCGGCAAGAAAGAGGAGGGNAAAGATCAGCATGTTTTAACAGTAGCGCCAAAGACAATAGCCGCACCTCCACGTGAAAGGGAACTACACCGCCTCCATACCTTGTGCCACGTCCTCAACACCTGCCCATACCAGCCACCCTTAACGAGGCATGCCCCAAGGCTACTTCTCGTGAGATCCAACTTTGGGGCATGCGCCCTGCGTGCGCCCTGCCAGCACCGACCTTTGCCAGCACAGGGCAAGAGGCTACTTCTTGGGCGCGTCGAAGAACGCCTGAGCTTCGTCATTTCCATGATTCGGCAGGACAGCTGCTGGGCCGTTGGCCGTCACTGAGGCCGCGGCAGGAGCGGTTGTGGCCCGGTAAGCGTTGGGGTTACGGCGTCGTCCATCTCGCCGTCATCCATCACGCCGTCGTCCATNCACTGCCGGAACGGAGCCGAGGTCTTCGTGCCCAATGGCAGAGGCCTGAACTTTGGAAGGAGCGAAGGAACGGTAGATGGCGGCTGCCAGCGCTGCACCGAAGAGCGGGGCTAGCCAGAACAGCCACAGCTGGCCGGCCGCCCAGGACTCGGCCAAGAACACCACAGAGGTGGCGCGGGCCGGGTTCAACGAACCGTTGCTCAGGGGCATGGTGATGGTGACGGCCACGGCGAAAGCCAGACCGATGGCCACCGGACCCAACGTTGTCTTGTTGCGCACCGAGGTGACGCCCAAGACCATGGCCGTCAAGACGCCCACGGCAACAATTTCCACAATCAACACGCCAACCATGGGCACCTGCGAAGNGGAATGGGCGTCAAAACCGTTGGCCAGGGCACCAANAAGCTTGGCGGTACCAGGAGTGGCACCAGCTGGCATGACCTTCATCAGGGCCAGCCAGATCACTGATGCCAGCAATCCACCCACAGTCTGGGCCACAACATACAAGGCCATAGCGGAGAACTTCAGCCGTCCAGCAACGGCCATACCCAGCGAAAATGCCGGGTTGAAGAAACCATTGGAGATGTGACCGAAGGAAATGATCACTGCCACCATAGCCAAACCGTAGGCAAAACCAACGGTGGATCCGGTACCGCCGGCGCTGAAGAGCGCTGTGCCTAATCCTGCAAACACAATGANAAAGCTGCCCAGTCCCTCAATGGCAACTCGGGTACTAAGTGGGTAAGCCTGCACCGGGGCCTGGGCCGTTCCGGATGTAGTCATGGCGTGAAGATCCTCTACGTAGAAGTGAAATGAAAGCCAAAGGTGTCAAGAAGTGCGCCGCGGGGCTAAAACCCCAGCACCAACGCCACCACTGCGGCCGCAGCCAGAGCAACTATAGCGGCCGATACTGTGCGTAACATAAGAGCCGGCGGAGCAATGTGAGATTCGGCTTCCAGCCCGCTGACCCCAGCATGGAGCATACGGATCCGGCTGGCAGCACACACCACCAGGACAATCGTCATGAGGCTGGCCACCCNTGCACACACGCCCAATCCAATGACGTGGGCGGAGTGCGCTGAGGTAAACAACCCGGCGACGGCAGACTCGCCCTCTCGGGTCAGTGACACGGCCCAGCCGCGCCAGATCAACAAATCCGCAATGACAGCGCTCATGATGGTTCGGCGCCAAGACAGCGCGGTGCGTTCAGGCTGCAACCCGGGATCTCTGACCGGAGCAGCCTCTGCGCCCATACCCGGCTCTGCATCCGAACCCATGCTACGGGCGGACCAAGATCAAGATGGCAANAATAATGGCTGCAGCCGAGACCACCACAGTCATGCCGAGTAAGAGCCACGAATGGGGCAGCTCCGCATCCTTGCGCATGGCCTGCTCTTGGTGCGCCCAGCGCCTGTAGCTGACAATGGCTAATACCGCGCCGATCATGGCCAGCACCATGCACAAGATAATGCGAATCACCGTCGGGGCAATTTCTGGCGCAAGCTGGTCGATGGCGACGGCTCCGGCAAGCAACGCCAGTGCTGTCCGCACCCAGGCCAGAAACGTCCTCTCATTGGCCAGCGAAAAGCGGTAGTCGGNGGTCTTTCCGGTCCGTCGCCACGCAGGCTCGCGCATGGATCTCCTCGTTAGTAAGTGGTGCTTGTTCAGCTATAGAGTCTACTGCGCATCACACCGGGTCACCTGAACGGTAAATTGGAACCATGACTATTGCAGCAGAGCCCGTCAACGCTCCCCGGCCGATTTTGCCTCCCGTGTTCAGGGCACCCTCATGGGCGGTTCACTGGGCGACGCTTTTGGTTACCTGGTTGAGTTCGATTCCTTGGCAGAGATTACTGCCAAGTACGGTCATTCAGGGTTGGTGGATCTTTCTCAGGCTCACGGCACAGCACANTTTTCCGATGACACCCAAATGACGCTCTACACACTAGATGGCCTGCTGGAAGTCCTTGAATGGGCCAACAATGGTGTGGGTGCAGATATCAATGCCTGCCAGTGGCTGGCCTATCTGCGCTGGCTGAAAACCCAGGGCATTGAGACCGCCGATCATGCCCCTGAACAGTCGCCCCGCTGGATCGATGCCCAGAGCGTCCTGCACCACCAACGGCACCCTGGAAATGCTTGTGTCACCGGTCTGGCCACGGGCGAGATGGGCACAGTTTTCCGCCCTGTGAACCCTGATTCCAAGGGCTGCGGCACTGTCATGCGTTCGGCTCCTTACGGCCTGTTGCCACATATCGAGGCCGAGACCATCTACAAAATCAGCTCTGACGCCGCCTCGCTGACCCATGGCCACCCCTCCGCCCGCCAATCTTCGGCAGCCTTTAGTTGGCTCATCCACCAGCTGGTCATGGGTGCACAGCCGCTACGTGCCGCTGCCGAGTCTGCGCGGGATAGGGCTGCTGTGGAACCTAGCGCTGACACCGATCTGCTGGCCCGTTTGGAGCAGGCGCTCACTCTGTCCACGCACGACGGCGAACCCCTCTGCGGCGATTCCCTCACCTCGGCCTTGGGGCTGGGGTGGGTGGCGGAGGAGGCGTTAGGTGTGGCGTTGTACTGCGTGCTTGCCACGGCGGAGGCCGCTGTGTCACCCGTTGAGCATTTCTTGGTGGCGGTCCGCTTGGCGGCAAACCACAGCGGCGACAGCGATTCAACCGCTGCGATTGCAGGGAACATCCTCGGTGCGCTGTACGGCGAAGCTGCACTACCGCCATCGTGGCTCACGCTGTGCGAGGCCCCGCACGTCATCCGCCATTTGGGCACCGAATTCATCAAGCTCACCACCGGGGAGTAGTTCCTTCTCTGGTGTGGTGGTTGGCGCGCGGGCAGTGCTCCCGGGAAGGTCAGTTCTTGCGTAACGAGAAGTTGGCGCATTCCACGCAGGTACTGGCGGGGATCACGCCGCGTCGCTGCAAGAATCCAAAGATGATGCAGCCCAAGCAGATTCCGGCGAATGCTTCCAGGCTGGCCGCGAGCACAAGCAGCACCATCAGGGTCCAGCCGGCAAGAGAAGCCCCTGCGAGTAGTAGTGCGAAGGCGCTCAGGGACAGCACAGCCCCGATCCCTTGCGCAAAACGCTNTGGCGGGCCCGGGACAAGTTTGGCCTCGCCAGCAAGCGGGGCCAGCACCTTCACGGATAACAGTGCCANGGGTGAGATCCGTGGCCCACAAGCCACCCGCATAAGGAATCCTGCCGCGATGACCGCCACCAGCGAAGTCTGAGCTGTAAGCAAAGCTGCCACGGTCACCATGACCACCAGGGCAGCAGTGATTCGGGCAGCATGTTCGTTCACGGGATTGGGAAAAGCAAACAATCGCTGCAGAACACTAGCCTGGGGTGGCTGGATCAAATCAGGGGCGGCGGCGATGTCAGCGAGCTGGGTCATATCCCCACAGTAGAACCACGCGGCGGTGGCAGAGAAGGATTGTTTCCCAGCATGACGAAAGGGGCTGCTCAGCCGATCATCTGCATGAATTCGCCTTCAGAGAGGACCTCTATGCCCTGCCCACGGCGCTGGAGTTCAAGCACTCTGGCAGCTTTGGAGGTGAGCCGTCCATTGCGCAGATCGGTGGCAGCGAACCCGCTGCCTACCACCAGCACTGTGGTTTTCAGCGTCACGCTACTGGCGCACTGGGCGCCGTATCCGGCGGCAAGAATTTTGGCCTCAGGCCGGCCCAAACCCAGGTCCCCGGTAAACACCAACGTCTGTCCGTACAACGGGTGGGAGATGTCTGCGTGCGGGTTCGGGACGGGGTTGGGGCCTTCGGTTGACCAGCTGGCACGGCCGCCGCGNNGGGTTCCAGCCGTTAGCCCAGCTTTCATCTCGGCCATCTTATCCAGCGCCGAACGCGTAGCTTTGGACATCTCATCGGTGCCCGGGTGGTACGCGTCAACGTGCGGCATGGCAAGTTTCATGGCACCAAAGACATCTTGAACGGAGTCAACGCTGTGTTTGGCGGCAATGTCCACCATGATCCCGGCACAGGCCCGGGCATCTTCGGTGGCATCATGGTGCTTGAGCAGCGGCACTCCAGCTGCCTCCGCCGCAAACGGCAGTGAGTACGACGGCAGCGAGTAGTTCTTGCGCGATAAAATGACTGTACATGCGTAGTCAAAGGCCGGAGCCGCCATGTGTGAGACTTCGGCGGCCGAGCGGATCACGCCAATGTCGAAAGCCGCGTTGTGGGCCACCAGTGCGTCGGCACCAATAAACGCGTGTACTTTTGGGAAAACCTCGCTAAAGCGCGGCGCCGTCGCCACGTCATCGGGGGTAATCCCGTGGATGGTGATATTGCGCGAGTCAAAGTGGTCGTGCCCCTCCGGCGGGCGCATGAGCCAGTAACCCTCATCAACAATCACCCCGCCACGGACCTTTGTCAGACCCACGGAGCAGGGCGATCCCCTAAATCCGTTGGCGGTTTCAAAATCGATTGCAGTAAAGTCCAGAGCCACACTGCAAGGCTACCCTCCGCACTGACACCGAACACATCGAGCGTGCTCCATCACATGTCTGTACTCCATATTCGGGCCACGTCCTTATCGGGCCAGGTCCTAATTCGGGCCAGGGCGAAGGCCAAAGATCCGATGCTGAGTGAGATGACTCAAGTCCGGGCCAGTTGTCAACCAATGTGAAGCTCCTCCCGCGGGTGGAGGAACGGTGGAGGAAGTAACGTAATCTTGAGAGCGTGATACTTACTGCATTGAGTGACTCTGCCCTGCCCGCGCTCGTGGGTCACGGAGCCGTTCCGGCCCTTGGCCTCCTGCCTGACTGGCTCGATCCCATGAAGATCTTGGATAACTCCGCACTGGGTTTCTGGGTAGTGGTCATCGCCTGCGCCATCATCTTTGCCGAAACCGGTTTGTTGGTGGGATTCTTCCTCCCCGGTGACTCGCTGCTGTTTACTGCAGGCCTGTTGGTCAGCACCGGGGCCATGCCCGTGAATATTTGGGTGCTGATGGTCTTGCTGATTGTTTCCGGTTTCATCGGTAATCAACTCGGGTATTTCATCGGGTACAAGGCTGGCCCGGCCATCTTCAATAAACCCGAATCGAAGCTCTTCAAGAAACAGCATGTCGATAGTGCCCATGCTTTCTTTGANAAACACGGCGGCAAGGCCCTGATCCTGGCCCGCTTCGTGCCCATCGTGCGCACATTTGTCCCGGTCATTGTGGGCGTCGCAAAGATGGATATGCGCAAGTTTGTTCTGTTCAACGCCATCGGCGCAGTCCTGTGGGCAGGCGGCGTCACACTGCTTGGCTACATTCTGGGCGATAATGTCCCGTGGGTGCGCGACAACCTGGACATCATCTTCATCGGCATTGTTGCTCTCTCAGTCATCCCCATCGGCATTGAATTCATCAAGGCCGTACTCAAGCGCAGCAAGAAGGCACCGAAGGCTTAGCCTCTTCCGCTCTGCACACTCAAGCAGAGGTACGACGGCGACCCGGGCATGGTGCCCGGGGTCGCCTTTGTTGTGCTCACCAGATATGGCTTCGGCTAGGAAAGCGCCTTAATAATATGTGGCAGCAAAGCCCTGAAAGCGTTGCCGCGGTGGCTGATGGCATTCTTCTGGGCACTGCTGAGCTCGGCGCAGGAAACGTCCATGCCCAGCGGCACCAGGATGGGGTCGTACCCAAAGCNCCCTTCGCCGCGGGGCTCGGTGAGCAGGGTTCCTTCGAGCGCGCCCTGCTCAACCACGGCCACGGAACCGTCCGGGTTCGCTAGGGCGGCTGCGCAGATAAAGCGTGCACTGCGGTGTTCTGGGGCGATGTCGGCCAGCTGCGCCAGCAGCAGATCAAGATTTGCCTGGTCATCACCGTGGTGTCCGGCCCAGCGGGCTGAGAAAATCCCCGGAGCACCGCCCAAGACGTCAACAGCAAGCCCGGAGTCATCGGCAATGGCTAAGACGCCGCTGAACTGCGCCACGGCATGGGCCTTCAGCAGCGCGTTGTCCGCGAACGTGACCCCAGTTTCAGCGACGTCCGGCGCTTGAATGACTCCGGCGTCGAGAACGTCAGTGTCAACATCAAGACCTGGCAGCTGGCCACGGAGCAGTTCGCGTAACTCCCGCAACTTGCCCTGGTTGTGGGTGGCTAGCACCAGTTTCGGTCCGCTCATCAGCCGGCGAGGGTTTCGCGCTGGATGCGGGCCAGCTCGGTGGTTCCGATCAGTGCAAGATCGAGCAGCTGGTTGAGCTCGTCACGGTCGAACGNGGCGCCTTCGGCAGTGCCCTGGACCTCGACGAACTTGCCCGAGCCGGTGACGACGACATTCATGTCAGTCTCGGCGCGGACGTCTTCAACGTAAGGCAAATCGAGCATGGGCGTACCGTCGATGATGCCCACGGAAATGGCCGAGACCGTATCGATGAGCGGCTGGGCGTTCTTAGCGATCATCTTGTTTTCTTTGGCGTACGCGATGGCGTCGGCCAGAGCAACGTAGGCGCCGGTGATGGCTGCGGTGCGGGTGCCGCCGTCGGCCTGGAGGACGTCGCAGTCCAGGACGATCGTGTTTTCACCGAGGGCCTTGGTATCAATGATGGATCGTAGTGAGCGGCCGATCAGACGTGAAATCTCGTGCGTACGTCCACCGATCTTGCCCTTGACTGATTCGCGGGAGTTGCGAGTGTTAGTGGCGCGCGGCAACATGGCGTATTCGGCCGTGACCCAGCCGGTGCCTTCGCCTTTGAGCCAGCGCGGGACACCGGNGGTGAACGATGCGGTGCATAGTACACGGGTGTTGCCGAACTCGATCAGGGCCGAACCTTCGGCTTGTTTGGACCAGCCGCGGGTGATGGTGATGTCGCGGAGTTGGTCGTTGGTGCGGCCGTCGGCACGCAAGGATGTAGATTCGCTGGAAGTCATAGGCTAAGCCTACTGGGCGAGGGGCCACGAGCGAGCGCAGCGAGGTTGGGGAGCCAGGAGGCGCTACGCGGCGAGGGGCCACGAGCGAGCGCTTAGCGGACCTTGTTGGCCAACCGGAAATTCTTCTTTTCCGTGAAGAAGACCGCCGCCGGCCCCGTGAAGCACAGCACGATCGCCCCAATACCGAGTAATACCTGCAAAATTGTTACGATCCCGGCGGGCATTGTCATATTGAACAGCTGGCTCAGGGACGCAATGGCAAGGACTAGGCCCACGATGCGCGCCCAGCCCAGACCCCTCTTGATGAATAGCCCAAAGATCACGTACGCGATGACGGCCACAACACCAACCACGATGACGCCCACAAGGGCAAACAACACGGTCGTGTCAATCACTTGGGCGGTCACCCCTTTGACGTTTTGGCCTTCAATTTCGCTAGTGATCTGGTTGCGGAAATTTTCAGAGTTGATAGTCATCGCGCCCAGGATGGTGGCCAGGATTTGCAGCACCGCCGCACTAAGGAGCATAANAAAGATGGTGTTCATGATGGGCGGGGCCACAGGTGCCTGCGCCGGCTGGTAGGCGGCGGCACCCGGGTTGTAATACGGCATCTCACTCATGGCTGTGATCCTTTGTAGTTCAGGCAGGCTTTGTAGTTCATGCACGACGGCGCTTGCCGCCTTGCCTGCCTAAAAGCCTAGTCCGCGTCAAAGGGAAAGTAGATGATCCTTTCGGAGGATATTGATCCCCTCAAGGTGCTAGTACTAGATGGTGTAGTGCACACCTGCCACGGCCGCTGCCACGTCACCTGTATAAACTTCGCGGGCTTCAGCCACCACTTTGTTGGTGTCCGTCCAGACCGGTATGTGTGTTAGGAGCAGCCGCTTTACATTCGCGCGTGTGGCGGCCTCGCCGGCCCGCTTGCCGGTGAGATGGACGTCCTTGATGTGATCGTCACGCACTTCTTCAAAGGCGGCCTCACACAGGAAAANGTCGGCGTCCTGCGCTGCGTCTTCGAGTCCTTGGCAGCTGTCAGTGTCCCCTGAATAAGTGAGCACTGCCTTGCGGTCCATGCCGGTACCGTCATACTCGCTCACTTCCACACGCAGCGCATACGCCTCAGGCACCGGGTGATTCACAGCGAACGGGGTCACCGAGAACGGACCAACAGTCACAGGCTGACGCTCGTGCCAATTTTGGAAATCAAATTCTTCATGCATGCCCGGATCCAAGTCAAGACCGTAGGCGGTAGCCAGCCTGTCAGCGGTTTCCGCCGGACCCCACACCGGAATTCGGTCCCGGTTCCAGCCATTGGGGCTCCACCGAACAGCCACGTGTAGGCCACACAGATCCATGCAGTGATCCGGGTGCAGGTGGCTCAGGAAGATCGCATCAATGTCTTCTAAGTCCATATACTTTTGTGCCGCGCCCAAAGCACCGCTGCCCAAGTCAATGAGCACCCGCCAGGGCCGCACGCCGTCGTGTGCTGTCANAAGATAACAGGACGCGGGCGACGCCGGGCCGGGGAAGGACCCGCTGCATCCAACAATCGTCAATTTCATGTTCGCTCTCCCGCTCCAACTCCCGGAACAGCCAGTCTGCCCACCGCATCCGCCAAAACAAAATTGGAGACTCGTGTGACAGCCGCAGCGGAAGGGTTGGCCCGGGCTGCAGCAAGCATGTCTTCAGTGATCCGGGTCAGTGATCCCGTGGGATAGTGCGCTGAAACATGGCTGACTTGTTCAACGCCGCGCACCTCTGGGCCTAAGAACCGCCGGGCCAACACATCAAAACTTGCTGCATCACCAGTGGAGAGGAACTGGTGTGTTGGGGCTTCTGTGGATACCCGCTCCAAGTCATGGCTGACAAGGGCCTTGTACACATCCTTGGCCGTTTCCTCGGCACTTGAGACAAGAGTCACGGAGTCCCNCATGACGTAGGAAATAACCCCAGTCAGCAGCGGGTAGTGGGTGCAGCCAAGTACCAAAGTGTCTACCTGGGCAGCTTTCAGCGGGGCTAAATATGCTTCTGCCGTGGACAGCAGCTCGGGGCCGGTGGTGATTCCAGACTCAACAAAACGAACAAAATCTGGGCAAGCAACAGAGGTGATGCGCAGATCCGGGGCGGCTGCAAACGTGTCCTCATAAGCGCGCGAACCCACCGTCGCAGCGGTACCTATGACACCAACATGCCCTGTCCGGGTGGCCGCCACTGCACGCCGCACCGCTGGCTGGATCACTTCAATGACGGGGATTCCGTAACGGGCTGTGTACCTCTCACGGGCGTCGCGCAGCACGGCAGCAGAGGCCGAGTTGCAGGCGATGACAAGTAATTTGACCCCGGAATCAACCAGCTCATCCATGACGCCCAACGCATTGGCGCGGACTTCGGCAATGGGCAGCGGCCCGTAGGGGCCGTTCGCGGTGTCGCCCACATACAGAATCGATTCGTTGGGCAGCTGATCAATGACGGCGCGCGCCACAGTCAATCCGCCCACGCCGGAATCGAAGATGCCAATGGCCCGCCCGGCCGTGAGTCGCTGCTGGGCGAGTGCTTCTTCCACTGCGGTACCGCTGGTGCGCGTTTCGGCTCTACTTGCTGGTTTTGTACTCATGATCGTTTCAACAATAGTTCTTCTAACCCGCCACCTGGATATATTTCTTCCCGGGCTTGCTTATTTTGCCCGCTGCAGATCTGCGAGCATGGCTTGAACAAGGCTCTCCTGAAGCCAGGAGACGAAGTTGTACACCAGTGAAAGGTAACTTTCCACGTCGTCCGCGTCCGCCCAGTCCTGTACGTCATGAACCCGCTCGGCGTCCCGCTCGTCCTTGATCTCCAGCCTCTGCGCCAAAACCAAGCGGACGTCATTGAGTGCCATGGCCCATAACTTTGCTGATTCGCCATCAAGGACCAGCTTGTCGGACTCAAGTCCCAGCGAGGCCGCCCGCAGTGCACCAATCTTGGTTTCGCGCAGCGAGCGTTCGGTGAGCTGGCGGAACTCAAGGGCGGCGTCGGCGTCGTTCTTCACTGCATCAGGCAATAGCCGCAGCAGGGCCGGATCAACTGGCACACGGACATCCATGTCCAGCCCGATCAAGGCAGCCAGTGGGTCCTCATGGGCAGNGGTGTCCGGTTCAAGCATCGTGATGATGTCCGCGAAGAGCTTGCGGAGGAGATCGCGCTCGGCAGGTTCAAGAAAGCCGGTGATGCCGCGGCGCCCGGCGGTAAAGGACTTAGCCACGAGGGCCACCNCTTTGAACCGTTGCCCACAGGCCAAACCCGTGCAGGGCTACGGCGTGTGCTTCCATNTTTTCCTTCGCTCCGTGGGCAACGGCGGATTTACCCTCGGTGTGAACTTCCATCATTAACTTCGCCGCCTTGGCCTCTGAATAGCCAAAATAACTTTGGAAGACGTAACTGACGTAACTCATCAAATTAACTGGGTCATTCCACACGATTAAATCCCAGGGGATGTCTGGGGAGATGAGATCACGCGTTGAGACTTCCCGGTCTGTTTCCGGGCNTGTGCTGACACTCATATGTCCATTCTAGTGTTGCCGCACTAAAGTAAAACTCGTGACTACGCCATCAAGCTGGGGCCATCCCCGCACATCATTGTTTACGGATCACTACGAGCTGACCATGCTCCAGGCTGCTTTGCACTCAGGCGCCGCGCACCGTCGCAGCGTCTTTGAGGCTTTCGCCCGGCGCCTGCCTGACGGCCGTGGCTATGGGGTTGTGGGTGGAACGGGCCGTTTGCTGGAGGGTTTGGAGCACTTCCGTTTTGGACCCGACGAGTTGAATTTCCTGGCTCAAAATGACGTGGTCAATGACGAAACTTTGGCCTGGCTTGCCGATTTCAAGTTCTCCGGCGACGTTTACGGTTATGCAGAGGGTGAACTTTACTTCCCAAATTCGCCCATTCTGACCATCGAATCCACGTTTGCGGAAGCGTGCATCCTTGAAACGTATGTGCTCTCAGTCCTCAATCACGACTCCGCCATTGCCTCGGCGGCCTCACGCATGATCAGTGCCGCCGGCGCCCGCCCCTGCATTGAGATGGGCTCACGCCGGACCCATGAAGAATCTGCCGTAGCAGCGTCACGTGCCGCCGTGATCGCTGGCTTCCACAGCACCTCCAACCTTGAATGCGGCCTGCGGTACGGCGTGCTCACCCAGGGCACGGCCGCGCATTCCTTCACTCTNTTGCACGACTCCGAGGAAGAAGCATTCCGCGCCCAGCTCGGTTCCATGGGCACCGGGACCACGCTGCTGGTTGATACGTACGACGTCGANGCGGCAGTCCGCAAAGCCGTCGCCATTGCGGGACCAGGTTTGGGCGGGGTACGCCTGGATTCTGGGGATCTGCTGGCCCAGGCGCGCGATGTCCGGGCCTTGCTGGACTCTCTCGGAAACACCAACACACGTATCACCGTGACCAGCGATCTGGATGAGTTCGCCATCGCAGCACTAGCCGCAGCGCCCGTTGATTCCTACGGCGTGGGCACGTCGCTGGTCACCGGTTCAGGGGCGCCCACAGCCTCCATGGTGTATAAACTTGTCTCTCGTGAAGGTGACGACGGTGAGTTTGTCTCGGTGGCCAAAGCCGCCAAGGATAAGGCCAGTGTGGGCGGGCGGAAGTACGCCATGCGCCGCCTGAATAGCTCCGGAATCGCCACCAGCGAAGTTATTGGCATCGGCCAGCAGCCTGCCAGTGACGCCAATGACAGGGCATTACTGGAACGTTTCATGACAGATGGCGTGCTGGTGCCGGGCTGGACTGGCTCGGAAGGNGTAGAGCGCGCCACGGCCCGTCACCGGGCCTCCATGACTGAGATGCCNGGGGCAGCCCGGCGACTCCAGCGCGGGGAGCCTGTCATCCCCACTGAATACGAACAAGCAATAGCAGTAACGAAGTAAAGGAAACCCCATGGCTAAGGCTCTTATCATTATTGACGTGCAGAATGACTTCTGCGAAGGCGGTTCACTCGCGGTGACCGGCGGTGCTGCTGTTGCTAGTGAGATCAGCGAACTAGTTTCGCAAGCCCCAGATTTTGACTTCATCGTCACCACCCAGGATTGGCACGTTGATCCAGGCACACACTTCTCAGAAGAGCCTAACTTTCGCACCAGCTGGCCCGTGCACTGCGTCGCTGGGACAAAGGGTGCTGCGCTGCACCGCAATCTCGAGACCGAAGACATCGACGCATACTTCCGCAAGGGCAAATTTGATGCAGCCTACTCGGGATTTGACGGCCTGTTGGCNCCCGAGGATGAGGTTGCAGTAGGCGAACGTGAGGCTCACGAATCAGCCGAGGAGGACGGCGAGTCNCCCGTAAGTCTTGATGACTGGCTCCGCGAGAACGATGTTGACGACGTGGTCATCGTTGGCATCGCCACCGAGCATTGTGTCCGGGCCACAGCGCTGGATGCGCTCAATGCTGGTTACAACACCACTGTGCTGCGCGATTATATTGCAGGTATTGATCAAGACGCCGTCGAAGAAACTCTCGAAGAACTCCAAGATGCTGGCGTGGAAGTGAAATAACCCACGTTCTGGTTTTGTGCGCAGCTTTTATTATGCGCAGCGTCCAAGGACGAACTTTGCGCCAGTGACTCAGTGGCGCACCACCCAGAGTGAATCCTACGCATAATAAAACACAATTTTATTATGCGTAGGATTCGGCTCGTGTTTCGCGCCTAAGGCACGAGTTGTGGGAGCACCTGGGAGCACCTGGGTGGGCCCACCCAGGTGCGAGGCCCCGCAGCGAGCGGAGCGAGTTGTGGGAGCTCCTGGGTGGGCCCACAGGTGCGAGGGCCCCGCACCGAGCGGAGCGAGTTGTGGGAGCTCCTGGGGACTATTTGCGCCCGATGAACCAGTCTTGGAGTTNTTTCATGCGTGTCTGCAGCTGTGACTCGTTGGCCTGAGCCACGGCGGGGCCACCGCAGATCCGCCGCAATTCACTGTGCACCATGCCGTGCGGCACGCCGGAGCGGGCACTCCATGCTGAAACGTTCTTAGCTAGCTCGCCACGCAGATCCATCAGCATGCGGTGATCAACCAGCGNGGGTGCCTCTGGTTCAGCAACGGGAGCCTTGTTGCGCTTGCGGGTTTGCTGGTCCGCTTGACGCTGGCGCAGCAGCAGACCCATCTGATCGGCGTCAAGCAAACCGGGAATGCCAAGGAAGTCCAGCTCGTCATCGCTGCCTATTGCGCCGCCGGTACCGAATTCGCCGCCGTCGAACAGGACCCGGTCAAAAGACGCTTGGGACTCCAGTGCCTCAAACTTAAATTTCTCCAAGGTGTCGGAGGCCTTTTCCTCACGGTTGGCCTCCTCCATTTCCTCGTCTTCTTCCATGAAGCCGTCCGGGTCCTTGTCAGGGCGGTCTAGGGCGTGATCGCGTTCAAGCTCAAGTTGGTTAGCCAGCTCCATCAGGTTCGGCACTGAGGGCAGGAAGATCGACGCCGTCTCGCCCCNTTTCCGTGCGCGCACAAAACGGCCCACTGCTTGGGCGAAGAACAGAGGCGTTGCCGTGGAAGTGGCGTAGACGCCAACGGCTAGGCGCGGTACGTCCACGCCCTCGGATACCATCCGTACGGCCACCATCCACCGTTTGTCCCCTGCTGAGAAGGCGTCGATCTTATCCGAGGCCTTGGCGTCGTCGGACAGGATCACTGTGGGTGATTCGCCAGTGANTTNTTTCAGTTCCGCGGCGTAGGCGCGCGCATCTTCATGGTCGGTAGCAATGACCATGGCGCCGGCATCGGGAACAGCACGGCGCACTTCTGTGAGCCGCTTATCCGCCGCAGCCAACACGGCCGGGATCCACTNCCCTGCCGGGTTCAAAGCCGTGCGCCAGGCCTGGGAAGTGACGTCCTTGGTGACTGCCTCGCCAAGGGTGGCGGCCATTTCCTCGCCAGCGCTTGTGCGCCAGCGCATCTTCCCGGAGTAGGCCATGAACATCACGGGGCGGACCACATGGTCTTTGAGTGCTTCACCGTACCCGTAGGTGTAGTCAGCCTTGGAACGGCGAATCCCGTCCTTGTCTTCGGCATACTCAACAAAGGGAATGGCTGCGGTGTCGGACCGGAACGGCGTTCCTGTTAGTGCTAACCGGCGTGTTGCAGGGTCAAAGGCTTCACGGATGCCATCACCCCAGGACAGGGCGTCACCACCGTGGTGGATCTCATCCAAGATGACAAGGGTTCGGGCGGCCTCAGTTTTGGCCCTGTGCAGCATGGGCTTACTGGCAACCTGGGCATAGGTCACGGCAACACCGATAAAGCCTTTTCCGTGCCGTCCGTCGGCGTNTTTGAAGTTCGGGTCGATCGCAATCCCCACCTTCGCTGCCGCATCAGCCCACTGTCGCTTCAGGTGGTCTGTGGGTGTGACGATCGTGACCCTGTTAATGCTGCCACGGGCGATCAGCTGCGTGGCAATGTGCAAGGCAAAGGTCGTCTTTCCTGCACCAGNGGTGGCCACGGCCAGGAAGTCCTTGGGACTCTCAAGGAAGTACTTCTCCATGGCTTCGGACTGCCATGCACGAAGTTNTTGGGCCGTTCCCCACGCTGCACGTTCAGGGTAGGCCGGAGGCAGCGACGGGCCACCAAACAATGTTTCCGTCACGAATTCTCAGCCATGTAATCACTTCTTCTTTCGCTTCCGTGCCCGAATCCGGGCACGGCCGTACAACGGCACGGGGCCGCAAAACTGTTGGTGAAACGCCCAAACTACTTTTNNGGGGTTCTTGGGGCCTTGCCCTTGTCACCTTCAGGCATCAAACCCTCATAGATAGCCTTGCAATCTGGGCACACGGGGAACTTCTTGGGATCGCGCCCGGGTGTCCACACCTTACCGCACAGGGCCACAACTGGCTCACCTGTCATGGCCGATTCCATGATCTNTTCTTTACGAACATAGTGCGAGAACCGCTCGCTGTCGCCCGGTTCAACTTCTTGGCGCAACTCTTCGCGCTCAATGACGGCTGTTGACCCGCCAGTCTGGCCGGGTCCGTGCAGCGGATCATTTTCAAAGGGGTCTGGAGGCAAACTCATAAACCTATTCTAGCGTCTTCGCGTCTGCGACTCACCGAGGAAACGTTCGGTCCTCTGCAGCAAAGTCGGGCAGAGCCGCTGTGCGCCTGCCAGCAGCCGGTAGCACAGGCGGCGGGAGGGAAGGTTAAGTGATTAACCTTGCCTCCCGCCCATACCTCGGGTGGCTTTATGGCTCATAGAACACCCGGATTAGTTCTTTTAGAGCGCCTGCCATGCCGGCTTGTTCGCAAAAGCATGACGGTAAGTGGCCGCACCGGCCAGCTTGGACGCTGCGGCCTCGTCAATGATGACAGTGGCACGCGGGTGGAACTGCAGAATCGAGGCGGGGCATGTTGCCGAGACTGGACCTTCTACGAAGTCACGCACGGCGTCGGCCTTGCCAGCACCAAAGGCCACCAGTACCAGGTGGCGGGCGTCCATGATAGTACCCAAGCCCTGGGTGACCACGTGATGAGGGACCTGGTCAACGTTCTCAAAGAACCGTGCATTATCTTGGCGAGTCTGTTCGGCCAGGGTCTTGATACGGGTGCGTGAGGCCAGTGAAGACCCAGGCTCGTTGAAGCCGATGTGACCGTTGGTACCCACGCCCAGTATCTGCAGATCAATGCCACCGGCAGCTGCAATGGCGTCCTCATATTGCTGGCAGGCGCCCACAACATCGTCGGTGGAACCGTCCGGGCCGTGCACGTTTTCAGCGGCAACGTCCACACGGTTGGTGAATTCCCGGCGAATAACCTCACGGTAGGACTCGAAATGTCCCGCCGGCAAGCCCACATACTCGTCCAGTGCGAAGCCTCTGGCTTCGGTGAAGTTCAGGCCTTCCTCGTCGTGGCGACGCGCCAGCTCGTTGTAGATCGGCAGCGGGGAGGAGCCCGTGGCCAGACCGATGACAGCATTGGGCTTATTGCGGACCAATGCCTCGATGGCGTCGGCAGCTAGGGCCCCAATTTCCTTGCTGCTGGGGAGGATGATGACCTCCATGAAACACGCTTCCTTTCGCGGCACACAAGTGCCAGTGCAATTCTCAAATCATGCTAATTTACTGCCTCTAACCATATCTATCTCCAGCTCTCATGTACTAACGGTCGGACGAAACAGCAAGCAACAACTCCGGGGCCCGTTTGGTGTAAATCCCGGCCCNCAGGCGAATCCCGACCACCAGGAACACAGCGCCAAGGACGCATCCGGTCACCAGAGCAAGCCACGAATATAGCATTTGCCCCGTAACGAGGCCCACAATGGCAAGGACCAGTTCCGGCAGCACCAGCAGTCCCAGTCCGGCAAATCCTGCGAACTGAATCAACACCGTTGACAAGCCGTTGCCGGGCCTGGTCTTGAGCGGGCTTTCGCCAGGTAGTGGCACGTGGCTTGTGAACCGTGCCGAGAACACGCTGGACAATCCCAGCCCTGAGCCCACAACACCAATAACCAGTCCCAGTGTTCCTGGCAACTGGCCCAGGTTTTAGAGAANGATCACACCGACGACGGCGTACACCAGTCCCAGCGGCAGTGCCAGCATGCCGGCCGCTACAGCACGCCCGGTGCGGTCGGCGAGGCCACTGACACCCGCACAAATGTGCAGGGCGAAGGCCGTGTTGTCATAGGAGATGTCAGAGCTAATGGACCAGACAACTAAGAACGCAGCAAGAGCGCCGCCAAAGCCCAGCGCCAGGGCAATAGAGTCCCCTGCCCCTGACTGCGAACCGGCAAAGACAAAGATCAACGGCAACAACGGGGCAATGAGCAGACCAGCGCTGTAGCGCGGGTCACGGAACCAATAGGTTAGGGCGCGTGCCGCCACTGCACCTGTGGCTGTGGCCGGGAACCAGTTGAAGAAACCAAGCTTTCCGCCAGCACGGCGTCCACCACCGGCATACGCGGGTGTTATCAGTGCCCGCGCCAAGCAAACTTTCCATACCCAGACCAACGCGGCAATGCTCGCCAGCGCGATCAGGAATTTCACTGCTGCTGACCCGTAGAATCCTTGGGCAACATCGGCAGGAACAGCCCAGACTGCGCCCAGCGGGGTCCATGAAACAGTTTTGGCCAACGCCGGCAGATAAGACCGGAAGTCGCTTACGCCACTAGAAACACTGGCGATAATGGGGCCCATGAACATCAGCGGGACCAGCAGCACAATGCCACTGACATCCTTAAAGCGCCGGGACGAGGCCAAACTGGCGCTAGCTGCTGTGACAGCTCTGGAAGCCGCAATGCACGTCACGGCACCAAGGACACCACAGAGCAACGCAACAATGCCAGCCACGGGATGGCGCCACCAAGATAGCGCTGTGCCCGCAGAGGCAATCAGTGTGACAGCACCCGGGACACCAATAAAGCTGGCTACAAGAAGTCCTGTCAGCAGTGACTTCATCGGGATGGAATAGGTAGTGAACCGTGCTGGATCTAGGGTCATGTCCAGCCCTGCTGCCACCACAGGGATGATCAACCAACCAAGCGTTACTGCTGCCCCGGCCAGGACAATGACAGTGCCAATGAACTCCGGGTCAGTGAGGCCAAGGGCGCCAAGTCCCACAAGGACCATGGCCAGCACGCCCAGCCCGTACAAACCGCCAAGGATGAGGCCCACCAGTTGCCAGGNGCTGCGCTTGAGCGAATTACGCAGCAGAGTTAGTTTCAGCCTTACGAGGTGCGCAACCATGACAGCCCTGCACTTTCATTGCGTCCGCCAACTAACTCAACAAATTTCTCTTCCAGGCTTTGCTTGCCGCGCACATCATCCACTGTGCCCGCAGCTAAAACGTGTCCGCCAGCGATGACAGCAACATGGTCGCACATGCGCTGGACAAGGTCCATGACGTGGCTGGAAACTATGACGGTGCCACCGGAGTTAACGTAATCATGGAGAATATCGCGAATGTTCGCCGCCGAAACCGGGTCAACAGATTCAAAAGGTTCATCAAGCACCAGGAGTTTGGGGCATGAATCAATGCCGCTGCCAAAGCAATTTTTCGTCATACCCGCGGAGTAGTCAACTACAAGGGTCCCGGCATCCTTTGTCAGATCCAGGGCGGCCAAAAGGTCTTTGACCCTTGATGCCACGGTGTCCTTATCCATGCCCCGCAGCAGGCCCGCGTAGCTCACGAGCTGTTCGCCACTGAGCCTGTCAAAGAGGCGAACCCCGTCTGGGAGCAGGCCCATCAGGCGTTTGGATTTCAACGGCTCCTTCCAAACGTCCACTCCGTGAACCCAGACTTGTCCGGCATCCGGACGCAGCAACCCGTGGCCATGGACAACGAGGTGGTTTTCCTGCACCATTGGGCCCGACCAAGCCGTAGAAAGAGCCTGCAGGCACATCAAGATCGATGTTATCCACGGCAATCTTGGTGCCAAATCGTTTGGTTAATCCACGAAGGGAAAGCGCTGGTGCCCGTTCTTCGCTGGGGATGGCGCAAAGAATTGTTCATGGATAAACCCTAGCAATCCACGGACAAGTGGTGCTGGTCCAAAAGGATGACATTACGCGGGCACTTTGCGGTGTGGGAATCTTTGCCCGGTATAAATGCCAAGTCTGAGTAAAGCGTCCACCCCACCCCACAGGGCAAACACCGCAGGGCAAACGCCGCAGGGCAAACACCGCAGGGCAAACACCGCGTTTACAGCACACCAGCGGCGGGTAACCAGAAGAGCACGATCAAAGGAGCGCGATCAAAGCGCAAAATTGCCGGGGCCTCAAATAAAAACTGACCCTAGCTGCCAGGTGCACAGTGAACCGTGCATCTGGCAGCTAGCACCAGTGGAAAGCAGGTGCTGGTTGAAGCTCCGGAGCAGGAACCTCAATGAGCCTTTTAGAAAGTGCGCGTGCCAAAGCTTGGCGAGANNGGGAGACTCTGGGGTCGCTGACGCCTACGACGTCGTACAGTTCCAGGAGGCGGAGCCTGACGGTGTCACGTTCGGGGCCAAAGTGGGTGCCGATGTACTTCACCAGCCGCGCCAAGGCGTCTTCAACATGGCCGCCGGTGATGTCCAAATCAGCCACCGCCAGGGCAGCGTCCAGATCGTCCCGGTCCCCTGCTGCCCGGGTCCGGAATTCCTCGGCCTGGATGACGTTGATTTCAGCGGCGCGGGTCATCAGTTGCACTTNGGCTAAGCCAACCTTGGCGATGGCATCGGAGGGCATTTCTGCCAGTGCCTTCTCGTAGCTCGCCTTCGCCAACACCAAATCGCCGGCATCGATAGCGTCGATGGCGGCTTGNNGTAACGGCGGCAGCGGCGGCTCCTGTGCTGTCGCCTCAGGGTCCGGGGCACCACCCAACGTGCCTGTGACACCGTTGCTGGCTGCAACCTTGAGCAGTTCCGTAAAGAACTCCTGCACTTGCGCCTCGGGCAGCTCTCCTTCAAACATGGGAACGGGCTGTCCGTTGATCAACGCTATGACGGTGGGCACAGCCGTGACCCCAAACGCTTGGGCGATTTGCGGGCTCGTATCCACATCTACCCGGCCTAGTGCGAGCTTTCCGCCATGATCATTGATGAGCTTCTCAAGCACGGCGTTGACCTGGGCCGACTGCTGTGAGCGCCCCGATCCCAGCGACACCACCACGGGCACCTTCTGAGAGAGCTGGACGAACTCTTGGAAGCTTTTCTCGTTGACATCAACAGCATAGGGCGATCCGGCCGACGGGGCGCCCGGCTGGGCCGCTGCGGCCCGGTTCTTCAATGCTGAAAGGTCGACGGCGCCACGAAGGTTGATCCCGGGGCNTGCGTTGGGTTGCATGGGGCTATTTTGACTCATGAACACACTCTAACTGTGCCAGCCCGCGACGTTTCGACTTCTCGCCGCGGGTGAAATTATGTGGAATGGATTTTGATTGGATCGTGGCTAGACGGCGCTTTCAAAAAGCGTGCAGAACGCTATTTAAAGGTTCCACCCACAAGGTTGCGGGTCGCCGAAAGGATGGTGATCTTGCCATCGCCCTTTGCCGNGGNGATATACATGACAACCGGCTCGGCATAGTTCAGCGTGAAGCCCGTGTTGGTTTCCTTCCCACCGGTGAAAACAGCGGCATCGTCACCCACTGTCAAGGTGGCATCTGCCTTGCTGGTTGCGTCAATGCCAAAGGCGTAACCAACTACAACCATGGCGCCGCCATCGGCAGTACGCATGGAAACGGCTGATTCCAGATCACCCTTGTGGCTGAACACGTAGCTTGCATCTTTCGCATCTGCGGCTACCTNTTTCTGCAGGTCTAACACATTGGAGGTGTAAACACTGTCCTTGAAGGAATCTTTGAATTTGCTGTCCGCCTTAGTCAGAAGGTCACTTAAGCCGGAAATGGCAGCGTCAGGGCTCATCAATAGATCGGTGGATGAGTCAAGGGCCAATTCCTTGGTGCCTTCCTTATCCACTGTGGGGAACGTCTGGCCAGGTAACAGCGGCGTGGCCTTGATCAGCTTGTAGTTCTCCCGAGGGCTGTTCTGCACCAACGTCAGTATCTGGGGCAGTTCATTGTTCTCACCCTGAGTCACAAACATTGCGGACCTGGGCCAGCTAGCTGTTGTGGTGACTACTTTGGCCAACAGCTTGGTGGCGTTGACTGGTTCAATAGCAGCCTGGCCTTCAACTGTGGCACGGATCTTGTAGTTGGCAGTACGTGTTTCCAACGCCATGCCAGCCACACGCGATTCCAACTCCGTGGCATTCTTGGAGTTATCACCGGAAGCAACAACTGTGGCCACGGCTGTGGCAATGTGCTGGACTTGACTATCCAGCAGGTTCGGGAAACCAGCTGTAGCAATTTCGGTTGGAGGCGTGGTCGCTTCAGTACNCGGTGGTTGCGGGGCTACAGCACTGGCACTGGGTGAAGGCGCCGGTGTGCTGGAATCATCGGCGATGGCCGGCCCCACACTTCCAGCAACCAAAACAACTGCCAGTGCGCCACCCCAACGAGCGGTCAACTTCATGCTCTTCTTTACCTTTGCCACGGTAACAATGGCGGAGGAAGAAGCCACGGCAGTCGGTGTGGCGGCGCTGAGTTCAGATTTCCCATCTTTTTCTCAGCTTCCNNTTTGTGAAGCATCCTTAGCCGGATTTTTCTTCCAGCCCAGCTTCCTGCCTGAGTTAGGCTTTCCACCGCGCGTGCCCGCAGTGGAATCGTCGCCATCATTGTCCTGGCCTGACTTATCCTGGCCGGATTTGGAATCAGTTTCGGGCGAGTCCTTACTTGCCCCGGGTGTGCCAGCTTTGCCATCAGCGTCCTTAGACGAACTGGTTGTGGCATCGCTACCTGCACTGACCGGGATATCTCCACTGCTTGCGTCCTTGCCTACGGGAGTAACTTTGCCTGCGGGAGTAACTTTGCCTGCGGGAGTAACTTTGCCTGCGGCAGCATCCGGTCCCTCACTCTGCTTTCCTGCACCACTCAAAGACGTGGGCAGTGCGGCAGTCGCGTCACCTGCGGACGCTGCCTTCGCTCCGGCACCATCTGTACCGCCAGCGCCGTCGGACTTCTGCTTGTGATCAGGCTTTCCCAAGCCGAGGGTTCCGGAGGCCTTAGCATCTGCACGTTTCACATCGGCGATGGTGGAGTGGCCGGATGCGGCAGCTGCCTTGGCGCTTTCACGGGCGGCCACAATCTTCTCAACCTCAAGGGCGCCGGTGGCGGNGTCTGCTGGCACACGGCCCGCGGCACGGCGGCCGGCAACCGCTTCAGCATTCTGGGGTTTACGCGGAGCCATAAAGAACAGCAGTGCAGCCATGGCCAGCAGTGCCGACCCAATGATCATCAGCGGCACGGCCCAGGGTGTTCCGGCTTTGTTATCCACTGTCATTGAAATATTGCTGGNGGCAGNGGCTGTGCCATCAGACGAGAGTAGCAGGGCCCAGTCACCGTGGCCGGNGGCCTGCCATGTGTAGCTGAGCTCGCCAGTACCTTNTTCTTCGCTCACCCACATGTCCGATCCGCTCGGGTTCGGTACTTNTTCAACACCAGCCTTGCTCGCGGCGTTGAGGGCGGTGAAGTCATCATTAGCGCCGCCAACGCTGGTGTAGGCGGCGTCGCCCATCCAACCAAAGACGTCATCTACCCTGCCCACGGCCAACTGAATGGGACCGTCGTTCTTAATGGTCAGCGTAAACTTGCCGTCCTGGGTCTTGAGCAGGTCCGGGCCAAGGACTGTCANGGGCGCTGCCTTCACGTCCGGGGACAGCGCAGCGGTGAGCGTGGCAGGTGGCAGCCAGATAGTGCGCTGGCCAATGCCTGTGCCCAACACCAAGAGGCCCAAAACGGCCAGGACAATTGCAATTTTTAAACGCAAGAAATTACCTAACATCGGCGGAACACTACTGTGATCGTTAATTCAAGGGTAACCGAACCGTTATCTTTAGGGCAGTTTCCTTGACTTTTCTCACGTTGCTTAGCCCGTGGCTCGATGCTGGCACTCCTTCACGCTGGTACTCTCGAGTCACAATTGAGAACCGCAGGCGTCTTCCGCCTTCGCCCTGATCCAAAGGCATAACCGTGAGTCCGTCCCCTGAACCAAATACAAGTGGCCCCGCCCGGAAGATCCTTCTGCTTCCAACCCCACTAACGCTGAGCCTGNNGCCAAAACAAGATTTAACGAACGACGACGTACCGGGCTCACCAGCGGCTGCTTCCGAGCTGGATGGTGAANNACCANNTGAAGGTTACTGGTGCCCCGTGGCTGCGGCAACCGCGTCAGAAAGAGGTGGCCGGCCGCAGCAACTCGGTGGGTGGCGGGCTTGGGTGGTNGAAAAGTTACGTCAGCCAGTTCCTGGCGCCCAGCCGCGTCTGCGTTTTGACCTTCCTCTTGAATCCAACGAACTTCAGAGCGGGATGTTCGCGACACCTATTCCTGAAGCCACGCCAAGCGCAGGCATGTTCCGGCATCCTATTTACTTCGGCTTCATGGGTACCGTGGGCGTCGGTATTGCCTTGTTCTTGAGCTATATTCTGGCTAATACAGAGTCATTGCTGCTGTGGATTGTCACAGCGTTATTCATTGCGTTGGGTCTGGATCCTGTTGTTCGTTGGCTGGAGAAGCGAAAAGTGCCCCGTCCNCTAGGCATCGTCATTGTCTTGGTAGCGCTTATNGGGGTGGTGGCAATCTTNTTCGCCACGCTTATCCCCACGATCATTGAGCAGACCACTCAGCTAGCCACTAAGGCNCCCACTTGGATCAGCGATTTCCTCAATTCAGAATTCTTCAAACAGCTCGATGTCCAGTACCACGTCCTAGATACCATCAACGAACAGGTTGCTAAGTTCTTCCAAAACGCGCAGGCAGTGGGCGGTATCTTTGGCGGCGTATTGGGTGTTGGCTCCACCATTGCTAACGCTCTCTTTGGTACCTTGATTGTTCTGGTGCTGAGCCTGTATTTTCTGGCCTCACTGCCATCCATCAANAAGTGGGGCTACCGTCTGGCACCGCGTTCTCGCCGTGAGCGGGTTGAGCAATTAAACGAGGAAATCACTCGCGGTGTTGGCAACTACGTCATTGGGCAGGTGTGCGTGGCTGTCCTGAATGCAACGGTTGCCTTCATCGTCATGACCATCCTCGGCATTCCCTTTAGCGTACTTTTGGCCTTCGTAGTGGCTCTGCTTGCCTTCATTCCCTTGGTTGGAGGGATGATCGCTGCCGTTGTTGTCATCGCTGTCAGCCTGACCGCAGGGTGGCAGACAGCCATTATTTACGCTGTTTGCTATTTTGCCTACTTGCAGTTTGAGGCGTACTTCGTCTCACCGCGCATCATGCANAAGGCTGTGGCCGTGCCCGGCTCCGTGGCTGTCATCTCAGTGATCGCCGGTGGCAGTCTGCTGGGCGTGCTCGGTGCCTTGATCGCCATCCCGACGGCTGCGGCAGTGATGCTTTTGGTCAAGGAAGTTTACATTTCACGACAAGACAAGAACTAGGTCCAGCGTTCCCACGAGGCACAAGAAGGCCGGTATCCCCAGAACGGGGCACCGGCCTTCTTGTATTCAAGCTAGGAAGAGCGCTGACTTCACGCCCATGATGAGTCGATCTCCAGGCGTTGCTTTACGGAGGAAGTCCACCATGGCCCAGTTGTCAATGGAGATGCAACCGGCTGTGGGTACTTTATTCTGGTGCAAGAAGATTGCGAATCCTGCATCTTGGGTAATGTCCGGCCGGTTGTAGTTAATAACGGCGCCTTGCTCGTAATCATGCTGCGCACGTGTGGCGAAATACCACATATTTTCATCATAGCCAGTCCACGAATTTGACTCGTGGTACTTGTTGTAAGTGGCTGTCCAGGGATTGCCACNCCACCGTGAATTCGGGTTCAACGTGGTGTAGTGAAGCTTGGTGCCAGGATTGCCAAGCCCGAAGCCTTCTGTCACAGAATATGAACCTGTCGGAGAAAACAAGTTGCGAGTGGGGCCGGAGGCAACGCCCGGCGGCTTGAAACCGGAGGCGCCCACGTATCCGTCAGTTTGCCACTCGGTAACATAAGTATTTGCTACCTNTTTGCAGTAGATCACTGTTGCATACGCTTGGTTGTAGCTATTTGTGAATGTCAGAAGAACCCGTTTTGATCCCCGGTNGGAATACTTCGAGCGACCATTGTTGAGATTCTGACATTCTGACATGGGATAGAAGCCGCTAGCTGCTTCTGCACCCCATCCAAGATACCCTCCCACAAATGTTTGGGAGCACTGCCCGTTTGCGCAGTTCTCATCTGAGATGGGGTAACCAACAGCACCTCTGGGACCACTGCGGTTGAGATAGTCCATCGCGATCGCACCATTTGTCATGTAAGCCCTGGGGTGGGCGTTACTTGACCATAACCGGCCCTTGGTAAAGTCCTGGTAGCAACCGCCATTGGGCTGATCGCACACTGCACGGAATTTAGGGTAACCCAAGTTCCCTTGGTGCCAGCCGCGTCGGTAAAGACCGTCCATCATTTTGCCGTTACTCACACTCACTGCACCGGTTGAGTTTGACTGCCAGATTCCACCGCCCTGGAAAAATTGGTAACATCCACCGTTGGGCTGCCCACAAACCTCCTCGGAGTTAGGGTACTTGAGGTAGCCATTTGCGGTGCGCAGGGTTCCATATTCACTGCGAATTTTCCCTGTGTTGACGCTGTAGGCTCCCACGGCTGACTGCCAGAGGATCAAACCGTTCTGATAGTTCTGGTAGCAACCTTTGTTCACCAGGGTGCAGTTTTCCCCACTAATCGGGTAACCAAGCCTGGAGTTTGTTGCCTTATTCGTGGCATAACGGGAGCCGATCGCTCCCCAAGTAGCATGGGCACCGCTAGCAGCCGACCAAAANNTCGTGGCCTTGGCAAACTTTTGTGAACACCCGCCGGCCTTCAATCCACAGGCTTCCGTGCCGATTGGTGCGCCCATCTTTGCGACGCCGCCGTTGGACAACCATTTTTGCCGAGGGTTTGCCAAGATCCACAGCGTGACCTGTGGTAAAATCCATTTGTTGTTAGAGAACTTCTGATATGTTCCGCCAGCAACTACGATCTCATCCGAAACAGGGATTCCGTAACCAGTGGCGCTGGCCTTCTGGCCTCCGTACCAAGCCTTACCAATTGCGCTTGATTTGTTGATGTGATGCGTTCCTGTTTTCGCATCAACGTAGATGTACCCACCCTTGAACTCTTGGTAGATGTAAGCCGGCCCGGACTTCTCAGCGGACATAGGTTCGCCCAGAACGCCGGCTTTCCCCTTGAGAGAATCCCACCGAGACTTGATTTTGCCCTTGACCTCGATAGCCGGTGCCGGTTTGGGAGCAGCGAGCTTAGTCGCAGCGGCGGACTCCGTAGGAACAGCCGGAGCCGCAGGTGCCTTCTTTAGTGCAGGAACCGGTTTAGGCACGGGCACCGGTGCTGGTTTAGTAGCAGGAACCGGTTTAGGCACCGGCACCGGAGCCGGTTTAGTAGCAGGAACCGGTTTAGGCACCGGCACCGGAGCCGGTTTAGTGGCAGGAGCTGGTTTAGTGGCAGGAACCGGTTGCGGCACCGGAGCCGGTTCAGGAGCGGGTGCTAGCTCTGGAGCTGGTTCTGGAACTGTTTCAGCAACAGGAAGCTCGACAGGTGTCTGCGCAGACGGTGTTTCCATGCTTGGCGCCTGTGTTCTTGCCTCAACCGGAGTTGGCGTCATGGTAATAATTGCTGGCGTTTGAGTTGAACTCGGGGCTTCATCTGCCACTGCAGGCGTCGCGGTCAGGAATGCGCCCAGCAGACCCACCATGAGGGTTCCAGTTAGGAGGTGCTTCTTCATGGCCGCTATCCTTCAACCGAGGTAACGGGTTCGCAGACGGCACCCTCATCAGCGGCGGTGGCAAAATCCTTCGCAATGACATCGAAGGTGCTCTTGGCAGGAACTTCCTGAGTGATCATTGCGTGCCCTTTGGTAGATGAACCGACAGTTACAGCGATTGCAACGGTGAATGTGCGAGCCTTATCAGAACCGTTGTTAAGGACGCCGTGGAACGACCACGAACCATTGCTGTCCTTGGTGCAGTTGACATCAGTCATATTTTTATTGGCAATCGAGTCCAGCGTTCCTGGGGAAATCACTGTTTCCGGGGCCGTTTGGATGCTGGTGCTCTCTTGCGTGACTACGCTGTTCGTTTCTACCGGTGTCTGCGTGTCTTCAGTGCCAGTTGAGGATGTACACCCCGACAATGCCAGAGCCGCAGATAGCGGCAATAATAACCATTTGCTTTTCATGATCCCCAAAACATTTCTGCGAGTGCGAGTAGGTTCCTCTACCGGCTTACCGAAGAATAGCAGTTTTATTACAGGCTGTAAGGACTTTCATCGGTTAAAGTGCACCTTAAAGCCCAAAAACGTAGATAGGCGCCCGCATAAACTATTACTTCACGGTTAATGCACAAAAGTATGGTTACTACAGAACCGGGCCAGAGCAAATGTAGATTTAGGCGGGCAAGGAGCCCACTGGTCCATTCCATTGAACGGGCAGCTCATAAGGGGCTCCCAACACCGTGGAACAAATTTCGTTCAGGGCCCTGGCTGCGTACTTCTCCCNCACCCAAAGGTGTTTGGCGCCCTCAACCCNCACAAGCCGAGCCTGTGGCACCAGGGCGAAACGCTCCTGAGCCTTCGCGGGTTGTAAGTAGTCATCAAATTCTGGCACCAGAACACTCAACGGCTTCCCGCAAGCAGCCCAGGCCGCTAAGTCGGCGTCCACGGCCCTGTGTAGCGGCGGCGAGAGCAGCACAGCACCTGCAATGGCTTCCTCCACCGGCGGTACAGCACCATATTTCAGGACCAGTTCGGTGCCGAAAGACCAGCCCAGCAGCCACCGGTTGGGCAGCCCGCGCTCAACAGCAAATTGGACTGCGGCCTCAACATCCAGCCGCTCACCGATACCTTCTTCAAAGGCTCCCTCGCTGGTGCCACNGGNGGAAGTGGTGCCACGGGTGTTAAAGCGCAGCACAGCAATGCCAGCCAAGGCAGGTAGCCGGTATGAAGCCTTCTTGTAGACGTGTGAATCCATAAAACCGCCATGTGTGGGCAGTGGATGGAGAGTGATCAGCGTGGCTTTCACAACGCCGTCGGCGGGCATAGCCAGTTCACCCACTAGGGTGAGCCCGTCTGCTGTGCGCAGCTCTATATTCTCCCGCACGGCAGGCAAGATGGTAGAGGCGCGGACGGCAACGGGAACGCCGGCGTCAACATAGTCAAGGGAGGCGGGATCAAAATCATGATTTCCACCCTACCGGCCTATGTGTGCCGCTCAGTCACCAAACCGAACCAGCTACCGTTCCCCGGCTGGCTTACCTGTATCTGTAGCTACGACCGCGCCAGCAGTTGGTATGCCAGTGCCTGCGGTCGCGTAAGCCTGCTGCGGAACCAAACATGGCATCTTCTTGCCACACCACCACATGAGCAACACCCGCAATGACGTGGTGATGGCAGCCGGGGCAGGTGTACACCTNTTGCGCATTACTGGAGCTGATGGCCCGCACTGCCCATACACCGTCGGGTGCCGATTCAGTGGCAGGAATGCCCATCCGCGCACGGTTTAAGTCGAAGCCGCCTTCATCCTCTGAATCCCCGGACTGATGGGTTCCTCTCCTGATGAAGCACGGGCTGATGAAGTACGGGCGCTAGAAGTACGACGGCGGGGAAGGTTGGAGCGGGGCATGTTTCCATTGTGCCGCACAGCCGAGCTGTTCGCGCGCCTGTAGGGTGGGCTAGGCGTTGGTGCTACCACCGCGCAACGCAGCGCTAACTTCAAACCGCTAGAGTAGTAGGCGTGCGTTTAGTGATTGCCAAGTGCTCCGTCGATTACGTCGGACGCCTCAAAGCCCATCTTCCCCTTGCCGTTCGGCTGCTGTTGGTCAAGGCCGACGGTTCAGTGCTTGTCCACTCAGATGGCGGCTCCTATAAGCCGTTGAACTGGATGAGCCCGCCAGCAACCCTACGTACCGTCTCTGCTGATGAGGCCGAGCTTGAAGAGGGTGTCATTTCACAGTGGATTGTGCGCTCCACGAAGGCTGATGATCAGCTCATCATCAACATTTATGAGCAGCTCCATGAGTCCAGCCATAACCTGGGTATTGATCCTGGTTTGATTAAGGATGGCGTTGAGGCTGACCTGCAGCGGCTATTGGCTGAACAAATTGACTTGTTGGGTAGCGGATTCACGTTGATCAGGCGCGAATATTTCACCGCCATTGGCCCCGTGGATATTCTAGCAAGGGACGCTTCTGGCGCCACGGTTGCCATTGAGCTCAAACGCCGCGGTGACATCGACGGCGTCGAACAGCTCACCCGCTACCTTGAGTTACTCAACCGCGANCCCCTGCTCGCCCCGGTGCGCGGCATCTTCGCTGCTCAACAAATCAAACCGCAGGCAAAAACGCTCGCCACGGACCGCGGTATTGAATGCAAGACCCTCGATTACGACGCCATGCGTGGAGTGGATGACAGCGCCTCGCGCCTGTTCTAGCCACAACGGCGCACATCCTGATTAGACTTGGGACATGACTGATCCGATTCCAGCGCCCGTGTCCACAAAATACTTGATCCAAGGCGACGTGGTCACTGACCATGGCACAGTTGAAGGCGGCTTACTGGCCATTGACGGTGAGCGAATCGTATACGCCGGACGTGCCGACCACTTTGATGAGAGCGGTTTTGGCACCGAAGACATGCCCGCAGCGAACATCATTTCGCTGCCTGCTGGCCAACGGCTGATCCCCGGACTGATCGACGTCCACAACCACGGCGGCAATGGTGGGGATTTCCCTAGCGGCGATGAGGCTTCGGCGCGCGTTGCTGTTGATTTTCTGCACCGGGCAGGTACCACCACCTTGCTTGCCAGCATGGTGACAGCTTCNCCNGAAGACCTCATCAAGGGTATCGGTATCTATGCCAACATGACCGATGAAGGCTTGATTGCCGGTATTCACTTGGAAGGCCCGTTCCTCTCGCATGCGCGGTGTGGGGCGCAGAACCCCGCTTTCTTGCTCGAGCCAGATATGGAACTCACCTCCTCGCTCATTGAGGCCGGCCGCGGCACCATTACCACCATGACGTACGCTCCCGAGCTGCCGGGTGCAGATGACCTTGTGGATCTGCTGACCAACCATGGAATTATTCCTTCCCTCGGCCACACCGACTGCGATACGGTAACCGCTGCCCAGTCATTGGATCAAGCCCGTGAAGGCTTGGAGTCCACCGGGTTTGGCGGCCTCTCCAGGCGGCCTACTGTCACTCACCTGTTCAACGGCATGCCGCCCATGCACCACCGTTCGCCAGGTCCTGTGGCCGCATGCCTGCGCGTTGCCTGCGCCGGAAACGCCGCCGTGGAACTTGTTGCTGATAACACCCACCTTGACCCAGAAACTGTCAAGACCGTCTTTGAACTCGTGGGTGCAGCAAACATCTTGTTGGTCACAGACTCGATGGCCGCGGCAGGCCTTGCCGATGGCCAGTACATGCTTGGCCCGTCNCCCGTGACTGTCACGAACGGCGTTGCCACCCTTGATGCAACCGGATCCATTGCAGGTGGCACGGCCACGTTGCTTGATGTTCTCCGGCGCACCACCGCAGCTGGTGTGAAGTTCACGGATGCCTTGAAGTCAGCCACCTCAGTTCCGGCAGCGGTCCTGGACCTCACGGATGAGGTGGGTGCCCTGCGCCGGGGACTGCGTGCCGACGTGCTGATAGTTGACGCTGAGCTAAACCTGCAACGGGTAATGCGCGCTGGGCAGTGGCTGAGCTAAGTAATATTGGTGACTCATTGGTGCGCTTCGTTGACCTAGCCTGTGACTCATGTCATGCTGAATGCGCTCCGCCTAGGCTTCACACCAACAGTTGGGCACACCACAGAGCATCACAGTATTAGCTTTCATCACAAGGAGAAAAGTATGGCACAGGGAACCGTCAAGTGGTTCAACGCTGANAAGGGCTTCGGCTTCATCACCCCAGACAGCGGCGAGGGAGATGTCTTTGTCCACTACTCGGAAATCCAAAGCGGTGGCTTCAAATCCTTGGATGAAAATGCCCGCGTCGATTTTGAGATTGGCCAAGGCACCAAAGGNCCCCAGGCTACCGGTGTAACAACGCTCTAAACTAACTGAGCGAACCAAGGGCCTCATGGCACACGCTCTGACAGACTTTCTTGACCAAAGCGCCCCAGGCATCACTGCCTGGGGCGCTTTGCGCTGTACTGGCTCCAACGCCAGTGCCGGCGGTGACAGGGATAGACCGCCACCGCCGGTGCGGATATTACGGCTTGCGCAACAGCCGGGCTAAGGACCGCACTGACATATTGGGCATGTAGGCCTCCCNCACTGCTCGTCCAATGGCAGGTAGCGCCAGTGGATCCTGGTACATCAAATATAAAGATCTGTGCCGGGGCTTAAACCGCTGTTTGAAGTTTGCCAGCGAGGAAAAGCCGTAGACGGGTTCCAGGGTGCGGGCTAATAGTGCCAAAATCCGTCGCAACGTGTTGTCTTCTGCGCTGCGATCGTGTTCACCGGTGTCAGCCAGAGGCGAGCCCGAGAGGGAAATATATTCCACCGTGGAAGCGAAATGATAAACAGCTTGGGCAATGAGATATTCCATGACGCCGTTGAATGCTCCTGAATTGCGCCGCATAAAGTCAAGAGTCCAGCTAAGAACCTCGCCCTGGGCAAACACCGGAAGCCAGCTGGTCACTGCATGGATCCGTCCAGAACCATCAATGGCAAGACACAGCTGAACGTTCTCGTTCTTAAGCTCTTCAAGGCCACCTAAGGTGAATCCCAGCTCTGGTAGGGCCTGCCNCGAGACCCAGTCCTCAGAGATCTCATGGACCTGGGTGCGTTGGCTGGTGGTGAGCTCTGCATAGCTGCACCACTGAGCCGTGANCCCTAGTTTTACCGCCTTGTTCAAGGCAGTGCGGATGTTTTGCCAGTCCTTGCCCTTGAAGTCCATGGTCCGCACATCAAGGAGTGTTTCAGCAGCCACCTGAATCCGCCGGAATCCGCGCTTTTNCAATAGGGTAGCGGGTGTGTCCGTCACTGAATAAAAGCACGCGGTGAGAGACTGATCGGCACAAAAGTCCAGGAACTCATCCATGGCACTCTCATAATCCGTTGATTCTCCCACGGGCCCGCCAACGGTGACAGCAANCCCGCTGTGGGGCTGGTAGGCCACCCNCACTGTCCCTGCTGTGTTGAACCAGTATTGGTTGTTGGGCCACAACGTCATCCACGAGANGGAATCCCCACNCCTGCGCACCAGCATTTGGGCCTTTTGTGCATCATCAGCACCGCTACGCAGGCGACGGCTCAGGAACAGTGCCAAGATGCTCACAGCGCCAAGCAACCACAGTATTGGTCNCCCAAAGCTGAAAAGGATTTCAGCGAAGAAGCCGTGTGGATAAACACTCGCTGCGTAGCTAAACGGGAAGGGATAAGGCAGCACTATCCGGGGAATGCCCGCCACCAATGCCACAAGTCCCAGAGGGTTATCTAGATTATCTTCAGCCAGCCAGGCAATCATGTACAGAATCACCACGGCCAGCAGTAGTAGAAGCAAGAAAATCAATGAACGCCTGCGCAGTGCGGGGTCAGGGTCAACACGGAAATGCCGCCGTCCAATCACCAACGCGGTGGCTATCAGGACCGGGACAAGCACCACCGGCAGTAATTCCCATACCGATTCGTTGATGCTCAAGGTCCGATGCCCACGCCCTAGAGATAAGCCGAGCCCGGCAANAACCTGAAAATATATAGCCGATACCAGTCCAATAACAACGTGCAAGTACACCGCAGCCCACAGCGCCAAACGGTTGCCACGGCGCAACCCTTCGGCGCAAACCAGCAGCAGCACCATAGGCATCAGGGCTANAAGATGGCTACCTGGGCCCAGCAGGCCCAGATTTTCCATCATCCCGTGGCATGCCGCGTCTAAGACACGGCAGCTGCCTTTCCACTGCGACAACGTGGGGTCTTGGTTGGTGATCCAGTTGCGCATCACCGCAAGGGNGCCTACCGCCACATGCGCCACGGCAGCCGCTACCGGGCCCACGGCAAATACTGCCACCACCATGGCCAAGATGGTCCTAACTTCCTGGCTTGTGGAGCGTTTAGTGATTCTGTGACCCAATGGTTTGACCAACAGCAAACCCAAGAATAATCCGGTCACCGACGCAAGAAGAATGAACACGTGTTGGGCATGCCCAACATACACGGCCAGCATCAGTGACAACGCCAGCACCAGAACCCGCACACGACGGCGCCACAAGAGGCTGATGCCTTGGCTGGCAGCCATCAAGCTTCCTGCGGAGGCTGCAAACGGGCCCAGCAACGTTGCTTGGTGCATCCCTGCTGGCCAATCGATCTCAACTATGCTTCCGAGTCCCAGAAGGGCTGTATAAAGTACGACGGCGATAACTTGCGTTGCGCTAAAGAGTGCGGCTGTGCGCAGGGTACCTAAGGTGGACTCGGCAAGCCCTAACACCACCGCGACCACGCCAAGACCCAGCAACAACGAAGCCGTGTTGGAGCTGATGAAAATGGTGCTGAAAATATTCCACCAGTGGCCGCTGAGCAAGTCTGTTGACTGGTAACCCCAGTTTCCTGCCACAGTCCCCGGAAGACGGCTCAGGAAAGCACCCGATGCGATGTGCGCCAAGACCATAGCAACCATCAAGGCCGTGCTCAGGGGCGTGCGCCGCACCCAGCCTGCTACCCAACGCAGCCCCGAAGCTGTTGTGCTGGGGTTTTCAACTGGGCGTGGCGTTACTGGCACTTGCGTTTTAGGCCCTTCAGGGGTGGATGTGCCCATCGTCATCACGGCAGACCCATTCTGGCAANAACGAACGCCAGTCCTTCCGGTAATGCTTCATTGGCTACTGCCCAGGAATGGCCACCAGGGAAGAGTGCACTCTTGGTTCTCATGCCGGCTCTGCGGGCGGCTTCTTGAAGGACTCTCACATTGGCAGAATACGTGGCATCGCCACTTCCAGAGGCAAACCAGCCGTGAATCTCTGGAAAATTATGGTGCGCCATCAGCGTCAATGGCAGTAGCGCATCAANAGCTGCCGTGTCGCCGTGGAAGGCACGCTTGATAGTGATCGAGCGATCCACAGCAAGGCCGGGTTCACGTTCCGNGGAAATCGCCATGAATGAGCGGTAGGTCTGCGGGTGTCTGGTCACCATCTGCATAGCGCACGTGCCGCCATAAGAGAATCCACCCACAGCCCAATGGGCAGGATTAGTATCTGCATCCAGATGCTCTTTGATCCATGCCGGAACATCCTTGGACATATAAGTATCCGCTTGGGCCACAGTAGAATCCATGCACATGGTGTTGGATTGTTCGCTCCCGTTGGGGTCCGGAATCACCACCAACGGAGCCAGTCCACCATGGGCAGCAGCAAAGGAATCAAGCTCACGGACCAGCGAGGTGGAGCGTAGCCACGATTCAGGTGATCCAGGCTGGCCACTGACAAGGACAAGCACAGGCAGCACAGGCCGGTTTGGCGCAGAGTACGCCGNGGGCAAGTACACCACAGCATTACGGGCCTTGAAACCCGATTCAGTGCCGGCAATGGCGACGGAGAGAACCGTCCCCGAAGCCGGTAGCGGCGCAGACGCACTCCACCGTTGGGAGACTGCGGTCGCCATGAATCGTGCGTCCAGAACGTGTTGGACGGCTGGCGGAGGTGCGGAGGATAGCTGTATTTGTGCACCGAACAATTTACCAACTGTAGGGAACTCGCCAAAGATGGCATTCATCTGCAGCCCAGCAACGGNCAGGACCGTGGCCGTGGCCACCACGGCCAGTACACGGCGCAGCGACGGGGTAGGTCGGTGTAACAACAAGGTGGCAGAGCCGTCCGTGACGGGCAAGGTGCCAGCACTTCGGCGACGGCGCAGGCCAGCCAGCGCCGTCGCACCTCCCAGAATCAAGACCCAGAGCATCAGTGCCACGGTGAGGACAACAGCTGCGGGCAAGTCTTCCGGCCACCAATAAAACACGTGGATGACGGCCCAGCAAAGGACCATGCTCACAAGAACAGCAGCCACGGCCGATGCCACGGCAAATAGCCACCACCGGAGAAGCCCTGAAGAGCAAGAAGATAATGGAGGCTACGCCCAAAACATCAAAAATAAGGGGTAGGGGCCGCTAATCAGACTTATGTCTTGGATCCAGTTCACGCAGCGCCCGTACTCTTTGAAGGAAACCCACCGCAGAGAGGCAGGAGCAAAGTCATGCTAACGGCACAGGCTGGGAATGGGCTGAACGTCAGCGCCAAGTACCCACGCCCGTATGCGGCCCCGCCTCAAGCCAGGAGGACAACCCGGCGTAAGCACCAAACTTCATGGCCAGCAGTACTTCTTGGCCCTCGTATGAGAGCACCACAATGACCACGTCGGGCTGAACACGGGTCAGCTCACTCTCGCTGGGCTGGCGGCGGCCAACCATCACGATCTTGCTCCGTTGCATGGTCACAGCTGGCAAGGGGCTTAATGAAAGAAGCCGGACCCACTCAAGGACCGACTCCTGATAACGACAAACCCNCATTGCCCAGCGATTATTCGCTGTACAAATGGAGGCGTCCACCGTGCCCAGGGCACGCCGCAACATCATGCGACGCACCCCGAACAGACACAGTGTAATAACAACTAGCAGGAATACTCCTGCCAGTACGATGAACGGCATGCTCAGTTCGTTCATCAATTGATTGCTAGCGAATCCCTGAGCCAGACGTAGCGCCGTCTTTCAACTGCGCATTGTCAGCAACGATCACAACCCGGTTGCTATCAACCGAGAAGAAACCACCGTCCACTTCAACAAAGAAGCGGGATCCATCAACAGGAGCGATCTCCAGCAAGCCCGGCGCCAAAACCGCGAGCAACGGGGTGTGACCGGGCAAAATGCCGATCTCGCCCTCGCTGGTGAACCNCTTGANCAGGGTCGCTGCACCGGACCACACAAAGTGATCCGCTGCTACGATTTCAACTTCGAGGTTAGCCATGCTTACTTCGTCGATTCCTGGATCTTGGCCCACTGACGCTCAACATCATCCATACCACCGATGTTGAAGAACGCCTGCTCGGCAATGTGGTCCACGTCGCCGTCGCAGATAGCTGTGAAGCCTTCGATGGTGTCCGCAATGGCAACCGTAGAGCCTTCGACGCCGGTGAACTGCTTGGCCGTGTAGGTGTTCTGCGAGAGGAACTGCTGGATACGGCGGGCACGGGCCACGACGATCTTGTCCTCTTCACCGAGCTCATCGATACCCAAGATAGCGATGATGTCTTGGAGCTCCTTGTTCTTCTGCAGGATCTGCTTGACACGTACTGCTGTGTCGTAATGCGCCTGGCCAACGTACTGCGGGTCAAGGATACGTGATGTGGAGGTCAACGGATCGATGGCCGGGTACAGACCACGTGAAGCGATTTCACGGGAAAGTTCCGTGGTCGCATCCAAGTGGGCGAAGGTCGCGGCCGGGGCCGGGTCGGTGTAGTCATCAGCGGGGACGTAAACGGCCTGCATGGACGTGATCGAGTGGCCCTTGGTCGAGGTGATGCGCTCCTGCAGGAGACCCATCTCATCGGCCAGGTTGGGCTGGTAACCCACAGCTGAAGGCATACGGCCCAACAGGGTGGAAACTTCCGAACCGGCTTGTGTGAAACGGAAGATGTTGTCAATGAAGAGCAACACGTCCTGGTTCTGCACATCGCGGAAGTACTCGGCCATGGTCAAAGCTGACAGAGCAACACGCAGGCGCGTTCCCGGCGGCTCATCCATCTGGCCGAAGACTAGTGCGGTGTCCTTGAGAACACCCGACTCTTCCATTTCAACCCAAAGGTCGTTACCTTCTCGTGTTCGCTCGCCAACACCGGCGAATACCGAAGTACCACCGAAGTTACGGGCCACACGGGTGATCATTTCCTGGATCAGAACCGTCTTACCAACACCGGCGCCACCGAACAGGCCGATCTTTCCACCCTTGATGTAGGNGGTCAGCAAGTCAATGGACTTGATGCCGGTCTCGAGCATCTCCGTGGAGCCCTCGAGAGTAGCAAATGCTGGGGGCTTGCGGTGGATTGACCAACGCTCCGTGTAATCCAGTTCAGCTTCTGTGACGTCCAGGGGCTCGCCCAGGACGTTGAAGATGTGACCCTTGACGCCGTCTCCTACGGGGACGGTGATAGGCGAACCCAGATCCTGCACAACGCTGCCGCGGACAAGTCCGTCGGTAGCCTGCANAGAGATAGCGCGAATGACGCCGTCTCCTAGGTGCTGGCTGGTTTCGAAGGTGATGGTTTTGCGCTCACCGTTGAGAGTGATCTCGGTGGTCAGTGCATTGTAAATAGCGGGAATGCCGTCAGCCGGGAATTCGACGTCGACAACCGGGCCGATAACACGCGCAATGCGGCCTGTGGCACCGGCCTTCGCTGCGGTTCCCTGCTCGTTGAGTTGGGCAGTCATCTCTCTCACTTCACTTGTGTAGATGGCATTGAATAAGTATGAATTGGGCTGCTAAGACGCGTTGAGCGCGTCAGCGCCCGCAACAATCTCGGAGAGCTCCTGCGTAACTTCAGCCTGACGGGCGTTGTTACGAAGACGCGTGTACTTCTTGATCAGATCGTTGGCGTTGTCGCCTGCGGACTTCATAGCCCGCTGACGTGCCGCGAGCTCGGAAGCTGCCGCCTGCAATAGTGCTGAGAAGATGCGTGACTCAATGTACCGCGGCAACAGGGCGTCAAGGACGTCCTCAGGCTGCGGTTCGAACTCGTACAGCGGCAGCAGGTCGGATGAGGATTCAACTTCTTCCTCAACAACTTCCAACGGCAACAAACGAATTACTGTCGGCTCCTGGACAACCATCGACTTGAACTGGGTGTAAACAACATGGATTTCATCCACGCCGCCGTCTTCAAAATCGGTTGCGAAGTCCACTAGCAGGGCCTCGCGGAGTTGGCGTGCAGTTTCAAACTCCGGCGCGTCAGTGCCACCGGTCCATACCTTGGCGTAATCGCGGCCACGGAAGTCAAAATACGCCTGCGCCTTGCGGCCGACCAAGTAGGTCGTGACGTCTTTTCCTTCTCCGTGCAGCAACTCAATAAGGTGCTCTGCCTGCTTCAAAACGCTGGCAGAGTAAGAACCGGCAAGACCACGGTCGGAAGTCATCACCAATACTGCGGCCCGGCGGATTAGATCCGGCTCGGTTGTCAGCGGGTGGTCGACCTCGGACTGGGACGCAACGGCAGAAACGGCACGGGTGATCGCATTGGAGTACGGCAAAGATGCCGAGACACGCAAGCGTGCCTTTCCAATACGGGACGTAGCGATCAGTTCCATCGCCTTGAAGATCTNTTGCATCGACGTGGTCGAGGCGATCTTCTGGCGGTAGACCCGGATCTGGGCTCCCATGTTTTCCTTTCCTTATCCTTGTTCGGGTTGTTGGCCCTTCACGGGCCAACAACCCGAATCAAAGATGGTGTCAGCGTTTCTGCTTAACGATCTTTTCCTGGTCGACATCCTGCGCGGAAAGCGCATCGAACTGCTCGTGGCCGGCGCCAACTAGTTTGCTGTCGCCCTNCCCGAAGAAGCCCTTCTTGAAGTCAACAATGTTGGACTTGAGCGCGTCAACTGTCGAAGGCTCGAGCAGGTTGGTTTGTGCCAACGTGGTCAAAACCGACGTGCGTAGACGCAAGTGCTCGAGGAATTCAGTCTCGAAGCGGCGTACATCTTCCACCGGGACGTTGTCCAAGTAGCCGTTGGTGCCCATCCAGATTGAAACAACCTGGTTTTCGACCGGGAACGGAGCGTACTGTCCCTGCTTGAGCAGTTCCATCAAGCGTGCACCACGGGTCAGCTGCTGCTTGGAAGCGGCATCCAAATCGGAGGCAAACATGGCAAATGCCGCCATGTCACGGTACTGAGCCAGTTCCAGCTTCAGAGTACCTGAAACCTTCTTCATGGCCTTGACCTGTGCAGCACCACCAACGCGGGAGACAGAGACACCTACGTCCACTGCGGGACGCTGGTTGGCGTTGAAGAGATCAGACTGAAGGAAGATCTGGCCGTCAGTGATGGAAATAACGTTCGTCGGAATGTATGCCGAAACGTCATTGGCCTTGGTTTCAATGATCGGCAGCCCGGTCATTGACCCTGCACCGAGCTCGTCAGAGAGCTTGGCACAACGTTCCAAGAGGCGCGAGTGCAGGTAGAACACATCACCGGNGTATGCCTCGCGGCCCGGCGGGCGACGCAGCAACAGTGAAACGGCACGGTAGGCCTCAGCCTGCTTGGACAGATCATCAANAACGATCAAAACGTGCTTGCCAGCGTACATCCAGTGCTGGCCAATGGCCGAACCGGTGTAAGGAGCCAAGTACTTGAAACCAGCCGGGTCAGAGGCCGGTGAAGCAATGATCGTGGTGTATTCCAAGGCACCGTTGTCAGCCAGAGTCTGGCGAACAGCAGCAATGGTGGAAGCTTTCTGCCCAATAGCTACGTAAACGCAGCGAACCTGCTTCTTGGTATCCCCTGAAGCCCAGTTGGCCTTCTGGTTGATGATGGTGTCAACGGCAAGAGCCGTCTTACCCGTCTGGCGGTCACCAATGATCAGCTGACGCTGGCCACGGCCGATCGGAATCATGGCGTCGATAGCCTTCATACCGGTCTGCAGCGGTTCGGTCACCGACTGGCGCTGGGTAACACCGGGTGCCTGAAGCTCCAAGGCACGGCGGCCTTCAGCTTCAATTTCACCCAGGTCATCCATCGGCTGACCCAAAGGATCAACCACACGGCCCAAGAAGTTATCGCCCACCGGAACGGAGAGGATTTCCCCTGTGCGGTGAACCTGCTGGCCCTCAGCGATACCAGCGAAGTCGCCAAGGACAACAACACCGATCTCGCGAGTGTCCAAGTTCTGGGCCAAGCCCAGTGTGCCGTCTTCGAAACGAAGAAGCTCGTTGGCCATGACAGAGGGAAGTCCCTCTACCTTGGCAATGCCGTCACTTGCGGTGGTGACGCGGCCAACCTCGACGCGCTCTGCGTTGCCCGGTTCATAGGACGCTGCGAACTCATTCAAGGCATTGCGGACGTCGTCGGCATTGATGGTCAAGTCGGCCATCTGCAGTCCCTGCTCTCCTAAGTTGTGGTTGCCACCTGATAAAAAGTGTGTGGCAGCAACCGAAATTTTGATTCAGTCAGTTGTGGACTGGCTGTCAAGAAAACTAAACGTTTTCCTACACTGCCAACCGGCGGCGAAGCTCGGCCAGTCGCGTGGCAGCGGTTGCGTCAACAACCTCAGCCCCTACAACAACCTTGATTCCGCCGACTAATGTCGGATCGATAGTGACATTGATCTTCAAATCGCGACCATAGAGATTGTTCAAGCCGGCCTGCAGTCGGCTGAGTTGCTCTGCGCTCAGGTCACGAGTGACACTGACGTAGGCAATCCACCGCTGCTGACGTTTGGCAACCAATTCCACGAACCGTTGCACCAAGGCCGTGGGCTTGAGCCCGCGGGNGGCGGTTACGGCCTGGCGGATCAACAGCGCTGAGACCGCACCGGCGTTGGGTACAACCTTGAGCGCCAAAGCACTCTTAGCCGCATCGTTTGCCTGTGTGTCATCAAATGCGCGCTGCAGATCGTGACTGGAGCCAACAACTCGGATGAACTCGAAGAGTTCTTCTTCAAGCTGATCCAGGCTGGCAGAACCGCCACCTTGACCTTCAGCAACCGCGATCGCCGATGTTGCAGCCAAGACTTCCAGTGCATCGCCCAGGTCACGAGCCGAGCTCCAGCGTGCGGCAACCAGTTCCANAAACACGTTCTGTGCTTCGGCGCTGATCTTCCCTGCAATGAGCTTGGTGACCAGCGTTGCCTTGTCCGCACTCTCGCGAGTGGGATCAGTCAAGGCGCGGCGCAGGCCGGCGTTGCTGTCCAGGATCCCCAAGATTTCAAAGAGGTCCTGAGCCAATGCGATAGACGCAGTGGCAAGCTTGGGTTCCAACGACTCAAGTGCCGCTGCCAATGACTTGCTCGATACACCTGTCATTACTTCGATACACCCGCGTTCGACTGGTTTTCCAGATCGGCCAGGAAGCGCTCAACCACGCGGTTGGACCGCGCATCATCATCGAGGGCTTCGCCCACGATTTTGCCTGCAAGGGATGTAGCCAAAGTTCCAACTTCGTTGCGGAGGGAGGTCACTGCTGCAACACGCTCGGATTCAATCGCAACCTGAGCCTGCGCGGTGATGCGTGCAGATTCCTCTGCAGCCTTCGCCTTCAGGTCGGCCAGAATCTGAGCACCTTCTGAACGTGCACTTTCACGGATGCCATTGGCTTCCGTGCGAGCCTCCATCAGCTGGGCTTTGTACTGCTCCAAGAGGGCATTAGCTTCGGCCTGAGCCTCTTCTGCCTTCTCGATCCCACCCTCGATGGCCTCTACACGATCCGTGTATGACTTCTCGAATATTGGGGCGATGTATTTCTTCACCACAANAAGCAGGACAGCGAAGGCGACAGCGGTGACTAGAACTTCCCACCAGTTGGGAATGAGCGGGTTAGCGCCCTCACTGGCAGCAAGGATTACTTCTGCGGTAATCATTTCTCACTTATCCTTAATCTGATATTCGTCCATGAAAATTTCAGTCCCGAACTAACGGAACTAAAAGTCTTTGGACTAGACGCCCACGACGAAGGCGAAGACCAGGCCAAGGATGGCCAGTGCTTCTGCAAGGGCGAAGCCCAGCAGAGCGATGGGCTGCAGGATGCGCTGGGCTTCCGGCTGACGAGCTACACCGTTGATGTAGGCAGCGAAGATCATACCCACGCCGATAGCTGAACCGATAGCCGCCAGGCCGTAGCCAATCATATTAAGAGAGCCGTGCATTATTTCGTTCCTTTCAAGATACCGGCATTGTGCCGGCAGGTTGTGAGGTGATGCTTTATTCGAGAAAACGTCAAGGTGTTGCGAAAAACTTTAGTGCGAATCCGCATCCAGGCTGCCCTGGATGTAGATAGCTGTCAGCAGGGTAAAGACGAACGCCTGCAGGATCATGATCAACAGTTCAAGGAAGTACATGGCCACCGAACCGGCGATCACTGCAAATCCAGTGGCGTTGAGCAAAATACTGTCCTGGACAACGATCAGGTACTGCGCGCCGCTACCTGCCAGAACCACAATCATGTGACCGGCCAACATGGTTGCCATCAAACGCAGAGAGTGCGTCAGCGGGCGAACAATGAAGTTGGAGATGATCTCCAACGGCACAAGCAATGGCAAGATCCAGCCGGGAACCCCGGTAGGAACAACTGCCAGCTTGAAGAAGCGGATACCGTTCTTCCGAACCCCAACAGCAATCCACGTGAAGTAGATAATCAAGGCAATTGCATAAGCACTGCCTGCGTGGGAGAAGGACGGTAGCTGCAGTAGCGGAATAGCACCAAAGAGGTTGTTCAACAGCACAAACAAGAACACTGAGAACAGCAACGGCACCCAGGGGCGGAAATNTTTCTCACCCATGATGTCGCGGCCAACAGTGTTACGCGCAAAGCTATAGAAGCCTTCGGCGAAGTACTGAACTCGGCCCGGAACCAATTTCGGGTTTCGGATCGCAANCTTAAAGAAAACAGTGATCAGAACCACCGACAAGACGATCATGATCATCTGCTTGCCAAGCCCAGTGCCGTACTCGGCCATCCAGGGAAGGATGTCTGGGAGGTGGGTGTCACTAATTGTCGGTGGAACGAAGCCACCGTCATTCGAGGCCATCGGAAGCGCAAACGCGGTCAACGCGCTGTCCTCTCTGCAGTTTCGGTCAAAGGGCAAGTGTGCTCATCCATCAAAGGATGGTCAGCACTGTAGAAAAGTCTGATGGTGGCAGTCATTGTTGCTTGTTATCATCTAGGCGGCCATGCCTTTGATGATGTCGAGCCAAGAAATATCCACACAAAGCCCCAACGGGCAGTGCAGCGAACAAAATCCAAGCGGTATGCAACAAATTGTCCAGTCCCCACCCTATCAAACCCCAGAGCAGGATTCCGCCAATAATATAGGTGTAATCCAGCTTGCCGGCGTTCGACTTTGATGGGACAACAACGTGATGGGGCTCGTTGCTATCAGGCTTCTTATTCGTCATTGGAGGTCTCCTTCGTGTCACTGCCACCAGTGGAATCTTCATCGGTGGAAATTTCACTGCCGGTAGCTTCACTGGAGGTAATCTCCACAGCCGGATCATCAAACAGCAAAANACGCTGCTTGCTGAAAATAACAACCTCCGTGGCCTGCCACAACACCACACTGGCCACTGCGGCGCCAGCAAACCACGGCTTATTTAGCCAGCCGGGTGTGCCCATCGCAANAAGCACGGCGGCGAACCCCACCACCTTGACAAAGTAGGTCATCACGAAGATGCCCATCACAGCCGAGGGCATCTTCTGCGAGAAGATGTGACCCACAAAGAGACTCAGACCAAAGAAGACCATCACCANAAGTGAGCCAAACAGCACGCTGAGCACGCCGTCGGAATCTGTGAAAATAAATGCCAAACACACCATGATAATGACGGCAACACCGCCCACCAGAAGACATTNTTTCAAAATGTTCCAGCTAGGGCTCGCAGTGGGACCGGAGGCCGTTAACGGGCCACGCGCAGCGCCATGTTGGGCACTTTTGTCCTTCATGGGAACTCCGTCATCTTAGGAGGCTTGCTCTGAATCGAGGCAAGAGGGGTGATTGTCACCATAGGAAATTCTACACGAGATAGAAGTTGTTTTCGACGTAGTGACACCCCGCGTTCATGTGCCAGGGTGGTTTGGTTCGTTTTGAGAAGAATTACCGCTAGAAGCAGTCCGTTCCTTGCTCCGGTGCATGAGTTTTGGAACAGGGTTGGTGTGCGCAAATAGGCCAACACAACCCCAAACCCTGCGGCGGTGGCTACTAGCTGTACCACTTCTGACCCCTGTGCTGCCAGAATGCCCAGGATGCTCACGAGGATTGTTGCCGAGCCCACAACTGCGCTCGCCTGAAGATGGCTCAAGCCGACAATTGTCAGGCGCTGGTAGACGTGTTGGCGGTGAGCTGCATACCAACGCTCACCGGCTAGAAGTCTGCGTAGGAACGTCACGAAAGTATCGGTCAAATAAATCAACACGGNGGAGAAAATGTACTCCACGGGAACGCCGCCAAGAAAAGCGCACATGGCTGTGACAGCAATGGAGGCCCNCAATAGGTAGCTGCCCACATCTCCAAGGAAAACCTTGTTCCGGCTCAGGTTCCACGGGAGGAAGCCCGCAAAGGCCATGGCGATGGCAATACCCACATAGACAAGCCAGCCGTGGCCTGTGATGTAGCCGGCGTAGGCGTAGAACCCACCCACCAGCAGTCCGTGGGTGCCTGAAATTCCGTTGATGCCGTCCATAAAATTGGCGACGTTGATGTAGGCCGCAACGGCAATGGCACCGACAGGAATCAGCCACAACTGCTGCTGCCCGGGATCGATGATAGCCACGGCTGCCGTGGCTGCACCTCCCACTGTCAGCTGCAGTCCAGCACGAACCCTCACTGGGAGCCCGCGGATATCCTCAATCCAACCAATGGCTGAGGCGGCAAGAACCACCGCCAGGATCACCAACAAGGTCAACGAGCTTTGCCCAGCGTTGCCGGTCTGCGGCAAGAAGATTGCTGCCAAGACAGCGGCTGGCAAGGCTACCGCCGTTGTAATTCCCATGCCACGGATGGTGGGTACCGTGTGCGAAGAACGTGCGTTAGGGACATCGAGAACTCCGGCCCGGGCCAGCAGCGGGCGTACCACCAGTGGTAACAGCAGAGCCAGGACAAGCGCGATGGCGCCAACGGTGATGTATGCCCAGAGTTCCATCAGGCACCCGCCGCAACGTCGCCGTCGGACTCATCAATGCTGGGAGCCTCCGGCCCGGCCTCGTCCCGGCAGCGCTGCAACCACAAATCCAGATCCAGATCGTTGGGGCTCAGTGGGCGGGCGTGCGTGTGCGAAATTTTGGCGTGACCATCGGCGTCCTTGATCTCGTCGTCACCGGTAAGCTGCTCGTGCAGTTNTTCGGAGGNGCGCAGACCAGTGATCTTGATTTTGATGTCGCGCCCAGACATAGCGATCATCCGCTCGGCAACGTCCATAATGCGCACAGGCTCTCCCATATCCAGGATCAGCACGTCACCGCCATGGCCAATGGCCCCAGCTTGGATGACCAGCTGACAGGCCTCAGGAATAGTCATGAAGAAACGGGTCACATCAGGGTGGGTGACTGTCACAGGGCCGCCCTTGTTGATTTGGTCGGTGAACAGCGGAAGCATGGAACCACGGCTGCCAATAACATTACCAAAACGGACCGAAACGTAGCGTTTGCCTGTCTCCCNCGCCATCCATGACGTCAATTNTTCAGCAGCGCGTTTGGAATGCCCCAATGCTGTGGTGGGGCTGGCGGCCTTGTCGGTGGAGACATTTACATAGGTCTCCACACCGGCACGCCGGGCAGCTTGGAGTACGTTCAATGAACCAAGGACGTTAGTTTTCCAGCCCTCTTCGGGGTACATCTGCAACAGTGGGGCGTGCTTGAGTGCTGCTGCGTGAAAAACGACCTCTGGGCGGCGGTTGCTGAAAATCTCCCCAATTGCCTCGGCATCCCTGATGTCCGCCAGCACAATATTTGAGTTGTTCAACAGCCCATGTCCCCAGATGGAAAGCTGNNTGTGCTGGAGCCCGGATTCGTCCCGGTCAAGCATGATCAGTTCGGCCGGGTCAAAGCCGTGGAGCTGACGGCACAGTTCGGAGCCGATGGAACCACCAGCACCGGTGACAAGCACCCGTTTGCCCCTGACATAGCCAGCAATTTGTTCCACCTGCGTCTCCACCGGTGTGCGGCCAATGAGGTCGGCCACGTCGATCTCACGGAAGTCTGTCAGCCCGCCCCTGAAGTCTCTGTTCTTATCTGGGCTAAGCATGTCCTGTAGTGGCGGAAGGACAAGTACTTTCACGCCAAGGCCGGAGACACTATCTGAAATTTCGCGGATCTGTTTTGCGCTGAGGCGGGCCATGGCAAGGACCACAACTGTGGACTTGGTGCGTTTGATGATCTCTGGAAGTTCATCTCCACCACCAAGGACACCCACAGAACTCAACCGCAGGTGCTTCTTGGCGGCGTCATCGTCAATCAGTCCCACCGGAACGTAAGGCGATTCAGGGTCTTGGACCATGCGGGTCACCAATGAATTGCCCAAGAACCCGGCACCATAAATCAAAGTTTNTTGGGCTTCTTCACCAAAAATCGGTTTACCTTCAACATAGAGTCGTTTGGCATAGCGCATCGCTGCCATCAGCAGTGCCGCAAACGGGAACGCAATCACGGCCACTGAACGGGCAACATGGATCTCATTGATGAACAATGACAGAAATATGCTTGTGATAACGGCCACTATTAAGGTCACGGCAATCAATACCCGTGCCTCATGAATACTGCCGAAGGTATACCGCCNCCGGTACAGGGCCATGTACCAGCCGGCTATGAGCTGAGTGGCAACAGCAATAACCATCAGCGCCGCTAAGCCAGCGAAGTTAATGAGGTGTATATCCAGCTCATAGCGCAGTAACACCGCCAGGAGCAGGGCTACAGCCCAGGCCAATGAGTCAAGAATTGCTTGTGACCAAAGCCACAGCCGCGGTTTGCGATCACCGTCTACTGAAGTAATCGCGGGTTTGCCGTCTGCCTGTGTGCTTGAGGTATTCAACGTGATTCGTANTTTCCGTTTTCTGCCAAGTTATTGTGTGCTGAGGCGCCCAAAGTCACGGCGGATCAGTCCACCTGATGGAGGCTGTACTAAAGTGGGGCTACACAAGAATAGTAATCCCTTCAAATGATTACACACTGTTTAGCCGTGCCGGATGCCGTGCCATGCCGCGAGCACCACCCGAGAGGATTCCCCTTGACAGATACCGTAGCGGTCGCTGCCGTCACCTTTGACCGGCCTGATGACGTGCGCACGTTGCTGGGAGCATTGTCGCAACAAACCCACACCCTTCACGAGATTGCTCTTGTTGATTCAGGAACCCAGTCGGTGCAGAGCATTGCCGCTGAGGCNCCCTCCGAGGTCCGGTATGTGCGTTCACTGGCAAACCTGGGCGGTGCGGGCGGGTTTTCCCTCGCCATTTTGACTGCCATCGCCTCGGGAGCAGATTGGGTGTGGATCATGGACGACGATGCCCATCCGGAAGACCCCACCGCCCTGGCCACCCTGCTGGCCACCGCCAAAGCCCGCAACCTTGATGTTGTGGTGCCCCTGATTGTGGCGCCCGGTGAGCCGAGCAAGCTCTCCTTCCCTTTCCGCATTGATGGCCACTTGACCCATGATCGTGCTGTGGTTGAGCCGCTGGGTTTCATTGATAATGTGGGCCAGTTCTTTAACGGTGCCCTGATCCGCACTGATGTGTTCTTCAAGGTGGGCCTGCCGGATCTGCGTCTATTCATCCGTGGCGACGAAACAGATTTCATGCTGCGACTGCGCCAGGCAAAGGTGAATTTTGGTACCGTCACCTCCGTGNNGCTGACCCACCCGGCCGGGTGGGCCGAGGTCAAGGAAGTTCTCGGTGACAGGCTGCACGTGCTTGTCCCGGAAACACCGTTCAAGCGCTTTTATTACTACCGCAATCGCGGCTTCCTCACCCGCAAGCACCTCCGCGTGCGCTCCTTCGTGGCCGACGTTGTGGGGTATCCGTTGTATTTCCTCAANAAGGGAGACGTGAAGGGCTTAGTCAAGTGGGCTAGCACGTACGGTGCTGGCTTGNNTGGGGCAAAGTTTGGTCCCATGAAGGACCAAAATTTTGAGCTTGAGCCGGCGGGAGAAGTTCTTCATTGTCATCACCACGTATAACCGTGTTGATTACTTGGCTGACCTNTTGACTTCCGTCGCAAAGTTGAATCCGGCTCCCGACGGCGTCATCATTGTCAACAATGCAAGCACCGATGGCACTGCTGCGCTCATTGCTACTGTGACTGCAGAATTTGCGGCCCTGCCCACACCNCTTCCGATCATCCATCACGAGCTTGCGGTGAATGCTGGTGGAGCGGGCGGGTTCTCCGCCGGAGTGGGGCGAGCCTTGAGTGAAGGTGCCCAGTGGATGTGGCTGATGGACGACGACGTCACGGCTGTTCCCGGTGCCATCGGTGCCTTTGGGCCGTGGATGGACAAATACGACGCCATGATTGGCCGGCGCTACAACTCAGAGGGTGAGCCTTTNTATTGGCAAAATAATTTCAGCACCTTCTTGGGCATCCCNCTGCCTGTGCCCAAGGATGTCTTTGCCAAATCGGAAGAATTTGCCACCAATGTTGGCTGCTTCGAAGGCATGCTGCTCCATGTTGATGCTGTCAAAGAAGCAGGACTGCCTGACCCTCGCTTCTTNTTGAACTGGGATGACACCATATACGGATGGATCATCTCTCTTCAGCGCCCCGTGGTCTATGTCAATGAATTTGTGCTCCATAAGGCACGCCCCCAGCGAAGTATCAACTTGGGCCTACGGCATCTGAATGATTCATCTGATCTGAGCCGTTACTACGTCATGCGCAACCGGGGCATGGTGGCACAGTATCTACGCGTCCACGGACGCTTCAATCGTGTGGGCTTCGGACTGGGCACAGCACTGACAGCAGCCAAGGAACTTTTGCGTCTAGTGGGAGTTGANAAAACATTGCGCGGTAGTGGCCGGCTGTTGGCAGGTTGGCGCGAATCCCGCCGGATCCTAGCTACCCCGATTTTGTCCCTATGCCACCGATCAAATCCCCACCTCTGGATGGGCCTACACCGGGCGGGCACCTCTTGGGCGGGCCCTTGCTGGATGGAGATAACTAATATGGTGGGCAGCTCTTCGGGCATGGCTTCTTCCGGCCTGGACTCTTCAGGACTTCGGTGGCTGGTGCTTGGGGCCACAGGCTTTGTTGGTCAAGCTGTGGCCGCTGAACTGCGCGCACGCAACATGATCGTTGTCAGCCTGGCTGCACCCCGGCTTCTTGTCCCTAGGGCGGTTGCTGATCCGTCAACAGGATCAACGGCTGCACATCTGGCGGAACTGGCCTGTGCCGCTGCGAGTGCACCTTCTTGTGACGCTAGGCCCCTCCCCATTGCGGTTGCCGCCAACCTTAGCGATTCCTCTGGTGCGCAGGCCACGGCCGTAGCCTTCGCAACACTGCGCGAGGCGTTTGCGGGTATTGATGTAGTTGTCAATGCCGCGGGTCTTGCTACACCAGGTGACGGCGAGTCNCCCGCGTTGACGGGTGCTAACGCCCTGCTGCCAGCGCTGGTTGCGCTGGCAGCCAATGCAGCCGGTGTGAAGCGGTTTGTGCACCTTAGCAGCGCCTCCGTCCAAGGGCACCGGCGCACCGTTGACGAAACCTCCAGTAGGGCACCATTTTCAGCGTATTCACGCTCAAAGGCACTCGGTGAAGAGGTCCTAGAACTTCTTGCAGAAGGTTCAGTTCTTTCTGCTGGCCAAGACCGCTCAGCGGGGCCACCGGAAGTACTGGGTCCGCAGGAAGTGCTGGGGCCGCAGGAAGTGCTGGGGCAGGCNAAGAGTGCTGAGGCCTCATTGACCAGCGTGGTCACCATACGGGCAACGTCAGTTCAAGGTTCCGGCCGGCCCACAACCTTATCGCTTGTTAAAGTGGCAGGTTCCCCGCTGTCTTCTGTAGCTTCCCCTGGCACCGCTGCCACTCCAGTGAGCTCCATTGATGCCTTGTCATGGTTTGTCGTTGAAACGGGGAAGTTTTCAGGTCCTGTTCCNCCGTTGGTCCTGCAACCGTGGGAAGGGCTCTGCGTTAGTGACGTGCTGACTGCTGCAGGTGGCAGGCCTCCGCTGCAATTGCCGCGGTGGCTGTGCCGCACAGTCCTGTCCACCGGCTACTGTGTTTCTAAAATTCTTGGTGAGCGCCTACATGGGCCCCTCCGCAGAGTGGAATTGATGTGGTTTGGCCAGGAACAGACTCCGGGCTGGGCCGAATCGGTGCAATTGATTCCTGCCCCGGTAGTAAAATCACTACTCGAGCGGGCCAGGTCAGCAAGCCTCTGAAGCTAAATTTTCCCCACCCACCAATGATGGTCATGGCCCCGGCCACAAACACCCCGGCCACAAACACTGCGGCCAGAACCACGTTCTCTGAACTCTGGAGCTTGTGTGGTCCTTCAGGCATATGTAATAAAGCTAGGACTTAGCGCCGGTTGAGTCCTTGGACTCCTTAGGAACCGCGGCGGTGGCGTCCTCGTCCTGTCCCCTCTTAGCCAGATCGATGGCCGGAACAGCGTCAGCTTGGTCTGTAACGTGCCCCTTCTTGCTCAGTGAAATTACTGCGTCCCCGGTGCTGTCATCGGCAGCTTCACCGGTTGCCACAGCGGCTTCGGGCTCTGCGGCTTCGGGCTCAGTCAAATTCGCCGGTGACCACATTTCCGGCTCCGTCTCAGCACCCAAGGCGCTAGGAACAATACGTTTGATGTCCGCCAGTGAAATGGCCCCTTCCCGGACCACGCGTAGGCGCAGGCCGGTGGCATCAACGATGGTTGAGGGTGTGGGATCGGTACCTTCAAGCGGCCTGAACCCGCTTTCCAAATAGACCTCAACGGACTCAGCAAGCTGCAACCGTGCCTCTGAAGCAGTCTGTGCTGCTGCCTGACCGGTCCTGTTTGCACTTGAAACCGCCAACGGGCCAGTGAGGGTGAGCAGGTCAAGAGCCAGCTGATCATCTGGCACACGCAGCGCCACGGTGCCCTGGGTATCGCCAAGATCCCACGTCAGCGACGGCTGGGCATGGAAGATCAAAGTCAGCGGTCCGGGCCAGTACTTCTCTGCCAGCTTGCGTGCGTCGTCTGGGATGTCCACGGCCAGACCCTCCATGGTGCCGATACGCGGGATCAGCACGGGTGGGGGCATGTTGCGACCGCGGCCTTTTGCCGCCAACAACGTCGCCACAGCCTGCGGCGAGAACGCATCGGCAGCAATGCCATAAACGGTATCGGTGGGCATAACAATGATCTGCTTAGCTGCTATGGCTTTCTGGGCGTGGGCCAGAGCTTCTACGCGTTGGGCATCGTTGGTGCAGTTATAAGAAGTGGTACTCACAAGCTCATTCTTTCATCACGGCGCCCCTACAGGTGAACGCGTCTGGCCAATCACTAAGTATGCACGTAACTTTTCTAACGGCGGGTGCCGCTGGTTGCCCGGTCCCTGCCGGTCAAATCACGGTGCGTGCGCACATCCAACCATTGTCCGCTCTGATTAAACAGGGCCATCATTTGTTCAGCCTGTACTTGCGCGTGCTCCATGACGAAATATCCGCCGGAGCGCAGAAGACGTGCTGCAGTGACCGCAGCCGCCGTCGGCATTTCCATACCGTCTACTCNCCCACCGTACAAGGCCATGTGGGGATCATGCAGGCGCACTTCCAGATCCCGAGGAATTGCCGCCGCAGGAATGTAGGGCGGGTTTGAAACAACCACATCAACGGTGCCGTCCAGTTCAGTGAACGCGTTCCGCATGTCTCCCCGGACCAAGGTGGCACCTGTGCCGGCTAGGTTNNTTTGGGCCCACGGGAAAGCATCCTCGCTGAGCTCGACGGCATACACCCGAGCACCGGGAACTTCGGTTGCCAGGGACCCGGCAATTGCACCGGAGCCTGTCCCAAGATCGACGGCGAGAAGCTCTCCTTCCGCGCCACGTTTCTGGCGCATCTGTGTTAACACGTCAATCGCTAGCTGGACCACTGACTCAGTTTCCGGTCTGGGCACAAACACTCCCTTACCCACAGCAAGCTCGAGATGCCTGAAATACGCCACTCCAGTGATGTGCTGCAGCGGTTCCCGTGCTGCTCGTCGCGCAACCATGGCCTCATATCCTTCAGGACACACAGCTGTGCCAAATAACATAGCGGCGAGTTCGCCACGGCTCACGCCCAGCAAGTGCGCGGCCAGTAGCTGGGCGTCTACCGCCGGTGACGGAACCCCGGCTCTGGCAAGAACTGCCGTAGCATCCTCCACGGCGTTGACCAGCAGGGTACCTGACGCGCCAGCGTCAGGTAGGGCGTGGGGCTAGTTACCAAGAGCGTNCAATCGAGACTGCTCGTCCATTTCGATGGCCGATTGCACCACGGGCTCCAGGTCACCGTTCATAACAGCATCGAGGTTGTAGGCCTTATAGCCGGTGCGGTGATCGGCGATCCGGTTTTCCGGATAGTTGTACGTCCGGATGCGCTCGGAACGGTCCATAGTGCGGATCTGTGACTTGCGTACTGCGGAGTTTTCGGCGTCAATGATGGCCTGCTGATGTGCCAGGATGCGGGCACGCAGCACGCGCATACCTGCTTCGCGGTTCTGCAGCTGCGACTTCTCGTTCTGCATGGCAACCACGATGCCCGTGGGCAAGTGGGTGATGCGGACGGCGGAGTCAGTGGTGTTCACTGACTGGCCACCGGGGCCCGAGGAACGGTAAACGTCGATCTTGAGGTCGTTCTGGCTGATGTCCACTTCCTCGGGCTCGTCAACCTCGGGCAGCACCAAAACGCCGGCCGCAGAGGTGTGGATACGTCCCTGGGATTCCGTCGCGGGCACACGCTGCACGCGGTGCACGCCGCCTTCAAACTTCAGCCGGGCAANAACTCCCTCAGCTGGATCATTGGAGCGTCCCTTGACGGCGATGGAAATGTCTTTGTAGCCGCCCAAATCGGAGTGGGTGGCGGAGATGATTTCGGTCTTCCATCCACGGTTTTCCGCGTATCGAGTATACATGCGCACCAAATCGGCTGCGAACAAGGCAGCTTCGTCGCCACCTTCACCGGCTTTAACTTCCAGGATCACGTCGCGAGCATCGTCAGGATCACGGGGAATCAGCAAGCGACGCAGTTTCTCCTGCGCTGCCGCCAACTGCCCTTCCAAAACGGGTACTTCAGCAGCAAAATCTGCATCTTCTGACGCCATTTCGCGGGCAGCTTCCAGATCGTCACCCAGCGTCTGAACCTGGTGATAGCCTTCAACCACGTTGCTCAATTCCGCATACCGGCGGCCCAGTTTGCGTGCCAGCGACTGGTCAGCGTGCACTGCAGGCTCACTGAGTCGCATTTGCAGCTCGGCATGCTCATCCAAGAGCCCGTGGATTGATTCAAACATTTCAAAACCTCTCTCGACGTACGTCAAGTCTAATTACTTCTTAGGTCCATCGGCGGCCCGGCATTGTCCCGTCCGACTCTCTTGCCCACCAACCACCCGCGGCCGTGGCGAAACTGAAGTTAACGCACTAATCCGCTTCCGTAGTGAGGGAAATCTCCCCACTACGAAGGCGGATTAGTTTAGGTAACTATTTATCTAGTTCGGCCTTGGAGCCCAGAGTGGTTTTCTGGATCTGCATGAGGAACTCTACGTTGGAACCAGTCTCACGGATCTTGGAGGTCAACAGTTCAAGGGACTGCTGCATTTCCAGGCCAGAGAGCACACGACGCAGGCGCCACATGATCTTGACCTCTTCCGGTGAAAGCAAGTTTTCCTCACGGCGGGTACCTGAGCCGTTGACATCAACGGCCGGGAAGATGCGCTTGTCCGCAAGCTGGCGGGACAGGCGAAGTTCCATGTTGCCGGTGCCCTTGAACTCTTCGAAGATGACCTCATCAGCCTTGGAACCGGTTTCCACCAGTGCCGTGGCCAAGATGGTCAGTGACCCGCCGTTTTCAATGTTGCGGGCTGCACCAAAGAAGCGCTTGGGCGGGTACAGTGCTGCGGAATCCACACCACCGGAGAGGATACGGCCAGAGGACGGTGCCGAGTTGTTGTAGGCACGGCCCAGACGGGTCATGGAGTCCAACAAGACAACAACGTCCATGCCCATCTCCACGAGGCGCTTAGCGCGTTCGATCGAGAGTTCGGCAACCTGTGTGTGGTCATCGGCGGGCCGGTCNNAGAAGGTTGAGGCAATAACCTCACCCTTGACGGTGCGCTGCATGTCAGTGACTTCTTCAGGACGCTCGTCAACAAGAACCATCATGAGGTGAACCTCAGGGTTGTTGATCGTGATCGCATTGGCAATGGCTTGCAGGATCAAGGTCTTGCCAGCCTTGGGCGGGGACACGATCAAGCCACGCTGGCCCTTGCCGATGGGTGCCACCAGGTCGATGACACGGGTGCCAATAACCTTGGGGTCAGTTTCTAGACGCAAGCGCTCTGAAGGGTACAGCGGAACAAGCTTGGCGAACTCAACACGGTTCTTGAGTTCATCCGGGTTCTTGCCGTTGACGCTGGTGACCCGGGCCAGGGCGTTGAACTTCTGGCGTGCGGTCTGGGCCTGGCTGCGGTCTTCACCTTCGCGCGGTGCACGGATGGCACCGACGACGGCGTCACCCTTGCGCAAGTTGTACTTCTTGACCTGAGACAGGGACACATAGACATCGTTGGAGCCGGGCAGGTAGCCGGAGGTGCGTACGAAGGCGTAGTTTTCCAAAATGTCAAGGATGCCAGCCACGGGCAGCAGCACGTCGTCCTCGGTCACCTCGGTGTCATCGAAGTCCGGGCCCTGAGTGCGGCCACGACGGCGTTCGTTCCTGTCACGGAAACGATCATTACGGTCGTTACGATCGTTGCGGTTGTTCTGGTTGCTACTGCGCTCGTTACCACCACGATCGTTGGAATCGTTGGAGTTCCGGTCACGGCGGTTACGGCGGTTGCGGTTGTTGCGCGAGCCGTCTTCGTCGTCGTTGTTGGAATTGTTTCCAGCGTTGGAGTTTCCAGCATTCGCGTTCACCGCGGTGGTGTTTCCAGCGTTCGCGTTAGCAGCGTTGGCGTTACCAGCGTTGGAGTTGCGGTCGTTGTTTGAACGCTCAGTGTTTGAACGATCAGTATTTGAACGATCAGAACCGTTGCGCTGGTTGCGCCCACTGCGCTGGTTGCGGGAGTTCCTGTCGGTATTCTCACCGTTGTCGGCGTTACTCTCAGTGGTCTCACCGTTGGCAGCCTGACTGCCTTCGCCGGACTCTACAGCAGCTGAGTCGCCAGCGGGTGCCTCGGAAGCAGAATCCTGCTGGCGCCCGCCACCTTGGGCACGGCGGTTGTTACGGGTGCGGCCCTGGCGGCGGTGCTCGCCGTCGTTCTCTGCAGCCTGNNATTGGAGGAATCAGCAGTTGCAGGTTCCACGGCCACGCTCTCCGCTGTGGCAGAGGGGCTGTGGCAGAGGGGCTGCGGCAGTTGGGGCTGCGGCAGTGGTGTCCTGAGCAACAACAGGGGTGCCTGTGGTGATGACACCATCACTGCTGGCAGCACGGCGAGTGCGGCCGCGGCCTCGGGCCGGACGCTCAGCAGCAGTGCTGGTATCGCCGTTGGTGAGGTTATCACTGGCCACTGAGGTGGCGGTCCCTGCAGCGGCTAATTCAGCGGCAGGCTCGGCTGACTTCTTGGCCGCAGCTCCACGCTTGGAACCGTTGGAAGCGGTGGCGTTCTCAGTAGTCTTAGCCGTTGTGCGGGCCGGGCGGTCAACAACGGAAGACCCACGCTGGTGTGCTGAGATTGCGTCAACAAGGTCACCCTTGCGCATCCTCGAACCACCTGTGATACCCAGCTGGCCAGCCAGAATCTGCAGCTGGGCCAGTTTCAGGCCAGCCAGTCCTGCGGACTTGGCGGGTGCTGATGTAGCGGTGGTGTCCAAATCAGCAGCTTTGGGAGCAGCGGCTGAAGTTACAGTTTCGGTCACGAAGGATCCTTCCCNCTCGATGGCGGGCCCAATTATTGGGGCCGCGATGATTAGTGTCAGGCTCCCCTTATNTGCTGCCGCACTGGCCGTGCAATGGAAAATACCTGAGGTTCCATTTCTGTTGCCGAGAAACGGCGTGTACAGGAAATGGTGTAGTTCACTCTTTGAATCAAGTCTCAAATGGAGCGATCCTAGGATCAAACAGGCGGCTGCCATGCATTGATCCAGCGTTCACCGCACAAGATAGTGCAGGGACATAAGAGCGGCATTAAAGTCACATCAACATTGCTCATTTCCCCAGTGGCCAATTAACAGCCATTATCAGGGAAAGTGTTTATGATCCGGGATGCACTTCTACTTTAGCACCTTCAAGGTCAACTTGGAGCCGCAAAACCCGCCAAGACACGGCGCGTTGGGCAACAATTTGAGCATCTGACCCCAGTTCAGTGATACGCGCCACAATTGAGACCGCCTCTGCCTCACCGTTGGCGAGCACCATCACTGTTGGTCCGGCCCCTGAAATGAATGCCGCATGACCCTGCGCGCGCAAGGCCGCCACCAGAGACGCACTTTCTGGCATGGCCGCAGCACGGTAATCCTGATGTAAATAGTCGCGGGTACCAGCCAGCAGCAAGGCAGGCTCAGCCGTCAAGGCATGCATCAGCAACGCCGCACGGCCTGAATTGGCCGCCGCATCAGCATGGGGCACAGTGGCGGGGAGCATGCCTCGGGCACGCTCTGTTTTAAGTTCCACATCGGGGATGGCAACAACGGGCACTACCAAGTCCGACGGCGTGACCTTGGCGCTGGCATATCCCAGGCCTTCTTGCCACGAGACTGCTACGGCCCCAAAGATCGCGGGGGCCACGTTATCGGNGTGCCNCTCGAGCTCTGCTGCCAATTGCAGAACCCATGCCTTGTTTTGTTGGTCCGCTGGCGCCACCAGAGCGTTGGCTGCCATGATGGCCGCCACAATGGCTGATGCCGAGGAGCCCAGCCCACGGCCGTGTGGGAGCACGTTTTCTGCGCTGACCCGCAGTCCAGGACGGCTGTAGCCCAGACGCGCCCAGGCAACGTCCAAGGTTTTCACGACGAGGTGGCTGGCATCGCGTGGGAGATCCGCCACTCCTTCCCCGCTCAGCTCAAAGTCCAGCTCAGGCGCAGCCAAAACTGTAATGCTCAGAGTGTCATAGAGCGAAACTGCCAAACCCAGTGAATCAAAGCCGGGGCCAAGATTGGCGCTGGTGCCGGGGACGCGCACAGTGGCTGTGGCCCNCATAAGCGGAGTTTTCAAAAGCGNGGAAGTCATGGTGGACCCTGTCATGATGGTGTGCTGCTAGTCCGTCAGGCCCAGTGCGTTGGCAACTGTCACTACGTCAAAGGGAACAGACTTTGGCTGTGCTGAGCTGCCGTCCGCATTCTTCAGGGCCCAATCCGGATCCTTCAAGCCGTGGCCCGTGACAGTGATGACGATGGTCTTGTTCTTGGGGACGTCCCCGGCTGCATGCTTCTTGATCAAGCCCGCAACACCAGCTGCAGAACCCGGCTCAACAAAGACGCCTTCTTTGGCAGAGAGCCATCGGTGAGCGGCAAGGATTTCCTCATCCGTGACAGCTTCAATGACGCCACCGGACTCATCACGCGCTGCAATAGCCATGTCCCATGATGCGGGGTTGCCGATGCGGATCGCCGTGGCGATGGTGTCCGGATGTGTGATGGGGTGCCNCGCAACGAAGGGTGCAGCACCTGCGGCCTGGAAGCCCCACATGATGGNGGTGTGCGTTGACACTGCCGGCAGTGTGCCGTTTTCAGCAGACTCGTACGGGGCACAGTACTCCTTGTACCCCCTCCAGTAAGCGCTGATGTTCCCTGCGTTGCCCACAGGCAGCACATGATAATCAGGGGCGTCACCCAAAGCGTCAACCACTTCAAAGGCACCTGTCTTCTGACCCTCAATACGGGCAGGATTGACAGAGTTCACCAGGAAAACTGGGTAGGAATCTGCCAGTTTGCGGGCAACGTCTAGGCAGTTATCGAAGTTACCATCAACTTGTAAGATGGTGGCGCCATGGGCAACAGCCTGGCTCATCTTGCCCATGGAGATCTTGCCTTCCGGGACCAAGACTGCACAGGTCAGCCCTGCGGCCTTCGCGTACGCGGCGGCTGAAGCAGACGTGTTACCTGTGGAGGCACACACCACTGCTTTGGCACCGGCGGCGACTGCGGCCGTCATGGCCATGGTCATGCCGCGGTCCTTGAAGGATCCAGTGGGGTTCATGCCCTCCACCTTTAAGTACACCTTGGAACCCGTCAGCTCCGAAAGGGCCTGGGCGTACACCAACGGTGTGCCGCCCTCCCNCAGCGTGATGATCTTAGTTTCGGCCGTTACCGGCAAACGCTCTGCATATTCGCGGACTACTCCGCGCCACTGATGAGCCATTAGACTCCCTCCACCCTCAAGACACTCGTGACTGAATTAATAATGTCAAGACCTTTCAAGGCCTCAACAGTTGCTGCCAAGGCAGCTTCGCTGGCGCGGTGGGTGACAATGCGCAGCTCGGCTGAACCGGGCCCGCCCTGTCCACTCTCATCGCGTTCACGGTGTACCGTCTGGCGCATCGTCTCAATCGAGACGCCATTGTGCGCAAAGAGCGCTGAAATTTTAGCCAGCACACCGGGCTGATCTGCTGCTTCCATGCCAATGTAGTAACGCGTTGTCACTGCCTCGATGGGCGGGACCGGCAGCACTTCCACTGTCGAATCTGTGCGGCCGGGGCCACCCAAAACCAGACGGCGGGCAGCTGAAACAACATCGCCCATGACGGCCGAGGCTGTGGGTGAACCACCTGCGCCTGCGCCGTAGAACATCAGCTCACCGGCGGATTCCGCTTCAACAAACACTGCGTTGAATGNCCCTCTGACGGCGCCGAGCGGGTGCTCGCGGGGAATCAGTGTTGGGTGCACGCGCACGCTAACACCTGNCTGTGGGGTGTTCGGCGTGGTCCTGACCGTCCTTTACGGGAGGTCAATCTTCTGCGCGATGGCCAACAATTTGATGACGTAACCGGCCTCTTTGGCAGCTGCAATATCTGCTGCAGTGACCTGTGTGATGCCCTGGCAATGCACATCCGCCAACGCAAAACGCGTGTGGAAGGCGAGCGAGGCAAGGATGGCGCCCTTGGCTGCGGCGTCATGGCCCTCGATATCGGCGGTAGGATCAGCCTCGGCGTAACCAAGGCGCGTCGCCTCGGCCAAGGCGTCAGCAAACTGGGCACCGGTGGAATCCATGGCGTCAAGGATGAAGTTCGTGGTGCCGTTGACAATGCCCATGACGCGGGTGATTTTATCTCCCGCCAGGCTGTCAGTAATAGGGCGCAAAATGGGGATCGCACCCGCCACGGCAGCCTCGTAGGAGAGCTGAACACCGGCCGCATCAGCTTTCTCATACAGGGCCGGGCCGTCCACTGCCAGCAACGCCTTGTTGCCTGTGACAACTGCGGCACCGTACTCAATGGCTTCCAGGATCAGTGTGCGGGCTGGTTCCAGGCCACCCATCAGTTCAATGACAATGTCAGCCTCACGCACCAGCGCCGAGGCGTCAGTAGTGAACAGCTNCCGGGGAATTTCTACGGCGCGCGGGGAATCAATGTTCCGTACCGCAATGCCTACCAGTTCAAGCCGGGCACCCGTACGGGCAGCCAACGCGTCGGCGTCGTGAAGTAGAATACGGGCAACTTGCGAGCCCACATTTCCAGCGCCAAGAAGCGCCACTTTCAAGGTTTTGATGTTTTCGGACAGCAAAGTGTCCACGGTGTTGCGCTCTATCAAGGTCTCTAGGCCCCTAAATCGCGTGCCAGCAAATCGTCTTCTGTTTCGCCGCGCACAATCAAGCGTGCGACGCCGTTCTTAACAGCCACCACAGGTGGCCTGGGCACGTAGTTGTAGTTGCTGGCAAGTGCCCAGCAATACGCACCCGTTCCGGGAACTGCTAGCAGATCTCCAGCCGCCACGTCATTGGGCAGATATACATCTCTAACAACTATGTCACCACTCTCGCAATGTTTGCCCACCACTCGGGACAAGGCAGCACCAGCATTACTACTGCGGCTAGCTAGAACTGCTGAATAATCCGCTTCATAAAGCACCGGGCGGGCGTTATCGCTCATGCCACCGTCCACCGAAACATAACGCCTCGGGGCCGTCACATCACTTTGGCCGGCCACTTCCACCTGCACGGTTTTCAACGTACCCGTCTCGTACAACGTAAATGTGGTGCTGCCAGCAATGGCACGCCCTGGCTCAATGGAGATCCGTGGGCACGTCATGTTCAACTCGGCGCAGGTTTCGCGGACGACGTCGGCCATCGCCGCAACAACCTCGCCTGCCGGGCGCGGGGCATCCACTGCCGTGTAGGCGATCCCGTAACCACNCCNCAGGTCCAGCTCAGGCAGTGTGATCGCGTACGTGTTCTGGATTTCATGGGTGAAGGCCAGGAGTTTGCGGGCAGCAATTTCGAAGCCTTCAGCCTCGAAGATCTGTGAGCCAATGTGGGCGTGGAAGCCCAAAANATTGATGCTCTCAGCTTCAACTGCCATTTNTGAGGCAGCTTCCGCGGCGCTCATACCGAGCGCTTCGGGGTCCTCGGCGATAAAACTGAGACCAAATTNTTGGTCCTCATGCGCTGTGGCAATGGATTCGTGGGTGTGGGCATGGACGCCCGGTGTCAGACGCAGCATGACGTTGGCCCGAGTATTTCTCGCCGCTGCCAGCTCAGCAACGCGCTTGAGCTCGTGCAAGCTATCCACCACAATGCGGCCCAGATCCATATCCAGTGCACGGTTGATTTCGGCATCCGATTTGTTGTTCCCGTGCAAGCCGANGCTTTTCCCCGTCAGGCCAGCGCGCTTGGCAACGGCCAGCTCGCCGCCTGAACAGGTGTCAAGGCGCAAACCTTCGGAGTCAACCCAGCGGGCCACTTCAGTGCACAGGAACGCTTTGCCCGCGTAATAGACGTCCACGCCGCCGCAAATATCGGCAAAGGCGGTATCGAAAGCGTCCTTGAACATGCGTGCCCGTGAACGGAAATCGTCCTCGCTCATCACAAACAACGGGGTGCCGAACTGTGCTTGAAGTTCCCTGACCCGGATACCGCTGATAGTGAGTTCACCGTGTCCGGCGCGTTCGACGTCGTGCGCCCACATCGCTGGCACCAACGTATTAAGATCCCCTGCCGTGGGCAGCCACGCCGGTGCCAACTCTGCGCCGGCAACCTGCTGTGTTGTATTAGTCATTGCTTACATCCGTTCCGGAGCGCTTACGCCCAACAGGGAGAGTCCATTGGCAAGAACCTGGCCCACGGCGTCGTTGAGCCACAGACGCGTGCGGTTGACATCGGTGACGGCTTCCTCACCCATGGGAGTGACGCGGCAGGCGTCATACCAGCGGTGATAAGCACCGGCGATGACCTCCAGGTGGCGGGCCACACGGTGCGGTTCGCGGAAGGAGGCAGCCTGAATCAGGACCCCGGNGTACTGGCCCAATACCGCCAGCAGTTCAGATTCGGTGGCGTGGTCCAGTGTGCCGGCGTCGAACGCTGTCCGTTCCACTCCTGTGGCCGCGGCGTTGCGGCCCACTGCACGGGTACGTGCATGAGCGTACTGGACGTAGAACACCGGGTTTTCGTTGGAGCGCTTAGTGAGCACGTTCAGGTCAATGTCGATGTTTGAATCCGAAGAGACCCTTGTCAGNNGGTAACGGGCAGCGTCAGTGCCCACCACCTCCACAAGGTCTTCCATGGTGACAACCGTGCCAGCACGCTTGGACATGCGCACGGGCTTGCCGTCCTGGACCAAGTTCACCATCTGACCAATGATGACCTCAACCCGGTTGGCGTCATCGCCCATGGCTGCAGCAGCGGCCTTCAGCCGAGCCACATAGCCGTGGTGATCGGCACCGAGCATGTACACGCACAGGTCAAAGCCGCGGTCACGCTTGTTCTTGAAGTAGGCGATGTCACCGGCGATATATGCGGCGTTGCCATCAGACTTGATGACCACCCGATCCTTGTCATCACCGAATTCGGTGGAGTTCAGCCACCACGCACCGTCCTTTAGGTACATGTTGCCGGAGCCCTTGAGCTGCTCCAACAGTTGGTTGACAGCGCCGTCCTCAAAGAGCGAATTCTCGTGGAAATACACGTCAAAGTCGACGCCGAACTCGTGCAGGGATGACCGGATCGCGGCGAACATGAGTTCCACACCCTGGGCGCGAAACTCTTCTTGCGGGTCTTGTGCGGCCAGGATCTGCGGGTTGTTCGCCATGACTTCCTTGGCGATGTCCTCGATGTACGCTCCGCCGTAGCCATCTTCCGGTGCCGGTTCGCCCTGGGCGCTGGCAAGAAGGGAGCGGGCAAACTTATCAATCTGGTTGCCGTGATCGTTGAAGTAATACTCGCGGGTCACATCAGCACCCTGGGATTGGAAGATCCGGGCCAGGGAATCGCCCACGGCGGCCCAGCGGGTACCACCTAGGTGGATGGGGCCGGTGGGGTTGGCTGAGACAAACTCAAGGTTGATCTTCGTGCCAGCCATCTGAGCGTTGGTACCGTAAGCGGCGCCTGCCTCAATGATGGCCTTGGCCAGTTCCCCGGCTGCAGCGGCGTCCACGGTGATGTTCAAGAAACCGGGACCGGCAATGTCGACTTTGGAAACACCGGGGATTTGGGACAGGCGGGTCTGTAGAATCTCGGCGATCTTCCGTGGCGCAACAGCGGCTGGCTTGGCCAGCTGAAGGGCAATGTTGGTTGCCCAGTCGCCGTGATCGCGGCTCTTGGGCCGTTCCACCCGGACTTCTGTGGGCAGGGCCGCGGCGGGAACGGTGAGTTCACCGGCGTCGACGGCATCTTTGAGGCAGGAGGTAATGGCGGCAGAAAGTTCTTCAGGAGTCACATACCCCAGTGTACGGTTCTGGCCGCATCCACCTGCAATCCACCGGCCATTTTGTCCAGAATGCGAATGTGTGGACGTTACTCCTGCGGCAGTGGCTGCCAGCCGCGAACCCGCGCACGGACCGCCTGCCAGCGTCTGGCCCGTGAAACCGCCGTTGCGCAACCGCTGTTTCGCGGGTTAGGCGCGGGCGTGCGGGCTCAGGACTCGGCTGTGCGCGGTTCGAAGTCGTCCTCGAGCATGCGAGGACGGCAAATGATGAACGCTCCGGCACCCAACAGCAGCAAGGTCGCGAACAAGAATATGAACGGCGCGGTCCAGGACCCCGTCCATTGGCGCAGCAAGCCAAAGAACAACGGCCCAGCGCACGCCAGTGTGTACCCCATACCCTGGCCGAACCCCGAAAGCGCCCCGGCACCCACCTGGGTGCGAGTCCGGTGATTGATCAGCAACAGGGCCAGCGGGAACGTGCCCGGCCCCAGCCCCGCCAAGGAAACCCAGAGCCAGGTGCCGCTGGCCGGTGAGAGCAGAAGGCCCAGGTAGCCGGCGATGAAACAGCTCAGCATGACCAGGACAGCAGGGAAAGGGTTACGCAACTTCGCTGCAATGAGGGNGATCAGCAAGCTCAACGGCAGTCCCAGGGCACCAANAAGCGCCAACATCGAACCAGCATGTGACCTGTCCAAACCGGCCTCCGTGAGGATTTCCGGCAGCCAGGCAAACAGGGCGTACGTGTTCAAGGACGTGCAGCCAAACATGAGCGTCAGCCNCCAAGCGGTGGGTGAGCGCCACAGGTTCATCTTGGCCGGTGGGGTGCAACCGGTGTGGAAAGGATACTCAGCTCCCCGGACCCGCACTGCTGGCCACGGCGGCAGGCGGTGGTGCGGCGGCCGGTGCTGNNGCGCCGTGCGCTGGGAAAAGAACGCCACAAACCACGGAATCAAGGCCACGGTACTCAAGCCGGCCCAGGAGGCTAACGAAAATTGCCAGCTGGTGGCGTCGGACATGGGCACCGAAAGCTGGGCAGGAAGGGCGGTGCCGATGGAAATCGCCGTGACATAAACCGCAGTCATGAGGCCGATTTTAGTGGGAAAGTGCTTCTTGACCAGCGGAGGCAACAGGACGTTTCCGGCTCCTAGACCACCAAAAGCAACCACGGAAANAATCAGAAAAAGCGGCGTGGTGGGTACCATGACACGGACCACCTGGCCCACGATGCCTAATAGGATCGAGGCGACAATGAGCTTTTCCAACGATGCCAGACGGATCACATACGGTGTCAGAAACCCGAACAGGCCAAAAGCTGCCGTGGGGAGCATGCCCAGGATGCCGATGGTGGCCGCACTGAGCGGAAGGTCCGCATCAATGGTTGAGATCAGCGGCGGCACCACAGTCACGGCCCCGCGCAAGGTCAAGGCGGTGAGGATGATTCCAGCCGCGAACAGCCATACCTTCTGCTGCTTTTCACGCTCATGTGTTCACCATTGCTCCAACGTTACCCGGTACTTCAGGGGATTCCGGCAATAAATGGTTGCCGTGAAGGTGATAATGTCCGCTCGAGAAGGGCCCGGCGAGCACCGATTTTACTTCAAGCGCCCTGTACCTGCTATGCTCGTTCTCGTTCCCTTTGGCAGCCACGGCTGCCGCGCCTTCGTAGCTCAGGGGATAGAGCGTCGGTTTCCGGTACCGTAGGTCGGGGTTCGAATCCCTCCGAGGGCACCACCAGAAACACCCTGATCGAAAGATCGGGGTGTTTCTTTGGTTAACGGCGGCCCTGCTTGCGGTTGAGGGTTAGCGGCCAAGGCCCTACCCCGCCAGTGAAGCTAAACTGCCTGTACAGGCAGTGCCAGGGCGTTGCGGGGCGCTTTCGCCGGGGCCGGGACATCAGCACCACGGCTGCCACGGGAATCACGAACACCAGCATGGGGACGATCATCATGCCCAGAAACGCCGGCACCACCGCGCCAATGATGACTCCTAGCAACACCCTGGTGGCGCGGGTTCCGGGCAGCGCTGGGATAAGAATCCAGGCCATGGCCGCACCGCCAAACCCTGACGCAGCGAGCATCCCGCCAGCCATGGCCTCCCAGATGCGTAGGGTGGGCCCCTGCACACCAGATGCCCGCCGCACACCAAGGGCACTAAGCAGGGGAACCGCGGACACCAGCCCAATGGTGATCCCCTGCGACATGGCCACTGTGCCGTCGCTGGCACCAGGGGCCCAGGCCGAACCCGTCAGCGCGTACACAACACCCACGACCCCGCCCACGCCGGCAACACCGGCTAGGATTCGCGGGGCCGGCAGGCTGCGCATGGCCACTGGATCTGTGAGCCCGGGAGNCCGACGTCGAACTTTTGACCAAACAACGTCCGATGCCGGAACCGCCTTGGCCCCGTGTTGTGACTGGGCGGCGGCCAGGACGGTGACAAGGACTGCTAGAACGGCAGGTAAGTACGGGATGATCAGCATCATTCCGGCGCCTAAGGTGCCCCCTGCCCCGACGAGAGCAATGACCAGTGCACGGCGCCACGTCTTTCTACCGCCAGCGGTTTCTACCGCCAGNNCGGCTGAGTCAATTACCAACATGGCCGCCGAAGTGCCCAGAAGCCATGCCAGCAGGAACAGCGGACCAACGGCCCGGGTGGTCAAGGAGTCGGCCGTTCCGGCATCGGCCGCAGCAAAGCCGAGTGCGATGCCCTGCCAGGTGGCTGTTGCACTTGCAAGAGCGAGGAGCCCGAACATCAGCACGGCTATGGTCCGGGCACCGGTGACAACGCNCCGATGGCGGAGCATGGAACAGCTCGACACGAGGGCCAATGCCGGACAGACCCCATGGACAGCACGGCTGGCAGCGTGCCGAATCCGCTTTCCGTCAGTGGCGCCAACCCCNNATATGGACGCGGCTCCGAACGCAAGGGCCACCAAGATCGCCGCCACACCGCTGCGCAGTGCCAGCTTCGCATCGAGCCGCGTCCCCAGAACGTGGGTCATCGCAGAGAAGCGCTCCCCGTCCCGCGGGGCGAGGGGCCGGTCACTGGGAAAATCCGGTGGTTGTGAGGGCAAAGCTGTGGCCGGCGAGCCGGGCGCGGGCTACCTTGGCCTGCGCTTCCAGGGCCGTCACCTCATGATCGAGTTTTGCCGCGCCCTGCTCCGTCAGCCGGTAATACCTGCGTGCCCGTCCAGCAACGATTTCTTCCCCGTCCGCGGCAACCAGCCCGTCCCTCTCCAGCCGTTCCAACGCCGCGTACAACGTGGTGGCTTTGAGGGAAAACCGGCCATCGGAGGCTTTGGCGCTCTCCTGCATGATTTCGTAGCCATGACGGCGGCCGTTGGCGAGCGCAGTGAGAATCCAAAGGCGGAGGACGACATTGAGATTGACATGGCACCACTATATGCCCACTACGGGCATATGCCAGTGTTTGAACTCCCCGCACACCTGAACCCTTGACTTCCCACCCCGCATCCGAAAGCTCATGGCCAAGCCATCAATGAAAGGTCTTCATGGACAAGCCCAGCTTCCCCGTNTTTCCGCGCGACTTTGTGTGGGGCGTTTCCACCGCCTCCTACCAAATCGAGGGAGCCGTCACCGAAGACGGCAGNGGGCCCTCCAGTTGGGACGCGTTCGTGGCCCAACCCGGNCGGATCCTCAACGGGGACACCGGTGAGATCGCCTGCGACCACTACCACCGGTACCCTGAAGACACCGCGCTCATGAAGGAACTGGGCATTGACGCCTACCGGTTCAGTTTCTCCTGGTCTCGCATCCAGCCCGGCGGATCCGGGGCGGTGAACCCGGCGGGCCTNGGACTTTATGACAGGCTCGTTGACGGACTGTTGGAGGCCGGCATCGCCCCGAGCCCCACCCTGTTCCACTGGGACACCCCGTTGGAACTGGAGCAGGCTGGCGGCTGGCTCAACCGGGACACCGCCGCACGTTTTGGCGAGTACGCGCACATCGTGGGTGAGCACTTCGCGGACAGGATTCCGCGCTGGATCACCATCAACGAACCCGTTGTCCTGACCATGCTGGGCTACGGGGCAGGTATCCAGGCTCCCGGACTTGAACTTGGCTTCGACGCTTTGCCTGCCGCACATCACCTCCTGCTGGCCCACGGCCTCGGCGTCCAGGCGCTGCGTTCGGTAGGGGCCACCAACATTGGCATCGCCAACAACCATGCGCTCACCTTGCCGGCCAGCGAACGCGAGAAGGACCTGGCAGCCGCCGGGCTCTATGACAACATCGCCAACTGGATCTTTGCCGATCCCATCCTCACCGGCGCTTACCCGAAGGAGCTGGCACCGTTCTTACCGCCTGTTCCCGACGGAGATATGGCCATCATCTCCACTCCCATCGACTGGTACGGCATCAACTCCTACAATCCCACCCTGGTCGGCGCGCCCACCTCCGGNGAGGCCGCACTCATTGACGGGCACGAACTCGATTCATCCCTGCCCTTCTCCTTGCGGGAGATTGAGGGCTACCCGCGCACCGACTTTGACTGGCCGGTGGTCCCCGCGGCGTTCACCGAACTGCTGGTGGGTTTCAAGGAGCGCTACGGCGATAAGCTCCCGCCCATCTACATCACCGAAAATGGTGCCGCCATCAATGATGGTCCGGACGACGACGGACGGGTGCCGGATGCGCGCAGGATCGAGTACACCGATGCCCATCTCCGCGCACTCAAGTCGGCCATGGATGCCGGCGTTGACGTCCGCGGCTACTTCCACTGGTCGCTCATGGACAACTTTGAGTGGGCCGTGGGCTACTCCCAACGCTTCGGCCTGGTCCATGTCGACTATGTGACCCANAAACGTACGCCCAAGGACTCCTTCTACTGGTACCAGGAACTGATCCGCACCAACAAAGGACGTGCCTAGGTTTTGGTAGCGGCAGCAGGGAGTGTTAGCGCTTAGAGAGTGCGGCGAAGTCTTCGGCAATCCCGCGCAAGGCCTCGTGTCCAATGATGCCGAAGGCCAGGTTCGTGATCTCCACAAGTGTCATCCCCAGAGCTTCATCCGGTAGCGGGCTATCCACCAGCGCACCCAGCCGCATCCGCAGCACCGCCAATGCTGCGGGTTCTGCGAGCAGTTCGCGCAGGGGCTGGTTGACATTGATCCGGCCATCAGCAAACTCAGCTGCATTGACTGGGCCGCTGCGCGAAGACAACACCTGTTCCCATTGTGCAGCCACCAGCAAGTGCTCCTCAGTCACCGGCCCCCGTTCGGGCAGGCCCAACCGTTCAAATTGTTCCGGTGGCGCCGCGTTCTGGCGCATCAGCTCAACAAGGGTGATGGCCATACGCAACTCGAGTTCGTCGTCGCGCAAGGGCTGTTGCTGCTCCGGATCATTCTGAAGGTCAANAAGCAGTGTGCCAAAGCTGTGCGGGTCTGTGTAGCTGTAGGCAGGGACCCGCAAGACTGGCATGCCCTTGCTAANAGGCAGTGGGTCCACCAACGTGGCTTGGCTGAGAATCTCCGCCGGGAAACGCCCGCGCATACTGGTGGGCATCAAGGTGTAATCAACTAGTGGCGCATTTCCTGGGCGGGCACAGGCACGCATATACACGTAGCGACCATCGGTAACGCTGACGTGCCNCCCGTGAATACCAAATAGACCTGCTTCGCGCACGGGAGTGTCATGGGCAACGGTTCCCTGCAGTGGGCGTCCTTGCATATCTGCTGTCGATTCAAGGCCGAAGAAGTCCAAGAGTGTGGGGCCCAGATCGATAGTCTGCACCAGTGACTCACGCCGTTCCCCACGAACTCCCGTGCGCGGGTCCCAAATAAACAGCGGGGTGTGGATGGTTTCATCGTAAAACGGCGGTGCGTNTTTCCCCAGCCAGTCGTGCTCTCCCAGCAACAGCCCATGATCGGTGCAGACAATGAGCATGGTGTCTTCCCACAGCTGGTGCTCATCCATGGCGTCAAGAACCCGGCCCAGCGAGTTGTCGCACATGGACAGCAGAGCAGCATACTCGTACCTCAGATGAGCCAGCTCCTGCACAGATTCGGTGGTTTGTTTGTAATCGGGCCAGTCAAACTCCGGCCCGTCGTAATCGTGTGGATACATCGCCTTGTATTGCTCATAACTAAAGAAGGGTTCGTGGGGATCGAAGGTCTCGATCTGCACCATCCACTTGTCCTCACCGTGGTTGGCCTCGATGAAGTGCAGCCCGGCGTCGAAGGTGCCGGTTTGTGGATGGTCGGCTTCATCACTCAGGTAGCCACGGTTGATCCGGTCCTGGCGGCGCAGGGTTTGGTTGCTGGAAANAGCAAGCACATCGGAGAGGTCCCTATCACCCACTTGGCCTTTCCACTCATCCCCTTCCTGCCCGCGGATCAACTCGAAGGTGTTGAACCGCGGATGGTAGGTGGCTCCGCCGTCGAGCCAGTAGTGCTGGTGGTCGGTAGCAAGGTGAGTGTAGACGCCGGCTTGTTTGAGGATCTCTGGCACAGAATCGTCAAAGGGCTCCAGCGGCCCCACCCCGGTGTAAAAGTTGTAGCGTCCTGTGTGTAATTCCCGCCGCGCAGGCATACACGGCATGCTGCCGCCATAACAATTATCAANAGTGGCAGTGCACTCAGCCAATCTCTGGAAGTTCGGCGCCTTCACCCAGTCGTTGCCGTAGGGCGGCAGGAAGCGACGGTTCAGGGTGTCAAACATGACCACAATGGCTTTCACGGCTTGATCAATCTCCTACTCAGTGCGGAATGGTTCGCAAGTGACAGTGCGGGTGAGAACTAACGGACGTTTTAATGCGGTAGACGGCGATCCCACCGGCGAGCATGATCACCGCGGCCACCGCGTACAGGCTGCGGTACCCTGCAATGCTCAGCACCAGCCATCCGATGATGGGTGCAATGGGAATGTGCTGTGCTGTGTTGATCAGGCCCAGGTCCCGGCCGCGGGTTGCGGGATTGGGCAGCAGATCCGTCACCAGTGCCTGATCCACTGACAAGAACATGCCAAAGCCCAGCCCAAGAAGCACCGCCGCCACCATCGATGCGTCCCAGGTGGGAACAAATGCCAGGAGCAGGGCGGCAGCGCCCTGGAATCCCGCAGCCGCAGCAACGAACAAGCGCCGTTTCCNCCACCGGTCCGAAAGTACCCCACCCAGCCATGTGGTCAGCCCGCAGGCCACAAGGTAGAACAAGATCAAAACCAGCAATGCATCATCCGGGCTCTTGACCTTGAGCACGTCGGAGAGAAAGAACAGCAGATATGTTGTCCCCACCAAGTTTCCGGAATGGATCAATACCCGCGAGGCCATGGCCCAGTAGTAGCCCGGATAGGCACTGGGTTGGGGCAAAGTGATGGCTTCACGCAAACTGGTATGTCCACGATCGCGGGCGCCGGCGTCTCGCAGTTCACCATCGGGGGCGCCGGAGAAACGTGGTTCAGGGAAACGGANAAGGAACGGCAAGGCACACACCAAGCCCAACACGGCAATGAGCGCCCAACTGCCCGGAACTGAGGTGACAAGCATCGTCACCAGCACCATGCCCAGGGCCAGTGCAATGACCTGCGGCAACCCCATGGCCGCTGAAGCGCGCCCGCGCTGGTGCACAGGGACCTGATCGGCGATCATGGCAGACAAGGCCACCAGTACGGCAGCCTCCCNCAGCGCCACAACGGCGATCAGCAGTGCGATGATGACCCAATTCTCCTGTAGGCCCACCAGTGAAAACGGAATAGCCGCCGTTGTAAATCCTGCCAAGGCCCATATCCTGCGGCGGCCGAATCGGGAGTTGGTCCGGTCACACAGCACCCCAATGACGGGCACCGCAAGCAGTATGACGATGGCGGTCTCGGCAATCAGAAACGAGGCCACTGAGACTTTCTCTTCCGGGGCCACGGTGGCGCTGATCTTAGCGATCATGAACTGGCCCGGCAGCATTACCAGCAGCCAAAATCCAAACCAGGCGAGCGCAAAATTCAACAGCCACGCACGGGTGACAGGAGCCGGTGCGGCCTGCGCGGCCTGCACGGCACGGGAAGCAATGACAGCCTTCCCCTGTTNGGCATTGACCGGATCTGATGTGGCCATGCTTTGAAGTATCCTTCGCGGCACTGTTGGCGTCAATGACCCCTTGCGCAAACGTCCTGGTGGCGGGAAGCTGAAAGTACTCCCGGACAATTTTTCACAAGGAAGAGGCATCGTTTTGACCACCGAACGCATCAATATCCAACACCTGGACCCGCAAGCTTACCTGCCCATGTACGCCATGGAAAAGTACATCCACAGCGGCACATTAGGTAAGGATCTACTGGCGTTGGTGAAAATCCGCGCATCCCAAATCAATAAGTGCGCCTACTGTTTGGACATGCATGCCAAGGAAGCCCGCGCAGCNACCGTAGACAACCGGCGCCTCGATGTCTTAGCCGGATGGCGTGAGGCAACTGCGCTGTTCAGTCAACGAGAACAGGCCGCTCTAGCACTGACCGAGGCAGTCACCATGATCAGCGTTGAGGGTGTCCCCGACGGTGTGTGGGAAGACGCGGCGAAGCAGTTCCCCGGTAAGGAAATGCCGTTGCTCCTCATGGCCATTTCTGCCATCAATGTTTGGAACCGGCTGGCAGTTTCCACCCACCAGGCACTGCCAAACCTTCCGGCGGAAGCAGATGAGTTATTGGGCCATGCCACCTGATTGATTCCCGGTACCACGGCCTCTGAGCTGCCGGTCCTGACGGTTCAGCAGAATCCACCACGGCTCCCGGGTACAGTGCTAACACCAGCAGTCCCACACCAGTAATCTCATCACCGGAGTCTCATGACAGGAGAGCCGATGTCCAATTCCCAGCCGCATACGGCAGCGGTTGCCACCACCTCCTATGGCGAGGTGCACGGAAAGGTGCAAAACGGCGTCGAACATTACTGGGGAATCCCCTACGCCTGCGCTCCCTCCGGTGCTCTACGGTTTGCCTCTCCGGAAAAACCCGCGCCCTGGTCCGGCATTCTTGACGCCACGAAGCTCGGGCCCACGGCCCCACAGAATCCTTACACCGGTGCCATGGCAAGAATTTTACCGACCAAGATCATCTCTGGGGAGGGCTGTCTAAATCTCAATATTGTGACACCGGAGGAACGGGGATCTGGGCTGCTCCCCGTCATGGTGTGGTTTCACGGTGGGTCGCTGCAACATGGTTCCAATGCCCTGGCCGGTTATCAGGGTGGTTCATTTGCCCGCGACGGCGTTGTCTATGTAGCGCCGAATTACCGGCTGGGTGCCGAAGGTTTCTCCGTCTTAGAAGGTGCTCCGTTAAACCTTGGACTGGCTGACCAAAGGGCTGCGTTGCGGTGGGTGCAGGCAGAAATTTCCGCGTTTGGNGGTGATCCAACCCGTGTGACGATCTTTGGGCATTCAGCTGGCGGCAACACCGTAGCTGCCCTGCTTGCCCATCCTGACGCCTCTACGCTGCTTAGCCGTGCCATCATTCAAAGCGGCCCCTTGAGTGCAGAACCGGCACCCAAGGCAGGGAAGATCACCCAGAAGATCGCCCGGGATTTAAAGATTCCAGCCACGGCTGCAGCATTTTCACAGCTGTCAAGCGCGGATTTGTTGGCAGCACAGGCGCGGGTGACTGCTGGTGCAACACCTATTACCGGCGGTGTTGGTTATGCCTTGGCCCTTGATGCCGAGTTGGTTCCACAGAATCCGCAAGTAGCTTTGGCTGCTGGGGCCGGTTGGGAAATTCCGTTGCTGATCGGCACCACAACCGACGAAGCCAGATTATGGCTTATCCCTTCAGGGCTTGTCATGAAGATCAAAATNCTGCACGTAGCCCTTGCCCGGCGCAAGGTGGGCATCTCCGCCGCTGCAGTAAAATTATTTAAGCACAACCGTCCATACTCCGTCACGGGTGAAATACTCGGTGCACTTGCCACTGACAAACTGCTGCGCGTCCCCGTGAACCAACTCGCTGATGCCCGTTTAGCNGGGAGGGCGCCAACGTTCGTCTACGAATTCTCCTGGCCCAGCCCGGTGGAACACCTGAGGGCCGCGCACGCCGTCGAACTTGGCTTTGTCTTTGATGACCTGACCTCNCCCGACTCTCTTGGACTTGCCGGCAGCACGGCGCCACAGACGCTGGCCACCCACATGCACAAGGCTTGGGTGGATTTCGCCGTCACGGGGAGTCCTGGCTGGGAGCCATGGAACAAGGAACGTCCGGTGAAGACATTCGACGGCGGCACCAANCCCGTGGTGTTCGCGCCGCGCGACGATGAACGCCAAGCGCTCATGCCCTGATGGAGGCCAAGCCCCACATACCCCACCGTGGATACTGGGAGGGCCTTCTGTGGATTGGTGTCGCTTCGTGGTTAATGATGTCCCTACGCTCCGCCACTGTGGACTATCGCTAGTTTCATGACTTGGCCAGCGCGAAGCCACAGCGCTGTATTGAGGTCGTGAACTGCATGGAGGTCGTGAACTGGACGGCTTCTCGGCACTGGCCCGAGGCGGCAGTATGCTTCGATCCCTGAGAATTAGCGCAATCTTTGTCACCATCCCTGCAGCTGCTTCGCCCTCAGATGCTGCCACCATCAGGACTTGTGCAAACGTCAGACCCGTATCCATGAAGAATCACGCAATGACGATCTTCTCGTCACTCGGCCCTTCATGCCCACCTCCTACTAAGGAGAAGGTACGCCGCGCTCATACGGATATGCAGGGGCATATTGGATACCCGCACCACAGCACTTTGTCCCATTTTCGCCTTCTTCGTTCTATAAAAGGGGACATTGCCTCGGTATAGCCTTGTCATATGACACGGACTTTTGATGAACAGTTTTGGGATGAACGCTATGGCGGCAAAAGCCCTGTGTGGAGCGGGAAGCCCAATCCACATCTGGTGGCAGAGATTGCACAACTGGAAACAACGTCCACGACCGTACTAAAGACAGCCCTTGATGTTGGCTGTGGNGAAGGCGCCGACTCGGTGTGGCTGGCTGGGAGAGGATGGCAAGTCACCGGCATCGATATTTCACAGGTGGCGCTGCAGCGTGCCCAGAACCATTCCGCGCAGCTGCTGCTCCAAGGTGCCATCATTTGGGAGCAACACGACCTGCTGCAGTGGACTCCNCCGACTTCCTTCTTTGGCCTTGTCAGCATCCAGTTCATGCACCTTCCAAGGACTCACCGTGAGCGCGTGTACGCCCGTCTTGCTGCAGCCGTCGCCATAGGCGGCACGCTNTTGATTGTGGGGCACTCGGTGTCAGACGCACTCGCAGGAGCCCGCCGGCCTGATAATCCCGAGCTTTTCTTCACGGCCAACGAATCCGCTGCTGCACTGGAACCTACCCGGTGGAGGGTTGAGATTGCCGAATCACGGCCCAGATTGGAGAAAGGATACGACGGCGGCACCATCACCGTCCACGACGAGGTCATGCGTGCCGTTCGCCTAGCCTAAGTGCCGAACAAGGGCCTAGAGGGGAAACACGACTCAACCTTGCCGGTTTGTTTGCTTCAGTTTCGCTGGTTTGTTTTGTGGTGTGGTTTGTTTTGGTGGGTCCTGGTAGTGGTGGTGCGGTGGAGATGTAGTGGTGGCCGGTGGGGGTGTTTATTTCGGTGTGGGGCTGGCCGGTGTGTGGTTGGTTGTGGTGGTGTGAGGACCAGCCGGNGGATTCTTTGGCTTGGTTGCAGGCTGTGCAGAGGCTTTGGCCGTTCTCTAGGGTGGTGGGGCCTCCTGCTGCGTAGGCCTTGATGTGGTCGTATTCCCTGATGGGGGCGTCGCAGTACGGGGTTTGGCAGTGTTGGTCCCGTACTCGTAGGAATTCTTTCATTCCCTCGGGGAAGAGCCTTGCTCTGGAATCCATGGCCAGAAGCGCGTTGCTTTCTGGATGGGTGAATAACCGTTTCAGCCATACCCGTGGCCTGAACCGGTCTCGAGCACCACCACTGCCGTCACCATCATTGGCATCATTGGCGGCATCGCGGTTGTTCTTGCTGCCTAGAATCATTTCGCGGGCCAGCGGTGCTGGAATGGGTTCGTAGCCTAGAAGAACTGCCGGATCGTTGGTGCTGGAGAACAGGGCACGGTCGGTCATGATCAGTTCAAGGGAAATCTCTGGCTCGTTCACCGTGGTGCACCATGGTTCCTGGGTGACTCTTCCATCCCCGTTTCGAACGGGTTGGTGCTGATCCTCACCCGTGCTTCTGGTGTGCTTGCTGGCTGCTGCGTGATCCGCTCCTGTCGGTGTCCCGCGGTGATCGCTCGGTGTCCCGCGGTGATCGCTCAGTGTCCTGGCGCCGGCGTCGCAGGNGGCGTGGTGGGTGAGGCGATGCATGAGTGCGTCGGCCATGATTTGGCCTTTGCCTCGTTCGTCACCGGAGGCTTTGGCACTGGCAGCGACGCGGGTGAGCGTGGCGAGGATACGCACGCCTTGCTTGAGGGGAATCAACGCGGTCAAAANGGTCATGCCGTCCGGGGCTGGCCGTAGTGAGACATAGCGGTCGCTGAGAGCTTNTTGGTGGCGTTTGAGGAAGGCTTGGGGATCGAGGGCGTAAGCGGCTTTCTTGCTCGCGGCGCTGAGTTCCCGGGTGCCTAAGAGTGCCAGGGCATCCGGGTCGGAACTGATGAGTTGATCCACCCGGGCTCGGTCAGCCAGTGAGAGAAATGCTGTTTCTTTCACGATCAGACTGGCCCGGTATTCACTGATTTTCCCGGTCAGGAAAGCGTTCATGCTGTAGGGCATCTCGCGGACGAGAACTTCGCTAAGCCCGCAGAGGTACCGTCCACGGTACGGGGACTCGTGCCGGGCCAGCCCTACTTGTTGCGCGATGCCCTGTCCTAGTTTTTCTTGGGGAACACCAGCTTTGGCTTGGCTGAGGCGTTGCTGGGCTAGAAATAATGCTTGGGCTTGTGCCTGGACCGCAGTAATAGTGTTCTTGACTTCTTCCAGGGACGCAATGGCATCAATCAGTGATGCCCCGCAGAGCTGCTCAATGATCTCAGGGTCAAAGCCACGGTTCGTGGCCGTGCCACCAAGGGAATCAATGACGGCTGTGGCCAGGGCGGCTTGGGAAGTGGCTTTGCTGGCAACGGCTTTCGCTGATGCGCTTTGATGGGCTAAATGTGCCAGTGTTTGTGCACCGCTGCCCTCCCTGATGGCTTGATCCATTACCTGCCCAGCATCTTCTAGACGAGTGGCGGCTTGGTGCGCGAACTCGTGGGCCAGTGCGGCATCTAGCTGCGCTAAAACCACTGGATCAAAGAACGTGGCACAGCGATCCACCACGGCCGCACTCATAGCACGAAGAGCACCGCACGCGTGAGAACCACCCGCCACCAAACCACCAGCACCATGAGCTCTAGTACCAGGAGTTCCGGGGCTGGGTGTTGGTGGGTTATTNNATGTGGCAGAACTGGTGGGGTTGCCGGTGCCTGCACAGCGGGGCGGGTACGTNNGCGGCAGTGGNNTGTTGCTGTTGAACCATTCCGGTGCCACCATGTTGCTCACCTGCTGACCACATCAGCTTCAACCTGCGGGAGAAAACGAACCCTGCTGGGCTGAAGTCCGGTAAGACCAAATGAGGATATGTATTCTCATATCTATTGATCTTCTAATATTTCCATTCTAGTTCCAGGTACTGACATTCTAGAAGACCACAGCGTCCCTAAAACCACATCTGTGGACAGCACCCCACCCAGCCCTACCTGTGCAGGAACAAAACCCACCAAAACACAGCAACCGAAGCACTACGGTGGTCACTGCGCTTACTTGAATCGGACAGGAACTTTACTCCCAGCGGGCCTTGGTTCGGAGAGGACCTCAATGCAAAGCCGCTCAAAACAACGACACGCACCGCCTCACCCTAACGCTGGTCCAAGGGAAGCTTCATTTTGAACCCGGCGTGGGACTGTGTGAAACCCAGTCGTTGATNAAAGCGGTGAGCATCGAGGCGGGAGTTATCACTGGTGAGTTGAACCAGTTTCGCTCCCCGCCGGAGTGCTTCCGCCACGGCCCACTCGATCATGGCGGAGCCAAGGCCGTTGCCGCGGAATGTTTCATCCACACGCACAGCCTCAATCTGTAACCGCAATGCACCACCACGCGCCAACCCGGGAAGAACAGTCAGCTGCATGGTGGCAACGACGTTGCCGCCCTCATCATCGACGACGCACAGTAAATGAGCCGCGTCTGCATCTATCGCCGCAAATGCTGCCAGATATGGAGCACGCCGCTCTGGTGAGGCATCCTCAGCACCTGCCCTCAATTGATCCAGCGCTAGTAGCTCAACGATGGGACCGACGTCGGATTCAAGGGCCCGGCGCAACTGGAAGTTCCCTCCTGCGAGCGTGAAGTTGGTGAGCTCGGAATTGGTACGGGCGCTGTTGGCCAATGTCATATTTCTCTCCTGTCAGAATCACCTGAACGACGGCGGATGCTGGGATCGCGACGCCGCCCACCAACGGCACCAAGCACCATCTACCTGGCCAGCCTGTCACTAGATTCATGAAAGACTTTCGCCATGACCAAATTGATCGCCGTGTTTGCCGTTCTCACGGCACTGGGCTTGGCCGTCACGGCCACAGCATCGTGGATCACCAACAAGAGCCGGCCCCGTGCCATCGCCTCTGGGCGGGCAGCCCAACAGGTAACCATGGCGGATGAGGACAGAGCTATGCTGCGAGCGCAGTTGCGTGGTGTGGCCGCAGCGGTTTTCTCCGTGGTCATGTTTGTCGCACTGCTCAGGGTGTCAATCGGCCTGGCGGGACAGGCTGGCCTGCCCATCGCGCTCACCGCGGGGCTCTCTGCCAGCGGTGGACTGCTGCTGTATTCAGCCCTTCCCGCAACAAGACAGGTGGCAACGAGACAGGCCGCAACAAAACAGGCTGGAGCGAAACAGGCGGCAGCGGCACAACCGCTCGTAGCAAAGTCCGTCTTCATCCTGCCGGTGACTGCACTGGCGGCCTTCATCGCCTTCCTGGTGGCGAACGGACTGTCCCAGCCCGGCCATCCTGGCTGGCCTAGCTATCCCACTATGAACGATGGCGCACCGCTGATCCTCGCTGCCCTCGCCTTATCCGGTTCAGCGTTCCTAGTCTTGCACCGGTTGAGAACCACTGTGTCCTTTCCGGATCCTCGCATGGCAGCCTTGGACCGACGGTGGCGGAAAGTTTCAGCCCGCCTGCTGCTGTGTTTCACCAGCGGTGCGTTGCTGACATTCTTTGGCGGCACGGTTTTCATCGCCGGTCAGAGCATGCTCACGGTGGCAACAGCTAGTGCAGAAGCAGCCTCCCAACAGACTGCTTCGCCCGTGGGCATCACCTGCACGGTGGTGGGAGCGGCACTGGCCCTGGCTGGCGTCGTGCATCTGGTACTTGCNGTTGAAGGGGCACTGACAATCCGCGTCACAGTCCGAGACGGAGCCTCGGCACCAATAACGGCATAAACTAGGGGAACCATGACTTTGACTATCACCTANCCCGCCGCGCTCCCCGTCTCGGAACGCCGCGAGGACCTGATGGCCGCCATCGCCGCCAACCAGGTCACCATCATCGCCGGCGAAACAGGCTCGGGAAAGACCACACAGATCCCCAAAATGTGTGTGGAACTGGGCTTGACCGAGAAGGGCCTGATAGGCCACACACAGCCGCGCCGTCTGGCTGCCCGGACCGTGGCAGAACGGATCGCCAGCGAACTCGGCGTCGAGATTGGCCAAGAGGTGGGCTTCCAGGTCCGCTTCACCGGCCACGTGGGCCCGGCCACCAAAATCAAGCTCATGACCGACGGCATCCTCTTGGCGGAAATCCAGCGGGACCGCCTTCTGCGCAAATACTCCGTCATCATCATCGACGAAGCCCACGAGCGCTCACTGAACATCGACTTCATCCTCGGCTATCTCCGGCAGATCCTGCCCCAGCGCCCGGATCTAAAGGTCATCATCACCTCGGCCACGATCGACCCCGAGCGTTTCGCCAGCCACTTCGCCTCCCCGAAGGGCCCGGCACCCATCATCGAGGTTTCCGGGCGCACCTTCCCCGTGGACATCCGCTACCGCCCGCTCTCTGGCCCGGCATCCGGGGATGAAGAGGAAGACGGGGACGACGGCGGCCACGGCGCGGACCGTCGTGCCTCCGACAGGCAAAGGGACGGTGGCAACAGCGAGGAGGACAGGGACCCGCTGGATGCCGTGTGCGACGCCGTGGATGAACTATCNAAAGAAGCGCCCGGGGACATCTTGATCTTCTTCTCCGGCGAGCGTGAAATCCGAGACGCCGCCGACGCGCTGCACGGCCGGATTAAAACAAACCCGCGGCTGCGCAACGTGCAGATCCTGCCACTNTTTGCCCGGCTGTCCCTGGCCGAGCAGCATGCCGTGTTCACACCGGGATCCCGTCCGCGGATTGTGCTGGCCACGAACGTGGCCGAAACCTCNCTGACGGTGCCGGGTATCAAGTACGTCATCGACCCGGGTACGGCCCGGATCTCGCGCTATTCACACAGGACAAAAGTCCAGCGTCTGCCCATTGAACGCATCTCACAGGCTTCGGCCAACCAGCGTTCGGGCCGTTGCGGGCGTGTCTCGGACGGTATCTGCATCCGGCTGTACTCCGAGGAGGACTTCAACGCCCGGAGTGAATTCACCGATCCGGAAATCTTGCGCACCAACCTGGCCGCCGTCATTCTCCAAATGACGGCCATGGGTGTGGCCAAGGGGCCCAAGGATGTTCAGAAGTTCCCGTTCGTCCAGCCACCGGATTCCCGGGCCATCACCGACGGCGTGACACTGCTGCGCAGGCTGGGTGCGGTGAACGCCCAAGGCGGCATCACCGGCGTGGGGCGTCAGCTTTCGCAACTGCCGGTGGACCCACGGCTGGGACGGATGATTGTTGAGGCCAATAAGCGCGGCGTGGCTGCCGAAGTCATGGTCCTGGCCGCGGCACTGACCATCCAGGACCCGCGTGAGNNCCCCACGGACAAACAACAACTTGCTGCAGAGAAGCACAAGCGCTTCCAGGATGAAACCTCCGATTTTACTGGTTTCTTGAATCTCTGGCGTTACATCAAGGACAAGCAGGCCGAACTGTCCTCCAGCGCGTTCCGGCGCCTGTGTAAGGCCGAGTTCATCAACTACCTGCGCGTACGCGAGTGGCAGGACTTGTTCAGCCAGCTGAAGCAGATGGGCAAGTCCCTTGATATCAGAGTCTCAGGCAAGGACATTGACCCGGTGGCCAACCACGACGCCATTCATATGAGTCTGCTGACCGGCCTACTGAGCCATATCGGCCTATATGACCAACGTAAACGCGAATACGCAGGCGCGCGCGGGAGCAAGTTCATGGTGTTCCCGGGCTCTGCGCTGTTCAAGAAGTCCCCGGACTGGGTCATGGCCGCCGAACTGGTGGAAACGTCCCGGCTGTGGGCCCGCGTGGCTGCGAAGTTTGATCCATTGTGGGTTGAGCAGGTAGCCCCGGATCTGGTCAAGCGCACCTATAGCGAGCCGCACTGGTCCAAGAAAATGGGCTCCGTCATGGCGCACGANAAGGTCACCCTGTACGGGGTGCCTATTGTGCCTGACCGGCGCGTTCACTACGGTCCCATTGACCCAGAGCTCAGCCGGGAGCTGTTCATCCGCCATGCCCTGGTGGAGGGCGATTGGCACACCAATCACAAGTTCTTCCACCGTAATCAGGCCGCACTGGCCGAAGTGGAAGAACTGGAAACCCGCATGCGCCGCCGTGATTTGCGGGTGGATGACGAGACGCTCTTTGAGTTTTATGATGAGCGCGTGGGCACCGAGGTGGTCTCCGAGCGGCACTTTGACAAGTGGTGGAAGGACGCACGGCACCAGAACCCGGCGCTGTTGGACTTTGATGCGCACGTGGTCATGGCCGAGGAACCCGAGCTCGATGAGGCGGCGTTCCCCAAGACGTGGTGGCAGGGCGAGTTTGAATTACCACTGTCCTATGAATTCCATCCAACCGCNCCCGGTTCCGCACCCAACCCATCCGACGGCGTGAGCGTGCAAGTGCCGCTGCTGTTCCTGAACCAACTCCCCGAGGCNCCCTTCAGGTGGCAGATCCCCGGGCTGCGGGCAGAACTGGTGACGGCCTTGATCAAGTCCCTACCGAAGGCAGTACGCAAGAACTTCATCCCGGCCCCGGATGTGGGCCGCCAAGCTGCCGCCGCACTAGCTGCGGACTTTGANCCCGGCGTGGACGTATTGGAGCCCTCGCTTGAGCTGGCGCTGCGCCGGTTGAAGGGCCATGTCATTCCNCCNGGCTCATGGAATTGGGACGCCGTGCCCACCCACCTGCGCATGACGTTCTCCGTGGTGGATAANAACGGCCGCATTTTGGAGGAGGGCCAAGACCTTTCAGCGTTGGCTTCCCAGCTGGCCGGTGCCACCCGCCGCGCCATTGCCGAATCACTCGGTGCAACACCCAAAACGACGCAGGCGTCNCTGGGCCCCTTGGTGCACCGTTGGGCTCACCCTTAGGTTCATCCAGGAGCGGCGGGGCAGGTGGCAAGAACGGCGGAACCCGCGGCGCCGGTTCAGCTGGAGTGCCAGGGTCAGCAGGGTCAGTGTCATCGGCTGATACCTCCAACAGCACCGAACGCTCAGGTATCCAGGAACACGCTGGCATCCAGGAANCGCTCCGGTATCACCGAATGGGATGTGGGCACACTGCCACGTGAGATCAAGCGCCTCGTCGCCGGCCACACTGTGACAGGCTACCCGGCGCTGGTTGATGAGGGCGCCGTCGCCGGAATCCGGGTATTTCAGCGTCACGACATGCAAGAATCGGCTATGCGCCGCGGGGTCATACGTCTCCTGGCACTGCGGGTCCCCTCNCCTGACAGGTATGTCCTGGACCACTTGAGCAACACCGAAAAGCTTACGTTCAGCCAGAACCCGCATGGCAGCGTCAGCGATCTAATCGCCGACTGTACGCTCGCCACGATTGATAAACTCACTCCTGCCGAGCTGCCGTGGAGCAAGGCAGATTTTGACGCCTTGTACGAAGCCGTCCGGGCTGAACTAATTGACACGGTGTTCTCTGTGACCGCCGTCGTGGAGAAGATCCTGGCGTCCCGACTGCGCATCGACAAGGCACTGCGCACGGCTAACAGCCTGCCCTTGATCAGTGCCCTCAATGACATCAAGCAACAACTGGAACTGCTCGTTTATCCGGGCTTCGTGGCCAAGACCGGCTTTGCCCAGCTGAGCCAGCTGCCACGCTATTTGACGGCCATTGAGAAGCGCCTTCAGAAGCTACCCAGCAATGTGGGACGTGATGGCCAGTCCATGGCCGCCGTGCAACGCCTTGAAGACGAGTACGACGACGCCATGGCGGCTTTGCTGCCCGGNCAGCGCTCAACTGCGGGGCTCGAGCATGTGCGGTGGATGATCGAAGAACTGCGGGTGAGCCTGTTCGCGGTGGAGCTTGGCACGGCGTATTCCGTCTCGGANAAAAGGATTCGGGTGGCACTTTCCAAAGCCTTGGCCCTCTAGGAACTGCCACCAGCAGGAATCGCCACCAGCAGGAACCGCCACGGGGCCATACTAACCAGCCGTTCAAAGGCTCTTATGTGTCATTGGTGCGGTACGGCGCTAGCGTGTTCGCCCTGGACTAACAGCCCCGATCACCATGAACCGGTGATCGGGGCTGGGCTTATCTGCCTAGCTTTTCACTAACCCAGGCTCGGCCTCAGGCTCAGGCTCGGTAGCCACTTCGGGGACTGTTTCAGGTGCCTCGGTTCCTGAAGCGTCCTCTGGCACCCAACCATCGGCGTACTCACCGGCCTTGTAGTCGTAGTCAACCGGTTCGCCCTCTTCGTCGTGACGCTGGTACCAATCGGTCACCCCACTGCCGTGGGAATCGAAGTCCTCACCGGCACCGTGACCCACGGCAGCCTTTTCAATGGTGAGGGCGAAGTCATCACCATGTTCGTCAATTCCGGCCTTAACAGCATTCTCAATGGCTTGTTCGGCGTACTCTTGCCGGATCATCATCGGATCCGTGTGCAAGTCCTTCGCGAACGCCACCATCAACAGCAACAAGATGATGGCAAACGGCAGCGCTGAGACGATAATCAGATTTTGTAGCCCCTCCAACGCTGTGTTTCCACCGACCAGCAGCATCACTACAGCAATACCCATCATGGCCAAGCCCCAGAACACCACGATCTTCTTATCCGGTTCAGCCTTGCCGCGCTGCGANNGGATCCCCATCACCACAGATGCCGAATCAGCCGATGTAATAAAGAAGATGGCCACACAAATCATGGCTAGTATGGGCGTGATTTGGCCCAACGGGAGCTGATCTAGCANCCGAAAGAACAGGTCTTGTGGTGAGGCATTAGTGCCAATATCCGAGCCATTCATGCGCAGCCACATGGCAGTTCCACCGAAGATGCTAAAGGCTAGTGCGCACACCAGAGTGGGAACAACCAAAACGTACATGACATACTCGCGCAGTGTCCGGCCACGGGAGATGCGGGCTAGGAAGATCCCTACGAACGGCGACCACGAGATCCACCACGCCCAATAGAACACTGTCCAGGTGGCAGAGAGTCNCGCTGCCTCGGAGCCCCATGACGGGCCCTTGCTCATCATATGCAGCAGTTCCGAGAGGTACTCCGTCAGTGCCGCGGGTACCAGATTCAAGAGGAACAAGGTAGGTCCGGCCACAAAGATGAAGGCGGCCAGGATAAAGGCCAATGACATGTTGATGTTGGAGAGCCACCGGATCCCGCGCCCAANCCCTGAGACTGCCGAGGCCACAAATGCTGCACTGAGAATCGCAATAATGATGATCAGACCGGCGTTGGGGAGCTTTCCGATGCCGCTAACGATCTCAACACCGCGGCCCACCTGAAGTGCACCGATACCCAGTGACGCCGCCGTACCAANAAGTGTGGCGACAATAGCAAACATGTCGATCAGGCGTCCTGGGACACCTTCGGTTTGGCGCTTGCCAAACAAGGNAAGTAAAATGGAACTCATCAACGGCACCCTGCCACGACGAAAGGCGCCATAGGCCACCGCGGCGCCAACTAGGGCGTACAACGCCCAGGCATGCAGGCCCCAATGGAAGATGGTTTGCGCCATCGCCTTGTGAATGGCCTCATTGGTTTCCGGAGCGGCTGTTCCAGGAGCTGGGGTGATGAAGTACGTCAGTGGTTCATAGGGTCCAAAGAAGAACAACCCGATTCCCATGCCCGCTGAGAACATCATGGCGATCCAAGAAAACTTGGAAAACTCCGGCTTCTCTCCATCAATGCCCAAGGGAATCCGGCCGTATTTGCTGAACCCCAAGAAGATCATGAAAAGCAGCACCAAGGACACCAAAGAGGTAAATAGCCAACCAGTGTTAGCCACCACCCAACTGAGGGCAGCATCAGAGACGGCCTTGAGTGAGTCGGTAGAAATCACGCCCCACGCAATGAAGCCCAAAATAAGCACGGCCGCCAGCGAAANAACAAGCCTATCCGTACCGTATTTTATCCGCTGTTCATCTACGGAAATACCCGNGACAAGCCCCGGGTGAATGTCGTGCGGGTAGTTTTCCTCAATTTTTTCAAGAGCGGATGTTCCTCTGTCATGAGAGGTTCATCAGCTTTCTTATCAGTTTGAGCATCTTGTTTTCGTCATCGATCGCGTTCCCGTCCACGGAAAATATAGTCTTTGAACTTAACGGTTGATAACTTTACCGGCTTCAGCGGTACCAAAGTTGCCAACTGGCACTTTGTCTCGAGGCGGTGAACCGTATGGCATAAGCTTCGATATTTGCATAAATCTCGCGATTTAGAGTACCCAACGCGCCCCTTGAGCCAACGTGTGCTCAGGCTAACACCGGAGCCGCGCAGGGATTTATGACGCAAAACCCTGCGAGCAGTGCTCGCAGGGGTTCAAACGCTCAGGGCTTAAACAGCTCAAGGACAATCCGTGAGCTTGCAGATCTGGCTAAAGCGCGGGAACAAACTCTCCGTGACCGGCTTGACGCAAGGCAACCCTGAGTTTCTCGGCGTTGGCATCCATGCTTGCTGGATCAGGGTTGTTGTTAACGGTGCCAAAGTCAAAGTTTTTCATCCCGTAGGCGGGGAACACGTGCACGTGCAGATGTTCCACTTCGAATCCGGCGATCGTCAGCCCAGCGCGGGNGGCGTCAAATGCCACTACCTGTGCCCGGCCGATGGTCTGGGCCACGGCCATCAACGAAGACACCAGTTCAGGGGCAGCGTCGGTCCACTTATCCACCTCTTGGCGGGGCACAACCAGCGCGTGACCGTCCGTCAACGGTCCAATGGTCAGGAAGGAAACACAGTCCTTGTCCTGCCAGATAAACCGGCCGGGAATCTCACCATTGATGATCTTGGAAAACAAAGTACTCAAAATTACTCCTTAGAGGAACAAAAGCAGCGGTTTAAAGAGTGGACACATCCAACACGAAGCGGTATTTCACATCGCCTGCCACCATGCGGTCGTAGGCATTATCCAGCTCGCTTGCCGAGACCAGCTCAATGTCTGAGACGATGCCGTGCTCGGCACAGAAATCAAGCATTTCCTGGGTTTCAGCAATTCCGCCGATCAGCGAGCCACCGTAAGCTAGGCGCTTGCGGATCAGCAGGCCCGGATCCACCGCCGGCATCTTCTCTGACGGCAAACCCATCTGGATCAGTGCACCGTCACGGGCCAAAGTGCGCAGGTAGGGACTGAGATCGTGCACCGCGGCTACCGTGTCCAAGATGGCATTCAGTGAGTGTTTTGCGCCGGCCATGGCGGCTTCGTCGGTGGAAACCACCACAGCATCGGCACCCAAAGCAAGGGCAGCAGCTTCCTTGGCCGGGGAGGTGGTGAACACTGTGACGGTTGCACCGAGAGCCTTGGCGATCTTCACTGCCATGTGCCCGAGTCCACCCAAACCGATGACGCCCACCTTGTCACCGTCTTGGACATCCAAGTAGCGCATCGGAGAGTACGTGGTGANCCCTGCACACAGCAGAGGTGCGGCGCCTGCCGGATCCATTCCCTCAGGAATGTGCAGTACATAGTTTTCATCCACCACAATGCCCTGGGCGTATCCGCCCTGGGTGATGGTTCCGCCGTTGCGCCGGTCAGCCACGCCATAGGTACCAACGTTGCCAACTTCGCAGTACTGCTCAAAGCCTTCAAGACATGAGTCACATTCGCGGCAGGAGTCCACCATGCAACCAACACCCACGCGCTGGCCCACGGTGAAGCCCTCAACCGAGTCGCCCACCCGGCTCACAATACCGACGATTTCATGCCCCGGGACAAGCGGGTATTTCGCTGGTCCCCACTCGGAGCGGATGGTGTGCACGTCCGAGTGGCACAACCCACAAAATTCAATGTCGATTTCAACATCGTGTGCACCTGGTTCGCGGCGCTCGATGGTGCTGGGACGGAGCCCAGACGTGGCAGAGGTGGCTGCGTAAGCTTNTACTTGGGTCATGCTTCTACCCTATCGCCGTTAGCTCCGGCCTACATAGCGTCTGTCTGCACCGGGCGTGCGGGCTGGTTTGACCATGCCGACCAAGACCCCGGATACAGTGCCGCCGTGAAACCTGCAATTTCAAGTGCCGCAATCTGGTGCGCAGCAGTCACCCCTGATCCGCAGTACACGGCTACGGCATTTTCCGGGCCCANCCCTAGCCCGGCAAATCTGGCCCGCAGTTCATCCGCCGGCAGAAAACGCCCATCGTCGGCGAGGTTCTCACTGGTAGGGGCACTGAGCGCCCNCGGAATGTGCCCGGCCCGTGGATCCATCGGCTCCACCTCACCCCGGTACCGCTCCCCGGCCCTGGCGTCGAGCAAAATCCCGTCCCATCCGGCGGCACCATCACTGTCAATGGTGGGTTTCGCCCCGAAGCGTACGACGGCGTCCCNCGGCGCAACGCGCTCCTCACCTTCAGCGAGCGGTAGGTGAGCGGCACGCCAGGCGGCCAATCCGCCGTCGAGCAGATAAATGTTTTCCAGGCCCGAGTACCCCAGCAGCCACCAGGCACGGGCAGCGGCGGATGACCCGGCGTCGTCGTAAATCACCACGGTATCGCCGGCATTAATGCCCCAACTGCGCACGGTCAAAGCGAAGTCAGCCTCGGTAGGCAATGGATGACGGCCGTCCTCGGGCCGGCCGTGGGAGGCGAGCTGGGAATCCATGTCAACGTAGCGTGCCCCGGNGATGTGGGCGGTGCGGTAGTGCTGGTGCCCGTGCGGGTCACCAAGCGCCCAGCGAACATCCAGCAGCACCGTCCGTGTCCCGGTGGTCATACGCTCATGCAGGTTTTCAACACTCATCAAGACGCTCATGGCGGCTCCCTTTAGAGAATTTAGTGATCCACCAACAAATGTACTGCGATACGCTGATTTACATGAACACAGCAGGAATCAGCCCCACGGCATCAGCCACCTCGAACGCACCACAAGCTGATTGGTCTTGGACCCGCAGCGCTATTGGGAAGGTNCAAGCCGAAAACAACCGTTCGGCTGACACTCACTTGTACAAAATCGAGCTGCCCACCCAGTGGGGTGTGGACCTCTATGTGAAAGACGAGTCCTGCCACCGCACCGGAAGCCTCAAGCACAGGCTGGCGCGTTCCTTGTTCCTCTTCGCCCTTGTCAACGGATGGATCAATGAGGGAACCACGGTGGTAGAAGCCAGCTCCGGCAGCACAGCCGTGTCAGAAGCATACTTTGCGCAGCTGCTTGGCCTGGATTTTGTGGCCGTCATGACCCGCAGTACCAGCCCGGAAAAGATTGCCCTCATTGAACAATTTGGTGGGCGCTGCCATCTGGTGGACCACGCCGATGAGGTGTATTCCGCCGCTGCAGACATCGCCACCGAAAGCAACGGGCATTACATGGATCAGTTCACCTATGCTGAGCGGGCCACTGACTGGCGGGGCAATAACAACATTGCCGAATCCATTTTCAGCCAATTGGCACACGAACGCTTCCCCGAACCTGCCTGGGTTGTTGTTGGCGCCGGCACCGGTGGCACCTCGGCCACTATTGGACGCTACATCCGCTACCACGGCCATGGAACGCAGCTGGAAGTGGTGGACCCCGAGGGCTCGGCGTTCTANCCCGCGTGGAAGAACCACGATCTGCGCGTGGTCACTGGCAATTCCTCCCGGATCGAAGGTATTGGCCGCCCGCGGGTGGAACCTAGCTTTGTCCCCGGCGTGATCGATTCCATGACCGTCATCCCCGACGCCGCCTCCGTAGCGGCCATGGTGCACTTTGAACAACTGACGGGCCTGCACGCTGGTCCCTCCACTGGAACCAATCTGTGGGGCGTATGGCAACTGGTGGCACAGATGATTGCCAAGGGTGAGAAGGGCAGCATTGTGACCTTAATGTGCGACGGCGGGGAACGCTATGTGGGCAGCTACAACAACCCTGCGTGGCTGGCGGAGAAGGGCCTGGATCCCGCCCCGCACCTGCAGAGCTTGACGGACTTCTTTGCCAGCGGAGTGTGGAACGGCTGAGTGTGGAAAGGCTGAGTGTGGAACGGCTGAGTATCAGATATCCACGCACTGCACGGCGTGTAGGTGCCTGAACTTCACCCCATGGAGTCCACCGATCCGGGCAATGTGGGATTCGGTGAACGCCAGCCNCTGCTCATTGAGCAGGCCATCGTGAATCTGGAACGCGTGCGGGGCCCGCACCGAAACCACAAAGTCCACCACTTCGGACACTTTCGACCACGGCGCATGGACAGGTACCAGCAGCGTTCCAACGCTCACCCCGTCAGGGACGGTCANGGAGTCACCCGGGTGATAGAGGTTCTCCTCAATTAAGTAACCAACATTGGCCACAATGTCTATGGACGGGTGAATGAGCGCATGCTGGCCGCCAAAACACTGCACCGCGAACCCTGCCACGGTGAACCTGTCCCCGGNGGCGGCATCAAGTATCTGGGCCGCCTGTCCAGGCGCTTGGACGCGCAAGTCCTGGGCCACCCNCGCTGGGGCGTAAACAACCAGATCCGGTGATTGCACAAAGGCCCTCAGCAACGCCGGCGCATCATAGTGATCGGCGTGCTCATGGGTGATCAGGACGGCGCCGGCTCCGGACAAGGCGGTGTCGGACTCCGAAANAATACCTGGGTCTAGGACCAGCACGCGCCCGTCCTGTTCGAGCCGGACGCAAGCGTGAGTAAATTTTGTCAACAACATGATGCCAGCTTATGCCTGTATCCCCGCCCGGCTATGGCCCCAACACGGGCGTTCTGGGGTAGGTGGGATAGGCTGGTTCATTGGATCGAGCAACGGAAAGGGTGGGTTGGCGCAATGTCGGATGTACCGGTGAAAGAGCAGCGCGTCACCAAGCAGCGCGTTGCCATCAGTGCTGCCATGGACAGCCTGGATGACTTTGTCAGCACCCAGGAACTACACCGCATGCTGCACGAACAAGGCACCCGGGTTTCACTGGCAACCACCTACAGGATTCTGGCCTCCATGGCCGAGGAAGGCCTGTTGGACACGCTGCGCAACACTGACGGCGAGGCCGTTTACCGCCGCTGCGATGCCACCAGCCATCACCACCACTTACTGTGCCGTAACTGTGGCAAAACTGTGGAAGTTCAAGCTCCCGAAGTTGAGAGCTGGGCGGCGGCCCTTGCCAAGGCCAATGGTTTCACCCAGGTCCAGCACACGGTGGAAATCTATGGTCTGTGCCCGGAGTGCTCAGCGAAGTAGTTCGCTAACGGTCCTGCCGGCCGAACGGCTGCACCAGCAGGCCCAGCGGTTCACGGACCCACCAGTTTCCGGTGTCTCGCCATTCGTGCCATGTGGTGTAGCGGTAGCTAANAACCCGGGCCTGCACCCGTTGCGGGGCTTGACCTCTGAAAGGGTCGTACCGCAGGAGCTTAAGCGTTGCCGGATCTGCTGCCAACAATTTTTGCANAAATGGCCCAAACCAGTCCATGCCCGGCTGGCCCAAGGCCANAAACCACATCATCCAGTCCAAACGCAGGTGGTACGGCGCATATTGCCGCGGCACCCTCCCTGGATCCCCTGGCTTGCCGCGGAAACCATACTCGCACCAGCGCGTCCCGTCCCAGCCTTCCACCACAACTTCAAACCGTTCGCGGGTGATACTGCCAAAGGCGCCGTACGCATTGCCCAGCCGCCAACGGTTGAAACTGGCGTTCATGGCCTGGTTGCGCGAGAACAGGTTGCGCAGCGGCCACCAACTCAGCACCACCATCAACACGCCCATGGCAAGCACCACTGCCACGAACCAGGCAGGGCTGCCTGCTCCTCCCGGCGTGCCGGTCTGCACCAGTGCAGCGCCACCGCTGATCTCAGCCGCCAACCCCGGCGCCACTGCCGCCAGCACTGCCTCAAGCACCGAGTCGCCGACGGCTGAGCAGGCCAGCACCAGGGTGAGCACGTTCAGCCAGGCAAAGTTCCCGGAGAGCACAAGCCATAGCTGGGTCAGCACAATGACAGCAGCAGCCCAGCTCGCCACCGGCTGCGGGGCAAAGAGCAGGAACGGCACCACCAACTGGGCAAAGTGGTTCCCCACCACCTCCGCCTTGTGCAGTGGTTTGGGCAGGTGGTGGAACCACCAACTCAGCGGGTTCGGCATGGGCTGGGTTTCGTGGTGATAATACAATGCGGTGAGGTTACGCCATGCCTTGTCGCCGCGCATCTTGATCATGCCGGCGCCAAACTCGAGCCGGAACACCAGCCAGCGAAATAGCCAGAGGGCGATGACCGGCGTCGTGGTTTGATCCGATCCAAGGAAAGCGGCAAGGAAGCCCGCCTCCAACAACAAAATTTCCCACCCAAAGCCATAAAAGACCTGGCCCACATTCACGATCGACATGTACAGCAGCCACAGGGCAAGAAACGTGAGCATGGGTAGACCCGCCGGGCCACGTTGGGGCAGCCCCAGCACCACAGCGGCGCCCAGACCCGCACCCGTCCAGGCAACTGCACGCAGCAGCACATCACCATAGTGCAGTCGAAACAAAGTGGGGCCCGGCGTACGCGAAATGCCGCTGAGGAAGCGCGGCACAGGAAGCAGTCCGTGCTCCCNCAACAAGGCAGGGAACTGGAAGGCGCTGGAGACAAACGCAATCACGTAGATAGCGCCAATGCCACGCTGGAGGACAAAGCGGGCAACTCCGTAGTTGGCGGTGCCGAACCAAGAAGCGTCAACCCACGCGGAGTCTAGCCATTCCATGGTTCAACGGTAGGACCATTTAAGCCCGGATGCACTGTTCTACCTAAAACGGACCATAAGTTTGGCGCATCAAAACTTTTGCGCATCAAGAGCTACGCTGTAGCGAGCAAAGTTGGCCGTGCTGACCAGCCGCGGCGCCTGCGCCACGCACCGGCCACCCGGCACAACAGGTAAATCACAAAGGACAAAGTTGTCACGTACGGGCTGATCGGTATGCTGCCTCCTAGCGCCAGCATGATCCCGCNCACCGTTGAGATCATGGCGAAGGAAACGCTCAGCAGCACCACCATGCGCGGCGTCGCGGTGATTTGCAAGGCCGCAGCCGCCGGAGTGATCAACAGCGCCAACACCAAGAGTGTGCCCACCACCTGAATGGACATGGCCACGGCAATGCCCAGCAAGAACATGAACACCAACGATAAGGCCCGCACCGGCACTCCACGTGCGGTTGCTATGTCCGGATCGGCGCTGGCAANAGTCAGCGGACGCCAGATCAGCGCCAGCCCAGCCACCACAACAACCGCCATTCCGGCCAAAACAGANNGTTGAGTTGAATCGACCGAGACAATCTGGCCGGTCAGTAGACCGAATTTATTAGAGGATCGGCCCTCATACAAGGACAGGAACAAAATACCCAAACCCAGGCCAAAGGGCATGATCACCCCAATAACAGAGTTCTTTTCCCTGGCCCTTACCCNCATCACGCCTAGCAACAGTGCGGCAAGGATGGAGCCCACCAAAGACCCAAAGATCACATCAGCGCCAATCAGCAGCGCAANAGCGGCCCCGGCAAAGGACAATTCGGCAATGCCGTGCACCGCGAACGCAAGATCACGCATCATGACAAAGGTGCCAATCAGCCCGCCTACAATACCAAGGATTGCCCCGGCCAGCAACGTCTCACTGAACAGCGGGAGCAATTGCCCATAGTTGGAGAAGTTAANAACGGCGTCGCTAAAGTCTGCCCAGTTCATGAAAGTTCCGATCCTTGGGAATCCGCAACGCCATGACTGCCTGCACCACCGTGTGCTTCATCCTCGGGTGCCCATCAACCACCGAATCCGGCCGCCCAACAACAACCAACCGACCTTCAACATTGAGCACCTGAACATGGGTCCCGTACATCTTGGATAGAACGTCCGTCCGCATGACCTCGGCGGNGGTTCCGAGTGTGAAACGTCNCCCTGCCAGGTACAGGACCCGGTCCACATGTTCTAGGATCGGGTTGATTTCATGGGTGACAAAGACCACGGCGGTTCCGTTTGCCTTGGCCTGCTGGCCTACCAGAGCGCTCACCGCTTNTTGATGGTTCAAATCAAGAGAAAGCAGCGGCTCATCACACAATAAAACCTTGGGGTTCGAGGCCAGCGCTTGGGCGATGCGTAGCCTTTGCTGTTCCCCGCCAGAGAGCATTCCCACAGGGATGTTCCCATAGCTGGCTGCCCCTACCTGGGAGAGTAACTGATCAACACGTTGACGGTATGCCTTGGACCGAAGCCGGAAACCCCACCTGTCACCGTCGATGCCAAGGCCCACCAGGTCACGGGCGCGCAGCGCTGTGTCAGCGGCAAANNGTTTTTGCTGGGGAACATAACCAATGGTGCGATTCCCGCGCTTAGCTGGCACGCCGTCGAGCGTTATTTGCCCTGAACTCAACGGTGCAAGGCCCAGGAGAATTTTCAAGAAGCTGGTTTNTCCGCTGCCGTTGGCACNCAGGACGGCGAGAAATTCGCCCGGATAAACTTCGAGGTTCAGGTCCTGCCAGAGTGTACGAGCACCGTATTTGAGGGTAGCGCGCTTGAGATTGATGACGGCCGGCGCGCTCACTTGGCCAGCGCTGACTTGGCCAGCGCTCACTTAGCCAGCGCCTGTTCCATGGCTGAGACGTTCTTTGCCATCCAGTCCAGGTAACTGGTGCCGGCGGGAAGCGTCTCAGAAAAATCAACCACAGGGACGCCATCGCTCTGCGCAGCTTCCTTAACCACTTCGGTTTGTGGGCTGCTGGCCTGCTCGTTATACGCCAGGAACGCCAGCGTGCCAGAACTCATCANGGTTTTCATGTCAGTGAGCGACGAGGCAGGGGCATCGGTGCCACCTTCAATGGCTTCACTAAATTNTTGCGGTGTCTTGTTCTCAAGGCCAGCTTGTTCAATCAAGTACAGCGGAACCGGCTCGGTGATGGCCACGGCNNCTGCCCGTTATGGGTCTTTTAGCTCGGTGAGGCGGGATTCCAGCGCTGTAAGCTGTGTCTTGAACCCCTCTGCCCGGGCTGTGAAGTCAGCAGCCTGCGCTGGCAGTGCCGCACTAAAGCGGGCCACTAGCTCATCTGCCAACTTGGCCATGCTTGGCAAGGAATACCAGATGTGTTCGTTAAAATCAGCGCCATGATCCAGACCGGAGAGTTCGCTGACGTTGATGATCTGTTGGGTCTCCAACTGGCCCTTGGCTAGCTGGGAGAAGAAATCGTCGTAACCACCGCCATTTTCGATACCAATTGTGGCTTTGGACACCGCCAATTTGTCTTGGGGTGTTGGCTCGTAATCGTGCGGGTCAGCACCGGTATGGCTGATGATTGAGGTAACGCTGATGTGCGCTCCACCAATGCTTTGTGCAATATCGCCATAAACATTGGTGGAGGCAACTACTGATACGGTGCCATCTTGTGACGGCTGCGCCACCCNTCCGCCGCCACCACAAGCCGACAGAGTCAGCGTGGCGGCCAGGGTGGCACCGAGGAGAAGAAATGTGCGGCGGGCTTGAAACATGCGAATCCTTCAGAAGATGCTAATGAGAATTGTTACTAATAACAATTAGCATAACCCATATTGGGAACCGTTCGCATCAAGCTTTCCTGCGCTCGTGTATCTGTGTCTGCGTGGCGTCGCGAATCTCGCCGACCAACTGCTCAATCACATCTTCAAGGAAGAGCACACCCATAGTCCGTTCGTCGCTGTCAATGACACGAGCCATATGCGATCCGGTGCGCTGCATGGTTCCCAGCACGTCCTCAATTTCCTCAGTCGCTGTCAGGTTCACCATGGAGCGGACGCGGCCTTCGCCAATAGGCATCTGGTAGCGCTCCAACGGAATTCGCAGCACATCCTTCAAATGCAGGTAGCCAAGGAGCGCTCCCTGTGCATCAGCAAAGACGAACCGTGAGAATCCGGTCTTGCCCACCTTGTGTTCAAAGTCCACGGGTGTGGCCTCGACAGGGAGCGTCACCAGATCCGCCAGCGGCACCATGATGCCTTGGGCAGTTTGCGAAGAGAACTCCAAGGCGCCGGTGATCAGCCCAGTCTGGTCATCAACCAGACCGCTACGCGTTGATTCCTCGACGATTGACTGCACCTCCTCCAAGGTAAACGTGGAGGAAACCTCGTCCTGGGGAACGATGCCAAANAGGCGCACAATATGGTTTGCGGTCCAGTTCAACGCCACAATCACGGGGCGGACCACCTTGCCAACAAGCACCAGCGGAGGGGCCAGCAANAGCGCTGCCTTATCCGCTGCAGAAACGCTCATATTCTTGGGAACCATCTCACCAAAGGTCACATGCAAGAAGGTGACCAGGGCTAACGTGATGACAAAGGCGATGGGTGAGGCCACGTTGTCCTGCACACCGATGGCATGTAGCGGCGCAGCCAGCAAGTGATGGATGGCAGGTTCTGAGACGTTCAAGATCAGTAGCGAACACACTGTGATGCCCAGCTGTGAACAAGCAAGCATCAAAGAGACGTTCTCCATGGCACCAAGGGTGATTTTGGCGCGCTTGGAACCAGCGTCGGCCAACGGTTCAATCTGGCTGCGACGTGCGGTCATGACAGCAAATTCTGCTGCAACAAAGAAAGCGTTGCCAAACAACAGCACCACCAGCCAGATAATTCCGGCCCAGGGGCTCATCGCGAACCACCTGCTGAGGTTGTTCCGTCTGCTGCCCCGGCACCCGTGGGCGGTGCCGGAATGAAGCGAATCCTATCTATCCGGCGTCGTTCAACCCTATCCACAACCAACAATCCACCTTCAACGCCAACAGTGTCTCCAACCACGGCAATCCGGCCCAGTTCAGCCATCATGAAACCACCCACGGTTTCGTAGCCAGCCTCATCCGGGACATTGAGCGGACCAATGCGTTCGGAGACCTCATCCGGGCGCATGAGGCCGGGGAGGAACCACGTGCCATCAGCAGCCAAGAGGATGCCAGGCTTCACTCTGTCATGCTCGTCGGAAACTTCGCCAACAATTTCCTCCACCAGATCTTCAAGGGTGGTAACACCGGCCGTGCCACCGTATTCGTCTTGTACTACTGCCATCTGCAGGTTGCCCTCACGGAGTTCAAGGATCAACGCATCCAGGTGGAGCGTTTCTGGCACGCGCAGGACATCTGTCATGATGGCGCCCACTTCAATATCAGAACGCTTGTGAAACGGGATGGAAACAGCCTTCTTCAAGTGCACGACACCGAGAATCTGATCGGCTGACTCCCCGATGACGGGGAACCTGGAATAGCCGGTGCGCCGTGCCACATCGATGATCTCAGCAACCGACTTAGTGCTTTCAATAGTCTCAACCCGCATCCGCGGGGTCATAACATCTGCTGCTGTGCGCTCGGAAANACTCAAGGTCCGTGCCACGAACGTTGCTGTACTTACATCCAAGGTGCCCATGGCGGCCGATCGGCGAACCAGCGAGGCCAGTTCTGAAGGGGACCGTGCACCAGAAATTTCTTCCTTAGCTTCCATGCCAAATAGGTTCAAGACTTTATTGGAGAACCCGTTCAAAACAACGATGGCCGGCTTGAATATGGCGGTGAAGACCAGCTGCGGCCTGGCCACGGCCTTGCCAATCTCAAAGGACTTAGCGATGGCCATGTTCTTTGGCACAAGTTCACCAATCAACATGGACAGAAAGGTTGCAACCACCATGGCCACGGCCAGGGCGACGCCCGTAACGGCTAGCTCCGGAACTCCCAGCGCACCCAACGGCGTAGCCAGTAACGCACCGAGGGAGGGCTCGATTANAAACCNCGTCAGCAGTGTGGTGAGGGTAATGCCCAGCTGACAGCTTGAAAGCTGCGTGGACAAGGACTTCAGACAACGCANAAGAGGCTGTGCTGCCTTGTCGCCGTCATTGACGGCGCGTTGCACCGTGGACTGGTCAAGGGCAACAAGGGAAAACTCAACGGCAACAAAGAATCCTGTGCNCAGGATGAGCAGCAGACCTGCTGCTAGCAATATCCATTCCATTTACAGCTCCCCGGATCACGACGCATTGCGTTGCTGCGCGGAAGTGGGGTTGGCCGCCGGCGGGGGTGGTCGGCGCTGGGGCCGGCCACTGCTGGGGTAAGGGAACTGTGGTCACGAGTGCGGGGTTTGCCGGCAATGTCAACGCGGTTGCGGGAGGTCACTTGTGTGCTCCGCAAGCCGTTGCGCCGGCCCCTAGATTTACTTTCCATAGAATCTTTAGTCTACCTTAGGACGCAAGCTCAACCGTGAACACAGTCATGAATATCTCATGAACAAACGTTCATGAATCTGCCGGGCAAATGAGCCAAACAATTTAGTGAGACGGCTCAGTTTGACGGCTTAGTTAGATAAGCGGCTGTGGTCCCCAGCGCATGGAAGGCTCGGCTGTGGTAAACCATGGNGGCCCCTGATATTTCCGGGACGATGATCTCCAACACTTCGGCAGCCAACAGTAGCGACCCACCGGCCGGTGTCCGGCTCAGGATCTTACAACGCAGGGCATGCCCGCCATGCAGGAGCAACGGCTCACCGCTTTCCAAACGTGTCCACAGCATAGAACCGGTGAAACGTTCCGACGCCGAATTTGCGAACATCTTGGCCAGCGCCAAGTCACCGGCGGTCANAAGGTGGACCACCACAGTCTCTGCCACGGCGAGGGCGGCCGCGGATCCAGTAGCTGCGGCAGCGAGAGAAAAGGCCAGTAGCGGTGGCTCAGCTGACACTGACGCCACCGACGAGGCCGTAATGCCGACTGGACCTGTGGCGGAATCGGCCGTGATGATTGCGACGCCAGCAGGGTGCCCACCAAAGGCAGCCTTAAAGTCTCGGGTAATTTCCGGCGCTTGGGCGGGTGCTGCGCTGCCGGGATTGAAGCTGCCTGCCTGGATTCGCTGTGCGTGCACAGTCATGACCAAAAATCCTCTCACCACATCCAGCCAAACGGCCAGATCTCTAAACGACTTTAGAACCTCAACTATAGTTGAGGTCAAATTCGGCAGCCATGACCCCGCCCACTTTGAGCGCTTTGAGCATGAGACCGGTTTGAGCATGAGCGCTTTGAGCATGAGACCGGGAGGTCAGCTTCTACTCCGCCGGCAGCGGGTTCGCGGGGTCACCGAAAGGTGCGGGTCACCGATGACGACGGAGGACCCAGATGCATCAAAGGCACGAGCCCCGGGACGCTGCCCTGCCACTTGGTCTTCAGGATTCACAAAGCCGCATTCGGCGAGGGATAGACAGCCGCAACCTATGCAGCCGCCTAGACTGTCTCGTAGCTTTTGTAGTGCGGCAATGCGGGCATCAAGCTCAGTATGCCAGTGCTCCGATAAGCGTTGCCAATCAGCTTGGGTGGGAACTCCTTCAGCTGGCAGTTCTTCGAATACCGAAACCACCAGAGATAACGGGATCCCTGCCCGTTGGGCTGCCCTGATCACAGCCACGCGCCGCAATACTGAACGCGTGTAGCGTCTTTGGTTGCCCGAGGTTCTGGTACTGAAGATCAGGCCCTGACGTTCATAAANATGTAGTGCTGAGACGCTGACTGCGCCGCGTTGGGCCACTTGCCCCACGCTCAACAGGTCCTGCGCGCGGTGCCCGGCTCCGGCGTCGTCCATGTTATTTGCCTGCGATCTCGCGAATCCCGGCCACTGCACGCTCAAGGATCTCGGCCATGCTCGCGGCGACGTCAATGACAACGGCGGACTCATCGGCTTCCATCGGTTCCAGCGCCTCCAACTGGGATTCGAGCAACTTCGGTGGCATGAAGTGCCCGGAACGGCCCTCGAGCCTGGAGCTGAGTACTTNCAAAGAACCATCGAGGTGCAGAAAAATCGTGTCGGGCGCCTTGGTCCGGATGGCATCGCGGTAACGCCGCTTCAACGCCGAACAAGCCACCACGACGCCCCTGGTCTTGGTGGTTGCCAGCTCATGGCCCACAAGGTCCAGCCAGGGCCAGCGGTCATCGTCATTCAAGGGCGTACCGGATGCCATCTTGCGAATGTTAGCCAAGGGGTGCAGTGAATCCGCGTCAACAAACGGGAAGTTCATGGCGTCGGCCACCAGGGTGCCTATGGTGCTTTTCCCTGCTCCTGAAACACCCATGACCACAACCCGAATCACAGCCGGCGTCGGCACAGCGGATTCAGTGGGGTNGTGCAGTGGCATGTCCATACTCTCTTGTATACCAAAGGTTGATGCAGATCACGTTAATAGGGCAGCAGGAGTTCTCTTAATTGGTCAAAACACAGATAAGTGCATTGGAGTCCTAATTTTCCAGGTCCGTAATCGCGGCTTCAAGTTGAGCAACAACTAGTGCGTCGTCGGCCAAGTCTCCATCTAGGACTGCCAACAGCGCTCGAAGATCTTCACCAGCCGTGCGATTCAGCGCGGACTGCAGTTCAGCTGCCTGAACATCAGCAATATCCCTACCCATGCCATGGGCGTCGCGTAAGAAGGATACCCAAGCCGCAATCAGCCGCAATGNCCCTCGACCAGACCTACCACGGGCTCGCTCCAACAGATACACAGGAACTGCGCGCATGCGGAGTTTACTGGAACCATCCGTGGCGATCTGGGCAAGGTGATGAGAGATTCTTGCATTGCCGAACCGACGAAGAAGTGCTTGTCTATATTCGGTGATGGCGAGCCCGTTCACTGGTAGGCTGCGCTCAGCCTCGTCCCAAAAGCCTTCAACCCACCNCGCACAGACCGGATCTGCCAGGGCTTCGGCCACCGTATGGTAACCGCGGAGTAGTCCCGCATATGCCAGTAGAGAGTGGGCGCCATTAAGCAGCCACAACTTACGATTTTCAAAGGGTTCGATGCATTCTACGAACACAGNCCCTGCGCTTTCCCAGTCAGGGCGGCCCGCGGGAAACTCGCCTTCCAACACCCAGTCGGAAAACGGTTCAGTGACCACCGGGCACAAATCTGCATACCCACACTGGGACTCGACCAAACTAATTTCCGCCTCAGTGGTGCGCGGTGTGATTCTGTCCACCGATGTTCCAACAAAACTCACGTTGTCGTTAATCCAAAGGCCTAATTCCACATTTGCAGCAGCAGCCAAATCGCCAATTGCTCGTCGAGCAGCTACCGCATTGTTGGCTAGATTATCGCAGGAGACCACGGCCACCGGACCTGCACCTGCCTTGCGGCGGGCGTCAAGGGCTTGAACCACTCGACCAGGTGCCGTAGCCGCCCACCGCGCCTCACCGCGCCTCACGGGATCGGCGCTGCCTGCGGCAATCACTGCTATATCGGCAATCACAGCCGGCTTGTCCGTGTCCAAAGTGCCATTGGCCGTCAGATTGTAGGCGCCTTCAGTGATAGTCAGGGTGATAATTGAGGTGCTCGGCGCTGCAACGAGACGGCTCAGGCTAGCCATGTCAGTGCCGTCATAGGCTTCAACAATACTTGTCACAAGTTCAAACTTGTCGATATTTTCACCTCGTTCAATGAGAGTAANAAGACCATCCTGGGCATCCAACGCCTTAGCAGCATCCGGCTTACGGCCGGTAAATGCCGCAATGCCCCACAGTGCACCGTCACTGGCATGCTGAGTGAACCAGGCTTGGTGAGCCCGGTGGAAAGCACCAAGGCCCAGATGGACGATGCGCACAGGAGCGGCAATTGCTTCGAGTTTGTCCCTCCGGGTCAATCTAGCAATGTTTGACTGTTTATTCACGGTGTTGCGCCCTCCGGGCTTGGGTGTCGACAATGAGCTTATGGTCTGCAAGAACAACAAGTACAAGAGGCACGGTCTCGGCCGATGTGCAACCGGCACATCGCGCTAGCATCCTCGGCTCCGCCTAGAAACAGGTGCTCTTGCTGTCTCGAACCGCCAGTCCCTTGTGGCTGGAGTACCTTTAAGGACTCAGAATCAAGCAGCAGAAAGTGCCGATTTCCGCCACTGATTCCAATCGTATTTCCGGGGCTTGACCGGCAACGAGTTCCGCCAACTGCCCAGCTTCAAAGCACCTCCAGCGCCAACCGAAAAATGCCTTAATGGTAATTATCGGTTGACTATAATACTGCCGGACATGCCTTGGGATACTGCGCCCTCCCCACCTTGACGCCAGCGTCAACCAGCCCCAGTGGGACAAGTTTCCTTATCAGTTCAATCAGTTTCCGGGCCGCTCCCTGCGCAATGTTTGTCGAATCGTCGCGCACAGGTATCAGCCCGTACCTTTCAAGATAAAGCAAGGGAATAAGAGCAAGCCACTGAAAGGCGGTAGCTAGTAGTCTGGGGCGCCAAGGACTCGCGAGTCCAGAACCTCACGAAGGGCTCCTTCTCCTACTTCAAAAGCGATTCTTCGATCATTTGCACGTACCGTTCAGAGGACTTCATGTGCTCGCACATGGCAAGTTCCGCGGCGTCCGCGTCTCCAGCACGGATAGCAGCGGCGATCTTGCGGTGCTGACGCTGTTCGTCACCGACCAGGTCATTGACCTCACGGTATCGTCGGACCTCAACCATCACAGTTGTAAGCTCGTGCCTCAAGGCGTCGCTAAACCATGCAAGTGCACCGTTTCCGGTGGCCCTCGCGATGGCCAAGTGAAACGCTATATCCAAAATTGGGTAGCCAACACTATCGAGCAGAGATTCATCCATTTGGAGAAGCAGTTCATCAATAGCTTTGTGATCCTCGGCGGACGCACGTTCGGCGGCCAGTCGTGCCGCTTGAATCTCCAAGGGCACGCGTACATCCATCATGTCGGCAAGGGGCCGCTTGTTGTTGTGCAAAACCCTTGACANAAACAGCTTGATCAGGTGGCCGTCGAGTTCCCTCACGACAGCGTTTCGGCCGTTTCGCACCTCAACCAGGCCTACCGCTTCCAATGCACTCAGCGCCTCGCGAACCACTGGTCGGCTCGTCGCAAACTGTTCGCAAAGTGCTGCTGTGGACGGCAAGGCACTACCCGGCTGCAAATCATTGTCAATGATGTGCGCAATCATGGCGTCGAAGATCTGCAGGCTAAGTTTGGTGCGAGTCAATGGCGTATGCACGCATCCCCTTGAAATTCACCTCACCAAAGGTGAGGTGCTAATGAACATGGAATCACTTCATAGACCAATCATAGCCATTCAATTTCTGCCTGTCACATAGGTTGACAGGCTAATAGGTATCTTGTACCTTGTGATTCATGCCACTTACTACTTCACCCACAACGCAGACCGTGGCAGTGCTCACGGGAACTGCGGACTTACAACTGCAACGCCGCACCCGACCCAGTCCCGCAGCGGGAGAGGTCCTGGTNAAAATTCACACCGTCGGCATTTGCGGATCGGACACCGCATATTTCCATGGCACTGCCTCCTACGCCATCAATGCACCCTTCATCCTGGGCCATGAGGCAAGCGGCAGCATCGCCGAGCTGGGCGACGGTGTTCGCGGGCTAGCACCGGGAACACCAGTGGCGCTAACGCCCAGCCTCTCCTGCGGAAAATGCGAGCAATGCATTAGTGGATTCGACAATCTGTGTCAGCACACTCGCTACCTTGGTTCCGCCGCGGTCACTCCACACCGAGACGGGGCACTTCAGGAATATCTGGTCGTTCCCGCCACGCATGTACTGCCCTTGCCGAAGGGATTCACCCTCGCAGAAGGTGCCCTGCTTGAACCGATGGCAGTTGCCTTGCATGCAGCTCGGAAGGCCCCTGTCGCCGGCAAATTGGTGCTGATTGTTGGNGGAGGCGCCATCGGGCAGCTGACAGCCGTGGCCGCACGAACACTAGGAGCCGCATCCGTCACTGTCACAGACGTCAGTGCGCATCGTGCCAGCACAGCTGTTCAACATGGCGCCGACTACGCCTTAACTGAAAACGAACTGAGGGCCGGCTTCGCCCGTGGCAGCTACTACGACGTCGTGTTTGACGCATCCGGCCACCCGGCAGGAGTAGAGCTTGCCCTACAGTCGGCACGCCCCGGCACCGGCCGTGTAGTGCTGGTGGGGAACCTACCCGCTGGCGTTGGCATCCCGCACAAATACATTACCCAAGCAGAGACCTGGGTCACGTCCACCCTGCGCTTTGCAGGTGGGTTGGCGCCGGCACTTGACTTTCTGACTGAGCATCAACTGGACATCTCCTGGCTCGTGGAACAGACAATTCCTTTCCACAGGATCGTGGAGGTCTTCCAACCTCCCAATGCCGGCGACTCCCCGCTCAAGGTACACGTTCAGCTAACCAACTAAAGCTCCCAACAAAATACATCTAGGAAAAGGACACAAAGATGCGTCACTCTAGGAAAATCAAAGGACTCGGCGTCCTTGCAGCCCTCGCACTGCTGGCCACGGGCTGCTCGGCCGAAACTTCTAACAACGACGCCGTTGCCGCTGAAGGATTGGGCACCGCGTCGGCCGAGGTGGCCCAAGCCGCCAAGGATTTCAAAGGCAACTTCACGTACTGGATTGGGCTGACCTTCCCCGAATCCAGCAACGACCTCGAAGCCGCCCGGATCAAGGCTTGGGGTGACAACCTCGGCATTAAAACGGAGGTTGTCAAGGTAAACCAAAACGAAGTGGTCCAACAGACCTCCGGAGCCATCGAAGCCAAATCGCTTCCCACCGCCATGACGGTCCCGTACGACTTGATGTCAACCATGGCCACCGGCGGCCAGCTTTCGCCCGTACCGGATGCCTATGCTGCCGTCGGCGATGCCCATGACGGTTGGCTGGACTCAATTGACGCGGCAACCAAAGCCAAGAGCTTTGGCGAGAAGATCTACGGCGTTCCGTTCGGTTTCTTCGGCAATGTGTTGTTCAGCCGCGCAGACCTGCTCAAGGAAAAGGGATTCGACACTCCACCCAAAACCTGGGATGAGCTACTAGCCCAGTCCAAGGCAGCCCAGGACCCACCCAAGACTTACGGCATGGGCTTTGCGCTCTCAAACGTCCTTGACGGCAACCTAACCACCTCAATGATGCAGTCCTTTGGCGGCCGGGTCGCTGACGACGCCGGCAANAAGTGCACCATCGACAGCCCTGAGACAGCTACGTTCCTGACGTGGATCAAGGGCGCCTTCGACGCCGACCAGTTCCCTCCGTCGGTAGTCACGTGGGACGGTGCAGGCGACAACAACTCCTTCACCTCCGGGGAATCACTGTTCATTGTCAACACGGGCAGTGTCTACCAGTCCATGAAGAAGGACGATCCGGATCTTGCCGCGGCCAGCGCCTACTCGGCCTTGCCGGCCGGCCCGGCAGGCCAGGTTGCNCCTGTCGACCCGCGCTACCGTGTGGTTCCTTCCAGCACCTCCGACGCCGGTAAAATCCTGGCTCAGGATCTCTTCAAGTCGTTGGCCGATGACACATACATGGCCAGCTTCATGGAAAACGCAACTTACGGACCGGTCTTGAACTCCCAGCTGAAGTACCCCGTCTTCACCGACAGCCCCGTCCACGCAGGATTGCTCGAGCAGGCAGCAAAGGGCACCGCACCGGCCTTCCCCGACACTGCAAACGCGTCCTACTCCGACTACCAGAATGCCTTCTCAACTCCGCGCATGGTTCAGCGGGTGGTCGTTGATAATATTTCCATCGACAAGGCCATGTCCGAAGCCCAAGCTTCTTGCCAGACAATCTACAACCAGCATGCCAGCTAAATCCGAACATGTAGTGGCCCCTGCCGGAGTGCACACTCCGGCAGGGCCCACGGGCACACCGCGACGGACCAGGGGCAAGCGCCCCGCATTAATCGGCAAGGAAGCCCGGCTGGGTTTGCTGCTGGTTCTGCCTGCAGTTGCCGTCATCGTCATCCTCATTGGATACCCCACCATTTCCTCCATTTGGTACAGCTTCACGGACAGGATGGTGGGTTCNCCTGGCCGCTTCATCGGCCTCGATAACTACACCAGGCTTGGGAGCGACTCCGGGTTCCTTTCCGCAGCTGCAAACTTGGTTCTCATCGTGGGCGTGTCACTGCTGCTCAAACTTGTCCTGGGCACAGTCGTTGCGGTAATCCTCAACCGACCCATGCCAGGTCGCAATCTGTGGCGTCTTCTCGTGATGTTGCCGTGGGCCATGCCCGGTTTCGTTGCCTTCATGGGCTTGCGCTTGATGTTCGAATCACCATACGGCGCCATCAATGTGGCCCTCGAAACGTTTACCAGTCCCGTCCCATTCCTGAGCGATCCTGCGTGGGCCCGTGTCTCGGTGGTTCTGGCAACTGTCTGGCGCGGATTCCCGTTCTGGGCAATCTCCATTCTCGCTGCCCTGCAGACCATTCCCAAGGAACTCTACGAAGCAGCCCGAATGGACGGCGCCTCAGCCTGGCAGCAGTTCGTGAACATCACAGTTCCGCAGATTCGTTCAACTGTTGCCGTTGTGGCGGTCATCTCCGCCATTTGGACAGCCAATGGTTTTGAGAACATTTGGCTGATGACCCAGGGCGGCCCATCAACGACGACAATGACGTTCCCAGTCCTGTCATTCCTGAGCCTGCAGAGCCGCCAGCTTGGACAGGCCGCCGCTTACGCCGTGGTCATACTGCCGGTCATGGCTTTGTTCATCATGTTGCTCAGCCGCAGAAAGAAGGAGATCTGATGAAGAATCAAGGCCGCCTGACCACCGTTCTTGGCATGGCATTTCTTGCCATCATCGTGGTGCCGCCTGTCTATTACATGATCATAGTCTCGCTGAAGCCGCGCTCTGCGATCTACCGGACGCCGTCGTGGCTGCCGGAGAAATCCAGCTTGGACAACTACGTCAAAGTCCTGTTCAACGACAAATTCCTTGTGAACATCGGCAACAGTCTCATTGTTGCCCTCGTCACCACCTTGCTCGCCATGATCTTGGGCGTGTTGGCCGCCTACGCCATCGCCAGATTCAAGTTNCCTGGGCGACATGTGGCCAGCCAACTCATCCTCATGAGCTATCTGACACCCATGGTGCTGCTCTTCATCCCGCTAAGCGTCGTCGTGGGAAATTTGGGTCTCGCCGATACATTATCTGGCTTGATCCTTGTCTACCTGACCTTTGCCGTTCCGCTGTGCACCTGGTTAATACTGGGCCACTTCCGTGAGTTCCCGCCGGACTTGGAAGAAGCCGCCTCCATCGACGGAGCGTCACGGATGCGCACACTTGTCAGCATTTTGCTGCCTGTCTCCGCTCCCGCACTGGCCACGGCTGCCTCATTGGCATTCATGATGGCGTGGGGCGAACTGTTCTTGGCCTTGACTTTTGTCAAGGGCCAAGGCGTCATGACGGCCCCGGTCGCGCTGCAGCACATGAGCACCGGCGACGTCCAGCAATATGGGCCCATCATGGCCGGAGCCGTGCTTTCGGCCATCCCCGTGCTCATTGTCTACTACATTTCTCAGCGCTGGGTTGTCCAAGGTGCCGCCGAAGGAGCCTTCAAAGGCTAGGAATCCAAACCCGGTCAATGGCTGGCTTTCAATAGCTGGCCGTTTGAGAACCGTGCACAGTACTTTAACGCCAACATTTTTCCCATCACACTTTCATGCGGCCGAAAGCAACATCTGACGTCCGATCCCCAGAAGGAGACTATTTTGACCATTCGTAAAGCCGAGGTGCTGGTCACCAGCCCCGGACGCAACTTTGTAACGCTTCGCATCACCACCGAGAACGGCGTCGTTGGCCTAGGCGACGCCACCGTAAACGGNCGCGAGCTCGCTACCGCCGCCTACCTGAGCGAACACGTCGTGCCGCTTCTCATCGGCAAGGACGAGCACAATATCGAGGACATGTGGCAATACCTCTACCGCGGCGCATACTGGCGCCGCGGCCCCATCACCATGGCAGCCATCGCCGCCGTCGACGTGGCGCTGTGGGACATCAAGGCNAAAATCGCCAAACTGCCCCTCTACCAGCTTCTTGGCGGGGCGTCACGCACCGGAGCCCTGGCGTACGGGCATGCCTCCGGTTCCGACAACGAGTCCCTGTTCAACTCCATCCGTAACCATCTTGACCAGGGCTTCAAAGCCATCCGCGTCCAAACAGGTGTACCGGGCCTTGGTCAAATCTACGGCGTGGCCACCGATCAACGCCCCGGTGAACGCTACGACTACGAACCCGCCAAACGTCTACCCCTGCCAGCAGAGGAAAATTGGGACACTCGCGCTTACCTCCGCCATGTACCTACAGTATTCGCCGCTGTCAGGGAGGAATTTGGTCCCGAATTGATCCTGCTCCACGACGGCCACCATCGCATGACTCCAAACCAAGCCGCGTCACTTGGGAAATCACTTGAACCTTATGACCTGTTCTGGCTCGAAGACTGTACTCCTGGCGAAAATCAGGAAGGCCTGCGCCGGGTCCGGTCCCAAACCACCACNCCTCTTGCCATTGGGGAAGTGTTTAACTCCGTCCACGACTACCAAACCCTCATCACCGAACAACTGATCGACTACGTTCGCTCCGCTGTTACGCATACCGGCGGCATCACTGCCCTGCGCAAACTCATGGATTTCGCAGCGATCTACCAAATCAAGTCTGGTTTCCACGGCCCCACCGACATATCCCCTGTCGGCCAAGCAGCCCAGCTCCACCTAGGCATGGCCATCCACAACTTCGGCATCCAAGAGTATATGAAGCACTCGCCTGAAACACTGGAAGTGTTTCAAACAAGCTACACATTCACCAATGGACTCCTGCACCCAGGCAACAANCCCGGCCTCGGCGTCGATTATAACGACGAACAAGCCAAAATCTACGAATACACACCGGCGTATCTGCCAGTCAACCGCTTACTCGACGGAACCGTCCACGACTGGTAAAATGAACAGCTAGGTGCGTGAAGATAGGTGCGGAGAGCATGCCGTCAACTATCCGGAGAGCCGGGTTATTGGCGGCATGCTTTCGTTTGCTCGGGTGGACGGGCCGCCCCGGTTGGCCTCGACACGTTGTACGACCGGCACGGCAACCGCTGGTGGCTCACTACTGTCGGAATTCAGTCGCAGAACCAGTAGCGGTTATCCACCACCTCCTACCAGCTCTGGGGCAGCGGCCGGCCTTCCTCATAGCCTGCAGCGGATTGCACGCCCACAATGGCGCGTTCCCTAAACTGTGCCAATGAGCAGGCACCGGCGTAGCTCAAGGAACTACGCAACCCAGCAGTGATCATGTCCAACAGGTCCTCTACGCCCGGGCGGGCAGGGTCTAGATACATCTTGGACGTTGAGATTCCTTCTTCAAACAATCCTTTAAGGGCCCGCTCAAACGCACCTGCACGGGAGGTCCGGCTTTGCACGGCCCGCGCCGACGCCATACCAAAACTTTCCTTATAACGACGCCCGCCTGCATCCACTTGCAGATCACCCGGGCTCTCATAGGTGCCCGCAAACCACGAACCGATCATCACCTGGCTGGCACCGGCTGCCAAAGCCAACGCCACATCCCGCGGGTACCGCANCCNCCCGTCGGCCCAGACGTGGGCACCCAGCTGGGCGGCCGCCGCTGAACATTCCAAAACGGCGGAAAACTGTGGCCTGCCAACAGCTGTCATCATGCGCGTTGTGCACATGGCACCCGGGCCCACACCCACCTTGATGATGTCGGCACCGGCCTCAACCAAGTCCCGAACCCCGGCAGCACTGACAACATTCCCGGCAGCCAACGGGACGGTGGGCGTCAGTGAACGCACAGCACGCAGAGCTTCCAACATCCTTTCTTGGTGCCCGTGCGCAGTGTCCACCACCAAGGTGTCCACACCGTATTCCAAAAGCGCGGCAGCCTTGGCAGCGACATCGCCGTTGATCCCGAGCGCCACACCCAAACGCAGCCGCCCGGTGTCATCCAGCGCGGGCTGATATATGGTCGATCGAAGCGCTCCGGTGCGTGTCAGCACGCCCACAACCTCACCGGATCGCAGCACTGGGGCGTAGTCGGTTCCGGCCGCATCCAAAACAGCGAAAGCCTCGCGCAACGCCTCATCGGTGAGCGCCTTGGCCTGGGTAAAGTCAAGATCCCCGGAATCGGCATGTGCACGGATCTCATCAAAGGCAGTGGCGTCCAAGGTCACCACGTTTGAGCGCATGACCGAGGCTAAGGAGGAGAACCTGTCTACCCNCTCACAGTCGGCGCCGCGCACAACACCCACGAAATCGCTGCCGTCAACCACCACAACGGCATTGTGGGAGCGTTTACTCATCAGGTGCACGGCGTCAATAACAATATCCCCGGCCGTCATCAGCAGCGGTGTTTCATACANGGAGTCCCGTTGCTTCACCCATTCCGAGACCGAGCCCAGCACGTCAAGAGGAATGTCTTGAGGCAAAATGGCGATGCNCCCGCGACGGGCCACCGTTTCAGCCATTCGTTTGCCCGAGACTGCTGTCATGTTAGAGACAACTAGGGGAATAGTGGTTCCGGTTCCGTCCCCACTTGCCAAGTCAACATCCAAACGCGAGGTGACGCTGGAGCGCGAGGGAACTANAAACACATCGGAATAGGTCAGATCGGTGGCAGGTTGGTTCAGAAAACGCATGGCACCCTTTATTAACATAAGCCAGCATCGGTCCGGGCGGTTTCAAGGCTCTGGCGGTTTCAAGGCACCGTCCGGGTACGAGTCTAGCCATCGCGTGATGTGGTTCACCGCAAAATTCTGCACTTTTACCCCAAACCCTGAGGCGCGCCGCTGTATAGATTGGCCTACAGGCCACCATGCTTACTAGACTTACGGGGAAGGGGTTTGTTGGACCCCACCAACTTTCAAATAGGCTTCGCAAGTTTGCGCCGTCAGCACCACCAGAGTCCGGTGACGCCGCCTTGCGCAACCTTGTATAGCGAGCAACAAAACTCATGGAAGAGGCGTAACACACGTGCCAGAGCAATCCATCCACCGTCTACCCGAAGAGTTTGGCGGCAACGAGTGGCTCGTCGATGAACTGTATGAGCGCTACCAGGGCGACAANAATTCAGTGGATACGAAGTGGTGGCCCCTCTTTGAAGGATTCGCCGCGGATGACGCCGCCGGCAACGGCCGCCACACTGCAAATAGCGTCGCCCCCATTACGGCCCAGATCCCTGTGGTTGCCGCTCCGGTAGCTCCGGTCGCCCCATCGGTAACCTCGGCCCCGGCCGCCGTCGTTCCAGCCGCCGCCGTTCCGGCAGCTCCGGCTTCAGCACCGAAGTCACCGGCAGCACCGCGTCCACCGGCACCCGCCAAGGACGCGGCCCGCACCGGGACCACACCCATCCCGGCCCAGCTGCCCAAGACAGCCAAGGACAAATCGATCCCGGAAGAGTCCGTGAAGACTGTTCTGCGCGGACCGGCCAAGGCCATCGCTGCCAACATGGTCAGCAGCCTGGAAGTGCCCACGGCTACTAGCGTGCGCGCCATCCCGGCCAAGCTNCTGATTGACAACCGCGTTGTCATCAACTCAAACCTTGCCCGATCCCGCGGCGGCAAGGTTTCCTTCACCCACTTGATCGGTTACGCCGTCATCAAGGCCCTGGGTCAGTTNCCCTCCATGAACGTCTTCTACGACGAGATTGATGGCAAGCCCGTCGCCGTCCAGCCNCCTCATGTGAACTTCGGCATCGCCATTGACATGCCTAAGCCCGACGGAACGCGCTTGCTCATTGTCCCGAATATCAAGCGTGCAGAGACGCTCAGCTTTGCCGGGTTCTGGCACACCTACGAAGATCTGATCAAGCGGGCTCGCGCCGGAAAGCTCACGGCCGATGACCACTCTGGCACTACTGTTTCGCTGACCAACCCCGGCGGCATCGGAACTGTCCACTCGGTGCCCAGGCTATCGAANGGGCAGGCCGCGATCATCGGAGTCGGCGCCCTTGACTACCCGGCCGAGTACCAGGGTTCAAGCGCCAAGATCATCGCACGGAACGCCGTTTCTAAGATCCTGACCCTGACCTCCACCTATGATCACCGTGTCATCCAGGGTGCCGGTTCCGGCGAATTTCTCAAGAAGGTCCACCAACTGCTGTTGGGTGCTGAGAACTTCTACGATGAAATCTTTGAATCACTGCGCATCCCGTACGAGCCCGTTCGGTGGAGCGTTGACCTGCAGGTTGATCCCGCAGACCAGATCAACAAGGTCGCTCGCATCCAGCAGTTGATTCACTCCTATCGCGTGCGTGGCCACTTGATGGCTGACACTGACCCGTTGGAATACGTCCAGCGCAAGCACCCCGACCTTGACGTACTCACGTACGGGCTCACACTCTGGGATCTTGACCGCGAATGGCCCACCGGCGGCTTTGGCGGCAANGCAAAACTGCTGCTGCGCGACATCCTCGGTGTGCTCCGCGACGCCTACTGCCGGACAACGGGTGTGGAATACATGCATATCCAGGAGCCGGAACAGCGCGAATGGTTCCAGCACGAACTCGAACACCCATACTCCAAGCCAAGCCGCGAAGAGCAGCTGCGCATTGTCTCCAAGCTGAACTCCGCAGAAGCCTTTGAGACGTTCCTGCAGACGAAGTTCGTTGGCCAGAAGCGCTTCTCCCTGGAGGGCGGCGAATCCTTGATTCCGCTGCTTGACTCCATCATTTCCGACGCTGCCGACGACGGTCTGGACGAAGTTGCCATCGGCATGGCCCACCGCGGCCGCCTGAACGTGCTCACCAACATTGCCGGCAAGACCTATGCTCAGGTTTTCCGAGAATTTGAGGGTACCCAGGATTCACGCAGCGTCCAGGGATCCGGTGACGTCAAGTATCACTTGGGCACCGAAGGTACCTTCACCTCCGACGCCGGCAACGAGACCAAGGTTTACCTAGCGGCAAACCCCTCACACCTGGAAGCCGTTGACGGTGTCCTTGAAGGCATTGTCCGTGCCAAGCAGGACCGCTTGGACCAGGGCGAGAACTTCCCAGTTCTGCCCATCATGGTCCACGGCGACGCCGCCTTCGCTGGCCAGGGCGTGGTTGCTGAAACCCTGAACCTGTCCCAGCTGCGCGGCTACCGCACCGGCGGAACCATCCACGTTGTTGTCAACAATCAGGTTGGCTTCACCACGGCTCCTTCCTCATCACGGTCCTCGGTGTACTCCACCGACGTTGCCAAGATGATCCAGGCACCTGTGTTCCATGTGAACGGCGATGATCCCGAGGCAGTGGTTCGCACCGCCCAGTTGGCCTACCAGTTCCAGCAGCGCTTCCGCAAGGACGTTGTCATTGACATGGTTTGCTACCGCCGCCGCGGCCATAATGAGGGCGATGANCCCTCAATGACACAGCCGCTGATGTACAACCTGATCGAGGCCAAGCGCTCAGTGCGACGCCTCTACACCGAGGCTCTGATTGGCCGCGGCGACATCAGCGAAGAGGAAGCCACGCAGCTGCTGCGCGACTACCAAGAACGCCTGGAGCGCGTCTTTGCCGAAACCCATGCAGCCCAGACCTCNCCCATCCCGATCATCACTAAAGACTCACAGGCCATTTCGGATCTGGAGCGCCCCACCTCCCAACAGGCTGATTCCGGTGTGAACAATCCCCAGATCACAGCCATCAGCGCAGATATGCTGGCCCACATCGGCGCCACACANCTNGCTATTCCAGAAGGCTTTGAGGTCCACCACAAACTCAAGCCGCTGCTGGAAAAGCGTGAGACGATGTCCCGTGAAGGCAGCATCGATTGGGGCTTCGGCGAGCTGGCAGCGTTCGGCTCGTTGCTGATGGAAGGTGTCCCGGTCCGAGTGGCAGGGCAGGACTCGCGCCGTGGCACGTTTGTGCAGCGTCACGCGGTGTTCCACGACCGCGCCAACGGAAACGTCTGGACCCCGCTGAGTGACCTCAGCGAGGACCAAGCGAAACTGTGGATCTATGATTCATTACTCAGCGAATACGCTGCAATGGCCTTCGAATACGGCTACTCCGTTGAACGCCCGGACGCGCTTGTTGTCTGGGAAGCGCAGTTTGGCGACTTCGTCAACGGCGCCCAGACAGTCATCGACGAGTTCATTTCCTCGGCTGAGCANAAGTGGGGCCAGCGTTCCTCACTGGTTCTGATGCTGCCGCACGGCTACGAAGGCCAGGGCCCGGACCACTCATCAGCGCGCATCGAGCGTTTCATGCAGATGTGTGCCGAAGAGAACATGATCGTGGCCAACCCGACCACACCGGCGTCGCACTTCCACTTGCTGCGCCGCCAGGCCTACCTGCGACCCCGCAAGCCGTTGATCATCTTCACCCCGAAGCAGCTATTGCGCTTGAAGGCTGCCGCTTCGTCGGTTGAGGATTTCACCTCGGGCGGCTTCCGCACGGTGATCGGTGAGCATGCAGCGGTAGAGAATAACGCCGTCGACAAGGTCCTGCTAGTCTCCGGCCGCTTGTACTACGACCTGCTCGCAGCACGGGACAAGGCCGCAGATACCAAGATTGCTATTGTCCGTGTTGAGCAGCTGTACCCGCTGCCGCTGGCCGAGATCAAGGCCGAACTTGCCAAGTACCCCAACGCCGAAATCGTGTGGGCACAGGATGAGCCTGCCAACCAGGGTCCGTGGCCGTTCATGGGCTTGAATCTTGCTCCCGAGCTGGATAGGAAGTTGGGACGGGTTTCGCGTAAGGCTTCGGCTGCTACAGCTACCGGATCTGCGAAGATCCATGCTGTAGAGCAGGCCTTGCTGGTCCAGCAGGCTTTCGAGCGTAGCTAAAGTGTTGCTGATGCCCGGTCTGCACCGTCAGGCCGGGCATCTTTCATTTGTATTTCACATTTGTGCACAAAGAAGAGGGGCGCCGTGGAGAAGCGGGAACTGCGAATAGTAGCTGTNGGGGATGAATTGGTGGCCGGTGTGGGCGACCCGCGGGCACTTGGCTGGCTGGGCCGTGTGCTGGCAAGGACNCCTTCCGATTCTGTCTCGGTTGAATCTTTTGTCCTTGCTTCGCCCCGTGAGGGCACCGAGGCGCTGGCGGGACGCTGGCTGAATGAGGCCGGCCGCCGCTTTGATGACTTCCATGAGAACCGCCTGGTCATTGGCCTCTCCGGACGCGACATCGAATACGGTCTCTCCACGGCACGGAGCAGACTGAACTTGGCCAACATTCTCGATGGTGCCACCCAGCTGAACATNCCCGTGTTTGTGGTTGGTCCGCCGCCGTCGCTTGATCCGGCGCTGAACCGGAAATTGGCCGAGCTCAATACAGCTTTTGCCGACGTGACAACACGCCGCAAGCACCACTACGTGGACACTTTCNNTCCCCTGCAAAATCATGAGCAGTGGCGTAACGACGTCGCCGCCAATGGTGGCACNCCCGGGCAGGCCGGCTACGGCCTCATGGCATGGCTGGTGCTGCACCGAGGCTGGTACCAGTGGCTGGACCTGCCTGACGCCCCTAGCGCACCACTTCACACGCCTCTGGCACCGACACTCGCCCCGCGCTGCTTCAGCTAGAATCCAGCTACTTGGCCCGGTATCAACGCGCCGGTTAGGTGAGCATGTGGCATTTATGCGAAACTAGTAACAGATCGTTTTGATGATCTTTGATAAGATTGGAGGCAACTATGTCCAAGCGTTCACGTAAGCGTCGGGATCGTAAGGGTAGCGGAGCTAACCACGGTAAGCGACCCAACGCCTAAGTCTTGACCTAGCAACGCAAAGCCCGTTCCGCCACCTGGCGAAACGGGCTTTGTTCATCCACCCTACTCATCACGCTCCCCGCAGTGGAAGCTCGCCTGCAGTGAAAGATCGCTTGCAGTGAAAGATCGCTGTGTGACCAAGCAGGCAGCACTCTACGCAGAATAAGACACTGTTCCGTGGATATGGTTAAAGGTCCGCGACTTGCCTCGTTGAGAGAAAGCTCAGCCATGCTCTCCCTTGTTTTGCTTACCATCGTGCCGTTTATCTGGTTGGGCATGATCACCGCCATCTCCTTCATTGAAACTCCCTTGAAGTTCCGAGCNCCCGGCATGACCCACGCCTTGGGTGTGGGTATTGGCAGGCTCGTGTTCAAGGTGCTGAATCTAGTGGAAGTAGCACTGATGATTGTGCTGATCGGCGCTTGGACTCAGCGCCAAGACCTGGTGAACTTACCCACAGGAATCTTCCTGGCAATGGCCACTGTGGCACTTTCCTTGCAAATCGTGGTGTTAAGGCCAGCCATGAACAAACGTACCAAAGTGCTCGCGGCCACGGCTCTGACACACAGTGGAACCACGGCGGTAAAAGCCAAGGTGGCCACACTGACACACCTTGGATATATTGGCTTGGAACTGGTAAAGACGGTGTCCCTACCGGTGGCAGGGATCCTGATCGTTCTGGCAGTTGCGGCTTAGAATCCAGTGACTTACGCAGCACTTAACTCTGGACGAACGTCCTCCAAGTGACACCCGAAGGGACATCACAGGCAGAACCGACATTCTAATCCTGGTGGAGTCTTTTACAGGCGGCCCTGAACCATCGCAATGCTCTGGCCATTCATAATGCTCTGGGCATTCATTTTGACATCCATGCCAAGATCCAAGCCCACGTGATTGGCGGCTCATTGCACCGCCGTGTGGCGGGGCGATCGTCAAGTCAATACAGCACCATTGCCATGCGTGCGCAGGCAGTTAGCCTGCAGACGTCAGTTTAAAGCTCGCCAGCACCGCAGAATGTGTGGCTTCTCTACACTGCGGCTGGTTTGCCTTCGTGAAGGCGGGCAAGAATAGCGGCTTTGAGGGTTTCCGNGGCGGCTTCCTTGCAGGATCGCTTCACCACAGTGCGGATGACACACTCAAGGTCGTACTCGCTGGAACAATCGGAACAGGCATCGAGGTGATCCTTAATGTCTTTAAGGTCCTCACAAGACAGCGCACCGTCCAAATATTCATAGATCCGCACGATGCGTTCGTCGTCGCAATCGCCCAGGCTTTGGCAGTCGCCCATGGTTAGTTCTCCGTTTCAGTCATTTGGTTGGTCGCCTTGAGATATCCGCTTTCGACGGCATAGTCAGCCAACATTTCACGCAAGAGTTTCCGGCCTCTGTGCAACCGCGACATGACGGTGCCGATAGNGGTGTTCATGATTTCTGAGATTTCTTTGTAGGCAAAACCTTCAACGTCAGCAAAATACACAGCCAACCGGAATTCCTCCGGAATGGCCTGCAGGGCGCNTTTAACGTCTGAATCAGGCAAGTGATCCAAGGCGTCAGCCTCGGCAGACCGCAACCCTTGCGAGGTGTGTGATTCCGCCCGTGCCAGCTGCCAGTCCTCGACGGAATCGGCATTTGACTGCAGTGGCTCACGCTGGCGCTTCCGGTACAGATTAATGTAGGTATTGGTGAGGATCCGGTACAGCCAAGCCTTCAGATTTGTGCCCGGCTTATATTGGTGGAAAGCCGAGAACGCCTTTGTATAGGCCTCCTGCACTAGGTCCTCAGCATCACTGGGATTGCGGGCCATGCGCATGGCTGCTGAATAAAGTTGATCCACATACACCATGGCATCGCGCTCAAAGCGTATGCGTCGAGCCTCTGGTGTCTCATTGGCAACATCAATACCGGCGACATCAGTGACCTGCCCTGCAGCGATCACCTCAACAGGGGCAGCTTTGCCATCCGCAGGCTCAGCAGCCTCGGACATAGAAGTTGCCGTGGATCCAGTGGCAGCCACCGGGTTGATGGTTTGCTCAGGCTCGGAAATGTTCATCACAGTTGAGTCTATGCTCAGACTCAACTTCANGGGTGCAGCATCAGTTGCTAGTTGACTCAGTGTCTGCATTCACAGCCTCCGTTCACTTCCATTGCCCACCTTGGCCAGCCCGTCCGGAGCCGCCGCTATCCAAGTAAACCGGGCAACGGCGTCGTATATTCCGCAAACGCGGCATCAAGGTGGCAGACTTGTACACAGCACGAGCCTCCCATGAGGCGGCCCCGGCCGTGATGGGGAGGCTGAGAGCACCACTAAGGAGGCTTCCTTGTCCATGATTCGCTTACTCGCCCGCCCCATGTTGGCGTCATCGTTCATCTTTTCCGGCTTAGACCGTCTGCGCCACGCAGATGCCACGGCTGCGCAATTGGCGCCCGTTTTGGCNCCGTTAAGCGCCGCACTACCTGTCGACGCCAGTGANAAGACTCTGGCTCGCTTGCTCGCTGGAGCCCAAGTTGGAGCTGGCATCTTGCTGGCCTTGGGCAAATTCTCCCGGCCCGCTGCCGTGGTGCTCACACTAACTGCCGGGCTCGGCACTGTGGTTGAGTATCGCACTGCCGAGACCACCACCAAGGAAAATCGTGCGCACCGCCGTAACCAGCTGACCAAGAACATTGCTCTGATTGGTGGAGCACTGCTGGCAAGCGTTGACACGGCCGGGCGCCCAGGACTGGCCTGGCGTACGGAGAAGTTTATCAAAAGCGGCAAGAAGACCGCCAAGACGCAGTTGAAGAATGCGGATAAGAGCGTCCGCGCGTTAGCCCACGATGTGACAGGACACTAATTAGAGATGACAGCCTCCTATTGGCCCGCACCNTTTTCACCAACACCCTTGGACGCCACCGTCACCATTCCGGCTTCCAAATCGCTGACCAACAGGTATCTTGTCCTCGCCGCCATCGCCGATGGTGAATCACGTTTGCGCGCGCCGCTGCAGTCCCGCGACTCCGATCTGATGATCGGGGCTCTGCGTGCCATGGGTGCNAAAATCACCGAAGTTCCCGGCAGCGGCACTGTGCCTGACCTTGTTATCACGCCCATCCCGGCAGGTTTTGCGCACCAGAGGGGGACCATCTCGATCGACTGCGGCCTGGCCGGCACCGTCATGCGCTTTGTCCCGCCTCTGGCGGCACTGGTTTCTGGTGCCGTGAGGTTCGACGGCGACCCGGCTGCTTTGGTGCGCCCCATGGGTCCCATTGTGGTTGCGTTGGAGGGACTTGGCGTGCGGGTGCAAGATGGTGGCGACGGTTTCTTGCCGTTCACCGTCCACGGCAAGGGCTTTCTCGAAGGTGGCCACGTACAGGTTGATGCGGGAGGTTCTTCACAGTTCATTTCCGCCATGCTGCTGGTTGCGCCCCGTTTTGCCAAGGGACTGCATCTAGAACACATTGGAACTTCAGTACCCAGTGTTGACCACATTTCCATGACCGTTCAGATTCTGCGTTCCATGGGTGTTGTGGTCGATGATGCCACCGCGAATCATTGGATTGTCCAGCCCGGACCGATTGCCGCCTTTGATGTGACCCTGGAGCAGGATCTCTCNAATGCGGGTCCGTTCCTTGCGGCCGCATTAGCTACCGGCGGCACCGTACGTATCCCGAACTGGCCTTCAAACACCACTCAGGTGGGCGATAAATGGCGTGAAATCCTACCCCAGTTTGGTGCCACAGTAACCCTTGCCGACGGTGTCCTGACAGTCACGGCAGGCCCCGAAATTCGCGGTGTGGACATCTCGGACACGTCAGAGCTTGCACCGTCAACGGCCGCAATTTGCGCTCTGGCCACAACACCCTCGCGGCTGCGCGGCATCTCGCACCTGCGCGGACATGAGACCGATCGCCTTGCTGCCTTGGTCGCTGAAATCAACGCCCTGGGCGGGAACGCCAAGGAAACTGAGGACGGGCTGATCATCAACCCGGCTCCTCTGCGCGGCGGGGTGTTCCACAGCTACCACGACCACCGCATGGCTACGGCCGGTGCCATCATCGGACTCGCCGTGCCCGGCGTCGAGGTTGAAAATATTGGAACCACGGCCAAGACAATGCCTAACTTCCCATCTATGTGGGCGGCCATGGTGTCGCAGACTGCTGCTGTAAACACTGCGGCGGCTGAAGCCGAGGCTTAGGTCTATGGCACGGGATTACAGCAACTGGGACGAATCCGATGTCCGGGTCAGGGCCAATAAGAAGGGCAGCCGTCCACGGACTAAGGACCGTCCTGCCTACGAGGACGCAGTCATTGGCAGGATTGTCACCGTTGACCGCGGCAGATACACGGCCATTGTGGATGAGAACCTGCCCACGGAGCGCACCCTGATAGCTGCCAGGGCTAGGGAACTACGGCGTAATCCGGTGGTAGCTGGTGACTTTGTCTCACTCGTGGGCGATGTCACCGGCAAACCCGATACGCTGGCTCGACTGGTCCGGATTGAAGAGCGCCGCACACTGCTGCGCCGTAGCGCCGATGACACCGATCCGATTGAGCGGGTGGTGGTGGCCAACGCCGACCAACTCGTGATCGTGGTGGCCGCAGCCAACCCGGAACCGCGCACCGGATTCATTGACCGTGCGCTGGTGGCTGCCTATGACGCAGGCATTGCACCGCTGCTACTGATCACCAAGACTGATATCAAGGATCCCACCGAGCTGCTCGCCAACTATGAGCACTTGGACATGACAGTTATCATCAGCCGCACTGCCGCCGACGGCGTTTTCGGCGTGGATGCCCGCAGCGACGACGGTGATTCCGCGCTTCTTGCTGGCGGCGCCGTTGAACAGCTGCACGGCTACCTTAATGGCAAGGTCAGCGTCTTGGTGGGGCATTCCGGAGTGGGCAAATCCACCATGGTCAACGCCCTCACCGGGTCACAACGTGCCACCGGAGGCGTGAATGCGGTGACAGGACGCGGACGCCACACATCTTCCTCGGCCCTGGCTCTGCAATTGCAGGACGCCAAGCCCGGCTCGTGGATCATCGACACNCCCGGCATTCGCTCCTTTGGCTTAGCACATGTGAACCCGGACAGGATCCTGGCAGCCTTCCCGGACCTCCAGCCCGGCACCGACGACTGCGAACGTGGCTGCAAGCATGATTCTGTGGCTGTGAACTGTGGACTTGACCAGTATGTGGCAGCCGGACACGCCGGCGCGTCGGGCCCAGCCCGGCTCGCTTCCTTGCGGCGCCTTCTGGGGACCAGCGAGCGCACAGAGGGCCGCGCCGAAGCGAAGGAACTGGGCATCATCGAATAATCGCCCACAGCGGGCAAGTTCGCAGCGGGCTGGGCGCACTTATGCGCCCGGCTCGCTGCAAACCCTACGCATGTTTGATATCCACTTGTGGCATGCGCTGCACTCACGCACGAATCCTACGCACCAGCGCTGATGCGCACCACTGACCCATGAACACTGCGCATGTCAGAAGAGAACTCGGGACATGCGCACCACTGACCCTGAACCCTGCGCATGTCAGAACAAATCATGAGGCACCGCGATACCGGTCCTAACGAGCGTTCTGGCCAAATCACGATAGCGTGAGCAGTATGACGACCCCACCCCAGACGTATAACGATGATCTCCGCCTGGCTCATGTCCTGGCCGACAGCGTGGACTCCCTCACCATGTCCCGTTTCAAGGCACTTGACTTGGCCGTTGAGACGAAGCCTGATCTGACACCCGTGACCGACGCAGACAAGGCAGCCGAGGAATCAATTCGCAGCCAGCTTTCCCGGGTTCGNCCCCGCGATGCAGTACTAGGAGAAGAGTTTGGCAGCAGCGGGCACGGCTCTCGCCGTTGGATCATCGACCCCATCGACGGCACGAAGAACTTTGTCCGTGGCGTCCCGGTGTGGGCCACCTTGATCGCACTGGTCGATGAGGGCGTTCCGGTGGTTGGCCTCGTCAGTGCACCGGCTTTGGGCAAGCGCTGGTGGGCTGCGCAGGGAACCGGCGCCTACATGGGCAAGTCACTCGCCGCGGCTACACGCATCCGCGTCTCCAACGTGGCTGAGCTCAAGGATGCCTCCCTGTCCTACTCTTCGCTAAGCGGCTGGGCTGAACGTGGCAATCGTGACGAGTTCATTTCGCTCACCGACGATGTGTGGCGCACCCGAGCTTACGGGGANTTTTGGTCCTATTGCATGGTTGCTGAAGGCAGTGTCGACATCGCTTGTGAGCCTGAGTTGAACCTGTACGACATGGCCGCGCTGGTTCCCATCGTCACCGAAGCTGGTGGGCGATTCACCTCGTTGGAGGGCGCAGAAGGGCCCTTCGGCGGCAACGCACTTGCCACCAACTCCATCTTGCACACCGAAGTTCTACAGCGTCTAAACCCGAATTGGGATGACCTGTTGAGCTAGCCTCCTGGCCCAAAGCACGGGTGAAAGAGAACGACGGCGGCTTCCGCCGTCGTTCTCTTTAGCCCACCCGCCGCCGGACTCACGGGCTGGCCCGAGCAGGCCTGCGTTACCTAACGTAACAAATGCACTATCGCCGATCTTGGGCTACTGTTTTGTGCATAGGTCACGAGTGCCAGCGTTAAACCCCGGTTTGCTGGCCGGCAACCCTCCTTTCGCGGCGGGTGCCCCGGGTGACGACCTGGCCAGGCCGGAGCGGTCTTGGCAAGCGCGGACTCCTTGGCACCCCAAGCGTCCTTCCGTTGAAGGAATCACTCATGAGCTACGCCCTGCTGGAAAAATTCTCTTGCTGATGCACCCTGCTGCCCGTGGTGGGTCAGGATTTGACTGCCCCGCTCATCCACGGCGGAGCGGTGCGGTACGCGAACCTTGACTACGCCGCATCCGCNCCCGCACTTGAGGAAGTGGCTGCGCACCTGAACGAGGTGCTGCCGTACTACGCCAGCGTGCACCGCGGGGCCGGATTCGCCTCCCAAGTCAGCACCTCGGTGTATGAAAATGCGCGGCGCATCGTGGCAGATTTTGTCGGTGCCCGCCCCGACGACACGGTCATNTTTACCCGTAACACCACCGACTCGCTGAACCTTTTGGCCGGGTGCGTGGAAAGCCTCCTCAANGCNAGGGGTTACACCGAGGGCCGCTCAAACACCCACGGCGAAGTGCTCTACCTTGACCTTGAGCACCACGCCAACTTGCTGCCCTGGCAGGCTCTGCCGCACCGCTCGGTGGTGGCCGCTTCATCCATCGCCTCCACCCTTGCCCGGCTGGAAACACAGCTGCGCGCAGGGAACATTGTGCTCCTGGCCGTCACCGGCGCCTCAAATGTCACAGGTGAAGTGCTCCCGGTCAATGAGTTGGCCGCCTTGGCACACCGCTACGGCGCGCGTATCCTTGTCGATGCTGCCCAGCTGGCCGCGCACCGCCGCATTGACTTGACCACCAGCGGTATTGATTACGTGGCTTTCTCCGGACACAAAATGTACGCACCCTTTGGCGCAGGCGTCCTGGTGGGCCGTCCCGATTGGCTGGACGCCGGCACNCCCTACCTCGCTGGCGGCGGTGCTGTGAAGGAAGTCAGGCTCGATTCGGCCCGCTGGACTGAGGGTCCGGCCCGCCATGAAGCCGGCTCGCCCAACGTCCCAGGCGCCGCCACAGTAGCCAAGGCAGCCGCCGTTCTTTCAGCCCTTGACGCTGACCAGTGGCACCACCACGAACAGCTTTTGCGTGAACATCTGGTGTCCGGTCTTGAAGCGCTCGACGGCGTGAGCGTCCACACCTTATTCAGTGACGCCAGCACCCACCCGGAGTGCGGGCGCATCGGCGTGGTAAATTTCTCCGTCACAGGGCACGACGCCGGACTTGTTGCCGCCTATCTGTCCGCCGAACACGGCGTGGGTGTGCGTGATGGGAAATTCTGCGCCCACCCACTCCTGAACCGCCTTGGCCTGCCAGCAGGTTCCTTGCGCGCCAGCTTTGGTGTGGGTTCGCGGCTTGAGGATGCCCAACGCCTACTCGACGGCATTGCCGCTTTGCTGCGCGATGGCTTGGGCTGGGACTACGTGGTGGACGCCGGCCGGTGGGTGCCAGCAAATGACAACCGGGCCTACCCCGGCTGGGCACCGAACACCCCAGGCACCGCTGGCGCAGCCCCTGCACCACATAATAGTTCCTGCCCGCCGGGGTAAAGTTGAACGGCACAAACAGCACAACTTTACAGGAGCACCATGGCAGGTACCAGCGGACCGGTCTTCGACGCGCAACGGCGTAAACACTTGGCTGGCGCGTTCCTGGCAGGAGGCGATCATTACCACAAGGTCCGCCCCGGCTACCCTAGCGAGTCTCTTCAATGGCTGGTAGAAAATGCAGCGCACCCCATCCGTGACGTTCTGGATGTGGGTGCCGGTACGGGAAAATACACGCAGTTACTGGCGGCACATAACTGGAGCTTGACCGCCGTGGATCCTTCAGCAGACATGCTAGCCCAGCTGGCCGGGGAGCTTCCGGCGGCCAGCACGGTGGTGGGGACCGCCGAGCACTTGGAACTGCAGGACTCCTCCATGGACTTAGCGGTGGTGGCGCAAGCGTGGCACTGGTGCGATCCCTGGGCCGCGAGTACCGAAATTGCCCGGGTGCTCCGTCCGGGAGGATCTCTGGGGCTGATCTGGAACCAGCTCGACGTNCGGACACCCTGGGTTCACCGGCTGGCCCGGATCATGCATGCTGGCGATGTCCACAAGCCTGACTTCCATCCGGTGATCGGTGAAGAATTCGCGCCGGCAGAGCCCCACCTCACTGCGTGGAGCCAGACACTGACGCCGGAGGAGATCATGGAGCTGGCTAAATCGCGCAGCTACTACCTCAAAGCCTCGCAGGAGGTGCGTGCCAAGGTCATGAAAAATCTGCAGTGGTACTTGTTCGAGCATTTGAACCATCTGCCCGGGCAGGACCTTCAGCTGCCTTACCTCACCCAGACGTGGCGCACCAGGAAGCTCTGAACTGCTGATCCCGCAGGAGAAAAATTTTTAGCTCAGCTCCGGTATATCGACAAATGCCACTCACATTGACTAGAATTTCGGTATGCCTAAATACCAGGTTTAGACTTCTCTAAGGTTATGGCTGTGCTCGATACGATTAAAGCGAAACCACGGCGGCGCTCACGAAGCGGGTTACTTCTGCTGCTGGGACCTGCCTTTGTGGCGGCCATTGCCTATGTGGACCCGGGCAATGTTGCAGCAAACCTCACCTCGGGCGCCACCTATGGTTATCTGCTGGTCTGGGTTTTAGTGGCCGCCAATGTCATGGCCATGCTGGTCCAGTACCAATCGGCCAAACTTGGTGTGGTGACGGGCAAGTCCCTGCCAGAGCATTTGGGCCAGCGGTATAGAACCCGTACTCGACGTCTGTATTGGGCCCAGGCAGAGATTGTCGCCATGGCTACCGATCTGGCGGAGGTGGTTGGCGGGGCCATTGCGCTTCATCTACTCTTTTCGGTCCCGCTNCCTGTGGGCGGCCTCATTGTGGGTATAGCCTCCATGGGGCTGCTGAGCGTACAAAACCGTCACGGCCAAAGGCACTTTGAGACTGTCATTATTTTCTTGCTGGTGATCATCACCATCGGATTTCTTGCCGGTTTGGTGCTCAGCCCGCCGGATCCGGCGGGAGTGGCTGGTGGGCTGATTCCGCGCTTCGAAGGCACCCGATCCATTGTGCTGGCTGCCGGGATGCTCGGTGCCACCGTCATGCCACACGCCATCTATCTACACTCGCAGCTGGCCAAGGACCGCCATCCTGACGCTCGCAGCACACCCGCCAAGCTGCGCCGGGTCATCAAGGCCACGCGCATAGATGTGATTCTGGCACTGGTGCTTGCTGGCGCCGTCAACATCGGCATGCTCCTGCTGGCCGCTGCAACATTGGGCGGAGTATCCGGGACCGATTCCATCGAAGGCGCCCACGCAGCCATCGTCAACAGCCTAGGCCCGGTGATCGGCGTCGTCTTCGCCGTGGGTCTGCTGGCCTCAGGCCTGGCATCCACCTCTGTGGGTGCCTACGCAGGCGCCACCATCATGAACGGGTTGCTGAAGGTGCGTATCCCGCTTCAGGCACGGCGCGTGGCCAGCCTCATCCCGGCGATCATCTTACTGTCGGTGGGTGTGGACCCCACATGGGCGCTGATCGTCAGCCAGATCGTGCTGAGCTTCGGGATCCCCTTTGCCCTCATTCCGCTCCTGCGCCTGACAGCAAGTAAAGAGATTATGGGCGAGCATAGAGATGGGCTTCCACTGCGCTTAGCGGCACTTGTCAGCGTCATCCTCATCGTGGCGTTGAACGCCCTCCTGTTGTGGCTGACCTTCACCGGTCAGGCATAACAGGTAGGCTTGGGAGCGTGAAACTCTCAGCCACCTCTTCCAGCATCGAAGACTACGTCAAAGTCATTTATGCCTACACNGGGTGGCAAGACAAACCCATCACGTCCTCTGCCCTTGCCATCCGATTAGGTGTGGCCAATTCCTCGGTGTCAGAGATGGTGCGCAAGCTCAAGGACCAAGGTTTGGTGGACCACCAGCCGTACTCNCCCATCCACTTGACAGCACAAGGCCTGACACTGGCATTGTCCATGGTGCGCCGGCACAGGCTCCTTGAAAGCTACCTGGTCAGCGAGCTTGGCTACTCTTGGGATGAGGTCCACGACGAGGCCGAGCAGCTTGAACACGCTGTTTCCGAGCACTTCATTGAACGTATGAGCGCCAAATTGGGCCACCCAACCCGCGATCCCCACGGGGACCCCATCCCCGACGCACAAGGCCGCATCACCATGGCACCCTCGCACCGCCTCGACGAGCTCGACACCGGTCACACCGGGCGCGTGAGCCGCATCAGCGACCACGACCCCGCGCTCCTGCGCCACCTCGAAACCCTTGGCATCGGCCTTGACACGGCGCTGAGCGTTCTGGGCAGGCTCCCCTTTGGCGCCGGCTTCGCGATCCGCCTACTTAATTCCGCGCACGACGGCGGCCCCTTAACTTTGGGCGATGAGGTTGCAGCCTCGCTGTGGCTGGCCTCGGTGGGCTCACATCCAGAGTGCACCGTGCAGGAGCTCACCGGCGGCTCCTTGATGAGCCCGCACAGCATTTCCCACTGATCCGCACTACAGAGTTCGTACCATGAATTAGTTGATATCCTTCATGGCGGCACGATCCTGGCGCAGAATAAACCGCTGAACTTTTCCGCTGGGCGTTTTGGGAAGTTCGCCAACAAAGTGAATACGCCGAGGGTAGGCGTGTGCGGCAAAGCGGGTTTTCACCAGTTGTTGCAGTTCGCCAGCCAGCGCCTCCGAGGCGGCATGAGGCTCGCGCAGCACAACAAAGGCTTCAAGAACTTCACCACGAATGTCATCGGNGGTGCCAATGACAGCGGCTTCAGAAACGCCCGGATGGGTCACTAACACCGATTCCACATCAAAGGGACCAATACGGTAGCCAGCCATGATGATCACATCGTCATCACGGGAGGAAAAATAGATGTAGCCGTCTTCATCCCGGCGCCCCGCGTCCCCTGTGATGTACCACTGGCCGTCGGCACTGTAACGTTCGCTGGTCCTTTCAGGGGCACCCACGTAGGCCGTGAACCACATGAATTTACTGTTGGGCACGTTGACGGCAATTCGTCCGGATTCACCATCGGAGGCAAGTTCTTTGCTGTCCTGGGCCAGTACGTTCACGCTCCACCCCGGCAGCGGCTCTCCCATGGACCCTGGCCGCAAGGGCTCTTGTAGTTCCTGCGCCCACGCATTCCCGGCAACCATGCCGAGTTCGGTTTGGCCGTAATGGTCCCTGACTTCCAGGCCAAAGACGTCGCGGCCCCATTCGATAACATCAGGGGTCAGCGGTTCCCCGGCACTTGAAGCCCTGCGCAGCATGTGGCTCTGGCCAGCAGTTGATCCTGCCCGCAAAGCACGGTAGAGGGTGGGCGCGGCGGCAAAGTTGGTGACACCGAGCTCAGCCATGACGGCCCAGATCAATTCCGGGCTAAATCCGGCGCTAAGGAGCAGGGAACGGTTCCCCGCCGCCATGGGCGCCAGCAGGGCAAAGTACAGTCCATAAGCCCAGCCAGGGTCCGCAACGTTCCAAAACACGTCATCATCACGGACATCCAAGCCAAAACGGTGGTAGCCAACAAAGGACGCCACTGCGCTCAATGGAATAGTCACACCTTTGGGTGTCCCGGTGGTCCCGGAGGTAAACAGCTGCACCAGTGGACTGTCGCCACCTACGGCAACCGATCCGCAGGAAGCTAGCTCATCGGAAGCAAACTCATCGGAAGCAAACGCGCCCGTGCCCGCCACCATCTCCGCCAGCGANNGATCGTAGCCGAAAGCCTCGCCGCGGGCCACAATCACCAACCGTGAGGCATCGGTGGGAACCTCGCCCGNGGGCATCAGCTTGCGGCGCTGGTCGGCGTCGCAAATCACTAAGCGCGCACCGCTAGCTTGGAGCCTGAAGTCAATGGCGTCGTGGGCGAAAGCGGTAAAGAGAGGCACATCCACTGCACCAAGGCGCCAGATGCCCAGCAGCGCAATGACAAGCTCGGCTGACTTGGCCATCAAAGTGGCCACATGATCGCCACGTTTAACACCCAAGGATGTTANAGCAGCGGCGAACTGCGTGGATTTCTCCCGCAGCTCGCCGTAGCTGATATCGGTGAAGCTCAGGTCAGCGGCAATGACCGTAAAGGCCGTATTGCCCGCGGGGTGCCTGTCACATANAAGTTCGCCAGCGTTGGCCCCAGGCACCGCAAAGGTGTCCAAGAGTTCCTGAACCCGTTCTGTCATGACTGACTCCCCGTGTTGTCCCTGCCCTCACCGCTATGGTTTCGGCACGCCTTTAAGTCACTGCATGAGAAAAACGCAGCAAGAGAACCGCAATTTAGCCTTCGCAGTCTTTGCAGAAGAGCATGCCGTTCTTTTCACGCGCAACTTGGCTGCGGTGGCGGACCAAGAAACATGAGGAACACGTGAATTCATCGTCCTGGGCCGGAATGACCTGGATGATGAGTTCCTCGTTGGAGAGGTCGGCACCTGGTAAGTCAGTGCCTTCTGCTGTGTCTGAATCTTCGACGTCAATATGCGCCGTCTGTGCACCGCCACGCTGTACCTGGAGTGCCTGAAGCGACTCTGTCTCGTGGTCTTCGTCCTTGTTGCGGGGTGCGTCGTAATCCGTTGCCATGCGGTTTTCAAACTCCTGAAGTGCTCGTGGTAGTAGCTGGGTGTTTCAGCGCCTCATCATAGCCCTTGAAGCCTGTGAATGCGCATTGAATTACCTGTTGTTTTCCCACAGCATAGGGTATGGCGGGCAAACTTGTTGCTAACTTGGCCTATTTTTCCTAAAAATTCCTCTCACCCTCGCCCGTTGTGGCGATTCTCACGCCGCTGATAGGTCATTAATCCGCCTTAGGGACAGTGATCTTCCTGCTGGGAATCGCCTCTACGCCCGCTTCGCCTTATCCTTGAAAGGACATGGCAAACAACTATTCCTCCCACTCCTCGCTCAACCGACGCCAAGTGGCCCAGGCTTTGAACATTCCNCCTGAAATGGCTGCCCGCAACGGCATCCCCTCGCGCATGAGTGCCGCCGAAGTGGCCGCTTTGGACGCCAATCCGCCAGCGTGGCTGGCACAGTCCCGGACTAACTCCACTGGAAAGCGCCCTGTGTGGGTCGATTTGCGCTGCTACCTGTGCGATTTCCTTGAAGTGGCCCGGCCAAAGAAGTGGTGGCCGGAGTTTACTTACGTTATTTGCGACTTCCACGATAACGACGAGCTTCCCGCTGCTCCTGCTGGTTGGCGGCGTAGCGAGTACGACGGCGTCGGCAGCCGGTTCCGCGGCATCGTCGATACCCAGGACCCTTAAGTAGGTAACGGTGTCCCAGGTTCAGGGCTTTGGCCAACAAGAAGTGAGCCAGTTCAGGCTGCCCCGAAAGCGGGACTCCTGTGACAGTTTCAGCCAAAGAATTCCAACAATGGCTTGACGCTGTTGCCGGCAGCACCAGCCATGCAGCTGTGTGCCGTGCGGCCGGCATCAAGCGCTCCACTCTCGCCCAGCAAATGGTGCGAGGCCGTGTGTCTGCGGCAACGGTGGCCGCTGTGAGCCGTTCCCTTGGCCTTCCGGTTGTTGCTTCACTGAGTGCTTTTCCCAAGTTCAAGGACCTGGCCACCGGCGTCAAGGAGCCAACGGACGCTGAATTGCTCAGCCAAATTTCCGATACCGATCTGTTGGCGGAAATTTTGAATCGCAACGCCGTTGCAGAAAATAATTCAACGGCTCATCCCATCCTGCTGACNCCCGCACCCCACCGGTCCTCTGTACGTGCGTGGCTTGACGCCGTGGGCACAGCAGACCTGCGTCANAAAGTGGCCCGGCAGGCGGACATCGCCCCACAAAACTTGTCAACCCAAATCAGCGCCAACCGGCTGACTGCAGAACTTGCCATCGAAAGCGCCCGAATTGCTGGCGTGGGACTGACTAACGGTTTGGTGTCCACGGGCTTCTTATCCGCCATAGAAGCTGGCTGGGCCACAGGAGCCAGGGAAGACGCCTTGCGGGCCACATCAAATAGTGCACTGGTCTCCCTTGCGGCTCAGCGGCTGGAAGCACTGAGTAAGATCTTGCGACGCACTGAAGATGACACAGCAGCGGTACAAAGTATTTGGGAGAACCTAGGATGATTGCAATTCTGCAGTGGACGGTACTTGCCGCGTGTCTGGCCTGCACGGCCTGGCGTATCCCCGCCCTGCTCAAGGGCCGCAATCGCGGTCTCTTTTGGATTTTCGCCTTAGCTTCCATCAGCGTGGCGCTGAGTATTCCCACCCTATACATGCCCATCGATGAGCTCTTGGGTGGCGAAAACGTAGCTAACGTTATTTTGCGGTTGAGCTTATTTGCCGTCTTTTTNCTACTGGCTACCAAAGTGGCTGCAGCTTACAACTCNCCCTTTGCCCTGCGGCTTATCCGCGGACCTGCCGGCTTGACTGCGCTCATTGTCAGCACATTAGGCGTGCTCATCACGTATTCTCTCGCCGATCTAACAGGGTCAAACACCGGGTTGGTAGATTTTGGAGGCCAACCCTATGTCACTGCGTACATGTGGTTTGGCGTGGGCTACACGGCCTATGCCGCGGCAACTCTGGTGCTGCCCACGGCTCGGGCGGCCTTGACGAAAGGACGCCCGCTAGACCGAACAGCGGCGGCCTGCCTGTGTGTGGGGTTCTTTCTGGTCTGCATCACCGTTCCGTTACAGCTGACTCCCACAGGGCATGGAACCTTGCATAAATACGCCTCTTTCGGTTCCATCCTGGCTGTGACTGCAGGCCTTACCTTAATCTGGCTCTCCTTCATCCGCCGCCCCATGCCCGAGAACCTTCAGTCTTAACTGACGCAATGGAGCCTTCCCAAGACTAGATGTACACTTTTCCATTACTTTCTGGCACAATAATGAATGTGTGAACAAAGTTTGCCCCATGTGGCGCAATGAACTTTGGGGGTGAGTGGTGGTTCGGTTTCACAACCGGCCCACCACTCAGTTATTTAAAACCAATTACTTGAGCCTGTTTACTGCGTCTGTGTCTGTGTCTGTGTCGTGAGCCTGTCCAATGAGCGCAGGTGACTCGTCGGCAAGCATAGCCCAGGGATTGCGGCCACACGTTTTCAGGGCAGGACGGTAATATGGGCAGGCAGGTTCACACCCCGAACGCTGCGCCCCAATGATTCCGAAAGGCCACTGCCATGAGCGTCGGCGTATTTGATCTGTTCACCGTTGGAATTGGTCCCTCCAGCTCGCACACCGTTGGACCCATGCGGGCCGCCGCATCCTTTGCCCGCGAGCTGGGCTCAGAGCTGCTGGAGAAGGCCGCATCCCTCCGGGTTGACCTCTACGGATCGCTGGCAGCCACCGGGCGCGGACACGGCACCATGACGGCCGTGCTGCTCGGCCTGGAAGGGTGGGAGCCGGAGCTGATTCTCCCAGCAATGGTGGAATCACGATTGTCCGCNTTTGCCGACGGCGCTCCCCTGTTACTTGCCGGCTCCAAGGAGCTGGCCTACGGTGCCGAGAACATGATCTTGCACCCTCTGACGGTGCTGGCACGTCACACTAACGGAATGAAATTCATGGTCTTGGACGAGTCCGGCAACACCGTCCACGAAGCCACATACTTCTCCGTAGGTGGCGGCTTCATTGTGCGTGAGGGTGAGGTAGAGAATGCCGTTGCGGACCTGGAAAGCTCCAAGGCACAGCTCCCCTANCCCTTTAGAACTGCCGCTGAGCTTCTGAGCCACTGCGCGTCCTCCGGCCAGAATTTCAGCGGTGTAATGCTGACAAACGAGCTAATTACGCGCAACGCCGCCGATATCCGCAGTGGTCTGCTGCACCTTCGCGATGTCATGGAGGAGTGCAANAACTCGAGCCTTGCCCGTTCAGGTCTACTGCCCGGTGGGTTGAAGGTTCGACGCCGGGCCCCGGACTGGCATGCTCGCCTCCTGAAGGAGGACCCCAACAGGGACCAACAGTTCTGGCAGGAATGGGTGAACCTGGTGGCATTGGCTGTCAACGAAGAGAATGCTTCCGGCGGCAGGGTAGTCACCGCGCCCACCAATGGCGCGGCCGGCATCATTCCGGCCGTGATGTTCTACGCCACCCACTACACCAAGGGCATGGAGACCGCGACGCAGGAGGAAAAGGACGACGTCGTGGTTAAATTCCTGCTCGCAGCAGGTGCAGTAGGNGTGCTTTACAAAGAACAAGCGTCCATTTCAGGTGCGGAAGTGGGGTGTCAGGGTGAGGTGGGATCGGCGTCGTCCATGGCGGCTGCCGGATTGGCCGAGGTCATGGGCGGCACGCCCGAGCAGGTGGAGAATGCTGCCGAGATCGCCATGGAACACAATTTGGGACTCACGTGTGACCCCATTGGCGGGCTGGTACAGATCCCCTGCATTGAACGCAACGCCATCGCCGCAGCNAAAGCCATCAATGCCGCCAAAATGGCATTGTGNGGTGACGGACTGCACCGGGTCTCGCTCGATGAAGTCATTGTGACCATGCGCGAAACCGGGCGTGACATGAGCTCCAAGTACAAGGAAACAGCCATGGGCGGGCTCGCCGTGAACGTGGTGGAGTGCTAACCACCCACAGACCTGCGAATTCTGCGCGCCGTCGCCTGTGAATGATGCGCCACCGCGCCAGTGGCGCATCATTCTTCCACAACCATGCGCAGGCACCACATAAAACCGGGGTTAGCTACATCGGGCATAAAGGACCTGTCCCCGCCGCTCAGGCGGAGAACAGGTCCCAATAGGGATGTGGAGATGGGGAGAATTGAACTCCCGTCCGATGTTGTGTTGTCAGGGCTTCTCCGGGTGCAGTTTGCGTACGGTTTTCTCGGCCCCAGCTATCTCGCAAACAAGTAGCTGCCAAGCCCAGTTGTATAAAAGTCCCCTAAGCGCCTACAACAAGAACTTAGAGCAGTGGCCCTCTAGATGACGCCAGGATCCGGGACGAGAGCATTCCCGGGCTGACGGACTGTCTTACTGCTTAGGCAGCAAGAGCGAAGTCAGTGCGATTTGATTCAGCACTTATTGTTTTACAGAGATCGTTTACGAGATAACCCTGTATCCTCGACCCGCTTCACCTGTCTCGACTAACACCGTCGAAACCGATCATCCCCTATTGTTTTTCAAAGCCACGCATCACTCCCTGGGGAATTGCTCGTGTGCTATCAATGCTAGCGCATCCTGCGCGGATAATATTCCCCAGCTCAGCCCACCAATCCCCGTTCCACTTTCATCTGCAGAACCACCAGGGCCGCTGCCTCTATCTGTGCGGCAAAGCGTGGATCTGCCTGGGCAGCATCGAGCATCCCTTGATACATCTGCGGTAATAGAACTTGGTTGGTGCACAGCGCCATGGTCCCACCAGCTTTGAGAAATAAAACCCCACGTTGGGCCACCGGAATGACCGCGACCTGGACGGCGTCGCAAATATCATCGCTGACAATGATGCCGGTGAATCCCAGATCCCNCCGCACCATCTCCTGCACCAACACCGAAGAAAACGGCGCCATTGCCTGAGGATCGATCAGCGGGTACTGCGCATTGGACATCATTAGCCACGGCACACCCGCCTTCACGGCGTCACGAAATGGCCCAATATAGGNGTCTTTGCGCACAGTGATCTCATCAACTACCCCCGCTGAGACATCCGTGTTCAACGTGACCCGGCCCAGCCCCGGAAAATGCTTCACCGTAGGGTCAACGCCAGATGCGCTCATACCCTGGGCAAACGCCAACCCGTGGCGCGAAACCGTCGCCGGTGTAAAACCAAACTCGCGGCCGAAAGCACCAATAGGAGCGTTCGCCGGCGCAAAGGCTGCGCTGGGGACAGTGTCAAGCACAGNGGCAAGGTTCACATTCACGCCCACCGAGGCCAACTGTTGACNCCACGCGGTGGCATCAGCTAGCAACGTTGCAGGATCGAGCTCCCNCTGCACAATGGCTTGGGGTATCTCGGAAAACCCGGNGCCGCGCATGATCTGCACGAACCCGCCTTCTTGGTCCGTTGCCACAAAGGGACGTACGCCGGCAGTACGGGCCATGGACACCTGTGAGGTCACAGCCTTCACCTCGGCCGCAATCCCCGCCGCGCCCGCCTCGCTGCGTCCCTTCATGAACACATTGCCCACTTGCAACGTGTCAAGGGCGTACAGAGAGTTCGCGTCGGCCCNCGTCACAGGCGAGGACACCATCAGCACTTGACCAACTTNTTGCTCAAGGGTCATGGCCGCGAGTTTGCTGGCGGCCAGCCCTCCCCAGGATCGCTCGACGCCGGCCCCTGGCTGGGACTCGCAGGCGGTGGCGCCGCCGTGGTCACCGCAGCTGAGGTGCCCGCAGTGGGTGTGCCCGCAGTGGGTGTGCCCGCAGTGGGTGAGGCAGACACGGATATCTGCGCTGACGGGGTTGGCGTACTGCTGGCACGAGAACTATTGGGTGCGGCCTGCGGCACCGAGGACTGATGACTAAAAATGACACCATAAAATGCTCACGAGGGCCACAACCACAATGCTTGTGCCAATGATCCACCAGCGTTTTGCTCCAAGGGCAACCACAATCTGCCTTTCGTTAACAGATGCCGTACACGCCAGCATAGGTTAGGGAACGGCGAAAACGTATCTCCACCAACGCCTCACAAAGCCTCATTAAGCCTCAGACTAAGCACAGACACTGCGCCGTCTGCGCTGGTCAAAACACCAGGGTCAGGAGCTCAGTGCAACCCTCTGCTATTCGCCGCTGCCGCCGCGGTTCTTTTCGCGCATGACGCGCAGCGCCTCGCGGTTATCCTGCTTTTCACGCAGTGATTGGCGCTTGTCATAATCCTNTTTACCGCGAGCAATCGCAATTTCAACCTTGGCGCGGCTGTCCAGAAAGTACAGTTGCAGCGGCACAATAGTGAATCCAGATTCACGCGTTTTAGCGGCGATCTTTTCCAACTCGTCGCGGTGCAAGAGCAGTTTACGACGCCGTCGTGCCGTGTGGTTGGTCCAACTTCCGTTCAGGTATTCAGGGATGTAGACGGCTTCAAGCCACAACTCATTGTTATAAAACGTGGCGAACCCATCCACCAAGGACGCGCGGCCTTCACGCAGTGATTTGACCTCAGTGCCCATCAAGACCAGCCCGGCCTCGTAGGTATCCATGATGTGGTAATCATGCCGGGCCTTGCGATTGGTGGCCACTACCTTCAGGCCACTTTCCTTAGGCACAGCTGACTCCTTTGTATTAGTAATGACTGCTGCCTGTCAATGATGAGATGCACAGCGGTACGAACCCTTAGTTTAGCAACTGAACCGCTGCCAGCCCGCGGCGATGGTTAGAGCAGACCCATCGGGTCCACCGGTGAACCATTGACCCAGGTTTCAAAGTGGGCGTGGCAGCCTGTGGAGTTTCCGGTGTTTCCCGAGTACGCCACCAGCTGGCCCTGACTCACGGATTGTCCGGCAGAGACCACCACCGAGGAATTATGGTAGAAAACCGTCATCAACGCATTGCCTTGGACCACTCCGTGGCTGATGTACAGCACGTTACCACCACCATAGACAACGTTCGTCTGGCCAGCAATCTGAACCGTTCCATCAGCGGGAGCATAGACGGNGGTCCCGCACTGGGCGCCAAAGTCGATCCCTGAGTGCAGATAAGAGCCTGTGCCATTGAAGTCAATGGTTCNCGGCGGGGTCTGGCGCCAGCCAAATCCTGACGTGATGGGAATGTTAGCAGCAANAGGATGCTGCAAACCAAAGGCGGAGACGTTCCCCGGCGCCGGGGACATACGGTGCAGGGGTGAAGACAGGGGACATACACNAGGTGGCACATAGTTGCTGACGTTGTTGGCGGCGGCCTCTTCACGGGCAACGCGTTCGGCTTCGGCGGCCGCTTGGGCAGCTTGGGCAGCAGCTGCAGCAGCCTGCTCACGGGCAACACGCTCGGCCTCAGCCTTCGCAGCAGCAGCAGCAGCTTCGCGCTCCTTGCGCTGGATCTCAGCAATCTGCGCACCGACGGCGTCTTTTCTGCCTGAACTTGCTGGAGTTGCTTTTGGATGCGGGGCTTNTTCAGCCTCCAACTTGGCGTTCAATGCCGCAGAGTCACCGATCAGCTTATCAACGGCAGCTTNTTGCGATGCTGCTTGGTCCCGTGCAACCTGTTCGGCGGCAAGTGCCGATTCTGCCTGAGATTTGAGGTCCTTAATCTCCGCTTCAACGGCAACCAAGCGTGCTTGGGCGTTTTGGTTGGTGCTCTTTTGGACACTCAGCGCTTCAAGGGCTGCGGTTTGACTGCGCATTGCCTGCTCGGCCAGATCAATGGAGTTCGCAAGATCGGTGGAAGAGCCTGCACCAAGGATCAAAGTTAAGTTCACAGGAAGCCCACCAGCCTTGTACGACTGAGCTGCAATCTGCCCGATCATGGCCTTGGTCTCGGTTGCTTTCTTGGCGTCAGTGGCAATCTGCGCGGTAATTTTATCTTTGCTTAGCTGTGCCAGATCAATGCGTGCAGCAAGTGAATTGACCACACCGGTGGCATCGCTGACACGCGTCTGGGCAACAGTCAGCGCTGCTTGGGCACCAGGGAGCTGGCCTTGGAAGGTCAGCAGGTCAGCAGCGGATTTAGCAATCCCGGCATCCACAAACTCCAGCGAAGACTGGACGTCGTGGGACTGCTGCTCCAGGGCGGATTGCTTCTCGTATATGTCATCGGCCTGCGCCGAAGGCACTAGGCCCAGCAGCCCGATCGCAAGAAGCGCACTGACCCCTGCCAGCAGTCGGGGCGGCATGTGCCGGGATACTCGCGAGCTGGGCACGGTACGCCCAAGTCGGGGATCTAACTGATCCAATTCCCCGCTTGATTTCAAATTCATGCAGCCTAGCTCCTTCATAATTACCGCTCACATCACATCAAGGAAACGTTCGTCACACCAGTCACAAGAGCACCCTGGGTAACAGTGCCCCTAGTAACCTTACACTTTCAGGTTTTTCCGCAGAGACACGGCCGAGGAAACCCCGGCCAGTACCACACCGACCAAGAGCAACACAGGGTAGATTTTGAAAGCGTCACCTGTTGAGATAAACGGTGTACCGGAGTTGGACTCGGCCAGATATCCGCCCATAAAGAAGTGCACTATGGAGAACACTGCCCCGGATGCCAACAACGCACCAATGGTGGCTGCGATCACCCCTTCTAACACAAAGGGCAGTTGGATCACGGTCCTAGATGCGCCCACCAGACGCATGATTTCAATCTNCCGGGTTCTCGATTGCGCTGAAAGCCGGATGGTTGTGGCAATGAGTAGCGCCGCACAGACAATCATCAGCCCGGCCACCGCAATCGCAACGTAGGTGGCAACATTCATCCATGAGAACAGTTGCTCAAGTACCTTGCGCTGGTCCACCACCGAGTCCACACCGGNGGTGGCAGAGAACGTTTCGTTGATGATCTGGTATTNTTCCGGGTCCGTCAGCTTGATACGGAAGGAGGAAGGCAGGTTTGCGGCTTCAACAGAATCAACCATAGGAGAATTGGCGAACTGTTCTTGAAAGTGAGCCAGCGCCTCGTCCTGGGTTTCAAATGTGCCCGTTTCAACATATGGCTTCACTGCGTCAGAGGCGAGCATACTCTCGATATTGAGCTTTTGTTCGTCAGTGACAGGGCCCGATAAACAGTTGGTGTTGGCCGGAATATCGGTACAGAGGTAAATGGTGACCTGCACCTTGTCGTACCAAANACCTTTGAGCTGACCAATCTGCATTTGCAGCAGTCCGGCCGCACCCACAAAAGTCAACGACACGAAGGTCACTAAGATTACTGAAATGACCATTGTCAGGTTGCGGCGCAAGCCACTGCCCAACTCGCTCATGATGAAAGCAAGTCTCACTTTTGGTCCTCATTTTCNAAATTCTCAGAGCTTGTGCTCGGCTCGTCGCCTAGCGATGGTCCGCGCCTACGTTCAAGCCGGGGCGGCATGGCTTCTTGGGCTGCGGCGTCACTTGCTGCTGCGGCACTAACTGCACGCTGTCGGCGGGTCTGTGGTTCGGCGTCGTTCTTCACTGAGTCCATGGCGGCAGATCNCCCACCGGTGGCCAGCACAACAGGGATCATAGAGGTGTACAGGGCCATCGGTTCATCACGGACCACTTCACCGTCGCGCAGTTCAATGACACGTTTACGCATGGAGTTCACAATGTCATCATCATGGGTGGCCATAACAACTGTGGTCCCGTTTTGGTTGATCTTATCAAGGATATCCATGATGCCAGCACTGGTGATCGGGTCTAGGTTTCCGGTGGGCTCATCGGCCAGCAGGATACCTGGCTGGTTCACAATGGCGCGGGCAATAGCCACACGTTGCTGCTCCCCGCCAGAAAGTTCCGTGGGCTTGCGGTGGCCTTTATCCTCCAGGCCAACTAGCTCCAGTACGCGCGGCACTTCAGCGCGGATGGCAGCGCGGGACTTGCCCAGTACCGCCATGGCATAAGCAACATTGGCGAATACTGTCTTGGTTTGGATGAGGCGGAAGTCTTGAAAGACTACGCCAATTCCGCGACGGAATTTGGGCACCCGCCAGCTGGGCACATTGGCCACATTCTGGCCTGCAACATAGATCTGACCGTGCGGGGTCCGGTACTCGCGCAGCACCAAGCGCAGCAGTGTTGACTTTCCGGACCCTGAAGAGCCCACAAGAAACACAAACTCGCCGCGCTGGACATCGAAGGACACGTCGTCGAGCGCAGGCTNTGACTTGCGATCGTAAGCAATGCTCACATTTTCAAAACGAATCATGACTTTTCATTGCCCGTCCAGCGTGAAAATGCTGGCATGCTGACGGCCGGGCAGTGGCTTGGGGAAGAAACCGCCAGCTTAACGACTATAGGCGCCGGGCACTGCGAATGCTGGTTCTGCCGTGGTGTGTCGAGGCTTGGTCATTTTCTGTGAATCCTTGCGGTTTTCGAGTTTGACAGGGTGAATCAGGGGCTTGGCACCGGCTTTAACGTCCGCACTGCTCGTGGACGCCCCGCACTGACCCCCACTAGCGTCTTGAGGCTCACCTGAGCCTCCCCTTCACCTCGATCGCCCAGAACGTCCCCAAGCGCTCTCCGCGCAGGTAGTATTCGCTCCGTCAATACCGCTTACTGGGTCCTGGCTAGTCTTTCGCCGCGTTCCTTTGCTCTGCACGCCAGCGGATGCCAGCGTCGATGAAGTCATCAATCTCGCCGTCCAGTACCGAGGCCGCATTACCCACTTCGTGTTCGGTGCGCAGGTCCTTGACCATTTGGTATGGGTTCAGCACGTAAGAGCGCATTTGGTCCCNCCAAGACGCTTTCACATCCCCGGCCATGGCTTTCTTTGTGGCGTCTTCTTCTGCCTTCTTCAGCAGCAGTAGGCGAGACTGCAGCACCCGCATTGCGGCAGCACGGTTTTGGATCTGCGACTTCTCGTTCTGCATCGACACGACTGTACCGGTGGGAAGGTGCGTCAGGCGCACTGCGGAGTCGGTGGTGTTCACGGACTGCCCACCAGGGCCTGAAGAACGGAACACGTCAACGCGGATGTCGTTATCTGGAATCTCAATGCTGTCAGTGGACTCAATGAGCGGGATGACTTCCACGGCAGCAAAGGACGTCTGGCGGCGGCCCTGGTTATCGAAGGGACTGATGCGCACCAGCCGATGCGTGCCAGCTTCAACACTCAGCGTGCCAAACGCGTACGGTGCCTTCACCTCAAACGTGGCGGACTTCAGCCCGGCTTCTTCTGCGTAGGAGGTATCAAGTACGGATGTGGNGTAGCCATGGCGCTCAGCCCAGCGCAGATACATGCGCAGCAGCATTTGAGCAAAGTCGGCGGCATCCACGCCACCGGCGCCGGAGCGGATGGTGATGACAGCTTCGCGTTCGTCGTACTCACCGGCCAGCAGCGTCACGATCTCCAAGTCCTCGAGCGACTTTTGTAGTCCCGGCAGGTCCTTGGCAGCTTCGGCGAGGGAATCGGCGTCGTTCTCTTCTTGGGCCAGCTCCACCAGCACTTCCAGATCGTCGATCCGTGCTTGAAGGCTGCGCAGTTTTTCCAGCTTTGACTGTGCGTGGCTGAGTTTAGAAGTCACCTTCTGCGCAGCGGCCGGATCGTCCCACAGATTGGGTGAACCTGCTTGGTCGGATAAATCCTCGATGTCCTCCATAAGCTTTTCCACCTCGGAGACTTGCTCAATCGAGGTGTAAGTTGCGCGTAGCGCCCGGAGTTCTGCGGGAAAGTCGATCTCTGCCATGATATTCAAGCCTACGGCATTCACGACGGTCCTCGAGGCAGATTACTGCACCCACTTTACAGCACTAGGTTGGCACGGGCCGTACTGGTCACGGTGATGGCTATACCCTCGGGCACCAGAAAGTTGATGAACAGTGGATGTACCACGGCACGCACACTCACGTGCGCGCTCCGCCCGTCCCCTGCCCCGGTGGCGGAATCAAGGACGACGCTGCCGAGCCCCGCTGGAATTTCCACGCTAGCTAGGTAGGTTTGGGCTGCAGCGAAGACTCCGTGGTTGGTCAGCAAGGTGCCTGGATCGCTACTGGAGCTGCCACCACTGAGTTCGAAAGAGTCGGCGGCTGCGAGCGCGGCACTGTCGGCGATGGAGAGCAGTTNTTTATGGCCAAGGTACATGCTGCCAGCGGCTGCAATCACTGTGACAAGCAGCAGCGCAATCAGCACGTAGCCTATGAGCAGGACCATAATGTGGCCAGTATCGTCGGTTCTGTGACAGCTCTGTTTGGTTCCGCGGCTGGCCTGGTTGTATCGGGGCCCAATCTTTCGGGTGTTGTGAGGACTTGTGTGGACCTTGCTCATTTGAACCTGCCCACTTNTTGGGTTGCGGTGGAGTCAACAGTGGCGACTGTGGCGGTAACCCNCGGCAGCGCACCAACTACCGGCAGGTCAACTCGCAGGCTCACGTGGGCGCGGACTATGGTGCCAGCTGTGAGGCAGTCTCCATCACAGCTGATCGACAGTACCGCATTGGCCGCATCGAAGCCCATATCCGCAATGGCCAGTTGGGCTGCTTGTTCTGCTGCAAGGTGCGCTGCTGGTAGATCCTTGTGGAGAACGAACACCTTGGCGGCCTGGTCGGCCGCACCTACCACTGCATAGGCACCGCCTTGGACTTGGCCCACTGTCAGAATCAGGTAGGCAACAGGCACCATCAGGAGTACGGCCAGAAAAATGAACTCGACAATTGCACTGCCGACTTCATTTCCGTGTCTCTGGTTGTCCTGTGTTTGGTTGCGTACTTCCGGCTGAGGTTCACTTGGAAATGACCGCATGACCCGTCATTTCTAAAGTTCGTGCCGGACCAAAGAGACCTACCAGCGGCAGTGGGGCACTGATCGAAACACTGAGAACCTGCAAGCCATTCTGGGTCTGCACGCTCACGGTTACGTCCTGAACATAGTGTGGACCTAAGGCGGTGCTCACCAGCAGAGATGCCCGTTCACGGGCATCATCTGCGGTCCTGTCCCNCAATGCCCCGTACCTAGCTGCTGATGATGCAGCATCTGCCACTGTGTTGCGTACATGTAAGACAAGGGCCAATTGGATCAATGCCACAAAGATCACTGTGACCAGCGCCCCAACCAAGACAAAGTCCACTACTGCGGCTCNCGGCCTGTTGCAGCCCTCCCCACCAACTTGGCCGCCGCGAACGAATCCGTTTCTTACGGCTGGACTTGCTCCATTGCCTGGTTGAATAGTCGCTCCAGTGCGGGTCCGGCGATGGCGAGCAAGCCCGCGACCAGCACGGCGCTCATCAAAGTGATGAGAACCCAGCCGGGCACGTCTCCTCGGGAATTTTCTGTTGCCGGACGTAGCACCAGTACCGGAAATCGCCGGGTCAGCCCGGTTCTGATCCTGCCCAGCACTTGTCTGAGGACAAGCAACAGTGCCAGTGCTAGCTCTAAGATTTTGTTCATGACGCCCATGGGGTGTTCCCTTCGTGTGGTGATGAGTGAATTTCAGTGGTGATCTGTTCTCTAAGTCCGCAGGAATGTCCATCTAAAAGTCCAACTGCAAAAGGACCAGGCCAGGAANAACCGCGAAGACCACGGTGAGGGGCAGCACACCAAATATGAGCGGAATCATCATGGCAATTTCCTTACGGCCAGCCGCCTCCATGAGTTCTCGTTTTGCCACATCCCGCACATCTTGAGCCTGAGCACGGAGCACCTCGGCAANGGGCGTACCGCGATTGACCGCCACAGTGATGCCATCAACAAAGCGTGACAGCGCAGGGACGTGCGCTCTGGCCGAAAATTCGTTTAATGCCTGAACCAAGGGCATACCGGTACGTGTCTGCGCAAGGACCTTGGAGAATTCAGCTGAGAGTACCCCTTTGGAGGATCGTGCCACCCGCTCCAGCGCACTTGCTGCGCTTTCCCNCGCCCNCACTGCCAAAGCCATGAGCTCCGCGAGCGCCGGGAACTCAATGAGCATCAGCGCCTGCCGACGCCGTATCTGCACGCCCAAGAAGTAGTCGTACATCAAGTACCCAGCCAGCATGGGGCCCAAACTCAGCGCCACCGCACCCATAAAATTGATGCTGTTATTCCACAGGAAGAACAGCGATACAAGCACTCCTGCCATAAGCCCGGCAGCGGCACACAAGAGCTGCACAGCCCTAAATTCAAGAGCACTCTCACCCCGACCGGCCTGTTCCAGCCGAGTACTGAGCCCGTGGACACTGATGTTAAACCGTCCCAGGCTGTGGACGGCATCGGAAAGGACCAGTTTGAAGATCCGTTCCAACGGACCAAAGAGCGCCGGCGGCGCATCATCATCTAGTAGCTTCGAACGGCTGGCAACAGAGCGAAGCTGGGGTTCTACGCGCTGGGCAAAGGTCAGTCTGCGCATGGCCGGGAGCCTGATAAAACACAGCCATAACCCGCNTCCGAGCACCAACCCGACGCAGATGACCAGCATAAGATGGGCGTTCATTGCAACACCCGCCGTTCTTCGGGCAAGGCGCCAATACGCAGCATGATCCGGTAACACAGCACTGAGAGCAATAAGCCACCACCTAATACGGCCCATCCAGCCGGGGAATTGTACGCACCAATGGCTTCGGGCCTAGTAGCCATCAGCATCAACACGATCCATGGTGCTGCCACTGCCAGCCGAGCTGCATTAACCGTCCAGGACTGCCTTGCCTCCAACTCGCTGCGGGTGCGGGCATGATCGCGCAGAAATTCAGAGAGCGTCCCTAGCAGCTTGCCTAAATCGGAACCACCAACATCACGAGTTAGCCGCAACGCTTCGATAATTCGGTCCGCGACGGGGTCTGCTAAGGCGGATTTGAGATTGTGCAGAGCACCGTCAAAGTGACCTGTTGCCCGGTAGTCAGCTCCGAAGTTCCTGAAGTCGCCACGGAGTTCAGCTGGCCCCTTGCTGCCAAGCTGAACCAAAGCCTCAGGCAGGGAAAGCCCCGCGCGGATGGCGGAGCGCAAGTGGTCCACGACGTCCGGCCAGAGCGCGCGCATGACTGCGGCCCGGCGTCGTGCCCTCATGCTCAGCAAAGCAAACGGAAGATAGCCACTAANAAGGCCAAAGCACAGTGCTATAGCGGGAGCTCCGGTGAGAACAAAGATCAGCAGTGTGATCAGCGTGGCCAGCCCCGCAGCGCTAAGCATGAGAGAGGCTGGAGTTACTTGGGAGACGCCCGCCTGCTGGATGAGTTCCTCCATTCTGTTGCGGCGCCCTGTCAGCGGCCGCAGGGCGGGCGTACTCCAGCACGCATTCCAAATCAGCACCAACCCCATGCCAGCGAGTAGCCCAACAACTGCCGACATCAGGAATCGCCCATGAGTGTTGCCACGTTGTAACCAGCGGCAGCGAACTTTTCAGGTGCTGGCATAGCGGTGGCGGATGCTGTCAGCTGGCCGTTGATGGTGCTGAAAACGAGGCTGGATTCGATGATGCCGTTTTCAACTCGGCTTCCCAGGGCCAAGATTTCTCCGACACTTCGTTTGCCGTTCGGCGCCCTGACACAGTGCACCACCAAATCGATACAAGCAGCCACTGTGGGAACCACAAAGGCAGCGGTAATATTTTCTCCCGCGAGGAGTGGAAGTGTACAAATTTTGACGACGGCGTCACGTGCCGAATTGGCATGCACACTTGCCATGCCGGGAAGGCCACTATTTAAAGCTATTAACATGTCCAGGCTTTCGGCTTCTCGCACCTCCCNCACAATGAGTCTCTCGGGCCGCATCCGCAGAGCTTCTTTGACCAATCGCCGCAGCGGGATTTCGCCCACTCCTTCAAGGTTGGGTTGGCGGCATTGGAGCCCCACGACGTCGCGTAGTGGCAGCTTCAATTCAAAGATTTCCTCCACTGTGACAACACGCTCGCGTGATCCGATGCCTGCTGCCAGGCAGTTAAACATGGTGGTTTTCCCTGCTTGGGTGGCTCCTGAAACCAGGATGTTCAGCCCGCTGCTCACAGCAGCACCCAAGAAGCGCGCTGCCTGAGGCGTGAGCGAGCCCAACTCCACTAAATGGTCAAGCCGACTGGCCCGGGCAGTGAATTTTCGGATGTTCACCGCCCAATGAGTTTGGGTGATATTCGGGATGACCACATGGAGTCGGCTGCCGTCTTCAANGGCTGCATCCACAAAGGNGCTGCTCAAATCCAGCCGCCGACCAGAACTTTTCAGCATACGCTCCACGAGGTCGCGTACCTGCTCGGCGGTAAGTACCANCCCTGTCAGTTCCGATTCACCGTGCCGGGCAACAAAGACCTGATCGGNGGCATTGAGCCAGATTTCTTCAATGTCCGGATCATCTAAAANAGGTTGCAACGCCCCAAAACCTGCCACGGAGTTGAACACGTATCGCTTGGCATCTTCGCTGTGGGAGAGGGCAGGGACACCACCTAACAGTGACCGCTCACCGTAGTCATTGACGGCGGCATCAACTAACTCACGTACCTGTGTTCCCTGCCGGAGCGGGTCAAGGCCTTTGCGACGGATGAGTTCACGAACTTCATCCTCGACTAGTGCCAGTGCATCCAATCAAACCACTTCCACCCCTTTGTGGTGCTTCGGCCCCGTCTTCAGGAGCCTAGACCCAGCGCGGCCGACTCGCTAGTAGAGGTTTAGGTTCTGTGGATAAGTTTTCAAATTCTGGGGCCCACCCCTACTGAAGAAAAACGTACCGGAGCCATTGCCGCCACTGCTGAAGGAGCACTGCTACAATCTGGCACAGGTCTAGCTGCTTCGGCATACAAGCACCAATTACAGGGACCAATTTACAGGGACCAATGGGCGCAAAACAAAGCCGACGGGATGCTTGGCCGCTCAGCTGGGACACCCACTGTGGGAAGAACACACTACAGCTGGAGTGGCGGGTAAGCCCGACGGTGACGAATTATCTTGGTTTCCAGCAGGCCTCTATCAAGCTTTCGAGGGTGGAAAATCCTCTATCAGCCACCCAGACGGTATTTGGCTACTGCAGGGGCGATCCGTGCAGAATACGGAGATAGCGGTAGCTACTTCAATCACTGGTCAATTCTCAGGCCCTGGACTGACAGGTAGTAGGGGCACTCCAGCATGTCTTGTCGGGCGTACACACCGAGCTCAAACGGACCGCGACAGGCAGTGGACTGCCGATTCCCCAATTGGTTGAACTCTGATAGTAAGCTGAGAGCATTGAAACCCCGTTTTGAGGCCAGTACCGCACAAAGATGCATGGGACAGCCTCGGTCCACTGCGATGCTCCGGAGCTGTCACTTGCCTTCCCCTGTTAAGATTCTTGACCATCCCTGGCAGTTCCTCGGGCCTCCGGGCTAGTTCATTCACAGCTGCTGCCCTGGTCTCACTCTCCTTGGTACTCTCGCTGGGAACCGTCCCAGCCCACGCGACACCACTGCCGACAGCTCCGGACTCCACTGAGTCCATAAAACCGACGGCACCTGCGGCGTCCGAAACACCAAGCCCGGCATCAGCGTCACCTGATACCAGTGCCGCACCCACCACTTCTGCAGAACATGCAGAAGACCTGAACGTATCGGTGCTCCCCACAGCGGACCTTAACCAACGCTCGCACCGGTGGTAACACCAGGAGCTCTTGCACCAACAGATCCTCTGGCCATCCAAATGCAAGAGGCCCCGTCTGTTGTGGCTACTAAGACACCTGCTGCACCTAAACTTTCTCCATCACCGACGGCGATCGTGAAACCGACCGCTTCGCCTTCTGCCACACCGTCGTCAGCGCCGACTCCCAAGGCCGCCCAGCCCGTGACTGGTCCTGGAGCGTTCATGGGTCAAGGCCTAGCTAAGGAAAAGTTGGGACTCGCAGCCGATGCCCCCATCTCCATGGCTCAACTCAACTCCAAGATATCGAGCAAGTCCGTTGCTACACCACTGTCCTCGGATGCTACTGCGCTTTCTATGTCTGCTGGGTTGCCTGGTTTGGACGTCAGCGGCTGGCAGGCAGATCCTGCGACCCATTCTCTCAGCACTGTGGACTGGAATAGACAGTGGTCCCTTGGGGCACGCTTTGTTTATGCCAAGGCCACAGAAGGTAATAACTTCAAGGATGCTTCTAGGACATCGCACCTCAAGGGCGCGACCGGTGTGGGCATGCTCCACGGCGCGTATCACTTTGCACTACCAAACCAGTCTTCGGCAATTTCACAAGCTGACTTNNTTCGTCAAAACGGTGGGGCTTGGAAGGCTGACGGCAACACGCTGCCGCCCCTGCTGGACATTGAAAATAACCCCTATGGAGGCAGCTGCTACGGCCTGAGTCAAAGTGCCATGGTGACATGGATCAAAACTTTCTCCAATAGGGTACTGTCCCAAACCGGGCGCCTGCCCATGATCTACACCAACTACTACTGGTGGCAGGATTGCACAGGTAATTCCAGCGCATTCCTGAACCAGCCGCTGCATATCGCCGCTTACGGGGCGCCGTATCCGTGGATGCCGGCCAGTTGGGACGTCTACAGTATGTGGCAATTCAGCGACAACGGTCCTTTCGCTGGTGATTCCAACGTGTGGAATGGGACACTCGAGAGCCTGAAAATCTTCGCCAAGGAGACCGTCCTAAGGCCCTTCGTCAACCGAGTCAACGGCAAGGACCGCTATGAAGTCTCAGCAGCGGTCTCCAAGGCGACCTTCCGGCGNGGCACCGAAACCGCCTATATTGCCAGCGGAGCTATTTACACAGATGCACTCTCAGGTTCAGCCGCGGCAGGACACGTCGGTAGCCCGGTTTTGTTGACTGCCACCGATGTGCTTCCCGATGCCATTCGCACAGAACTCCAACGCCTCAAACCACAGAGAATAATCATTTTGGGTGGAGCCGCCTCCGTCAGCACCAGCGTCATGACGCTGTTAAGAAACTATGCATCAGAGGTAATCCGAATGGATGGCAAGGACCGCTACGAGGTCTCGGCCACCGTGTCCAGATCCACATATTGGGTGGGTACCCAGGTCGCCTATATAGCCAGCGGCGCNATCTACACCGACGCGCTCTCAGGCTCAGCTGCCGCAGCTCANCAATGGCGCCCCATCCTGTTGACGGCACCCAACGTCCTCCCTAATGTCATCGCCGCAGAACTCAAACGACTCAAACCACAAAGNATCGTTATTCTCGGCGGTTCCGGCACCGTCAGCAATGGCGTCATGGATCAACTCAGAAAGTACGCCCCCACCGTCACGAGGATGAACGGGAAGGACCGCTACGAAGTCTCGGCCGCAGTGTCTAAAGCCACGTTCCCAGTAGGCACCAAAACCGCCTATATCGCCAGCGGCGCCATTTACACTGATGCACTCTCAGGATCAGCGGCCGCCGGGCACGTTGACGGTCCCATCTTGCTCACGGCACCCAATGTGCTCCCCGCTGTCGTCGTCGCAGAACTCCGACGGCTCAAACCTCAAAGAATAGTCATCTTGGGCGGATCCGGCACCGTCAGCAATGGCGTCATGACAGCACTGAAGAACTACAAGCCGTAGGCCAACCCTCTCAGACGCTGCGCCCAGCTACGGCTTGGGCGCAGCACCAGCTGTGACGATGGCGGCAATCGCAGTTTCCCACACAGCAACCTGGGACTCTGCTGACAATGGTTGGGCTGCGGCGTCAGCAGCACGCTTCCAACCATTGATAACCTCAGGCGTTAAAGACCAAAGAGTTTCGCGTAGCGACGCGGCCGAAAAGTCCTCCGTGATGGCACCAAGCCCGTATTCGCGGACTAAGTCCACCATGGCTGGGGACGGGCCAACAATCAGGCCGATGCGCGCCTGGACTGCTTCGAAGAATTTGTTCGGCAGAGCATTCTTGAGATTGAAGTTCGTCGGAGGCAGAAAGACTACGGAAACGTCGTACTCACTCAAGGTGGCAACAAGTTCCTTATAAGGGACAGGATCACGGAACGTGATGGACGGCACTGACGCGACCTGTGCCTTCAGCTCGGCCACGTAGTCTGGCTCGTTGGGCATGACAATCATGTCTAGGCTCAACCATTCCGNGGCGTCCTTCATGGCCTCGATGAAGTTCTCCAACTTGCGGTATCTCTGACCTGCGGCGCTATGAATCAGGCGCACCTTAGTGCCGACAGTTCTCACCACACCCTCGGCGTAGGNGGCAGCATTAGTGACGATCCCTGTTGGTGTTCCATAGTCTTTGAGGTACTCATTTGCTATCCCCTGCGACACAGTTGTCACCGACTTGGCCTGTGCCAAGTACCGTGAGCAAAGCCACCGCATAAACGGCGCAATGAACAACCGCCATTTGAGATTGTCTTCCTTTTCCCGTGGCGCGAACTCGTGCAGATCCGCGTGGACGCCAAGACGCGGTTCAAGTTCTAGGGCCAGCGGCAGCGTGTTCAAATCGTTGGCCAAAATGACATCAAATTTACTTTTGGGCAGCATGGCCCGCGCCGATTGCACGGCGGGCAGCCCCGCATAGACTTTCCCATATTGGTGGCTGATCAGCCCCACCTTGTCAGAAGGCCAGCCACGTGAGTCATCGGGCAGGGCAAAGTGCTCAGACACACCGTCGGGGGCATCGCCATAGGCACAGGTGCTCACCTGATACTTATCCTTGAACAACTCCACTTGCTTCAGGACTCGGGNGTCTGAACGAATGGGCGAGAAAGTCAGGATAAGCAGCGAAGGAAGTTGCGTCATGTCTCCCATTATTGCCGATTATTCGGTCATGGGTGACAGTCTGGAACCTCAAGGCCACGGTCAGGGCAGCGCCTTCAGGCCCTCTCAGCGCTCAAAGACCCTGTTCAGCAGCGGCGCCTTGCCAGCAAGTAAGGAGACGGCAAAGCTGGCCACCAGTGTCACCACATAAGCGCCAGCAATGCCCGGGAATGATGTCGCCGCCAGAACGGTTGGCACGTTCAACCGAATTGCTTCAANAATTACCAGGTGAACCAAGAACACACCAAAGGACGCATTGGATAAGGAGACCAGCACTGTGCTGATCCCCGACGGGATGGTGATGAACGCGCACACTGAGAGTCCGACGACGAACACACCCACCGATGCCAGAGCAACGCCCACCCNCAGATAGGACACCGGGAGGATGGAATCCAGAAGGGGAAACAAGCCTCGATGCCCATAATGCCAGACGGTGAAGGCCAATAACGCTGCCGTGCACACTGCCGATGCAAGAAGTGAAAGGCCTCTAAGCCGGAGATTACGTAGGGCGTATCCTGCAGCAAAATATCCCAGATACGGCATCCAGTACGTAAATATGTTCATCGAGATGGGACGGGAGACGCCAATAAATCCCATGACTCCCGAAGCAGCGAAGGCCAGGATGGTCACTGCCAGTAAGATCACTGCCGTGACGGTGGCCCGATGCTTGCCTTTGCCTGAAATGAACGTGGCAAGCAATGGTGCCATCGCGTAGAGGCCCAGAATGAGCCATAGAAAGTACAACTGGGTGAAGACGGAGCTGTCATAGAGCAGTTGTAGGATCCGCGTTGTAGACAAGTTCTCGTGCCGCATCCAAATCCGCACACCAATCAGGTACACGGCATTCCAGAATATCAGCGCTGGAATGAGCCGCACGGCCCGTTTTCGATAAANAGTTGCTGGTGATTCCAGCACGGTGCGAGATCCCAGGATCAGTACGCCGGAGATCATCACGAACACTGGCACCACCCAGATGAAGGATATGTCAAGGGCTACCGCCGCCCACCAGCCATGCCCTTCTTTGGGGTCAGCGCCCACCCGTAGCCCAAAGACGTGGATGGCCACGACACCGCAAATACTCACGATGCGCAGAATGTCCAAGCCATAGTTGCGCGGTGGCCTTACGGTCCCCGCTACCTCCTCGGCCTGGACCGTTACTGCAGGTCCAACCGTTTCAGTCATCAGCGAGTTTAGTACCGGGCTCAGATTCGGGGCCTTCCAGGGCTGCCGCAGAAATACGTGCTGCCACCGCTACCGGTGATGCCGTCCGGTTAGCATCGTCGATCGCGATCCGGCGTGAGAGCTTGGTCAGCGTTGTTTCCATGTGCCGGAACCGCTGATAAGTAGTGGCCATAAATACCAAGAAACTGACAATCAAACCATAGAGCACTAGGTCGGTGCCGCGACCTATGCCAAAGAGGCGGGCAACGTGGCTGAGTAAACCGGGAAAGAAGATAGACAAGGCAGCTATGCAGGCAAAGAGCACGAGCAAGATCCGGCGGATGGCCATATGACGGGCGTTTGAACCGCCCCGCATGAGGGCAACTGAGACGGTGACGACGGCAAGAACGAGGGCGATTTGTACGATTATTTGCACGATGTCACCTAAGGAAAAGATCTGCGAGGATGTTCACGGAATTTAGCAGGGNCTGCCCTTGGCNCTTGGAATAATCGGTGTAGATGATCTCCACAGGCTGTTCGACCCATTTCGTTTTCATCTCAGCGAATTGATGGACCAGCTCGGAGGCATGGGCCATTCTGTTCTGCGTCAAGTGAATACAACTGGCCACCCGGGNGCTGAACGCGCGAAGCCCATTGTGGGCATCAGTCAGCGCCATCCCGGTAGCAAGGCGTGATTGAACTGCTGCTGTGCGCAGAACCAATCGCTTGGCAGCGGATAATTTAGTGCGCCGGTCAAGGAAGCGCGAACCCAGCACAAGTTCTGCCTCGCCGGATCTAATTCGCTCCGCCATCGCGTGTGCATCAATCACCCGGTGCTGGCCGTCGGCGTCGAAAGTAACGATGCAGTCAAGCTCAGGATCATTCAGCGCATACTCTATTCCAGTCTGCAAGGACGCGCCCTGCCCGAGGTTGACAGGGTGTTGAACCACAACTGCCCCGGCGGCACGTGCCACCTCTTGGGACCCATCGGTGCTGCCATCGTCGACGCAAACGACATACGGGAACACCGTTCGTAGGCCCTCAATGACCGTACCCACCACGGGCGCCTCGTTATACATAGGGATGACTATCCAAGTTCGACTCACTGGATAAGTCTCCCATATACCCCGAAATCCAGTGGCTTCCCAAACCCCGCCCAAGCTTCATTCCTGGGCTGTCTGAGTTAGCGCGTTGGCCATGGCAAAGGGNCCATGCATCAGATGTGCTGTTGTTCGGCGACGCAAGCGCCACACAGCGCGGTCGGCCTCTGGATCCGCTGAAACAATAACTTGTGAGCCACAAAATGTTTGCATCAACGAGGTGTCTTTCGCTAAGGCCCTAGCCACTCGCCGGGATGCAAGGTTATATTGTGCAAGCCTGGCTGCAATNGCCAAGGGCTCCACCTTTACAGCCCACGAGTCCACCAGAACAGCCACCTTGCCGCCCGTCGGGACAGTGAGTGGCACGACCTTCACCTCAGCGTGGCTCAACGTTTCTGACGTGCCGTCCGGCGCTGCGTTAACCGCATGAACTACCACGGCACGAATCTGGACATCGGCCCCGGCCACGGCCGCCTGAGCATGCCGCCACAGCTCCTCGATGGCCGTGTCAGCCCGGTCTGTTTTGCCCAGCAGAATAGCCAGCTCAATAGTTGATGTCATGACAGTGTCCCTTCAATCGGCAGCGTCTGCGCATTGACCCGACGATCAAGCTCGGTGCCAAGCTCACCGATGGCTGCCCGCAAGCGTGTGGACCGCTCAAACTGTTGCCCAAACTCCCATGCGGCAGCCCAGCGTTCCGGGTTCGGGGAGGCAAGTTCTTGGGCACATGCTGCCAGCGCTGTGGCAATGCCCTGCGCTGAAAGGTCTTTGGCCTCAAACCACAGCGGGTAATCCTTTAGCATGGTGGAGGCAGCACTGTCAGCTGCGTGGATTGAAACAATGGGCAGGCCGGTGGCAACGTATTCAGAGGTCTTCCCGCCAGTCACATATTTCCCCGGTGGAAGAATCAGCAGCAGCGCATCAACACTCTGATAAAAGCTGGCGACGTCGCGTTTGGAGATAGGCCCTTCATAGGACAGTCCCCTGTGCATACCCGAGTTAAAGATGTCCAAAACGTTCGCCGGAACGAGCCCAGTGGGACTCAGCTTCCCACGAAAGATCGCTTGGATCGAAGGTGCCTGCTCCGCACCGAAAGCAAGATCCCACCCATCGAGGAATTCCGCCAAAGGAACCGCCGTGTACTGCAGAGTCCCTAAATAGCCGAACCGTGGAGTGGTGGTTGCTTGCGCGACAGGCCGCTCATGGCCTGGTTGAGGGTCAAATCCATTGGGCACCACCCGCATAGTTGATTGCGCATCTGGGTACCGGTGGGCATATTCAACCTGGATTGGATCGTTGACGAACCAAGTTTGCAGTGCTTGTTGCAGGAACTGATGTTCCATGAACCCACGTTCGGAGGTGGTGCTGAAAATCTCTGTTCCGGTGAACGTACTGAAGGACCAAGCATCCCTGTAATCCAAAACATAAGGAACACCGGTTAATGCAGTAGCAACCTTAANAGACACATACGGACTGGCAGAGGCCATCACTAGGTTTACGGGATGCTCTCGATGTATATGCCGCGCTTGACTGCTTGCCGGGGCAAACCACAAGCCATGGAAATCTTCTGGGAAGTCTTTGCGGCTACGCCGACGAAATAGTTCCTTCCAAATGTAAGGCGCTTCGATGCGAAGTCTTGAATAACGCCTAAGATCTCGCCGGTTCGGTTCTTCCGACCCACCATCCGCGACATGAACAACGTTGATCCGGGAGTCGATCGCTTCCACAAGACCATTGTCCGTGCCGGTGACTTCTGCCCAAATACTTCCATCAACTGTGAGAACCGTTACGTCCCATCCAGCGTTAACAAACTCATTCGCCACAGCTGCGCACCGGTATACGGAGGATGCCGAACTGGGTGGGAAGGCAAACGCAATGTAGAGAAGGTGGGGTCGTTTCATGCTTCTTGCTCCAATTCCATGTCGTGGCTCGTCGATATCCAGACGGTATTTTGTGGGGTGAGCACGAATTTCCAGTTCCATCCGTGCCAGGTGTGCCGGCCCATCACTGGCAAGGGGCGCTCAGTGACTGGAGCTTGTGAAGTAATCAGGGAATGAACCCGCCTACTCGTAACCTCCATTATTGCATCGAGCACCATTGCCCCAACATGGGTGAGTTCTTGCCTGCGTGGTGAAAACGTATCCTCCGTTCCTCTGCGTGATCCCCGCCGCGAGGCGGGCAGCTGAGAACGCCCGTAGTATTGAAATGATTCTTCCGCTGCATTTCTGGAGTAAATTTGAAAATCTGCGCCGCACCCTTGGCCAGCTGTTGCCGTTGCTTCCCTCCAACGCGAGAAAGTTTCTGCTTCTCTTTGCCTCGCTGTCCTCTGTGCTCGTGCTCCTAGATGCTGCAGCCTTGGGCGTGTTCGCACTGGTACTGAACCAGATCATGCAAACGCAGTCGACCGGGGCACCNATGACATTGCCGCTCATCGGGGTCATCGCCGAAAATACGGGTTTGGTCATCTTGATATGCTCCGCTGCGGTCATGATTTTGAAATCCTTNTTGAACATTTGGCTGCAATGGGTGTCAACTAGGAAATTCGCCGATTATGAGCTTGAGATCGGCACTGTGCTATTCCAGAGCTACATCAAGGCACCTTGGATCTCCCGCCAAAACAGGTCAACAAGTGAACTTGTCAGAATGATCGACGTCGGCATTGCCAACACGATATCCGGGGTGCTCTTTCCTGCCGTGGTGCTTCCCGCGCAAGCACTCACATTCTTGTCTGTGTTCGTTATATTGGTTGTTGCTTCGTGGCAGACAGCACTAATTACAGTGATCTATCTGGGCATCATCGCAGCATTCCTTTACCTTTACCTCTCCAGAAAGTCCTACGAGGCCGGCCGTGTCAACCGAGACGCTGCCATGCGTATGTCCACGCTGGTTGCCGAGATGCTGGCGGCGCTGAAGGAGATCACCTTGCGGGACAAAGCGGAGGAAGTAGGCGCCGTTGTCTACCTCAGCCGGGAGAAGGCCGCACGGTCACGTTCGAACATTCGCTTCTTGGCCACGGTGCCCAAATTCGTGATTGACATGGCTCTGATAGGCGGCTTCGTGTTGATCGGTACCGTCGGATTCCTCACCGGCGGCATTGGCACGGCTATGTCGTCGGTGGCGATATTTGCTTTGGCAGGATTCAAGATGGTGCCAGCACTGACTACCATCCAGTCACAAGTCACCCTGGTTCAATCAACGTTGCCCTACACCGAACTTGTCATGGCTGATATCCGTGAGGCTGAAGGGTTCCGCAACAACGCGGAGAAACTTGGTAAGACTCCCATCACCGGTGAGCCTAAAATGCTTGAACTGCGCAATGTTGAATTTACTTACCCAGGAGTGAGGACTCCGGCCGTTACCAATATCAACCTCATGCTTCCGTTGGGCTCCTCAGTGGGTGTGGTGGGGCAATCTGGAGCCGGAAAGTCGACCTTGATCGATATTTTCTTAGGCCTGCTGGTGCCATCTAGGGGCTCCATGACACTTGACGGCGTCGCCTTGGAAGACGTCTTGTCTGACTGGCGAAAGCGCGTGGGTTATGTGCCACAAGAAGTGGCCATCTTTGATGGCAGTGTGGCCCAAAACGTTGCCTTGTCTTGGGGTGGGGAGTTGGACGAGGATCGAGTGCGCTCTTCCCTCGCCAAGGCCCAGCTACTGGAGACCGTAGAAGCCCGTCCGGGAGGCATCCATGGCCGTGTGGGTGAAAGGGGTGGTTCGCTCTCGGGCGGGCAACGGCAGCGTCTTGGCATTGCCCGGGCTCTCTACATGGACCCACTAGTCTTGGTGTTGGATGAGGCAACCAGCGCCTTGGACACTGCAACGGAAGCTGCCGTTGCCACCGCCATCCGTGAACTCGAAGGAGAGGTCACTGTAATTTCGGTAGCCCACCGCTTGTCCACTATTCGTGATTGCTCCCAAGTGTTCTTCATGAGTGAAGGAACTATTCAGACCCGGGGAACCTTTGACGAAGTAGTGGCGGCCAATCCAAGCTTTGCCCAGCAGGCGGCCCTTGCTGGTCTGACGACGCTGGCCCCAGTGCCGGATCAGCAGCCATAAATCCCAACTTTTTACATGGTGGATCCACTCATTTTTGTGTAGGTCCGCTTTCTTGAGCGGTCCTCCCGGAGAGCCCGGTAAGTGCCGCCGTGCCATCAAGCTGGCAGTCGCTTCAGCGTTGAGTTCGCCGTTGTAGCGCTCCGCCCAGAGCTCCTTGGGGTCATAACTTCCGGGCCCCGCTGCTAGTACCTGCTGGAGCGTTGTGAGCAGGTCTTCGTCGCTAAAGTGCGCCGGTATCAGCTCACCAGTCTTTAATTCTCTGCCGACAATTTCGGCAGTGCCTCCCACGTCCGTTGCCAGCACAGGGATGCCATATGAAATAGCTTCCATGATGCTCACCGGAACACCTTCGGAGGCGCTGACATTGACCAGTGCCGAAATTTTGTGATCCCGGTAGTACTCCAGAATTTCTGCATGTGGGGTTGCCCCGCGAATTTCAATGGCTAGGCCGGGCCGTTCCGCGTTGGCAGCCCGGTTCCGGAGTTCATCCTCCAAGGCCCCTCCGCCAAAGTGAATCCATCGGACAGGGATTTCAGCTGGCAGTTTCTCCAAGGCATCGAGGATGCGAGAAACGCGCTTGACAGGGATGAGGTAGGAGCAGCTGACAATAGTGTGGTCGAATTCCGGCACGTCCACTTCGGAACCCGAATCTGCCACCACAGCTTCAGGCGCTGGCAGCGGGACGGCACTGCCAAGGCGGCGGACAACGATCTTCTCAGCCAGGTTTTCACGCGGGTACCTCTGTATGAGGTACCCGCGTGNACTCTCTGAAATCGCCAAGATCCTATCCACTCGTCGAAAGAGGGACGGCCGGAACGGCAGATACCCGGATTCCTCTTCGTACAAGTCATATCGGTGAAGCCGAAGGTTAACAGAGCCCACCCTTCCGCGAATCCAGGGGACGAGCATTCCAATGCCCATCCNCCAAANACTGTAAACAGTGACTTCTACCCCATCCTCGTAAAGGGCATCCTTGAGGCGGTAATCGTTTGCGAGGCCCATGCCTGCGATGGTGCCCGCTAAGAAGGTGCGAAAGTGCCCCGACAGCCGTGCCGTGCGTGCCTCCACAAAAGTCACCTTCGCCAGATTCATGAGGTTAGATGGGGAGAACAGCGCCTTGATCTTCGCCTCTCGCGGAATGCCGAACAGGCTACCACCAAAGCGGACGTTGCATCGCATTTCGGCCATGGCATCCGGCAGTCCCGGTGCGTAGTTGAACACCACCACTTCATCGAAATGGGCTGCCAGCGCTGGCATTTCGGCCGCGACAAACACATGGTCTCCGCTGAGGAATGGGTACTGGTTTGCCAGCAGAACTAATCGACGTAGAGCCATATTTGCTTCCTTAAAGATTGTTGGGCGGGTTAATACCGGGCCACAGCGGCGAGGTAGGCGCTGTCAAAGAGTGCACCGACGGCTGTCGGTGAGAAGCGAGCCCGGATCGGTGCCGCAATACTGTCAGCGGAAATATCCCGGAAGTTCTGCGCTGCAGCGAGCACCGCGGCACCCAATATCTCTGGGCTGGCCTCCTGAACCATCCTGCTGTTGGAGTCATCGGCATAGTCGCTGAATCCACCCACGCAGGTGGCCACCACGGCACGGCCTGCTGCCAATGCTTCAGCAGCAGAGGTGAAGAAGTTCTCCTGGGCCGTGGGCAGGANAAACAAGTCCGCTGCGGACAAGTGTGCCGCCACCTCAGCTGGCCGCACAGGCCCCGTCAGCGTGATGGAATCGGCAAGCCCAAGTTCATCAATCAGTGCCTCGCATTCGGCCCGCTGAGGCCCGTCCCNCACCCACGTCAGGTGCACGGCAGTGCCTTGCTCGCGCAACCAAGCTACTGTCTGGATGGTTACCAGCGGTCGTTTTCGGGNGATGAGTGCACCGACCGCCACCAAACGTAAGGGAGTTCCAAAGTTGCTGGGTTGGACGGGACCGCGCCCTTTGACCACGCAGGGCACCACCCGTGCGGCGTCGGGCCGGGCAAACCGTTGCATCTCCTGGGTCAGTTGGCCGGTCACACCAGTGACAACATGGGNGAACCGCAGTACGCACCGCAGACCGGAGAGCTTTTCCCACGTAGCTGAGACACTGGCCGGGTTCACCACACCGTTCCAGTGTTCGGTGTGCACCCAAGGCCGTCCCCGACCTATCGCCGTGCGGCCCAGCCACGCTGGTAGCGTGAGCAGGACTGCGGAGAAAGCCATGGAGTGGACGACGTCGGCCCACGCCATCTCGCGCATCAGCAGCCGTTGGCAGGCCAGCAAGGTGAGAGGACGTTTGGGGTCTGCGGCAATGCGGCGGACCGGGACTCCTTCCCAACTGCCATTGGTATTGGCAGGCAGGGCCAGTGCGGTTCCTAAACGAACGTGCACCACTCGCACCTCATGGCCTTGGCCGCGGATAGCTTCGACGTGTTCGGCATTGAACGGTGCTTCGGCCGGGCGCTCCTGGTGGGGATACCACGTGGCAATGACCAAAATCTTCATGTGTTCCTTCAATGGCGTCGTGGGAGAAAAGTTAGCAAAAGTTATGGCAGCAGCGCCGAAGCGCTCATAAACCGCAGCGGCGCCTCGGGGTGCAGTAGCTGGGAGAGATCGCNGGGCAGCCAGGTGCGAGGACTCTTAAAGGTCCTCCGCAGTGTGGTGAGGGTCTTCATCAACGCCGGGTCAGATTCCGCCCCCACCACCGCATCTAAGAGCCTGCGGTCTGCCAGCGACAACGGCCGTGCCGCTTGGGGTGCGGCAAAGAGCAGCAGCCGCGTCACCTCCGCCATCTCCTTGGCATCTTGCTTACACCAGGATCCGGTATCGGCTCGGAGCATGACGTGCCCAAACACGTGGATCCGGACAAGCTTTGTCACGATCGCCGTGCGTTGTTTCTTTTCAAGTTCAGTAAACCAATCAGATTCCACAAGGTCGGTGGCAAATCCCAAGTCCTGGGCAACCGTGCGAGGTGTTGCGGTCACTCGCGCCACGGCGTCGTCATGGACCAAATAGCGCGGTAGTCCCCGCCCGTAGCTGATGCGTACCCCGGAAAACCACAGTTTCGCCGAAAATGATTGGTCTTCCCCTGTGGCGTACTTCGTGGGAAACACCAGCCCCAGCGAACGGAGAACAGAAAGCCGTAGGAGCCCTAGGGNGGCGGTTCGGTAGGTAAGCCTGTCAGCCACCGGATCCAAGCCAGCAGAACGGTTCCGGCGAACTACCGGTGTGCGGATCGGCCCGCCACCAGCATGGGCCATGGGTGCAATCAGCACATCGGCGTCGCCGGCAGCTTGCACCCAGCACCCCATAGCTCCCGGTTCCACCGAATCGTCGCTCCCCATGATGGACACCCACGTGCCGGTGGCGAGGGAGATTCCATGGTTGAAGGGGCCCGCAGGGCTCTTGATACCGTCGCAGTACTGCACAAAACGAACACGGGCCTGGTGTGCAGCGGGTATACGGGCCCGGATGGNGGCCACCTCGGTGTTGTGGCACACCACAGTGACGCGCAACCGATTGGCTGAATCGGGCTCTGTAGGCAAGCCGCCAGCCAGCAGTGAGGCCACTGCGCGTTCGATGGGCCGGTCGGGCGTGTGCACAGCAATGACAACGTCAACGAGCACTGAATCCTGAATATGGTTCTCCACCCAGTAAGGTTATCGCGGAACCAACGGAACCAACCCTGCGCAGGAGCCCGCCACCATGAGCCAGAGCATCGAAGTCGTCATCCCCGTACATGACCCCGCCCGNCCCCTGGAACGTGGGCTTGGTTCCGTCCTCAAACAACGAGCGGAACTAACTGAGCTCGGCGTAGAGCTCCGCATCACGGTGGTGTGCCACAACATTGCCGTTGATGAGATCGTGGCCGCCCTAGCTTCTGCTCTGGCAGCGGACGACGCCGTCACCTGGCTTCAGTGCAATGACGGTACCAAGTCCCCGGCCGGGCCACGCAACGCAGCGCTGGCGGCCAGCACCGCAACGTACCTGTGCTTCCTGGATTCCGACGACTTTCTGGAGCCTGGCTCGCTGGGCGCCTGGTGGCTTGCCGCCCAGGAACATGATGCCGCCGCTGTCATCGCACCTTTGCGCACCCCTGAAGATACGATCCTGCGCACACCACGGATCCGCCCCAGCAAGCCTGCTGTATTGGATCCGGTGCGTGACGGGCTGGCCTACCGCAGTCTTCCCTTTGGCCTGCTGCGCCGCGGCGCACTGTTGGAGTGCGGTTTTGGCTACGCCGAGGGCATCCCGATCGGCGAAGACCTCGAGACCACAGTGAAATTATGGTTCCGNGGAGGCCGCATCGTGTACCCGTACGGGGCTCCCGCCTACCGCCAAACGGACGATTCTGGTCCGGAGCGGGTAACCAGCACATTGCGCCCGCTCGCGGAGGAATTCCAGTGGCTCGATGCCATGGTTCAGGCCCCGTGGCTACGTCAGGCAACACTTCAAGAACGCCGCAGCATTGCACTGAAGCTCATGCGAATTCACGGCATCGGGGCACTGCTGCGCCGCGGCCAGCTGACCAGCCGCGCGGGTGAACTCTCTTGGTCGCCATCGGAACAAGTCGCCTGGCAAACCATCAACCAACACTTCAGCGACATGGCTGGCGGAGAACTGCCGGCCCTGAGCCGCAAGGATGCGCAACTTTCCAGGGAAGCCACCAAGGCGGGCAGTGAGGAGGAGCTGCGAGCCGCCGTCGTGCGTTATTCGCAGGCCGGGCGGAGAGGCGAGCTCGTCACCGAGAANCTTTTAGCGCTGCTGTCGCGCGATTCAGTGCTGCGGCATTACCTCAACGAGCGGCGTCGAACGAAAACCGGAGCCTTCACCCTCCGCTAGGCTTGAATCATGCGAATTTTGAGTGTTGTGGGCGCGCGNCCCCAGTTTGTAAAGCTAGCCCCGATCGCGAAGGCCCTCGCGGGCCGGGCAGAACACGTCATTGTTCACACCGGGCAACACTATGATGAGCTCATGTCCGATGTGTTCTTCCAGGACCTTGGCATCCCCGCNCCCGACTACAATTTGGGTGTGGGATCTGGCAAACACGGTGAACAAACAGGCGCCATGCTCGCCGGTCTTGAAACGGTGTTCGAGCAGGCACAACCCGATGTTGTGCTGGTGTATGGGGATACGAACTCAACACTGGCGGCGGCACTGGCTGCCGTGAAACTGCACATCCCTGTGGCACATCTAGAAGCCGGGCTGCGTTCCTTTAACCGCCGGATGCCTGAAGAACACAACCGTGTGCTGACAGACCACGCCTCAGACCTGCTGCTCTCNCCCACCGATGTTGGTATGGGACATCTGGCCGCCGAGGGCTTAGCGGAACGTTCGATCATGGTCGGTGATGTCATGACAGATGTATTGTTCTTCGTGCGTGAACAACTGCGCCAGCAAGCTCAACCCATCCCCGCTGGGCTTGAACAGGGCAACTACTACGTGTGCACCATCCATCGTCCTGATAATACTGATTCNTCAAAACGGCTACGGGCCATCATTGACTCACTGGCGGGACTGAGCAAACCGGTGCTATTGCTGGCCCACCCGCGGTTGAGGTCACTGGCCCAAAANCACAGCATCGATTTATCGGCAGGCTCGATTGTTCTCCATGATCCTCTTGCCTATCCACACTTGGTCAACGCAGTGGCGAACAGCTCAGGNGTGGTCACTGACTCCGGCGGCCTGCANAAAGAGGCGTTCCTGTTGCGTGTGCCTTGTACCACCCTCCGCCCGGAAACTGAGTGGGTGGAAACTGTGGAGCTCGGCTGGAATGTGCTGGTCGATGAAGACCTGACTCAGTTAGCGCCGGCTGTGGAGCGAGCCACGCCAGCGCCGACAGATGCCGCCCCTTACGGTGACGGCCAGGCAGCACAGCGCACAGTGGATGCCCTGTTGACCACGTTCACCAAATAGCTGGTGCCGGTCAGTGCCGCCTGCCAGGAGATCTTCTAGCGCACGGCCCTGACCGGGATCAACCTCATGCTGGCTTATGTGTTCGCCTGGATCACCGCAGCAGCGGCGACTCTCCNCGAGGCAGACAGCGAAGCGTTCTGCGCTACCCAGTCAACCCGTGCATCCCTGTTTTGAGTTGATAAGGGAGCTGGATCAGCCAAAATCTGGATCATTGCGGCAGCGACGCTTTGCGGATCATAGCGGGCAGAAAACCNCAATCCGCCTGCCTCAACAATCTGCGCTCCGGCACCCTCGCCAGCGAAGATGACAGNGGTGCCGCAGCCTGCTGCAGCATAGATCTTGGTGGGCTTGGCAAAATCATAGCCTTGGCCAGGTTTAATACTGACAAGTGCTCCAGCGGCACCCCGGATCCACTGCGCCACCGTGGTTGGAGAAACTACGCCACCAAAGTGGACACCGTCTGGAACTAGCGCCGCAGCTACCTCTTTCAGGTGGTCTTCATCAGTGCCTTGGCCAAAGAACCCGATCTGCGCATCAGGATATTGCTCCCGGACCAGTGGCAGTGCTTGGACAANAATATCTGCACCCTGCCATTCACTCATTGTTCCTGTGTAGATAAAATACGGCCCGTTGGCAGCNNAGCGACTTCCCACGGGGGTGAAAATATTTGTATCAATACCGTTACCCACAACAACAATGCGCTCTGCGGGTACTTTGAACTTCGCAACCTGTTCAGCCACCGGCTCTGAGACGGCAATAACTGTGGCTGCATGGCGCAACACGAAACCCTCAACAGCTCCCATGAGCCGTTTCACCGCGGAAGGCACATCCATCGCGGACATCGCTTCAGTCCAAATATCGGCCGCATAGTAGACATAGGGCCGACGGCGGATCATCGAGGACAGTGCCACCACAACGCCAGTGGTGGGCGGAGGTTCAGAAACCACCACATCAGCAGGGTTCGCTAACAGTCTAAAGAACGCTGGGATGTCAAAGCTGAGGTACTGCACATAGCCACGGACATACCCGCCAGCATCACGGAGCACAGGCCACCTACTGAGCTTATAAGCAGGTTTGAATACCTGTGCACCATCCGGGAGCGCGGTGGTCAGGACTGTGACATCGGCGCCTTGTTCAACAAGCCCGTCAACAAGTGCTTTGAGCCGGAAAGCCGCAGCGCCCACTTCTGGGGCGTATAGCCTGGTGGCTACCACCACTTTCAGCGGTTTTGCTGCCACTAAGAGCGTATCCTTACGTTGTTATTGGTGCGGGAGGATTCCAGCACAGCCTCGGCCACTACGAGCGTGTCCTGTCCTTGGACCATCGTGACAATATTGTTGCTCAAACCCAAAACAGCGTCACGGAACGCCTCGTGTTCGGTGCGCAATGGTTCCGGTTTGGCGATGGCCAACCGAGTGACGTTGCCTTCGGACACGCCACGAAAAGCTGCCATCGAGTCCCATTGGGTGGCTACTGTGCCATTTTCATNAAAGGTCAGATCTGCGGTGACAGTGTCAGCCACGAATGCGCCCTNTTCTCCAGTGACAATTGTCAGCCGCTCCTTCATGGGAGAAAGCCAATTGACCAAGTGGTTGGTGATGACACCATTGGCCAGTTTTCCGGTGGCGGCGACCATGTCTTCGTGGGNGCGGCCGCTGCGGGTGGTGGTCTGGGCAAAGATCGATTCAAAACGGCTTTGTGCCAGCCAAGCCGTGAGATCAATGTCGTGGGTTCCTAGATCCTTGACCACGCCCACGTCGGCAATGCGGGCAGNGAACGGGCCCTGCCTGCGGGTGGCAATCTGGTACACCTCACCCAGTTCGCCGTCGGCAATACGCTTGCGCAGGGACTGCAGAGCGGGGTTGAACCGCTCGATGTGTCCTACAGCGCCCACCAAGCCCTTGGCGGCGAAGGCATCAACGAGCCGTTGGCCAGCCGGTGCGCTGGCGGCGATGGGCTTCTCCACAAGTGTGTGAATGCCAGCCTCGGCCAGGGCAAGTCCAACTTCTTCGTGCATGCCTGTGGGCACGGCAGCAACAGCCATGTCCAGGCCGGCAGCGATGAGCTCTTGCACACTGCCCAGCACGGGTAGTTCCTTGGCAACGCCGTGGGGATCGCCGTAGGCGTCCGCCACAGCAACCAGCTCAATGCCCTCCACTTCGCGAATCACCCGGGCATGGTGGCGGCCCATCATCCCCAGACCAATGAGCCCAACACGCAGATTTGCCATGTTTAAGCACCACCCTTGACGATCGTATTCACGGCCGAGACAATGCGTTCCAGATCATCTTGTGTCAACGAGGGATGCACCGGCAAGGACAACACTTCTTTGGCCGCAATCTCCGTATTCGGGAGGTCTTCGGTGCGGTTGAACGAGGGCAGACGATGGTTGGGGACCGGATAGTAAACGCCGGAGCCAATGTTGAATTCGCTGCGCAACCTAGTATGAAGTTCGTCGCGACCCTGGGGAACACGAATGGTGTACTGGTGGTAGACATGCTCTGCACCTTCGGCCACCTTTGGCGTTCCCACGCCTTCAAGGTTTGCGGTGAGGAATCGAGCATTGTCCTGACGCTGCTTGGTCCACCCCATGACCTTTGTCAGCTGAACCCGCCCGATGGAGGCGTGCAGGTCAGTCATGCGGTTGTTAAAGCCAACCAGCTCGTTTTGGTACTGGGTCTCCATGCCCTGGTTTCGCAGCAGGCGCAGGTTCCTCTCAACAGTGGCATCTGAGGTTGAGACCATGCCACCTTCACCTGAGGTCATGTTCTTGGTGGGGTACAGGCTAAACATCCCGAATTTTCCAAAGGTGCCAACTTNTTTCCCGTTCAGGGCTGCACCGTGAGCCTGCGCGGCGTCCTCGTAGAGGTCAATGCCGTACTTATCCGCCAACGCCACGAACGCATCGGCGGCAAAGGGATGCCCGTAAAGGTGCACCGGCATGATGCCCTTGGTCTTGTCCGTGATGAGAGACTCCACATGCGCCACGTCAAGATTGTAATGATCCAACTCAATGTCAGCGAAGACGGGCGTGGCGCCAGTCAAGGCTACGGAGTTGCCTGTGGCGGCAAAGGTGAAGGAAGGAACAATCACTTCGTCTCCTGCACCAACACCACACGCCANAAGGCCCAGGTGCAGGCCTGAGGTGCCCGAGTTCACCGCGATGCTGGCACGGCCGTCCAAGAGAACCTGAGAGAATTCCGTTTCAAAGTCGGCTACCTGCTGTCCTTGCGCCAACATGCCCGAAGCCATGACGGCGTCGACCGCTGCGCGTTCTTCGGCCCCGATGATGGGTTTCGCTGCGGGAATAAAGTCCTGGCTCATGCGTGTTCCTCTGCTTCTTTTAGGAAGTGTGAATCTTGAACATACTTTGCGCCCGTTTCCGGGCACACCCAAANATCGCCGTCTTCCTTCAGCGGGAATCCAGCCTTGCCCACCCAACCCAGGCGGCGTGCTGGAACGCCTGCCATCAGGGCAAAGGCGGGCACATNCCTGGTCACCACGGACCCGGCAGCGATGGTGGCCCAACGGCCAATTCTCAGCGGCGCAATGCAGACAGCGCGGGCACCAATGGAGGCGCCGTCTTCAATCGTGACCCNCACAGGCACCCAGTCGTCGGCGCTTTTCAAGGAGCCGTCGGGGCTGACGGCCCGCGGATAGGTGTCATTGGTCAGGACAACGGCCGGGCCAATGAAAACACNCCTACCCAAAACTGCTGGCTCATACACTAGCGCGTAGTTTTGAATTTTGTGTTTNNTCACCGATTTTACGCCGGTTCCAACGTAGGCGCCACGTCCAACAATGCAATTCTCACCCAGCACAGCATCCTCGCGGACTTGTGCAAGGTGCCAGATCTTAGTGCCTTCACCGAGTGTGGCCAGTTCCGACACATCAGCACTGGNGGCAATGTAACTCATCCTGTTTTCTCCTGACAAAGCTGACATTGTAACACCATCATGAGGACCTATGCCTTGCCGATGACGCGGTACGTGACGCCCGGCCACTGCTGTGCAGAGCTGACACGGCGGCCATCAATGAAGGCCTTAACGCCGGGCAGGTTGGCTGGCGTCAGTTCAGAGTATTCGGTGTGGTCTGCCTGCACCACGGCCGCATCCACGGGATCACCCAAGTGGTAGGGCACAAAACCTAACTTGGTCAGTTCCACGTCTGTGTACAAGGGGTCGTGGACCAGTGCTGTACCGCCGCGGCGATTGATAGCTTCGACGGCGTCGAACACACCGGAGAAGGCCGTTTCCTTCACTCNCCCGCGGTAGGCTGCACCGAGGACCACCACGCGGGCTCCGGTCAGGTCCCCGAAGGCACCTTCTAGCAATCCGATGGTGTAATCGGGCATGTCTGCGTTTGCAGCACGGGCGGCGCGGACTACGGTAGCGTCGGGATCATTCCACAGGTACAAGCGCGGGTAGACAGGGATGCAGTGACCGCCCACGGCGATGCCCGGCTGGTGAATGTGGCTAAATGGCTGGGAGTTGGAAGCTGCGATCACCTGGTAAATGTCAATGCCAGTTTTAGCCGCGAACCGGGCAAATTGATTCGCCAAGCCGATGTTGACGTCGCGGTAAGTGGTCTCTGCCAACTTCGCCAGTTCGGAGGCTTCGGCCGAACCAAGATCCCAGACACCGTTGCCACGGTCCAGATCCGGACGCTCATCAAAGTCCAGAACGGCTTCATAGAACTCGATGGCTTTCGCGGCACCTGCCTCGGAGAGTCCACCCACCAGTTTCGGGTACTTGCGCAGGTCCGCAAAGACACGCCCTGTCAGGACACGCTCCGNGGAAAACACCAGGTGGAAGTCCTTGCCCTCAACTAATCCCGAACCCGCTTCCAACGCTGGCTTCCAGCGCGTGCGCGTGGTTCCCACCGGCAACGTTGTTTCGTAAGCAACCAGGGTGTTCGGGCTCAGGTGACGGGCCAACTCTGCCGTGGCGCCATCCATCCAACCAAAATCGGGGTTGGCCTCAGAATCCACAAACAACGGCACCACCAGCACCACAGCGTCAGCCCCGGNGACCGCCTGGGCGTAGTCCGTGGTGCCACGAAGTTTCCCGGCGGGGACCAGCTCCTGGAGCTTTTCCTGAAGATGCGCCTCACCGGGGAACGGCTCAATGCCGGCATTAACCAAATCCACCACGGCCTGATTGACGTCAACACCAACCACCTCGTGACCTTTGGATGCGAACTGAACTGCCAACGGCAGGCCGATCTTACCCAGTGCGATAACAGCAATCTTCACGTTATTTATAACCTAATCTCTTGAAAGTGCCGGGCTGCCGGCGAACCAGTCCCAACCGATGCCTTGACTACTAGAATATAGAGCTTTGCACTTTTGCGGTGTCAGCTGAGATCCAGCCCATAGTTTAACCGACGTCGCTAAAATTACTGGCACCCATCTATCCTGTAGAGCTTTGCTGGGCCTTCCTCAGCAATGAGCGTTAACCNCACAGTGTTGGCAAGGGCCTCCGAACTGGGGAAAGGCATTCCCAAATTGCTCACTTGCCGGCTGCCAAAGTCAAAGACGTAGAAGGAATTAAGGTCCCGTACAGCCTCACAGACTGCTGGATTACTATCCAGTTCCGGCAAGTGGGCCAGCAGTGTCCTGATCGGTGGACTTTGTAAGGACGAGATGGCAGGCAGGATTACTTTACTGCCTTCAAGCGCATAAAAGAGCGATGCTCCTGTTGCGGGCTGAGCTATGACTGTAGCGTCTTTAGGAATAATCCCGACGGCTCGTCGAAGAAGAGTCAATTCATCCGGAGAAAGCAGCATCGACTTCGGCGAGTAAGTGTAGTCAATGGTGGTTTTCGCTGCGATGGAGCGTATTTGGTTGTTTTGGGCAGTTACACCTATGCCAGCACCAGCTAATGCAGCCACCACCAGGAGCCCCACAGACACGGGCTTTATTGCAAGTATCGACTTGGGAATGATTGCCATAGCAATGTCGTACACCCAAACTGAACCGATGACTACCAGTGGGAGCGCCATAACGGGAAGCAACGCCGCCGGCCGGTTGCTATCGTTGAAGAAAACACCGGTAATGGCATGCCGGAGCGGCTCAGCAGGGAAGCTTGAGACAACCACAAAGAACATGGCACCCACCAGGTAGACACCTAGTACCCACATTTGGCGGCGTCGTACGCAAACCGCTACCAGACCAATGACCGTCAGTATCAGAACAGGCCATGACAGCGTAATGTGCAGCGGCGACGTGGCCAAAACCTCTCGCAGGGCTATGGGGATAGTTTGCGTAGGAGGCCAGCTTGACCCCGCCACGCTAGGGCGTATGCGGTCCCAAGCCAGAACGAACACCACAAGATAGGCAACCACACCCACCGCTGCGATACCCACAAAACGGCGTGAAAGTTTACCTTGGCGGTGAAGGACCAGACAGCGGATCATCCAGAAGAGCGCCATCGGAACCACGAACGCCGCCAAGGCCATCAGTATGTTTGGGTGGGCCAGTGCCAACCCTGGAGCCCCGATAGCAAGGATGAGGCTACCTTGCAATATTCCAGGACGCGGCGCTACAGAGATCTTGAGAACGTCCGCCACCAGCCCTATAAATGCTGGAAGTAGCGCGATTGCTAGGAAGTTCGGGTAGAGCACGCCCCAATCCACCGCAAGGTATGGGAACGCTCCAAAGGCGCCAGCCATGACACCGGTCATCCACAAAATGGCCGGACGAGTTCCAGCGACACGGCTCGCAAGATACATCGAGGACACGGTCCACACTAGAGCTCCGATTACCATATTGACCGAATTGACGGCAACAGGAATCGGAACATTTGTGATCTGGATGGTCAAAGCTACCAGATTATGCCAAGCAAAGGNGTAGACCCCTGAAGGGCCATTTTGAACCATGCTGCCAACCGCAAAAGCCGATCCATTGCCCGACTCGAGAATGGCACGAACAGCGCTCAAGTGATAGACATTGTCGTAGGTCTGGGAGATGTTCCCGGGCGCAACAAACATCTGCATGAACCGGAGAGTAATAACTGTCCCGCCGAACAGCACACCGCCAAGCGTGGCGATGAGAATGCCAGTTGACGATCCACTCCATGGCGTCTTCGCTGACCGAACCCCACGCAATCTAACGAAATACCGGATCCNCCAGGCGAATGCCGAGACACCCAAAGTCAGAGCGGCCAGCACCAATGGGTTCCAGCGGATGTGGACAATGTTGGCGGCAATCGGACCGAGAACTGCGAGCGATACTGACAGAGNGGCTGCCGCGGCCAGCCAAGTAAGGCNCCTGGCACCCAGCGCCCTGGCCAAAATCGCGCCAGGAACAAAGATAACTAAGACGGCAGCCAAAANAGTCGGAACTGTCTGTAACCAAGTCATGTAAGTACCGTCAATCTCATCAAAGCTCTGTGTCTCGTCGTTTTCGTGGGATGCAGTGGGCGTCAACCACAGTAAAGATGTCATCCCATAGGGCCGTGGCATATCCAAACAGCCTACGCGCTTGCGGCGCCGCGGGACCGCAAAACTACCGGGAATGCAAGGATGATCACCAACACCAACCCAGAAACACACCGCTGAGGCGACTGTAATTCCTTGACCTACGAGGACCCTGCGTAGCCGTTCGGATTGTTTTCTTGCCAACGCCAATGATCAGCGCACATCTGAGCCAGGTCCCGGTGTGCTGACCAACCAAGATCTGCCAATGCCGCCGATGGATCAGCGTAGCTGACTGCGGCATCGCCGGGACGGCGCGCAGCGAACTCAAACGAGATGGGCTTTCCTGCTGCATCCCCAAAGGCCCGTATGACTTCCAGCACGGAGGAGCCATTGCCCGTGCCCAGGTTCCAGGTGAAGACGCCTTGGTGGCTGCTCAGGTAATCCAGTGCGGCGAGGTGGCCGGCAGCGAGATCCATGACGTGGATGTAATCGCGCACACCGGTGCCATCCGGCGTCGAATAGTCATTGCCGAAAACCATAACTTNTTCGCGGCGTCCCACGGCCACCTGCGCCACGAACGGCAATAGGTTGTTGGGAATGCCGGTGGGGTCCTCACCGATGCGTCCGGATTCGTGTGCCCCAACGGGGTTGAAGTAGCGCAGCAGGGCCACCCGCCAGGTGGAATCGGCAGCACCCAAGTCGGTAAGAATGTCCTCTATTTGCTCCTTGGTACGCCCATACGGGTTGGTGGCGTCAAGGGGCATCTNTTCAATCAGCGGCACTTCTTCGCTGGCTCCGTACACCGTGGCAGAGGAGCTGAACACCAGCGAGCGGACACCGTGCTTGTCCATGGAGGCGAGCAGGTTCAACGTTCCCACAATGTTGTTCTGGTAGTACCGCAACGGTTCTGCCACAGACTCCCNCACAGCCTTCAACCCAGCAAAGTGAATGACCGAGTCAAAGCCCGAGGAGGTAAAGAGGGCATCAACACCGCTGGCGTCGAGCAGGTCAAGCTCAACAAACTCAGGGCGCCTGCCTGTAAGCTCCTGGACCCGCTTCAATGATTCCGGTGAGGAGTTCGCCAGATTATCCAGAACGACGACGTCGTGCCCGGCTTCCAGCAGACAAAGCACCATGTGCGAGCCGATGTAACCGGCACCGCCTGTGACCAGAACTTTCATGGTTTCCATTTCTACTTATCCAAATATTCGCGCAGGCGTCGTTGCGACGGGGCTGGGGTGAATCCTGTGGCTTTGATGCGTGCCAGGTCAAGGGTGCTGTGCAGTGGCCGGGGTGCAGCGTCCTTGCCCTTGAAGTACTCTTCGGTACTGACTCCGGTCACGGCGTTGCGGTCAGCCCCGCTGAGGGCGTACACATCGGCGGCGATCTCTGCCCAGGACTGTGGTTCACCGTCGTTACTGAGGTTGTAGAGGCCATAGCCTGCCCCTGAGTCCAGGAGATGTTTGATGCCTGCGGCAATGTCCTGGGTGAAGCTCAGACGCCCTACCTGGTCATTGACCACGGCAGGTTCGATCCCGCGGGCGGCCANGGAGGCCATGGTGCGCACGAAGTTAGTGCCTTCACCAATGACCCAACTAGTGCGCACAATGTAGTGCCGGGGCGTTGTGGAGACGATGGCGTCCCCAGCTGCCTTGGATTGGCCGTAAACCCCAAGAGGTGTCAGTGCTTCATCCTCGGCATGGACTTCGCTGGTCCCATCGAAAACGTAGTCGCTGGAAACATGGACCAAGGTGATGCCGTGGCTGGTGGCAACTTTAGCAAGGTTCGCCACAGCCGTGACGTTGATGGCCCACGCACGCTGGCGTCCCTCTGGCGTCTGTGCCGTATCTACCCNCGTGTAGGCGGCGGCGTTGATGATGGTGGAGTAATTCTTCCAATTCCGTCCCGTGTAGGACGATTCAGCGCAGAGGTCGAAGTCGGCGCGGGTGGCGAAGTCAACGTTCGCCTGATCCGCGTAGGCGCTGCGCAGGGCTTTGCCGAGTTGTCCGTCAGCACCTAAGACCAGGATCTTCTGTGGCGCCATCGGGATGACCTCACCCAGACGCGGGTGTGCCTTGTCCTTATCAGAGAGCTCTGCCTGCTCCAAAGGGATGGGCCAGTGGATGGCCGCACTCTCATCGGCGAGGTTCAAGAAAGTGTACTGACCCTGCGCATCAGCGGACCAATGATCATTAACGAGGTAGGTGTAGGCGGTGGTATCTTCTAGGGTTTGGAAGGCGTTGCCCACACCGCGCGGGATGAAAATGGCGTGTGAGGGATCAAGCTCAGCGGTGAAGACCGTACCGAAAGACTCGCCTTCGCGTAGGTCAACCCAGGCACCAAAGATCTTCCCGGTGGCCACGGAAATGAACTTGTCCCACGGCTCGGCATGGATACCGCGCGTAGTACCCGCTTNTTCATTGAAAGAAATATTGTTCTGTACCGGAGCGAAATNCGGCAGGCCCAGCGCCAGCATTTTCTCCCGCTGCCAATTTTCTTTAAACCAACCCCGGTTATCCCCATGCACGGGTAGCTCATATAGGAGCACACCGGGAATGGGCGTTTGCGTGGCCGTGAGCTTCTTGGAGAACTCGATCGTCATCGTTACTGACCCTGTTCCTTGTATTTTGCTTCGGTTGCAGCCTTCTGCGGGCGCCACCAAGACTCGTTGTCCCGGTACCACTTAATGGTGTCCTCGATACCAGCATCAAAGTTTGCAAACGACGGGCTCCAGCCCAGTTCAGTGCGCAACTTCGTAGACTCAATGGCGTAACGCAGATCATGACCGGGACGGTCAATGACGTGATCGTACGCATCCGCGGGCAGGCCCATGTGGGTGAGAATCAGTTCAACCACGTCCTTGTTATTCTTCTCACCATCAGCACCAATGAGGTAGGTCTGGCCCATACGGCCCTTTTCTAAGATCGCCAACACCGCAGAAGAGTGGTCATTGGCGTGGATCCAGTCCCGCACATTCTCGCCCTTGCCGTAGAGCTTAGGCCGGATACCATCGATCACGTTAGTGATCTGGCGCGGAATAAACTTCTCCACGTGCTGGTAAGGGCCGTAGTTGTTCGAGCAATTACTGATCGTGGCTTGGAGCCCGAAGGAACGCACCCAGGCACGCACCAACATGTCAGAGCCGGCCTTAGTGGACGAATACGGACTCGAGGGTGCATAAGCTGTCTCCTCGGTAAACCGCTGCGGGTCATCCAATGCAAGATCCCCGTACACCTCATCGGTGGAGATGTGATGGAAGCGCGTGTTGTTCTTCCTAGCCGCTTCAATCAGCGTGTACGTGCCAATGATGTTCGTCTCCAGGAACGGGCGCGGATCATGCAACGAATTATCATTGTGCGACTCAGCCGCATAATGCACCACCGCATCAGTACCAGCTACCAAGGAATCAACCAAAGCAGCATCACAAATATCGCCCTGCACAAACGTGAAACGCTCCGCAGGCAGCCCCTCAAGGGACACCACATTCCCGGCGTAAGTCAGCTTATCCAACACAGTCACATGCATGTCGGTATTTTCAAGGACGTAATGAACAAAATTGGAACCGATGAACCCGGCACCGCCGGTCACAAGGAGTTTTCGCATTAGGCCAGCATACGGGCACGCTCTTGCACCGGCCCAAATACCCACGCTGGCGAGGTGCAGCAATGGATCCATTATTTAGCGCCGGGAGCATCCACAACATTCCAAAGCCGGTGGCATGGGCGTCCTGAGTGTTGGCGAAAATCTGCCTAGTGGCAAGGAATCCTGACTTTGCCGCCGTGAGGTAAACTATCTACGCACCACAATGGAGGAACATCTTGAAGAAACTCTGGGCGAACATCGCCCTAGCAACGGCCTGTGTAACCTTGGTTTCCGGATGTACCATCACGGATGAGACGGCCCCACACCTGCCCCAATTGCTAGTGTGACACCGCAACCGACGGTCCAAAACTATCCGGTTGCCACAAACGCCGTGGATACGAAGCTTGTCATAACGACTCTCGACGGAAATGGCCTAGAAGTCAGCACACGTCAACTTTCATGTTCGGGCACCACGGCTGTCAGCCCTACTAATATCCCTGATGCCGATGCAGCGTGTGAAGTCATCGAAAGCTCTCCCAAATATTCCACACAGAACCCAAGCCCACAGATGACAAGAAATGCACTGATACCGGCAACCAAGTAATTGCCGACGTGTTTGGTGAATCACACGGAAAACACATTCGTGTCTCGTTCCTGCGGAACAACCTGTGCAATACCAAGGTTTGGGACAGCATCACTCCTGTGATTGGACTCGGCTAGCAGTGTCACCGGCCACATCCCGCAAGGGAAAGAGTCTGTCATTTGTTGGTTTGTCCTCCCTGGTTGCAGCGGCCTGTGGATATTTGGTCCTCATCGTTGCCTCGCGCAACTTGACNCCCAGTGAGAACGCCAATTTCCTCGCCTTTTGGGGCGTGCTGTTGGGGTTGTTTGGTATCTTGACCGGACTCATGACCGAAGCCACCCGGGCCGTCAAATCACGATCCATGAATGCCAGCCACCAACCTCATGCTGGCGCTCCCGTTCTGCCAGTCTCGCTCCTGATCGGAGCTACAGGTGCACTNTTGGTGGCCCTGAGCACGCCTGCGTGGCTACCCTCGCTAATCCCCAACGCTCCNCCACTGCTCTGGCTGGGCATTGCCCTGGCAGTGTTGTTGTATTCCGGTCATATTGGCTTGGCAGGCGCCTCGGCAGGCTTAGAACGTTGGGGAACCTACTCTGCCTTGGCAGCCACCGAATCCGTGCTGCGCTTGCTGGTCATGGCAGCAGCCGCCTTCCTCGGTGGAAGTCTGGCAGGCCTTGAATTCGGCGCTTTGGCTGGCACGCTTGTATGGCTCTACTTTGCTATTGTCACCAAAGGTGGGCGTACCGCTTTGCGTGCCCGCGCTGATGTGGGGATACGCGCTTATATTGTTCGCTGTTGTCTTGCAATGGCTACGGCGGCCGCAACGGCTATTTTGATCACAGGTTTTCCTGCTGTTATCAAAATTGCGGCCAACCCGGCAGACTTTGCCTTGGCGGCTCCACTTCTATTGGCGGTGTCCTTGACGAGGGCTCCGATCATGATCCCCTTACAGGCTTTCCAAGGCGTTGTCATGACCTCCCTCATCCATTCACAGCAACCAGTTCACCGGGTTCTTGCCAAGCCATTTGCAGCAATTCTTGGTCTGGGTGTGATTGGCGGTCTNTTGGCCGCGGTGGTGGGCCCGTACATTATGCTAATTTTCGGTCCCGATTACATAGTTGACGGATGGCTGCTGGGCGCGTTGACTTTNGCTGCTGCGTTCCTTGCTATTTTGACGCTCACAGGAACTGCTGCCATGGCTCTTGGCCGGCACCGCCTCTATCTTGCTGGCTGGGTGGTTGCGACGCTCGTGTCAGTGTCGATTCTTTTCATCCCCGGTGCTCTGGCCCAGACAGTAGTACTGAGTCTNTTCATTGGCCCCATTGTTGGTTCCATTGTTCATGCTGTGGGCGTCCTGCGCAGCGGGCAACAAATGGCTGTGGTCTCATCAACTCCAAAGGATTCGATCCATGACTAACTTTCCTCAAGTCTCCATTGTCATGCCATGTTTCAACGCAGCTCTGACGGTGGAGCGCGCCATCAAAAGTGTCCTTACTCAGACTTTCACTGATTTTGAACTGATCATTGTCAACGACGCTTCAACGGATAACACCGTTGATGTCATTAACTCCATCATCAACGGAAGCGATGACGGGCGCATCCAGGTGATTGATTTAGCAGAAAATGTTGGCCCTTCCGGTGTGCGTAACGCTGCATTGCGGATGGCTTCTGGGGCCTTCGTGGCTTTCTTGGATTCCGACGACGAATTTCTCCCTGGCTTCCTTGACCACCATGTATCTGCACTCGGAAATGACATCGATATTTCCATTGCAGGACACTTCGTAGTTCGCCCTAACGGAAGCGAAACGCCTCGTCACAGCCGCTTCATTGGTCAGAGCACAGGTTTAGAAGCCATGCGTGCCGCTATGGTGGATGAGATCCTCCCCTTTGCGTGGGACAAGGTCTACAGGCGATCACTCTTCGAAGGCATCAGCTTCCCAGAAGGGTCAACAAGGTTCGAAGATATGAGTATCAATATCATCTTGGATTCGCGGGCCCGGACGGTCACCAGCGCAGCTGTGCCCTTGAACCGATACTATATTTCGGCGTCTTCTTTGACGTGGGGCCGAATCCCCACAAGGAGCGACTCTGATTTAGCCCTTGCGGATCTTCATGAGCATCTGCCAGAACAGCTGCGCACTGGCAAGTTCGCTAAGCCGTATGCAACCATGCGGCTCCTGATCACCATGATCGTTGCACAAAGTGCCATCATGAAAGTCAAACATCAGCCAGCCGCCCGGGAAACCATTGATGACTGCCGCCGCTCACTGAAGATGTCCTGGGTACTAGCTGCCACACTAGTCAAGCCCAAGTTTGCCATGGCCGCCCTCCTGCTAAAAGTGGCGCCCAACACATTCTCCAAGATCTATCTTCGCTATTCCGCAAGCAGTTACGGTTTGGACTAGACAAAGACCTGCTCACACCCGTGGGCGTGCGCCCATGAACTCATTGACTTGAACCTGATTGGTATAGATTAGAGACCATGCCCCAACCACTTCTAGAACACGTACTCGTGATCATGCCAGCATGGAACGAGGGCCTAGCTGTTGGCAATACCGTTCGCGAAGTCTTGGCACGGCCAGAAAATTACGACATTTTAGTCGTCAATGACGGATCCACCGATGACACCGCCACAGTCGCCACGGCAGCCGGTGCAACAGTCCTGGATCTTCCGTTCAACCTTGGCGTTGGCGGTGCTATGCGTGCAGGGTTCAAGTATGCCAGCCGCAATGGCTATGACGCTGTTATCCAGGTCGATGCAGATGGCCAGCACGATCCCAAAGACATCGGCGTTGTCTTACGAGGGCTCGGTGACGCCGATATTTCCATTGGTGCTCGGTTCGCTGAGAAAGGTAACTACACAGTCAGTGGTCCAAGAAAATGGGCCATGGTNTTTCTGGCGAAAACTATTTCAAGACTTGCCGGTACGCAGCTAACGGATGTTACCTCCGGGTTCCGTGCAGCAAATAGGCGAGGAATCGCACAGTATCTAGACCATTACCCGGCCGAATACCTCGGAGATACTATTGACTCTTTGGTGGTGGCCATCCGATCTGGCTGCACAGTCACTCAGGTTCCCGTTGAAATGCGTCCACGTCAGGCTGGGACACCCAGCCATAATCCTTTCAAGGCCGCCATCTATCTAGGCAGGAGCATNTTTGCCTTGCTCTTTGCGCTGACGAGGAAGCCCTCTGCCCTTGTCATTACCGAACCAGAAGCAGGGTGAATTAGGCCGTGTCAGTTATCGCTGCGTTCATACTTTCCTTAGTCGTGGTCTTGATCGTNTTTGACATGCTCCGGAGNAAAAAGATCCGGGAAAAGTATGCTGCCCTTTGGCTTGTCGTCGGGCTGTCGATGCTCGTTCTTGCGGCGTTTCCGCGCCTGTTGGAATTTGTTGCCCATGCGCTGAACGTGCAGGTGCCCTCAAACCTCCTCTTTGCCATGAGCATCGTTTTAGCTCTTGGCGTTTGCCTCCATCTATCGTGGGAAATTTCGGTAGTGGAAGACGAGACTCGCGTCTTGGCCGAAGAGTCTGCAATTCTTCGAGCCCAGCTGGAAAAGCTTGAATCAAGAGTTGATCTGCTCAATAGTGCGCTGAGAAATCAATCAACTCCTTCACACCCTGATGATTCACCACAAAACGAAGTATAAGCCAGACAGGCTTGCCCCATGAGGGGAGAAAGAGACGTACCCACCATGCCTTTGGACATCTTCATTCCATACTGGGGAGACCCCAGTTACATGAAAGAAACTCTCAACAGTGTCTTAGCTCAAAGCAGTGACGACTGGTTATTGACAGTGGTGGATGACGCCTACCCTAACTTGGAAATCCAAGACTTCGTGACGAGCCTGGATGATCCTCGCATCAAGTACATTCGCAAGGAACAAAACGGTGGCATAACTGCGAACTACCGTACGTGTGTTTCCCTGGCCACCGAAGAGGTCATGGTCATCCTGGGTTGCGATGATGTTTTGCTGCCCAATTATGTTCAGACTATTTCCGCAGCCCATAAGCGCTTCCCGTCAGCAGCCATCATCCAACCGGGCGTCCAGGTCATCGATGAAAATAGCGCCGTGGTCAAAACCTTTGTTGATGTTATTAAGCAGAAGCTCGTGCGNCCCCATGGTAACGGCCCTCAGCTGATCTCCGGGGAATCCATTGCAGCTAACTTGATGCACGGTGACTGGCTGTACTGGCCTGCCCTGGCGTTTCGCACGGATCGTATGCAGGCCGTGGACTTCCGCGACGGCTTCCCCATCATTCAGGACCTGGCTCTGATCATGGACATGATCTATGCAGGGGACCAACTCCTGATTGAACCCACCGTGTGTTTCTCCTATCGCCGGCACTCAGAAAGCGCCTCTTCATCGAAACTGATTGACGGTTCACGCTTTGTTGGTGAACGGGACTACTTCACCGTCGCAGCTGCCCAGGCACGTGAACTTGGCTGGACCAAGGCTGAACGCGCCGCCAGACTACGTATCACCTCACGCGCCCATGCTCTGGCGCTGGTACCCAAGGCTCTTCTCTCAGGGGACGCCAAGGCAGCCAAAACCCTGACCCGTCATGTCTTCGGGTCTTAACCGAATCACACCGGCTTCATCATCCCTTCAAGAAAGTAACCCATCATGCAGAACTCNCCCGATTCACGGACGGAAACCGTCCTCGTCACTGGTGGCGCAGGATTCATTGGATGCGCCATCTCTGAATCCCTGCTCCAATCCTTCAANAGGGTTGTAGTGGTTGACAATCTGCACCCGCAGATTCATGAATCAGGNGAGCGTCCGGACGGCTTGGCTGAGGGCGTCGAATTGATAGTTGCAGATATTACTGACGCCTCAACGTGGGACCGCGTACTTCCAGCGGTCAAACCGGATGTAGTTATTCACTTGGCGGCTGAAACTGGTACCGGGCAGTCGCTTGAAGAGGCAACCCGCCACACCCTAGTCAACGTGGTGGGCACCTCTCAGCTCTTGGACGGATTCATCCGCAACAAAGCTTTGCCTCGCCGTATTGTGCTCTCATCCAGCCGCGCAGTCTACGGNGAGGGCGCATGGCGCGACGCTCAGGGAGTACTGTTCTACCCTGGCCAACGCACCAGCGATACTCTGGATAAATCAGTGTGGGATTTCTCTGATGCTGAGCCGACCGCCATGAACGCTGCAGAAGTNTTTCCTGCCCCTGTCAGCGTCTATGGAGCCACCAAACTGGCCCAGGAGAACATTCTGCAGGCTTGNGGGAAGTCCTACGGCGTGGAGACGGCTATCTTGCGGCTCCAGAACGTTTATGGGCCAGGGCAGTCTTTGATCAACCCGTACACGGGTATCATGAGTTTGTTCTGCCGCATTGCCATGGGCGGGCGCTCCATCCCGCTGTACGAGGATGGCCTGGTTCGACGCGACTTCATTCTGATCGATGATGTAGCCTCAGCGATAGTGGCCGGGGCAACCTCGCCTCAGACGCACCCCACGCCTTTGGACATTGGTTCCGGNGAGTTCCAGACCATTGGTACCGCTGCCGAGGCCATCGCTGTCCGCTATGGCGCTCCAGCACCCCATGTAACCGGCCAGTACCGTCANGGGGATGTCCGGCACGCATGGGCTGATATCAGTGCCGCCGGCAGCGTCCTGGGCTGGACCCCGCGTTATAACCTCCAGCAGGGAATAGAACGCCTCGCTGACTGGATTGATTCTCAGCCTGACGTCAAGCCTGCCTAATACATTAGGGATCAGAAGGCCCCGCACAGCACCTGTGCGGGGCCTTCTGATTGGAACGAGCTTAGTTCGTGGGCCAGTAAAGACTGGCAGAGACTAGGTACTGGCTACTGCGAGTACTTCATGTCCCATCCCGTGGCCGCTTGGAACTCTTNTTCAAAGATCGGCGTGAGAGATTTCATGTATGTCGCCGTCACATGGTTGTCGTCCTTATACACAATTACATTGCCAATGACCGCCGGACAAATGGTGTCATTGCAGAAGTAATCGCTAAAGTCCAAGAACGTTGTGCCGGGAAGACTCTGCGCAACTTCATCCGTAGGGCNTACCTCGTCATACAGGTCCACGCGCTTGGCTCCGCAGCCCAAAGAGTCAGTGGAAGTTTCTTCAAGACAGTCGGGTACATTTTCTAGAATGCNGGGTGTGTCCCTGACTGCAATCACCTTGATCCCGGCAGCGTTCAAGGTTTCCACGGTGCTCAGCCATGCTGGGTCAAGCTCCTCCGGAATTTCCCAAAGGACGTTAGTACGCGTGCTTGTGGTCACCACCACATCAGGCTTCATCGCCAACACCTTGGCCAGGGTGTCCTTATTGAAGGCAGCACAACTCTCAGAATTGCCAGCTGCGGTATCTTCTCCCAACGGACAGTATCCCTTGGTCAAGGACGTTAGATTCCAGTGGTTCTCTCTCGCCATCTCTAAGATCGGCGTATTCAATACATGCGCGTGGGAGCTTCCCAGCACCATGATGGATTTCGGACCGTCGGTAATTCCGTTATCGCACAGGTTCAGAAGTTCCGCTCCATCCGTGGTGCAGTTCCCGCCAGTGAACTGTGGCCAATCGTCAGCCATGGCAGTCTTTGTGGGCAGAATTCCCGCATCTGCATCTGCCTCATCGACGAAACCTGGCAGCAAGGATGCCGCACCAGGATTATTCCTTGCTGCCTGAGCCATTGCTTGGACATTCTCGGCGTGTACTTTGGCTTGCCACGTGCTCAGTGGAACTACCACGACCGCAACGCAGATAAGGATGACGGCAAGTGCCCTACGACGCTTTTCGCNTATCCATGGGTTCCGACGTAGAGGTGCGTCAATGAACGTCGTAGCCAGCCAGGCAGCCACAATGGACGCCACGATAATAATGAGCCCTGCCACCGGGCTGGCGGTTTGCTGCCCGGAAGCAACAAGGTAGATAACCAGTATTGGCCAGTGCAAGAGGTAAAGGGCATAGGAACTGTCACCAAGTTTCACAAGGGGCCNCCAGCTCAGGAATCGGTCAGCACCGATCTTGCTATCTGTGCAGCCGGCGATGATGACGCACGCTGCCGCAAGTGTTGGCCACAAGGCCATATAGCCGGGGAATTGCTGACCCACTTGCAAGATGATCCCGCAGGACAACATGGCCACGATGCCAAACCAGCCCAANNAAATGCGTGCAGGACGGACGAACTTCAAATAAGGCAAGAGCAAGGCAAGCAAAGAGCCCAGAGCAAACTCCCAGAGCCGGGTTCTGGTATCAAAGTATGCAAACGCCTGGTTATTTGCCGTAGTGATGATGGAGAACGTCAGCGACGCAGCAAAGACTGCCCCAAACATAATAGTCAACAACGTCCGGATCTTCAGCCGCACTTTAGGAGTAATCAAGGCAGCGACAGCAANAATCATCGGCCACAGGATGAATATCTGACCTTGGATGGACAGCGACCAGAAATGCTGCAACGGGCTGGCTACGCTGTGTTGTGCGGCGTAGTAATCGACAGACTCAGACGCCAAGAACCAGTTCTGATAGTAGAACAGCGAAGCCCACGTCTGATTAAAGATCCCGGCCCACCGTGACTCCGCGAGGAAATACCAGGTGGCACCGAGGGTGGCCACAAGAGTTATGGCTATGAGAGGCAAGAGTCTTTTGAACAAGTGGATCCAGTATTTGAAGAGCTCAAGCGCTCTACCGGACTCCAGTTTTCTGGTGAATTGACCGGTTAAGAGGAAGGAGGAGATGAGCAAGAAGATATCCACGCCACCGGAAATCCGACCAAACCAAACATGGTAGGCAACCACCATAAGTACAGCGAGAGCTCGCAAGCCCTGGACCTCTGGAAGATACTTCCGTCTTGGTCCCTGCAACCCTGAAGCCGGTTGAGTGGGCTTGGATTCCAGCTTCAATATGGTGCCTTGAGTCATAAATGGATGCCTTCAGATGGTGCCGTTGCCGCACCTGCGGCACTGATCCCCTCGATGACTATATCAATTCGTTACCAAGCGTTCATCTAAATGGATGTATCTCACATTCCAGGCGCAGCGTCCATTTGGTGTAACCTCCGCCAAGCCCTATGGCTTAGCCCATATCCGCCAGAATCTGTTTAAGGGCTTCCCTGTTCTCCGGATCGACCACAAACTGTGCTTTCGGATCCTGCGATCGAATGGCGATGACAACTTCACGCAGGTTCCCTTCACCTTCGCTGAGCGGGAACATGTTCAACGACAAGTTCCAGTTGTGCTCCGAGTAGTTCCCACGGAGTCCGTCAAACCACTGTTGCGCCAGAATGACATCTACCTCGCTCTGATTCGTCGTCAGATACATGAGCGGGCCTTCAAGGGCGGAGCTTTCTCTGACAGCTTGCAGAATTCTCTCTCCTGCCAAAGATCCGGTCTTCAGGGCAGCGTGTTGATTTTCAAGCTGAATTCCTGATTCCGCAGTAGGTGCCATCCCAATATTATTAAGGGGAAAATNGAAGCCGAACGACTGGGTGAGCACCAACGAAATCATGAGGCTTGCGCCAACAATTGCCTTGGTGCCAGGTCCCTGGTCTACACCTTCAAGGCTCTTCCTGCGCGTTAGATAAACACTTACTGCCAGTGCCAACCCCACAAGTACCAGGAGGGAAAGTGCGATGGATAATTTCTGCATGTAATAACTCAGGGTTCCGGTATTTACTAATTGCACCACGGCCATGGCCAGCGCTACGAATAGTCCTACCCAAACAGAGCTGATGCTCCACCCTATTCGACGGATGTCGTCTCTGGTCCGGGATTTTCGGTCCATCATAACGATGGTTGCCCCACCCAGAACACCGAGAAAAACGATTAACCGACCGAAATCCAGTGGAGGGAGCCCACCGGTCGCAANAAGAATCCCTTCCGCCTTGACTGTCAGCAACTGACTTGCTGCTGTTACGGCAGCGGCCATCACTAAAATCACGACGATGAGGGCAACAACGAGTTCTTTGACGTTCGTTTTCCACCGACCTTTGGGGTCGCGAACAACACAGCTAAGACGCTTGGCACNAATGAGAATTCCTAACAACACCCAATTTTGCATTACAGCACAAGTACAAGCACCAACTGCCACCAGAGGGATCGGCTCAAGTACGCGCGTCATCGACTGGCACAACACGATTGCAGCCACCACTAAAGCTGTGGTGAACANAAAGTTGGAAAAACCATGCATTGACGCCAGTGCACCGGAACCAAATATCCAGCCGCTCCCTACGAAAACTGCAACGGGCACCCCGACAGCCGGTGATTGGCGCAATGCCGGCAAAGCACAAACGGCGGCAACAACCAGGACAACGATTGCGACATTCATCACAGCATTAAAGTTCACGAAGTTTACAACGTCCGATTCCCATCCTCCGGCACTCTCGGGACGCGCCATTTCTGTGATCATGACCAAGGCACTGTGAAAACCCTGCGGGTAGTCCGAAAATGACCATCGGCTGCCATCTGGTGCCAACCCGGCAAGTGGCAGCACCGTTCCATGGGTCCGCTGCATATGAAAAATGTCAAAATGCGATGCGTTGTCCCAGGCCATGAGCAAGAGTGCCATGGCATCATCGACTCGTCGGACCATCANAACCCGGCCATGAGATAAAACACCACCCACCGCGGCAAGAATGGGCACAACGTCCATGGTGCGTATTTCAGGCAAAATCCGGCGTGGGCCACCACGAGTAGACCCGCACCNATACGGCGCAAAACACCACAACCCCGCTACAAGCGCAAGTAGGCCGCTCGATCGACTGTTGTGAGGCCAGTCAAGAGGTACCCACCACAACAGTGGGATGAAACCAAAACTACCGAGAGAGTCCANCAGAATCCGTCCGGACAGGTGCTTGGATACTGGAATAAGCGCGAGCAATACTCCAAATAACGCAAGTACCCAGAATCCATACAACAGACCTGTTGCGCGAAGCGTCATTATCAGAGCGAATGTTAGAAGTGACAGGATAGCCGCTGCAATAAGCTTCCCCGGCTCGGATAACTGGCTACCTTCGTCAGAGTTCTGGTGCCCACGGCTGGTGGAACTGTTTCAGTTGACAACTGGACCAGCCTTAGTCTCCATGGATTTGCCGTTGCTAACTTTAGCTTCCCGCGCTCTCATTGAACTTGCATTGTGATCATTGCTGGGAAATTTTTCCTGCTTGTTGCGCCGCGAACCCGGCGCATGATTGGGCGCTCTATCCAGAGCCAACTAGCCGCGGCGAGTGGCACGGTCAGGACTGCAGCGACAACACTGAACCAGAATCTCCCCANCTCATNAACCCCGAATACAGCCAGCAGTTGCTGAACGGCGAATGCGTAAATGTATACGCCGTAGGAAATATCATTCTTGGCGATCAGCAGTGGTTGTTTCAGGGCCGTCGAAAGCCAGATGATGCCGTAGGTAACAAACAACGCTGAGGCTTGAACACCCCACCCGGGGACGGTTGAGGAGATAACAAAGGCCGCCACCAATGACAGAGAACCGGGAAGCCAGTGGAAACCGATCTTGTCTTTCCACATGAAGATAACAGAACCGGCAAGAAAGTACGGGAGTAACTCGAGCATCATGACGACGTCAAAATTATCGTTCGTAAGCCGGTTAACCAAGTCAGCATTGGCTTGAGCAACAACACTCAAGCCAAAGGCCAGGGTCAGGGGCCACCGGTAACGGCGTACAAAGGCAAAGATTCCTAGTCCAGCAATAATGATGTAACAAATGAACTCGTAGTACAGGCTCCACAGAGACCCGTTCCATGCCCNCGCATAGGGAACATTCAACGGTGTTCCTGCAATGTCATAAAACCGCATTTGAAGAAATGCATTGGAGATCAGAAAATTCAGTGGCGAATGCTCCGACGTGACGTATCCAGCCAGAGATCCATGGGCGGTTAGATAGCCAATGGNGGCAAAGAACAGTGCGATGCTCAGAAGGCATACCCAAAACGCTGGCATGATTCTGGCGATGCGATTTACAAGGTAAGGACCAAGAGCATTCGACCAGCGACTTGAGGTGATCAGATATCCGCTGATGCCGAAGAAACCTGCAACAGCCCATCCGCCGACGGTACTCCCAGCAAAATGCAATTCCTTGGGCTGTCCGGTGAGCGGCCAACTGTGGTGGACCAAAACTGCAANAGCCAAAATCAACCTGATCAGGTTTAGACTGTTGTTACGAGGATCGAGCAACTTTCCGAACCAAGGTGTTGCCGGCGCGTGGCCCTTCGGCTGTTTGCTGCTCAAGATTACCTACATCTTCTTTACTTGTGAACTAAACATTCTTTACTTGTGTACTAAGTAACAGGCATCGTCATCGCTGCGCCTTGAGCGCCCGTGCCCATGTCATGGTGAGGCCTTGGAGAACTTGGACGTCCGTTTGCCTGTCCCGGCATTTACGGCGATGATTACCGTATGCGCGGAATTATCCTTGCGGGCGGAACTGGCTCGAGATTGCATCCAATCACTCATGGTATCAGCAAGCAGCTGGTACCCGTCTATGACAAACCCATGATCTATTANCCCCTTTCAACCCTCATTCTCGCGGGAATTCGGGATATTTTGGTAGTAACAACGCCCCACGATGCCGAGCAGTTCACCCGTTTGTTAGGTGACGGTTCCCAATTTGGCGTTTCGATTACCTACGTAAAGCAGGAATCTCCTGACGGGCTTGCCCAAGCTTTCATCCTCGGTGAAGATCATATTGGCAACGAATCTGTTGCCTTGGTGCTCGGGGATAATATNTTTTACGGNCCCGGAATGGGAACCCAGCTGCGTAGGCATGAAAACATCGATGGCGGCGCCGTCTTTGGTTATTGGGTCAAGGACGCAAAGTCCTACGGTGTTGTCGAATTTGACGATGCCGGTACAGCCATCTCTCTTGAGGAAAAGCCGGAGCATCCCAAGAGCCACTACGCCGTTCCCGGCCTATATTTCTACGATAATGACGTGGTGGAAATATCAAAGGGCCTCAAACCCTCACCNCGCGGTGAACTCGAAATCACAGACGTCAATCGCCACTACTTAGAAAGNGGCAAGCTGCAGGTGGAAATTCTTCCCCGCGGCACAGCCTGGCTGGATACTGGCACCTTCGAAGACCTCAACAATGCCTCAAACTTTATTCGGACGGTGGAAAGCCGACAGGGACTGAAGATCGGAGCTCCGGAAGAAATTGCTTGGCGGCAGGGATTCTTAACTGATGACGACTTGCGCCGCCGTGCCGAACCGCTGATGAAGAGCGGATACGGGGCGTACCTCTTGTCGCTACTAGAGGATTAGATCCACAACTACACTTATAAGTAATGCCCCGGTCCAAGGACCGGGGCATTACTTATAACGGGGTTCGCACTGACGTAACCAGCACGCAAGTACGCCAGCTACTACCAGCAGGCAATCACCTTGTAGAGCTTGGCGTCGGCGCCCTGCTGGTCCACCAGTTCCAAGGATTTTGACGTTGACAGATCCAGGAGGCCACCAAATCCTGCCATCGTGCCTGTCACGGTTCTGGTACCAAAATCCAACACATACTTCACGTTGAGCTTCTTGACGGAATCGCACACCCACGGAAATTCGGACGCACTCTTTAGCCCGGCATTGACAATGTCAACGTCCTCACCGTGCGTGGTCAGAATATGGGGCTGCATGACCTGGCGGCCGGAAANAGCGTAGGCTAACGCCGCACCGCTACTAGGCAGGCCAGCAATGACAGCACCCGGTGGCACGTCCTGGTCGATTCTGTTCAGCAGCGCCGTTTCATCAGGGGACAGCAGCCCAGAAGTGGCCTTTGAAACATAGGCGTAATGCGCGTGGTTAACGGCCCAGTTCATGACGCCGAACTGGGTAGTGAACACCAAGATAAGAATTCCTGCCGTATAAACCAGCACCCGCTGCTGCGCCCGAAGCGNTCCGGGAGATTCTCTCACCGGCAGATCTTTGGCCCGAAGGGCCGCGACCTTGCGGTGCCAGGCATCCCACAGGTAGCTTGCGCCGATGACGGCCGGGCCAATCATCGCCACTGGGAGCAGCGCAGCCAGGCGGTTACTGTCGTAGTACCAGACACCGGTCAGGAACCAGCGCGGGCTGAAGTTCAATCCGGCTGCGTAGAAGAACAACACTGCTGCCACTACGAACGTGCCAAGAATCCAGAGTTGCTTGCGCGTGTTCCACAATGTCACAAGCCCAACGAACATACAGATAGCAATGATGGCTGCTGCCGGGCGGCCCAAGGCGCCACCAAGGAATATTTCCCCAATGGCCTGTGGTGGACTTTCAACAGCACCCCATCCAGCGGCACCTTCCGGTGGGCGGAACTTACGCCAAACTATTGCCAAAACCAGCACGGAGGCAACGGTGATGCCAGCAGCAATCAAGAGGGACCGGCGTCGTTCTGGCGTATTGGCAGGGAAGAGCGGAACTACCTTGCCATAGGCCAAGAAGATGACGGCAGGAAGCACAAAACNTAACAATGCCATCAAGGTGCTCGGGTGGGCAACAGCCACCGCTGGCACCGAGACCAGCACAAGAAGCCAGGCAATGGGCGTGCTGGGGCGGTATCCCTTAGCCACACCCAGGGCACTAAAGGTCAAGCCCATGGCGGCAGGGAGCAAAGCGATGGAGAGCAGGTTCGGGTAGAGCACGCCCCAATCAACCATCATGAGCGGGAATCCGGTGAAGGCAGGAATGAAAATCAGCGCCATCACGGTGGAGACAAGACGCTCGCCCACCAAACGGTGAACCAAGTAGAGGGCACCCATGGGCCACACAAAGGCTCCAATGGCGATGTTGGTGACGTTCACAGCGATGGGGATGCTGACACCGGAGGCCATCGCTACAAGGCTTGTCATCGCGTGCCATGCCGAAGGGTAGGCACTAATACCTGTGAAGGCGCCAAGGTTCANGGGTGAGGCATNTCCGGAATCGATGGCCCACCGCACAGCGTTGAGGTGGAAGACGTTGTCGTATGTCTGGGAGATGTTCTCGGNGGTGATAAATGCCGTCCCCATCTGCAAAGCAATAAGTGCCCCAGCACCTAACAAGCCAAAGATGGAGGCAATAATAATGGACCGCCGTTGTGGCGTCCACGCAGGATCAGGCCATTTTCTGGCCAAAGCGATTTTAATGCCGAAGGCCAGCACCGAAACCACCAGGACACCAATGCCGTAGGAAAGGGGCGCCCATCGAACATGAATAACTGGCAGAACCAGTGACAGCACACTAGCCAAGGCGACGCTAAAGATCGGTGCCAGCAACAGTGCGGAGAAACCACGGACACGCACGGNCAAAGAGAAGACAAGACCAGGCACAACAAAGACTGCCCNCGCTAATAAAACTAAAGGTACAGCTTCCAACCAGGTCACTTCAGCACCGCTTCCTAACCACCATAAATTAGTCCCAGACCACATGTCCGGGCAGGATCAAACCAATATTTTCACGTAGTTCTCAGTCAGTCTGAGAGCGCCGCCGTAGTTCTTTGACCACCACGTGGACATCGTCATCCATGATCACTTTGCCGTGTTCTAACAGCACGCCGCGCTCACAGACGGTGGAGACAAGATCCAAGTCATGGCTGACAACAAACAGCGTTTTGCCAGCAGCTGCCAATTCCTTGATCTTCTTGATGCACTTGCGCTGGAAAGGCTCGTCCCCAACAGCGAGGATCTCATCGATCAAGAAAACCTCGGGATCCGTGTGCACCGCAATGGAAAACGCGAGTTTCAAATACATGCCTGACGAGTAAAATTTGACCTCTGTATCGATGAACTNCCCTATCTCGGAGAATTCAACGATGGAATCAAACATGGTATCGATCTGCTTTTCCGTCATGCCGAGGATGGCACCGTTGAGGTAAACGTTATCGCGTCCACTGAGATCGTGGTGGAAGCCGGCGCCAACTTCGATGAGCCCGGCCACCCGCCNCCTGGTCTGGACCGTTCCGCCGTCGGGCTGGAGCANCCCTGAAATGAGTTTCAACAGTGTTGACTTGCCCGAACCGTTCAAACCAAGCAGAGCCACGGTCTCGCCCTGAGCAACATCAAAGGAAATGTCCCTCAAGGCATCAAAACGTTTGGACAAATCACCTTTACGCCCCTTCACAAGCCACACAATGGACTCCTTCATGGAGCGAGTGTTACGCAGCACGAACACTTTACGAAGGTTGCGGCAGGTGATGGCAATGTTCTCGGCGACGGTCTCAGTGACGGTCTCAGCTACGGGCATTCTAGAGCTCCTGGGCAAAATGAACAGAGAGGCGGCGGAAGACGAGCTGGCCACCAAAGAGCACTGCCAAGGAAACCAGCAAGGAAATCGGGAGCCAGAAAGCGAACAAATCGGNGGGCAACTCCACCATGTCCACCTGGTCAGCACCTAGTGTGGGGTACCAGAATGCCCAGTGGAAGATCTCCACAGCCACCGTCATGGGATTGGCCTGATAGATCCAGAACCAGGAACCTAGGGCATCTCTAGCCATGGTCCACATGTAAAGCACCGGCGATGCCCACGTGACAACCATCAAGATCATGTCCACAATATTTTCCGAATCCCGGAAATACACGTTGACCGCCCCAAAGAGCAGTCCCAGTCCAGTAGCAAGAATGGCCACCACAACGAAGGCTGCCATGGCCGCCAGAAGTTGAAATACCGACGGCTGCCACCCCACCAGTAACGCTGCGCCAACCAAGATAACCACCTGTGGCANAANATGTGCTGCAGATACCCAAATGGTTGACACAGGGAAGAGTTCCCGTGGCAGGTAAATCTTGCGGATCAAGTCCCTATTTTCCACGATCGACCGGGTTGAATTCCCCAATGCCTCAGTGANAAAGTTGACGAGAACAATGCCCGAAAACAAATAAATGGCGTAATTTGGCGTTGCTTNTTGCAGATTCAGGAAAATGCCTAGGGCCACGAAATAAATCATGAACTGCATCAATGGCTTCACATACGACCACANAAGTCCAAGCACGGATCCACGGTAGCGGACCTTTATTTCCTTGCGGACAAGGAGTTTCAACAGGAATCTATTGGAGTAGACTCCCAGCAAACCGCGCCCTTNTCCGGGCGTGGTCAGCTCATTTTAACAACTGTCATCTACCGGCCGTCCACTGAATGCTCGTCAAAGGTCTTCTTCCAGGCGTCCATGGAGGTTATCTGCGCAACCGCACTGCGGTAACGCAGCGCTAACTGGTCCCATTNCCGGGCCAAACGAAGATGCAAACGGGCAGACTCAGCCAGCATTGAGCGCAGAAGCTTGGGATCGCGGCGGTACCAGGACATGCCTGTACCTTCTGCGTTGGTCACCACAACAGAATCATAATGGGCAAGCCTGAACCAACGGCTGTCCCGGTGTGCCAGCACGCCCTGGGGNNGCACCGCTGAATCGGGATCCGNGGTTTTCACCAACTGACGGGCAACCGTCTTTAGACCCCACGAGACCAGGTCCTTCTTATGCGGCAAGCCCATTGCTGTGCCGCCCATGGGACCACGCCCCAGGATCGGGGCCGGAAAATCGTCAACATTTTCCTGTAATTGCGCGTCCGCGTACTGGGCGCGCAGAGCGTTGATCTCCGGCAGCTTGGTTGCCAGCACACTGTGAAGTTGTTCAGGGCCTTTAANAATATCCTTGAGTGCTTCCAGGCGACCGTGCTCGGTGAAGTACTGCATAGACACCAAGTGTTTGACGTCGGCCTGCACGGATTCGCGCAATACCCTACCGCCCTTGGGATACGGACTATAGAGCAACGTGGTGATCAAGCGGTTGCGTTCGTGGAAGTAGGATTGCCAGCCCACCATGTCATCCTTATCCAGCCACGACACATGCCACACAGCGGCGCCAGGGAGCGAAACTGTGGCAAAGCCGGCAGCACGGGCTCGCAGACCGTATTCGGCGTCGTCCCACTTAATGAACAAGGGAAGAGACAAGCCAATTTCCTTGATCACGGCGGTGGGAATCATACACATCCACCAGCCGTTGTAATCCACATCAACGCGGCGGTGTAGCCATGATGTTTGACGCAGATTTGCAATGCTGAAGTCATGGCGCATGTCCATGTCAGCGTGCGGAATGGCCGGCACAATACGGTGCGGGTCAACCACTTCACCAANAGTGTGCAGCACGCTGCGATTGTGCAGGTCAAACATGTGACCGCCAACAATGGTGGGCTTCTTGCAGCGGTCGGCAAAGGCCAGCATCCGCAAGATGCTCTCGGGTTCCACCACCACGTCATCATCAAGTAGCAGCGCATAGTCGCTACCATTTTCAACTGCCTCGTACATGCCGCGGGCAAAACCGCCGGAACCGCCTAAGTTTCCCTGCTCGATGATGCGCAGCTTGCCACCGAGTGCGGCGCTGACCTCGGCAAAGCCTTCCTCATCGCGAACTTTCTTGGTGCCCTGGTCAACAATCAGGACTTCCTTGACGTTTTCCAAAGCTTCCGGGTTAGCGGCAAGGATGCGTGCGTTGTTCAAGCAAAAATCGGGCTTGTTCATGGTGGTGATCTCAAGAGTCACCTGGCCATCGCTGCGCGNGGCTTCCACAAGGGTCCATTGGGCCCCACNAAGAGTCATCCCTCNTTGGCCCGCTGCCAGATCAAACCAGTACCAGCCGCCGTCGCCAAAGGNGACCAGCGTCAAGTCAAACACTGTGGTTTCAGCGCCGTCGACACTGGCGCCTTCCACGTGCTGGATTGAACCACGGGCGTTGGATTTACTCACGGTGACAGTTCCGCCACCGGTAGTGGTAACTTCTAGGCGGACGGTCCTGACATCGGTCCAGCGGCGCCAGTAACTAGCGGGAAAAGCGTTGAAGTACGTACCAAAGGAGACTTGCTCGCCAGCACGGACGTTCATCGAACGGCGCGAAACAATGTCCTCAAAGTGCACTCCGGGCCCACCGGAACTTAACAGCTGCAGCTTGTCCTCTGGCAGTTTGGNGGCGCGGGCCAGCTCATCGTTCTCACGCAACCGGATGCCACTGGCGGAGCCAGCGTCCACGTACAGCGGAAGTGTGTCCACTTGGGAATCGGTGGGAAGAATAATCCTTTGCAGGACTGCCAATTTGTTTTCAGCTTCGACTACGCTCACGCGTCAACTCCTCCGCTTTGCAGCTTCGCCCCGCCGCTAAAGTGGGGCTTAATCTTGTTCTCAAACATGTTCAAGGCAGAACCAATCGCCATGTGCATATCAAGGTACTTGTACGTGCCTAGGCGGCCACCGAACAGCACATCGGATTCACCGCGAGCCAAATCACGGTAGGCCAGCAGCTTGCTGCGGTCATCGGAGGTGTTCACCGGGTAGTACGGCTCATCGCCCTTCTCGGCGAAGCGCGAGAATTCACGCATGATGACCGTGGCGTCCTTGGTGTAGGCGCGTTCCGGGTGGAAGTGGCGGAATTCGTGGATGCGCGTGTAGGGCACGTTTTCATCCGGGTAGTTCATGACCGAGCAGCCCTGGAAGTCCTCGATCGGCAGGACTTCCTGCTCCAGATCGATGGTGCGCCAGGACAAATCACCCTCGGCGTAGTCGAAGTAGCGGTCCACTGCGCCGGTGTAAATAACGGGGACCTGGCCGGTGACAGCCTTGCGGCCGTAGACGCCGTCGTCAAAGAAATCGGTATTCAGCACCACTTCGATGTTGGGGTGGTCCGCCATGCGTTCGATCCATGCGGTGTAGCCGTCAACCGGCAGGCCCTCGTAGGTGTCGGAGAAGTAGCGGTTGTCATAGTTATAGCGCACAGGCAGCCGGGAAATAATCGACGCCGGCAAATCCTTGGGATCGGTCTGCCACTGCTTGCCTGTGTAGTGCTTGATGAACGCCTCGTACAAGGGGCGGCCAATAAGCTGGATGCCTTTGTCGTTCAAGTTGGACGGATCAGTTCCGGCAAGTTCCCNCGCCTGCTCCTGGATCAGCGCTCGCGCTTCCCGGCCCATGGAGGAACGGAAAAATTGGTTGATGGTGCCCAGGTTGATGGGCATCTGGTAGACCTCACCCTTGTGCGAGGTGTACACCTTGTGCTGGTAGTTGGTGAACTGGGTAAAACGGTTCACATACTCCCACACGCGTTCATTCGAGGTGTGAANAAGGTGCGCACCATAGCGGTGCACCTCAATGCCCGTCTGGGCCTCGTGCTCGCTGTAGGCATTACCGCCAATGTGGTGGCGGCGGTCAAGAACAGCTACCTTCAGCCCCAACTCGGTGGCGGCACGTTCTGCAATGGTCAGGCCAAAGAAACCCGAACCGACGATGACCAGGTCAGCGTTCACAAACTCTCCCGTGTTGCTTGGTAGCGATTTCCGGGCACAGCGGTGCCACGGACTATCTTCCTAGGTTACCTGACCGTTATCCTTTACCCTCTCCTGGTGGCATTCCTCACAGCCTGGTGGCCACAATCATGGCCGTTGATTCCTCCACCGGGGAGTCTGACTAACTGGTTATTGACAATGTCCGACGCCGGAGCTCATCTCCTCTTTCACTGCGCCTATGCTCAGGGAACAGGGTCTCATGCGGCTGGAATTCTCGGTGTAGGGATAATTTTACGGTCCAATCTAAGTGCTGGTTGGGACGTTGAAGGGCGCAGGCGAGGAGGTGTCATGTTATTGGAGGTCACAGTAGTGGCCGGAACAGGTGCTCCTGGAATGGGTGCGCCGCCGTTTTCGCCCACGGAGCTCAGTGTCACGTGGCCGGTGGGGGTTCAGCGAGCCGACTGTTCTGGTGTGTCTTTAGAAAGTGCACTGGCACAGCGCTGNGCCGGGCTGCACTTTTCAGTCAGCGGTAACCCACTTTGCACGTTGCTTGCGGGAACNTTTCCCCTGGTCAACGGAGCCATCGTGGTGGCCTGGCCGGAAGGATCTGCCGTTTCCTTGACATCACCGGAGCCTTCACCGGCGAGTGCCGGAGCCTGGAAAGCCGCAGAAGGCGTAGCAGCAGTTCTTGTCATCTCTTCAGGCCCGGGCGCCGGTGCCGTCTTTGCACTTCAACGGGGCAGCTACACCATCGGGCGAGGGCAATGCCGTATCTGCGTAGCCGATCCCAGCTTGTCCCGGCACCATGGCACTTTGGTTGTGGGCGCCCAGAACATCACGTTGACCGCCGCACACGGTTCCACCGGGTTCATGCTGCGTCGCACAGACCGCTCCCCTACTGCGAGCGCAGTTCCACTCAAAGGAACAACGGTGCTTGAAGTGGGCCATTCGATTACTTGTGGCAGCAGCACACTCGAGCTCCGATTTCAGGATTCACCCGTTGCAGCGTCCACCTCTNNAGCTCTACCGCCCCCACCGCGCTTGCCAACGCCCACTCCGGATCGGTCGACATAGATCAGGTTGGCCAGCTTCCACCGGTTGGACCAACATCTCCCCGCCCGGCGGGTGTTGCCACGGCGCGGGTCCGAGCCCTGGCTGCTCGATCCGGCAGCGTTGGAACCTCTTGCGGTACCAAATTCCATGGGCACTGCACGCAACCGGGTGGCACTGATCATTGCTGGTGGCCTGCCNCTGGTGTTGGGCACTATTTTGGCTTTGGTAACGGGTTCCTGGATGTTTCTGGCATTCTCGGTCATGGGTGCCATGACCGTGCTGGTTCCACTGTTTGGCGGTTCCCAACGGCGCAGGGCACTNTTATTTGCGGTGGAACAAGCCACCCTCCAGGACGTGAACAGGCGTTTCGGGGCCTTCCCCGACGCCGGTACGTTGACGGCAACTGTCTTGGTAGGTNNGATTCGCNNACCAGCAGCTAAGGCCCCCGGTATGGGGATAGTTCTGCGCATTGGCACAGCTACCGCAACAGCAGCAGTGATCTTAGCACCAGCCGATCCNGGGTTTTCTGCTCCGCGGGTACCTGTGCTGCCCTTTATTCTGGCGTTGGACACAACACCGGTCACCATCAGTGGCCCCGGCACTGTAGTGCAGTCGCTTCTGAATTACGTCCTCATGCAATTGGATGCAGCCACCGTTGCCGTTGTCTTGCTTGGCTCCCCGGANTCCATCCCTCTCGCAGCAAGGTTTCTACCTCGCACAGTGCTGGCGCAGTCTGGGCCGGCCGCCCACCGGGCGCTTAACGGCCTTCGCCGTGAGGGCACTGTGGACGGTACCGCTGCTTCTGGTCACCGGCCCACCAGCTCTCCTGCTGTCTTGATTGTGATGAACGGGCCAGCCGAGCCGAATATCCTGTCCATGCCGGGGCTGCGGGTCCTGCGTTTTAACGTGGTGGGGTGTGAAAGCCCCGCCCCACCACTGACAGGAACCGTCATGCTGCGGGCTGCCGGAAATCGTGTGGACGGCACCTATTGCGGTCAACACTTTGTCCCTGACGGCGTGCCAACAGCCATCTTTGACGCCTATGCCCGCCGGAGTGCCGGATGGGCGGCCCAGCCACAGCCGGGTGGTTACACCGGCCATGAGCCTCAACCCGTAAATAATCCTATGCTTGGACCCACTACAGGGGACTGGTTGGTTTCGAACACCTTGCCAGCGCAACTCACCGCTGAGCTCCAGATCCACGCGTGGTCCCGGTCCGCAGGCGGTCCGCTACGGCCGGTTCTACTGGGGCACTCAGAGAATGGGCCCACCATGTTTGACTTCAATCACGACGGCCCACACCTCTTGGTGGGTGGCACTACTGGTTCAGGCAAGTCCGAGTTTCTCCGCACCTTGGTAGGCAGCCTGTGCGCCGCTCACTCNCCTGCAGACCTACAATTTGTCTTCGTCGATTTCAAGGGTGGAGCGGGGTTGGGCGTTCTTGGGAAACTCCCTCATACCACCTCGCTGATCACCGATCTGGCTGGCCACGCCATGGAGCGCACCTTGGCGTCACTGCGTGCCGAACTCCATCACCGTGAAGCAGCATTGGCTGCTGTCGAAGCCGCTGACTGCGATGTCTACCGTGCCATGGCGCATCGGCCAGAAATATGGGGCACCGCGTATCACCACGCAATGGCCCACTTGGTGATTGTCATTGATGAGTTCAGGGTCTTAGTTGACCAATATCCCGATGCCATGGCTGAGCTGATGCGAATAGCCGCCGTGGGACGGTCATTGGGCATTCATTTGGTGATGGCTACTCAACGTCCGCAAGGAGCCTTGAACGCGGATATCCGGGCCAATGTCACCAGTTCCATTTGCCTGCGGGTACAGTCCGCTTTCGATTCCACCGATGTCATTGGTACTGGTGTCGCCGCCACGATCAGCGTCAGCACACCGGGCCGCGCCTACATCAGCAGGGCTGGTGCGGCCCCTGAAGAATTTCAGAGCGCCACATTGCATCTGCCTGCCGTTGCCGCTGGGCAGCTGCCGTTGGTGGCATTAACGCCCGATCGGCTCGCAGTAGAGGCACTTTCGCCAGCCCTCGCTGGTGCCTTGCCAACATGCACGGGGACTCAGGCAAGCGAGGTCAGTCCCGTCGCTGAGCTCATGGCCAAAGCGTGGCAGCAGAGCCAAACATCCCGGCCCACGCTGCACGCGGCCCCGGCAGTTGTGGCAGCTGAACTGCCACCGGAGATCTCTGCCAGCAGAAGTGCAAAAACNGCCGACAAGTCTTCTCTTCTGTTGGGAATGGTGGATGTGCCACAACGCCAGTCCTTGGAGCCTTTGCACTGGAATCCACAGCAGCACTCTCACCTGGCCTGCTTTGGCACCTCGGCAGAGACCTCCAAGGCTCTTGCGTTGGTGGCCAGCCAGCTCTTGGCCGCCAACCAAGCAGACTTTTCCGAGGGCCGCTTCTGCCCCTACCTGCTGTACTTGCTAGATGGCGACGGGTCACTGGGCAGTTTTGCCACCAACCCCTGGGTGGGCAGCCATATAACGCCGGATAATTTAAGAACTGCTGCGTACCTCGTGCATCGATTGGCGCAGACAACTAGGACCAGTGCCACCCCGTTGGTTCTGTGCATCACCGACTGGGGCCGCTGGGTGGCAGCACTGCGGTCCAGCCCATGGCACGGCTCCGAGGATGCCCTTGCCGAGCTTATCCGCTTCAAGCATCCAAACCTGGTAGTGGCGGTGGGAGGTGGCCGCGAGCTACTGGGCGCGACGTTTCTTGCTGCCATTCCCAACAGGTTCTTTCTGACTTATGGAAGCAGCAACGAATCCATGATGCTCTGGCCCCGGCTGCCACGCTTCAATGCCCTGTCCGGACGAGCCGCCATCGCTGGACCCAGTAATGCACAAGCCGGGCAGGAGGACTCCGAGACAATGCACATTGCCCAACTCTGCAGGCCTGCGCAGAAGAGGGCCAGCCAGCTCAACGTCCATCCCCTCTTACCGGCGGGGCCACCGCCCGGGCACTATGCCCAAGACACCTTGTGTGTNCACACCCTGCCAGAATATCTTTCGATGGCACAGACATCGGCGGCTGTACAGAACTGTCCTGATGTAGTTTGCCGCGCAGGTTCAGGGACAACAGCCATCTTGGGTATGGGAGGCGATGGCAGGGATCTGGTCCGACTCACCCTTGCGCCGGGGACGGTGCTGCCAGTGATTGGCGGTCCTGGAGCAGGTAAGTCCAGCTTCATCCGCACACTGAGCTCTCTCAATGGCGGCGCCAGCAGGATTCGCTCAAGCTCAGGCTCCGCCCTGGGANNAGCCGGTGATGTTCTTTGGCTAGATGACGTTGCCTCCCTGACACCTGAGGAACTGTTGCGGGCCACCGCGTCATTGGCGTCAGGGATAGCGATTGTTGCGGCTTTCTCCTACCCGGGCCCGGCACTGTCAAAGCTGCCCTTAGAGTGGGGCATCAGAACTGCCCAACAAGGCATCATCTTAATGCCACAAAGGCCCAGTGACGGCGAGCTCTTTGGCATCCGGTTAGACACCTCAGGAACCGAGCCACCAGGGCGTGGGGTAGTCCTTGAGCGTGGCCGCCACTGCTGGTTCCAGTTCCCAAATCCGCAGTAGAACCAGTCAGCAACGAAGATACCTGATAGCAACACAACAATTCTGGCGCGACCTCGGCCCTGGACTGCGATGCTGCGATGCTGCGATGCCAACGCTGAACTACAGGACGTTGTTTTCATCCCCGGTGCGCAAAGAGAAAGCCACCACTTTTGGTGTGAACAGAANAAACGCTGCGGCTAGAGGCGGCACTAGCAGCACTATTCCCAGCAGAACGTTGCCCTCGGCCAGTGTGGGCATGGCAATGGCCACCATCAGTAGCTGCCACACAAACGCCGCCGATCGTGTCCACCTGAATCCCCTGAACGCGTTAACGGCCACAGCGCCAAGGCCGACAGCCAAGGCCAGCAGCAGCACGATTANAAACACGGCGCTGGCCATGGAGAAGGTTGGCTGCGTCAGGGCCGAGAAGATCGAGAACCCAGCGAGGATGCCCAGCGCCAGCGCTTCAAGGCCCACAACAGCGCTCACAACATACACACCGGCAGGGCGGGACAGGCCACCGTCCGGGACAGGCGTGCCCAACGGGTTGACTTCCATTGCGCCGGATTCCANACGTGTGGGGTCCTGGGAACGGGGCATGTCAGCGGGGTTTTGGGGATCATTTTGCACAACAGCACCCTATCGGAGTTTGCCGGGTAGCAGCTATGAATAGATGAGTCATTGTGATGTATCGCTCACGGTTAGCAGCTAATATTTCCGCCCTTACCTCTTGTTTACGCAGAGTTAACATGACAGGCTTAAGTCAATGACCTAACGGGCCCAGATAGGGCCCTTTCTTATGTGGCCTAAAGTGAATTAATTCACAAGATGCCTCGCGTTCTAAAAGGAGTGAGTGATCAGCATGGACTGGCGTAGTCGCGCAGCCTGCCTCGACAAGGACCCGGAATTGTTTTTCCCTGTGGGAAACACGGGTCCGGCCTTGCTGCAGATCGAGGAAGCAAAGAGCGTATGCCGTCGCTGTCCCGTGATTGACACCTGCTTGAAGTGGGCCATCGAATCCGGACAGGACGCAGGAGTTTGGGGTGGCTTGAGCGAGGATGAACGCCGCGCCATGAAGCGCCGCGCAGCCCGCGCCCGTCGCGCCAGCTAGCAGTTACTGCTAGAGGGCAAACCGCCGTTGGTTAAATGCCATAGTTTGACGCAAATGCCATAGTTTCAACGATGGCATTTGCGTCAAACTATGGCATTTTGTGTTCCAGACCAAGCCAATGGCACAGCCGCCTCAAATAATCTGCGGCGTCCGGGCTGCACCAAGAACGTTAGTGGCGGCTGATCAAGGCCATATGCAGCGTCACCACGGTACCGCCACCCTCGCGCGGGGACCACTCGATGGTGCCACCTAATTCACTGGTGACCAGAGTACGCACAATCTGCAACCCCAAGCCCTCCGCAATGTTCCCCTCAGGCAGCCCCACGCCGTCGTCCGCAATGGCCACTGTCAGGGCATCATCGCCTGACTCATTCTTGTAACGGTGCGCCTTAAGCCACACCGTCCCCTCACGGTCCTGCAGGCCATGCTCCACGGCGTTTGTTACCAGCTCATTGATCACCAATGCCAGCGGAGTGGCGAAATCGCTGGGCAGCTCCTCAAAGGCGCCCTCCCGTTCGGTGCGTACACGCTGGGATGGGGAAGCAACCTCGGCAGAAAGCCTGAACTGCCTGTCTATCAGCTCATCGAAGTCAACGTTCTGAGCCAATCCCTGGGATAAGGTCTCATGCACAAGGGCGATGGTTGCCACACGTCGCATAGCCTGCTCCAGTCCCTGCTTGCCTTCCTCACTGTGCATGCGCCGGGACTGCATGCGCAACAGAGCCGCCACCGTCTGTAGGTTGTTCTTGACTCTATGGTGGATCTCACGGATGGTGGCGTCCTTGGTCACCAGTTCCTGTTCCCTGCGCCGCAGCTCAGAGACATCGCGGCACAGCACCAGGGCGCCAAACCGCTCGGTGGCATCACGCANGGGAATGGCTCGCAGGGNAAGGCTGACTCNCCGGGATTCAATTTCAGTACGCCACGGCATCCGTCCAGTGACAACTAGCGGCAGTGATTCATCCACCATTCGCCTGTCCTTGAGCAGCCCTGTGGTGACCTCAGCCAATGAACGCCCCTCCAGGGACTCACCATCGCCCAGGCGGCGGAACGCGGAAACGCCATTGGGGCTGGCGTATTGGACAATGCCGTCAACATCAAGGCGCAGCAATCCATCGCCCACGCGCGGGGCGCCGCGGCGCGAACCGGTTGGCGACGCAAAATCGGGCCACAGGCCCAAGGTGCCCATCTTCAACAGGTCATAGGCACACTGGCGGTAGGTCAGCTCCAGCCGCGAGGGCATCCTTGAACTTGAAAGATCCATGTGGCTGGTAATCACAGCCAGTGTGCGACCATTGCGCACCATCGGCACGGCCTCAACTCGCATGGCCATGTCCGAGTTCCAGATCTTCGTCTCATGCGAACGCTCAATGTTTTGAGTCTTCCACGCCATCTGGACCAAGGGTTCAAGTTCCGGTTGGATCCGCTCCCNCACAAAGTCTGAGTGGAACATGGTGTGGGAGGTTGAAGGCCGCACGTGGGCCAGCGCCACAAAGCCTTCGCCGTTGTTCGACGGGAACCAGAGTGCCAGATCGGCGAAGGACAGGTCAGCAATCATCTGCCAGTCTCCAACCAACAGGTGCAGCCATTCGGCATCGCCGGGACCCAGGCCTGAGCTTTCCCTGATCATGTCGGCAAAGATTGCCATGCTGGCTCCTTAGTGGGTGGCGGTGCCCGCTGAACAGCGGGCACCGCACAAATAGTTACAACTGCACTTCTGCAACCGCCTAAAACTGTGGCGCTTTTAGCGCCGCACGATTGAACGCAAGAGCCTCAATGCTACCGACAATGACGCCATATCGTCTTGTTCTAGCTCATTGACTTCAGCAAACATGCGTACTGCACGAGCCAGCTGTTCCTCATTTTGTGCCTCCCACACCTCAATCCGCTCCAAGGTGGAAGTGCTGGCGTCGGTGCTGTCCATGACATTTCGGGTCATGTCAGCAGCAGTTGCATAGAGGTCATCACGGAGTGCGGCACGGGCCAGTGCCTGCCACCTGTCATTGCGCGGCAGCGCCGTAATCCGTTCAAGCAACGCATCCACGCCGTAGCGGTTGTACAACGTGTAGTAGACACTGGTAACGGCAGAATGTGGTTCGTGCAGTGCTTCACTGACCTTTGCCACATCAAGTAGCGGGAACGTCTCAAAGAGCTCGGCCCACCGCCGGCCTAACGTCACTGGCATATCAAAGGATGTGGCACGGCCGTACCACGTCGCCACACGGTCCACGTNCGACCCCTGGAAGAAGTCCCNCATGTGTGTGCTCAGGGAACTGACCACCGGCTTGAACCGGGCGACAAGGTCCTGGATGCTCTGCTGGCCGATGCCTTCATTGACCAGCCAGCGTACGGCACGATCCAGCAGGCGCCGCATGTCTAGATGCACTGTGGTCCATTGCTCGGTGGGGAAGCTTGGCGGTAGCTCCCGCAATGCCGCACTCATGGAATCAAAATCGAAGATTTCGTGCAGCGCAACAAATGCCTTGGCAATCACCACTTCACTGGCTGAGGACTCCTCCATGGCACGGAAGGCAANAGTGATGCCGCCTAGGTTGACCATGTCATTGGCCACCACCGTGGCAATGATCTCCTTGCGCAGTGGGTGGGTGTCCAACTCTTGGTCAAAACGCTCGGCCACTTGGACCGGGAAGTAGCGCCGTAGTGTGGACTTGAACCAGGNGTCAGTAGCTAAATCACTGGCGCTCAGAGACGCCGCAAGTTCCATTTTGGCGTAAGCGAGCAGGACAGCCAGTTCAGGGGACGTCAGCCCCTGCCCTGCCAGCAGCCGTTCCTGTAGGTCAGCGTTAGTGGGCAGTGCTTCAAGCTCGCGGTTCAAATCGGCGTGCTCTTCTAGCCAATCCATGAAGCGCTCATAGCTGGGGCTCCATTCATCCACGCGCTGTCGATCATTGAGCAACACGATGTTCTGCTCAATGTTGTCCTCAAGCACCAGCTGCCCGATTTCATCTGTCATGGACATCAAGAAATCGGCGCGCTCTGCCGGGTCTAGCTTGCCTGCGGCCACCATGCGGTCAACGAAGATCTTAATATTCACTTCGTGATCGGAACAGTCCACCCCGGCTGAGTTGTCAATGGCGTCGGTGTTAAGGATGACCCCGTGCAGGGCTGCCTCGACGCGGCCGTGCTGGGTCATGCCCAGGTTTCCGCCCTCGCCAATGATTTTCACGCGCAGGTCCGCACCGTCAACGCGGATGGAATCGTTCGCCTTATCCCNCACTGAGGCGTTGCTTTCGGTGCTGGCCTTGATATAAGTACCGATGCCGCCGTTGTAGAGCAGGTCAGTGGGCGCCAATAGCACTGCGCGCAGTAGTTCCGGCGGGCTGAGCTTAGTGGTTCCTTCAGCCAATCCCAGCGCCAACGCCACTTCGGNGGAAATCGGAATAGATTTCAGCGTGCGTGAGTAGACGCCACCACCTTCGCTGATGAGTTCCCTGTTGTAGTCCTGCCAGGATGATCTGGGCAGATCGTACAGGCGCTGACGTTCCTCGAACGCCGGCCCCGCAACAGGGTTGGGGTCAAGGAAAATATCCCGGTGATCAANAGCCGCAACGAGGCGGGCGTGGCGGGTACGCAGAAGCCCGTTCCCGAACACGTCACCTGACATGTCCCCGACGCCAACAACCGTGAATTCCTGGGTCTGGGTATCGAGGTCAAACTCACTAAAGTGCCGCTTCACCGACTCCCAAGCACCGCGCGCCGTGATGCCCATGGACTTGTGGTCGTAACCGACGGAGCCACCGGAGGCGAACGCGTCGCCCAGCCAGAAGTTGTAGTCAGCGGAGATAGCGTTGGCTGTATCGGAGAAGGACGCAGTGCCCTTATCCGCTGCCACCACCAAGTACGTGTCATCGGCGTCGTGGCGCACCACATTTACCGGCGGCACAACAACTTCACCGTTGTCGGTGGCAACAAGGTTGTCGGTGACATCGAGCAGTCCGCGGATGAAGGTTTTGTAGCTTTCCTTGCCCTCGGTCATCCAGGCACCACGGTCAACGGCCGGGTTTGGCAACTGTTTGGCGAAGAAGCCGCCCTTAGCTCCGGTAGGAACAATGACGGCGTTTTTCACCGTTTGAGCTTTGACCAGGCCAAGGACTTCCGTGCGGAAGTCTTCACGGCGGTCAGACCAGCGCAACCCGCCTCGGGCAACCTTGCCAAAGCGTAGGTGCGTCCCTTCAACGCGCGNGGAGTAAACCCAAATCTCAAACATAGGCCGTGGCTCCGGTAGCCCGTCAATGACCAACGGGTCCAACTTCAAGCTCAGATAGTCCCGGTCACGGTAATAGTTGGTTCGCAGCGTGGCGTCCACCAAGTTAGTGAAGGTGCGCAGGACCCGATCAGCATCTAGGGTGGGGACGTTTTCTAGCGCCGCGTTGAGACGTTCGTGGACCTCGGCCTGGAGCCTTGGACGTGCTTCATCATCGATGGCAGGGTTGAAACGGGATTCAAACAGATCAACAAGTCCGCGGGTCACGGCCACGTTGTGCAGCAGTGTGTTGGTGATGAAGCCGAAAGAGTTCGTGTTGCCCATCTGGCGCATGTATTTGGCGTAGGCACGCAAGATCACGATCTGGCGCCAGTGCATGCCTTCAGTCAGTACCAGCTGGTCAAAGCCGTCTGATTCGCTGCGCCCTGTAATGGCGGCACCAAATGCGTCTGTAAGAAGTCCGGCCGTGGTCAGTGGCTCAACCCCAGCCGGGTACTTCAGACCCAAGTCGTAAAGAAAGAAATCGCGCTTGTCCAGCGTCTCAATTTCAAATGGCCGCTCGTCAAGGACCTCGATACCAAGGTTATGGAAGAACGGCAGGATCTTGCTGAGGCTTTCCGGATGCGCCATGTAAAGCTTGATGCGGGCGTCCTCTTNTAGCTCCTGTCCATAACCTGAAGGCAGATAGACGTGCATGCCCGGGGCACACTTATCTGGAGTCAACCCAGCGGCAATTGCTGCCTTGTACTCTGCGTCAAACGCCTCAAATTGGGCAATATCCGCCAACGCATCTTCGACTTCAAAAGCAACCCGGTAGCTTGCGGGAAACGCTTCGGACCATTTGCCCACAAGGCTCTCAGCTTCATCCAACGGCTTGGAATCGCGCAGCACCTGGGCGATGCCTTCAGGCCATGACCGTGCCGCAAGCACCAGCCGCTGCTCCAGCTCCCNCTCGTGCAAGTCAGCGGGGACCAGATAAGCCTTGGGCAAGCGGATACGGAAGAACAGCCGAGCCAGCGCTGATTCACTCATGCGAGCTTCAAAATCGATGGCTACCGCGTTGAAGGTTCGGGTGAGCTCTTCTTCAATGCGGTGGCGAACAGCTGTTGTGTACCTATCGCGCGGGATGTAGACAAGTGCCGACATGAACCTGCCATAAATGTCAGGCCGCAGGAACAACCGTGTACGCCGCCGTTCAGCCAGACGCAAGATGCTGTTGGCAATCTCAATCAGATCAGAGACCTCAATTTGGAATAGCTCATCGCGCGGGTACGTCTCAAGAACGGCAAACAGGTCCTTACCTGAGTGGGAATTGGGAGGGAAGCCAAAGTGCCGCAGCACGGCCTCGACCTNTTCACGCACCACCGGGATGTTACGGACCGATCCGGTGTACACGGCCGAGGAAAACAGGCCGATGAAACGTTGCTCTCCATTGACGTTCCCCTGGGAGTCAAAGGATTTGACACCAATGTAATCCAGGTAAGCACCGCGGTGCACGGTGGAGCGGGAGTTTGCCTTGGTGATGACAAGAACGCGCTTTTCTCGGGCTTTGCGGCGGCCAGTGGTTGTCAAGTGCTGGATAGCGGGATGGCTTGAACCGTCCCGAAGTACGCCCAGTCCGCTGCCTTCGCGGTTGATGAGCACATCCTCGCCGTCGCGCTTGTGAAGGTCATATTCGCGGTAACCAAGGAAGGTGAAATTATCAGCTTCCATCCAGTGCAGGAGGTCTTCGGCTTCGCGTAAGTCAACCAGGGACTCCCNCGCTAACACCGTTGCCAAAATTTCTGCCCTGCTCAGGGCCTTCTCCCGCATAGCGGGCCAGTCTTCAACTGCTGCACGGACATTAGCAAGAACCTTGACCAGCCCGTCCTTTAGCTCAGTCTTTTCAGCTTCGCCTGTCTTGCCAATCTCAATGGCAATCCAGGATTCCAGGAAGGATTTATTGTCTCCGTCGCCAAGAAGGTGCGCGATGTTGGGCATGGCTGAGGTGTCCCCGCTGGCAACTCCTGCGTGCGAGGGAACCTTGGTAACAGAGGTCAGATCATTATTTGACTTATCGCGGGATACGACGAAGACAGGGTGCGTGACAAGGTGAATGGCACGGTTCTGGCGCACCAGTTCGGCGCTGACGGAGTCAACCAAGAACGGCATGTCATCGGTGATGATGTAGACAACGCTGGCATCGCGCTCATCACGGATTTCAACATTAGCCTGTCCGGGTGTGCGGTTAGCTGCCAGCTCCTGGTGTGCAGCGGCCCTCGCGTTCAACAGTTCCGGATCGTAGAGGGCAGCGTCCTCTTCGGATAGTTGCACAAAGTAGTCATTCAAGAATGACTGGCCGCCGTACCGGGGTTGGTCCTGGACAGGCTGATGGCCGGGTGTGTGCGATGACATGAAATTAACGCCTCCGTCAAAGAGATAAGACCGCCTCTTTGCGATCCCTTCCTTGAGCCTAGCCCTGAAAATGAAGCTACGCAGTGGCGTTTGTTACAGCGGTATTTGAGTTTCGTTAGACAGCTGCACAGTCAATGTCTCGGATAGCCCGACGCAGCGGAGCATCGGCGGCAACTTCAAGTAGTAGCTTCCCTTCCATGAGTGCTTTGTCTGTCAGCTCAGGGTCCCACGGCAGAAAATGGCTGATGCCCTGCGCCGGCCCAAAGCGCTCCCAGGCCTGTGCCAAGGATTTTTCCGGTGAACGGCCCACTGCTTTGCGCCGAACCTTGTTGACCACCACGCGGACATCAGTGACCGGATACCCTTGCTGAAGTTCTCCCAGTCCGCGAATCAGCCGAGGGATACCAATGGGATCACTATTGCCCACCGCATAGACGATGTCTGCTTGAGCCAGGACCATCAACGTGGCGGCATTGCGCCGCGGTGCCACAGTGTCATAGCTGAGCTCTTCATCATTTTCCAGTCCAAACCCACAATCTACAACTACCAGTTCGGCAAGCTCACGTGCCAGCCCAAGGACACGTTCGACGGCGGCCGCCCGCAATTCAGGCCACCTATCAGCCCGCGTCAATCCAGTCAGGAGCGAAANAGTGCCACCGGCAANAATGACCTGCGAGGCCGTCTTTGCCAAGTAGACACGGCTCAATCCGCCTTGGTCAGCTGCCCTGCAAGCTTGGGCGAAGGAAGCTGATTCATCCAACAGACCTAATGTCGCAGCAATGCTTGCCCCGTAACTGTCCGCATCGATCAGGAGGACCGTGCGGCCAGCCGCCGCCTGTTCAGCAGCAAGGTTGATGGCCAGTGTGGTCCGCCCCGGTGAACCGATCGGGCCCCATACAGCCACGAGTGCCTTNNGCCGAGCATACGGCTCGGTGAGCAGCTGGGGCTTGCTGGACAGCGGGTTCTTCTGGCGTTTCACGTTCATTCCCTCAAGGGAAGACTCGAGCGACGCTGAGGGNNATGAGCGATCTTTCGCCCACGCTGCAGGCTGTTGGTGATTCTGGCCCGCAGGCCTTGAGGTTTGTCGNNGCAAATTTATCCAGAAGCCGCGGGTCCTCGTTTCTGGTTCACCCGGGCCGGGCCGGTGCAAGGTGTTCTGCCGCGGCTGGCCGCTGGAGGCGACGTTGTTGTTCAGGACATCAGCACCGTTGTTCAGGACATCAGCGCCGTTGTTCAGGACATCAGCACCGCGGTCACTGGCACTATCTGGCTCGTCGGTGTGTGCTTCATGAGTCTGGGTTTCGTCGCCAGTAGTACCGGTGCCTTTACGTCCGGCAGCGTGGCCAGCAGTGTGGCCTGACGCGAGGTCTACCTCAGCGGCGGTGTCGTGGGTGCCGGGCGCACCTGCGATGAAGGTATCTTCCAGCCCTTCGCTGCCAGCAGGAACCGAACTTTCGGGGCCGGGCGCGAAAGTCCCTGCTTCAGCCGTCAGTGCCGGTGCCGCCTCCCATGGTGGTACCGGCGGCCTGAGGCGACCTTCGGTGGCGGGTACTGCGAACCCGGCCGAGCCGGGGTGCCTTCGATTCTGCACCGTGGCACGCACCACAGCACCCATCTCCTCGGCGGTGATGCCCGCGGTGACGGCAGTGGCGCCGATGCCGCGCAACCGACGGGCTTCCTCCAGGGTTTCTGCTACGGCAACCACGCTGACGCCCACGGCGGCGAGCCTGTCAACCAAGGTTGCCGTCAGATCACCGGCAAACTCGGCGATAACGGCCACCTGAGCCAGACCGCTTTGGCAGGCCGCCANAAGATCAGCCAGCTCAGGGCAGCGCCGCACAACTCGCATCTCTCCTGGCTGCTGCGCGAGCGCCTCGATAATGCCAGTTGGCGTGTCCCNCACCGAAACAACTGTCACCGGATTCATGGGGCACCCCGGGTTCCACACCACAGAGATCTTGGCCTTATTGGCAACAGCGCCCAAGAATTTGGGCATCTGCACGTCAGTGACAAGGACCATCAACTGCACGTTCTTGCCCGATCCCAGCGAGGAGGTTCCCACGTTAAGTGCCGCAACCTCGGNCCCTGGCAGCATCAGCGCAGGAGCTTGGTAGCCGTTGCGTTCATCTGGAAGTGCCACCCAGACATCAACATAGGATCCCACGAGTACTTCCTTGGGCAGGGGTTCGACGATGGTGACGGAAACGGGCTTTCTATCCAAAGCGTCGCTAAAGCCAATGCTTGAGCGGGACACAAGTTCGCCCTTGGGTACCATGCGGACGGCAACGGCGTTGTTGGCTAATTCAGCGCTCGGATCCAGGTACTTTCCGTCAACCTCGCCCAGCTGGACCTGGACAATGGTGAATGATTCGGCGGTGATCTTCTGCCCCACAACCAAAGTATCCCTGGCCGTGTACATGGGGACCGTTTTCCCTGCGTTAGCTACAAGTGCCACCACGGCTGCCACGGACGCCAACACGAGCAAGACACCGATCAGCAGCCGCGGGTCTTTCCACGATGGCTTGCGAAGCCGCGGTGCCGGTTCCCGCACGTCAATATCCATGGTTCCTCCGCTGCCGAACCATGCCGCCGCGCCAACCTTATCCAAAGCGGCCATCGTTGCCTCCAGTAAGGGCAACGGTGTGAGCACTGCTGCCATCTCCCATTTGTACCGCCGATCGGCCCCGGTTGAAACCCCTTTCACATAAGTGGCCTGAATCTGTGGACAAGTTCGAGGGGATTTGACGAGCACTCTGCTGACCAGAGGTTTCCCGCGCGGGCCTTAACACTGTGGATATCAGTGTCTAACCTCGTCAAACGACCCCCAAAGAGACAATAGGCATATGCCCCGTTTTCTAACATTGGCCGACGTCGCCGAACAGCTGCAAATCTCAGCCGCCGCGTGCTATTCACTGGTCCACAGCGGAGAACTTCCCGCCTTTCAAATTGGCGGGCGCGGGCAGTGGCGCGTGGATGCAGCAAATTTCGAGCAATTCATTGATGATCGTCACTCTGCAGCCCGGGCGATGCTCGCAACCGAAGACCCAGCCCCGCACAACTGAACTCCAGAGCCTCCGCTCGCCTGCTGGTTACACCTGCTCTCCGTGCACGTGCCGCAGGCGCCCTGACAGCCCTCCCTTTAGAATTCGTTCTCCGGCGATGACGCGATCGACACCAGCGCCGCCAAGGGAATAACCACACTGCCCTGAGTGTTTCCGGGGTCCCGGCTGACGCCGTCGGTCAACTGCATCAGTTGGAGGTAGTCAGCACCAACTTGATCCAGTACCCCACGCACTCTGGCAGGGCGGGTACTGTGCAATTCCAAGACAACGACTGATCTGTTTCGTGCCAGAACACGTAGTGCAGCCGCCAGCGTGTAAGGCACTCTCGATACCGCCTTGGCCCGCTGGGCCCNCAGACCCTGCACGCGCAAGATCTTAGCTAAGGGCAGCAGCATGGAGCGGCTCCCTTCATCCAGGAGCATCCAGTGGGGCTCTACCCTGCGCACTTGGCCGTGAAATCCCGTGCCGTTGCACATGAGAATGGAAAGGGCTCCGCCCACTGAGCCTCGCAGCGCCTCGGCCAACGTCAGCTGTGCAGCCTCCATCCGGGCCAGCTCGTTGATGTGATGCTCTAATTCCTGCTGCGTAGCCGCATGCAGCTGGGCTTCAANGTCAGCAANAAGTAGTTCCCATCGCATGGCGCCACGCTAGACGTCAGCGGGCCTCCCAGTCAACATTCTGGATGAAGTCTGGACACGGGGTACTTACCTGGGCCCCTCCGGAAGCTGCCTGGGACCATCCACATTCTTCACCCAAGCCATAGACACACGGGCCAGATGAGTTCAAACTAAGTCATATACCATCAAACGATGTCAAAAGTGTCAAAATACTTTAAGGGAGATCTAATGCAACGGCAGACACGTGCAGACCTAGCCATGAGCGCCGCNATTGTTTTCCTTGGTGCATCTTTGGTGTTCAGCGGTACCTCACTGTTGAGACTGCGGTGGAGCACTACCGGTGCAGCGCAACCGCTGGATCTGGCTGAACTCTTGGGCGTAGCTGGTGCAGGNGCAGGAATCGCACTACTGTGCTGGTGGGTTCTAGCAGCGATTTGCGCCTGCGTATCGACAGTGGCTCGTTCGTTNGGGGCACTGCGGATTGCAGCATTCACCGAGTCCTGCTCACCGGCTTTTATGCGCCGCGTGGTTATCGCTGTGGTTGGCGCAAACCTCCTGGCGGCACCCTTGGCAGGAGCAGCCGAAGGTCCTGGCATTGANCCCCTATGGCATGCAGACACTGTGGTAACCGCACCGGCAACCATTCCCAGCATCGCTGCTGCGGAACGCTCCCACCTGCCTCCAAACATCAGTACCGGCCCCAACACCAACCTCAGCCCGGGCCAGGACATACTAGAGCCGGCTACGGCGAAGCCCGTGGCGCCACAGTGGATCCCGCACACGGGCGAAACCGCTCCCGACCTCCTGCTACGGCCCTCCACCCGTCCGGAGTCCTCNCCCACAGAAGCGGGCAGCGGAACGCAGGCGCCAGCGTGGAATATCCCTCTGGANAGCGAACCGGGGACTAGCAGCACCTCCGATGTGGTGGTCCANAAAGGCGACAGCTTATGGAGCATCGTCTCCGCAGCACTAGGCCCGTATTCCAGTGATCTGGATGTGGCATTAGCCTGGCCGCACTGGTACAAGGCCAACCGCAACACCATTGGTGCAGACCCCAATTTCATCTTTCCCGGCCAGGTACTGCACGCACCAGCAGGCCATTAGCGTCAGCTTTTCACAGTGCAAACACTTAATTTTTCAAGAGATCCGTCCAACCATTGAGCCCATTGACCCCGTACATAGGAGCACCCCGTGATTACCGTAGCTACCTCTACAGGAACCGTCCCAACACCTCTGGTGGTCAGGCCCGTCCCACCACCTGTTCCCGATGGTAGTGCACTCGCGGGCGCTAACGTGGTGAAGCTTCCCATCAGGGCCGAACGNGTTACAGCGCAAAACCATGCAGTAGACACTGAGTCTTCGGGCGCTCTGAGATCCCTGCAACCAGAGGCGGGCGAGCTGGCTATGGTGGAGGTGATGTCAGGCAAGGTGGCGCAGGCCGCCCTCGAAGTGATCAGCGGCGTCAGATCCGTACAGCAGCTCGCCCGATGGTTGAACACACTGTGCATGAATTCTTTGACTACCCGTGCACGTCTCCACGCCGAGGCGAGTAAAGCCGCATCCCGCCGTCACAGCAATGAACCAGGCTCCNNGGGAATGTGCACATTGCACCACCAACCCATGGTGCATTCAATTCATTGCAGTGCCGTCTCACCCGGGATCTTCGAAACAGCGGTGGTGATCGCCGACAAGACACGATTCCGCGCCGTGGCCATGCGGTTCGAACAACACAACGGCCTCTGGAAGGTCACAGCTCTACGCATTGGGTAGGCAGGGCGCCGCCGTCAGCGTTTCCTGGTGCCCAACGCCACCCGTTCTCACTTGTTGATCGAAAAGCCGCCGTTTGAGCGCAACGTCCACGGTTTACCCGTGGCGTTATGCTTCAAACGGCGGCTTTAGCCGAAGTTCAGAAAGCCCGGTTAACGCTTTTCTTCTTCTTGGCGCTTTTGTTAGCCGGGCGCTTGGCCGACGGCGGCAGGCCATCGGTGCCACGGCGTTCAACGTGTACTTCGGCGTCACCTTGGGCATCCGGGGCCGTGAACTGCAACTGCACCGGCTTCGCCGGCGCTTCCAGTCCGGGAGCTGTGATGCGCGGAGCTAGATGGTTATGCTCAGCTTCGGAACCAGCACCTTCCACACGCTTCATCAAGTTCACCGGAGCATCCGCGACCACGCCAACAGTTGTCTCAGGCGCATTTTCAACCTGGACTTCAAGGTTGAACAAGAAGCCGACGCTCTCTTCACGGATGCCAGCCATCATGGACTGGAACATCTCGTAACCTTCACGCTGGTATTCAACCAACGGGTCACGTTGGGCCATGGCACGCAGGCCAATGCCTTCTTTGAGGTAGTCCATCTCATAGAGGTGTTCTTGCCACTTGCGCCCAACCACCGAGAGAACTACGCGGCGTTCGAGCTCGCGCATCGTGGCCGAGCCAAGTGCGCCTTCGCGTTCCTGGTAGGCGACGCGAGCATCGGAGAGAAGCTCTGTCTTGAGCATTTCAGCTGTGATGCGACCTTCACCGCCTGCTTCCTCGGCGATTTCATCTACCGTAAGAGCCACCGGATAAATGGTGCGCAGGTTGTTCCACAAGGTTTNGAAGTCCCAATCACCGGGGTGCCCGTTGCTCAGGGAAGCTTCAATGATCTCGTTGACGGTGTCTTCAAGGAAGTGCTGGACCTTTTCGTGCAGGTCTCCACCTTCGAGGATCCGACGGCGGTCGCTGTAGATGGCTTCGCGCTGGCGGTTCAGGACGTCGTCATATTTGAGGACGTTCTTGCGCTGTTCGGCGTTACGGCCTTCAACCTGGCCCTGTGCGGAGGCAATCGCCTTGGACACGAGCTTGGATTCAAGGGCAACATCATCGGGCATGGACGAACGTGACATGAGGCGTTCGGCAGCACCAGAGTTAAACAAGCGCATCAGGTCATCACTGAGCGACAGGTAGAAACGTGACTCGCCTGGATCGCCCTGTCGGCCTGAACGGCCTCGAAGCTGGTTGTCAATGCGTCGGGACTCATGGCGTTCGGTACCCAAGACGTACAGGCCACCGGCTTCCAAAACAGCGTCGTGCTCGTCCTTGACGGCCAGCTTGGCTGCTTCAAAAGCGTCATGCCATGCTGCTTCGTATTCGTCGGGAGTATCTTCTGGATCAAGCCCACGTGCAGCCAACTCGGTCACAGCGTTGAATTCTGCGTTTCCACCGAGCATGATGTCAGTTCCGCGTCCGGCCATGTTGGTGGCCACAGTGACAGCGCCTCGACGGCCCGCCTGGGCCACGATGGCAGCCTCACGTGCGTGGTNTTTGGCGTTCAAGACCTCGTGTTTGANCCCTGCAAGCGCCAACTTCTTGGACAGGTATTCGCTCTTCTCAACGCTGGTGGTTCCTACCAGAACCGGCTGTCCAGTCTCATGACGTTGGGCAATATCGGCAACCACGGCGTCGAATTTGACCACCTCGTTCTTGTACACAAGATCGGCCTGATCCGCACGCCTCATGGGCTTGTTCGTAGGAATGGGGACAACACCGAGTGAGTAGGTGCCCATAAACTCAGACGCCTCCGTCTCGGCTGTACCGGTCATACCGGAGAGCTTCCCGTACAGGCGGAAGTAGTTCTGCAACGTCACTGTGGCCAAGGTCTGGTTCTCAGCCTTGATCTCCACACCTTCCTTGGCTTCAATGGCTTGGTGCATGCCTTCGTTATAGCGACGGCCAGCCAAAATACGCCCTGTGTGCTCGTCCACGATCAGAACTTCGCCATCCATGATGACGTAGTCCTTATCTCGCTTGAACAACTCTTTGGCCTTGATGGCGTTGTTCAAGAAACCAATCAACGGGGTGTTGGCAGATTCGTAGAGATTGGTGATGCCGAGGTAGTCCTCAACCTTTTCAATGCCGTCTTCAAGAACGCCCACGGTGCGCTTCTTCTCATCGACTTCATAGTCTTCATCAATATCCAAGCGCAGCACCACCTTGGCGAACTCGCCATACCAGCGGTTGGCGTCGCCGGAGGCGGGACCAGAAATGATCAACGGTGTACGGGCTTCATCGATCAAAATGGAATCAACTTCATCGACGATCGCAAAGTTGTGGCCGCGCTGGACCAGTTCATCCTTGCTCCACGCCATGTTGTCGCGCAGGTAGTCGAAACCAAATTCGTTATTGGTGCCGTACGTGATGTCGGCGGCATACTGGGCGCGGCGGACCGTGGGGTCCTGATTGGAAACAATGCAACCGCTGCTCTGGCCTAGGAACCGGAATACGCGACCCATCAGATCTGACTGATACTGAGCCAAGTAGTCGTTCACTGTGACAATGTGGACACCCTTGCCAGAGAGTGCATTCAGATAGGCCGGGGCGGTGGCCACCAGTGTCTTACCCTCACCGGTTTTCATTTCAGCAATGTTGCCAAGGTGCAAGGCTGCTCCGCCCATGAGCTGCACACGGAAGTGCCGCAGACCCAAGGTGCGCGATGATGCTTCACGCACGGCGGCAAAAGCCTCCGGGAGCAGATCATCTAAGGTCTCGCCTTCTTCATGGCGGAGCTTGAGCTTGTCTGTTTCCTCGCGCAGCTCAGCGTCGGTGAAGGTCTGGAAAGAATCCTCCAGAGAGTCAATGGCGTCAGCGAGGACATTGAGTCGTTTAAGCGTTTTGCGATCGCCTGTGCGAAGAACCCGCTCAAGAAGTGATGCCACGAAATTGCTCCCAATCTATTGCTGCCTAAAAGTAGCCTGTTCAGTCTACGTGAGAAGCGGCACAACACACTGCCAGTTATGCTGACGCGGCTCTCAGCGCAGGGCCAAGATCCCCATGCTCATGAACGACGANCGTCCCCAGTCCCAGCCAGAGGGCCATCTGTTCCAGCTCAGTTGCCAAGTGAATGGCGGTATTTTGGGGTGCGTCAGCTTCGGNAAAGGCGCCGCGCACCACAAGCGCGCCAGCTTGCCGATCGGCTTTTAAGTCTACGCGAGCCACAATGTTCTCGCCTAGCAGAAATGGCAATACGTAATATCCATACTTCCTGCGCTGTTCGGGCGTATAAATCTCCAGCCTGTAATGAAAATTGAAGAGCTTTTCGAGTCTGCGCCGTTCAAACACCAGTGAATCAAAGGNGCTCAGCAGGGCACAGGCACGGGCCGTGCGCGGTGTTGTGGCGGAAGCATGTAAATAGGTGGGTTCCTGCCAGCCATCAACGGTGACCGTGATCAGTTCACCGTCTTCCACTAACCGATGGACCGCTTGTGCCGCTGCAGTGACAGGAAGTCTGAAGTAGTCCGCGAAACATCTGGTGGTGCCAATTCCATGAGCCTTGGCGCCCGCGCTGATCAACCGCATCAGAGCTTCTTCCTTACCCTGGGCATCCATCTTCTCCCCGGGCATCCAAATCCNCTGCACCCGTGCAGGCAGGACCTNTTCGATCAGGGCATACCGACGTTCAAATTGTTCATTACGTGAGGCTGCCCCGAGAATTCCGCGCTCAANAAGGCCCTCCAGGGCCCGCTTGACGGCGCTCCAGTTCCATCCCCAGTCGGTGCTTTCGGTGACTTCTTGGTGACCGATTCGCGTGGTGATTTCCCGGGCGGTCAGAGCCTTGCCATACCTGAGTATTGTCAGGATTCTTGTTTCTAAGTCAACGCGCAGTGCGGCATCCATGGAACCTGACCCAACCCAGCGCCGGCTCTGCCATTGCCTCAGGTCATGAAAATGTGTCGGCCGGATATAGCTTGCCTCATGGGCCCAATATTCCATGAGCTTGCGCGNGGGTGTCTTAGCCAAACCGTCGACGAGGGATTTTTCGTAGGGCCCTAGCCTGGAAAAGAACGGTAGATAGTGGCTGCGTGAAAGGACATTGACAGAGTCGATCTGGACGAGCTGTAGCTGGTCAANAGTACGGCCCACCGCCCGTGCTGTGACGGGTTGGGTGGGCCGTACGGTTGCAAGTCCTTGGGCTCGAAGTGCAATGCGCCGGGCCTGTGACAGGCTCAGCCTTGCACCCATAGCTACGGCTCCTTGGACTTATTGCTCAAATATGGTGTGTGGTTCCTGGCTAGACGCGAACTGGCTCATCCGGTGACCGATAGGCTGAGATCTCTTCTGCCGGATCAGCGTTCTCATCCAGTGAGATGACACCGTACGTCCATCCCTTGCGGCGGTAGACCACTGAGGGGATCCCGGTCGAGGCATCGATGAACAGGTAGAAATCGTGTCCAACCATTTCCATGTTGTCCACGGCGTCATCTAGCGACAATGCCGCGGCGGGAAAGACCTTGCGCCGGATCAGCACGGGAGAGTCGCCGGCGGGGATGTCGTTCTCGATATCGTAGGGCGACTTTACCTCCAGAACCTCCTCATCCTTTTGAGCGTAGATGGGCTCGGAACTGCTCACGGGTACCAGTGACGCCGTGGCCTCTCTGACGGACATGAGACCATGCTTGCTGTGGTNGGTCCGTCTTTTGTCTTTGGCCTTCCGGAGCCGCTCGAGCAGCTTTCCGTAGGCCGCATCAAATGCTGCAAACTTATCCGACGCGGCAGCTTCAGCGCGGATCACCGGACCCCGGCCAAGAACCGTCAACTCAACAGTGAGCGGGGCTTCTACAGTGCGGGCCTTGCTCTCCTTGGAAACCTTCACATCGACGCGCTGAACCTTGTTGGCCATCTGTTCGATCTTTGTGAGCTTCTCGCCAGCATATTCGCGAAATCGGTCCGAAACACTTACGTTACGGCCGGTGATCATGAACTCCATGGTGCCCTCCAAATATCTTCGGTGACACGGCGGCCGGCTAGCATTTGGCGCTACATCCTGACCGCCGACGGGCGGTTTCCTCTGGAAGAGGTACCCGTTCACTCACGTTAGTTCACTGCATGGTTTTATTCATCTTTACGGCAAAAATTTTCAGCGAGTCCTTTCTTGAAGTGACTTTCCTGACTCCCCTCAGGGGCCCGAGCAGCCGCCAGCACTAGTGCTGAACGTACGTCAAGGCCCGCTTTCTCCAGCGTTTTGACGGCTTCGCGCAGAGTGGAGCCAGTGGTGAGGACATCATCAACAAGCACAATAACTTGGCCGTTGGGGTTCGCTGTNNGGGCCAAAAATCGGTCCTTGTTGTGCTTGATTTTCATGGTGTTGCGGACATTGTTGCCTCTCGCTGCCCGGCCAAGACCCTTCTGGTGGTGCCGACGCCACGGCAGCGTGGTCTTGATGCGAAGAATCGGGGCGATCACCANCCCGGACGGTAGCCGTCCCTCGTGCACCAGGGACCGTAAAATCATCGCTACAGGGTCATAGCCGCGACGGCGCCAGCCGCTGCCAGTACTTGGAATGGGCACCAGCCACACCTCGCCGGCTGGTTCCACAGGGTTTGTGTTTCCATGGGCACCAGCGCGTCCAGGCGCCTCTCGCGTGTGAGGCTCCACGGTAACGCTCACTTGCTCCAGCACGCATGCCAGCCCGCGGGCAAGAGCGCGAGCCAACGGGGCGCAAAGCTCCGTACGCCCATGGTTCTTGAAGGCAAGGATTGCCGCTGCCAAGGCGTCCCTGTATTCACCGGCAGCAATCACGCCAAGGTGGGATTCCCCGAGCACACTGACCAATGCGTCCGCTGAATGTTCGGCTCTAAACGGTGCTGCTGTTTGCTTGCGCAGCACGGCAGAGCACCCGGNGCACAAGGTGTGGTCTTCGCGGCAGCAGACCACACATTCCGNTGGAAGGGCCAAATAGAGCAGTTCCTGCCAAGCGCCCTCACACCACAGCCAGAGGCGCAGCCAAGGAGATCTAATCCGCCCTTTGTGGGTCACTGGATGCTGTTCAGAATCCACCCATGGGGCCGCGCCGCGGTCAGAGTCCATGCCTCCAGCATGGGTGTCTCACGGTGCCTCTGGACCCTTTTGGATTCAACTGTTCATAGCGTTACAGCAATCCCCGGCTGTGCAGGAGTGAACTGCTGTGCAGGAGTGAACGGCGTGGCAGATCGAACTTCTCACCGAGGCCTTTGCCTGCCCCGTTATCCTGCGAACGAGGCTTGTTGGAGATCCTTGGCCACCATCTCCCACGAATTGCCCACGTTGGAGTAAANATCGGTGGCAGTTTGTGCGTGCACATTATGTTGGCCCGATCCCGCGCTGATCCACGTAATCCCGGCTAGCTCGTCCAACTCCACCGGTGCCCGCGACAGATCCAAAATCTCGATGGAAACTGGCTCTGTGGCCGACGGAGACATCACCGCTACGCTTGNTTCCCCTTCCCACACACCCAAGGTAGGTGTTCCCGTATGGACAAGGCTCAGGGGTGTAAGTTCCTTGGGAACGTTCCCGGATTTGAAAATGCCTGTCATGCTCACCCTGGAGACACCATTGGCAAGGGAGATAACAAGCGCTCTGGTACCGTCACGTGAGACTCGAANAGTTCTCACCTCCTGCCCAACTAGCCACGGCACTGTCAGGATCACGGGGGNTCCTAACTTTCCGGCGTCGTCAGGGTTGATAGCAACCACCATGCCGGAACCGTCCCCTGCAGCTGACCAAAGCCAGCCGTTGGGGGCAAACGACGGCGCTGTTAGCGCCACGCCCGCAATGGCAAGTACGGGTGGCTGGCCAGGGGCCACCGAATAAATTTGGTTCCCGGCCCCTGAACGGAACGCGAAATCATCCCNCGAGTAGGATATGGCCGGAGCCGAGGGAACCAACGCCGCCACTGAGGGTATTCCGGGAATGGCTGCGATCTTGGCACCGTCGAAGGTAACAAGCTCATTCTTGGATAGCGCAACCTGATTTGGCGGCACAGGGTTATCAATAATCATCCGGTTGACGACGTCGGCTGCCCCACCCATGTCAACTTCTCGATCGTCAGCTAAAAATTGAACTTCCGTGACGGTGTTCAGCCCCTNTTGCAATGTCACAAGTAGCTGGGCCTGCATTTGTTGACGTTGCTTCACGCTAGTTTCTAACAATGCCTGGGCGCTCAACCCAACCTTTGCCAGGCCGTTGTTGACGGGGACAGAATCGCGTTCTAGTGAGATTCCGTTGGNGAAGGCGCTGACAACGGCACCTTGGAGATACGGGGCCGGACCATCCAGCATCGCCTTGACAATGCCTGTTGCCGTGCGTGAGGAACGCCCCGCAAGCCACCTGACATCCGGCACACCATAGGTGAACGTTGGATCATAAAAATACAGTGTGAACGAACTGAAAAGCGTCTGGAAGGTTGCTTCACTGAGCACCAAGCCGTCGGGAATTCCAGAAATCCGCCACTGCCCATCAACCTGAACCATCTCCACGCTCAGGCTCTCGGTGGCCGATTCCTTAGCTGGGGTCAGCACCCNCATGGCATCGACAGTGGAGATGACATCAAACTTCAAGTCGAAGGTGTCCTTGGCTGCCGCAGGGTNCACCGAAAAGCTGCCCGTGTACACCAAGGTCCGCTTGTCAGGGGCCCAGGACTGAGCAAGTCCAGGCGTCAGATACTGCCGAGCAGTCTGAAAATCGTCGCTGATACCGGTGCCAGAATCAATGAACCNCCGGACAATGCTCTCCTGCGACGCTCCATCTACAGGCCCGAATTGTTGAAAGCCGACGTTGACCTCGTTGTTACGCTGAGGCAGCGGGTCACNTTTACCCACAGATCCATGCGTGGGGATAGTTGCGCAGCCTGACACAGCCAGAACTACCACGATGGCCATCGCCCAGGCAGCGAGCATCCAGTTCCGCCGTGCACGTTGTGAGGAACGGCCCCTGTGTGGGAGCGGAAAATTCCTAAGGAGTGCCGTGTATGTGCGCTCAGCAAAGATCCCTCACAGATCTACCTTCCCGTGGCTGCTGCGTGGAGTGTTCCCAACAGCTTTGTTCTCAGCTGTTTTCTTCTCTACGGTTGATTTCTCTGGATGGGTAACGGAGTCCAGCATGGCTGATCCTTTCAAGCTTCCCAAAGCCCCCACCACGCCCATGGCACCAGTGTTGGTCAGTACCGGTCCGGTAGAAAGCGATGTGTAACTACCTGCCGGTCCCCANNCCGTCGGGGGCAGCGGGACAGGCGAATGATCCAGCANCATCCCGCGGCGGCNGGGCAGGGTCAGCCTGAAGCAGGATCCTTCGCCGGGAATCCNCCATGCTTCAAGCCAGCCGTCATGCAATCTGGCGTCTTCCATGGCTATCGATAAGCCCAAACCACTGCCGCCGGTGGTGCGGGCTCGGGCCGCATCAGCACGCCAGAACCGGANAANAACGTGCTCCAAGGATGACGGTGACATACCAATGCCATAGTCCCGTACAGCCACCGCAACAGCTGTTTCATCAGCCGAGACAAAGATTTTCACTGGCTTGCCCTCGCTGTGTTCCACAGCATTAAGTATTAGGTTGCGCAGAATCCTATCGATGCGGCGTGAGTCCATCTCCACCACGCAGGTGTGGCTGCGCAACCGGGTAACAACTGATAATTCAGTGGAGTTTGCTTCAGCAACCGGCGTTGCGCCGTCGATCACAGAATGGATCACCGAGAAAATATCCACCGAATCCACGTCAAGGTCTGCCACCCCGGCGTCGAACCGTGAAATTTCCAGTAGGTCAGCCAAGAGCAGTTCGAAGCGTTCCACTTGATGGAAGAGCAGCTCAGAGGACCTCTTGTTGATGGGGTCAAAGTCTTCACGGGCATCAANAAGTACCTCAGCTGCCATGCGCACAGTTGTCAACGGGGTTCTTAGTTCATGGGAAACGTCCGAGACAAAGCGCTGTTGCATCTCAGAAAGCGTCCCAAGTGCCGTGATCTGATCCTGCANGGAGGTTGCCATCTTGTTGAAAGAGGTGGCAAGCCTGGCCATTTCGTCCTCCCCAGAGACCACCATGCGTTCTTCAAGCTCGCCAGCGGCTAGCTTTTCCGACACTGCTGCAGCCTGACTGACGGGGTCAACAACCATGCGTGTCACGTACCACACGATGGCACCAATGAGCGCTAGCAAAATGCCACCAGCTAGCCAGAGCACCGACTGGATGTAGTTCAGTGTCAGCTGCGCGGTGTTCAAGTCATAAATCATGTACAGCTCGTAGTTGGTTTTCAGCAGTTCAACTTGACTGCCTACCACCACAGCAGGGTGGACACCGGCACTGCCCGTGGGCAGCGCGATCGACTGCCAGAACTGGCCGTCGGCATCGGATTGGACAGCTTTGCGAAGATCATCCGGAATGATGGCTGCTGTGATGCCACCAGAGTCCGAGGAACTCACCGCAAGCTTGCTATTTTGGCCGGGGATGATGACCATCAAGTATTTGCGGTTGTCGTCCGTGCCGCCCACTTCTAGCAGCGTCAACGTATCACTGACATAGGTGGACACGCGCGGCTGGTCGCTCAAACTTGCGTTGGAGAAGCTCTCCTGGACTTGGGTAACGCCGCGGGCTGATTCTTGTTGGGCCTGCATGAGCCGTTCTTTAAACAACCCGTTGGAGATTTGTCCGGCCAGATAACCACCAACACCTATCACCGCCACAGAGGTAATCAGCAGCGTAGTAACTACTGTGCGGAACTGCAATGAGGTCCGCCAACGCTTGGACCAGGCCCGACGGAACCTTCTCATAAGGCGCACAAAGCCGCGGCCCACCGCGCCCAGGATCTGCTGGCTTTTGGCCAGGGCCAACCCGCCAAAGGCGGTTGCTTGCGCTTGCCTACTGTGCGTTCTCTCGCCGGTTGCAGGATTGACAGAACCCGCAGATGCCAGTTGCTGATCGGATCGAGCCGTTGCGGCAGGAACCTGCCCACCCACACCGTTGGTGGGNNGTGGTGGGTGCGGGACGCCGTCGTTCCTGGCCTGGTCCTGACTCATAACTTATTCACCGCGAAAACACGGCAAGTTGCGCCTAATTCCCTGCCTTGTAGCCAACACCGCGGACGGTCAAGACAACTTCGGGCGCCTCAGGATCGCGTTCGATTTTAGAACGGAGCCGCTGCACATGGACGTTGACGAGCCGGGTGTCGGCGGCGTGGCGGTAGCCCCACACCTGCTCGAGCAGGAGCTCGCGGGAGAACACCTGCCAGGGCTTGCGAGCAAGAGCCACCAAGAGATCAAATTCAAGGGGCGTGAGTGAAATCTNTTCGCCAGCCCGACGGATTGAATGGCCAGCAACGTCAATAGTGATCTCGCCAATGACCAGCGTTTCAGGAGCCTTGACGTCACCAGGGCGCAGTCTTGCACGAACGCGCGCCACTAGTTCGGCCGGTTTGAAGGGTTTGGCAACGTAGTCGTCCGCACCTGATTCAAGGCCGCGGACCACATCTGAAGTATCGGATTTGGCCGTCAGCATCACTATGGGCACATCCGATTCGGCGCGGATGAGCCTGCAGACTTCAATGCCGTCCATCCCGGGCAGCATCAAATCCAGCAGGACCAGATCCGGATTACTGGCTTGAAAGATCTCAAACGCCTTGGCTCCATCCGCACAAAACACCGGATCAAAACCATCATTGCGCAGCACGATGCCTATCATCTCGGCCAGTGCCTCATCATCGTCAACTACTAAAATACGTGCCTTCATGTCTCTATATTTGCCTATCACCAGCCCAATGTCCTCATCGGCGCTCCATGGGGCCATGCCAGAGGTGTAATTTTTCCTTTCAATTTTTACAAATTGTAGGACTTTGACGCTTTTGCTGCACCGGAAGTAGCCGTATTGGCTCATCATGGCGGCTCATCCCGAGTAATTTCAGCGGCAACTTGTGCATGGCTCCAGGAACCGAAACGGCACAATAGTCCCTGACGCTGCACCATTCACAGAACAAATTCTCATCTTCCCGCTAGGGTTTGAGGTAAGACGCAGCAACACAACGGATGCGTAGTAGTGGAGAACATTGGCGCCAGGTCACTGATAAGCCAAGAACCAGCCGTTGTTCGAACCGCTGACATGTTTGCGGGGAATCTTTCAGGGGAGCATCATGACGCAGGAACCAGAGCAGCCACAAGGGGAGCCCCAGAGCAACAGTGGCCAACCAGACCAGGCACCTCTGACGCCCCAATCCCAGCAGCGGCCTCAGCCGCAGCCGCAGTGNGGGCAATATGGTCAGCAGAGCCAACCNCGGTCCCCGCCATACTCACAGCAGCCGCAACAACCACAACAGCCACAGTGGGGTCAATATGGCCAGCCCGGTCAACCCGGGTACTCCGGCATGGCACCGGGCGTCAATTACTACATGGCACCGCCAAAGCCCGGTGTCATTCCGCTGCGCCCGTTGGGTCTGGGCGAAATCCTCGACGGCGCCTTCCAAGCCGCACGTCGCAATGGAAAGGCGATGTTCGGCTCTGCCTTGATCTTCCAGCTTGTGACGACGGCGGTGACTCTACTTGTCATATTCTTGACCTTTGGCAAGTTCATGACAGATATCTTCGATCTGTCCAGCACCGATAACGCCACCGACCCCGCGGCGCTTGAAGCCCTGGGTGGTGGACTGATCACGTATTCCCTCTCCATGCTGGTCACGGCTTTCCTTGCGGTGCTGATCCAGATGGTTTTGCAGGGCGCATTAGTGGTTCCGGTGCTTCGTGCCGTATTGAACCGCAAAACCTCNTTTAGCCAGATGTGGCGCCTGACCAAGCCTCGGGTGGGAAGCCTGATCGTGTTGGCGTTGCTTTACGCCGCAGCGGTTGTGACAGCAATAGTGATTTTCACGGCAATAGTTGTGGGCCTGATNTTTGCCTTGGGCGCCTCAGAGTCCAATTCCGCGGTGCTNGGGGTCATTGGCCTGTCCCTCTTGCTGAGCCTGCCGTTTGTTGTTGCGGCACTCTGGATTGGCACCAAGGTGCTGCTGGCCCCGGCCGCGATTGTGGTGGAAAATATGGGTGCCATCGCCGGTATCAAGCGGTCTTGGCAGCTGACACGAGGTAACTGGTGGAGGACCTTTGGCACCTCGATCCTGGCGGCCATCATCGCCGGGGTTGTCGGTAGCATCATCACCACGCCCGTGGGCTTGCTCCTTGGATTCCTGGCNCCCTTGATGCTCGGCGGAGAGCCCACACCCGAGCAGAGCGTGAATTTGATGCTGCTGGTGCAGGCCGTCTCCGGTGTGATTGGCGCCGTCGTCGGAGCAGTGACCTTGGCCTTCCAGACTGGTGTCATGGCTTTGCTCTATGTTGACCTGCGGATGCGCCGCGACGGCTTTGACATTGCTTTGTTGAAAGAGTCTGAGACGGACAAGGACGACGGCACGATCCCCGGCTCCCCGTTCCGGCAGACTTGGTCCCGGGCANNGTTGGCCAACGGCTGGCACGCCCACCTACGGCAGGGACCCCACCAACAACCCGGACCCCGCGGGTATTAGGGCACCGGGCTTATGGCATTGAAGCTAATCCCTGCACCTCTGCCCCTCAATGATGTGCCGGTGCTCCCCGGAGCTGACCAGGCGCGGCAATGGGCCCAGGAAGAACTGNNAGCCAAAATATACCAAGAAGCCAAGCCTGGTTGGGCCGAGCAAGTCTTTGCCTTCTTGAAACAGGCGCTAGAGGAATTCCTCAACAATGTTGGCATTGCCAATGGCAACATTGGCCTTGCCATTATGGCCGGGCTGGCACTAGTTGCCGTTATTGCGATTGTGCTTATCATCAGGCCCCGACTCAACCGTAANAAGGCAACCACAACGGCGGTATTTACAGCCGGGCAAGTGTTGTCCTCTGGTGCGCACCGCGCCATGGCCCGCACTGCCGCACAGGCCGGAGACTTCCATACGGCAGTCTCCGAACAGTTCCGGGCAATGGTCCGGGCAGCTGAAGAACGCGATGTCATTGTTCCTGCTGTGGGACTCACTGCCAGAGAAATTGTGGCCGAGCTGGAGACTGCCTTTCCCAGCCACAGCCCGGCGCTGCACGCCAGTGCCGATCTATTCAACGCCGTACGCTACGGCCAGGTGCCTCCNACGGCTGCCATGTATGAGAAGCTAACGCTCACAGACCAAGCCGTAGCCGCTGCAACACCCTATATTCCGGGCATTCCCGGCGGTGCCCGTATGAGCCACACCGAACAAAGCCCCAGATCTGTTCAGACAGCAGCGGCGCTCACCCCAGAGCCTGCGATACCAGCGCCACCGGAGCAGGCGGTCTCCGGCGTTGGTCTCCGCGGCACCGGAGAACGTCCCAACACGTGGTGGAAGAGGAACCGGTTCTGGCTCATCTGNCACAATATTTTTCTCATCCTTTCACTCTTGGGGTTCCTTCTTGGCACCAGCGGAGAGCGCACCTCCGGGACCTTATCCATCACCAACCCGGCCTGCTGGCAAGCTACGGCCGCGGTGCTTGGAAATCAAGGAGTCGCAGTCACTGCCACTGACTCTCTCGCTGGCACCACGGAGGCATTATTTGCCAATGGCCAAGGCAACAGCACCGTACTTTTCTATGACCCAAGAAATCTCCTCTCCCCAACCAANGTCCGAGCTCTAGCAAGCGCCGCACAAGCCTCTGGGGCCAAACTGGTAGCCATCGCTCCGGGCCCACTAGCGGTGAAGGAGCTCAGCACAGAACTCTCTAGCACCGGGACAACAGCTGGTACCGCAGCAATCAACGCCGGCTGCATCAACTCTGCAGCAGTGGCCGCCGGAACTATCGACGGCGGATCNCCCGCCTTAGGCACCGGTGTCAGCGCCGTCACCACTTCCCTGCATTTATACAAGGGCCCGGTAACCTGCTTTGTCCCGGCAGGGACAGCAGTGGCAGCCGGTGGGTACCTGGCCAGCAACAGCGCAGGCACCGTTGCAGTATTAGGAAATCCCGGCGTCGTCATCAATCAAAATCTGGCCAGCAGGGGAAATGCTGCATTGACGTTCAGGCTCCTGGGAAGCGCNCCCCACCTGCTCTGGTACATGCCATCATTGAAAGACATCCCAGCAGCGGCGCAGCCGCCCTCACTTGCAGAGTTGACGCCACAGTGGATCTTCCCGGCGTCGACCTGGCTGCTGCTTGTTGCTGTGTTGGGGATGCTGTGGCGTGGGCGTCGGCACGGGCCACTTGTCACAGAGCCGCTGCCTGTGATCGTTAAGGCATCCGAGACTCTCACCGGCAGGGCCCGCCTGTACCAGGATGCCCGTGCGCTGGACACCGCCACCCGCACGCTCCAACACGCCACCCTGACGCGGCTGGCGCGCACCTTGCGGCTGGGTAATTGCGCTGAACCGGCCGCTGTGGTTCAAGCCGTTACAGCAGTGACGGGGCGCAAACCCCAGCAGGTGAACGCTTTATTATTGGGCGCTGCCCCAACAAATGAAAAGACNATGTTGTCCATGGCCGTTGAACTCACGGCATTAGAGGAAGAAGTGGCACAGCGATGAGCATGCCCTCCCCAGATTCCCCACTACTGCCACACCCAACCCCGCCGTGCTGGACGGGGAACAGCCTTATGACCCTGGCACGCAGCAGCTACCCCGGACCATGCACCGCAGGGATACCCTGCTCAGGGGACATCCAAGGAACGCCGTCCCCGTGATTGCCAGTGCCTCTGCACAAGCACTGCTGGCGGTGCGTACCGAAGTGGCCAAGGCCGTGGTCGGCCAGGAAGGCACAGTGACCGGACTACTCATCGCACTCCTTGCTGGCGGGCACGTGTTGTTGGAGGGAGTGCCNGGGGTGGCCAAGACGTTGCTTGTCAGGGCGTTATCTACGGCGTTGAGTCTTGACACCAAACGAGTGCAGTTCACGCCCGACCTGATGCCAGGTGATGTCACAGGGTCCTTGATTTATGACGCCAGCACCTCCTCCTTTACTTTCCGCGAAGGGCCTGTTTTCACGAATATTTTGCTTGCTGATGAAATCAACAGAACCCCACCCAAGACCCAGGCCTCGTTATTGGAAGCCATGGAGGAACATCAGGTCTCCGTTGACGGGCTCTCCCGTAAATTACCGTCACCGTTTATGGTGGCCGCTACGCAAAATCCGGTTGAGTATGAAGGCACCTACCCACTGCCCGAAGCTCAACTGGACCGGTTCCTGCTCAAGCTCACCATGGAGCTGCCGGGGCGTGAGGAAGAGATTGAAGTGATTCGCAGGCACAGCATGGGCTTTGACCCGCAAGACCTACACGGCGCCGGAGTCCGCCCTGTAGCCGGTGCCACCGAGTTGGCCCAGGCTCGCGAAGAAGTGGCGCAGGTGGGTGTGGCCGGGGATATCTTGGCTTACGTGGTTGACCTTGTCAGGGCTACCCGCACAGCCCCGTCGTTCCAACTCGGGGTGTCCCCGCGTGGCGCCACAGCCATTTTGAAGTCAGCCCGTGCATACGCCTGGCTTTCAGGGCGCAGCTTTGTTACNCCCGACGACATTAAGGCGCTGGCACTACCCACACTGCGCCACCGGGTGGCTTTACGCCCGGAAGCTGAAATGGACGGTGTTGCAGTGGATGACATCCTGCTCTCCATCCTGGCCACCGTACCGGTCCCTCGCTAAGGAGGGCGTCAGGAAAACAATGGCTATTTCAGGCAGGTATTTCTTNTTGGCGCTAGCAGCCCTGGTGCCCATCATTGCCCTGCCCGGAGCCGTAACCTGGCTGCTGGCACTAGCAGTGTTGGCCTTGGTTCTGGTGATTGACGTGGGCTTGGCCGCCTCACCACGCAAAGTGGCTGTGTTCCGTGACCTCCCCTCAGGTGTGCGTTTGGGTGAACCAACCACTGCCGTGCTGCGCCTAGCCAACGCCTCTGGCAGGGTTTTACGTGGACAGGTCAAAGACGGGTGGCAGCCCTCAGCCGGAGCCGTCAACGCGTTTTCATCCGTACAGATTCGGGCCGGGGAACGGGCTGCATTGAGAGTAGACCTGCACCCTACCCGGCGTGGCGACCTCCTCACCCACCACGTGAGCATCCGCTCCTTTGGCCCGTTGGGTATGGCTGCCCGCCAACGGACAATCCTGGCTCCCGGTACTTTGCGTGTCCTGCCGCCTTTTCATTCCAAACGCCATCTACCCTCGAAGTTACGCAGACTGCGCGAACTCGATGGCAGGGCGGCCGTGCAGATCCGTGGTGCAGGCACCGAGTTTGATTCGCTGCGCGATTACGTGCGCGGGGACGATGTCCGATCTATTGATTGGCGTGCAACAGCAAGGCGCCAGGCTGTTGTTGTGCGCACGTGGCGACCCGAGAGGGACCGCCGGGTGGTTATTGTTCTGGACACCTCCCGCACCTCAGCGGCCCGTATTGAGGACCAGACTGCCTTGGAGAGCGGAATCGAAGCATCCCTGCTGTTGGCAGTTTTAGCCGAACGCGGCGGGGACCGCGTCAGCCTCATCGCCTATGACCGCCGGGTTCGGGCTAAGGTTTCCTCCACCGGCAAGTCCAATACGCTCAATGCCATGGTGCAAAGCCTGGCACCACTTGAACCTGAATTGATTGAGCTAAACACCTCCGCCGTTTCCGCGCAGGTCCGCGACGTTACAGCGCACCGGGCCTTGGTGGTTCTTGTGACTTCACTAGATGCTGGTGCTGCCGAGGAGGGCCTGATCCCGCTTGCCACATCCTTAGCCCAAAAGCACCTGGTGGTGGTTGCCGCTGTACGCGATCCCGCCGTTGATCAGGCCCGGCTGGACCGTTCCACCACCACCTTGACGTACCGTGCCGCAGCAGCCGAACATACCCTCAACCGCCGCAGTGCCATCACCGCCGTGCTAAAACAGGCAGGNGTAGAGGTTGTTGATGCACCCCACAGGAACTCCCCGGCACTGGCTGATATGTACATCAGGCTCAAAGCTGCTGGACGGCTCTGAGCCTGCTTGCGCGTGGACCTGCCAGGTTCTTAGCCCGCGCGTGGACCTGCCAGGTTTAAGGCCTTGAGCTTGCCAGCCAGAACATGGGACAAGTCTTTGTGCCCGCTGGCTGTCAGATGAACGCCGTCGGCCATCTTGTGCGTGACGCCATAGCGGGTCAGCCAGTCACCGGCACTGATGAATTCTATGCCGTTGCGTTGAGCGAATCCCGCCAGTAAAGCATCAACCTGGGTGCGCCGGCCATCTGCCTGGTTGCCCCTGGCCAGGGTGCCAATGAACAAGAACTTAGACGTAGGGTAACTTGTCTTCAAATCACGGAGCAGGCGGGCGGCGTTGGCCAGAATTAGCGCATCATTTTTCCCCTGCGCTGCGTCATTCCCACCGCCTTGGACAACCACCAGCGCAGGATTGCCATAGGGCAACACCATTTTCCCGCTCTCCACGGCATCAGGATAATTTGCTGCTATGGACGTTGCCGCAACAAATCCAGTCCCGCCGGCACCCATGAAACAGACTTTGTAACCACGCGATGCCAATCCCATCTCAACCCAGGTGTCAGAACCTTTAACACCTTGCGCCCCGGCTGACTGCGAATCACCAATCAGCACGGCCGAGCGTGCGATGCTTGGGTCAATGAACTCCTTGCGCCCCGAGACAGGGTTCAAATACCGCGTGCCGGCAGGAAGATCCCACACCGTAGTTGCCTCGCCGCTATCCCCGGCACCTTNGGCTCGGCCACCATCCGGTACCGGATTTCTCTCTGGGAGTACCCCACAGGCGTTGCCAAGGGGCGGGCGAAGAACTCGGCGCAACCTCCACCCCTGGCACTGTTGAACCTGACACTGGTAAACCCGCCATATGTGAACCAACTACGTTCGCGCCTACTGCTGTGCCTGTGAAGTCAGCCGAGGGAACCAGTCCCGGGTTCGCTACGGCAAAGTGAGGGCCACCGCCACCATGACCGCCGCACCACGTGCTGATTTACTTCGAACCATCTTGGGAACTCCCGTGATTTCCTGCTTGAAAACCATCATAATCATTGGGCGTTAATTTTCACCGAACTAATGGTAACGAATCGAGGTTAATTCTTCGGCAACGTCCAGCGTACGGTTCAGCACCGCGCGAGCCTCCTGAGGGGTGAGCCTGGCCANAGCCTTTTCAGGAGTGATCCGCAGTTGATTCAACTGAGCATCAGCTAGCCCCAACCCACGCCAGGGCCGCATGATCCGCTCCACTAAGGCAGCGTACGACGCCGGTACCTGGCCTGCGCTGACAGGAACAGTCCCAGCCCACACCCTCATACCCGATTCGATGGCTCCGGCTAAATGTTCCCACTCTCCGGTATGGAGGTTGCTTAGCGGAACCGCAATAGCGTCGATCCCACAGTCCAACGCGATCTCAAGCGCCTTGGACCACGCGGCGCGCTCAGCCGTCTGGGTCGCCGTGGCGGTGTGCCCGCTGGCGGTGGCTCCAGCGAAGTTTGTCCCAGTGGCGTTTGAACCAGTGGCGTTTGAACCGGAGGCGTTTGAACCGGAGGCGTTTGAGCCGGAGGTCCCCAAGTTGATGGCGACCTGGCTGAATCCTGCCTCGCGCGCTGCTGCGATGATCTCTGTCCATGTCTGGCGCAGTTCAGAGGCGGGGATGGAGCGCAGCGTCCTGTAGCCTGATGCGGTTGGAATTGTCCCTGCCAGGGCGGGCGCCACATCAGGTTCATCCACCTGCAGGGTCAAAGCCGCCCNCGGCACTGCCGCTTGCACTTTCTGAGCATGGAGCACTAAACCTGCGGCCAACGACTGCGCAATGTCGCGTCTGGCGCCGTAGTCACGCAGGGCACGTTCACCGTAGTGCAGGTGGATGGCAGCAGCCAAGGAGACCGGCCCTAAGACCTGGACTTTTAGTTCTGCTGGACACACCTCGGTAGAGCCCACAACATCGGCCAGCACGTTCACATCCGTGGAGAGTGCCGAGACTGCACGGCGGTAATCATGTCCGGCGCGGTCCACGAAACGCCAACCATAAGGCTGCACATCCACCGGCAGTTCCACTAGCAACGCTGCTGTGCGCCCTACTGCATCGGAACCAACGCCGCGGTCAGGGAGCTCGATCAATGAGGGAAGATGTGCACTAGTGAACAAGCCCAGGGAAACCTTCGCGGCTTCAACCGGGTCGGTGCCCGGCCATGGGCCCAGTGAGGTTGCCGTGACAATCTCGGGCAAAGAATTCTCCGAAGTCATCCCGGCCACCGGGGCAGGTGAGGCTCTCACTTAAGGGCCGTGCCGCCGTGGTCCGTGGCGGAAGTGCTGGTACGGTGGCCAGTGGCACGTGCCGAATCCGCAACACTGGCTGTGGGGTCGGCAACAAATCCCTGACCGTCCAAGCTCACAACGGGCACAANCCCTGTTGCGGCAACGGCTGAATGGCTATCGGAAATGGCTTGATGGTGATGGATGACTTCGCTGATGATGAAGTTCAGGAACTTCTCAGCAAACGCCGGGTCAAGGTTGGCGGACTCGGCCAGGGCGCGCAGCCGGTAAATCTGGGCCTNTTCACGGTTCGGATCGGCCGNGGGCAACTGGTGCCGGGCTTTGAGAATGCCAACGCGCTGGGTGGCCTTGAACCGCTCGGCGAGTAAATATACCAAGGTTGCATCAAAATTGTCGATGCTTGAGCGGATGGAGAGCAGCTCGGCCATGATGGCGGGGTCCACGGCGCCGGTGAGGGAGCTGGCGGCCGGATCAAAGTCTTCGACGGACAAATGCTGCGTGTGGCTCGGTTCGGTCATAGGGATAAGTTTAGGCGGTGCACGGTGCGGACAAAACTCCTGTCCACACTGTGCACCGCCATAACAACATTACCCAGGCACGGGCGCTAGGCTACTTTGCGGCCAGAAGCGCCTGGTGAATGGCGCGGCGCTGCGCTTGCTCGGCCGGGTTGGGTACGGGCAAGGAGGCCAGGAGCCGCTTGGTGTAATCGTCCTGCGGGTTGCCCATGATCTGGTTGCCGATCCCCTGTTCCACCAGTTTTCCCTTGTACAGCACTCCCACCCATTCGGCCAGGATGTCCACCACGGCAAGGTCGTGACTGATGAACAAGGCCGCGAAGCCTAACTCGGTCTGGATCTCCCTGAAGAGTTCGAGCACCTTCGCCTGAACCGAAACATCCAGTGCGGATGTGGGTTCATCGGCTATGAGCAGTTTCGGTGACAGGGCCAGCCNCCTGGCGAGCGAGGCACGCTGACGTTGACCGCCGGAGAGTTCATGCGGAAACCGCTTGGCATACGCGCGCGGTAACTGCACAGATTCCAGCAGGTCCTGAACCTTCTTGGTGATGGCAGGACCAGAGAGGTCCGTGTGGATGATCAGCGGCTCCGCCACACACTCCCCAATGGACAAGTGCGGGTTGAAGGATGCGGCCGGGTCCTGGAACACAAAGCCGATGTCCTTGCGGTAGGGCCGGAACGTGCGTTCTTTGAAGTTGAGCATCTCATAGCCCAGCACCTGCAACGAACCGCCCGTGGTGCGGTTCAGCCCGGCAATGGCCCGGCCAATGGTGGTTTTACCCGATCCTGACTCCCNCACCAGGCCAAACACTTCACCGGCGCTGATGGTGAAGGAGACCTTGTCCACGGCCTTGAAGGCCGGGCTGCCCAGCCGGCCGGGATACTCAATCTCCAGGTCGGTGGCACGAACCAGCACTTCCCTGTCCTGGAACGCCCGCTCCGTGAAACCTGCGGAGGCAGAGTTGCGGCCCAGGTGCGGCACGGCCGCCAGCAGCTTCTTCGTGTAGTCCTCCTTGGGTGCGCCAAAGAGCACCTCGGAGCTGGCTTCCTCCACCACATCGCCTTGGAACATGACCACCACACGGTCGGCCAAATCGGCCACCACGCCCATGTTGTGCGTGATCAGCACAATGGAGGTGCCATAACGGTCGCGCAGGTCCCGCAACAGTTCCAGGATCTCCGCCTGCACCGTGACATCAAGGGCTGTGGTGGGCTCATCGGCCACAATCAGCCCCGGGTTCAGGGCGAGGGCAGCGGCAATGACCACGCGTTGCTTCTGTCCACCGGAGAACTGGTGCGGGTAGTAGTCAACCCGCTTCGCAGGATCGGGAATGCCCACCTTGCCCAACGCCTCGATGGCCAGTTTGCGGGCTTCCTTCCGGCCCACCCGCTTGCCGTTGGGCCGGTGAGCTCGCAGACCTTCCGCGATCTGCCAACCCACCGAGTACACCGGGTTCAACGCTGTGGAGGGTTCCTGGAACACCATGGCCACATCGCGCCCACGGATCTGGCGCAGCTGGTGCGGGCTGACACTGATGACATCATTGCCGCTGATGATCACCGCACCACTGCTCTGGGCGGTCTCCGGCAGCAGGCCCAAGATGGCCTTGGCCGTCACCGTCTTGCCGGAGCCCGACTCTCCCACAATTGCCACAATCTCACCCGGAGCCACGGTGAAGGACACATCCTTCACCGCCGGTACATCCCCTTGGTCGGTGGTGAAGGTGACTTTCAAATCGTCAATCTCCAGCACGGGCCGCACGGCAGCTTNCCCGGCAGGACTGTTTTGCGTGGAGTGGCTCATGCTCCCACCAACTCCTCTTCGTTCTTGTTTCGGCCCTTGCGGGCCTTCTTCGTAGCCCGTTTGCGCCCACGCAGGCGCGGATCGTTCAGGTCATTCATGGACTCGCCCAACAAGGTCAGGCCCAGCACGGTCAGCACAATGGCGGCACCGGGGTACACGCCCGTCCACCAGATCCCGGCCGTAGCGTCTGACTGTGCATGGTTGAGGTCATAGCCCCACTCCGCCGCGGTGGAGGGTTCGATCCCGAAGCCCAANAAGCCCAAACCAGCCAACGTCAGAATCGCTTCTGAGGCGTTGAGCGTGAAAATCAGCGGCAACGTCCGGGTGGCGTTCTTGTAAATGTGCCGGGCCATGATGCGCACGCTCGAGGCGCCCACTACCAAGGCTGATTCCACAAACGGCTCGGCTTTAAGGCGAATGGTCTCGGCACGGATCACCCGGAAGTACTGCGGGATGAACACCACGGTGATGGAGATGGCGGCGGAGAAAATACCCGACCACACGGTGGAGCGCCCNTGACTGAGGGCGATCGACATGACCATGGCCAGCAGCAGGGTGGGGAAGGCGTAAATGGCGTCGGCCACCACCACCAGGATTCGATCAAGCCAGCCGCCAAGGTAGCCGGAGACCAGGCCCAGGATCACACCGAGGAAGATGGACAGCGCCACAGCCACCACAATCACCAAGAAGGCTGTCTGGGCGCCCCAAATGGTGCGGGAAAAGACATCGTAACCTCCCGCCGTCGTGCCCCAAATATGGGCGGGCGACGGCGGCGCCTGGGTGACATCGAAGCGCTGAGTTGCACCGTAGGGAGCAATCCACGGAGCCAGTGCGGCGGTCAGCAAGAACAGCAGTGTCAGGGCGATGCCCGCCACCAGCATGCCGCGCTGGAGGCCAACACTTTTGAGTTGGGAAATAATGGGCAGGCGGGAAAAAGCGACTTTTAGTCTCCATGGCCTAGTACCTCACCCTCGGGTCGATGAGCGCTGCGATGACATCGACAATGAAGTTCGTCAACGCCACGATAACCGCAAGTAGTGCCACAATTCCTTGCACGGCCACGTAGTCGCGCGCCGTCAGGTACTGGGCCAATTGAAAGCCCAGCCCTTTCCATTCAAAGGTGGTTTCCGTCAGGACGGCACCACCGAGCAGCAGTGCTATCTGAAGGCCCATGACGGTGATGATGGGGATCAACGCCGGCTTGAACGCATGCCGGGTCAGCAGACGATATTCGCTGACACCGCGGGAACGCCCTGCCTCAACATAATCCTTGCCCAAGGTGCCTATGACGTTGGTGCGGACCAGGCGCAAGAAGATGCCAGCCGTCAGCAGGCCCAATGTCACCGCGGGCAGAATCGCGTGCCGGATAACATCCCAAAAGCTGTNCATGTTGCCGCTGCGCAGCGCATCAATCCAGTAGATGCCCGTTGGTGCCTCAAGCTGGGTCANTAAAATTTCGGTCGGAATACTGGCCCGCCCGGCCACGGGAAGCCAACCCAACCAGACGGAGAAGACCAGCTTCAACAGCAATCCGGCGAAGAACACCGGTGTGGCGTNAAAGGAAATGGCCAACACCCGCGAGATGGCATCTTGCCACTTGTCCCGCTTGAAGGCCGCCAAAATGCCAAAAGGAATACCGATGACAATGGCAACAATGAGGGCGTTGATGGCCAGTTCAAGGGTGGCCGTGCCATAGGTGGCCAACAGGTCGCTGATCAGCATGTTATCTGAGATGGTGCGGCCAAAGTTGCCGGTGGCAATCTGTCCTAAGTACTCGAAGTACTGAACGAAAATGGGCCTGTCGTAGCCGGCCTGGTGGATGCGTTCGGCCAGTTGCTCTGGTGGCAGCCGTCCACCCAGTGCTGCGGTGATGGGGTCCCCAGTGATCCGCATCAGGAAGAACACCATGGTGACGAGAATGAAGATGGTGGGGAAAATCAAAACAAATCGGATGGCAAGGTATTTGCCCAGGCTACCGCCGGACTTCCTCTTGCTTTTGGGTACCAGCGCGGAGGGTTCTTCCACCGGCAGGTCAATCATTGCGGTCATGTGCGCCTATTTCTTGTGTACGAATTTCTTGTGTACGAAAGTGCCGCGCAAAGGCGGGGCATCCTTTGAAAGAAAGCCCCGCCCCTTTGCTGGCTGGTCATGCCTTGGGTAGGTGCCGTAGCGGCATTACTTGGACAAGACGCCCAAACGGAATTTGAACGAAGCATCCAAGGTATCCGCTGTTCCCTTCACATCAACGTTGGACACGGCAACCTGGGCACCCTGGAGCAGTGGCAGCGTGGAGAGGTCCTTCGCTTCTGCAGTCTGGATGTCCTCAATCAGTTTTGTACGCTTGGCCGGATCTGTCATGGTCAGCTGCTCGGTGATCATCTTCTGAATTTCCGGGTTGCTGTAGTGGTTCTTCAAGAAGTTATCGGTGCTGAAGAACGGCGTCAGGTAGTTATCAGCATCCGAGTAGTCCGGGAACCAGCCCAACTGGTACATGGGGTAGGCATCAGCGGTGCGCTGCTTGGAGTAAGAAACCCACTCAGTTGACTGCAGATTGACCTTGAACAAGTTGGTGCCTTCGAGCTGTGCCTTGATAGCTGCATACTCATCACCTGAAGAAGAGCCATAGTGGTCCGGGTTGTACTGCAGATCCAGTGTCACCGGTGTCTGGACACCAGCATCCTTCAGGGCTGCGGTGGCCTTGGCAACATCCGGGCCGCCCTTACCGTCACCGTAGTCTGCCTTCAACGGCTCAATAGCGCCTGTGAAGCCGGCTGGAACGAAGGAGTACAACGGCAGGTAGGTGCCCTTGTAAACCTGGTCGGCAATGGCCGCACGGTCAACAGAATCCGCCATGGCCTGGCGCACTGCCAGTGACTTAGCGGCATCCGGGGTTGCGGTCTTGGCACCGAACGGCATGGTGTCAAAGTTGAAGACAATGTAGCGAATTTCGCCACCGGGACCAATGTCCACCTTGAGGTTCTTATCCGACTTCAGGCTTTCAATGTCCGTGGCTGTGAGGCTGCGCCAAGCAACGTCGATGTTGCCCTTCTGCACATCAAGCTTCATGTTGTTGGAATCGGTGTAGTACTTCATGGTTACCGACTCCGACTTAGCCGGGCCCAGCAGGCCCTGGTAGTCCGGGTTCTTCTTGAACGCAATCAGCTCGTTCTGCTTGAACGAATCGATGGTGAACTGGCCAGCGAAGGCCTTGCCCTTGATGATGTCCGCGTCGGTAGTGATGGCGTCGGCGGCAAAGACCGTGTCATCCACGATGGGACCTGCCGGGCTTGTCAGTACCTGCGGGAACGTCTGGTCATTGCCGAGCTTGAGCGTGAATACCACAGTGGTGGCATCCGGGGCGGCAACACTTTCTAGGTTGGCCAGCAGTGTGGCCGGGCCATTGACGTCATTGATCTTCAGCTGACGGTCAAACGAGAACTTCACGTCCTTGGAGTCAAGCTCGGAACCATTGGCCCACTTCAACCCGGGCTTGAGCTTCACCGTGAATTCGGTGGGAGTGGTGAACGACGCCGATTCGGCCAAGTCCGGTTTGGGGTCGGCACTGCCCGCTGCCGAGTTCAGCACGAACGGGTAGATCTGGTTCATGACCATGAACGAACCATTGTCATAGGACCCTGCAGGGTCAAGGAACGTGGTCTTATCAGTGGTACCGACAATCACTGGTCCACCGGTGGAGCCGCCACCGCTTTCGGTGCTGGAGCCGCCAGCCGGGCCCGTGCATGCCGTCATGGCAAGGACGGAAANCCCTGCCACCGCTATAACCGACCGAAAACTATACTTGTACTTAGCCATCAGCAAACTTTCTCTAGTACTGGGATGAGACAGGCCACACTACGTTGTGTGACCTGTCTCATTCCTTCGATAGTCAATCTTTAGCAGACTTTCGTGGCGCACCTTGCATTATTTAACAAGTTGCAACCAGATGGTTACCTAAGGGACTCCACCCGCGGTCCCGCCAGAAAGTACGGGCTGCGACCAAACCAGCCAGCAAGTTTTGTATAGGAATCAGAGGCTAAGGGCACCCGGATTTCAGGCCCGATGCCTCTTTCGGCGCCGCGATACTCAGGTTTGAGCATCCGCTGTGCCCAAGCGAGGGACTGCTCGGCCAGAATCGGGTCAAGGATCACAGGCACGCTAGTGGCCTTCATCAGGTCCCAGGCGTGGACTGTGAATTCGGTGATTTGCAGGCCGATGCGGCTGCGCAGCGGCGCTTCACCACCGCCAGGGAGCGCCACCTGTGCGCTGAGGTCGGCAGTAGCCCACGCACGCATCAGCATGGCTGCACCGTCGCTGAACCGGGTAGACCAGTCAGCACCCACAGTCGCCTCTGACGCGAGTGGGTCAACGTTGTGACCGCGGGCCATGATGGTGTATTTGTGCAGGTCCTGCACCACAAGGTGGTGCAAGAGTTCCTGAACATTCCACTCTGCGCACGGCGTGGGCCATTGAGCCTGGTTTGCCGAGATGGCGCCAATGACTTCGGCGCACTGATCCAGTGCACCCTCCAAGAATTGCAGTGGGTTGGGAATTGTATGCGGGGCATTGTGTAAACCTTCCGTGAGGCATGTCACCTTTATGGGAAGTTTACGCCAGCCGCGCAAGCCCACAGAACGCTAAGGCAATTCGGGCCGTGCCAGGGACCGTGCCGAGTCAATAGTTGCCTGCCCCAGGACCCGTGAGCCTTGGTACAAAACAACTGTTTGTCCGGGCGCCACGCCGCGCAATGGCTCCACCAAGGCGACATTAAGGAGCTGACGGGCAACGCCGTCGTCCATCACTTCACGCACAANAGCCCGCGCTGGGACGGGGTCCCCATGGGCCCTTACCTGGGCGTAACAATCGAACTCGGCACCGGTGGCAACCTCGGCGATGGGCAACCCGGCCCAAGAGACCTTGATGCCCTTGATCTCATCAATGGCTAGGAGCGCGTGCGGGCCCACGATGACCTTGTTTTCCTTGGGCCGGATTTCCAGCACGAACCGGGGCTTGCCGTCGGCTGCTGGGGTGCCCAGCTTCAGGCCACGGCGCTGGCCCACAGTGAACTGGTTGGAACCGGTATGGCCACCTACTGTGGCACCGCTCTCATCGACGATTTCGCCATCGGTCATTTCGATCTTCTCAGCAAGCCAACCGGCAGTGTCACCGTCGGGAATGAAGCAGATGTCATGACTGTCAGGCTTCTTCGCCACGGAGAGCCCGCGGGCTTCAGCCTCGGCGCGCACCTCGGCCTTGGAAGGGGTATCGGCGAGCGGGAACATGGAGTGCTTGAGCTGTTCGTGGGTGAGCACGCCCAGAACGTAGCTCTGGTCCTTCGCCCAGTCTGCGGCACGGTGCAACTCGGAGTTGCCGTGCGCATCGGTGATGACCTTGGCGTAGTGGCCCGTGCAGACGGCATCGAAACCCAAGGCTATGGCTTTTTCCAACAGCGCAGCGAACTTGATGCGTTCGTTGCAGCGCATGCACGGGTTGGNGGTGCGCCCGGCGGCGTATTCGTCGATGAAGTCCTGGACCACGTCCTCCTTGAACCGTTCGGAGAAGTCCCAGACGTAGTACGGAATGCCGAGTTTGTCACAGGCTCGCCAGGCGTCGTTGGAGTCCTCCACGGTGCAGCAGCCGCGGCTGCCGGTGCGCAGGGTTCCAGGCATACGTGAGAGCGCCAGGTGAACCCCAACCACGTCATGCCCGGCATCCACTGCTCGGGCTGCGGCTACGGCGGAGTCAACTCCACCGCTCATGGCGGCCAATACTCGCATTACGTACCTTTCAATGGAAACTAAAACTATTCGTCTGCTCGGCTCCGCCTGGCGGCTCCAATGGAGGACTACCAGGTACTCGCCGTTTGGATACTCGATTGGTGCCCTGCCATGCCAGCTTTNNTGGCCATGGCGTGAGCTTGCGGCAGTGCCGCCACAAAGGCGTCAACGTCTTGCTGGTTCGAGGTATGCCCCAAACTAAAGCGTTGTGCACCACGTGCGGTGTTTTCATCCAAGCCCATGGCCAGCAAAACATGCGACGGGCGCGGAACACCCGCCGTGCACGCCGATCCGGTGGAGGATTCGATCCCTGCCATGTCCAGCAGGAACAGCAGGGAATCGCCCTCACAACCGGGGAACGTGAAGTGCGCGTTGCCTGGCAGTCGGTTGCCGGGGTGTACTGCGGGGTCCGGACCGCGGAGCACCGCTTCTGGAACGGCGCGGCGTACGGCGTCGATGATTTGATCCCGCAAACCGGCGATTCGGCTGCTTTCCGTGTCCATATTCACTGTGACATCCTGCGCTGCTGCGGCGAACGCTGCAATGCCGGCAGTGTCCAGTGTGCCGGAGCGGACAGTTCGTTCCTGCCCGCCGCCGTGCTGGACCGGTGTCAGCTTTACGGCACGGCCCAATAGCAGGGCGCCAACACCAACAGGGCCGCCGATCTTGTGGCCGCTGATGGACATGGCGGCCAGGCCTGAATCCTTGAAACTCACGGGAACAGAACCAAAAGCCTGGACCGCGTCGGAGTGGACGGGGATGCCGTGCTTGTCTGCGAGCGCCACAATCTCGGCGATGGGTTCGATGGTGCCCACCTCATTGTTGGCCCACATGCAGGTAATGAGGGCCACGGTGCTGGCGCCGCCGTCGGCCAGTTNCTNTTTCAGCGCCTCAAGGCTCACTACGCCGTCCTGATCGACGGGCAGCCAGATCGCTTCGGCACCTTCATGCTTGTGCAGCCACTCAACGGTGTCTTGGACGGCGGCGTGCTCGATGCTTGAAACAAGAATGCGTGTGCGCTGTGGCTCTGCGGCATTGCGGGACCAGTAAAGGCCCTTCACGGCAAGGTTGTCCGCCTCGGTGCCGCCGGAGGTGAAAATGACCTCGGTAGGGTGGGCGCCGGCTGCTGCGGCAATGGTTTCTCGGGCGGCTTCGACCGTGGCGCGGGCGCGTCGGCCTGCTCCGTGGAGGGAGGACGGATTGCCGCTACGGGTGATAACGGAAGTGAGTGCGGCGAGGGCCGGAGCGCAAATAGGCGTGGTCGCCGCGTGATCTAAGTACACGGGCACCAGATAATTCTACGGCACGGACGCGGTCACTGCCGTGGGGCGTTGATCACGTCACCCTCCGAGCTCAAATCGGTGGCGGNGGTCACCTCAACAGCCTCCAGAACTGGTGAATGGACGACGGCGGCAATCAGCTCCGCGCTCCCGCCCACCACAGTGGAGTCAAAGTCGATCTCGGTAGCCAGGCACCAGCGCCGGTCCGCCGGCCAGGCGAGGTTGGGGTNTTGGCTGATCATGCCGGGCTCGTCCTCGAACCATGGCGGGTGGGCGAGCTCGGCCATGGTGCCGCGGAACACCCAGTATTTGCGCAGTCCGCCGGCCACGGTGANGGGTTCTCCGGAACCTGTTGGAATGCTGCCACGGCCGGGTTCGAAGCCGCCCCACCCGTCCCATACGGCCTGGAAGGTCTCCTGCCCGGGGCCGCTGTGTTCGGCCAATAGGCCGACCAAGGCAGCCAGTTGGCGTTCATCCAGTTCGCCCTGGCTTGGCCGCCCATACACGGCGCCGTCGAGTATCGCATTGCCGTAAAGCTCGGTCTGTGCCAGCCGGTGAAACTGAACCGCGGGATGAATGACGGTTCCCTTTGTGCNGGCGACATCGGCCCACCGCACCTCCGGTGCGCCATTGCCGCTGACCCGGTGCAGAATCCTGGCATAGGCTTCGAAGCCATCCGGAACAGTGGCCGCCACCGTGCCAACCCACTGCTCCCAGCGTTCCTTGTTCAGGTAGCGCTCCATCGCATCGGCAACCCACTGGCCTTCGGCACCGCTTGCATCTTCCATGCCGTCACTTTACAGGGGCCCACATCACAGGGCTTCGGTAGCCTCGCGCGGGACCAGCCGGGCGCAGCAGTGGGAGATCTCGGCGTCCGGTTCCAAGCTGTGCCGGACGTCCGCACAGCCCTCAAGGGCGCCGCCGAGCAGGGCGCCGTTGAGCGAACACACCANCCCGGTGTGGTCCGTGGACAGGCGGTGGAAGGGGCAGTTGGCCATAATGGTCCCACCCGCACCGTCCGGTTCGGGACTGTAACCGGTGTCGGCCAGCAACTGGTGAATGTTTCCGGCTTCTGCCCNCATGCGCAGTCCCTCTTTGTAGGCCACGTCGACTAGAGACTGCTGGATGTCTANCCCGGTGTCGATTGAACGCTGCACGGCGCCAGCGAGCAAGGAAGCGGCGAGATCGTAATGGCGGGGCGGGACTGAGGCACTCACCTCACTCCGGGCCGCCGCATAGAACTTGGTGGGACGGCCGGAGCCCGGACCGGTCTTCTGGCCAACCTTCCTAAACTCCACCAGGAGCAAATGCTCATCCACCAAGCGGTCAAGGTGGGCTCGGATGGTGCTTTTGGGTAGGCTGAGCGCCGCTGCACAGTCGTCTCGGCTCATCGCGGTGGCGGAGTTGCGCACCAGCTCAAACAGCTGTTTGCGCACCGGGTCCCCGAGCGCTGCAACCGCCTGCAAACGTTGATTCTCGTCGAGCCCGGAATGGGGCGTTTCGCTCATTTGGGTCCGTGCCCTTGTGGTGGGGCCGAGGACTTGCTTGGATGGTTGGTGAGTGGACGGGTGCTGCACCGGGTGATTCATGACCGCTGGCCTTCGTGTTCTCTTGCCACTGCATATTGGCGCTCCGTGAGCGCTGATGGGTTGATTGCGTGGCAGATGTTGGATTGTTTCGCGTCTACTTGACGCTTCGAGTCTGCACTTCTAAAGTCAATAATACAAGCTTTAGAAAGGGTTGGATATGTCCATCACCAGTGCGTCCCTCCCGGACCTACTTACCTTCGAAGACCCGGAAACGTTGGTGGACGGGTCCGCCATTGACCTACCNCGCGCCCAGGCGGCCATTGCTGAGTTCCTGCGGGCACTGGGCCGGGATGTTAGCGATCCGCATCTCCTTGATACTCCCCGCCGAGTGGCTGGTGCGTATGCACAAATGCTGACTCCGCGGGAGACTTCATGGACCACGTTCCCCAACGACGACGGCTACCAGGGCCTGGTGCTGGTGAAGGACATCCCTTTCCATTCACTGTGTCAGCACCACCTGCTACCGTTCAGNGGCGTGGCCCATGTAGGTTACCTGCCCGGTGATCGCCTCTTTGGACTGTCCAAGCTGGCCCGCGGCGTCGAGCTGTTTTCTCGGGATCTGCAGGTTCAAGAACGCCTCACCCAACAGGTTGCCAACTGGCTGGAGGACACCCTAACCCCGCGCGGCGTTGGGGTGGTCTTGGAGGCCGAACACATGTGCATGTCGTTACGCGGNGTGCAGACCGCCGGCACGCTGACCCGAACCTCAGTTTTCACCGGCCTGTTATCCGGCGCCAGCCCCTTGCGAGAGCAGTTCCCGCACTAATTCTTCGGCACCGATTTCAGCGAAAAGACATTCATTCCCAGGGAAAGAGTCTCCATCATGAGCGAATCACCAGCATCAGAGCCAGGCATGGTCATCATTGGTGGTGGCCTCACGGGCGCCACAGCGGCAGAGACACTGCGCAAGGAGGGGTACACCGGTGCCATCACCATTGTGGCCGACGAGCCCGAAATCCCCTACCAGCGCCCACCTCTGTCCAAGGGATTCCTCGCCGGCAAGGAAGACGAGGATGCCCTGTTGCCACTGCCGGCCAGCTGGTACCCGGAAAATAACGTCACAGTCCTGACCGGCACGGCCGCGACGGCGATCGACACCGCAGCCCACACCATCACCTTGGCTAACGGAACCACACTGCCGTATGCCAAGGCGCTGATCGCGACAGGTGCCGGTCCCCGCCACATCCCTTTCCCGGGCGTAGACCTTAAGGGCGTTTACACGTTCCGGACCAAGGCCGACAGCCTCGCCATGAAGGCACTGTTCACCGGTGGTGGCAANAATGTTGTCATGATCGGCTCGGGTTGGATTGGTATGGAAATTGCCGCCACGGCCACAGAGCTGGGCAACAAGGTGGCGTTGATGGGCCTCGAGGATGTTCCGCTGTCCGTGGCGATTGGCAACGAGCTCGGCACTGTNTTTGCAGACCGGCATAAGGAAGCCGGCGTGCAGTTTGTGCTTCCTGCCAGTGCCGCTGAGATCCAAGGCAGCGACGGCTTTGTCACCTCGGTCCTGACCACCACGGGTGTGACGCTACCGGCGGACATTGTCATTGTTGCTGTCGGGGTTGTCCCCAACATTGCTTTGGCGAAGGATGCCGGGCTGAGCATCAACAACGGCATTGAGGTCACCGCCAGTTTGCAAACATCCGCCGCAGATGTGTTTGCCGCCGGTGATGTGGCCAATGCGATGCACCCCGTCACGGGTGCTTACGCCCGCTCCGAGCACTGGGCCAATGCGATCGCCAGCGGCAAAGTGGCCGCGAAGTCGATGCTCGGTCAAGATGCCGTGCTCGATGACATCCCCTACTTCTACACTGACCAGTTTGACCTCGGCATGGAGTATTCGGGCTTTGGCGCGCTGACTAAGGACGCCGAGGTAGTGGTCCGCGGCAGTCTTGANAAGCGTGAATTCATTGCCTTCTGGGTGTTGGCAGGCCGGGTAGTGGCCGGGATGAATGTGAACGTCTGGGATGTTCAAGATGCCATCAAGTCATTGATTTCCACCCAGCGCACTGTCGCCACTGCCAAGCTGGCTGACCCGGAAACCCCGCTGGAGGATATTTGATGGCGGGTATGAGGACTTCCGCCCCGCCGCCACAGCCAACCCTTTTACACGCCGCCGCTGCTTCACCCGGTCCATCACTTTGGCCCACGCAGCATCGACTTCAGTCGCCAGGTGGCCCTGATGGCCATCATCAACCGCACNCCTGATTCCTTTTACGACGGCGGAGCCACCTTTGCCCTGGACGCTGCGGTAGCCGCTTCGCTTGCCGCCGTCGCGGACGGCGCCGATTGGGTGGACATTGGCGGTGTNCCCTTTGCGCCGGGCCCGGCCTTGAGCGCCGAAGAAGAAGGCGACCGTGTGGTGCCGGTGATTGCCGCCGTGGCCGCAGCCAGCGACGTGATCATTTCTGTTGACACGTTCTTGCCTGAGGTGGCCGCCCGCAGTGTTGCGGCCGGGGCCAACGTCATCAACGACACCACGGGGCTGTCCAACCCTGAGATTGCCTCTGTAGTGGCGGAATCGGGTGCACATTTGGTCATCACTCATTCACTGGCCAAACCCAGGACCGTGTATCCACGCCCGCAGTATCAAGATGTTGTCACCGAGGTCGCAGCATTCCTCGCCGAGAAAGTGCAGCTAGCCATCTCCTGGGAGTCCCTCCGGAAGATCATCATCGATCCAGGTCATGACCTGAACAANAACACCCTGCACACCCTTGAAATCACGCGCCGCTTCAATGAGATTGCTGCTCTGGGCTTTCCTGCCTTGGCTGCCGTGTCCAACAAGGATTTCATCGGTGAATCGCTGAACCAAGCNAAAAATGAGCGGCTTGAAGGATCGCTGGCGGCTGGGGTGATCTGTATTTTGGGCGGGGCGCGGATCCTGCGTATGCACAACGTGGCATCGGCCCATTCTGCCATCCGGATGACGGAGGCAACCCTGGGTTGGCGTGAGCCCGCCTACCTGTTGCACAACATGGGTGAGATCAACCAGCCATGATGGAACGGATCTTCCCCACCCCACCGTCCTTTCCGGAGCGGCGTTGGAAACCGAACTGCTGGCAGCACCGCCAGAAAGCNAACAAAACGGCAAACCGTGGGTGAGTTTTAACTTCATTGCCAGCATTGACGGAGCCGCTTCCATGGACGGACGCTCGGGGAAGCTGGGCAATGCGTGGGACCTGCGCGTTTTNTCACTGCTGCGCCAAACTGCTGACGTCATCTTGGTGGGCGCACAAACCATCCGGGCCGAAGGCTACGGCGGGGAATTATTGAGCAAAACGGCACAGCAGTGGCGTAATGAAAACTGGCTCCAGCCACACCCACCTTTGGCCATAGTTTCCGGCTCCTTGAATTTAGACCCCGCACTCGAGGTATTTAGTCAGGCCCCTGTTCGGCCGCTGATCCTGACACTTCAATCAGCACCCCAAGGGCGCAAAGAAGCCTTGTCCCAGGTTGCCGATCTAGTCATGGTGGGTCAAGATTCACTGGATGTGTCCCTGATTGTTTCGGAGCTCGCAGCCCGGGNNGTTCAAAAGATTCATTCAGAGGGCGGCCCCACACTGTTGGGCACGTTTGCCGCCGCCAACATGGTGGATGAGCTCTGTTTGACTGTCTCACCATTGTTGATGGGTGGTCAGGCCGGGCGCATCGCCCACGGGCCACCTAGCTATGAAACCGAAGGCGAGGATGGCCACGACAGCGGTAGCCAGACTCCTACCGAAAACCCCACCGATCATCCCTCCGAAGTAGCCCAGAGCATGGAATTGACCCGGATTCTCAAAGCAGATTCCATGCTGTTCCTGCGCTATGTCCGCCCTAACATCTAGCCCGCCACCACTGCTTAGCACCACAGATTCCTACACCTACAGAACCTAGCACCACAGAACCTAGCACCACAGGGCAAGGGCAGCTGTGTCCACCGTGACTGTGACCGGCAACGGGCCGATGCGCTCGCCATCGGCATAGGCCACAACACCGGGCGCATCGATGATGACCGAACAAACCCGTTCGATCCCCACCACCGGAAGTGTTGTGTGCGCGCCGGAGAATACCAGTGGAANAAGACGCAAGAACTTAAGCCTTGACAGTGNGGAGAGAACAAACAAATCCAACTGGCCGTCGTCGAACTTGGCATCGGGAGTGATCTTCATGCCACCACCAATGGAGATCCCGTTGGAGATGGAGATCAGCGTGGCCCGTTGCCTGCGCGGCTGGCCGTCCACAACCAACGAATAGTGCAGTGGCTTCAAGGTGGCCAGTTCGCGCAGGATCGCCAGGTTGTAACGCAGGGGTCCACGCGGGCTGCGCCAGCTGTTAGCACGCTCGTTGACTAACGCATCAAAACCGGCTGAGAGCGCACATGAACCAGCGGGCAGGCTCCCCGCACGCTCAATGCGGCCCAGATCCACCCTGCGCGGCGCCGTGGTGCACCTGGTCAAAANATGTTCAACGGCAGCACTGGGGTCTGTGGGATCAAGTCCCAGCCCGCGGGCGGCATCGTTACCTGTTCCAGCAGGGATGATGCCTAGCGCGACGGTTGTGTGCACGAGGGCGTTGACACCAAGATGGACCATACCGTCTCCGCCGACAACCACCAGAGCCTGGGCACCTGCAGCGATTTCGGCGTCGACAGCCTCACGGAGGCAGTGATAGTCCCGCCGGCGCAGCACGGTGACGCGATGCCCTGCTGCGCGCAGCCGGGCAACCACCATCTCACCTATGTGCCCTGGTGAGCTCCTGCGCTGTCCACCGAAAGCAGCGCGCGGGTTGATGGCCACAATGATGGCGAGTCCAGTGTTCACTGGCCCTGAGGTGGCGGGGATGTGGTGAGTGTTCATGGCACCTGCAAGTATGACAGCACACACGCCTGCGCAAAGGATCAACGCACTGCTGGGGCAGTTAGACTGATCCTTTGGTACAGCCAAACTAGCGAAAGGTCACCCGTGGGCGAGAAGTTCCTCACGCACTATCAAGTCTTGGGGCTTACACGCACGGCCACCGAACGTGACGTCAAGATCGCCTACCGCAAAGCCGCCAGGATCGCCCATCCTGACAGGGGCGGAGACCCTGCGCTCTTTCGCCAAATTACCCAAGCCTATGAGGTATTAATCGATCCGGTCAGTCGGCAAACCTACGATAAGTCCTACGGGGCTGCGGCACGGGCCGGCCGTTCCCGGTCAGATTCTGCATCAAATTCCNNGGTCCACACCCCGGTGCTTACAGCTCGCCGGGAACCGGGGCTCTTCAACTGGCGCTGGGTTCGGCGCCACCGGAGACGGTTCCGCAAACGCAGGATTTGGTGCTTTAACACACGCCGCGCTCCTGAAGAACGCCGAACTGCAGGCGACCCTGCCATCTACGTCCCCGCCTATGAAGACTTAGCCGAGGGTGAAGTGCCNCTGCTGCCCCGGCCCACTGCGGCCCAGCCTGTCCACGGCGCCCCGCGAAAGCGTGGAGTGTTTGGTGCGTCGTCTCGGCTTGCCCGAGAAGCACGAACAGCGCAGCTGATCATGCAGCAAGTACTGCCGAGCATTCCAGCCGCGCGGCTCATCAATGGCCTCACCGCCCCGTTCAACAAGGGCTATCTGGACCATGTGCTCGTCTCCGGCTACAGGATCGCCATCATTGGCTCCATGCTGGTGCCCGACGGCGCCTTCCGCTGGGATGGCAGCACGCTGGTGCACGGCAGCAAAGTTGCTGCACCACCCCAGTTGGTCCCTGCTGCCCGCCAGCTCCAAGAACTTTTCCCCGAATGCAATGTGAGCGCCTGGGTCTGTGTGCACAGCAGTACCGGCAACCTCTTCGAACCTGTCATCGACTATGCCCGGGGCACCGACCCGGACGGCTCTAAGACTGTGAACGTGGCCAATGCCGCCCGCTTTGTCCGCGAGGTCAAACATTTCCTCGCTTCCGGGCCCTTACCCAACGTGGTCGATCTGACTGTCCTGGACCGGCTCCTCGGCGGCATGTACTAGGGCCTCCCAAGGGTTCGCATCCCACACCCCACCATGAACTGCGCCCATATCTTGCGGTGCCAATAGGGCCTTCGCTGGCGGTAGGATAAAACAGTGTTTCGTATCCTCTTCCTAACCCCTGAGATCCCTGGCAATACTGGCAACGCCATCCGCTTGGCTGCCATCACCGGTGCCGAACTGCACCTGGTGGAACCNCTCGGCTTTGACTTTTCCGACGCCAAATTGCGCAGGGCCGGACTGGATTACCACGATCTTGCGGTGGTCACAGTTCATAAGAGCCTTGAGGCAGCGTGGGAGGCCTTGGCCCCGAGNCGGGTCTTTGCCTTCACCTCCGACGGTGAAGCCAGTTACACCGACATCGCTTATAAGCCCGGCGACGTGCTCATGTTTGGCAAAGAGTCCAGTGGACTGCCCGAGGATGTCAAAGCCGATCCGCACATCACCTCCCGCGTCCGCCTCCCCATGCTGCCATCCTTGCGGTCGCTGAACCTAGCCAATGCCGCCTCGATTGCAGTCTTTGAGGCATGGCGGCAAAACGGCTTTGCTGGGGCGCAAATACAGGCATAGGTATTACGGACCGGCCCCACGCTGGTTCACCCAAGACTCATTCATTTACTGGAGGTATGCATGTCCGCTCGCGATCCTGGCTTGGCGTTCACTGATGGGGCGTTGCAATTTGAGGCGTGGTCGGACAGGCTCTGGGATCCGATGGGCCGCGACGTGGTTGCCGCAGCTGTTTTGCAGCCGGGTGAGACAGTGCTCGATGCGTGCTGCGGAACTGGCGCTGCCACCATCCCGGCCGCCTTGGCTGTTGGACCTGGCGGAACGGTCGACGGCGTCGACCTCTCCACTGGACTACTGCGCATGGCTGCCGCGAACCTGGCCGAACGCGGCATCATCAACACCACGCTGACAGAAGCCGATGTCACGCAATGGCGCGGACACCGAACCTTCGACGCCGTGCTTTGCTCCTACAGCATGTTCTTCTTCGCGGATATGGAAGCCGGTATTGAACACTTGGCGTCCATGCTTCGCCCCGGCGGTCGCCTGGTCACCAGCACCTGGGTGGAAGGCGCGTTGGAGCCGTTTGCCGAACGCATCCTTGAGGCCGCCATCAAAGAGCGTCCCCGACTAGCTGGCGTGGTGCCCTTAGCCAACCAGAACATGGCACGCGTAGCTTCCGTAGAATCACTGTCGCGCTGGCTCAGCGACCGGGGTCTGCAGGACGTGTCCGTCTCAACGCACCCTTTGACACTGACAGTTGATGACGCCATGGCCTGGAACCTTGTCATGGGTAGCGGATGGCGAACCCTGCTNCCCCGCGACCCTGAAGCCATTGCTCGAGTGCGCCGCGACTTCATCCAGTCCGTGGGCCCGCGCATCGAGATGAACTCCGACGCTTTGATCGCTACAGCGTCAGTGCCCCGCGGTGTCACCGACTAATCACTCTCAAGCAGTGCACGTCAGAGGTGGAGGACGTTGCGCGCAAAAATGCCATAGTTTGACGGAAATGCCATAGTTTGTACTATGGCATTTCCGTCAAACCATGGCATTTTCCTGGGACGGCAGCCTGCACTGGATGGATCACTCCGGCGCAGCCCGGCTTGACCCAATATGGCTGCAAACCGGTCCTTGTCCATCATTTCTTGCCAATCCCACCGGGCAAATCCAACGCCATGGGCCCGGATCTGGTCTTCACGCTTCTTTTCTGCCAAGATCCGCTCCGGTAGTGAAAGTCCAGCACCCCAGCCATCCCTGAGGTATTTCCCTTTCCCGTCAAACTCACCCACAATCCGCTGCCTCTTGAACCAGAAATCCACAAAGGCGTTTCTGCCATCGCTGAGCGTAAATTTCTCTTGCAATACGGGCTCGGGAAATCCCATTTCAAACATCTTGACGCGGCTTAGTGATTCCCCGGCCGATCCGGATAACGCAGAGGCAAATTCCAGCACCTTCAAAGTACGTGCCCGTGCGGCCTTGCTTTGCAACAGATCGATCCCAGCGCTGAGTTCTTCAATCGACAGCGCCAGCCCTTNGGNGGAATCCGTATCCCATGATGGTGTGTGTTGAAAGGGATCAGATTCCGGAACTGTAAATTGATTCGCAGTCCCACCGCTTCCCGGCACCTGCAAGCTCGAGTCACAGACGGCAACAGCATAAGGAAATGCCAAGGTGCTGATCAACGCCAAGGTGGTGGTGAGCTTGTCTGTGACCAGAAGAGGTCCGCATCGTTTTACACCCTCTGTGCGGGAGCCAATATGACGAATGACGTTGCCTGAACTGCGTCCGCTGCTGGTCACCTCGGTCATGGTGTGTAGTTNTTGGGGAGTACCAACAATCCACAAACCCCACANAAGTGCTGCACTTGCGTAGCAAAACACGGGCTCGCTCTCCGCCAAAGTTGCCAGGGCCATCACCTTCACCCCGTATCGTTCCTTGGCAGAGAGTATTTTCCAGTCTGCTGTGGAAACATAGATGCCCCGGCGGACACGGATCAGCTCACCGTGTTGTTGGCGTGTGGCGAGCTTGCGGCGGTCTCGGCCGAAAAGGTCGTAGTCCGCTGATCTGATGAGACGGGGCGTGTTCATGCAGTCAAGGCTTGCACCAGTTTTGGAGGTACAACAGCCTCATTCTTGTCGCTGTGGACAGCCGCGGGCATCGAGCGAGCTGTGCAGCAACAAAATGCCATAGTTTGACGGAAATGCCATAGTACAAACTATGGCATTTTCGTCAAACTATGGCATTTTTGTCAACGCGGACTGACCCCTACGTCACCGGGGAGGGCGTGGGGACTAGGCCTGACGCTTCTTGATTTCCGCAACGGCCTGCGGCAACACTTTGAACAGATCTCCCACAATGCCGAAGTCGGCAATCTCGAAAATGGGTGACTCTGCGTCCTTGTTCACGGCCACAATGAGTTTGGAGGTCTGCATTCCGGCCTTCTGCTGGATGGCACCGGAAATACCCACAGAAATGTACAGCTGTGGGGATACCTTCTTGCCCGTTTGACCCACCTGCGAGGCGTGCGAGATCCAGCCAGCATCCGTTGCCGCACGGGAGGCGCCCACTGCTGCACCAAGAACGTCGGCTAGTTCTTCAATCGGGGTGAAGTCCCCGTCAACGCCGCGGCCGCCAGCGACAATAATGCGGGCGTCCTCCAGCTCCGGGCGAGAGGAAGCTGCACGCGCGGTGCGGGAAGTGACCCGTGCCCGCAGGCTTGCCGGAGCAAAGAGAACGTCCACACCTTCGACGGTGGGAACAGTTGCCTGTGCAGCAGCGGATGCTTCCACGCTGTGAGCCTTAATGCTGATCACCGAGACCGCTGAAGTGGCCCGAGCCTGAACAGTGTAAGACCCTGCTAGGACGGATTTGTGCGCCACGAGAGCGCCGCCGTCGTATGTCACAGCGACTGCATCGGTGATGACACCGGCATTCAAGGAGACGCCCACACGAGCCGCGATTTCCTTGCCGGCAAAGCTGTTATCAACCAGTACAGCACTGGCGGACACGGCGGCAGCGGCTTGGGCGAGAAGGTCGGCCTTGGGCGCAACCAGGTATTCGCCCAGCTCGGCCTGCTCCGAGGCAAGCACCCGGCTCACGCCATAGGCACCCAGATCCGCCAACACCTCGGCGCTGACGGGACCGGCCACTACAGCAACGGGTTCGCCAGCGCCGCGAGCCAGCGTCAGCAGCTGGTGCACAGTGGTTGACAGCTTGCCGGNGGCGTCGAGCTGATCAATGTAAACAACAATTGCAGTCATAAAAGGCTCCTTAGATCAGTTTCGCAGCGGCCAGGAAGTCAACCAGTTGGATGCCGGCATCACCTGAATCGGTGATGATGGTGCCGGCGGTGCGGGCAGGGCGTTCAGCTGCCGCGGTGACCTGCGTCAGGGAACCGGAATGTCCGACGTCGGAGGCAGCCAATCCCAGGTCGGCCAAGGACACGGTGGTCATCTTCTTCTNTTTCGCGGCGATGATGCCCTTGAAGTTCGGGTAGCGAGGCTCGTTGGCCTGATCTGTCACCGAAACGAGGGCAGGTAAAGTGGCTTGGATTTCCTCAGAGAAGTCGTCACCGTCGCGGCGGGCAGTGACAGTGTTCCCGTCCACCTCCAACGCGGAGGCGAAGGTGATCTGGGCCAGGTCCAAGCGTGCTGCCAGCTGTGCCGGAATGATGGAAGTTTCCCCATCGGTGGAGGCCATACCGGTGATGACAAGGTCCACCGGGCCAAGGGTTTTGATAGCTGCCGCCAGCGCCAATGACGTGGCGGAGGCATCGGAGCCTGCCAGGGCGTCGTCGCTGACATGGAGCCNCTGGGTTGCACCGATCTGCAGTGATTNTTNTACTGCAGCCGCGGCTGCGGCCGGGCCAAGCGTCAATGCCGTGACAGTGTTGCCACCTTTGGCTCCACCGCGGGCATCAGTCAACGCCAGTGCTGCTTCGAGGGCATATTCATCGAGTTCGGAAAGGATGCTCTCGTTTCTATCGAGCGTATGAGCATCACCTGTGAGGTGTCGGTCAAATTGTGCATCTGGTACATATTTCACCAGTACGACAATGTTCAGTGCTGAGTTTTCCACTGCTGTCCTTTGTGTCATGGACGGATGGTTGCGCCGCTCCCTGTCCCCGTGCTGGGGCGGGTGCGGCGGGTTCGCCCTTGGCCTACTCCTACAGCTTAGTTCCTGGCGGACCGGAGCCGGAATTTCTAGGGTGGTTTCTTTACTCCAAGCGAACACGTCTGAGTTTTCACGCGGCGGGAGGGATCCCGCGCGCACTGCTCGATCCGGCCTGGGCCCGGTGCAGGGTGTCTAAGCCTTGGAACTTCAATGATGCGCTGAACCAATCCCGGGTTCAGCGCATCGGCACTTATGCGCAGAACTGGCGGCCTGCTGCAACGCATAAGTCTTGGATTCCGCACAGTAAAACATGAAACAGCCCCACCTTACGGCCGCAACTACACGGGAGCAAGATGGGGCTACTTTGTTGCTGGAATACTCTGTTACAGCGTGCCGTAACTAACTGGCGGTCATGGTGTCGAGTGTGACATCAACCGACTGTGCCTTACCGCTGCGGGTGAAATCGACTTTCACGGTGGCCCCGCCTGCCTGTTCACGAACTGCGGCGGTGAGGTCAGCAGGGTCACTGATGGTGCGGTTGCCCAGCTGGGTGATGACATCGCCCTNTTGCAGCCCTGCCTTTGCAGCAGCACTTCCTGCTGTCACATCAGCAACTGTGGCCCCTGAAGAGAAGGCACTATTGCTTCCGGTGGCGGAGGTACCGCTGACCGAGACACCCAGTTGGCCGTGGGTGGCTGATCCTGTCTTGATGATGTCCTGGGCAACACGCTGGGCATGGTCAATCGGGATGGAGAAACCCACTCCGATGTTCCCACTCTGGCTACTGGAACTAGAGGAGCTGCCGGTTGAAGCAATGGCAACGTTGACCCCAACGACCTGGCCTTGGGTATTGACCAATGCTCCACCGGAGTTTCCAGGGTTGATGGCAGCATCAGTCTGAATCACGTTCAAGTTCACCGTGCCTTGGGCGGCTGTGCTGTTCTGCCCACNCCCTGGAGGAGAGAACTGGAAGCCATTTCCGCCATTTCCGCCATTTCCGCCGTTTCCTTGATCCGGTGACGTATCACTGGGCGATGACGGAACTGCGGAAGAGGCTACCTGGATGGTGCGGTTCAGTGTGGAAACAATACCGTCAGTGACCGTGCCGTTCAGTCCCAGCGGGGAGCCGATCGCGATGACGGTGTCGCCAACGTTAATTTTGGCTGATTCACCAAGAGTGGCCGGTACCAAGTTCGGGGCATCAATCTTCACCACGGCAAGGTCCGACAACGGATCGGTGCCCACGATGGTGGCCGCATAAACCTTGTTATTACTGGTCTGGACCTCGATGGTGGCGTGGGAGGCAGCACCATCAAGTGTGACAACGTGCGTGTTGGTGAGGATGTGCCCCTCAGTATCTAAAATAATGCCCGAGCCCGTGCCGCCTGAACTGCCGCTGGTGGCCGAAATCGTGACCACCGATGGCATGGCTTTGGCTGCCGCCGCTGTCACTGCATTGACTGAGCTGGTGTTGTTCACAACCAGAGGCGCACTTTGCGTGCTGGATCCGGCAACGGAGTTATTTCCCTGCTGATCGAGCAGGAACAAAGTACCGCCTCCTACCAGGCCGCCCACAAGTGCTGCGGCCAGAACTCCGGAGGCAAACATTCCCATGCCCACTTTCCTGCGTTCCTTGGGCCTTGCCGTGACAGCTGGCGCCAGAGTGTGCGGATACGCGTTCGACGCCGGGTACCCGGCTCCGGCGTGCCCAGTGGGCGTGTGCTGCTGGCCGGGATATGCCTGGCCTGACTGCTGCTGGCCGGGATATGTCTGGCCGGGATATGTCTGAGCGGGCTGTGCTTGAGCGGGGTTACCTGGGTTGTTATGCGCAGCAAAATTTCCGGGGATGGGCTCGGTCGGATTGGGAGTGCTGTGACTGGGAGCGTCTGAGTTATACGGTGCAGGAATGCGTTCTGTGGNGTTTTGCCCAGCGGCTGGGGCGCCGTAAGTAGCCGAGTCATAGCGTGGTGTTGGCGCTGCGGCCGGCTCTTCTGGTGTTGCCGGGGCCGAATATTCTTCTGGTGCCGGGGCCGAATATTGGGGTTGAACAACGGCTGCTGCGCGGTTCCTGACTCTGTTCCTTGCACGGGTGCCTGCACTGGCGGAACTGGCGCGTTGAGCGGCGTTTCACTTTGCTGCGACTCCCAAGGGCGGGAAGGAGACATAGGGACGGGCACGGAGGGTGTCTGGGGCGCGGCCGCCGTTTCTGGCACCTGGGCTGACTGATCGTGCTCCGGCACCTGGGGTGTCTGATCCTGCTGCTCGTGGTTGCTCTGTTCACCGGTGTTCTCAGACATCAGCTTTCCCTTCATTGAAATCTCATGATGAATTCTTTCTTGAGTTTCATCATGTCGGCCGTGACTGGGGCATTGACGAACGTTCGCTGAAAGGTAGCTGTGAAGGTTCGTTACGTTCCATTATGTCCCAGTCACGGCGGCAGCGGAGTTATTCGCTGAACGAAAAATCCTGCCACCGCTAAAAACTTCGCACTAGTATCGTTTGGAGTATAAAGGCCGATTTTCACTATGGTCCCACATCAAAGGTGAGCTATGTTTGCACGGTTGNNAAAGATTTTCCCCTTTCTGGCAGCCCTAGCGCTGGCCGCCCTCATGCTGTTTCCAGCCGGTATTGCCCAGGCTGAGCCGCCAGTGACAATTCCCGGNGGNACCTACATTGTAGATAACGCCAATGCGCTGGGCAATCANAAGGCCGAGGTTCAAAACGCGATCACAACATTGAACAAGGACCACGGTGTAACGCTCTTCGTGGTCTATGTCGACTCCTTTGATGGGCAGGCCCCGGAGGCGTGGGCCCAAACTGTTGCCACCGAGAANAACATGGGCCAGTTCGATGCTCTGCTGGCCGTGGCCGTTCAAACAAGACAGTATGCATTCGTTGGCGGCACCAACACGTTCCTGACGGCAGCCCAAGGATCCACCATCCAATCGAGCGCCATCAAACCCCAGCTCTCCGCTGGAAACTGGGCGCAGGCCGCCATTGATACAGCCGCAGCCTTGGGCGACGCGGCCAGCGGAGGTAAGGGCAAGGTCCCCGACCCAACGGGCGGGTTCGTTGCGCTGGGAGTGGGAGGCGTCGTGGTGGTTGGTGGTGCCGGCACAGCCCTCTACATGCGTAGGAAGCGCAAGAAGAACGCTGCTGATGCCACAGCCAAGGGTTATGGCCCCGACGGCAAACCACTGGATGCCAACGCTGGTATGACTATCCCGGAGCTGCGCGCCAAGGCCGGCTCACTCCTGATTGCAGCCGATGATGCGATCAAGACCAGTGAACATGAGATTGGTTTTGCCCAGGCGTCCTACGGCGATGAGGCTGTCAAACAATTTCAGGGCGCACTGGAGAGTGCCAAGACCCACCTCTCCGAGTCTTTCAAGCTCCAGCAGCAACTTGACGATGAAATTCCTGACACCATCCAGGAGCAGCGAACTTGGCTTGGTGAGATTATCAAACGTAGCGAAGACGCCAATGCTGCGCTAGACGCTGANAAAGCATCCTTCGACGAATTGCGTGAGCTTGAGCGGACAGCTCCCGCCGTGTTGGCCAGTATTCGTGGGCAGGTCACTGCGGCAAGGACTGCTGTGGCCAACGCAGAACANAAACTAGCCGGGCTGACCGACCAATACTCCGACACGGCGTTAGTACCGGTGCGCGATAATGTGGCGCAGGCAAAGGAAAGACTCGATTTCATCGACACAGCCGCTGCCGACGCTGACACAAAACTGGCAGCCTCAGACACAGCTGGTGCAGCGGTCTCGGTGAAAGCCGCCGAGGAAAGCCTGCTGCAGTGTACCGTGTTGCTTGAGGCAATCGCCACGATCGAAGGTGCCATTGACGATGCCGCAACCACGCTGAAAACGGCACTCCCAGAAGCCCTCACTGACCTTGAACAGGCGAAGTCGATGGTGGCCTCGGCCCAGTTCGCCCGCTATGTTCCCACGGTTCAAGCCGCCGAAGCCACCCTTAACGACGTGCGCATGAACGCCGCCGCTGGCAAGCCCGATCCAGTGGCCCTCTTAACCTCAGTGCAGTCAGCCCACGGCCAACTCGATGAATTGTTGACAGGCATCCGCGACCAGCAGCAACAGGCTTTGCGCGCTCAGTCTGCGTTGGCGCAGGCCTTTGCTGGCGCCCAGGCAACCATCACCACGGCCAAGGACTTTATTGCAGCCCGCCGGGGAGGTGTGGGATCGGAAGCTCGAACCCGCCTTTCTGAGGCCGAGCGCAATTTCGACTATGCCGTGTCCATCGCCGACTCAGACCCAAGTAACGCACTAACCTATGCACAGCAGGCTCAGCAGCTAGCCCAACAGGCCATCGCGTACGCCCAGAACGACGTCGATCGCTTTGGTGGCAGTGGCCGTGGCGGCTACGGTGGTGGCGGTTCCATGGGTGGGGGCATGGGAGGAGCCATTCTCGGTGGCATCATTGGCGGTTTACTCTCCGGCGGCGGAGGTGGCGGTTTTGGCGGTGGTGGCTTTGGCGGCGGCGGAGGTGGCGGTTTTGGCGGCGGTGGCGGCGGTGGCGGCGGTGGTTTTGGCGGAGGTGGAGGAAACTTCTAGGGCCTTCATGAGAGGCCACAACGTCTGTGCCAGGACTTCTGTTCCAGGACGTCATGGTCCCGAAGGAACAAAGGACGCCTCCGGCGGAGCGCGTGAGTACGATGGTTCTCACCCAATTGCAGCGCCAATGCTTCCAGAGCAAGAATTCTAGGACGCTCCTTTACACTTCAGTCATTTAGACTCAAGTGACGAGGACACCTCAAGCAGTTCCGATTGAGATTTTTGTTTGATGCAACCAACAAATATAAGGGGAAAAGAATGGCAAAGCAGTCAATTTTCGGCCGGATCGCACAGTTGGCAAAGGCCAATATCAATGCGTTGTTGGACCAGGCCGAAGATCCACAGAAGATGCTTGACCAGATGGTGCGTGACTACAAGGAAAACATCACTGAAGCTGAGTCAGCCGTAGCCCAGACCATTGGTAACCTGCGCATGCTTGAGGATGACTATAACGAGGACGTTAAGGCTGCCCAGGATTGGGGTTCCAAGGCACTGGCAGCCAGCCGCAAGGCCGATGAATTCCGCACTGCCGGCAAAACCGCCGACGCCCAGAAGTTCGATAACTTAGCCAAGGTTGCCTTGCAGCGTCAGATCTCCGCTGAAAACCAGGCCCGCTCTGCCGAGCCGAATATCTCTTCCCAGAATGACGTTGTGGAGAAGCTCAAAACAGGTTTGCAGCAGATGCACGGCAAACTCGATGAGCTGGCCAGCAAGCGTAACGAGCTGATCGCCCGTTCCAAGACGGCCCAAGCCCAGACCCAGGTTCATGACGCGCTCAAGAGCATCGACATCATGGACTCCACCAGCGAAGTCAGCCGCTTTGAAGAGAAGATCCGCCGCGAAGAAGCCAAGGTGCGCGGACAGAACGAACTTGCTGCCTCCAGTCTGGATGCACAGTTCAACTCCCTAGAGGACTTGGGCGAGCAGACCGAGGTGGAGGCCCGGTTGGCAGCGTTGAAGGCTGGCAGCACNCCGGCTCCAGCAGCCATTGCCGCNCCCGAATCTGTGGATGAGGCAGAGTTCGACAGCCTCTAATTTAGTTTTCAGTGCCCTGCACAGCGTCCTCGCTGTGCAGGGCACTTTTGCGCTCTACTTGGCAATCAAGACTTCTGATCACGTCTTGTTCCTTCGCTCGACCCTGCCTTTATTCCGTGGCGCTGGTGGGTAGGTGTGGTTCGAATCGGCAGTCCCAGGTTAGGGGATTGCGAGGTGGTGATGGTGCCGTGAAGTCAGGCGCCGCCATCGTTGGCTTTGGTCAGCGTCAGCAGGTCGTGTCTGGCATCAGAAACAAACCGGCGCTGCTCAGCGTCGGAGGCTTGAAGTTTGTCAAGCATCGAATTCAGGGTCTGGGCAAGGCGATGAATTTCATCATTCGGTACCGGAACTTCAACCCGTTCACTGAGCCGGCTGGCGTTAATGCGGGCAATCTGGCCACCTGGATCTGGGCACAAAGCTGACAGCACTGACTTACCTGCCGACTTTTGCGAGGACGCAACCGCTTTTCCCTGCGCGTGAATAATCTGCTCATACTGGCCACTTCGTGCAGTGTCCAGCAATCAAGGATGTTTGCGAAAGCACCATCAACAAGCCTCCTGCAACCAGAGCGAGAGCAACAACGGTGACGGCCGTCGCCGACGCCGGTGCGGGATGCCGCCCCTGTTCTTTGGCGCCCTGCACGATGTCATGGTGTCCTGGGCACGGCCCTTCGACACCCTGGGCCCGTGCCTGTTGGTCATGCTGGTTGGTAGCGCCATGATCAACCCGAAGCGCTGCATCGAGGACTCCGCAGCTGTTGCTCCGGCACCGCCGGAGCAACAGCTGCTCGGTGAAGGCTAGCTTCGGGTATCGGGTGCCGGGGCCTGGCGGATCCGGCGCTGCCGGTGCGTCGGGAAATGCCTGCGGACCCCGGCCACAGCATCTGGTGAAACATCCACGGGCAGGACGCCCGGGGCCAGCCCCAGCTCAGCCACCACCTCGCCCATCCGGCCGGCAAGCAGGGAATTGCCCACCGACACCGGCGGCACCTGGCACACACCGGCCACGAAAAGGCTGTTTTCAATGGCCCGGGCGGCCAGCAGGGTACGCCACTGGTTTGTCTTCAACTCCCNCGGCACCCACGACGAACAGGCCAGCAGGACCTGGGATCCGGCGTCGGACAGGGTCTGTGCTTGTTCTGGGAACCGCAGGTCATAACAGGTCAGCAACCCGAAGCGCAGCCCGTCCACGTCGAAGGTGACCGGTTCCGTGGACGGGCCCGGGGCCACGAACGCGGATTCCTCAAAGCCCTGGGCATCAAAGAGGTGGATCTTCCGGTAGGCGGCGAGCANGCCGGCCCCGCCGTCGAAAGCGGCCAAGGTGTTGTAGGCACGGGCCGGATCGTGCGAGGATTCCACCAGGCCAGCCACCAAGGCAATGCCGTGGCTGCGGGCAATCCGGGAAAGCTCGGCGCCCACTTCCCCATCCAGCGGCTCTGCCACTGCCGGGAACGTGGCGTCGATCTGCTTCTNTTCATAAGTGGCGTATTCGGGGAAGGCCACCAGGGCGGCGCCGGATGCCGCGGCCTCGGCCGTGTACGCGTCAATGACGCGCAGGTTTGCCGCGATGTCCGTACCGGACGCCATCTGGCCCAGGGCAATGCGCACGTGGAATGCCTTTCCGTTGGGGGCGGCTTGGTGGGCCTAGACTACAGCTTCTTCCAGGGTGGCCATCTCCGGCGGGGCCTCGCGCAGCCCCTTGGTGATGAGCAACAGCACCACGATGCCCACAACCAGCCAGGAAAGCCCCAACGTGACCGCATGGATGTCCAGCCGAGAGAGCAGGTAGCCGCAGATCACCGCACCCACGCCGGGGATCACCAGATAGCTGAACGGGTTCAGGACATTTCCGGCGCGGCGCTGGCGGACATAGTGGAAGATGACGGAAATATTCACCAGGGTGAAGGCGGTAAACGCACCGAAGTTGATGAACGACGTCGAGGTGGCTACGTCCAGGAAGATGGCGATCAGGCCGATGATCGCGGAGATCACAAGGTTCGCCACGGGCGTGTGGTATTTGGCGTTGAGGCGGCCAAACACCGCTTTGGGCAGCACGGAGTCGCGTCCCATGGCGTACATCAGCCGGGAGGCACTTGCCTGGGCGGCCAGGCCGGAGGCGAACTGTGCCGCCACCAAGCCGGCGAGGAACACGGCGCCGAAGAACGTGCCGCCGATTTGCAGGGCGATCTCACTCGCCGCGGACGCGGAGTCGGCAAACGCGCCGCCGGGGTGGACCAGTTGGGTGAAGTAGGCGACCACCACAAAGATGCCGCCACCGATCAGCGCGATCAGCATGATGGCCCGGGGCATGTTCTTTTGGGGNTCGATGGTTTCCTCCGTCAGTGTGGTGACGGCGTCGAACCCCAGGAAGGAGTAGGCGGCAATGGCTGCGCCGGCGCTGATGGTGCCAAGGCTGGAGCCGGCGTTGAGGAACGGNGTGGAATTGGCCAGCCCGCCCGCGCCGGAGCTGTTGACGATGTTGACGATGGAGAGGGCCACGAAGAACACAATCACCAGGATCTGGAACGCCATGAGCACGTAGTTGGCCTTATCCGCGACCTTGAGGCCCAGAATGTTCAGGAACGTGGTGATGACGATGAACAGCAGGATCCACACCGCAATGGGGATGCCGGGGAACTGGGCACTGAGGAAGGAGCCGCCAATGAGCCAGATGACCATGGGCAGGAACAGGTAGTCCAGGAGGATGGCCTGCCACCGGCACGGGCCTTCGCCGAGTACCAGATTCAAATCGAAGAATCCGCAGCGCAAGAAGAAAAATCAATCAACGCCTCATAAATTTTACGGTCACACCGTCCAATTCCCGTTGGTACCGCCCGACTTGAAAAATTCCGCATCCGGCACGCCCGGGCGCCCAGGCAGTGGTCAAAAGACTGTAGTCAACGGACAACGCTAAGTTGCAGTGGCCTTGTTCCGTCCCGTGCCGGGTCATTCTGGGCTTTGACGCCCACAACCAGCTCTAGCGCATGCTCACCGGGTTCCCCGAACTCTTCGACAATCCGAACGACAAGTGGCTGCAGCAGCAACCGTCCAAACTGGCGGACCAAGGTGGTGACGGTTTGTTCGGTCACGCTGCGATCCGTCGAGGCCAATCCAGTCCCGCGCAGGTCCCTGACTTGATCCGCTGTGAGCGCTGCAAGCCGGCTCAGCACATCCCCGGGTAACCCGGTCCCGTTNNAAAGTGCCCGACGCAAATAGTCCACAATGGCCGGGTTGTCGCGGAGCATCTGCTCCACAGCGGCATCGCGGAGTCCCACAACCTCCCGCGCATCGCCGGTGGTTGGTGTGGAGCTCAGAGTAGTGGCGAAGAGCTCAACGATGAGCGTGTCCACTGCCTCACGCAACCCGTCCTTGGTCCGGTAATGATGGACTACGAGCCCCACTGTGACATCCGCCGCCGCCGCGATAGCGCGCATGGAGGTCCCGTCCTCACCATGCTGAGCGAAGAGACTGAGCGCGGCATTACGAATGCGCGCCTTGGCGGTCAGGTCTCCGGCAAGCCAAGCCTTCGGTGCAGCTTCAGGGCCTGCTTCAAACTCTTTGTTCACACTTTCTTTACTCACACTGCAATGTTAGACCACAAACTATTGAACTAACGTAACGCATGCTGTACAACTGTACAGAGAGCTTGGAGACACCGTCGTCAGGAGCACCTATGTCCCACCCACTGGCTGGCACCACCATAGTTAGCCTTGCCATCAACCTCCCCGGACCACTCGCTGCCTCGCGGCTGACCGAGCTGGGTGCCCGTGTCATCAAGGTGGAGCCACCCACNGGCGACCCGCTNCAAAGCGTGGCGCCGGGTTGGTATGCCGAACTGACGCAAGGCCAGGAAGTCATCTCCCTGGACTTAAAGGAAGCAACCGGACGGACCCAGTTTGAGAGCCTGCTCGCTGGTGCACAGGTACTACTGACCTCGATGCGCCCCTCAGCACTGGCAAGAATTAACCTTGAGGGGACCCTTCGGCATAAGGGAATCGCACTCGTTGAGATTGTTGGCCACGACGGCGCCGAGGCTGAGCAGGCTGGCCACGATCTGACCTACCAGGCCGTCCATGGAACCATACTGGCCCCGGCCATGCCACTTGTACCCGTTGCAGATCTGCTCGGCTCCGAACGCGCAGTAGTGGCCACCTTTGCGGCGCTGCGCCAGCGGGACCAAGGCCTTGGGTACGTGCACNNGAGAGTAGTTTTGGACGAGGCGGCCCACGCAGCCGCGGCCGCTGTCCGGCACGGTCTCACCGCCCCGGATCCCCTTGGCGGGGCAATAGCGCAATACGGCCTCTATGCATCCTCAGACGGATACGTTGCCGTCGCCGCGATCGAGCCGCATTTTGCTGCCCGTCTCGCCGCGCACGTGGGCTTCACCCGCGAGGACCTGACACGCGCATTCGCCGCACAGACCACCTCTCACTGGACAGCCTTGGGAATCGAGTACGACATNCCCCTCGTGGCCGTCCACGAACCACACAGAGCAGTTGCCGAACCAGTCTTTGCACACCAGCATTCCGCCAACACCGCCAGCACAACCTCATTGGAGTCATGATGCCCAATCTCGCAGGAATTCTTGCCCGCACCGCNCCGGGTTGCCCAGACCGAACGGCACTTAGCTTTGGCACGGTGACGCACAGCTATGCCGAGCTGGATAGGCGGGTCAGTCAACTCGCCAACGAATTCATCGCCCGCGGCCTGGCCAAGGGAGACCGGCTCCTGATTGTTTCCGGGAACAGCGACGCATTCGTGATTGCCCTCTATGCGGGCCTTCGCGCCGGGGCCATTGTGGTGCCTGTGAACCCGCGGTCCGCTCCGCCGGAGATTGAGTACTTCCTCAACGATACGCAGGCAAAGCTGCTGGTCTTTGGGACCGAGGTTGCCGGAGTAATTTCAGCCTGGGAATCATCCGATACTCATCAGGTGGAGGTGCCGGTGTTGGCCCTCGGCAGCGCCACCGGCTATGAGGATGTTCTGGCCTGCGCCGCTGAACAGCCAAGCGAACCACCCGCCGTCGAGGTTGCCGAGGATGACGACGCGCTCATCATCTACACCTCCGGCACCACAGGAAAACCCAAGGGAGCCCTGTTCGATCACCACCGCATCATCTGGGTCAGCATCAACTCGATGGCCGGCTTTGGCTTGCGAGTGGGCGAGAAACTCCTCCATGTGGCGCCGCTGTTCCATTCCGCGGACCTTAACCTGGTGCTGATCCCGGGCATGATGCTCGGTGCCACACACGTCATCCTGCCCTCCTTCGACCCCGAGAAGGTACTGGAAACCATCGAGAAGGAGCGGATCGGATTCTTCTTCGGTGTGCCCACCATGTACGCATTCCTCATGCGGACNCCCAGCCTGGCTACGCGGGATCTCTCCAGCCTGCGCATCTGCATGTACGGCGCCGCACCCATGCCCTCAGGACTGGCTCAGCAAATTGTTGCTGCCCTGCCCAATGCGTGGATCGTCCAAGCCTGTGGACAGACCGAAGGCGGGCCCGGTGGCATCCTGCTCACGCATGAAGAGGTGTTGGAGCGTCCTTCAGCCAGCGGCCGCTTCCCCATCGCGAACACCGAGGTGCGCATTGTTGACGCAGACGGGAACGACGCCGGACCGGGAACGGTAGGCGAGATGATCATGCGAGGGGAAACCATGATGAAGGGGTACTGGCGCAACCCTGAAGCAACCGCGGCAACCATCCGGGACGGTTGGGTCCACACCGGAGATCTGGCACAAATAGACGCCGACGGCTACATCACCATAGTTGACCGTATGAAGGACATGATCATCACAGGCGGGCACAACGTCTACTCAGCCGAAGTTGAAAGCGCAATTTCCGGCCACCCGGCGGTGGCCGACGTCGCCGTCGTGGGCCGGCTGCACGAGGTCTACGGTGAGACTGTGGTGGCCGTGATCACCCCACGGGAAAATCACACCGTCACCCTCGAGGAACTGCGCGAGTATGCCAGCGATAAAATCTCNCCCTACAAGCTGCCGCGCGAGCTCGTCATCGCCGAGATTCCACGCAANCCCTCCGGAAAAATACTCAAACACCAACTGCGGGATCACGTTCGTGGCTGAGTTCCGCACTTCCCGCCCCGTACTTCCCGCAAAGCCGAACCTCCCTCAAACCCTCGCAACACACCTTGAGAAAGCTCATGAACCGAGAAGCAGTGATCGTTGACGCGGTCAGAACACCTGTTGGCAAGCGCGGCGGCCAGCTACGCGAATGGCATCCCGTGGACCTCCTGGCCCAGACGCTATCCACCCTTGTTGAGCGGACAGGAGTAGACCACCAGCTACTATCCGACGTGATTGTAGGCTGTGCCATCCAGCANGGGGAACAGGCAGGCAACGTGGCCCGTAACGGCCTTCTCGGCGCCGGGCTNCCCCTCACGCTGCCCGGTACAACCCTGGACCGTCAGTGCGGATCAGGACAACAGGCAGTACATTTTGCCGCCCAGGCTATCAAGTCCGGCGAATACGATTTCGCTATAGGCGCCGGCGTCGAATCAATGTCCCGCGTTGAGTTAGGCCCGCTGTTCATTCCCGGCGGACCCCGTGGCCAGTGGTATGGCGAGCGAGCGCTTGCCCGATTCGATGGCAACATNCCCGCGCAGGGACCCTCAGCTGAACTCATCGTCAACAAGTGGGGCTTCACCCGCAAACAGCTGGACGATTTCAGCATCCGCAGCCACCAGCGGGCAGCGGCGGCCACGCAGGCCGGGCACTTCGCCTCGCAACTGGTCCCTGTGGACGGGACCGCCAAAGATGGAACGGTCGCAGCCATGACGCGGGATGAGGGTATCCGATCCGTCCTGGATCCGGAGAAAATGGCGGCCCTGGCCCCAGTCTTCTCACCCGAGGGCGCTATCACCGCGGGCAACGCCTCCCAGATGAGTGACGGCGCAGGCGCCCTGCTCATCGCCGAGCGTTCCAAGGCAGAGGCCGCCGGGTTGCGGCCCAGAGCGCGGATTGTTTCCATGGCCGTTGCCGCTGATGATCCCGTCTTGCAATTCACGGCTGTTCTCCCCGCAACCCAGAAGGCTCTGGACCAGGCCGGGCTGAGCATCAGTGACATAGACCTTGTGGAGGTCAACGAAGCGTTCGCGCCCGTTCCCCTGCTCTGGGCTGCCGAGTTCGGATANCCCCAGGACCAACTCAACGTCAATGGCGGTTCCATCGCAATAGGCCACCCTCTTGGATCCACCGGAGCACGCCTGTTGACTCAGCTGCTGAACGAACTTGAGCGGCGCGATGCCCGCTATGGACTGCTCACCATTTGCGAAGGTGGCGGCATGGCCAATGCCACCATCATTGAAAGGATTTAAAGGAACCTTCATGGACATCAAAACCGAACTTTCATTGTCACCGGNGGCGCATCCGGCCTAGGAGAAGCCACCACAAGGGCCCTGCTTGAACGCGGCGCCCACGTGATCGCCGCGGACCTNGAAGGGCCAGCACCGCAAGGNGCGGTGTTCGTGGAAACCGACGTCACCAACCCTGATCAGGTAGCCCATGCGGTCCAGATAGCCACGCAACAACCCGGCCCGCTCGCGGGAGTTATCAACTGTGCAGGAATCGGAGTTGCCAAGAAGGTCATTGGCAAGGACGGACCCCATCCGCTGGATGACTTCCTGCGGGTGCTCACCATCAACCTCGGCGGGACTTTCAATGTGATCCGGCTCGCGGCCGAGGCCATGGCGAAAAATACTGCCGGCCCGAGCGGCGAACGCGGNGTCATCATCAACACCGCCTCCGCCGCAGCCTTTGACGGCCAAATCGGCCAGGCGGCCTACGCTGCCTCCAAGGGCGGTGTAGTCTCCATGACCTTGCCCATTGCCAGGGAACTGGCCCGTGATGGAATCCGTGTTGTCACGATCGCGCCGGGCTTGTTCCTCACCCCGATGATGGGCGCGCTGCCCGAGGCCGCCCGCGACTCGCTCGGTGCACAAGTGCCCTTNCCCTCCCGTCTGGGCGAACCCTCTGAGTACGCAGCGCTGGCGCTGCACATCGTGGAAAACCAAATGATCAATGGCGAGGTGGTCCGCCTTGACGGAGCACTGCGCATGGCAGCGAAATAACAGGAGCACGTCATGAGAATGAATTCTCGGCCCATCGTTTCCGGATATTCCTCCACCATGGGAGACGACGTCCAGCTCAACACCACCACACTGATCCGCCACGCTGCGCGCACCCATGGCGATCAGGAAATTGTTTACCGAACGGGCGACGGCGGCTGGGACCGTTACAGTTATGCCGCGGCCTATGAGCAGGTCCAACGCGGGGCCAATGCACTGCGCTCACTCGGTGTGGGCCCGGGTACACGAGTAGGCGTCCTGGACTGGAACAGCCGTCGCCACTTCGAGCTTTACTGGGCCATCCCTGGGCTGGCCGCCGTCATGGTCCAGCTCAACCTCCGCCTAGCCCCGGAGGATCTGGGCTATGTCATCAGTGACAGCGGCACGTCAGTCATCTGCGTCGACGAAACCCTCCTGCCCGTGGCCGAAGCCGTGGCACCGTCCATACCAGGGGTCACCACCTGGGTCATCATGAGCGAGAAACCGATGGAGGAAATCCATACCACTCTGCCTAACGCCCACCACTACGAAGACCTCGTTGCCGCCAGCGAGCCGGTGATCGAGTGGCCCGAAGTCGACGAGCGGTCCGCGTACAGCGCCTGCTACACCACGGGAACAACAGGCCGGCCCAAAGGCGTCTTCTACTCCCACCGTGCCATCTACCTGCACTCGTACGCCATCGCAGCGAACATTGGAATGACACTGGATGACTGCACCATGCTGATCACNCCCATGTTCCACGGGCAAGCTTGGGGCCTGCCTCAGGCGGCAACACTCATGGCCAACAAGATTGTCCTGCCGGGCCGCTACTACGCCGAGGACACCGGGCCACTGTCAGACGCGCTGATTGCCGAGGGAGTCACCATTACCAACGGAGCGCCGGCCATCTTCATGCCCATGCTCCATTACATTGAGTCTCTGGAGACCAAACCGGATCTGAGCCGCCTGCGCATGATGTCCGGTGCCACTGAGCCGCCNCTGGCGATGATGCGTGGTTTCGAGGACCTCACNGGGGCCGAAACCGTCCACGCCTACGGTGCCACGGAGACCACACCGTTGGTTGCGATGAACCGGTTCAAGCCCAGCGTCCGGGCCAGGCTCTCNCCCAGCGAGCTCTACGACCTCAAACGCAAGCAGGGACTGCCGGTGTCCGGCGTCGATATCCGTCTGATTGACGCTTCTGGCAACGACGCCGCCTGGGATGGCACGGCGCAGGGCGAAGTTTGCGTCCGCGGACCCTGGATCACACGCGGGTACCACAACATGCCGGCCGACGACGAGAAGGACCGCTTCATTGACGGTTACTGGCGCAGCGGCGACGTTGGAACCATCGACGCGGACGGCTACCTCAAAGTCACAGACCGCATCAAGGACGTCATCAAAAGCGGCGGCGAGTGGATCTCCTCCATCGACATGGAAAACCTCCTGTTGAGTCATCCGCGGATCAGCGAGGCTGCCGTCGTCGGCCTNTCCCACCCCAAGTGGCAGGAACGGCCCTTCGTCCTCATCGTCCCATCGGACGGGGCAACGGTTACGCTCGAGGATGTCCAAGCCCACCTCTCCTCCGCGTTCGCCAAGTGGCAGCTCCCCGANGCCATGGAGATCGTCTCGGAGATTCCACGCACCAGCGTAGGAAAGCTCAACAANAAGAGCATCCGGAGCGACTACGCGGATCGTTACAGCCAGGAAGCCTCCGATGTCTGAGCTGGTGACCCGAGAGCAGCGTGGCGCCGTCGCCTTGCTCACACTCAACCGCCCTGAAGCCCTCAATGCACTCGGCGCGGACCTCGTGGCCCGGCTGACAGATCGGTTGGCGGATGCCGGAGCAGATCCGGCCGTCCGCGCAGTGGTCATCACCGGCTCGGACAAGGCGTTCTGCGCCGGAGCTGACATCACCGAGGTCCCGGAGATGATTGGGGCGATGCCCACCGCAGTCCTGCCCTTTGACCGGCTCTTCGCGATCCTGAGCTCGTTGCCCAAGCCCACGATCGCCGCCGTGCGNGGGCTGGCACTGGGCGGCGGTTGCGAGCTGGTCCTGGCGTGCGATATTGCTGTGGCGGGACGCTCGGCACGGTTCGGCGTCCCCGAAGTTAAGCTCGGCGTCATTCCNGGGGCNGGCGGCACACAGCGCCTAGTCCACGCCGTCGGCAAGGCCAAGGCAATGCGAATGCTCCTGACCGGGTCCCCTGTAGACGCGGCCTGGGCCAACGCTGCTGGGCTCGTGGCCGATGTGGTCGATGACAGCGAGGTGCTGAACCTTGCACTGGACATTGCTGCGCAAATCGCTCTCAATGCGCCACTGGCCGTTGCTCTCGCGGCCGACTCCGCACGGACCGCACACGAGGCACCTCTCCACCAGTCACTTAACCACGAGCGCCGAAACTTTCTTCTTGCGCTCGGTACAACAGATGCACAAGAAGGCATAGCCGCGTTCACCGAGCGGCGCACGCCGCACTTCATAGGAAAATAGGAGCACGCACATGATCTTGGATAATTACCGTTCACCTTGGCTGAGCGAGGAACTCGACGATCTGCGGGACATGGCCCGCACGTTCCTGAACAAGGAATCCCTGCCGCATCATGCGCGCTGGGCCGAGCAACACTGTGTGGACAGGGACTTCTGGCGCCAGGCTGGCGAGGCCGGGCTGCTGTGCATCAGCATCCCGGAGGAATATGGCGGCGGTGGCGGCACNTTTGCCCACGAAGCGGTCATCATGGAGGAACAGGCCCGTATCGCCGACTCCGCCTGGGCCAACGTTGTCCATAGTGCCATCGTGGCCCACTACATTGCCGCATGCGGTACAGAGGAGCAGAAACAGCGCTGGCTTCCCGGCATGGCCTCCGGCGAACTGGTCGGCGCCATCGCTATGACCGAGCCTTCAACAGGTTCGGACCTCCAGAGTATCCGTACCCGAGCCACCCTCGATGGTGAGAGCTACGTGATCAATGGTTCGAAGACGTTCATCACCAACGGAACCCATTGCGACCTCCTGATCATTGTGGCACGCACCAACGATGAAAAGGGTGGCAAGGGTTTATCGCTCATTGTGGCCGAGACTGCGGGCCTTGCAGGGTTTGAACGTGGCCGCGTTCTGGAGAAAATCGGCATGCACGGGCAGGACACCCGTGAGCTCGCTTTTGTGGATATGCGGGTTCCGGCAGAGAATGTGCTGGGCGGCGTTGAAGGCCAGGGCTTTGTCCAGCTCATGCAGCAGCTCCCGCAGGAGCGGCTTGCGATCGCCGTCGCGGCGGCGGCCGAGTGCGAGGCCGCCGTTCGCGAAGCCTCCGCGTATGCCCTTGACAGGGATGCCTTCGGTGCGAACCTGATGTCCTTNCAAAACACCAGGTTCGTGCTCGCAGAGTGTGTTGCGGACACCCTGGCCACCCGAACTCTCGTGGACCACTGCATCTCGGAGCACATGGCCGGGGACCTCGATGCAGCCACTGCTTCTCTGGCGAAGTTCTGGTGCACCGACATGCAAAACAAGGTCACTGACCGTTGCCTTCAGATCTTCGGCGGCTACGGCTACATGACCGAGTACCCCATTGCGCGCCGGTATGCGGCGGCGCGCGTTCAAAAGATCTACGGTGGCACCAACGAGATCATGAAGGAACTGGTAGCCCGCTCACTATGACTGCGAAGCCACCCCGCCTGACTGCGGAACACCTGAGCGCAGGTGAAATAGTGAATCTTGGCTACCATCCGGTATCCGAGGAAGAGATCATTCGATTCGCTTCCGAGTGGGACAGCCAGTACTTCCACACCGATCCCACCGCTGCGCTGGAGAGCTACTTCGGCGGTCTTATCGCCAGCGGGCTGCACACGCTCTCAATCTTTCAGCGGCTGTCCGTCAGGGGCTTCTTCGAACACTACGACGTCATCGCGGGAAGGAGATTCGGCGGCTGCGTTTTCTCCACCCTGTCCGGGCAGGTGATGTTCTGACAGGTTCAGTCCATATTGACTCGGTCACCCATGACGGGCAGGGACGGGCTTCCGTAGTCACCACCGGATCCCTCTGGAACCAGGATGATGTGCCTGTCCTCGGACTGCAGATGGAAGCACTGATCGCCTCTGGGCACACACCTCAAGTGGAAATGCGCCCACACGGCCCAGTGCCGAATCTGCCTAGACGGGCTCCGGATCTTCATCCACGCCGGTTAGTGGGTGGCCAAGTGGCTAGCCGCCACAGCCACCGGGTTGATGAGGATCCGGGACGCGTTGCCGGCCTGAACGTGATAAGGCTTCCAACTCCAGAGTGAGGCGCCGATCCATGAGCGCCTTAGAAAGTAAAAGTAGTGGAATATACCATCGAGGATAGATCCCGTCCCAGCACGCGGCCATTCTCAAACACTATTACCGTAGTTCGGCGGCCTATCTGGACCCCGTTGGATTCGAACCGATGGCTCCCTGCTTTCAACTCGGTCGTCCATTTCAACTTTTCAAAAGCCGTCCCTAGCCCTCGTTATCGCGGCAGGTGCATGACAATACATGGCACTGGAAAGTGGGGATCTCCTTAATGCCAGCTTCCGGTCCAACTATCGTCCCGAAGTCGTGATGAATTACGTGTATTTCACAGCGCTTCCCAACGGTGCTGGGCTCGCGGAGGAGCTCCGGCCCGGCGACGGCACNCCGCGCGTCTACGCCGTCGAGCCGACCGGAACCTTCGACGACGACCCTACCCTGACCAACTAGAAGTTTCCCGGTAATCCCACCCGGTCCTACCACAGCGCTGCCCCACTCAGGGTGGTTGGCGAAGTCACCTACTGGACACGCCTGACCCCGNNACGGCTACAGGCCTGGAAAGAAGGCCTGGCGGCACTCCGCCCGGACGAGCGAGGCGAAATCATCAACAGACGCGAATCAACGCTTCTTCAAGCTCATGGCACGCAAGCAAGCCAATCCCGACACCGTGGCGAGTCGCGTGGATGGTTCGACAAACGGAACTTTCCATTTGTGCCTTGAAGTCTCCTGTGCGTTCGCAGTTTGGCTGCACAGTTTCAACGGCCTGGCTGGCCAGCCGGCCCGAACAACGCCCCAAACAATGCAGTTCGCTGAAGTACATACACCTACATTCACATCCAGTGAAATGTCATCGAGCATGCCGTTGAACCTGCAAACGGCCACAGAAAACCGGCTTGGCAGTATTTGGCAGAAACTAGTCACGTTTTACTCACGTTTTTCAACCGAATGCCCTGGCAATCATTGGCATACCAAAGGGGCTCAATCGTGCCCCTCTGGCCCGGGAACACAAGGTTCTTGGCGTTCGATGACAACCGCTGGAACCAGAGTCCTGATTCTCTCTTGGCCGTGGGTTCAATTCCAGTCCGGGCACAAAATGCAGCTCTGACACGCGATTTTACTGTTTTAACCGAGTGAGCCGAGCGGCAAAATCACGTTCCATTCACGTTTTGAATGAAAAGTGGCTCTTCGTAATTGGGCATGGTTGGTGGGTTTGATCCGATACGGGCGGTGGCCGCCGGCACTGAGCAGAATGCGCAACCTGTAGTTCGAGAAGTTCCTGAACCCACGAGCAATCCTGCGAGTCGTTTCTCCGGTTGGTGCGGCGTGGCGGCAGGTGAGAGACGTCAGGGTCTCTTTGAATGGTTATCGACTAAGAAAACCTTCACAAGAAACCCTGACATGAATAATGCTACTTCCTGCCGCCGGTGGTGCGCGCGTGCCGATGCTCTCCTAGATGTTCCCGGTATCCACGTCATTGCCGTGGAAAACACTGCCCGTGAGCAAATCATCACTGTTGAAACCGACCAGATCCTTGCTGGGTGCCCTGTGTGTGGNGTCGTGGCTATCGGCCACGGCCGGCGCGTGGTCCGCCTGCATGACACACCAGCTCATGGTCGCCCGGTCCGGTTGGATTGGTCCAAACGGATATGGCGATGCGGTGATCCCCAAGGTCCTGCCGGTACCTTCACCGAGACTCATGAGCTGGCTCCCGCGAAGGCGAAACTAACCACCCGCGCCATTTCGTGGGCCACGGATGCGCTCTCCCGTTTTGATACATCGGTCTCGGCCCTGGCCTATCAGCTCGGCGTCTCGTGGCACACCCTCTGGAAGCCAGTGAAGGCTGAAGCGGAACGTCGCACGAGTACAACTGACCCTCTNGGTGGGGTGGATGCGCTGGGTGTTGACGAGCATGTCTGGGTGCATACCGGCTTTCCCGGATCCGGTATGGTCACCGGCATCATTGACCACACCCGCGACGCCAACGGTGTCGTGCATGCCCGGCTCCTTGACCTAGTTGAGGGTCGTTCAGGGAAGACCTACGCGGACTGGCTCAAAGCTCAGAGCCCGGAGTTCAGGGCCGGAATCAAGGTTGCTACCCTGGATCCGTTCCGTGGCTATGCCAATGCTATCCGTGATGAATTACCTGATGCGATCCAGGTCCTGGATGCTTTCCATGTGGTGAAACTTGCCTCCGCGATGGTCGATGACGTTCGCCGCCGGGTTCAGCAAGACACACTCGGCCACCGCGGGCGCAAAGGCGATCCACTGTTTCAAATCCGTCGTTCACTGCAGATCGGCGCCGAACATTTGAGTGAGAAACAGATCGCCCGGCTGAACGAGAAGCTTGAGGCCGGGGACCCGAACCACGAAGTCAGCCTCGCTTGGCAGTGCTACCAACAAGTCCGAGGGATCTATCACGCACCAGCAGAGAACGGACGGGAGCTCGTGGCCAAAGCCCTGTCATCTTTCCCGTCGTGTCCGATCCCGGAAGTTGCTCGGCTCGGACGGACCTTGAAATCATGGCGGGAAGAAATACTTGCATATTTCAAAACCCAGGGCGCTTCCAACGGCCCTACAGAGGCCGTGAAATGCCGATGTCTGGATTATGCCGGCTTCGATGAGGAATCGCTTGTCCTGTACCGGTTTCGCTGCGCTCTTGTCGGCATAGTTAGAGGGTTCGAGGCATGGGAGGAACCTGGACTCGGGCGTGTAAATGTCAGGAACGATATCGAAAGCCTTGTCCCTACGGGCACTGCATTCCCCATCACCGGCTCGCCCGCGAGTGTTAGCTACGAGCCGACTTACGCCGTTGCAGACACGTAGATAAAGTCAGAATCCACCAACTACCCAGATTGCTGGAAGACATAGTGAAGCCAGTCAATACTTCACGGACGACCTGTACACCGCGACAGCGATGATCCCCGAATATGCCGACCTCAATTCCTTGGCACCCGCTCGTGACAAGGATGTTGAAAGCCACGTCGGCATAACCCAAACATCGGCATAAGCCGTGAATGGAGTCATAGAAACGACTCGCAGGATTGCTCGTGGGTTTAGGAACTTCTCGAACTACAGGTTGCGCAATCTGCTCAGTGCCGGCGGCCACCGCCCGTATCGGATCAAACCCACCAACCATGCCTAAATACGAAGAGCCTGAAAAGTTGATCACGGTTTTGCCTTGTTGAGGTCCGATTAAACGCATGGTTATCGTCACGTTTTCAACTGGCGTGCAGTAAATTCGCGAGATTTCAGGGATTTTCCGAGGCTGAACCCCATCGGGCTGTGACTGCCAAGAGTTGACCCTCGGTTCGCCCTACTCGCGGCACTGAAGTCAGTCAGCTAGCCAATAGTTTCCCCTGAGACTGCCCGCATCTCAGGCTCGGCAACGCCAATCATGCAGCTCTCGCAATTCGCCCATGCGGCGGTGACACACCACCCCAAACAGGGTCAGGTCCGCTCCGACTCGGTTGCCTTCCCATCAGCCAGATTCTTTGCCCGTCCCGTAAGGGAACCTTCAGCGGTCGCGGCGCTGGCGAGACCAGGTCACGAGGTGTGTGAGCCATGGTGGTTGCCCTTTTAGCCGGTTGATCCCAATAAAGTCGAAGAAGCCTCTCACAAAGTACTCCAGTCATTTTGTTCGCCGAACCCACAGGGTATGCGGTTCGGAATGAGGCCGTTGATGGAAGGCGCGCCAAGCCATGGTTTGGTCAGTCCTTTCGGTATCTTTCCACCATTGAGGGCTATAGCCTTAAGATGTTGATAAAGGGTAGTGAAAATATAGTTAAGGAATAATTGCAATGAGCGCAATCGCTGCGAACCCCTACTTAAACTTTCAGGGACATGCACAAGAAGCCTTGAAGTTCTATCAAGAAGCTCTCAGTGGAGAGCTTTCGCTCATGACTGAAGATCCGCAAGGGCCACCAAAAGCGGCAGGCCCAGACGATCATATTATGCATGGACAACTAGCATCCGATGGGCTGCTCATCATGGGATCTGACGGTCATCCTGACTATCCAGCAAAGTCNGGCGACAACATCGCCATCGCACTATCAGGTAGCGACTACGACAGGCTCTCAAAGGCTTTTGAGAAGTTATCTGAAGGTGGACAAGTCAAGCAACCACTCAAGACGGAGAGTTGGGGAGATGCGTTTGGCTATTTTGTCGATAAGTTTGGTGTGAACTGGATGGTCAACATTAATGTCAGTGGCAACTAACCCTTGATCGGACGCATGCTCGGGGAGTTGCTGAAGCGTAGTTGCTGAAGCGGATTGTAGAGTCGGGGCATGGTTTCGATTCGGGAGGAACCCGATTGCGGTAATGCTCCGCGGAAGACAATCGTGCGCGATCTTGTCGTGGCACTGGCGATGAAGGATATCGATTTTGTTGCACCCCTGATAACTGCTGATGCTTCATGGGCCCTCGTCGGGGAGCAGCATCTGGTCGGAGGGCCTGCCATTCTGACTTGGATTTCCGGGCTTCCCACGGTCAGTACAGTGGTTTTCGGCTCGCTGCTTACTCACGGACGTGGAGCAAGTGTCGACGGTGTCCTTGAGTTGAGTGACGGTACGAAAATGGGTTTCTGCCATGTTCTGCGGTTCGCTGGCGCGGGAAAGACTGTGAAATTAGTTGGCGTGACAAGCTACGTCATTAACATTAGTTCCGGCATTAACATTAGTTCCGGCTAACGTTGCCCGTCGGACAAAACTGCCGGAGTCTCGTCCTTTCTTGTCCAGACATCCGGGTCTGCGACCGTGCCGAATCTTTCGCAGGAGCCTTCTTCGGTGTTACGGCCCGCAACAGCCGCATGCGTGAATCCATTGACAAACGCTTCCATTTTCACAAATACTTAGGTATGTGCCTAAGTATTACAAAGAACTCGACTCCGTGCTCCGTGCTCTGGCGGATCCGACGCGCCGGGCTATCGTCGAACGGCTGGCCAAGTCCCCAGCCGTCGTGTCCGAACTCGCAGCACCGTTCTCGATGGCATTGCCCTCGCTCATGCAGCACCTGCGCGTCCTCGAGAACGCGGGATTAGTCATGTCGCAGAAACACGGACGCGTCCGCACCGTGAGCCTGCGACCGGGCGCCCTGGACGTACTGCACCTTTGGCTCGGTGAGCAAAGAACCCCAGCAGAAGACCAAGCCGACCGACTCGGCATCCACCTGATCCGCAGCACCCACGAAGGAGACCTTACATGAGCCGCGTTCGCATCGCCCTGTTCACGTCGCTGGACGGATACACGTCAACGACCGACCGTTCNCCCGAAAATCCGATGGGGCGNGACTGNGGGCGCCTCACGGAGACATATATCGCAACCCGCACGATGCAAGAGCGCTTCGGTGACCCCAACGGCACCGGCACAACCGGCGTTGATGACTCCTACGCCGCCGCGTTCTTCGAGGGCGTCGGCGCCGAGATCATGGGCGCGGCAATGTTCGGCCTGCACACATTCCCCGACGATCCGGACTGGAAGGGCTGGTGGGGTGAACAGCCGCCGTACGGAACCCCGGTCTACGTCCTTACCCACACGGCACCGCGTCCGCCGATCCCGATGCAGGGTGGTACGACGTTCCACTTCCGCAGTGGCGCAATCGAGGACGTGCTCTCCGAGGCGACCGAGGCTGCCGGTGGACTGGACGTGCGCGTCGGCGGTGGAGTCAGCACTGCGCGCGACTTCCTACGCGCAGGCCTAGTCGACGAGTTGCACCTCATGGTCGCNCCCATCCTCCTCGGCCGTGGAACCCGGCTGTGGGACGACCTGCCCGGCCTCGACCTCACCCATAAAGTGACCACCGAAGTTGCCGAGAGCGGCACGATCCACGTCACCTTCACCCGATAGGACAGAGACATGACGATCGAACGCCGACTCGCCCGCGCCGAAATCACCCTGACCCGCGACTACCCAGCATCTGTGGATCGCGTCTGGGACGCGTTCGCTGACGAGAAGCAGAAGCTGGGCTGGTGGGGTGGAGGCAGCACCATGGAAGCCCGCGACTGGGCCTTTGACTTCCGCGTCGGCGGACGGGACATTGCCGAGGGCAAATTTCACAACGGTCCAGTCTCTCGGTACGAGGCCACGTACACCGACATCGTCGAGCACAACCGCATCGTCACGACGTACGACATGTGGCTCGACGGGATCCACACCTCGACGTCGGTGGCGTCGTTAGAGTTTGACCCGACCGAGGAGGGCACCCGATTCACCCACGTCGAGCACGGAGTCTTCTTCGACCAGTTCTATGCTGACAGCGACGTCCGTGAGAAGGGCACCCGGGGCCTGCTCCAGGCTCTGGGCAACTACCTCGCGTCAGGCACCTAGGGGTCCGCGCAGAAAACGGAAAAATCGTACGATAAACGCGCGTGGAGCCAGGTACCCACTGGCCTGCGGCTTGTCGATTGGATCTAGTCAAAGTCTGTCCGTATGCGGAACCGGCTTACGGACGAATCTCCAGAATCACTTGACGGGTTGTGTTTCAGGCCACGGCCATGATGGGATTACGTAAATCGACGGGAGCCTCAATGCACTGGTACGAAACAAACAGCGCCTTAACCCCGAGTCGGGACGACCTGGGTTGGCTCGTGGACCGTGGAGGAGAAAACCTACGCTACTTCACCGGATCAGACGTTTCAGGGTGGGAGGACAGTGTCTGGATCCTCAATGCCTTCTACGAACTTCCATTCATAGGACCACTTCCCACTCACGCTGAATTACATAAGTTCCGCATCGTTTCCGGAGATGAAGAACCTCTGATTATTAACAGGGTCAACTTCGACGACCTTGCAACCGGCACCAGTGGCGGCCTAGGCTACGAAAGAAGGCCATCAGCGAATTGGCGACGACGTACCTGGTCGGAAATGCTGGTCCGGTTCCCGCGGCCCCGCCCCACGGATGATCCGCCACCCTGCCACCGCTGGTTTCCCGGAAATGACTTTCCCGTAAATATCGAACCTCCCTCTGAAGGTTCCCTGTCCGAAGAGGACTTCGCCGAACTTATCAGTGTCCTCACCCGCCACTCACCGATGCCGGCCTGTTCCTTGTACTTCGCAAACGTGTTCAGCATNTTTCCTGACCCGCGCGAAGCCCCGGTATATGAGGCGCGCCTAATGGACCTTCCCTCGCTTATCAAAGAAGCCGCAGGGAACCACCAAGTCTTCACACCCGCGAATATTTGGCCTTCAGACAGATCGTGGCTCGTCTACACGGACTACGACCTCTGGGCGACAAAGGTCAGCGGAAGCACCGAGCTCATCAACGAGCTTCGGGCCAATTCGAAACTTGAAACTCTTAACTGGGCGCCAGCTCAAGCCGCAAACCCAACAACACAAATGGGGCACTAAACATTCCGCTTGTGGGATCAGGGATGCGGAGCCGAAAGCACCAGGATTCCGGGATGGAGGCCAGTGCTTCTGGCCTCCATCCCCATTTCGGTTCTTGGAGAATTTCAGGTCGGGTTGTGTTGAGGAGATAGGAGCTTCCTTGGTTCCCTGGGCCCCGCGCAAGGAGACTCTCGGCAATGAACAAAGTAGCCAGCGCTTGCACGGCTTCCCAATTGCCAGGTTTCACTTGAATGGCGAAAGTGCATCCGTCGGTTTTCGTCCCAGTAACCGTTCCCCAGCGGAAAGCTAATTAGATCTCACAGCTACTGCTGCTCAGCCGAGCCGGCCGACCTGTGATCGACCGGCTTATGGGACGGTCCGAAATGCCTATCCGGACGGACCTCTTGCGGGTGCTTCTTGCGAGGATGGGAGGGTGGGCGATCGGCCACCCGCATGGAAGACCGAGGGTATTTTCCAGAAATCGAGCTCTTGTGTAACGCTAAGGGAAACGGCTAGATTCATGCCGTCGGTGATTATTGGTAGCGATCGTCACGACACATAGGGCAGGGGACCCCATGAAGATCCGTAAGTTTTGTACGTCGAGTGCTGCCACCATCCTGATGGCAGTAGTTTTCGGGATGTCAGGCCAAGCAGCGTCCGCTTCATCGCTCACGTCGGAAACAACGGTAGGCGTCACCACCGTTGCCGCGACCCAGGGTCAAGACACGGTCATAGTGGCGGCGGCAGAATACAGGCCGTATACGTCGGCGAATTTTCGGTACAACCTGATCCAGCAAACCGGTTACGACCCGGGTCACGGTGCCAGGAGCACCACACCATGCCCCAGGCCTTCAGTACGTACTTCGGCGCCAAGGGAATTCTGATCCACGACCCGCAGTTCGGTTTGTGGTGGGGTTCGGCTGCTGGGGTGGCCAACAACCACTCCGATCTTTCCGCCGCGTACAACCGTGACTGGCAGAGATGGAAAGACCAGAACCCGAACGCGACGAAGGCAACCGTGCTTCAGTTCAACACCTCGATTACGGCCGTTTACGCGAGGTACTTCCGTTGCTGAAAGGTGAGCGTATGTCCGAGTGGTTTCGCATAGAGGCCAGATCAAAACGCAACTACGTGTGGCTCACCGTCTGCGGACAAGGTAAGCCGAAAATCACCGGAGAACCGTGGTACATGCCCGACGGTGTCACCAATGTCTACCTGTTCATCGAGGACTGGCGTCCTGAAGAACTTCCGTTCCCGGTATGGCTTGCTCCCTACAACGGAGGCAAGAAGTACGGTGACCTACTGTGGACCGGTGGGAACGCGTTGAAGATTGCCTCCACTCGTTTCATCGAGGCACTTCGCGCCGCTGAGGTCACCGGTTACCGAACCTTCGACGTCGAAGTTCGAGACCACGCCGGCTCGCCTCTCGAGGGATACACCGGCTTCGCGACCGATCCGTCCCCGGGCTCTGACATCCAGAACCTCTACGGCCAGCCATATCAGAACTATGCTTTCATCGCCACGCAGCGTGTCGTCGAGGCATTGCACGATCGCGGAGTTGACCAGCTGGAGATCAGCCCCTACACCCCNGACTGACGTCGAACCCCGCGCAGGGAACGAATCGCGCGACCACAACCTGGTGTCGGAACACACACCAGTCTCAGGCGCCGCGGCCACAAGGGGACGAGACTATCGAATCCACTGGAGACTTGTGCCGATCAGCGCGAAATTAGCGATGCTGGATCTTGAAAGAATTGCCGTGACAACGAGTAGCTTTCGGGTCCATTAGTCGGTTCGAAACAATTCTGGCGAACCCTGTCCGCAGGAGGTTCCTTCAGGGGTATCGCGATCAGCGTGACTTTCCTTTCAAAGAACTTATCTCATGTACATTTCAAAATGCTCGATGTACAATTTGACTATGTCTATTGTCAGCGTCGTAGACGCACGCAACCACTTTGCAGACGTAATCGATCGCTCGAAGACCGAAGCGGTGTTCATTGAGCGCCGAGGTCATCCCGCTGCCGTGGTTGTCAGCCCTGAGCGCTACGAGCAGATGCTTGAAGCTCTGGAAGAAGCCGAAGATGTCGCCGCATTCGATGAGGCGATGGCAGAGGAGGGCCCCAATATCCCTTGGGCTCAGGTGAAAGCCGATCTGGGCTGGGTATGACCTACCAAGTCGAGTTGCGTCCGGCCGCAGTTCGCGCGTTGAAACGCATTGATCATCAGGATCGCGACCGCATTCGTGGAGCGATCGCGCTCCTCGGTGAGGATCCAAGGCCGCCAGGTACCAAGGCCCTCCAGTGGCGTCCCGGACTCAGAGTTCGCATAGGGGACTACCGCATCGTCTACACGATTGACGACAACATCCTCGTTGTAGCAGTGATCACGCTTGGTCATCGCAGCAACGTCTACGAACGCTGACTGCCCGCCGACGAATCAGCTTTAGTCACCCCGGTGTCCCGCAGGACGTTCCGACGCGGACGCGCTTGAACGCTGAAAGATATAGACCATTTTGAGCGAATTCTGCGGAATCCTTGAATGCCACTCCGTCCGCGCCCACTTCAACTAGCTCGTTTGTCGTTTGGCCATCCGATAACCGATGGCACCCACAAGAGATAGAGCCATCCCCGCTAGGGCCTGGAAAGACGAAAGTCTCCGAGCAAAACCGCGGACAAACAGGTAAGACCTAACATGAGCAGGCCGATGATCAGGAGCGCGACGAAGATCCAAGTCCGGTTCATAAGTCCTCCTCATCATCAAAAGCCAGAGGTGCATTGCCTCATGTCTACTACCCCAACAAAGCAACGGCAGCACTCTGACACTAGTACGGCCTCGGTAATCAGGTCTGCCCCGCAGAAGGTTCCTACTATGGCAAGACTCCGCTGTGTGGACGGCTGCTGGCTATCCTGATGGTTGGCTTTAGTAAACGACTAGCGACCGGAGCTCGACTCGTGTCTGGTGATTCGAAGAGCCAAGGCGTAGCGTGACGGGATGACTTCCCCGAACGGTTCGTAAATGAAATTCCGCAGCCGGGTGCCATCATCGCACTGGTTATCGGGCTGACTCAGGATCCCTGGCCTAAGAATGCAGCCGAGAAGGACGCCATGTTCACGCGACTGGGATTGCGCAATGGCAACCAGTTCACTAGGAACAGTGCCGATAATTTCGCGGAACACTTCAACCTGGAAATAGAGGCCGAAGGGGCTCCCGTATTCGCCACGTCAACCGAAATGGATGGCGTTCTGACGTCCGTGCATTTACAGCTCCGTGTGGCCGTCGCGTCCGTGGATCCCGAGGCAACCCAGTGTTTCGAGGCAATCATCAGTCGCCTGACAGAGCTCTACGGCGAGCCCACAATTCCATGGCACGGGCAGAGGTTCTTACGGAGAATTTGGAACGTCGACGACATTGATATCGATGTCCACTACGGCAACGACAATCGCAGCTCCCTCATGATCGGAGTCCAAGACGAACGNTATTTTGCCGAAGTGGAAGCCTACGCCCGGGACAACTAAACCGGCCAGCTACTCCCGCAACTCTAAGGAAACCTGGTGGATTCGAAATCGACCACAGCACCAACGAGTGGCCCTGTCACTTCAGCACTGGACAGCGTCCATTCATCCCGCAGGAGGTTCCCCTACGGGCTCAGAGCTACCAGGCTAACGACTTCTGATACTCGTGCCGTCGCTTTCTGAAAGCGACAGTTGCATAGCCAACGGTCAATATGACCAGCTGTGATCCTGAACTGCAGAGGGATGAGGCCAACGGCAGTCGCCAGACACCGGGATTGATGCGAATATTCATATCATCGATTATGATGTGAATATTCATATCACAGCATCGCCTGTGTCAATGGGGAAGGCTCAAAGTGTCGAAACAAATAGCGAAGATCCATTCACCGGCTGATCTAGGGATGGCTTTGCAGCAGGCGAGGCTGGCCGCAGGGATGTCCCAGAGGGAGCTTTCCGCTCGGACGGGCGTCACGCAGAGCGCTATCAGCAATCTGGAGTCCGAGACCTATACCCTCTACGCGGAAAGGCTNTTTAAGCTCTTGCGCGAATGCGGTGTGACCGTCACCGCGGAGTGGGACGACAGTACTGAAAGTGGAGAACCTCAATGAGACTCCATGTTGAGTTGAGTGGGCAGTTCATTGGAGAGCTGAGCGGTGACGAGCGCACACTCGACTTCACACCGGCACGCGCCGGTATCTATCATTTCGGGTGGGTAGCCGAGCTTTATCGGCTCGCTGTGCCATTGGTCGCGCGGCCGAACAGGGCGCACGCGTCGCGGCGGCGGAACTTCTTCGAGGAACTCCTCCCTGAAGGAGACCAGCTTGAGTTCATGCTGGCGATGGCCGGGTTGCGCAGGGGCGATACTTTGGCGTTCTTGGCCCGGTTCGGGCGCGACATCGCGGGCGCGCTTCAGATATGGGACGCTGACAATCCTACGGAGCCACAGACNCCCGAAGCCCGGCCGGTGTCGGAGGAGGACGTGCACGTCCTGCTGACTGAGCGCGCCGCGAACCCGCTCGCGAACTCCGGCGTTCTGGGCAAGACGTCGCTCGCCGGCGTGCAGCCGAAGATTGTTCTTGCCCAGCTGGACGGCGGGTGGCACCAAGTCTTCGGCGGNTTTCCCTCGACGCACATCGTGAAGCCAATGGTTTCACGCCGGCCCACGGAAATATTCGACGAAGAGTACGGGGCGCGCTTCACCCGTGCGCTTGGCGTTGCTAACTTTGACACGCATCTTGCAAACTTTGGCGGAACCGATGCGCTCGTTATTCAACGGTTCGACCGTGATCTTGCAGTTCCCGGCGGGAGGGTTCACCAAGAAGACTTCAACCAGGTCCTCGGAGCCGCCGGGAGCCAGAAGTACCAGGCGTACGGCGGCATCGTGAATCTGAAGCGCATCGCTGACGTGCTGAGAAGTCACGGTGAGGCACACGATATGCACCAGCTTGCCGTCATCACAACCCTCAGGGTCGCCATCTCAAACCTCGACATGCATGCGAAGAACTTGGGTCTCCTACATCATGCCGATGGGCATATTGCATTGGCGCCAGCGTATGACTTTGTACCTCACGGTCTTCACGAAGGGTTGGATGGGCAGCTGGCCCTCGCTGTGAACAAGAAGTATCTGCAGGCGACCGCCACCAAGGACGATCTCGTCCGCGAGTTCAGTTCCTGGGGCCTCCGCGGCGCTAAAACNATAGTCAACGACACGCTTGAACAGGTGCAAGTCATTGCCGCTAGGGAGGAACCCGTTACTCAGGCGGCGGCAGGATTGGCCGAGAATGCTAGTGCGACTGTGCAGCATCTGCTCGACGGACGTGCCGCGGGCGCAATGGAAATAGGGTCGTGACAATCAACGACGAGAGATTTATGCGCTAGCGCCAGCATGCCGTTTCGGACTTACATGCCTCGTTCTGCTTCCCTTGGATCAGGCCTTCAGTCCAGGCCACCAACGTGTTCCGTCCAAGGTTCCACATATGGAACTCGGATGCTCCAAAAGCATGCTCATCTTTGGTTGGGTACAGCGCCAGCTTTATCGTTCAAACTCTCTGGTTTCGGCCTGGTGACGGCGACGATTTCAGCCAGGATTCCTATTACAATCAGGGCCCATCCCAATATCCCTAGGGTCGTGAATGTGACGACAAGTGCTCCGCCAACGAGTAACCCAATAGATAGAATCAAAATCAGCAGAGCGGTTCTAGTTAGTGACATGCCTCCCACTGTACAAATCATTCACATTTGAGTCGAAGTATGTGATCTCGTGTCCCGGTGCATGAAAGTGAAGTGCGTTTTGTCAGCTCGCACGCAGGCGTTCTCTCTTATGTAGCCGCATCATTTCTTTCGTTTCATTGGTCTGAAAAGAGTCGTACAGTACTACCGCTCGACGAATACACCCGACGGAAGGCCCGGGACAGTCGTCCCGCGGGGCGTTCCCCTGGAACTGCCATGGCACGACTTTCCGGCTCCCTCGTGCGCCTGAATCCACAGGCCGGTATCCGACCGGCTTGCGGGACGCACTGGCAGGTCTACACGGGACGCACCTTGCGGATGTTGCGACGGGGAAAACCGGCTATATGTTGCGTTGACCGTTAGTGCGCTGATCGAACTACAGACTGGACTTCCTCGCTTGGGGAGTGGATTTCATCTTGGACAGCCTTAACGGCCCGTCGCTTGCTACTCATGAACTATTCCCGCGGACCGACCCAGTCCATAATCGGCACCTACCCTCTGGTTTGCCCTCAGAGTTAGTATGCTGGACAGGCGCCACAGAGAATGGATTAAAGGTCTCCTCACGATGAATGCCCACATTCGGACAACAGCTCGACCGAAGCCGAAGCGAACCCTACCCAAAGAACAGCGAGGGAAGCGCGCGGCCTTCCTAGTCCAGTCCTTTGCCGCAGCCGTGTGCATAGCTGTAGTGCTATTACCTGGCATCTGGTTAGCCACGACCGTCGTCGGGAAACGCCAGCTTGCGCAAACAGGAATACAAACAACGGCCACGATCACCAAGCACCACAGCAAGATCAGGTACGGGGCCACGGGTAACAGTGGTGTGGACTTTTGATTGACTATACCTTCACACCTGACCACCAGAGCGAGGAATGCAGCACCGATGTAGATTTGCCCTTGGACCTGTGGGAAACGGTTCAGGTTGGCTCGAAAATGTCGGTAACGTACAACGCCCCTAACCCTCCAACAACCAGCCAACGATGACACTTGGACGCTATTTACCGGCATTGACTAACATTGTCGGGATATTTGTGGGCGTGCTCTCCGCGGGGATCTTCCTCTGGGTGTGCCGGGTAGTCACTTCACGACGGCGAAAATCCCAAGACTCCGAGCCAAGAACCGACATAGATGAAGGCGGCACCGCTAAGCACGACAGATCGAAAGAACACAGAGTGCAGCGTGACGCGCCCAAAGCTCATTTGGTTGAAGGACTGATCTGGGTTCTGGCGATCTTCTCAGTGTCCGTTGGCATATTCGTAGTAAGCATAGTGTTCCTCGGACCACTTGTCGTGGAATTGTTGGAGAATGTTCTGCTATGAGGTGTGCTGATTTTGAGGCAAGCACCATTACTCGGCGGGAAGAAACTGGCCCCGCGTCAGCACGGGGAATGCCCGATTGGTCAGTTGGAAGGATGCAGGAATGAACTCACACCACGACCCGCAGTGGAGGGTATCTGCTGTTGGCGTCCGGCATTATCTGGATGCCGCCGACTTTGAAGAGGCACATTCAAATAGTCTGTGCGATTGAAGGCAGCGGTACTCTCTCTCGGCTGCTTCTGTTGGGGCCAACTGGCCTCTCAGAATGACTATGAACACCAGCGCACGAGGGTAGCTTGGGTATGTAGAATCCGCCATGTTCCGTATGCCGTTCGACATTCGTTCAGTCGCCCTCGGCGCCATCGCCCTGATAGCCGGCGAGTATCCGGATGACCTGCTGGCGAACTGCATTCGGGTCGGCCCCAAGCTTCACCAACACTTGCACAGCTACACCTTCACCGCCGCGGATCAGGCCCAAAAGGATGTGCTCGGTGTCAATGTAGTCGTGCCCGAGCATCATCGACTCGCTCAGCGAGAACTCCAACACCGCTTTGGCATGCGCGGTGAACGGGATGCTCCCATTGGAGGGCAGCCGTCCCTGCCCAACGATCTCCCGCACCTGTTCCCGGACGTCATCGAGGAAGACATTCGAGGATTCAAGGGCCTTCGCGGCAACACCACCGCCTTCACGGATGAGGCCAACCAGGATGTGCTCCGTCCCGAAATGATCCTGGTTGAGCATGCGGGCCTCTTCCTGGGCCAGCACCAGAACACGCCTGGCCCGATCCGTAAAGCGCTCAAACATTTCCCCACACCCCTAACCATGCCTTCCCCTGATGCTACCCAGTAGCCGGCCTGCGTGGGGTCTTTCGTTCCATTTATGGTTCCCCAGCGGACAGCCCAGCAGATCTCAAAGCTACTGTTGCCTCAGGTGATCTGGCCGGGCTCTGATCAACCGGCTTGCGGGACACTCCGAAATGCCTATCCTGATGGACTCCTTGCGGGTGTTTGCGAGGATAGGACGGCAGGCGATCGCTGCCTGTTGCCCAGCTCTGACCAACCGATCACCCNCGCGTAAGCGCCGCCATTACCCGCGTTTGCGCACTGTCTCGATCCACACCCGCATCTACCAGTGCCCGATCTAGGCGGTCGCTATGGACACTCAGCACCCCGAACAATAGGTGCTTGAACCCGACGTGATCGGAATGCAGCTCCAGCGCGGTGCGCTGCGCCGTCTTGAGAGCGTCCAGAGACTCGCGGGTGAAAGGGAATGATCCTGAGGTGTCTAGCGGACCAGAGGGGACGAAACCTACTATCGCTTCACGCACCTCGTCCGGCCAGACGCCTAGCGCCGTCTGCACCGTGTTCGGATAAGCGTGCAAAAGCCCCAATAGTAGATGCTCGGGACCGATGTACGAGTCATGTATAAACCTTGACTCTTCCTGAGCCAGGACCACCACCCTCCGGGCACCGTCGGTGTAGTTCCCAAACATCGACGATCTGCTCATGCCCTTCAGCGTAGTCTTCGCGGTACATCAGCACCACGGGCGCGCCTCCCGATCCGGGTCTTGGCCGGTGAGAGCCATAACTCCAACCACTACTGCAAATTTCGGGTGTCCCGGTGAGCATTCCCAGTGGAACTAGTTGTATACAGGTTTTCCGCCGTTACCTTCGTTGCCTCCTAAACGTGGTTCGTCGTACCAATTGGCTCCGACTTAGCGCCTAACGCTGGAGCCCCGCAGTCCAAATTTCCTGCCACCGCAGGCAAACAATCTGCACAGATCGCGGCTTGACAACATCATTGAGATTCCTTCGATTCTACGTGTCCGCTCCACCCGTCTAGCACCTCCTGCGTCGGTGCCTGCGCCTGACAAAACATGCTCCGGCGCTCGTACCTCGCTTATTTCCTCCACATGTTTTTCCAGTCTTGCCCTGCGGGTAGACAGGCCTCCGTCGGCCACAGCTACGCAAGCTTCGCCAGCAACCAAAACAACGGGTAAAGAGAGAAAAGAAAGCAGCTGGCCGGGTCACGCCGCTCTCACCCACACCTTCGCACAAGGAGCAAAACCATGAACAAGATCCAAACTCTGGAACTGTTGGACCCTACAACTTTGACGGTTGATACCAACGTTCGCAAAGACGCAGCCTTGACCCCNTCGTTCATCTCCAGCATCCGCGAATTGGGTGTGCTTGAGCCGGTAGTAGGGCACCGCAATGAAGACGGGAGGGTCCATGTTCTGATGGGCCAGCGCCGCACGCTCGGTGCTATCGAAGCGGGACGGGCAACCATCCCCGTCATGGTCATCGACAGCCCAGACGAGGCTGAAAGGATCGTCACACAGGTAGTTGAGAACATTCAACGTACCGAACTGGGGCAAGGAGATGAAGCCACGGCCTACCACCAACTCTCATTGATCGGAATCTCTGCTGCAGCTATCGCTAAACAGACCGGCAAGGAAAAGAGCGCTGTAGAAAANGCTCTCAAAGCCAAGTCCACAGAGACCGGCTCAGATGCCCTTGCTGCAGGACGCACCATTGACCAGGCGTTGGCACTAGCGGAATTTGAAGGTGATACCGATGCAACCGAAGAACTGGAATCCGTCATTGCTGACGAGCCTGAATACCTTGCACACGCCCTCCAAAAGCTCACGGACAACAGGGACTCCGAGCGTGAATTCGCCGAGCTCCTTGCCACGCTTGAGTCCAAAGGCACAGTGATCGTCGAGGAAGCAGGAAACTACGAGGACAGTGAGAACATCCGAGTAGCCGCACTCAACCGTCCCGATGGGGAACCTCTTGTGGGACATCTTGGCCGCAACGGGAGCCAAGAGTGGCGCCCCATTCATTTGACTTCGCTATGCACCACCTAGGTTCTATAGTGAACTATAGAACCTAGGTGGTGTGCATGCTTCTGAAATGGCCCGATATTTCTACAAGTTGCGGAACGAGTATCCGAAGACATCATCAACGGCACCTACTCCGAAGAAGACTGCGTACCCTCCACGAACGACTACTCATCCTTCTATCAAATCAGCCCGATTACCGCATCGAAGGGCATCAGCATCCTCGTTGAACAGGGCGTGCTCTACAAGAAGCGTGGTATCGGAATGTTCGTGGCACCGGGAGCCCGGAATCGATTGAGGGCTCAGCGGCGAGCTACTTTCCTTGAGCAACACATCATCCCACTGCTGCGTGAAGCAAGCCTCCTGGGAATCGACCANGGGGAACTTGCCGAGATGATCAACCAGAAGGGCCTCTCATGACAAACACCATCGACATCCAACAGGTCACGCGCACTTTTGACGGCTTTACGGCACTCGACAACATCAACTTTTCGGTCCCGCAAAATTCCATCGTGGGGCTACTTGGACGCAATGGAGCGGGCAAGACGACAGTCATGTCGATCATGGCCGGTCAGGATCGGCCATCCGAGGGGAACATTGAAATCCTCGGGCATGCCCCGTTTGAGCATGCTCCGACCTTGTCCCAGATCATTTACGTCCGAGACAACCAGCGATATCCCGATGACTACCGGCTGCACCACGTACTGCGGATCGCCCCGGAATTCGCGCCCAATTGGAGTTCGGAGGTCGCCGCTGAGCTGGTCGAGGGGTTCCGGATACCGGCNAAAACACGCTTGAAGAAGCTCTCCCGCGGGCAGCTGTCCTCGGTCGCGATCGTACTTGGCCTTGCCTCGCGTGCATCTGTCACGCTTCTCGATGAGCCTTATCTCGGTCTGGATGTCACGGCCCGCAGCCTCTTCCACAAAATGCTCCTTCGCGACTACGAAGAACATCCCCGGACCATCGTGCTTTCCACTCACCTCATCGAGGAATCATCATCGATGTTTGACCGTGTCGTAGTCCTGGACAAGGGCCGTGTCGTGGTCGACGACGATACAGACCAAGCCCGCGACCGAGCCTTCGTTCTCAGCGGCAGCACGGGAGCTATCGCGAAACTACTGGTCGACCGCCCCGTACTGGAAACACGATCCATCGGCGCATTGACCTCGGTGACCGCACTGGGAACAATCGATGACGAGTTCCGCCAACGCGCCGTTGAACACGGGCTAATGCTAGCTCGCCCATCGCTGCAGGAACTGGTCTCAGCCTACGGAGCGGACAACTCCGAATCCGTCGAAACGAAAGAAGCTGACCGAGCATGTGTCAAGCCCCGGGTTTGGTGGAGGGTTTGTTAGACCCGTTCCATCGTTTTGATGGCGGGTAGATTTGAGTAGTAGTTGGTTTCTGCTTCCACTGGTGGGATGTATCCGATTTCACCATGGAGGCGCCGGTGATTGTACCAATCGATGTATTCAGCGACAGCTATTTCAAGGTCGTTGATTCCGGTCCAAGGGCCCTTGTTGCGGACTAGCTCAGCCTTGAAGAGGGAGTTGAGGGCCTCGGCCATAGCGTTGTCGTAACTATCACCCTTGGCCCCTACGGAAGCGACTGCTTCGGACTCGGCCAGGCGCTCGGTGTAGCGGATGGCACGATACTGCACACCTCTGTCCGAGTGGTGTACAAGTTGTGAAACATCTTTTCGATCATGCCGACGGGACCATAATCCCATCTCTAAAGCATCCAGCGCAAGGGCGGTGTGCATGGTGGTGGAGAGCTGCCAGCCGACCACGCGGCGGGAGAAAACATCGAGCACGAATGCCGCATAGACCCAGCCGGAAAACGTCTTAATGTAGGTTATGTCCGCGACCCAGAGGCAGTTTGGTGCCGGTGCTGTGAACTGCCGACGGACCAGGTCTGCCGGCCGCTCAGACAAGGGCCCTGGCACGGTCGTACGGGGCCCCTTGGCCCGCCTCACGCCGCGTAGCCCGGCCCGGCGCATGAGCCTTTCCACCGTGCACCGAGCAACCTTGTGGCCGGCACGATTCAGTGCAGCATAGACCTTCCTGGCGCCGTAAACCCCGTAGTTTTCCCTGTGCACCTGTTTGATTTTCTCAGTCGTCACTGCGTCGGTAACAGTGCGTTNTGATTCGGGGCGCGCCTTGGCAGCGTAGTAGGTGGAAGGGGCGATCGGCAGCTGCTTGCAGATCGGCTCGACCCCGAATTCTTCCTTGTGCTCGTCGATGAAGGCGATCATCGTCGTGAGGGGCGGTCGAGCTCCGCNCGCGAAGAAAGCCGACGCTGACTTCAAGATCGCGTTCGCCCTTCGCAGCTCGGTGACTTCGCGCTCCAGCTCGGCCAGCCGGGTCGCATCATCGGTGCTCGTGCCTGGCCGGACGCCCTGATCAATCTCAACCGTGCGCACCCAGCCGCGGATCGTGTCTGCTGGGATCCCCAGTTGCGCACCAATACGAGTAGCTGCATTACGCCGGCCAGTAGGATTCTTCTGAGCGTCCATCACGAGTCGGACCGCCCGCTGACGAAGCTCATCTGGATATTTCTTCGGTGGTGCCATGATGCTTATCCTTTCAAGGATTCAACACCTCCATTAAACCCGGGCGGTTCAATGAGTGCAATCCTCCCCACCACTAAACTGCACCTCAACAAGCGCGAGGTCACCTTCTTGGTCCCGCTTTACATCATCGCGATGGTCGCCGTGGTCTCGGTGTTGATCTCGCTGTTGTTCTGGCGTTCTGGCAGCACTCCTGANACAGCAGATTGGATCCAAGGATCCCAGTTCAACCCAGGAATGGCGTATTCACTCCCCGGATTCCTCATATACCTCGGAGTGCAATCCATCGCTACAACCTTNCCCTTCGCACTCACCCTGGGCACAACCCGACGCTCTTTCGTGGGCGGCACTCTCCTATGGTCGATCATCACTTCGGCGTATCTCGCAGTCGCCTTCGCCCTGCTCACACTGCTGGAACTGGCAACCAACCACTGGTTTGCTGGCTTCTATGTCTTCGATATCCACGTGCTCGGAGCCGGAAATATCGGTCTACTACTCCCCATCGTCTTCCTTGGAACACTCTCAATGCTCACGCTCGGCGGAGTCTTCGGCGCTTCCTGGATACGGTTCGGAACGCGCGGGCCACAACTCATAGGAACGGGCATTGCCGTCGTGATCATCGCGGTACTCATCATTGTTATCCCATCAGCCGCCGAAATCCTCGCAGGGTTCAAAATCTGGTGGCTCGCTATCACGGCAGCCATCGTGATTGCCCTGTCATCTCTCGGCACCTGGAAGATGCTCCGAACCGCAATCGTGCGGTGAAGTCACCAGCCGTAAATCGAAAGGCCATCAAACCCCGCATAAGGAACAAGACAGCGCATCTCTTTGCCCCCACAACAGTCGCGGCGTCCCGAAAGGAGTGTCCGGTATAGAAGCGGCCAAAGCGTCCCGCAAGCCGGTCGGCATCCGGTGCCGCTGGGCTCGAAACCGAGGTTCTGGGGCTTTGTGGCACTGACGTTCCGGAGGGGAACCTTCTGTGGGAAACTTTGCTGCGCATCGTGGATTCATATTTTATGGCGCTAATTGATTGCAGTATTTCGTTCAATTTCGGGGTGTCAGTAACCCTCGATACGATCGAGTAATGACACTTACAATTCGACCTATTGAAGCCCGTGACGCCACGGTATGGGCAGAGCTCTACTCGGGATACCGCGCTTTCTACAACCAAACACCAAGCTCGGAAATTGTCGAGAACGCATGGAAGTGGATNCTTGGGGAAGAACACGGTCTGCTGGGCCTAGTTGCAGTCAACGAATCCGATTCCCCGATTGCACTGGCGAATCTGCGTTGGTTCGCGCGCCCAGACGACGGTGATTTCGCACTTAATCTTGACGATCTNTTTACCGCACCTGAAGCCCGAGGTACCGGTGCTGCAAGTGCTCTNTTGCGACATGCCGCCTCCGTAGCCTCAGACCAGGGCGCTAACGTTGTCCGTTGGATCACGGCAGCCGACAATGCCACTGCTCGGCGTCTGTATGATGCGAAAGCGAAAGCTACTCCGTGGGTCACGTATGACATGAAGATAGCCCCGAAGGGGTCAGATAACGTTCTTCTGTAAATTTTTCTGCCATCGCCACGTGTTGCCACTAAATTACAATACGTGCCAGCTCATAAATAGAATTTATCTTTAATCTACTCAGCCCATGGGTGAGACTCATCTGAGGGTTGTTTGAATCTGAAGTGCTGATGTCTCAAGAAACTACTGCCCCTTTGAGACATCAGCACGGAACGTATTCATTGGTTGCGGGCCAAAACCTTTTAGCATCGCGTTAGCACGTCTGGCCGTGGAACCCTCTGTGGAACGCAGCGGAATTTTCTCAGGGCACGGACGGCCGCGGGAGCGGGTCAGCCGTGGCCGACGGCTTTGGCCAGCAGCCGATGGCCCTCGGACGTGGGATGGAGGCCGTCGCTGAACAGGGCCGGGCGGTCGGCCAGGACACCCCAGGTGTCGAGGAAGTCCCGAAAGGTCTGCTCGCACCACGACCGCAAAGTCTCTCGCAATTCCAGTACCTCGCATAGGTCAAGGTTATGAACCAAGGTGGTGTCCACCCAGTTCGGGCTCATCACCACCACGCGTCGTCCCTGGAGCTCCATCACTTCGCAGAATGATTCCAGACGGGCTATGACATCCTGGCGCACTTGCGCTCCGCCGCGACCTTCGGCGTGGAGTAGGTCATTGATGCCGGCCGCAACTAGGACCGTGTCGGCGCGTCGTGCAGGCACCTCGGCCTCGGCGGCTTCCAGTATCTCGAGCATGGTGGCGCCGGGCCAGGCGAGGTTGAAGAACCGGTTGCGTTCCTCGTCGCGGGCGATGTGTTGCGCGGCGACCCGAGCAGCCCAGCCGCCGTGTGGGTNGCAACGCCCGTAGGCGATGCTATCGCCGATCAGGGCAATCCGTTCGGCCACATTCAGAGGATCGGCCGAGACATAGCACCAGGCCTGTCCGTGCGCTCCGGTGGGAACGCGGCGGCGGGCGTAGGCATCGACTTCGTAGGCGTCGGCTGCGGCCAACTCGTCAGNGGTTAGAGCTAGTAGCGCGCCGGATACGGTGTCACCTTCACGGCGGACTAGGCCAAGGTGAACGTTCGTGCCGCTCTTGGCGATGACGTCGAAGTCGGTGATGACGACCTCTGTGGTTCCGTGCCCGATTAAGGAGTCTTTAGCCATCTCGACGCTATGGCCGAACAGGGACTGCTGGACGTTTTCAACCAACAGGGTCCCGAACGAGAAGACCCGCTCGATCGAGTCAACGGTTGTAGTTGGTTCCGGGGTAGACAAGGAAACACTCCTGAAACAGAATTTTGGCCCGGCCGGAGCATCGCTTGAGGCTCTGAACTGGAAGAATGTGTGCGATTGATTATCGCATCCATTGCTGTCCTGACTCTTCGTGGCAGGGGCCGGATTGGCTAGACGGAGACGCGGCTGAGCCCATTACTTTTCACAGATTGTGGCCGCGCGTGAGGAAACCATCTCCGGGAACCGTATAGGCCACTCTCGACACCGAAGATGAAGGGACTAAGCGGACACGGCCGGAGCGGGAGCGTCGATGGCAAGCTTGACGCCGACGGCACCCAGAAGCATGCCGGTAAACCATCGCTGCCAACGCATCCACGCAGGCCGTCGATCAAGGAACACCGCGATGAAACCGGCGGCCAAAATGATCGCGGCGTTGACCATCATACTTACCGCGATCTGAACCGCACCAAGCTGGAACCNCTGGCCGACTATATTTCCAGCTGATTGATCTACGAACTGGGGAATCAGCGCGAGGTACATAATCGCCGCTTTGGGGTTCAACAGATTCGTCACCAGCCCCATCCGAAACAGTTTCCNCCTAGAGTCCTGAGGTAACTCAGGAGTATCAAAGACAGAAATGCCTCCCGGACGCAGTGTCTTGAATGCCAGCCACANAAGATAGCCTGCCCNCGCAACCTTTAGTGCGGTGTAAAGCCAAGGAACGATCAGAAATACCGCAGCCAAACCGACGTTTGCCATGGTCATGAAGATGAGGAACCTGAGCGCGGTCCCCGCGAGTGAGAACATACCGGCACGCCACCNCTGGCTGATGCTGCGCGAGACTAGATAGATCATGTTTGGCCCCGGCGTGAGTACCATCCCTAAGGCGACCAGAGCCATGGCTGCTGCAGCGGCGAATGAAATCATAAGGAGGCCTTTCGGTGACGGGGTTATAAATTGGCATTCCTGTTGATGCTGACGTTCGTGCCAAAGTCTGGCGCAACGTCGAGCACTAAGGCAAATCTAAACGCTGACGTGATGCGTTAGGGACTGGAATGCTACTCATGTTGCGCGAAAGGAGGGCGGTTCCCGTGGCCCGGACGTTCTGAACGGAACGAGAACGAGCATTCTTGGCCAACAGAAGAGTCTTGCCATCCTGAGAGGTACCCTGCATAGACGTTGTCATGGTGTAAGCCGGTCCACCACCGAATTCGTCGTGCCCTGACCTGCATGTCGTTTTCAAAAGCCGTCTGCACAAATTTCAATACTCGCCTGCACGGCTTTGATATGCCGCGTAACCGGAACGCTCTGCGGGACGGTCGAGGCTTCGCTCTTCATCGCTGGCTATATACCAACAGGGTTTCTAAGCCGGGTGTTTTGTTCCCGGGCTCAGGATTGCTCATTCCGGGAGGGTATCGAGGGCTGCGGTGAGCTGTTCCTCTGGTGGGAGTATCGCACGATCCTCGTTGGTGAGCTGATCATAGGTGTAGGCGGCCACAGCCATGGGCGAGCTGGAACGTCCAAGGGCGTATCGAACGGTGTGATCGTTCTTGCTGCCGCAGATGAGAATTCCGACTGTCGGCGCGTGAGCTTGGCGTCGTAGTTTGTCATCGACCAACGCGACATAGAAATTCAGCTTCCCAGCGAATTCGGGTTGGAACTTCCCCGTTTNTAGTTCGATGACGAAGTAGCGCAGCTGCTCGACATGGAAGAACAAGAGATCAATGTNAAAGTCGTCTCCCTCCACTTCCATATGAACTTGGCGGCCGACAAAGGCGAAGCCTGGGCCCAATTNCCGCAGGGTCTCCACGATACGGTCCATGAGCGCTTGTTCCAGGTCTCTTTCTGCCACCGCGCCGGAGAGCCCCAGAAACTCAAAGGCATAAGGGTCCTTGGCCACTTGTTGTGCCAGCTCCGAGTCCGCCGCAGCCAAATGCTGCGTGAAGTTAGACGGCGCGGTCCCCGTGCGTTCCATGGACCGGTTCATCATCATGTTCAGCAGGACATTGCGGGACCAGCCGAATTCCACTGCGGCGGCGGCATACCAATCACGCGCTTGAGGGGTTTCTGCCTTGTCAAGAATGGTGCGGATATGTCCCCACGGCAATTGCGCCACAAGCTGTGGCACATTTGACTCAGGTCCCCAAGCGCTGGTCATGGTCCGCATGTACTGCAGGTTGCGTTGGGAAAACCNCTTCATCATCGGAAACTCGGTGCGTAGGTCTTCAGCCAAACGGCGGATGACGCCGGCACCCCATCCTTGGTTGTCTTGATGCGCAAGTATTTGCTGCCCAATGCCCCAGTACAGGCTAATGAGTTCCGTATTGACTCTGCGCTGGGCAGTAATCCTTGCTTCACGGACCCGATCCTTCAACGAAGCCAGCACCTGGGCATAGTCGTCGGGAAGAGGGGAAAGGTCTCCGGATGTCATCAATCAAGACTACCCAACGCCTCTTGACCAAACATTCACTTATACCCAACCCACCTCCAGTATGTTCTGGCAGTCAAACTTCTAGGCGTGGAGGCCAGCCGCGTCATACCCACTGGGAACCTTGAGCGGCACGGCCGCTGGCCCGTGCACCACCATTCGTTTCGACGCAGATACTGATGGTCGTCGGTGCAGCTGCCGCGATCCTTGACATTGAATCTCGTTCTCAGCAACGATGAGCGAACGGGGCGACGGCTATAGGTGCGTCTCAACCACTAGAGCCTGGCTACCGTCTTTGGGGACAATATGTTGAACACACAACGGACAAACAGAAATCCACCCGCGCTATCGGATGGTTAGGGGCCGTAGTCCTTCTACTGATCGGGGCTTGGCTCGCTATCCTCTTGCCGCTATTCGCTATGGTCTTCAGTCAAATCGGTCCCGGTGGAATCGTTTTGATTGCCGGGATCGGCGTCATCGTCATATTGCGCCGCTATCGCACCGCATAGTCACTGCTGGCCGAATCAGGAATCTCTGATGCGGCACGATCCCGAGCCATTGGGTGTCTGAGATGGAACCCTAACTGGGAAGGACAATCGCCTCGTTGTTACGGCAAGCCGCTCCGGGTAGTCCCGACAGGCATAGCAGCAGCTTGGCAGAGGTCGGCTGGTAGGTTCGTTTCATGAATATGTTCCGGTACATCTGTGTAGCAATATTCCCTATTGCTGTGGTGATAGCGTTCTTCATTGACGCGCCCATGTGGATGAAACTGGTCGTTCTTGCTTGGACGGCGATCCCCGCGCTAGTCAATGGCTATCGATTAAAGAAGACAGCCAAAGTCGTCGCAGAATTGGCCGATCACACCTCGAATTCTCTCCCGGATCGAACGCTGCACGCCTATAAAGAACACTTCTAGACAGAAACCATCCGCACAAGAGGAACGTCTACCGGGATGGTCAACGATTGCTACACATGGCATGGACGCAGAGACGCCCCGAAGTCGACGGATTCATGTCCTGAGACTCGCCACTTGCGAGGACTGAATCTTCCTGTGGTAGCTCTGGCTGCCGAGCAGAAAGTCCTAGGTGTCAGCGGCATTTGATCGGTTGCTGATCGACGTGCCCTGCTCCGGAGGATCCGGAAAAGGTGACCTCTACGAATTCGTTGCTTTGTTGCAGCGTCTCGCTGCTAGCTTTGTTTTGTTCGTAAGGCCTGAAGGAAAATGCGCCATTGACGGTGAGCTCCCCGCCGTTGTCATCCCATTTCAGCGAGTAGGAACCGGCCTCGATTGGCCGGTATCCATCGTCAGTGGACCACTCACCCACCTTCTGGCCAATACCGACTGCGCCAACGGTGTATACCTCGGCTCCGCCTCCCATGAAGAAAGCCGACTCCCGCACGACGACTTGGCAGCCGTCCGGGCCACGGGGATCAAGGATGAAATTGTGTGTCCACATATCCGCAAACGCCCCCATTGCACTGCCCGCCCCGATGACGGCGACTACCAGAATAGTGACGAAGGCGCGGGACCATACCCAGCCGCTCTCTGTGGCGCCATCAGATCGATGTTCATTGGCGCGGACCCACAGAAGTACCAGGGCGGCCAGTAGTAGCGCACAACTGACTATCCAGCTACGGATGACATGCGATCCAATAATCAGGATCCATCCATTGAAGAAGGCTACGACAACTCCGAGTGCGAGCAACAAGCAAGAAAAAGCGGCTAAGTTCGCACGTTCATTCACGGACCGGACTTGTTGCTCGTGGGTGTTCATCGATGGAGCCTATCGAGAGAGGAAGGGTAGCGATTGGGTCAGAGCTTACTGGCTGCACGGTGGGGTTAGGGACTGTATTGATAGGCGCTGTCGCCGTCGTGCAGCCCGAGACAGACGATGTGAAAATGATCCCAGCCGCGCGTAATCGAACAAATTTCATAGTTCCCCAAATTAGTTACAGGCCTAGTGGCTGATCGTCACTACATCGAAACACAGCAACACTGCGCTTTACATCAGACCGGAGGTGGAACGTTCAGTGGGACGGCTGAGGGTTACAGTGAGGCATGACGCATGTTCCAAAGAAACGCACCATTGCAATATTGAGTTTCATCGTTGTTGGTTAATGGTGATCAGCCTTGCGCTAAAGGTATTTCTTAACGGCGTAGATCCTTGGTCATGGGTGGCGGTTGGTTTTCAAGGCCTGGCGGTCGTTATCGGTGTCTTGCTGCTGGTACGAGTTGTTCGCAGCCAGCGCGACGATTACTGGCGAGAACGAGGCAAAGGCACCAGTGATTCTGGTACATGACAAGTCCGATGGGTGTTCGTTCCATAGCTGGAACCGCCTGCGGACACTCGCCGATATGCCCACAAGCTGTCCAATATTGAACAGAGTTAGTGTTGCCTGGGCGTCCACCCTGATGGCAACATGCCAGTGATCTTTCCGCGTTCAGAATCGGCCTCCGCTGACCAGCCTTGAACTGTTACCGCATCCTGGAAGGCACNCCTCGCCAGACGTAGACCGAGATCTGGGTGACTCATCCCAGGCGCACCACCACGACGCGTCGAGGCCCGCACGCTCCACTGCTTGTCAGCAAAACCTCNCCCACGAANAACATGGTAATCGCCGTACCGGGCAGGATCGAGCAGATCCCAGCACCATTCCCAGACGTTTCCAAGGGTGTCGTGGAGTCCGAAGGCATTCGGGTGTTTTAGGCCAACGTCTTCAGGATTTTCCAGCTTGTCATTCGCTGTCCAGCCAATGGCATCGAGGGGTCCATAGTGTGGCCCAACGGTGCCAGCGCGGCACGCATATTCCCACTCAGCTTCAGTCGGTAAGCGGTACCCGGAGGCGCTAGTCCGCCAAATCACGTTGCCTGCGTCAAAGGCGTAGGCAAGGTCAAGGCCCTCGCTCACTGACGCTGCATTACAAAACTTGACGGCGTCCAGCCAATTGATATCCACCAGCGGCGATTGGGAGGCTGGTCCGGCACTACCCATCAGTTGCGCGTGCTGGGCTGTAGTGACAGGGACGGCCCCGATCTCGAATGGTTCCAGCTCGACAACCCAACGGCGCTGCCGTCGCGCGTCGTGCAGTTCCACTTGTCCGGCCGGTAGAGGACGAAGATCAAACGTAGACATTCCACAATGCTCCCATGTAGTCCCGTAACCAGTTCGGAGATCGACCCGTGGATTCATGCGCCCGTCGGAGCTGAAAAGTCGCACTTTGGCAGTTCAGGTGAGGAACCTTCTGCGGGCACATGTTGGCAGTGGTGGCAGCCTTGAAAAGTTGTGACTCAGAGCACAGGCACGGTTGTTGCCGAGTCGGCTAGCATTCTGTGTTTTCGTGCCAGTGGAATAGTCTCGTTGACATGGAGAATGATACTGCGGTGCTGCGATTGACAGCTTTGCTTCCGAGCCCTCCGGNGGAAACCCCGCCGGCGTGGTCCTTGATGCGAGTTCCCTGTCCAAACCAGAGATGCAGCGGATTGCCACTGAGGTCGGCTACGCCGAGACTGCATTCGTGACTCAGCCGCCCACTTTGCTTGCGCCGTCTCGCGTTGGAATTCGTTACTTCTCACCGACCGCTGAAGTGCCCTTNTGCGGCCACGCCACGATCGCCACCGCCGTCGCACTGGCTGATCGCACTCAAGCTGAAATATTCTTCTTCGAGACGCCGATTGGGGAGGTGAAAATCGAGACTAAACGAACTGCTTCAGGCATCATGGCGTCCTTTACCAGCGTAGAACCCCGTGTCGAGCTGATGGATCTTTCAGTGCTTCAGCGCCTTACGACCCTGTTGGGTGCTGATGACGCAAGTTTGCATCCCCATTACCCGCCGCGACTTTCGTTTGCTGGCAACATCCATCCCGTCGTCGTCTTCGCGGAACGTGCTGCCTTCGACAATTTCATNCTTGACCCAGATGCAATGCGGGCCCTAATGGATGAACAAGGATGGGCGGGCACAGTCACCACGCTGTATGCCATGAACTCTTTGGAATTCGAGGCGCGGAATCTNTTTCCGGTGGGAACAATGTCCGAGGACCCTGCCACCGGATCCGCAGCAGCGGCTGTTGGNGGATATCTCCGTGCGCTCGGCCTAGTGGATGTCCCGACCCGGATCACTATTCACCAGGGTCGACACATCGGGCGACCAAGCATCCTTGCTGTCGATATTCCNCCAGTAGGCGGAATAATCGTGTCTGGGACGGCGTCCGTCATTGAATGACCATAACGATTAGCAGGACGCCTACGCTTAAGCAGGTCGGAGACCTAGTCATAAATTGGATTTACCTCTTAGCCACTCAGTACATGGGTGAAACGAATGAGTTTCGCTTGAGTCTGACGTGCTGATGCCTTAAGGAAATATTGCCCCTTTGAGGCATCTGCACGGAACGTATGCGTTGGTTGCGGGTAAAAGTTCTAGCATCGCGTTAGCGCCTCTGGCAGTGAAACGTTAAAGGATCGTCCTTTGCCAGACGAACTGTTATTACGCTCTAACGAGGTGCCTCAGCTAGGGTACTGAACGCAGCAAGCCGGTCGACTAACGGAAGGCACCCTGCCCTGACCTGCGGATTAAGAAGTTCTTGGATTTACAGGAAGTCGAACGTTCCGTAAGACCCGACCGGTGGAACATACCGGTGACGGGGTGTGAAACGAAACACCGGTACAGGCCCGATTCGAGCTCTATAGTGAGGAAGGCAGGCCGAGGCCTGCGCAGGCGGGTCTAGTGCTACTTCAGGACCTTGTCGCCGTCGGGCCGTAACTCCCCGGTCGGGCAGAGGTGGCGGTAGAGGGTTTGGCGGGTGTTGCCAGGTTCCTCGCACAAGACGCCGATTTTAGTTTCTTTGTGCCCCATGGAGGCCATCGCCAGTCGGGCTACCCGCTTTCCCCGCGCTATATGGTCAGGATCAAGGGACGCGTGGAAGAGCTGCGTGGCTTTCGTTCCCGCCCTATCCGGTAGCGCGAATCCATCCGCCGCGGTATGCAATTGGAATTTTCCCTACGTACAGATGCACTTGGCACGTTTGAAGCGATCTGGAAGATCCGGAATCGCGGAGATGCAGCGCCCAGGCAGCTAACCTTCGGTGGCCGTTGAACAAAGGGGCTACGGTTCCCCGATTCACCGCGAGCACACCAGGTTCTCGGACAGCACTATGTGGAGGTTTACGTTCTGCAAGACGGTGTCGTCGTCACCAGCAACCACCACGAAATCATGATCGAATAGCCTGGCTTTCATCCTGTAGATACAGGTTCGCCACGCCGATACAGGCAATTTGGCAGTCGGATAGCCATCTTCTCTAGGAGGCGTCTAGGGCTGGAACAAAGGTGGCGGTTCGCTGCCACCATTATTCTTGCAACGGCTGGAAGACCACCACCCCTTGTAAAGCCCAACCATGGACCTAAACGCACTCGGAGATTGGACATGGGCCTCCCTTCAGCAATTGTCTGGCGTCGCGCCTCTGGGAACGCTTCTAGCCGTAGTCGTTGCGTATTTCTCCTACCACGGGACAATCCAACAAAAGACATTGGCCGATAACAGGAACGCATAGTGGAACCGTGTTCAGTGGGCCATCGATGCGGCGCTGTCGGATGATGAGCAACGTCGGGCAACAGGTATGGCGGCGATCGAACAGATGCAGGACTCCGAGCTTGCGACGGTGGCCGACCAAGCACTTCTTGCGGCCATGGCCAACGCGGTCGTTGACGAGACACTCGGAATACTTGAACCGGACACTGACTCCGAGCCCATGGTTGGAACCGAAAGCGTGGACTATGATCACGATAGCGAAAGAGGTTCACTAGGCCATGACGAGCCCACAGCGAATCGGCGGGACGACGCATAATTCTGCACGTTCGGGCAGGTACGAAGTCAAGTTGAACTCACGCGACGGCAAGGTTGTCTACGCGAAGTCGATGACCCCAAAGCGGATCCTAGAAAGCGCCGAACGGATCTTCGCCAAAGCAAACAAAAGATTGCTGAGTAGGCGGATCGCCCACGTCTTCAGCGATTGCTGATCGCATGTTTTCTTGCGGACGAGGCCGAGCCCCGCACCCTGAACAACACGAAATATTGAGGCACAATGGCCGTTCATTCACAACCAGTGACCTACGGTCTACCGTGTCGATGAACCTGCAAACGCCGTTCAAACAGCAGCTCCGACGCTACGCGGCAGGGCTTCGTCACGTTTTACTCACGTTTTGAACAAAAATAACTGCACATCATGACATATCAGTTGACCCCTATTGGCCTGCACTTCCCCGGAAAACTAGCGATTTTGGGGTCAACGAAGACCGTTGGCATGAGCATCCCGAGTTTCTCCTGGTCGTGGGTTCAAGTCCGGACCGGCGCACAACATGTTGCTCTGATCTGGCTTATACAGTTTCGGCCGGGTGCGCAGAGGTGCCACATCACGTTCTACTCACGTTTTGATCGAAAAGTTTCTCACGTTTATAGTGCTGACACCTTGATAAAAACGTAGTGGGCGGTGAGGTACGGCGGTGTCAAGCCGTCTTAGCAAAATCCTCGTTGAGTAGCTTGGTAAATACTTCTCGTGGTGTGAGGAATCCTAGGACGGCGCGGGGCTGGTCATTGAGTTCGTCGGCAATGGAGTCCAGATAGGGCTGGTGACTGGTCAGCTCGATGCCCTTGGGCAGGTACTCCCGGATGAGCCCGTTGGTGTTCTCATTCGATGGCCTCTCNCACGGCGAGTGGGGATGTGCGAAATAGACNGGAAGGTCCGTAGTCACAGTCAGCTGGGCGTGACGGGCCATCTCAGTGCCTTGATCCNNTTTGGTCAGAAAACCGCGCATCAACGCCGGCAGGTCGTTGACCCTGTTGATGAGGATATCGGCGAGTCCAGCGGCTTTCTTGCCCTCGGGCAGGCCCAGCATGATCAAGAATCTGCTGTTCCGTTCGACCAGGGTTGCGATAGCGCCCTTACCGCCCTTGCCGACCACGTAGGGTCGGGCCGGAGCGCGATACCGGGATTGCTCCTGGCTCGTTTCTCCGACCCGCCCTCCGCACCGGACGTGCGACTCTCCTCGCATCCGGCGCTCCACGGATAGCCACTCAGGCCATGCTGGCAGCCCATGGCGTGGNGATCTTATGTCCTCGCCACCGGTACCTCGTTACTGCTATTGAGGCGGTGTCGAACATGGTGATTCCTTCTGCCTGTGGCTGGTTTCCGGGCCTTCCTGTCAGAAAGCGCTGGAACAGTTCCCGCCACGTAATGCGTGGGTGTCGTTTGCGGATCCATTGGGTCACCCGATGCCAGATGAACGCATCAAGATAGCCGAAGGTCGCTTTGGAAACCCCATGACGGAAATAGTTGCACCAGCCACGCACGACCGCGTTAAGGCGGCCGAGCAGGGCTGCAAGCGAAGGATGCTGCGCTCGACGTGTCAGTGCCCGTACCTTCCCAAGAATCCTCAACAAGGACTTCTTCGACGGGTAGGTGTAGACACTCATTTTCTGGGTTCCTTTCTTGAGTCTCCGCTGGATGTGGAAACCAAGAAAGTCGAACCCTTCATCTCAATGGCAAACCTGGGTCTTGGCCACGGAGACCTTCAACCCCAAAGGGGCGATGACCTCCGCAACTTCGTCCCAGAGCGCGTCCGCATGGGCTTTGGTACCGGCGACCATGATGACGAAGTCATCCGCATAGCGAATGATCCGATACGTGGCCCCACNCCGCTTCCGGTATGCATCCCTACGTTGCGAGGTGCCGTGGGCATCCCACTTATCGCAGANATGCTTATCCAATACCGTCAAGGCGATATTGGCCAGAAGTGGAGAAATGTTACCGCCCTGCGGTGTCCCGGTCTCGGNACTCCTGATCCTCCCCGTAGCGGACATAATGCCCGACTTCAGGAACTTGCTGATCAAGGCCAGCACGCGCTTGTCCGTGACACGCTTACGCACCTCGGCGATAATCGCCGAGTGCTTCAGCTCGTCAAAACACGCCTCAATGTCGGCCTCGAACACCCAGTGATAACTATGAGTGCCCAAGGCGTGGATCTCAGCGATCGCGTCCTGCGCCCGACGTTTGGGACGGAAACCGTAACTCACCGGTTTGAAATCCGCCTCAAAGATCGGTTCCAACACCAACGCCAGCGATGCCTGAACCACCCGATCCCTCGCGGTGGGAATGCCGAGGCGGCGAAGTTTCGTGCTGTTCGGTTTGGGAATCAAACGCTCCCTTACCGGCAACGGCACAAAAGCCTTNNAGGACTTGACCTGCTCCCTGACTTCCTCCAGAAACTCCTCACTTTCGGCACCAGCACCGATCAGGGCCGGAATGCGCCGGTCAACACCAGCAGTTCGGGCACCCTTGTTGCTTTTGACCCGGCCCCACGCAACGGTGAGGAAATCCCGGTCATAGACGAGGTTGAACACGTCCTCGAAAAGACGGTCAGGATCACTGACCGCCCAATGGTGCAGTTTTGTCTGCATCGCACGTACCCGCACGGACGCCTCGCCGAGGTCAGCCCATAACAGTTCACCGGTATTCACCAATGCCTTGCGTTCCTTGCAGTAACTACTGCGTCATATCCGCTGGGGCCCTTCGCCATGTACGAGGCTTTCCCCGCTCGGACTACTACGGCCCCTCCGCCCCATCGCACGTCGATCGACGGACAACACGCCACCGACCCCGCATCCCTGGCTGGGATGCGAGGCCGGAGACCTGCGATGGTTCCCACGTTCACTGTTTACCGATTGGCAAGTTAGGTGCCCAGCTATGCCCCTGCGATATCGCCACGGCTACGCCGTAGGCCTTCACCATGGCCTCGAATGCCAACGATCTTAACCGACATTCAAGTTCCCACCCCGTAATGAGGAGGTGGTGCGCATCGCAGACCAGCCCATATCCACCGAATTTGAGCTGGCGGGAGACTTGAGAAGCTTTTAGCACTGGTTCCTCTCGTACACCTTCCTGCCTTGCTTGCCGGACCCGACCCATTCGGTAGTGCTAGTCCGTCCCGGCGTTGTCGCAGGCTGCTCTCCACCCTTCCTGGTGTTTCCTCGGGTCGGGCTGCCCCAGCTTCATCATGCTGCTACGACAGCACAACGGCGAAGGTCTTCCACCTCCGCTCGGTAAAACAGTGCCTCGTGGCGCACCAGATCCCCTTCCCACGCGACTGGAACACGGCGATCTGCGGCTTCCTCGGGACGGTCATCGATGCTGACCATGCCAACAATCCGTCCACCTGTGCCTTCACCCAACGGCTTCACCGATTTACGCTTCGTACGCTTGGACTGCAACAGGATCCCTGACTTGGCCAGCTCGCCCTTGGGCAGGGCGTAAATCCACCGGTAAATGGCCTCGTGGGAGACGGTGCGACCTTGAGCGTCAGGTGATTTCGTCATAGTCTCAACGCTGGCGTCCGTCGCCTCCAAATGCAAACGGCCNNTTACGATCTGCCGCGGCGTCCTGGACCTAGCCAGATCCGCCTTCACCCGGGTNGCAAGAACCACATCCGTCTCGATTTTCCTAGCCTGCGGACGTCTGAGCCGACGCTCAGCAGTACAGTCAGAACTCACCGGACGATGCCCGCGGGTCTTCGTCGAGTTCCGCTCCTGCTCCCGNCTCCGCTCCCGCTCCCGCCAAATGATCGTGTGGTCCCGGCCGAGTTCAGCCGCGATCTGCCGCTCTGATTTATCGGACTGGATCCCCACCGCAATATCTGCCCGATCCGAAAACGACAACCGCCTACGCGCCGCCAGCAACTCCTCTCATCAACCAACTTGTTGCTTCGAGGGTATGACACCGCCCTGATGACTCTTGGTTATTTCAAAATATACGTATAGATACGTAAATGCGGATATAACATGGGACTATGACTCTTATTCGCGTATCTGAAGCGGCCCGTTTTCTGGGCGTCAGCGGCGACACCGTTCGCCGTTGGCTGGAGAACGGAACGCTGCATGGCAGCAAGGACCAGCAGGGCCGCATGGTGGTTGACGGCGTTGAGTTGGCTGCGCTGGCCAAAAGNCAGTCCGCGCTGCCCCAGGATCCCACGCGCGTTGGCAGCTCGGCGCGGAACCGTTTTGTGGGGCTCGTGACCACCATTGTCATGGACAAGGTCATGGCGCAGGTTGAATTGCAGTGCGGTCCGTTCCGCGTGGTGTCCCTCATGAGCAGTGAAGCCGTCAGGGACTTGAAACTTGAACCGGGGTCGGTAGCCACCGCGGTTGTTAAATCCACCAACGTCATCATTGAAGTGCCCGGCGACGGGGCNCACTGATGACATTGTTCAACACATCAACACACCCAAGACGGCTACGGTTTGGCACCGTTGCTGCCGGTGCGGTAGTGCTCGCATTGGGCTTGTTGGGTTGTGGACCTGCCGCGACGGCTCCCAGTGCCGGACCCGAATCAAGTGCAACAGAGAATGCCACAGCCGAGCTCTCCGGCACGTTGAATGTCTACGCGGCAGCGTCCCTGAAGAAGACGTTTACCGAACTTGCCAACGAATTTGAGGCGAAGAATCCTCACGTCAAGGTGTCGCTGAATTTTGATGGTTCATCCACCCTTGTCACCCAAATCACCCAAGGCGCCCCGGCCGATGTGTTTGCCTCAGCAGACAGCACAAACATNGAAAAGCTCAGCGATGCCGGTTTGGCNCAAGGACTCCCCGTCAATTTTGCCAGCAATGTCCTCACACTTGTGGTGCCTCCGGGCAATCCTGCCAACATCACCACTTTTGCCGATGCCGCCAAGCCCGGCGTGAAGCTGGTGGTGTGCGCACCGCAAGTTCCNTGCGGTGCCGCAGCTAAGGCGGACGCCGCCGATGCAGATCTCACACTGTCNCCCGTCAGTGAAGAACTGTCGGTGACAAGCGTCTTGGGCAAAGTCACCTCTGGTGAGGCCGACGCCGGTCTCGTCTACGTCACTGATGCGATCACTGCAGGAGAGAAAGTCCGCAGCATTCCACTGACCTTGGCCAATGCCACCGTCAACCGGTACCCGATAGCTGCCGTCAGCACCACAAAGGTGCCGGAATTGGCACAAGACTTCATCGCTCTTGTCACTGGCTCCAAGGGACAAATGGTGCTGAAGAATGCCGGTTTCGGTGCTCCCTAGAACCAACCGCCAAGCTGCCCCTGCGCCGCGGCGCATATGGCAGTACACCGGTGTGCCAAAGTGGATCTACCTCGTGGCAGCGGTGGGTGCCTTGTTCATCGTGCTTCCACTGGCCGGGATGGTGGCACAGGTCAACTGGGGACAGTTCGGGGACCTTGTCACCTCGGAATCGTCTGTGGCCGCACTGGTGTTGAGCTTGAAAACAGCTACGACCAGCACAGCATTGTGTATTATTTTGNNAGTTCCGTTGGCGCTGCTGCTGGCCCGGGCGCAGTTCTTTGGACAGCGTATTTTGCGGGCCCTGATCCTGCTTCCACTCGTGGTGCCTCCGGTGGTGGGCGGTTTGGCGCTGTTGTACACCTTTGGCCGCCAGGGCTTGATTGGCAAGTCGCTGACCGTGGCGGGCATCGACATTGCGTTTTCGACCACAGCTGTCATCATGGCACAGACCTTTGTGGCATTGCCATTTATGGTTCTCAGCCTAGAAGGCACGCTGCGAACGGCCGGACANAAGTACGAGGCCGTTGCCGCCACCCTCGGTGCGCGCCCCGGCACAGTGCTGCGCCGGATCACGCTTCCACTAGTGCTGCCCGGGCTTATTTCNGGGGCCGTCTTGTCCTTCGCCCGGTGTCTGGGCGAATTTGGCGCCACGCTGACATTTGCTGGCAGCTTGCAGGGTGTCACCCGGACCCTGCCGCTGGAAATCTACTTGCAGCGTGAAACCGACCCCGAGGCCGCCGTGGCCCTGTCATTTCTGCTCATCGCCGTCGCCGTGCTGGTGGTGGCCCTGACGTACCGGGCACCGAAGTCCCCGCTGCGAGCACTCATGTCGCAGGAAGCGGCACCATGACGTTGGACTTCAAGGCCNACCATCGCAGCACGCAACGTGAAGCTGGAGCTGACGCTGGACGCCGGGGAAACACTCGCCATCATGGGGCCCAACGGTGCAGGGAAGTCCTCCGTGGTGCAAATGTTGGCGGGCTTGCTGAAGCCCGATTCCGGCAGCGCGGTTCTGCAGGGCCGCGCCCTNCTTCACCCTCTCCCCGGCACTCAGTGGCTACCACCGCATGAGCGCGGGCTCGGTGTCCTGGCCCAGGATCCGCTGCTATTCCCGCATCTGAACGTGCTGGAGAACGTGGCCTTTGGGCCGCGCAGCCAGGGCCGGGGCAAGGCGGACAGCCGCGCCTCCGCCGCCCATTGGCTGCAGGAAGTGGATGCCTCGGACCTGGCTGACAGGNNCTCCTCCCAGCTTTCCGGCGGGCAGGCCCAGCGCGTGGCACTCGCCAGAGCCTTGGCCACCGAGCCGGAATTATTGCTGCTCGATGAACCCATGGCAGCCCTGGACGTGAACAGTGCACCGTTTCTGCGCAGCCTCCTCAAGCGTGTGCTGGCGGGGCGCAGCGCCATCATCGTCACCCACAGTGTCCTGGATGCCCTGCTGCTTGCGGACCGCATCATGGTGATCGACGGAGGACGGATCGTTGAATCCGGACCCACGGCAACTGTGCTGGCCCATCCGCGCAGCGCCTTCGCCGCGTCCTTGGCAGGGCTGAACGTCCTCCAGGGTGTCCTGGAGGCAGACTCCCTGCTCATGGGCGACGGCGGACGGGTCACCGGCCGCCGCATCCGCGCGTTCGCTGAAGCACCTCAAGCGGTAGGTGTACTGGAAGGCCTGGCTGCGTTTGCGCCGTCGGCCGTGTCAGTGTTCTTGACACCACCCCAGGGCAGTCCACGCAACTGCTTCAAAGTTCAGGTTCAGGAATTGGAACCACAGGGCGGGCACATCCGGGTCAAGGCCGGACGCTTAGCAGCGGATGTCTCCTCCGCGGCTGTCGCCGAGCTGGGCCTAGTGCCGGGTTCCGTTGTGTACTTTGTGATCAAGGCCGCAGAGGTAGTGCTTTACCCTGCCTAACCAGTGCGGCTACAGAGGGCGCCTACAGAGGGGTGGGCGTATTTCCTGGCGCAGATCTACCGGCAGAGACCGGTGATGGTGCCAGGCGGCATACATCTGCTCACGACTGCCATCGCGATGGGCCGCGAAGCAGCTGCGCGTGAACTGGTTCAGTTCAAACTGCCCACCTANTTGGGGTGCTTCGGCCGTACAGGTCGCGTGCCAGCGCGCCGCAGCGTCGGCCAGGGTGGAAGTGCCGTCGGCGTGGACAAAGAAATCACGCATGTGAGCATCAAAGTCGAAGCCCGCGCCGTGCTCCTGCTCAAACCAGAACCGCAGGAGCTGGCTGCAGCGCTGGCCTTGTGGCAGAACTGTCTCTAGCCCCAGAGACCCGGAGAGCTGTTTTCCGGTTTTTCGCCGTGGCCGCANGCCGCCCGTGGTGGAGAGACGGTCACTGCGGGCAAAGGCTGCAAGCTCGGTTTNTAGCCAGTACCAACGCTAAAATTCCGCACCAGTCAACGCCGTCTCAAGGCTGGGGCGCTGCGGGTGCTCACGGGAGGTCATGCCTGAGTCTCCTTCTGGCCCGGGCAATCTGGCACTGGAAACGGAAAACCCCGGCCATCTGGCCGAGGGTTTTCCTCATCTGGTTGCGGGGACAGGATTTGAACCTGTGACCTCCGGGTTATGAGCCCGGCGAGCTACCGAACTGCTCCACCCCGCGTTGCGTCATCAACAATACATGGGTTTGGCCCAAACACCAACTCGGCGGCCTCCACGCAGTAGCCAAGGCTGGATGGAGGCCCAGAAACAGTCTCTGGAACTCCCGCTGAGGCAACGCGGCTGACGCCGGTCAAGGAAGTTGGTCAGGGAATATTTCCGCTGCTGTGGTCATTATCAGCAGAGGAAACACATAGTTCCCCGCACTGCATCAGGAGAATCCCTTGAACCTCTTTACACCCGTCACCTTGGGTGATCTGCACCTACCCAATAGGCTCGTCATGGCACCACTGACCCGTTCACGCTCCGGCGTTGACGGTGTTCCCGGGGACATAGTGGTGGAGTATTACCGCCAACGTGCCTCGATGGGGCTGCTGACCAGTGAGGGCGTGTACCCCAGCTTCGCTGGCCAGGGATTTGTCCGCCAACCTGGGTTAGTGACCGAGGCCCAGATCGCCGGATGGCGGCGGGTGACCGATGCTGTCCATGCCGACGGCGGGCGGATCATCGCCCAGATCATGCACGCTGGCCGTGTCACCCATCCCGAGACCAACGGCGGGCACCCGGTGGTGGCTCCCAGCGCCGTCGCAGTTGACGGGTTCACCCACAGCTATACGGGGAAGCTTCCNTACCCCGTGCCAACGGCTCTAGAAACCAACGATCTACCCGGGATCATCGAGGAGTTTGTCCAGGCCTCCCACAATGCCATCGCCGCCGGATTCGACGGCGTAGAGCTCCACGGCGCCAACGGCTATCTTCTGCATGAATTCCTAGCNCCCTCAGCCAACCAACGCACAGATGCCTACGGCAGCAGTCCTCAAAACCGGGCCCGTCTGGTCATTGAGACTGTCACTGCCGTGGCTGCCGCGATCGGGGCTGGGCGGACGTGGCTGCGTATTTCNCCCGAACACAACGTCCAAGGCGCTTTNGAGACCGACCCCGCCGCGACCCTTGCTACATACTCTGCTCTGGCGGATGGGATCGCTCCACTGGGACTTGCTGGGCTCAGCATTTTGCACAAGGACCCATCAGGGACATTAGTGCAGGAGCTCCGCACCCGCTTTGGTGGACCGGTACTCTTAAACACCGGTTTCGGAACCGTCACAACACTCCAGGACGCACTCGAGGTGGCAAATAATGGCTGGGGCGACGCCGTGGTGGTTGGCAGGCCCGTCCTAGCTAATCCAGATCTGGCCCGGCGCTGGCAGGAGGGCCTGCCNCTGAACGAGCCCCATCAGTCCACCTTCTACTCCGACGGCGCGAAGGGGTACACGGACTACCCGTTCTGGGCTAACTAAACTCACCAGCTGCCCCATTAGCGGTGCTTGAACTCTGCCGGGCGCTTTTGCATAAACGCGGCCATGCCTTCTTNTTGGTCCTCGGTGGCAAAGCAGGAGTAAATGAAACGGCGCTCCATATGAACACCTTCAACCAGGGTTGTTTCGAACGCGGCGTTGACTGCTTCCTTGGCAATCATGGCCACTGGNNCGGACATGGAGGCGATGGTCTCTGCAGTGATCATCGCCTCCTCCAGCAGAGTATCCACAGGGACAACCCGGGCCACCAGCCCTGCCTGTTCGGCCTCGAGCGCACCCATGACCCTGCCGGTCAACACCATTTCCATGGCTTTCGCCTTACCAATGGCACGGGTCAACCGTTGTGAGCCACCCATACCGGGGATGACCCCAAGTTTGATTTCGGGCTGGCCAAACTTGGCGTTATCCGCCGCAATGATGAAATCGGCAATCATGGCTAGTTCGCAACCACCGCCCAGAGCATGGCCAGCCACTGCAGCAATCATGGGTGTGCGGACACGCGCCAGCTCATCCCAGGCGCCAAACCAGTTATCCAGGTACATCTCTACCGAGGATTTCCCCGCCATTTCCTTGATGTCGGCCCCGGCGGCAAAGGCACGCGATGAGCCTGTGATGACAATGGCACCAACACCAACGTCTGCGTCAAAGGTCTGGGCCGCGGCAAGGATTTCCTTGCCCATGGCATCGCTGAGCGCATTCAACGCCTCGGGCCGGTTGAGCGTTATCAGCCCCACCCGGCCACGTTGTTCGGTCAGGATCAAGGAGTACTGCGTCATGATATGAGGTTCCGTTCAGTTCATAAGTTAGGTAGAAGATCTGGCCAGCTCATCCTGCCGGAAACCTGACCAGCCAATGAGCTAGGCTCAGCCGTTGCCTTGGGAGGCCGCCCGGATGGAGTTGATGATGCCAGAAAAATCGGCGCCAGCCCCGCCCTCCAGGGAAAATTCACGGTAGATTTCTTCCGCAGAACGGCCAAGAACGGCCTCAACTCCTGTGGCGTTGAGTGCTTCAACAGCAAGCCCTAAGTCCTTGGCCATCAAAGCTCCGGCAAATCCTGGCTGGTAGTCGCGGTTGGCTGGGCTGGTTGGTACCGGGCCAGGGACTGGGCAGTTGGTGGTCAACGACCAGCACTGACCCGAAGCATTGGCTGCAACATCGAACAATGCTTGGTGTGTCAGGCCAAGCTTTTCGCCCAGCACAAATGCCTCGCTGACAGCGATCATGGATACGCCAAGGATCATGTTGTTACACACCTTGGCCGCCTGCCCCGAGCCAGGACCACCACACAGCACGATCCNTTTGCCCATGATGTCAAAGATGGGCATGGCTGCTGCAAAGTCGGCCTCGGACCCGCCCACCATGAACGTCAGTGTTCCTGCCTCAGCGCCCACCACGCCACCTGAGACGGNGGCATCGAGCCCTCTGTGCCCGCTAGCTACCACCATTTCGTGGGCGGTGCGGGCGTCTTCCACGGAAATAGTTGAGCATTCAAGAANAAGTGCCCCGGGTTTGGCTGCTGCCAGCAATCCACCTCCGGGGCCTTCGCCCTCGAAAGCTGCAANAACGTGTTTCCCAGCGGGCAACATGGTGATGATCACGTCTGCCCCGGTGGCCGCGGCGGCCGAGGACTCGGCTAGAACAACACCTGCGGCAGCGGCAGCTTCAAACGCAGCGGGCACCACATCAAAACCCTTCACCGTGTACCCGGCCGCCACCAGATTCGCCGCCATGGGCCCACCCATGTGCCCCAACCCGATGAAAGCAAGCTGTAGTTCGCGGTTCTTAGACATTTCCTTGCTCATGGTCATATCCCTTTCGCAGCATTCTCCGGAGCGGTTAAACCCAATTCGCGTTCACCCAAGTCTGCGAATGCTTCCTCAATCACGGAAGCCGAAACCTGTGNCAAAGCCGCCGGCGCCCAGGCCGGATTTCTGTCCTTGTCAACAAGCTGGGCCCTGATCCCTTCAGCAAAATCGGGCCACCGCAGGGCACGTAGTGACACCCGCAACTCCTGGTTCAAGACCTCCTCCAGCGAAGGCAGCATCCGTGCCCGCCGCAGCGCCGCCAGGGTCACGCTCACAGCAGTAGGGGACTTCTNTGAAATCGTTTCCGCCGCCGCAGTGGCCGCGGNGTCTCCTACCCGCGCCAACCGCTCAAGGATACTCACAACGCCATCTGGCGCGTACGCCTCATCAATCCACCAGCGCTGCCCTGCCAAGGCCGACTCTGGGGCAACCTGTCCATGGCGTGCCACGACGGAGCTTGCCTCACGCTCGGATAGCTCGGCCACCAATGCCGGCAGCATGGCGGAGTCAACATAGTGACTGGCGAGCCCCATGGCGATGGCGTCGGCGCCGCTGACCATGGAACCGGTGAGAGCCGCGTGGGTGCCCATTTCTCCCGGCGCACGGGACAGTAAAANAGTGCCGCCAACATCGGGAACAAAGCCGATCCCGGTTTCAGGCATCCCAATCCGGGAGCGCTCTGTGACAATTCGGTGCGAGGCATGAGCGGAAATCCCTACGCCACCGCCGAGCACCACACCATCCATGAGGCTCACAATGGGTTTGGGATAGCGCCTGATACGAGCATTGAGGTGGTATTCATCGCGCCAGAACGTCTCACTGGAGTCACNCCCAGTGCGGGCATCATGATAGATGGAGACAATGTCCCCGCCAGCACACAAGCCACGCTCGCCGGCACCTGAAATGAGGACCGTTGCCACGGCGTCGTCATTTTCCCACTCATCAAGGCACTGCGCCAGCGTGGTGACCATGGCCGCATTGAGCGCGTTCATGGCTTGGGGCCTATTCAATATCAGGTGTCCCAGCTGGCCAGTTCGCTCCACGAGAACCTCATTGTGCTCCATGTACCTATCCTCCACGGTTCAGCGCTCCACGGCCAGACGGCCAATGATCAAACGCATGATTTCGTTACTGCCTTCAAGAATTTGATGCACCCGCAGGTCTCGGACTAACTTCTCCAGCCCATACTCGCTGAGGTAGCCATACCCGCCGTGCAATTGCAGTGCCTGGTTGGCCACGTGGAATCCGGCGTCGGTGGCCACCATTTTAGCCATGGCGCACAGTTTGACGGTATCCGGGGCGCCCGCATCCAGGGCTTTGGCCGCGCGCATCAGCATGGTCCGGGAGATTTCAAGATCCGTGTCCATCTGCGCAATTTCAAAGAGTAGGTGCTGCTTGTCAATGAGCGGGCCACCAAATGCTTGCCGTTCTTTCAAATAGGCGATGGATTTTTCCAGCGCCGCCCGGCCACCACCCAGTGAGCAGGCGCCGATGTTTACGCGCCCGCCATTGAGGCCCTTCATGGCAATACCGAAGCCATCGCCTTCTTCCCCGAGCCGGTTGCCGACCGGGATGCGCACGTTTTCAAACACCACTTGGCGGGTTGGTTGGGCCCGCCAGCCCATCTTCTTCTCATCGGCACCGAAGCTGAGCCCCGGTGCATCGTGGGGAACCACGACGGCGGTGATCCNCCGGCTGCCTAGATCGGCTGTGCGGACCATCACCAAATACCAAGCGGCAGCCCCGGCCCCGGAGATGAACTGTTTGGTGCCGTTGATGAGGTAATCATCGCCGTCGCGCACTGCCCGGGTGGTGAGGGCGGCAGCATCGGAGCCAACACCCGGTTCGGAGAGGCAATAGCTAGTCAGCTCAGTCATGGCGGTGATCCCTGGCAGCCATGCGGCCCGTTGGGTGTCATTGCCGAAGGCGTCAATCATCCAGGCGACCATGTTGTGGATGGAAATGTAGGCCGCTATGGTGGGATCCACTGCGGCCAGCTCTTCAAAGATCAGCACGGCATCGGTGCGGTTCAGGCCCGATCNCCCGTGCTCCTCACCCACATAGATCCCGCCCATGCCCAGGGAACCCGCTTCTGCCAACACCTCGACGGGGAAATATTTATCCTCGTCCCATTGGGCCGTATGCGGGGCTAGGGCCGTGGTGGCGAAATCGCGCACCATTTCCACCACAGCCTCTTGGTCCGGAGTCAGTTGATCCATGATGCCTCCTCTTGCCGCGTCCTTGCAGCGTGGGTTCGTAGGTGGCGGGTAGCCACCTCGGTGGTGGCGGGACTGGCTTTGTGAGCCAACCGACGCCGGTTGAAACTATTTGGTGACCTTGCCCATCAGGGATGCGATGGGCCGAAGGAACAAGGGGCTGGCCAGGAACCATGCGGCTGCCATGACCACCAGTGAGAGGGCAAAGATGCCAAACCNCCACCAGTTCACGGCGTCGGATGAGGCGTACATGTGGTTCAAGTTGCGCAGGGCGCCGGTGGCCAGGACCAGTGTCACGTGCACAATAATGAAGCCAACAAAGTAAATCATGACTGGGAAGTGTATGGCCCGGGCAGCTTGGATGGGGTAGATCTTGTTCAGCGTGGTGGCGTTCTTGGGCCAAGCCCCGGACATGCGCAGGCCCGTGATGATGGCCAGCGGGGCTGCGATGAACACCGTCAGGAAGTACGCCAGCAGCTGCAGGCCGTTGTAGTTCACCCAGCCGTTATCTGTGGGCCAGTCAAGGGAGAGGTACTGTAGCCCGGCTGAGATAGCGTTGGGGAACACATCCCAACTGGTGGGCACAATCCGCATCCACTGTCCGGTGGCGAACAGGACCACGATGAAGATGGCGCCGTTGAGCACCCATAGGGCATCGAGGGTGAGGTGGAACCACAGGTCCAGGCTGATCTTGGTGGGGTTTCCCTTGGTCTTGAGCAGACCCTTATTGTTACGGATCCAGTGCGCGGCAGGACGCTTAGTGGTGCGCACCTGCCATCCCGAACGGATGATCAGAAGAATGAAGAACATGTTCANAAAGTGCTGCCAGCCCAGCCAAGCAGGCAGCCNCACAGNGGCGTTGGCGGGCAGTTCGGCGGCGCCGGGATAAGTTTCCATAAAGGACTTCAACGGTTCAAGGTTCGTCAGCCAGCGCGCAGCCAGCACAAGGACCAGTAAAACCACCACCAAAATTGCCGCAGAAACGGCAACTTTCATCCACAGGCCCAAGGCCTGCCACCGTGCATGAAGGCTAGCGGCCTGCTTATTCTTCGGGGTCGACATGGTCCAAAACCTCTTTCGGGAACTTCCAGGATGCCGCCGCACAGGCGGTGTCACAATTTCTTGTAGTGCGTTCTTGTTAGTGCAAGCAATCTCTATTTGTAACAGCTCATCGCCACGAGCACCGCCACTCACACTCACGTTAGTCATACATTATCGGCCTACGTTGGTTTTCAGTGAGACCTGGCAGCCAGCACTTGAATTAATTGCGGCACCACGGTGAACACATCGCCCACAATCCCAAAGTCGGCCACGTCAAAGATAGGCGAATCTGAATCCTTGTTGATCGCCACGATGGCCTTTGCTGTTTGCATGCCTGCTCGGTGCTGGATGGCGCCGGAGATGCCCAGCGCAATATACAGCTGTGGCGAGACGCTCANCCCTGTCTGGCCCACTTGTGCGTGTTGGTCAACGAAGCCAGCGTCAACAGCAGCACGGGACGCCCCGACAGCTGCACCCAAAGCATCCGCTAATTGTTCAACCAAGGCAAAGTTTTCCTTGGATCCCAGGCCACGTCNCCNCGAGACCACAGTCTTGGCAACCCGCAATTCTGGCCGGGCGTGACCGGCAGGGGCGTCATCGACCGAGTCAATCCGCGCTCCGGTACCAGTTCCAGTCAACGCGGTGGTGATGATCTCCACCGCACCGCCACCTGCAGTTTCCACACCGTCAATGGCGCCTTGGCGCACAGTGATGATGGGTAGTCCGCCCTCAACAGTGGATTCCACGTCATAGGCGCCACCAAAGATGGAGTGCCCCGCCACGATGCGTGCGCCGTCGATGCGGACAGAGACGACGTCGTTGAGCATGGCACCGCCCACCCGGACGGACAAGCGGGCCGCAATCTCTCGCCCGTCGACCGAGTTGGCCACCAGAACAGCGGCTGGGGCGTACGCGGCGACAGCGCTTTCCAACGCCTCCACGGCAGGCGCTGTCAACACCGAACCCACCTGCGGGCTGATGCCCTGGTAAATCACGGCGGCTCCGGCCAGTCCCAAGTTGAGAGTAGTTTCCGGGCTCAGTTCATCTGCGGTAGCAACGACGGCAACCAGGGTTCCCAGCGATGCCGCTGCGGCCAACAAACCGTTGGCAGAGGNGGCAACCGCACCGGTGGNGGTCAATTCAATGAGAGTGAGAACATTTGCCATGGTGGCGCCTTCCTAGACCAAGCGGTTTTCAATGAGGTAGCCAGCCAGCAGTGTTCCGGCGGTTCCGTCGTCAATTATTTNTCGTCCAGCCGTACGCGCCGGCCGTTCGCTGTGGGTCAGCACCACTGCATCGGCGCCGGTTGCGGCCACGTCTAGATCGCTCAGTGACAGTGTGGACACTGGCTTACGCTTGGCCGTCAAAATTCCTTTGAAATTGGGAAACCGTGCCTCCGCAGTCCGCTCCGTCACCGTGACAACCGCGGGCAGGGGTGCGCTGATTCTCAGCGATCCACTCTCCCTCTGACGCGTCCCCGAGACAGTTCCCGTGCCAAGTTCGACGACGGAGAGCCCACCTACCAGCGGCAGGGACAAGTGCTCGGCCACCATGGCCGGGACCACGCCACCGCGGCCGTCCGTTGATTCATTGCCGGCCACAATCACATCGGCACCAACGGTGCGAAGTGCTGCTGCCAAGACGGCTGCAGTGCGTGCTGCATCGGCACCGGCCAACCCGTCATCGAGCACGTGGACACCGGAATCGGCCCNCATGGACAGCGCTTTACGAATGGCTTTGGTGGCTTCTTCCGGGCCCATGGTCAGCACCACGATCTCCGTTGATTTATCCGCATCCTTGCACCGCAACGCCACTTCTAGGGCACGCTCGTTGATCTCATCCACAACGTTGTCCGCCGTTTCGCGCTCCAACCACCCGGTGTCCGGGGCCAGTGTGCGCTCCTCCGCTGTGTTTGGTACTTGCTTAATAAGAACGACGATCTTCATTGACAGTCCCTTTGCAGTAATTGCATGATTCCCAGTTCTCCTGAAGAATACTAGGCACTACTAGTATTTACTAGGTATCCCAAGTAAATTGTTGTGTCGAACACCTTTGAAAAATTTCCGTCTCCACCCTCTATTCTCAAACCCACCGTTCTGAAAGGACGTCCCATGGCCTCTGCATCCCCGCTGCCCATGGACCCCATTGCCGAAGCAAAGCGACAATGGGTAGCCCACGGCTGGAGCGAAGCGGCCGACGCCATGGCCGCCTATTCATCCGTCATGCGCGCTCACCAGTTGATGTACAGCAGGGTTGATGCGGCTCTGAAACCTTTGGGTCTGTCCTACGCCCGGCTGGAACTGCTGCGGCTTTTGTCATTCACGCGCGACGGCGCCCTGCCGATGGCCAGTGCCAGCGCCCGGCTTCAGGTGCACCCCACCTCTGTGACTAGCGTGGTGGACAGGCTAGAGAAGGACGCCATGGTTCACAGGGAGGCCCANCCCACCGACGGTCGGGCCACACTTGTGGTTTTGACCGACGCTGGCCGGGAGCTGGCGGAGGAAGCCACCGCCGTCCTCAACGCCGATGTGTTTGCCACNCCCGGTATCCCTGCCGCCGAGCTGACGCTGCTGACACAAATTCTTGCCCGCTTCCGCCGCGCTTCAGGAGACTTCATCGATCCCGTGGACTATCCGGAACCGCTATAACCTCCCGCACACCGCGCGAGACAGCAATGTCAACCACCCTTCCCTGCTCCGCCAAATACACCAGATGACTTGCCGTCTCGGCCAGGGCAAGACGCAGCGTAAATCCATGCAACGAACTGAATCCGCGCGACCACGTCAGTTCCTTAGCCACATCCCACACCGATTTCGCGATCCCCGATTCAAGGACGGCAATAACTTCCTGCGAGCGCTCGCAGGTATGCTGTTTCAGCTCAGTGACACGCTCTGACAGGCCGCGAAAACGGTATTCGTGGGCTGGCAGGACTTCCATGTCAGCGCCGATGCCCATGATTGCCAGTGAATGAAAGTAATCACCCAGCGGATTGGCGTGGTTTTGGGCTTCAAGGGAAACATGGGNGGTGATGCGCGGCAACACGTGATCACCCGTCAGGATCAGCTGGTTGGCTTCATCCACCAAAGCGATATGCCCGGGTGTATGGCCCGGCGTAGCGAGCACTCGCACCTGAATTCCAGCAATGGGCAGGAGCTCTCCGTTGGCGAGCCGACGCTGCGGTTCTTGAACATTTGTCATTTGCGCCCACGTGTCAGTGTCAAAGCTGACCTCGTCCAGAAATTCCGCGGGTACACCCCACTCACAAAACTGTGCCCTGTCATGGGCAATAAACTTCTCCGGGTCGCTGCGCCAGCGTGTGGGCAGCGGTTCGTTCTCGCCCAAGGCCACCCACGCCCCGGATGCAGCACGTAGCCGCGCAGCCATACCCAAATGATCCGGATGAAAGTGGGTGACAACAATCCCTGTGATGCCCGCTGGCTCTAGCCCTGCAACGGCCAGCCCGGCCGTGAGAACATCCCACCCTTCATCGGAGTCCCAGCCAGGATCCACCAGTGCTACTTCCCCGTCTCCAACCAGTAGGTAGGCCAAGGTGTAGCGCATCGGATTGTCGATGAAGGGGACAGGGATTGACCAAACACCGGGGCGCACCTCCTCCACCCCGGNGAGCACTTTGTCCTTCCACGCCTGAAATTGTTCGTGTCCGGTAATAGTGATCATGTGGCCCTCCAAGAGCTCAGAATGGTTTCAAAGTCTGTTGCACCGTACGGCTCCTTCGCCTGCGACGGCGGGCGGGAGAACCGTGGCGCCGGGGCTGCAGGGGCCCTGCGGTTCACACACCAGCATCATGGCCGCGTGCGGGACCCGGTCCATGGCCGAAAGTTCCGCCATTTTCACCCCTGCAAGAGACCCGGCACTGCAGCTCCTAGGCCTGCGCCGCGGCGTAGCTCTGGCGCAGCTCGCGCTTGAGGATTTTTCCTGCACCGGAGATGGGTAGTGCTTGCGGGAATTCAAAGCTGCGCGGGATCTTGTACCCGGCGATGTGTTCACGGCAAAAGTCCTGCAGCGTTTCGGCCGTGGCACTTTTCCCCGGTGCCAGGACAACCACGGCGTGCACGCGCTCACCGTAGTGCTCATCCGGGACTCCAATGACGGCCGAGGATGCCACCGCGGNGTGCTTGCTCAGCGCGTTTTCCACCTCAGCCGAGTACACGTTTTCTCNCCCGGTAACAATCATGTCCTTAAGCCTGTCAACCACGTACACAAAGCCGCGGGCGTCAAGGTAGCCAAGGTCCCCGGTGTGCAACCAGCCGCCCTGGAGCGCTTCGGCGCTTTGCTCCGGATTGTTCCAGTAGCCCTGCATGATGTGGGCGCCCTTAGCGCAGATCTCCCNCACCTCACCGATGGCGGTCTCCGTCCCGTCCAGATCCAAAATGGCCACTTGACAGTGTGGTGCTGCCCGCCCACCGGAGCGAATGCTCTCCCCTTCATGGTCATCCGGCAGCAGCAGGGTGATCACAGGCGCGGCCTCGGTCTGACCGTAAGCCTGGGTAAGACGCANCCCGGGAANACGGGCCTTGGTGCGCTGGAGCACTCCCTCGGAAATAGAGGAACCACCGTAGAGCATCCGTTCCATGGAAGAAAGATCGTAGTTGGCCGACTCCGGGTGGTCCACCAGGATCTGAATCATGGTGGGAACTAATAAGACGTCCGTCGTCTGGTGCTCTGCCATCGCCTTGAACACGCTGATGGGTTCAAAGAAGGGGACCATGACATGGGTGCCACCGAGAATGGTCAGCCCACACCAGGCAGCGAGGTCGGCTAGGTGGAACATGGGGGCGGCGTGGAGAAGGATTGAATCAGCTTTAAGCAGCTCACCCGTGGCAGCGGTACCCATCCCAGAAACCACAAAGTTCGTGTGGCTGAGCATGACACCCTTGGGTGTGCCGGTGGTTCCTCCGGTGTAATAGACACCAGCCAGGTCATCCCCATTCCGGTAGGCGTCCTGAACCGGTTCGTTCCCGGCTACAAGATCCTCGTAGGAAATCATCCCCTCCGGGGTGGGGCCGTCGCCGCAATGGATGAGCGTGGTTAGTCCTGGAGCCTTCGCCAACAGAGCCGGCGCCATGGGCACAAAAGCATCGTCAATGAGCAGCACATGCGTGTCAGAATCGGTCATGGAGTAGGCGATCTCCGCCGGGCTCCACCTGATGTTCACGGGGTTCACAGCGGCCCNCGCCCACGGGACGGCCAGAAGATATTCGGCGTATCTGTCACTATTGAGGGACAAGATAGCCACCCGGTCCCCAACCTTCACCCCAANGCCGTGCAACCCAGCAGCGAACCGGGCAATCCGATCAGCGTGCTCAGCATAGGTGCGCACACGGTCCTTGTAGATCGTGGCAATCCGCTGTGGTGTTGCCTGTAATGAGCGGTGAAGTCCTTGAGTGAGATACATGAAAAGCTCCTTTAGGTAAAAATCGGCTATGACTTTTATCGTGGAAATTCCAACGTGACACTGACTTGTCTTTGATGCTTATGCAGCCTCTATTTGCCCCTAAACACTCCTGNACGGTGCTCCCTCATCGCGGCCACGGCCTCCAGCAAATCCTCACTGTGCANAAACGCGGAGTTCCACAAAGACACGTGGCGTAGCCCACGAGCCACCCGTTCCTCACGGTCCTCATTGAGCACTGCCTTGGTGCCTGCCACGGCCAGCGGTGAATTGGCGGCGATCTCTTCGGCCATGCGCAGGGCCGCTGATATAAGTGCCGCCGCATCCGGGTAGACGTCATTAACCAGGCCGATTCTCCCGGCATGTTCCGCCGTGATGTCCTTGCCCGTCAGAGCAAGCTCTCGCAGCTGGCCCTCACCAATGATGCCGCGCAGCCGTTGCAAGCTGCCCACGTCAGCGACGATTGCTAGCTTGGCTTCCCTGACGCTAAACTTCGCATCGACGCAAGCAAGGCGCACATCCGCTGCGCTGATCAGGTCCANCCCACCGCCAATACACCACCCTGATACGGCGGCAATGACAGGTTTACGGCACCTGGCCACGGCTGTGATGCCGTCTTGGAACTCTCTGATCAGGCCCAATAGTTCCGTGCGCTGAGCCGCTTGTGCCACGGATCCTGGGCCCAGTTTGCCCAGCCAGGCGCCCAGCACTTCCTGCACATCAAGCCCGGTACTGAAGTGTGCTCCTGCACCGGTGAGCACCACGGCCCGGACGGATTCATCGGCATCGAGTGCGGCAANAACTTGCGGCAGCTCTGCCCNAAAGGCCAGCCCCATCATGTTCCCGCGGCCAGGGCCAATCAGCCGCACAACCGCGGCACCCGCGGTGGGTGCCTGCTCCACGGTGAAGGCCGTCCACGCGTGGGTGAAGGCGGGCCCGGCCGCACCGGTGCCAGTACCAGTACCAGTACCAGCCATCAGTACATCTCGCCTTTTCGGCCTTGGCAACCAGCGAAGCAGNGGGCAGAAAATGCTCGCCGTATGTGGCTGCCAGCTCGCGTGCGCGTGCCACGAAACCTGCCAATCCGCCGTCGTACCCGTTCATGTACTGCACCACGCCGCCGGTCCAAGCGGNGAAGCCGATGCCCAAGATGGAGCCGATGTTCGCGTCCTCCACACTGCGCAACACCCNCTCGTCCAGGCACTTGACCGTTTCCAGGGACTCGGCAAAGAGCATCCGCTCCTGCATGTCCATGAACGGGATTTCATGGGTGCCGCCGAACGTTTCTTTCAAGCCCTCCCACAAACCTGCACGGTGGCCATCGGCGTACTTGTAGAAACCGGCGCCGCCGAGTTTTCCGGTGCGGTGGAATTCCTCGATCATCCGGTCCACCACGTCATAGCCGGCATGGTGGCGGTATTNTTGCACCCCATTTTCGGCCTCAAGCCCGGCCTTGGTCTCCTTTTGGATCTTCGCCAGGAGTGTCAGGTTCAGTTCATCGGCCAGCTGTAGCGGCGCGGCGGGGTAGCCGGCTTGGAGCCCGGCCTGCTCGATGGAGGGAGCAGCAATGCCCTCACCCAGCATGGCGATGGCCTCATTTATGAACGTGCCAATGACGCGGCTGGTGAAGAAGCCACGGGAATCATTGACCACAATGGNGGTTTTGTGGATCTGCACGGCGATGTCGAAGGCCTTAGCCAGGGTCTCATCGGAGGTATTTTNGCCGGCAATGATTTCCAGCAACGGCATCTTATCCACCGGGGAGAAGAAATGCAGGCCAATGAAGTTCTCTTGGCTCCGTACACCCTCGGCCAGCGAGGTGATGGGTAGTGTGGAGGTATTTGAGCCCAACACGGCGCCGGCGTCCACCAAGTCTTGAATTTCGGCGAAGGCCGCCTGCTTGACCTCCACGTTTTCAAAGACTGCCTCGATGACAAGATCGCACCCGTCCACATCGGCAGCCTCAGTGGTGGNGGTGATCTTGGCCAGCAGTTCATCTGCCTGTTCTTGGGTTGACTGACCCCNGGACACTGCCTTGTCCATGAGCGTCTTGGAGTAATTCTTGCCGCGCTCTGCCGCTTCGAGGGAGACGTCCTTCAGCACCACGTCCATACCGCCGCGGGCGCACACATAGGCGATGCCGGCACCCATCATGCCTGCACCCAGAACGGCCACCTTCTTGGCCGTGTATTTNNCAAAGCCCGCCGGGCTGCCGCCGGAGGCAATATGGCCCATGTCAAAGAAGAACGCCTTGATCATGTTGCTTGAAACCTGTCCGGTCACCAACTGAACAAAATAGCGCGATTCAATCTCAAACGCCGTATCCACATCCACTTGGGTGCTTTCCACGGCCACTGCCAAGATGGCCCGTGGGGCCGGGTAATTAGNCCNCTTAAGCTGTTTGCGCAGAGTCGCTGGAAACGCGGGCAGGTTGGCAGCGAATGCCGGTGTGGTGGGAGTGCCACCGGGAATCCTGTATTTGGCTACGTCCCAGGGTTGCACGGCGTCCGGGTTGGCCGCGATCCAGGCCTTGGCAGCCGGAATGAGCTCCTCTACCGTGTCCACAACTTCATGGACAAGACCAATTTCTTGTGCTTTGCGTGGTTTGTATTTCTGCCNCTGCAACAGCACTTTCGTGGTGGCGTCAGCGATGCCCAGCAGGCGCACCGTGCGGACAATGCCGCCGCCTCCGGGCAGTAAGCCCAGCGTCACTTCAGGCAGACCAATAACCGAGCCTCGGGTGTCCGCTGCAATGCGGTGGTGGCAGGCCAGTGCGATTTCCAGCCCTCCGCCGAGGGCTGCGCCGTTGATGGCTGCAACAACCGGCTTGCCCAGAGTTTCAAGGGTGCGCAGCTGGGACTTGATCTTTTGCCCCAGGTCAAAGACCCTTTGCGCATCATCCGGGGTGGCTGCAATGAGGTCCTTGAGATCACCGCCAGCAAAGAACGTCTNTTTGGCCGAGGTCAGTATGACGCCGCTGATGCTGGCCTTATCCGCAGCAATTTCTGCGCTCAGCCGGTCCACAGCGGCCTGCATCGAGTCGGTGTAGTTGCTGTTCATGGTGTTGGCCGACTGGTTAGGGTCATCCATGGTCAAGGTGACAACGCCGTCGGCGTCTTNTTCCCAGCGGATGGTGTTTGTCTGCTGCANCGTTTTCTCGCTCATCTCCTAGACCCTCTCAATCAAAGTTGCTACACCCATGCCGCCACCAATGCACAAGGTGATCACTGCCCGGTGCTTGTCCGTACGTTCCAGCTCATCAAGTACGGTGCCTAAAATCATGGCTCCGGTGGCTCCCAGTGGGTGGCCCATGGCGATGGCCCCGCCGTTGACGTTAAGCTTTTCATCGGGAATGCCCAGATCCTTTTGGTACTTCAGGACCACAGAGGCGAAAGCCTCATTGATTTCAAACAGATCAATGTCCGCCACGCTCAGGCCGGCCGTTTTCAGCAGCTTCACGGTTGCCGGGGTGGGGCCTGTCAGCATGATGGTGGGATCGGCGCCGGAGGTTGCTGTGGCCACAATCCGGGCCCGCGGTTTCAGAGACAACTTTGTGCCCACCTGTGCACTTCCCACCAGGACCAGCGCTGCGCCGTCGACAATTCCGGACGAGTTTGCGGCAGTATGGACGTGATCAATCTNTTCCACAGCATGGAATTTCTGCAGCGCAACGGCGTCAAAGCCGCCGGCCTCACCCATGCCTGCAANGGCTGGGCGCAACCCGGCTTGGGACTCCGGGGTTGATTCAGGGCGCATGTGCTCGTCATGATCGAGGATCACAAGCCCGTTGTGGTCCTTGACCGGGATGACGGACTTGGCGAAGCGGCCTTCTTTCCAGGCCTGTGCGGCCAGCCGCTGCGAGCGCACGGCGTAAGCATCCACGTCTACCCGGCTGAAGCCCTCCATGGTGGCGATGAGGTCTGCACCAACACCCTGGGGCACAAAGTAGCTGTCATAGTTGGTGGCCGGGTCCATGGCCCAGGCTCCGCCGTCGGATCCAATAGGTACCCGGGACATGGATTCCACGCCACCAGCGATGATGAGCTGATCCCAGCCCGAACGCACTTTCGCAGCGGCCATGTTCACGGCCTCCAGTCCTGAGGCGCAGAACCTGTTGATTTGCACCCCACCCACGGTGTCAGGCAGTCCTGCGGCGATCACCGCGGTGCGGGCAATGACCGCTCCTTGATCGCCAATGGGTGAGACGACACCCAGAATCAAATCGTCAATGGTGGTTTCATCCAGCCCCGGGTTTCTTTCCCGGAGGGCATCGATCAGGCCCACCACCAGGTCAATGGGCTTGGTGCCGTGCAAGGATCCTTTCTTGCCGCGGCCTCGGGGAGTGCGGATGGCGTCGTAAACAAATGCTTCCGGTACAACTTGTTCGCTCACGTGAGCTTTCCTTCCATGGTCATCCTCTCCGTGCCCAGGCACGGATGGGACGGTTGGGGGCATTCTTGGTTGATCAGCAGATCGGTTGGCTGATTAGAGGAGCGGGCAATGAGTTCCTTCATGACCTCATTGGCCCCGGCGAGGACACGCAACACCCTGTTGTCTGCGTACATGCCAGCAATCGGGTATTCAAGGCAGTAACCGTAGCCACCAAAGAGTTGCTGGCAGCGGTCCACCACCTCGGAGGTTCTGTCAGTGATCCAGTATTTGGCCATGGATGCTGTTGCAGCGTCCAGTCCGCCGTCGACGTGCCGCTGGATGCAATCATCAAGGAACACTCTGTTCACCCGTGCGATGGTGGCGCATTCGGCCAGTTCGAAGCGCGTGTTCTGCAGTTCAAACAACGGCTTGCCAAAGGCTTCACGGGTTTTGGTGTATTCCAGGGCAGCTGCCACTGCGGATTCGCTGATGGCCTGAGCCAAAACAGCGGTGATGAGCCGTTCCTGCGGCAGCTGGGCCATGAGCTGGTNAAAGCCCTTGCCCTCCGTTCCGCCCAGAATGTTCGCGGCCGGCACCGGCATGTTGTCAAAGAACAGCTCAGAGGTGTCTTGGCCCTTGAGCCCGATCTTGTCCAGGTTGCGGCCGCGGGTAAACCCGGGCGTGTCCTCACCCACTTCGGCCACCAGCAAGGAGATTCCCTTGGCGCCTTGCCTGGTGTCTGTCTTGACGGCGATCACCACCAGATCGCAGAGTTGGCCGTTGGAGATGAAAATTTTGGATCCGGTGACCAGATAATCCTCACCGTCCCGCACGGCGCGGGTGGTGATCGCTTGCAGATCCGAGCCTGTTCCGGGTTCTGTCATGGCGATGGCGCCCACCCATTCACCGCTGCATAGCCGGGGAAGCCAGGCAAGCCTTTGTTCCTCCGTGGCGTAGGCGAGCAAGTAGTGGGCCACGATGCCTTCGCTGACGGCAAAGCCCAAGCTGCCGGCACCGGCGGCTGTCTGCTCATGCAGCAACATGGCGAGGTTGGCAAAGGTTCNCCCGCCTCCGCCGTACTCCTCCGGGATGGACATGCCGCACAGACCCAGCTCGCCAGCTCTGGCATAGAGTGCTTTGTCGGGGAAGCCTTGGGCAGCGAACTCCTCCTCGAGCGGGGCAACTTCTTTGCTAAAGAACTCTTTGAGCANGGAGGCTACATCGCGCAGATCTTCATCGATCCAGGCTGAAGAATTCAGACTTATTGACATACCGCCAATAGTGCAGGACTATTGAAACCGTGTCAATAGTAGATGCAATTCTTTACCCTTACGTTCTACTCTCCGCACCGAATTCTGTCCCGAAGGCGATGACCATGACAGCGCAGGTTTCCACTCCCTATTCAGCCATCACTTATAGCGTTGCCGAGGGGATTGCCACGGTTACACTGAACCGTCCCGAAGCCCGCAATGGCTACACCCTGACCATGGCTGCCGAACTTGAACATGCCTTCAGCACGGCCGACGCCGACCCTGGCGCGCAGGTGGTGATCTTCACGTGTGGGAACNNGGACTTCTGCGTTGGCGCCGATCTGAGCGGTGGTGGCTTTGATGTCTCGAANATTGACTCTGCCAGCGACTGGCAAGAACCCGCCGGGCGTTGCTCCAAAACCATTTTCGGCATGAGCAAGCCCGTCATTGCGGCGCTGCGCGGNGTTGCGGTGGGCGCTGGCATAACCATCACACTGTCCTGCGACTTCCGGCTGGCCTCTACTGACTCCCGTTTTTCCTTCCCGTTCAGCCGTCGAGGCATCTTCCCGGAAGGCGCCTCAACCTGGTATCTTCCACGACTGGTGGGCATCTCCAAGGCGACCGATTGGATGCTGACCGGACGGCTCTTTGGTGCAACGGAAGCACTCCAAAGCGGACTGCTCACTTCAGTGCACGAACCCGAGGACGTCTTGAGCGCAGCCCGGGCACTGGCCCAAGACATCATGGCCAACACCTCNCCCGTGTCCACCGCCGTGATCAAGCAAATGCTCAATCACCTCAGCGGCCTTGACTCNCCCTTACCNGTCCATACCCTTGACTCGAAGCTGATTGCCGGGCTGGGTACACACGCTGACGCTGTTGAAGGCGTGCAATCCTTCCTTGAAAAGCGNCCCCCTCATTTTCCGCTGAACGTACCCGGTGACCTGCCACAATGGTTGCCGTGGATAAAGACGGATTGACACCATGAAACCTCTTGAGACCGAGATAGCCGAACCGCGCCGGCAGCGGTTTAATCCGGATGAGCGGCGCCAGCAAATCTTCTTGTGCGCCCAGAAGCTATTTAATGCCCGTCCCTATGAAGAAGTCTCTGTCACCGACATTGCCGCTGCTGCCGGTGTTGCCCGCGGTCTGATCAACCACTATTTTTCCAACAAACGCGGGCTGTACCTAGAGGTCATCAAGGTCAGCTCAACCGTCTCCGAGGTGGCCGTGACACTGCTGCCCCAAGGGTCCATCCACGAGCGCATCGATTTGGCTGTGGTGTGGTTCTTAGATTCCCTGGAGCAATCCGGCGCTACCTGGCTTGCTCTGGGTTCAGGAGGTATGGGCCGGGACCCAGATCTTGAGCGGATCCTCATCAAGGCTGAGAATGAGTCCATTGAGCTGCTGATCGAAGCGTGCGGGTTGGGCGGGCGGATGGAGCACCAAGAGCAAATCAAGGCCATGTTCAGGGTGTACACCCAACTCGCGCGCAGTGGTGCCCGTGAATGGCTGCTGCGCAAGACGCTCACTCGCCCGCAGGTGCACGCGCTGTTGGCAAGCACGCTGCGGGCGATCATCAAAGAAGCAATCCCGGCCATCTGATTTCACACCACCTCAGGGATGGTTAGGGGTCCACGTAGAGATCGATCATCAGCTCTACTGAAGGATCCACAGCGTAGCCCTGGAAATCGCTCATACCGCGAGCGCGCAAGAACTCCTCGTCGATGACGCTCTGACCGGTCAGTTCCTTGCTGGGCGTGGTCAGAATTGCGTGGGCTGCGTCGGCCATGATGGCAGGGTGCCGGGATCGCTGGATCATCTCCTGCCCACCCAGCAGGTTTGCCACGGCTGCTGTAGCAATGGTGGTGCGCGGCCAGAGTGCATTGGATGCCACACCCTGGCCGGCAAACTCCGCCGCAAACCCCAGAGCCGCCAGCGTCATGCCGTACTTGGCCAGCGTGTAAGCCGGGTGCCCACCCAGCCACTTCGGGTCAAAGTTCAGCGGTGGGCTCAGCGTGAGAATGTGCGGATTGGCTGCCTGCAACAAGTGCGGCAGGGCTGCCTTGCTGAGCATGAACGTGCCTCGAACGTTGACATCTTGCATGAGGTCATAGCGCTTGGCCGCCACTTTCAACGTTCCATCCAGGGAAATCACGCTGGCGTTGTTGACCACAATGTCGATCCCACCAAATGTATCTACAGCTTTCTTCACGGCGGAGGCGATCGTCTCGTCGTCGCGGACGTCCCNCACCACTGCGAGCACCTTCCCACCCGCTGCTTCAATCTCAGCGGCTGCAGTGTGGATAGTTCCTTCCAAGCGCGGATCCGGGCTGTCCGTTTTAGCAATCAGCACCACATTCGCGCCGTCGCGGGCAGCCCGGACAGCAATGGCCAAGCCAATGCCGCGCGAACCTCCGGACATGAGGACGGTCTTCCCGGCCAGCGTGCCGGTGGCGTCGGAGGCACCCAAGGCACGCTCCGCCGTCGTCCGGGTTTGCCCTTGCTAGATGTTTCGCTCATGACCACTCCAATAGGGTGCACGCAGATCGCGCTTGAGAATTTTCCCTGTCGCATTGCGCGGCAGTTCGTCAATAAAATCCACCGAAGTGGGGCACTGGTAATGCGCCAGACGCTCGCGGCAAAACGCGATGATGTCAGCTTCGCTCACTGTACTGCCCGGAGCGCGGAGCACAACAGCCTTGACCGTCTCCGTCCATTTGGGATCCGGAACACCCATGACGATCCNCTCCGCGACTTCGGGATGGGACATGAGCACATTCTCCACTTCGGGACAGTAAATGTTTTCCCCACCGGAAATGATCATGTCCTTGCGCCGGTCCACCATGTACAGGTAGCCGTCATCATCCATATGCCCAATGTCCCCGGAGCACAGGAAGCCCTCCGCCGTCATGGAGTTGGCGGTTGCCTCCGGATTGTTCAGGTAGCCCTTCATGTTTTGCCCGCCACGGATCTGGATCTCACCATTGACACCGGCAGNGAGCACCTCATGCGTAAAGGGGTCCGCGATCCTGATTTCCANCCCGGGCAGGACCCTGCCCACCGATTGCAAAATTTCCGGCCGCGAGGGATTCCTGTGATCGCTGTCTTGGAGCATGGTGACAATTCCGGACATTTCCGTCATCCCAAACACATGCGCCAACTCGGTGTTGGGCCACGCCACGAGTGTTCTGCTCAGCAGCGGCAAGGGCATGGGTGAGGCGCCGTAGATAATCTNTTTAATCGGGGCGAAGGCAGCAGCGGCCTGCGGACCGCCCGCCAAGACGGCCTGGATAACGGCCGGGACGATGAATGAGTGCGTGGCGCCATCTGCGATGGCCTGCATCATGGCCGGCCCGGAGGCCTCTCAAAGAAAAATAGTCTTGGCACCGGCATAAACACCCACTTGGAAATAACATGAGCCACCCACATGGAACATCGGCATGCCCACCATGCTCACATCCTCGGGACCCATACCCAACCCGTGGTTGGCGACAACGCTGTGCATGTTCACGTTCCTGTGGGTCAGCTCAACACCCTTGGGTGTGCCCGTTGTTCCCGAGGTGTAAACAATAAGAACTGTGTCATCAGGGTGAACTTCTTCGTTTGTTTCCCCACGGCAGCATCTACCCTTCAGNNCCGCAGATGCACTGGCCTCTGCTACGGCGCCGCTGGCGAGGAATGACTCATATTCGTTATTTTCTCCACCAATGACAATGGTGCGCGGTAGCGGCGTTTGTGCGTTTGCGCTCTCCAGCACACTGTGCAGCTCGGCACCATAGAAGAGAATCTTCGGCGCGGAGTCTGTCAGGACGTACGCCAGTTGGCTTGGTGCCAGACGGTAGTTTCCCACCACAGTGCTTGCACCCAGAGCCGAAGCTGCGTACGTCAGCTCAATAATGGCCAGGTGGTTCAAATCGAAGGTGAGGATCCGTTCCCCTCGCTTGATGCCTGCGGCACGCAAGGCTTCCGTGAGCTGCAAGATGCGCGGTCGCCATTGTCCCCACGTGTAGCTGACATCGCCAAAGGTGATTGCCACGGCATCGGGGCGGTGTTGCGCCCAATGACCGAGCCTATCCTGCAGGAATACCGGGGNTGCAAGGGTGTCAAGGGTCATGGCAAGCCTTTCTGTGGCGCCGGCAGCATTGCCGGCTTCTGGTGATGCGGCGTTGTGTCAAAAGCCGTCAAACGTGATGCGGCGTTGTGTCAAAAGCCGTCAAACGTGATGCGGCGTTGTTAGAGAGTGGGGAGTTGCCAGGACGGTTGACGGCGTTCCANAAATGCCGCCATGCCTTCTTTAACCTGATCTGTGGTGAAGAGCCTGGTAGAGAGTGCCGTCATTTNCTGCAACCCCGCATCCAGCTGGGCCAGCATGGGTGCCGCTGCCACCTTCTTGCTTTCGGCCAACCCCTGTGGGGCGCCCAGCCGGAGATTTTCCAGAATAGGTTCGAGGGCGCCGTCCACATCCTCCGCCGCGCAGGTGATGAGCCCGCACGCCTGCGCCGCTACAGCATCGAAGCTCTCCCNCGTGAGGTAATAACGAGACACCGAACGGCTGCTCATGCGCCCCATGGTGGTCAGGGAGATGATGGCCGGGCCCAGCCCAATACGCACTTCAGAGAAGGCAAAGCTGGCAGCCGTATGGGCCACGACAATGTCCGCGGCACCCAAGATGCCCAGCCCGCCGGCTCGGGCCACGCCGTCGACCCTGGCAACTACGGGCACCGGGGCGCTCAATATCCTGCGCATGATCTTCGCTAGATTTTCAGCGCCCTCCGCGACTCCCTGCGCTCCGGCTTCTTTCAAGTCCGCTCCGGCGCNAAAGACCTTACCGGTATGGGCCAGCAAAATAACGCGCACACTGCCATCAGCGGCCTCGGCACAGGCCTGCTCCAACCGAGCCAGCAGCTGCGCCACGAGCTGTTGTGAGAGTGCATTGCGGTTGGCGGGTGAGTCAAGGGTGATCGTGGCAATTCCCGCTGCAAGCCCATAATGCACCAGCTCAGCTTCAGCAGTTCCGCCCCTGACTGTGATTCGGTAGCCATGGATCAGTAGCTCTTGGGCAGGCCGAGCGAGTGTTAGGCCACGAAGTTCAGCACCATCTCTCGGCTCACCGGGGCCACCCGGCCTATTCGGGCCAGGCCGAGCATCTGCGCCAGACCATATTCCTTGCTCAAACCATTCCCACCCAAGGACTGGATGGCGGTGTCGAGAGCGTTGATACTGGCCTCGGCAGCGGAGTACTTGGCCATGTTGGCAGCCTCGCCGGCAGCCTTGTCTTCGCCGGCGTCGTACAGGGCTGCCGCACGGAGCATCATGAGCCGGCTCAGTTCAACCTCAATATGGCTTTTGGCCAACGGGTGGGCAATGCCTTGGTGCGCGCCGATGGGCTGTCCCCACACTTGCCGTTCCTTGACGTAATCAACGGCCTTGTTGATGGCGTAGCGCCCGGTTCCGACGGCGATGGCCGAGGCCATGATGCGCTCGGGGTTCAGACCTGCAAACAAGGCTTCCANGGGTGCATCCGCCCCTCCCACCAGAGCCCCGGCAGGTAGGCGAACATCGTCCAGGAACAGCAGGTACTGCTTCTCAGACTCGACGATGTCCATCTCCACCTCCCGGTATTCAAAGCCGGGAGTTTCCCGCGGCAGCACAAACATGGCTGGGCGTAGGCGCCCGCTGCGCTCATCCACGGTGCGGGCCACTATGAGGACGTAGTCGGCGTTGTTGACTCCGGTGACGTAGACCTTGCGCCCGTTCAGGACCCAATCGTCTCCGTCGCGCCGGGCCACGGTTGAGATGTTGTGGGAGTTGGAGCCGGCTTCAGGTTCGGTGATGCCAAAGGCCATGACGATGGAGCCGTCGGCAAAGCCGGGCAACCAGCGCTGTTTCTGCTCATCAGTACCGTATTTAGCGATCACGGTGCCGCAAATGGCGGGTGATACCACCATCATGATCAAGGAGGACCCTAGTGCGGAGCACTCCTCAAGCACTGCTGCCAGTTCATAGATGCCCTGCCCGCCGCCGCCGTATTCCTCCGGTATGGAGACGCCCAGAAATCCGGACTCGCCGAGTTCCTGCCATAGCTCGGTCATGGTTTCCCCAGCACGGGCGTGCTTGGTGGCGTATTCTGCCCCGTATTTGCGCACGATGTCACGCACTGCGCTGCGCAGGGCCTGCTGTTCTTCTGTTTCAACAATGCTCATCGGGTGCTCCTCATTGAGTTGGTCTTTACGTTGCTGCCCGGAATGTGCGCCTGGAACAACTGGCGCGGGGCTCATTCAAGCTGCGCTTCCACGACTGCCAGGACCATGCCCACGTCGACGTTTTGTCCCACAGTGACGTGCAGTTCGGCAACAATCCCGTCCGCTGGTGCCCCGATGGTGTGCAGCATCTTCATGGCTTCCAACACCAGAAGCGGCTGACCCGCCGTCACCTGATCCCNCGCAGCGACATGCACGTTCACCACAGCGCCGGGCATGGNGGCTGTCAGGGAACCTGCCGCCACGGCAAGGCTGGGGTCCGGGAAATGCTCCACCTCCCTGAAGGTGATGGAGCCGCCGTCGCCGTCAACCTCAAGAACAGTCCCGGCGGAAGTGGCGTAGTGAGCTACCGTCCAGGAACGCACTAGTCCATCCAGCTCCAGGCTCACCTTCTCGGCACTGAGCTGGACCACGGCGGCACCTCCGAACCCCTCTGCGGCCAGCCCGTCTCGGGTGATCTCATATGACACGTTGTGTTNCCCGGCCGGGCCTATCAGCGTGGTGTGCTGTGGCATGGACCGCAGGTTCCGCCAACCGCTGGGTAGTAGCCTCAGCGCGAGGGCTTGTTCGCGGCGCAACGACGCTGCCGCAAGGGCTGCTGCGAGCGCCGCTGCTTNTTCCTCGTCCGCTCCGGCCACGGNGGCCGCCAATACCTCGAGCCCGTGAGTGGGCAGGAATGCGGTATCTGTTGCACCGGCGAGAAAGTCCTCGTGTCGCAGGATGTTCACCAGCAGGTCCCGGTTAGTACGGACACCGTGGATCCGTGCACGGGACAATGCCTGAGCCAGTGAGCGGGCCGCCTCCACCCGGGTGGGCGCCCAGGCAATGAGCTTGGCCAGCATGGGATCGTAATGGATAGAGACGGTGGAGCCAGCTTCCACAGCGGAGTCCAAACGCAGCCCGCGCTCACGGGTGGGTACCGCAAAGTTGGCAGCCAGCCCAGCAAAGTCGAAGCGCTGCACCGTCCCGGTCTGCGGGGCCCAGCCAGCGGCAGGATCCTCAGCATAGAGGCGCACCTCAATGGCGGAGCCCTGTGGTGCAGGTGGTTGTTNCGGCCAAGGCAACCCTGCTGCCACGTCAAGCTGAAGCGCCACCAGGTCCAACCCGGTGGTGCACTCGGTGACGGGGTGTTCCACCTGCAGGCGCGTGTTGGTCTCGAGGAAGTAAAAGCGTCCGGAGTCATCGGCTAAGAATTCCACCGTTCCGGCACCCACGTAGTTGACAGCCTTGGCCGCCGCAACGGCCGCCGCAAACAACTTCGCACGCATACCGGNGGTTCGCTCCACCAACGGTGAAGGCGCCTCTTCCACAACTTNTTGGTGCCGCCGCTGGATGGAGCATTCGCGCTCCCCTACCGCCCAGACGGTGCCGTGGGTGTCAGCCATGATTTGCACTTCAACGTGGTGGCCGGTTTCCAGGTACGGCTCGCAAAAGACAGTTCCATCACCGAAGGCGCTCGCCGCTTCTGTACGGGCAGTCTCAAGTTCGGCTGGCAAATCTGCCACTGCGCGCACTATGCGCATACCGCGGCCGCCACCACCGGCGGAGGCCTTAATGAGCACGGGCAGCTGCGCCTCGGTGATAGTGGCAGGGTCCAACTCGCTCAGCACCGGCACTCCACCTTCTGCCACCAGGAGCTTGGCTGAAATCTNTGTCCCCATGGCATCAATGGCTTCCGGGGACGGTCCAATCCAGATCAGCCCGGCAGCTTGAACACTCCTGGCAAAATCGCCGTTCTCAGACAAGAACCCATACCCCGGGTGGATGGCGTTCGCCCGGGCCCGCAGAGCGGCGGCAATGATGAGCTCCCCGCGCAGGTACGTTTCAGCGGCACTAGCCCCTGGCAGGTGCACCGCGGTGTCGGCCTCCGCTACGAAGGNGGCTTCGGCGTCGGCCGTGGAATACACAGCGACAGTGCCGATGCCGCGCTCGCGGCAGCTGTGGAACACGCGGCGGGCAATTTCGCCACGGTTGGCCACGAGCACACGGGTGATCGGCGCTGCACTGGTGGGCGCGTTGGTGAAGGGTTGGCGCATGAGTGTCATCCTTGGCTCACATCCGGAAGACGCCGAAGCCCTCGGCGCCCTTGATTTCGGTGGTGGCGATGGCAGAAAGTGCCAGGCCCAAAACATTGCGGGTGTCGCGGGNGTCGATGATGCCGTCGTCGTACAACTTCCCGGAGAGGAAAGTGGGCAGCGACTCCGCCTCGATCTGCGCCTCAACGGCCGAGCGCATGGCGGCGTCGGCGTCCTCATCAAAGTCGCGTCCGCTGGATGCTGCCGCGGCCCTGCCCACAATGGACATGACGCCTGCCAGTTGCGCGGCCCNCATGACGGAGGATCGGGCGCTGGGCCAGGAGAACAGGAATCGCGGATCAAAGGCTCGCCCGCACATGCCGTAATGCCCTGCCCCGAAGGATGCACCCATCAGAACTGACAGGTGCGGGACGGTGGAGTTGGAGACGGCGTTGATCATCATGGAACCGTGCTTGATGATCCCGGCCTGCTCGTATTCCTTGCCCACCATGTAGCCGGTGGTGTTGTGCAGGAACAGCAGCGNGGTGTTGGCGGAGTTGGCGAGCTGGATGAATTGGGCGGCTTNTTGCGCCTCGGCGGAGAACAGCACGCCGCGCGCATTGGCCAGGATACCCACCGGGTGGCCATAGATCCTGGCCCAACCCGTCACCAAGGACGTGCCGTACAGCGCCTTGAACTCATCGAAGTCACTGCCATCAACAACCCGCGCGATGACCTCACGGGGATCGAAGGGGATCTTCAGGTCTGAGGGGACGATCCCCAATAGCTCTTCCTCAGCCAGTCGGGGCTCTTGGGAGACGGCAGGCGTTGCACCCTTNNTAACCCAGTTGAGCCGTGCCACAATCCGCCGGCCAATACGCAGCGCATCCATCTCATCCAGTGCGTAGTAATCCGCAAGTCCGGAGATGCGGGCGTGCATGTCAGCACCGCCGAGGGATTCGTCATCTGATTCCTCCCNCGTGGCCATCTTCACCAGCGGTGGGCCGGCCAGGAAAACCTTGGAACGTTCCTTGATCATGACAATGTGATCACTCATGCCAGGAACGTACGCGCCCCCAGCCGTGGAGTTGCCAAACACCAGTGCGATGGNTGGAATTCCTGCGGCCGAAAGCCGGGTGAGGTCCCGGAACAGCTTGCCGCCGGGAATGAAGATTTCGCTCTGCGTGGGCAGATCCGCTCCGCCTGATTCAACCAGTGAGATCACCGGCAGCCGGTTCTCCCTGGCGATGTCCAGGGCGCGGAAGATTTTCTTGGTGGTGTACGGGTTCGAGGTACCACCCTTGACGGTGGGCTCGTGCGCCACAATCAAGCACTCCACACCTTCCACCACGCCAATGCCCGTCACGACACTGGCACCCACATGGAATTTAGTGCCCCACGCGGCCAAGGGCGAGAGCTCAAGAANAGGAGAGTCCCTGTCAACGAGCATTTCAACCCGCTCGCGGGCCAGCAGCTTCCCGCGTTTGCGGTGCCTGGTGACCGCCTTTTCGCCTCCACTTTGGCGCACCTTGGCGTATTCGCCGTCGAGCTCGGTCAGCTTCTGAACCATGGCCGCCCTATTGGCGGTGAAGTCGGCACTGAGCGGGTCAATGGTTGTGCGCAAAACGCTCACAGTAATTCCTCCGGAATCGGTAGGTGGCGGGCCCGAAGCCATTCGCCCAAAGCCTTGGCCTGCGCGTCAAAGCGGGCGTTGGAGGCCACACCTTCACCGAGCAGGCCACGAATAACAAAGTTCACGGCGTGCAGTTTTGGCAGCACATGCCGTTCGATTTCCAATGCCTGAGTTTCCGGCAACAGCTCNCTGAGCGTTTCCACACTCAAGGTGTTGACCAGCCAGGGCCACGCCTGTTCGTGCTCAACCCACACACCGACGTTGGCGTCCCCGCCTTTATCCCCGCTGCGGGCCGCCGCCACCCGGCCCAGTGGGGCACGCGTCGTCGTTCCTGACTGCGGCAATGATGGCAGTTCCGGCTCGGGAACCGGTGCCAGTGCGACGGCGGAAGTGACAGTTCCGCTNGGGGGCGGGAGCAGGATTTCGGTACCGTCAGGCAGCACAACCTTGTGTGGGACTTCGCTGGCGGCAACCCAGCCGGGCCGGTAGATACCGTACGGTGCGGCATTGCCGGNNGGTGAGGTGAGATGGAAACCCGGGTAGCTGGCCAGGCCAATCTGCACGGCCGCGTTGGAGAACGCACGGCCCACCAGCGCGGGGTCGGTGCCGCGAGCTACGCAATGGAGCATGGCGCTGGACTCTTCGCAGTTGTCCGCATCAGGGTGATCGGTGCGGGCAAGGCTCCAGCGTGTGCCTTCGGGAACTACCTCCGCGAGCTGGCTTTTGATCAGTGCCGCTTTNTTGTCAATATCCAGTCCGGTTAGCACGAACGTCACCTCGTTGCGGTAGCCACCCAACTCGTTGATGGAGACCTTCAGCGTGTCCGGCGGCGCCTCCCNNCGCACACCGGAGAGTCGCACCCGGTCCGGGCCGTCGTCGTCAAGGGCAATGGAGTCAAGACGTAGCACAGCGTCCGGTCCGGCATAGCGGGCGCCGGTGATCTCGTAGACGAGTTGCGCGGTGACGGTGCCTTTGCTAACTGCCCCGGAGGTACCCGGGTGCTTGGTGATCACGGACGATCCGTCACTGGAAATCTCGGCGATGGGGAAACCGGGGCGGTGCATGTCCTTGATGGTGTCAAAGAAGGCGTAGTTTCCACCGGTTGCTTGGGTGCCGCACTCAATAACGTGCCCGGCAGCCATGGACCCGGCGATTTTGTCATAGTCGGTGGGCTGCCAACCGAAATGGTGCGCGGCAGCACCCACCACCAGTGAGGCATCGGTGACGCGGCCGGTGACCACAACGTCAGCCCTGCGCCCNAGGGCTGCGGCGATGCCCCAGCCACCCAGGTAGGCATTGGCAGAAAGTGGGCTTCCAGCTGGCGTGCCGAAACCCAACTCTGCGGCACGGTCAATGAGGTCATCGCCGTACACGTGGGCAATTTTGGCGTCCACACCCAGCATGGCTGTCAGTTCTTGGAGCTTGGCCGCCAATCCTGCNGGGTTGAGCCCTCCGGCGTTGACCACAATCTTTACGCCCTTNTCCATCGCCAACGCGAGGCTTTCGCGCATCTCAGCCAGGAACGTTTTCGCGTAACCGGTGGATGGGTCCTTGGCCCGGTCGCGGGCCAGGATCAGCATGGTCAGCTCGGCAAGGTAGTCCCCGGTAATAACATCCACCGGGCCACCCTCAAGCATCTCCCTGAAGGCCCCGGCCCTGTCACCGTAGAATCCGGAGGCGTTGGCAACGCGCAGCGTACTCATGCGGAGGGCTCAGCGGTGGGGGCTCCGGTGGCGGTGTTAGCAGGCTGCCGTCCCGCAGGCTGCCGTCCCTCAGGCTGCCGTCCCTCTCCGGGAGGACCGGCAAATGCCTGCACAATATCCAGCCATTTCTCCGCCTGTGGTCCTTGCGCTGACAGCGACAGATCGTCGCGGTGCCGGCGTTGGGTTGCCAGGAGGGCAAAGTCAAGAGCCGTGCCCGTGACCCGGTCAGCGGCATCGACTGGACCCCAGGTCCACAATTCACCGGAGGGGCTTTCAAGCTCAACCCTGAATTCATGTTCGGGCGGGATCTGCTTGTTCGCCTTGAAGGCAAAGTCGCGGGTCCGCACGGCCAAATGTGCAATGTGGCGCAGCCTGTCTGTGGGCTCACGGGTAATGCCCAAGGCATCAGCAATGTCTTGGCCGTGGGCCCACGTTTCCATGATGCGGGCGGTCGCCATGGAGGCGGCGCTCATGGGCGGCCCAAACCACTCCAGCTTGGTGCCCGGGGCAAGAGTACTCAGGGACGTTGCCATCCGGCGTCGGCCATGCCTCCACTGCTCCAGCAATTGCGTTGGCGGCAGGGAAGCCAGCTCCGCAGCGGCCGAGTCAATGGAGACTGNCCCTGAGCTCAGATCCGCCGTGAGGGCCGCAAAGGCAGCAGGAGCTCCGTTGGCAGCCGCCACGGCGTCATTGACGGCACCATCTGTCCACGCCAGATGGCCAATTTGGTGGCTGATGCTCCAACCGGGAGCAGGCGTGGAACGGGACCAATCGGCATCGGTCAAGGCCAGCAAAATCTCATCAAGGGCTGCCGATTCAGATTCAAAGTCGGCCAGAACATCCACAACATCCACCATTAAAAGAACTCCCTCGTTCCAGTATTAGCCTCACAACTTATTGGACTAAGGCCCGGCATTGGAATACTCCGGAGCACCCACTCCTTTAGTATGTGAGCTGCATCATAAAAAGCAAGCACGCTTGCTTGTTTCCCTTTATGCTAATGTCCTGATGTGAGTAGAGCCACCCATGAACCCCAGCAGGACCGTAGCCGCGCAACCCGTGAGCGGCTGCTTGAAAGTGCCGTGACGCTCCTGTCCGAGGTTGGCTGGACCGGCACTACAGTGGCCACTGTGGCGGCTGATTCCGGAGTGTCCCGTGGCGCCGCTCAACACCACTTCCCCACCCGTGATGACCTTTTCACCGCAGCCATTGAGCACATGACGGTAGCCCGGGTCAAGGAAATCCAGACAACCCTCCTGGCCCAGAGCAATAACCCCGTCACGGTACGGGAGGTCCTTGACTCGTTGGCCGGCATGTATGCCGGGCCCCTATTTAGGGCCGCTCTTCAGGTTTGGACCGCTGCGGCCGTAGATCCGGCGGTGCGCGAACACATCATTCCGCTGGAGCAGGTAGTGGCACGGGAGGCGTTTCGGTTGGCCGCAACCTTGCTCAACATCGACCGGGACAATCCCCGTCTACGGGCCATCGTGGCCGCCACCTTGGATCTGGGCAGAGGGTTGGGGTTGGCCAATATTCTCACGGACGACGCCAGCCGCCGATCATGGGTACTTGATGCTTGGTGCGAGGAACTGCAAGAGATTATTACCCGCGAAACCGCCCAAACACCACCTAACCCCAGCGCCGGATAGACATCGAACCCGCAGTAGAATCCTTCGGGCGCAAAGTGTTGATCAGCCTGGCTGTGGCGGTCATAGTGCTCTTTGGGCTGAGCAGGATTTTTCCATTGTCACCCCTTGTTTCTGGTCCCCATTTTGATAATTTCCGGCTATCCCATCAAGCAGCTAAGAGTCTCCCTGCACGAGGACTTAGGGATTGGCGACGAGCAGGTTCGTGCAATGGTGGATTCCATTGACTTAGGGTTTTGCTGGATACCGCCTACAAACTACTGGGCAGTGCTATGAACCTAGATTGGGCACCATTTCCCCGCTCCTCATGGTGATGTTCATGAGCATCGACGCCAAGTTCGTCTCCGGAACGGTCAGCTTGAACATGACGCTGACGTTCCTATCCGTCATCTTTGGTCGGCTCTGCTGGGCCCACTCGGTGCCTTGACGGCTGTTCCACTTTCGCTATTTGCCAGGGCAATCCTGGTAAACGCCCACCCCAATCGGCGTGGCTGCGGCCCTTCGTTGGCGACGTGAGCGAATCAAAGCAGATGCTCCAAACCCAACGCGCGGAGGCGAAAGCGGCCAAAGTCAATAACAAGAGAACAACGTAGGAACCGCCCCCGCTAGCGGGTGCAGGCCGGGACGGCGCAGGGCCTACTGCAGGTTCGAGGTCAGACGGGCGGCACTGTCGAAGAATTTTTCCCTGCCCGGGCGCTTCACCCACTCTGTGAGATCGAGTTCGCGGCTGTTGGCCCTGTAACCATCCTCAATTACCCGCAATTGCGCAACGAACGATTCACTGTGGATCAGAACCGAGATCTCCATGTTCAGTGAGAAGGACCGTACATCCATATTCGAGGAACCAACAACAGCCACATCGTGATCAATGCTGAAATGCTTTGAGTGCAACACTTCAGGGGCCTTGAAGAGATAGATTTTGACACCAGCACGCAGGAGAGCCTCATAGTAGGAGCGTTGTGCGTGGTAGACCATGACTTGATCGCCTATTTCTGAGACGAACAGTTCAACCGATAGCCCACGCCCGGCCGCGGTGACCATGGCTAACAGGAGCGAATCCTCCGGAACAAAATATGGGCTGGTGATACTGACCCGATCTGTGGCTTGGTGGATCATGGCGACAAAGAGTTTGAGGTTGTTTTCATTTTCAAAGCTGGGGCCGCTGGGCACCACCTGAGCATCCACGCGGTGCGGGGCCGGATCCAGGACAACTGGTGAGGTATCTAGCACAAGCAGGTCATTTGACTCGCTGAACCAGTCGGTGACGAAGACGGCGTCGAGCTCCCTGACTGCGGGCCCGTGGATCCTGAGCATCAGCTCATGCCAGCGCAGCCNCCGGGCAATGTTCTTCTNTTTGTTGTAACTTTCGTGGACCAAATTTTGCGATCCGGTGAATCCCACCTGCCCGTCCACCACCACCAACTTGCGGTGGTTGCGTAGATCGATGCGCTGCCAATCACCCTTCCACGGCCGCAACGGCAACATGGCATGGTATTGGGCTCCCATGCCCTTCAACCGCGCCAGTGTCTCCTTGCGCCCGGGATTCATCAGCGACGCTAGATGATCCGATAACACCCGCACAGTGACACCGCGCGCAACGGCCCGCTCCAGTGCATCGAAGAAGGCAGCAGTGGCCTTGTCATGGACCAGGATGTAAAACTCAACGTGGACATAATCCTTGGCCTCATCGATGGCTGCTGCCATGGCGGCGATAGAGCCACGGTAGTCAGGGAGGAGTTCCACGTCGTTACCTCCCACCATGGGCAAGGCTCCTAGGTGGCTATTGAGAGTGACGAGCCCTGCCAAGCCCTGCGGCCATTCCTGCCGGTGGCTTAGCTGGTCAAGACCTTCGGTGCGTTCAAGAATGAGCTCGTTGACAAACTTTTGTTTATCCCGCCGGGGCTTGGGCAGTCGAGAAAATCCCACCAGCAAGAAGGCCACAAAGCCCAGATAGGGAACAANAATGATGGTCAACATCCACGCAATGGCTGTTGCCGGGCGACGCCGCGCAGAAATGAAGGCCACCGCAATGGCGCCGAGAATTACGTGCCCTGCCACCAGCAGCCACGCGAGGGTTTCCGGGTGAATAGACAACGTCCTGTTACCGTTCTCTCAGGATTATTGGGCAAGGCGAGGGGCGGGCTCACTGGGAGTCCGCCCTCGCCTTCGCTGATCCTACCGGTTCTGAGCTCCGTGAATCACTACAATACTTTAGGGAAAAGTCCCCGATCTAAAGATCAGGGACTTTCTCTTTCAAGTTGCGGGGACAGGATTTGAACCTGTGACCTCCGGGTTATGAGCCCGGCGAGCTACCGAACTGCTCCACCCCGCGATGTGATTATTACTTTACCGGTCATTACTCCGAAGGTAAAACTGAGAGCACGTGACCTTCGTCTCTCTGCTGTTTTACCTCATTTTATGGCCACTTTCCAAAGTGAAGGCCCGGACATCATGAGATGTCCGGGCCCTTCCTACCTCCGACGTTGAAACTAGGGTGCCGGACTCGGCGCGGGAGTTGCTTTGGGCGTTGCAGGTGTTGCTGGTGCACTTTCGGCCGCCAAAGCCGCAGCGATGGCTGCTTCCAGACGTTTCTGGGCCGCACCATAGGCGGTGAAGTCGCCCTGGGTTAGGGCCGTCTGACCATCCTTCAAGGCAGTGTTGGCATCGTTGAGCGCCTGGGCCAGCGCCGCGTTACCATTCGCGGACGGAGGCGTGGTGGTCCCTTCGGTGGAGCTGCCACCAGTGCCGGGATCCTTCTGGACGCCAGCGTCTCCTGCCGTAGCACCGGAGTCACCACCAAAGAGCTGATCCAGCGCCTCGTTCAACGTGGCCGCATAACCAATCTTGTCACCAAAGGCGACGAGCACACGCTGCAAGGTGGGATACGAGGTGGAGCCCGTGGACTTAACATAAACCGGCTGCACGTAGAGCATTCCGCCACCCATGGGGAGGGTGAGCAGGTTGCCGTTGATGACGTCCGACTGGCCCAGTTTGAGCACGTTCAACTGTTCTGAAACGGAAGGGTCTGACTGGAACGTGTTTTGCACCTGTCCTGGCCCGGGCACCTGTGTGGCATCAGGGAGTTGCAGCAGCTGCAACTTACCGTAGTCAGGGCTCTTGACACCCTTGACGTTGCCCGCGTCACCATTGGCGGCCATGAAGCCGTAGAGAATGTTGCGGGAGTCGGTATNTTTAACTTCCTGCGGAATGAAGTCCGTGGTCAAGGAGAACGCCGTCTTGTCCTGGCCGGGCATCTTCAATGACAGGTAATAGGGCGGTTGCTTGTCAACGGCCTTAGTGGTGGGGTCATCAGGAACGCTCCACGCCAGCGTGTTCTTGAAGAAGTTCGTGGGATCGGTCACGTGGTACCGGCCCATCAACTCACGCTGTACCTTGAACAAATCTTCCGGGTAGCGCACGTGGGACATGACATCTGCTGACATCTCCGTAAACGGCTTCACTGTGGTGGGGAAAACTTTCTCCCACGCCTTCAAGATCGGGTCTTCAGCGTCCCAGGCGAACAGCTCAACCGAACCGTCATAGGCGTCAACCGTTGCCTTGACGGAGTTGCGGATGTAGTTCACCGAGGCGTTGGGAAGGGCCCCGACGCCACCTGCGACTGTCAGGGAATCCGTGGTGGCTTCCTGTAACTGCTGCTGCTGCGAGTACGGATAGTAGGAACTGGTGGTGTAACCATCCACAATCCACTTGACCTTGCCGTCAACAATGGCAGGGTAAGGATTACCGTCCAAGGTCAGGTAAGGGGCAACCTTGGCAACACGTTCAGCCGGGGTGCGATCGTAAAGGATCTGCGAGTCCTTGTTCACACCGTTGGTCAGCAACAGGTCCGTGGACTGGAACTTCAGTGCATACATGAGGCGGTTAAACCAGTTACCCACATTGGGTCCGGCATTACCTGTAAAGGTTGTCAGCGACTCATCGGCTGGGTTGTCAGCTGTGGTGGTGGGGCTGTTGCCCGTAGGGCGGTCCAACTCAATGGGCGCTGTCCCTTTAGGTGCGCCCACAATGGAGTAGTCGCTGGTTGACTGCCCAAAGTAAACGCGCGGCTGGTAGCTAGTGTCCGTTCCCAACACACCCTCGGAGGGGACACCCGACTGCATGAACACCGGCTTGCCGTCTGAGGTGACGGTGTTTCCATAGGCGGCAACCACTCCATAACCGTGGGTGTAGACCAGATGCTGGTTGTACCAGCTCTGCTGGTCGGGGTCGATTCCGTTGGGATTCAACTCGCGCACAGCGATCACGGCATCCTGGACCTTGCCGTCAATGGTGTACCTATCAACATTTAATGTCTTCGGGAACTTGTAGTACGGGCGGTACTGCTGGAGCTGGGCAAAAGTGGAAGAAATCAGGTTCGGGTCCAGCAACCTGATGCTTGCAGCCGTGTCAGCATCCTGACGCAGTGCCCCGGGCGTCGCCTTGGTGGTGGCGTTGTAGGNGGTGACTTCCATGCCAGAAAGTCCGTAGGCCTGGCGCGTCATATCAATGTTGCGGGCAATGTATGGGAGCTCTACGTTGCCCTCAGACGGCTTTACCTGCCATTCTTGGACGGCCCACGGGTAGAGCCCGCCTGCCACGATGGCAGTGATAACCAGCATGCCTGTACCAATCAGGGGCAGCTTCCACTTACCCAAGAACGCGGCAACGATGAACAAGATGGCCACAATGATGGCCGCCGCAGCCAGGATGGCCTTGGTGGGGATCACGGCGTTGACATCAGTAAACATGGCTCCGGCGCGGTAGCNCCCGTTGTCCTGCAGGGTTCCGTACCGGCCAAGCCAGAAGTTTGCCCCGAGCAGGATCAGGAAGACTCCGGCCAAGATGGCAATGTGGATTTGGGCGGCGCGGGAGGTGAAGATGCCGCGTTCCGTCAAACGGATAGCACCGTAGAGGTAGTGGGTGAGAATCCCGGCAATGAAAGCAATCACCGTGGCACTGATGAGCATCCCTACCAGGAAACCAAGGAAGGGCAAGGTGTTGGTGTNAAAGCTGATGTCCAGACCAAATTCTGGATCCGTTGAGCCAAAGGGTACGCGGTACANAAACAGCATTACCTTTTCCCATTGGGCCATGGCTGCAGTTCCGGCAAACAAACCAANAACAATGGGGACGCCCAGCATGACCACACGGCGTATGGGTTCCAGCTGTACCTGGTAGCGGTTGAGGTTGTCCTCATGCGCACTATCAGNGGCATAGACGGGCCGGGCTTTGTAGGCTGCCCGAATGGAGAAGTACANCCCGGCGGCCATCACGAGGAAAGCTGCAAGGAAAATCAGCAGCTTGGCGATGCGTTCAGTCCAGAACACATCAGAAANACCGATCTGGCTAAACCAGAGCAGGTCCGTGTAGATGCCGGAGAAAATCAGCACTGCAATCACCAGTGCCGCCACCACAATAATGGTTGGCAGTAGGGCGCTTCGCCGTTTGGGCCTGACAGGCCTGCTTGGCGACGGGGATGGTCGGGATGTCACTCTCTACCTCTTACTCAACTGATGGACATAAATAATGTCCGGTTGCTTCTATAGTGGTGCCACGAATGGTTCGTGATCAAAGTTCCGTGTGATGCGCAATCGTTACGTGCAGGTTTCAATCGTTACGTGTGTTCACGTCTTTACTTGCAAGTAGGCAGGGCTGAACCGTCCTTACCGGACCCAATCAGGGAAACAGCGTCATAGGCACCCTGGAGGGTATCGACCTTGATGACTTGTAGTCCTTTGGGAATGTGGCCCACTACATCGCCACAGTTCGAACCGGNGGCCAGGAAATAATCCGCGCCGCTACTGCGTGCCCNCACCATCTTCTGAGCAATGCCACCAATGGGGCCAACATCACCTTGTGGATCGATGGTTCCCGTGCCGGCGAACTGCTTACCGCCGGTGAGCTCACCAGNGGTCAGATTATCCATGATGCCCAGAGCAAAGATCATGCCTGCGCTGGGACCACCAATGTTTTCCAGGGAAATTTTCACATCGAAAGGGAACGTGAAAGTGTTTTGCAGCGCGATCCCCAGCAAGTATTTACCGTCGCTACCCAATTTTGGTGTCACGGAGACCGTCTTTTCAACACCGTTACGGCGGACTGTAATCTCAACAGGTGCACCGTTGCCCCNAGCTAAGACAGTTTGAATAACTTTCAGGTCTGTTGCCTGTTTGCCGCCAATGGTGAGCAGGACGTCGTCGGGCTTGAGAATACCGGATGCTGCACCATCTGCGGGGACAGAGGCCACAGCAAGGTGTGATTCGAAGGGGATCGACAACGCCGTGAGGGCGGCAGCTGTGGCATTTTCCTGCGACCCTGTCATGGCCGCAGAATTCTCGCTGTTGACCGCATCTTGGCTAATCCCGGGTGCGTAAATCAACTCGGCCGGGTAAATGGTGTGCGACGGTGTGAGCCAGGACTTCATCGCGTCAAAGAAGTAGATCTGGCTCCCCGGCAAGCCGCCGGTTAAATGCACTGTTGTGAGGTCAAGGCTCCCGCTGGTTGCAGGATAACTTTCATGGCCGGTGATAGTGATGACGGGTTTGCCGCCCATCTCACCGATGGTGTTAATGGCCGGGCCTGGGGATTCAATCACGTATGGAACAGGTATTGCCATGGCAGCAACAGCGAGCACCACCGCAAGGACTCCAGAAACCACCATCACGGAGAACCTGCGATCGCGAATAGTGCTTGGCGGCGTCGCCGCATCCATAGTCTCCTGGCTCAAAGCTGTGACCTTTCCAAGCTCTTTTGCACCCTCCCGGCATCCCCACAGAAATGGGTACCAACCAACAACCTTACTGTGTTCAGTTGTGTTGCGCTTGTGCCAGTGCTGGGAGTTGGTAGTGAATGGTTGTACTTTGCCGGGCTGCGCCGGGAACCCTTTGCCTAGAGCGAACAGGGGCCCGCCATATGGCGACAACGCAGGACGACGGCGGTAACGTGAAGATATTCAGTGTCCATGCCAACGAACGGGCCATCATGTCTTCCACACCAGCGAACAACGACGACGAAACCCCGAAGGATCCGCTTCAGGAAATGCTCGCCAAGCTTTTGGGCGGCGAAGGCATGGAGGGCTTCGATCCCGCCGAGCTGGCCAAGGCTGCCGGACTTCCCTCCGATCCCAATGCGATGGCGCAAATGTTCGCCCAGGTCCAGGCCATGATGAGCGGCTCCCAGGACTCNCCCGTTAATTGGGACCTTGCCCGTGATGCGGCAAGGAAGGCAGCCGCAGGAGATGANCCCTCAGTGACGCCCACCCAACAGCGGGAAGTGGACGAGGCCCTGCGCTTAGCTGAGATGTGGCTTGACCCGCACACTGACCTTGCCGCAACCGCCATCATCGGACGGGCATGGTCACGCGCGGAATGGGTTGAGGAAACTCTGGGCACCTGGCAACGGCTGACAGAGCCTGTGGCTAACAGCATTGCCTTTGCCATTTCCAAGGCCATGAACGAGCAGCTGCCTGAAGAGATGAAATCCATGATGGGCGACGCCGCGTCCATGATGCAAAACATGGGTGGTGCGCTGTTTGGCTTGCAACTTGGTGCGGCGGTGGGTGCACTGGCCAAGGAAGTTCTCGGTTCCACCGATATCGGCATCCCGTTGGCTGACCTCCAGATGGCTCTTTTGCCAGCTAACGTCAAGGCCTTTGGTGAGGGTCTTGAAGTACCAGAGCAAGAAGTCCGTTTGTTCCTTGCGCTGCGCGAAGCAGCTCACGCACGCTTGTTTGTCCAAGTTCCGTGGCTGCGCGGCCACCTTCTTGGAGCCATTGAATCCTATGCCCGCGGAATCCACATCGATATGTCCCGTATTGAAGACCTGGCCCACAACCTTGACCCGTCCAATCCCGAAGCCATGCAAGCAGCCCTTTCCGAAGGTGTCTTCATGCCGGCACGGACGCCGGAACAAGACGCGGCACTGTTGAAGCTTGAAACTGCATTGGCATTGGTTGAAGGCTGGGTTGATGAGCTGACCTTTGCTGCTGCTGCCAACCTTCCCTCCGCAGGGGCCATCCGCGAGACCATCCGCCGCCGCCGTGCCACCGGAGGACCCGCCGAACACGCTTTTGGATCCTTAGTTGGGTTGGAGTTGCGTCCACGCAGACTCCGCGAAGCTGCCGCCTTGTGGGCTTCGCTGAAGGAACAGCGCGGCATTGTTGGCCGGGACGCTATCTGGGCACACCCCGATCTGCTGCCCACCTCCGCGGATTTGGATGACGCAGTGGGCTTCAGTGCCCGCCGCAGCGCCGAAGATGCCTCCGAATCAGAGGTGGATGCCGCATTGGCGAAACTCCTTGACGGAGGTTTTGACGATGTCCCTTCGGGCGACACTGTTTCAGACTCCGGCGCTGACACAACTACCGGAGCCGGTGGTGACTCCAGTACTGATTCTGGTTCCGGTCCCGACACGGAGAACTCCGGCGGACCCACGCCGCAGGACCCTGACACAGACAAATAGGAGCCATCTAGACCGTGCAGATCTAGACGGTGTGGATCTAGACGGTGTGGGGACGTAGTAGACATTTACTGATGATTGATCATCAGCACATGACCACTACGTCCCCACAGATTTTAATCAACCATAAAACCGCGGTTCAGAGCCGTCTTCAGTCAGTCTCGTCCACATCACTGTCCATCCCGCCGCCTAGGCCACTGCCTGAGCTACTTTCTGTCCCGTCCTCTAGGGCGCTGAGCCCGCGGCCTGCAGAGANAGAGGCCCCGGCCAAGAATGCCTTGGCCGTTTCCATCTCGGGGTAGCTTGCCAGTTCAGCCCAAAATGCGGCACTGTGATTGGGGTGGATTAGGTGGGCAAGCTCGTGCAGGAGCACATAATCGAGCACCCATTCGGGCATGCCCTGCACTTGGTGAGAGATTCTGATTGACTTGCGTGCCGGAGTTGCAGAACCCCACCGGCTGTTTTGATTGCTCACCCACCGCACCGACTGGGGACNTGCGCGGGCGCCCAAGTATTNTTTGGACAGTAGCAAGCTGCGCAGCATGAGCGCCTCGTTACTGGCCGGAATCTGGCGCCCCGGTGCCAATCTGCCGTGTTCAAGTTTGGCCACCATGCGCGGCACCCAATACTGTTCATCTTCAAGACTCAGCCGTGCTGGGACGGCAATCACTGCCTGTCCGTCCTCCCAGAACGCCGCAAGGCCAGTTTNTCGCCTGGCTGTCCGCCTGATCACCACAGCCTCTCCAGTGCTGAGCTTATGCGCTGAATACGAATCACCCAACGGCCCAGGGTGCCCCTGCCGATGGGTTTGCGGGCCGGACTGCGCCGCTGCGCGGGAGTACTGATAGTGCTGGCATGCTTCGACGGTACAGCCTCGGGGCCACCGATTTGAAACCACTATGACGCATTGTGGAGAACTCCCGGTTGTGGATAACTTCACACGCGAACACGGCCAAAGTGCCATGATCAATACGGGGAATACATGAGCTAGTTCTCAGGAAGTTCCGGTGGGAGGCCGTCATGACAAGCATTAACCCTGGGCTTCGGATGCTGCGGCGCAGCTCCCACAGCGTCCAGATCGGGTTAGGTGCCGGTGGGCTGATCCTTGAGGGACTGCAGGATTGTGATGTNTGCTTTGTTGAGGCACTACGCCGGGGAATTAGCGATAACTTGGTGCTTGAGCACGCGGTTTCTCTCGGTGTGGACGTTGTGCGGGCCGGGGAAATATGCGCCAAACTGGCCGGACTACTCTTTGCTGACGACGAGCTNACACAGCAGGGGTACAGGGCAGAACGGCTGTTGCCGGAGCGCTCGGCACTGTTGGGGTTACATAAGGTCCCGTGCCTTGAGCTCATGGCCAGACGAGAACACGCAGTGGTCCATCTGGTGGGGTTAGGGCGTACTGGCGCTACACTAGCGGCCGTGCTGGTGAGCGCCGGGGTGGGCACTGTCCTACTGGAAGATGACGCTCCCGTGGCCGCAACCGATGTCAGCCCAGGCCCGTTCAAGCTCAGTGACATCGGGTTGACCCGATCCGTGGCCGTGCGCCGTCACCTTATGCGGATCGATCCGGGTGCCAACATCCACATACTGCACGACGGCGGTGCCGGCGGCCCCAGCCTGGCTTACCTTGATCTGGCCGTGGTAGCTGGCCACGACACCGTCCCCGCCCAGACGACTGCCCGTTTCATGGCCGCGGAAAGGCCACATCTATTGGTACTGGTCCGCGAGCAGGACGGCACCGTTGGCCCCTTGGTTGTGCCTGGNGAAACTGCGTGTGCCGAATGTGTTGAACGGCACCGCAGTGTCCATGACCCCCAATGGCTGGAGATGTGCACTCAGCTGGCCACCGGCACGGGACCATCCCTGGACCACAGACCGCGGACTGAATTGTTGGAGAACGCAGCCTTATCCACAACGCTGGCAGGCACGGCAGCTTCGCATGTGCTGCTGTTTCTTGACGGCGTCAACCAGCCAAGTTCGTGGTCCTCTGTGATGACTTTCCATCCGGACAATGGCCGGTGGTCGCAGCAGGATTTCACTACCCATCCTGACTGCGGCTGCCAATGGCAGAGTCAGTCCTTAGCAACAATCTCCAGGACAGCTTCACCGTAGCGTTCTAGTTTGGCTGGCCCCACACCGGGAAGGGCCGCAAGTGCATCAAGGTCCTGAGGTGCAGCTTCGGCAATAGCCATCAACGTTGCATCCGTGAACACGACGAACGCGGGAACGGCTGCGGTGGTAGCTTCACCCAGGCGCCATTCTCGCAGCTGGTCAAAGACGGCCTCGTCGTAGCCAGGTGGGCAGTCGCTGCAGCGACCAACCTTGCGTTCGGCTCCCGTGTTCAGGATCTTCCCGCACACCCTACACAGCGACGGCCCAACAGCTTTACGCACTTTGCGTGCCGCGGCTTGGCGAGGCCCCGTGGGCGCTCCACCCACAGAATCCGGACGCATCCCGTCCAAGAAGCGTGAAGGTTTGCGGTTGGCCCTGCCGCCGGGAGTACGCGCTGTAGACCAGGAAAAGTTCANAAATTCCCGGGCTCTAGTGATCCCTACATACAGGAGGCGCCGTTCTTCATCGACGGTTTCGGGGGTGTCGGCAAAGGAGATGGGCATGAGACCTTCGCTCACACCCACCAAGAACACCGCATCCCATTCAAGACCCTTGGCGGAGTGCAGCGAGGCAAGCGTGACGCCCTGCACCGTGGGCGCATGCTGGGCAGAGGCCCGATCCTGTAATTCAGCGACGAAATCCACCAGCGTGAAAGTGTGTTCGGNGGTGCTGCGCGAAACCACCAGCTCATCAGCGAGTGCAACAATTGCTGATAGTGACTCCCAGCGTTCACGCACTGCGCCTCCGGTTTTAGGCGCTTCAGGCTGATACCCCAAGTTCATCAGGACATCGCGCACCAGCTGAGCCAAGGGCTCGTCCTCGGCCGCACGTGAGGCTGCCCGCAATTGCAGCAGGGCGTCGCGGACCTCTTTGCGGGCAAAGAAGCGTTCCCCGCCGCGTAGCTGGTAGCCAACTCCGGCCGCCGTGAGTGCCTGCTCATATGCTTCCGATTGGCCGTTGGTCCTAAAGAGCACCGCAATTTCGCTTGCCGGCGTGCCATGCCCAATCAAGATCTTGATCCGTGCGGCAACAGCTGCCGCCTCGGCTTCGTCGTCGCTGCATTCTAGGAATTCAGGTGACGGACCATTGGTGCGCTGGGCCACCAGTTCCAGAGGTTTGGACCACAGCGCATCAGCACTTAGTCCGCCGCTACGTCTGCTGCTGAGCAAGGTATTGGCCAATCCCACAACTTGGGGAGTGGAGCGGTAATCGCGGACAAGTTTCACCACATTGGCGGCCGGAAAGCGTTTGGGGAAGTCCAGCAGATGCCGTGNGGTGGCTCCGGTAAAGGAATAAATGGTCTGGCTGGCATCGCCCACCACACATAATTCCTCCCGCCCACCCAGCCACAAATCCAGCATGCGCTGCTGGAGCGGGGACACATCCTGGTACTCATCAACCACAAAGTGTCTGTATTGGTCCCGTACGGTGGCTGCCACGCGCGGGTCTTCTTGCAAAATCCCTACAGTGATGAGCAGGACGTCTTCAAAGTCAATGAGGTTCCGGTCAGCTTTGACATCCTCATAGGCCTGAANAAGCCGCCCCACAGCCACCTTGTCCAGCCCACCTGGTTCCCCGCGGTCTTCTGCCTTGAGCAGGTACGTCTCAGNGGTCAGCATCGAGACCTTGGCCCACTCAATTTCAGCGGCCAGATCGCGGATTGATGCCCTGTCCGTGGGCAGACGCAGCCGGCGCGCAGCCTCAGCGATGATCTGGGCTTTGTGTTCAAGCAGCCCCGGCAGCTGGCCTCCGACGGCGTGCGGCCAGAAATACTGCAGCTGTCGCAGCGCAGCGGCGTGGAAGGTGCGGGCCTGGACCGTGCCCACGCCCAGATCGCGCAGCCGGGTGCGCATCTGGGCAGCGGCTCTGGCCGTGAACGTCACTGCCAGGAGCCTGTTGGGATTGTAGACGCCCGTGTGCACGCCGTAGGCGATGCGGTGAGTGATGGCCCTGGTCTTACCGGTGCCTGNCCCTGCTAATACGCAGAGGGNGCCGGTCAACGTGGTGGCAACTGTCCGCTGCTCGTCATCCAAACCTGCCAAAATACGTTCTTCGGCTGTGTGTTCATCCATCACCGGCAGCCCTGTTTGGTGGGGATCAAAGCTCATGCGCAGTCACTTGGTGCTGGTGTACTAAATGTTTCCACCGCATCTTCAGGTTCCCGGATGGCACNCCCGTACCACCGTTCGACCAAGGTTCGCGCAATGGATAGCCTGCCTGGAATCACGGCTTCACCACTAAGTACAGCGGTCTGCAGCTCTTGGCGCTCAAACCAGCGTGTGGTCCTGACTTCAGTGTTATCCGGTGTTGCCACAGTGTCATTGGTGTAGCCGATGAATCCGAGCATAAAGGATCGGGNGAAGGGCCACGCCTGAGATCCGATGTAACTGAGGGAGTGTAGGTGTACGCCTACTTCCTCGAAAATTTCTCGAACGGCCGCTTGCTCTCCACTCTCCCNCGCCTCAGCAAACCCTGCCACGGTCGAGTAGCGGTTTTCTGGCCATTGGAAATTGTTGGCCAGCAAGATCCGGTCATCTGCACCAACAATGGCCACAATGGCTGCCGGGTCGGTGCGAGGGAAATGCTGCGAGCCATCTTCTTCACACCGACGCATCCAGCCCGCGTTCATAACGATGGTGCGGCTACCACATCGTGGACAGTGCGTATGAGTGCCATGCCAGGTGGCAACGGCCTGCGCCTGAACAAAACCTGAGCGTCAAAAATCCAGATCCTTGGCAACATCCCGGTAACCCGCAAATTCTGTGCCACTGGGTAACCACGTGAAATCTGTGGCATCCGGTGCGAGAATCCGTAGGACTAGATCGGTCTCTTCGCNTGCCAATAGTTTTTCGCCAGCAAGAACCCTGCCCAAATAAACATCAATATACTCAGCGGTAGGCTTCACTTCCCACGAAGCAGGATCGAAATAGCCTAGGGCAGAACCCTCCATGAGGGCTTTGCCCCGATGGAAGAAAATTGTCCTGTGGGAGGATTTTCTCAAAACCTNCATCAAATNACCGGGTTCACTGCGTTGTTCGCATTGACGATCAAGCACAGTATGGGGTGACGGCATGGGTTTAGTCATGTTTATACCGTACGCATTCAGGCCAAATATTTACATTCCTGCCCCAAATTTTGTGGACAAGTGGCCTGTGATTTTCGTTCCATAGTCTCTCTGTCAGGCTCCCAGCAAGGAGTTCTTGCGACTCGCCGCCCCAACGGCACGTGGATAGCGCTTTCGCGTTCTACGGTGGAGGGTGAGAAGAATGACTGCAATCGAATTGGCCGCCATCGCCAGCGCCGCCGTGCCCGGACTTAACGTAACGGCCTTTGGCCCCGAACCCGATGACACCGCTGATTTCTGCTCCGCACTGCTGGTTGACTCCGAAAACCGCCGGTGGCGGGTGCGTTCCCCACGCCATGGTGACGCAAGTACGCGCCTGGAAATTGAGCGTCAGGTTCTGCGCACCTTCTCNCCCGCCATCCGCGCAGAGCTGCCGTTCTTGCTGCCTACTGTGGCTGGGACTGTACGCCAAGGCGAACTCACCACTTTTGTGTACTCGCACATCGTTGGCAAGGCCGAATCTGTAGAACGCCTTGCCTCCGGAAGTGGCGCCCTTGCCCTTGAGATCGGTGCGGCCATAGCAGCCATCCACGATCTGCCCCAAGAACTTGTCACCACCTTTGACCTGCCCAGTTACACGGCCAACGAGTTCCGTCAGCGCAAGCTCAATGAACTTGACCAAGCGGCAACCACGGGCAGNATCCCGCCATCGCTACTGCGCCGTTGGGAGCACGCGATGGAGGATGTGGCGCTGTGGCGCTTCAACGCCAGTGTGGTCCACGGCGACCTGCATGAAGACAACATCTTGCTCGACGGCGACCAGGTTACGGCGGTCATTGGGTGGACTGATCTGCGTGTGGGCGATCCGGCAGATGATTTCGCTTGGCTCGTTGCTGTGAACGACCCAGACTTTGTTGACACCGTCATGCAGGCCTATGCCGCCGCCCGCCATGAGAGTCCAGACCCGCACTTGCTCCGGCGTGCAGCCCTCAGCGCCGAATTTGCTCTGGCGCAGTGGCTTGTTAAGGGCTACGCTGCCGACAGTGCCCGCATGGTGGAAGACGCCGAATCGATGCTGCGCACCCTAGAAGCTGACATTGCCCAGCATGGCGGTCAACCCATCAGCGTTGAAACCACAGTGGCCGCCCGTTAACTTCAGAGGCAACCAGTCAGGCAAAGGAAGCCNGTGGAGCCAGTTTCGGATCAGACGGCGGCCATCAAGGTAGTGCCTATAGTGGTGGCACCTCAGCCTGCTGGCACCGAGGACGTACCTGAGAACGAATCAGCGGCTAGGGATGCAGGTAAAGCAGGCACCGCTGTCTCTGGCGATGCTCTGACCGACGGCATCCACCCCGCCAGTGAGTCCAGTGATTCCAGTGAGTCCAGTGATTCCAGCTCAGTGCCCCGGGAGGGCCGAGGCACCCACCGCGGCCCCGAGGCGCCCACCGCGGCAGTGGACGTGGACACCACGGCTATGAAGGTCATCCCCTGACCAAAACACATCCGGGAAGTGAGGGCTCAGGTTCTAACAAGCCCAAATCTCACCGTGCAGGGTCTACTGAGGAGCAGTGGATACCAGAACCCACTGATGCTCCGAAAATCACCAACGCCGAACCCGATCACACGGAGTAAGCGTGGGTGACAATCGCCTCGAGCTCTTCTTCTCCGGCAAGGTCCACAGGACGGATAAGTTTGTCTTGTCCCACGTAGTAAANAGCGGCACGAACACGGTCTAAGGGCACTTCTTTCAACCGTGCCCAGGCGAGCCTGTACACGGCGAGCTGGANCCNCCGCACCGCCAGCTGAGCACGTGAAGGAACCTTGCCTGTTTTCCAGTCGATCAGATCCCACCTGCCGTCGTCATCTTGGAAGATGGCATCAATACGCCCACGCACCACAACATCAGCCACGCGGGTTTCAATGGGCACCTCAAGATCGGCAGGGGTCCTGTTGGCCCATTCGGAGTNTTTGAACGTCTCCTGCATATCCGCCAGGCCATAGGCCTCATCCACATAGGCGTCCGCACNCGGCTCCTCGTCAAAATCAAGCTGGCCTGTGGTGGCGAAGAAGTCCTCAATCCATGTGTGGAAGGCTGTTCCTTTGCGGGCAGCCATGCCCGGCTTGGTAGGCACTGGACGGCGCATGGCCCGGGTGACTTTCTCCGGGTCCTCCCNCAACGCCACCAGCCGAGAGGCTGAAATATGCGGCGGAAGTTCCACCCGGAGCTGGTCCGATTCTAGATGTTCTTGTGCCAACAACACCTGTGCTTCTGCGCCCCACCGAGGGTTTTCCGCCAGAAATTCCTTACTTCCAAGCACTACCGACCTTCCGAACACTGCTGAACTTCCGAGCACTGCTGAGGAGTTGAATCTAGCTGCCTGTTCACCGCTGGCAGCCAGCGTTTCTGCGTTTTCCTCAACGGCCGTGGCAGAGCGTTCCACATTGGCCCGGCGACCCACCCGGGCAGCTACCCCGGCCCTTCCTAGAATGACTGGCCCGTTGAGGGNGTCGTAGGGCCACAGTGCGCTTTCGGCGCCAGCGCTGACGGGGTTAGTGGCATCCTCTTCGGGGTCCTGTGCCCACTCTCCAATGCTGGCCGTTGGGGTTGGTCCTTCTGTGAGCTCCAGGAGTTCAGCAAGGAAGGGCGAGGACGTCAGCGGCTTCTTACCGCTGCCCCAGACAGTGCTTGAGCACATCAGGAAGTCGCGGGCCCGGGTAAAAGCGACATAAGCCAGGCGGCGTTCTTCTTCTTCGCCGTGGAGCAGAACGTCATCAGCGAAGAGTTTCTCGTTCTCCATCAAGGTTTTCAAATCCGGCACATTGGTATCCCACTCGGGCAGGTCATCGCTATCTCCGCGCAGGGGCCACGGCAACGATTTGGCTCCGGTGCTCCACCTATCAGCCCGGGTGCTGGGAAAAGCGCCGGCGTTCATACCCGGAACAAATACCGCATCCCATTCCAGCCCTTTCGAGGCGTGGACTGTCAAGAGGGCAACAGCATCGGGATTGCTCTCCACGGGTGTCATTTCCAGTCCACCCTCTTCTGATTCTGCTGTTTCCAACCAGCCCAGGAAAGCGTCCAGGTCTACCCGTTGCGCGGCTTGCATGAACGTGGCTGCCGCATCGGCAAAGGCATCCAAGTGGCGTCTGGCGTGGTGGATACTGGAGCCGGGCTTGGCCGCTAACTCAATATCTAGAAGCATCGTCTTCTCCACCACCCNCAGCAGGTTACTCAGATCCTCCCNCACAAACGTCCGCAAGACACGCAACTCGTCCCGTAAAGCCAGCAGCCGTGTGCGTGCCACATCGCTCAGAGGCCGCGCAGCCTCGGGCCAGTAATCAGCACTGAGATAGTCAAGTGCCTCCACCAGAGATGAGGCATCTACCAGATCGGCCGTGACAACCGGGCGCTCTTGTCCATCTAGCGCACCGGCAACTGGCCTCTCTCCGTCTTCTTTGAGCACGGCAGGGCCGAAGTCCACCCTGTTCTTCGCAGCCCATTCCCGCCGCCGTGCCAAATACCGTGCCCAATCAGAAANAGCCATCAAGTCAGCGGGCCCTATCCGCCATCTGGCCCCGGTCAGTAACCGCATCAACGCATCAGACCGGCCAGGATCGGCAATGACTCGCAGCGTCGCCACCAGGTCCACAATCTCCGGTGTTCCCAGCAACCCGCTCAGGCCCACAATTTCATAGGGAATACCGCGAGCTTCAANAACGGACTGGAGGCGGGAAAATTGTGCACGACGGCGGCACAACACTGCCAGGGTCATGGCACCTTGGGCGCCGCGCCGGTGGGTGAAATNCCCTTTACGGTCCAAAATTTGGGCCGCAATGGCTTCCGCCTCATCTAGTTCAGTGCTGAAACGAGCAAGGAGAACCTCCCNCTCCGGGGCGTGCGGCTTTTCTTTCAAGGGTGACACAACCACTTGAGGCCCGGCGGCGGCACGTTCCTGCCCAGTCAGACCGGCCGCCAGCTTCGCGTTGGCTTTGCGGTTCTGTGCCTGAGTCAACTCAGCCGACATCACGTTAGCTGCCGCCAAAATATGTGCGGAATTACGCCACGCGATGGTGAGTTCAGCAGTGGGTGCGTGAACGCCGTCGTGCTTGCGGAAAATTTCTGGAAAGCGGAACAGTTGGCCGGCCGAGGCGCCACGGAACCCATAAATTGACTGATGCGGATCTCCCACCGCTGTGACGGNGTGTCCATCACCAANAAGCTCGGCAAAGAGCTGCAGCTGGGCGTGCGAGGTATCTTGGAACTCATCCAGCAGCACTACCTTATAGCGCTGGCGTTCCATCTCGGCAGCGTGCGGGACTTCCTGGGCTATTTTGGCGGCTAGAGCCACCAGATCACCATAGTCAAGGACGTTGCGGCGGCGTTTGGCCTGCGCATATTNTTGCACCAGCACCGCCACCGAGGCCCGGGTGCGCAGGACATCTAGCTGCTTTTNCACCACGGCGGTGCGTGGCTTGAGCGTCTCTGCAATGTACGGAAGGAACTCGAAATCGGCCACGTAGGCCTCAAGGCTCGCCACCACGTGGGCGGGATCTTGCAGGTGTTCAGCACATTCCCCGGACAAGTCCATAACTGATTGGATCAGCGTGGATTTGGCGGCTGTGAAGTGTTCGTGAGCGCCGTCATGGGCTTCGAGAACTTCGCTGGCCAGCTGCCATGCCTCCGCGGCGCCCAGCACCACGGCGTCGCGTTCAATGCCCAGCCGCAGCCCGTAGTCCGTGACGATACCGCTGGCGTATGAATGGTAGGTGGAGACTTTAGGTTCCAGGGCGTCCCGGGCGGCAGCGGCGGNGGCCAGTTCCACCTCGCCAGAACGGGCCAGGGTGCCGAGTTTGGCTAGCTGTCCGCGAATCCGTGACGCCAATTCCCCGGCAGCCTTGCGGGTGAAGGTGACACCAAGGATTTCCTCAGGTAAAACCAGCCCATTGGCAACGAGCCACACAACACGGTCTGCCATGGTGGTGGTCTTCCCTGATCCAGCCCCTGCAATGACAAGCAGCGGTTCAAGGGGTGAGGCGATGATCACTGCCTGTTCCGGTGTTGGCGGCCGTTGTTCAAGGAGCTCGGCCAGTTCATAAGGACTCAGCCGGTTCTGGGGCTCTGGGGTCAGGGCGGGGATGCTCATTCGGTGATTTGTTTCCCTTCCGGGCACAGCGGGCAAATAGTAGGAAGCGGGCAGCCGTTGCGTTCGGACCAATCGGCGCCATGGCGGGCCGGGAACACGGCTTGGGCCATCAGCAGGGCCGCCTCCATGACTTTACGGGTTGGATCGTTCTCACTACCGGCAACCATGGCGGCCTGGTCCTGTGTTTNTACGTTCTTGGTCCCATCGCCAAGCGGTAGCAGTGCCGCGCCGCCCGAGACGGCCCCAGAGAGTCCGGCTGCGCTGGCCTGTTCTGCGAATCCGCCAGCAGTGACCGCCACTTGGTAGGCACCCAATTGAGGGTGCTCAGCCACCTGGTCTTTGGTGGGTTTGGTGCGTCCTGTCTTGATATCAACCACTATCAAATTCCCGTTGGCGTCGGCCTCAAGCCTGTCCACCTGCCNCCGTAGACGCACCATCTGGCCAGGTACGTGGGTGTTTTCCCCGTCTAAGGGTTCAGCTACGCTGCCGGTTTCTGCGCTGGGCAGCTCTCCTAGGTCAACGCTGAAGTTTTCTTCAACACCCACCAAGGTGCGCCCGTTCATCCTGGCGTCGATGACGTATTGGGCCAACTTGCCCAGCATCTCTTGGGCGCGCTGGTAATCCACGTCCGTCTCCCACGACTCGGGCAGACCCAGTGAAGGCCAGCGCTTATCCAGTTCTGCTAAGTATTCGTGCCCGGCACCGTTGGGGATATCCTGGGCGATGCCGTGGATGAGTGTGCCCAGGCTGCGAGCAAAATCGGTGGTGGCTTCACCTCCGGCGGCCCTGATGAACCAGTTCAAGGNGGACTTGAGTACTTCTTCAACCTTTGACGGCGAAACACTCACAGGCTCCCCGGNGGCAACAATGGGCGCCTGGCTACTTAACGCCAGAAGGCCCCACCACTGTTGCGGATCAGCTCCGGGAACATTTTGACTAGCCAACACGGCCAGCATCCGGGCTGCTTCAGGATCGGCGTGCATTTCTGATTCCTGCCGTAACTCGGCCACCAGTGAGCGCAGGGTCATGGGCCTTGGGACCTGTTCAACTGGACGCACCGGGTATTGGGATTCACCACCTGAATCCGTGACGGGAATGAACGGCGCGGCAAGGTCCAAGAACTGAGAGGGCTGGAGGTCGTGTCCTGCGGCAGCGGTGAGAATGAGTTTCTCACTGGTACGGGAGATGGCGGCGGCAAAGCTGCGCAGTTCGTCATAGCGGATGTCACGTAGCCTGGCTGCGGGTCCAATCTGGCGCGCTGCCTGTGCGCCGCTTTCAAGTACGTCCACCAGCAGTTGACTGCCAAGCAGCTCACCGCGCAGGCGGGTGTTGGGCCACACGCCTTCCTGCAAACCGGCCACAATGACAATGGGCCATTCACGCCCGGCGGCGCTGGCAGNGGTCAAGATTTCCACCGCATCGCTGCGTTGGGCCCGGGCGGCGAGGGTATCCATAGGCAGGTCCTGGCTCATCAGGTAGTCAAGGAACTGCTGCGGGCTAGAGCCAGGAAGCTGATCAACATAGCGCTCCGCTGTTTGAAATAGGGCCATGACAGCATCAAGATCCCGATCAGCACGGATTCCGGTGGGGCNCCCGCGCAGGGCCTGTGATTCCCAGGTCCCGGAACTATCGCAGGCATCCCATAGCGCCCACAAGACCGTTTCGGCATTGGCACCGGGTTGGGCCACGGCTTCCTGCCCGGCAACGAGCATGGCGGCAATCCTGCGCGCATTAGCCGCCTCCCATCCCAGGGGAGCAAGCTTCTGCGGGTTCAGCATTGCCTCAACTAAGAGTTCATCGCTGGCCCGGCCGCCGCCATCATGACGTTCCTGTTGCCGCAGCGCCTGCCTCAAGCGGCGCAGGTGAAGCGCGGTTGAGCGTCCCAAACGAGAGGTCAACAGTGCAACGCAAGCTTCGGCGTCGAGCGCCCCGGGAGATAGCGCAACCCCAAACGCCTCTANAAGGGNGCGCACGGCAGGCTCATCGCGGACAGGGTTTTCAGCAACAGGAACCTTGACGGCAATGCCCTGCGCACTCAGGTACCTCTGGAGCGCCGCAAGGGCAGAGCCTGTGCGCACAATCACCGCAATCTCACTCAAACTGTGTCCGTCGAGGTGTTGCAAGTGCAGGATTCGTTCGGCCACCAGACGCAGCTCATGCACTTCGGAGGCCACAACATGGGCACTGACATAGGNACTTTTAGCCGCGCAGGACGCCGGGTTCCCAGCTGTAGTTGCCGATTCGCCGGAGGTTTCAGCTGAGGCAGAGGTGCCCGGTTGTTCCTCCCGAGCCGGCCAGAATAGTTCGCGTGCTTTGTGTCNCCCACGAATCTGGAAGATCCGCTCGGCCACGCCCAACCACGCTGCGGCCAGCGGCGGGCTCATGCGATGTGAGGTGGAGAGGGAAAACTGTTGCAAGGGGCGCTCATCCGTCGACAGAGAGTGCGCGAGGGAGGCGATAAGGTCCGGCCGTGCGCCGCGAAAGCCCTGCACCACCGTATCTGGCGAAGCTCCCACCAACACATCCTTGCCCCGGCCCACCAATCCCAAGAGTTCGTGCACGGCCTTGTTGGCTTCTTGAATGTCATCAACCACGATCAGTTCCAGCCGGTTGCGTTCCTGGGCTAGAAAGTCAGGATCGAGTTGCAAGAGTGTTGTTGCAGCGGTGATGATCCCCGCCGGGTCAAAGGAGCCCGATTTCCNCCAATCCACAACGTCTCTGTACTCCTGGTAGAGCGAAGCCGCTGCCACCCAGTCGGGGCGTTGGTTGGCGTGGCCCAGCTCAGCCAATTCCTCTGGGATCAGTCCGTATTCAATGACCCGGTCAANAAGTTGGCGGATCTCCTGACGGAAGCCGCGAGTTTCAATGGCGTCCGCCAGTTCAGCTGGCCATCGCGGCGGGTTACCCAACCCCATTTTGTGCCCAGTGAGCAGGTCTTTGATGATCAGGTCCTGTTCGGGCCCACTCATAAGCCGCGGTGGGCCATCCAAGTGCGGCATGCGCCCTGCAACCTTGGCCCGACGCAGTAAGTCAAAGGCGTACGAAGACCACGTCCGGGCCGGAGACGTGCTCAAACTTCTACTTAGCCGGGCACTAAATCCGTCACGCAACCGTGCCGCAGCCAACCGGGACGGAGCCAGCAGGAGGGCGCCGGCTGGATCGACCCCGCCGTGCTCCATCCGCTTGACTGAAGCCTCAATGAGCACCGTGGACTTACCCGTCCCAGGGGCACCCCACACCAAGACGGGCCCCGAACCTGGTTTGAGGTCCACCACGGCCTGCTGATCGGCACTGAGCGCCGGGGCACTGCGCACACCCTCTACCGGTGCCACAAGCGTCAACTTAGGCAAGGAGGGCTGGCCTTGGTGAGGGGTTGTGCTTGNCGAGAACTGCTTCACTTGCGTACTCATGCATCCAGTTCATCACGAGGCACTGACATTGGCGTACGGGCTGGCACACCGTCGGCAGCGTGCAAGGTGGCCGCGATGGCATCAATGACGTCAAAGTCTGACTCACTGGGATTCCAGCGAGCAGTTTTCATATCAACCCGCCACACCGGTGCCCGGCCCGGCGTTGAAGGTGCAAGGGCGGAGGTGTCCCCGTAACGCTGTGGACTCCTCGCGATAATGCGCTAAAGCCCGGCCTTCGTGGCAGACCGGAGCGCAGCCGCTAGCCCGAATCACCCGCCACCACGGCACGGCACTGCCATGGGCTGACATGACGGCACCCACCTGCCGCGGCCCGCCGCTCTCCAGGAGAGCCGCAATGTCCCCGTACGACAATATCCGGGCGGCAGGAATCAATTGAGCTACGGCCAAAACTGCCTCAACATATTGCTCGCGCATGTCATAAGCGTAGTTCGCACCTGGGCCCCGGTGCTTGAATGTCCATCCCAGCAGGTAGCGTTGGAGCATGACTAGCTGGAGTATGCANCCCCGTGCCGCATTTGATTTAGAAACCACGGGCAAGGANCCCCGCACAGCCAGAATTGTGACGGCCTCCATTGTGATGGTTGACGAGGCTGGTGCGGTGGCCGATACCCATGAGTGGCTGGCAGATCCGGGTATGGAAATTCCTGAGGAAGCGGCCGCCATCCATGGCATCAGTACCGCCCATGCCCGCGAGCACGGCCGTCCTGCAGCCGTTGTTGCGGCGGAGGTGGGAGCAGTTCTAGCCACCCTTTTCGCCAACAACATCCCCGTCATCGCCTTCAATGCCAGCTACGATTTCACAGTTCTTGCCAATGAGGCCCGCCGGCACAATCTTGGCCAAATCACAGCTGCNCCCGTCATTGACCCGTTCATTTGTAACAAGAACGTGGACAAGTTCCGCAAGGGCAGCCGCACCTTGGTTGCCCTGTGCGAGGAATACGGCATCAAGCTCGACGACGCCCACACCTCCGCCGCTGACGCGCAGGCCACGTTGCGACTGGCCGATGCGCTGGCCGCCAAGTACAGCGCCTTGCGCGTTGATGTGATGGAACTGCACGCTTTACAAGCCGTTTGGGCCCGCGAACAGGCAGCCGACTTCCAGGCGTATCTGCGCCGTGTCAAGGANCCCACCGCTGTCATCGAGGGCGACTGGCCCGTCCTGCCCTGAGCTGCAGGTACCGAACCTTTATTGACATGAGCTAAATCACAGCGCCTGAGGCTTCCTTGTTGGTGACCAGAAGCACGTCAGTCCTGCAGCGCCTCGAGCCAATGACCAGTCCCGCCATGGGTATATAGGCTATTGCGCGCACGATCTTTTGGTGAATGTGCGTTTCAGCGCGCATAAATTCGTATCCGCCACAACTTTGACCATGATGACATAATTTAGTTTCGTGGCCTGAGTTCTGCTAAGAAGTTCCTGAGAGTTTCTTCGCCTGCTCCGCACGCCACCTCTACTTCCTCCCGAGCCGCCTTTCGGGCTGGGCACCTGCAATGAAAGTGAATGTTTGATGAAGAAATCTGCTCTGAAGTGGTTCACAACCGTACCGGTTGCCGTTGCACTTGCCTTCTCCCTCGCAGCTTGCGGCGGAGGTGCCGGTGCCACCAGCACGGATAAGCCCACAGATGCCCTCGCGGGCAGCGACCAGGTTTCGCTGGATAAGTACACCACCGCCGATGTCACTGCGCTGGATAAGATCGACAAGGCCGCTTTGGGCTTGATCGTTCCGGGGACCATCACCGTTGGCACGCTCTCCGACGCCCCGCCGAACATCTTCCTAGACAAGAACGGCAAGTTCACCGGTTTCGACAATGAATTGCTGCGCGCCGTTGCTGACAAGCTGGGCCTGAAGGTTGAATTCAAGTCCACCGACTTCTCTGGTCTGCTCGCCCAGGTCCAAAACAAGTCGTTCGACGTCGGATCGTCCTCGATCTCCACCACCGATAAGCGCCGCGTCAATGTTGGCTTCACCAACGGCTATGACTTCGGCTACATGGCCGTTGTGGCCAAGACAGACTCCGCGGTCAAGGGCTTCGCTGACCTCAACAAGGATCTGCGTGTGGGTGTCGTTCAAGGCTCAGTTCAGGACGACTATGTCACCAATACGCTAGCGCTGGAGCCGGTTCGTTTCGCCGACTACAACTCGGTCTACGCCAATTTGAAGACCGGCCAGATTGACGCCTGGGTTGCTCCTTCGCAGCAGGCATCAGGTCAGGTCAAAGACGGCGACGGCACGGCAATTGCTGAGTCGATCATCAATACGCAGAACTTCGTGGCCTACGCCGTGAACTCCGGCAACAAGCCGCTCATCGATGCCCTGAACTCCGGTTTGGATGCTGTTGTTGACGACGGCACCTGGGCCAAACTGTCCAAGGAATGGTACCCGGAGCGCGAAATGCCTAAGGATTGGACCCCGGGTCCAAGGCTGCAAAGATCTCCTAAGGCATAACATATGGACGTACTCCAGCAGTTCCTTAAAACATTCTTTGACTGGCAGGCCATGGGGCAAGTTGTCCCTCAAATGCTCACAGTCGGTTTGCCCAACACTCTGATCCTAGCCGCCTCATCGGCCGTCCTCGGCTGCCTTTTCGGGTTGCTACTGGCCGTCATGGGAATCTCACGCAACTCATTGTTGCGTTGGATATCACGGATCTACACGGATATTTTCCGTGGGCTTCCAGCGATCCTCGTCATCGTGATCATCGGCATTGGTCTTGGGCCCATTCTTCGTCAGGCAACGGGCATTACCAACCCCTTCCCGCTNGGCCATTTTGCACTGACCTTGATGGCGGCAGCCTACATCGGTGAGATCTTCCGCTCCGGTATTCAAAGTGTTGACAGGGGACAGCTGGAGGCAACTCGGGCCCTCGGTTTTAGCTACGGCTCAGCCATGCTGCTGGTGGTTATCCCGCAGGGTATCCGCAGAGTTCTTCCCGCTCTGGTGAATCAGTTGATCGCCTTGATCAAGGATTCCTCACTGGTCTACCTACTGGGTGTTACCGCCACCCAGCGTGAAATCTATCGAGTCGCCAACGACTCGGCAGCCAACTCGGGGAATATGTCTGCCTTGATCGCCGCCGGCGTGCTGTACCTGATCCTGACCATCCCGCTTACCCACTTGGTGAACTTCATGGACAAGCGGATGCGTGAAGGAAAGACGCAGAAGGTCGAACCTGACGAAGCAGCGGCACCTATTGGAAAGGGCGCTCAAGCATGAGTGAATTCAAGTCAGGCTCNCTGACCGCCACGAACATCCATTTGGCGTTTGACTCNAATAAGGTGCTGCGCGGCATTGACCTGCACGTTCCGGAGGGCACAACGGCCTCCGTGATCGGCCCTTCCGGATCAGGCAAGTCAACCCTGCTGCGCGTCATGAACCGGCTCATCGAGCCGGACCAGGGCGACATTTTGTTGGATGAACGCTCTGTGTTGCAGGACAACCCGGATGAGCTGCGCCGTCGCATCGGCATGGTGTTTCAGCAGTTCAATCTGTTNCCCCACAAAACAGTGGTGGAGAACGTGTCTTTGGCGCTACATAAGATCCGCAAGATGCCCAAGGATCAGGCACGTGCCAAGGCCCTTGAACAGCTGGATCTTGTGGGCTTGAAGCACAAGGCCGACGCCCGNCCCGGGAATCTCTCCGGCGGTCAGCAGCAGCGCGTAGCCATTGCCCGCGCGCTGGCCATGGAGCCCGAGGTCATGTTCTTTGACGAGGCAACTTCTGCTTTGGACCCGGAACTTGTCAAGGGCGTTTTGGCGCTTATGACGGACCTGTCCAAGGGTGGTATGACCATGGTTGTTGTCACCCATGAGATGGGCTTTTCCCGCAATGTCTCCGACACCGTGACGTTCATGGATGGTGGTGTAGTGGTGGAAACCGGCCCGCCAGATCAGCTATTCTCCGAACCCAAAACGGACCGGCTCAAGGGCTTCCTCTCCGACGTTCTGTAGTTCCAGCTTCTAAAATAACCCGCAGTAGTGTCCCCACTACTGCGGGACAGCTGTTCGGGGCACATGAAGCGGATGCCACCGCCGTATCCCCGTGCCCGGGCGTAGGCTGGAACCATGGTTCAACAGGAGCCAACCCGGTCATGTTTACCCTGGGCCGGAGGGTTCGCAGCGTTCTGGTCCGCGTTCCTGTGTGGACGTGGCGGCTCCTCATGCACACGGTTCACAAGGGCGAGCTCAAGCGGTTCAATGCCGACCCCATCGAAGATGTCCGCCATTTCCATGACATTGATTTCGTGGGCGATGGAATCCGCCCCCACAAGCTCGACGTCCTTATTCCCCAGGACAGCAATCACGGATCTCTGCCCGTCTATGTCTATTTCCACGGCGGTGGCTGGACCTCAGGAGACAAGGCGGGACTGACCAAGTATTGCGCCAGACAGGCGGCAGGCCAAGTGGTGGTGGTGAACGTCAATTACCGGTTGGCCCCAAATTTCCATCTGGGCCACGTGCTCGCCGACGCCAATGCTGCCCTGGGGTGGGTCCAAGACAACATCTCCTCCTTCGGCGGGGATCCGCAGCGTATTGTCCTGGGCGGGGATTCCGCCGGCGGCCAGATCTCAGCACTTATGACGGCGGCAACCTTCCGCCCGGAACTGGCCTTGCACTACGGACTAGAACCCAAGGTTTCCGCCCACCAGCTGCGNGGGCTGGTGCAGCATTGCAGCATTGTGGACTTCTCTGTCTTCTTCGAGAAGGGATTTGTCATGAGCCTGAATTTCATCCGTATGCTGCTACCCCATAACTTTCCAGACACCAATAAGGGGAAAGATCCAGACCCCACCNNACCCCTGCGTGCGGCGGCAATCTACATGTCTCCCATCGAATGGCTGGATTCCAGGTGCCCGCCCGTTTTCCTGACCACCTCGGAACGGGACTTNTTCTACCGCTCCAACATGAACCTGGTCAGGAGCCTTGATGCGCACGGTGTTCGCGTCGATTCCCTCGTGTATGGCTGGGAGAGGAGCAACACCGAACACACGTGGCAGCAAAACTTCCGCTATCCCGAATCCCAAGAGGTCTATCGGCGCCTAGAATCCTTTATAAGGAAGGTGACCGCGCCAGCTTAGTTTGTAGGCGCGGTTCCCCATGCGAACCGGAGGTGTTGCCGTGGCTTCACAGGCAGACTGGGCGGACGAGAACGTGTCCTTGCCCAGCGGGCAGGGCGCCTCTGGTGACGCTGACGCAGAATCCTTAGCTGACGCTCAGCTGCCTGACCTCGATTGGTCGGTGATTCCTGCGGGGTTTGAAAAGTCCCTCTTTGCTGCTCCGAGTGGGCCCTTGGCCATGATCAGCTATGGCGATCCGCTGGCACCTGCCGTGGTTCTGGTGCCCGGTGCCACCGGCTCCAAGGAAGATTTTGTGCTGATGATGCCGATCCTGGCCAAGGCGGGATTCTTCACTCTCAGCTTTGACCTCGCAGGGCAATACCAATCCGCTGCCGCCGGTCCCGAAAACCTCGATCCGGTGCAGCAGCACTATGACTTCGCCCTCTTCGTCAATGATCTTCTCGCCGTGCTGCACACCCTTGGCCGGCCAGCCCACGTGGTGGGCTACTCCTTCGCCGGAACCATCTCCGGCCTTGCCCTAGCCCGGGATCCAGATGTCTTNTCCAGCTTGACCCTGCTCAGCTGCCCTCCCTTGGCCGGACAGAGCTTTCGTGGCGTCAGCCGGATTGGGCCCATCACCTCAGTGGCCCCGAANCGGGTNGGGGCGGCCTTGATGATGTGGGGTATCCGGGCCAACGCAGTCCCTGTCCCACCCGGGCGGCTGCACTTTGTCAGGGCGAGATTCAATTTCACCCGCAAGCAGTCCGTGACAGACATTATCGGGTTGATGAAACACAACGCCGACCTTGGGCCTGCCCTGTTCAAAGCGTCGCTGCCCAAGTTGGTTGCCGTGGGCGAACACGACCTCTGGCCCACCACGTTGCATGCCGAATTTGCCCGAGCCGTGGGCGCGCACCTTGCCGTCTACCCTGGTGGTCACAGCCCTTGTGAAACCTCACCGCACCAGCTCTGCCGGGATTTACTGACGCTCTTCGCTGCGGCGGGCCCGTAGGCTAGAAGCCCTGCAACCCCGACCCCACCATGCGCGCCGCAGTCCTTAGCTGTCCGGTCCACGGTGGTGGTTCCGTGACCACCTGCGCCGTTCGCGCCATCGTCCATAGGGTGATTCAGCCTTGAAGATGTGCACGAAGGTGCCCCACGACATCACCAAACGGCGCCCCAACGAACCCCAGCTTTCAAAGGGCCGGGCCGAGACTGGCATACGTAGGTGGCTGTCGTAAAGGACGTCCATGCCAGGGCGCAGCAGGTAGGAAATTTCCAAATCGTCGTGGATATCGGGATTGTCACGGGTCACCGCCCCACCCAGCCGGGCCCAGATGTCAGCTGTCATTGCATAGTTTGAACCAAAGATGGGCGGGTGGCCGAGCAGAAAGCCCACCACGTGGAAGTAGCCGCCCAGGTACAGGACCCGTCCCAGCCAGTGCACCAGGGNTGTGCCGCCGTAAANATCTCCGGGGCCTGTCACGAGCCCAAATTCCCCACTCCCCAGATCGGCCGCAACCCGCTCCAACCAATCGGNGGCGGGCCGTGAATCCGCGTCAATACGTGCCAGAATGTCCGCGCCGGCCGCGTCAAAGCCGTGGGCCGAGGCGCCGGCAACACCTAAGATAGGCCACACGATCCGGCGCACCCCGGCGGCCGCGCAGACCTGCCAGGTGGTGTCCGTACTGGCGTTGTCAACAACAATAATCTGGTCAGCCTGCCGGGTTTGCCCGGCCAGGCAGGCAAGGCAAATAGCCAAAAGTTCGCCATCGTTGCGCGAGGGAATAACAACGGCGATGGTTGGTGTGGGCGCATCTGCCGGCACGGCGGTGGTTCCATCTGCCAAGGGCCGCCGCTTCAGCGGGAGCAGTGTCATCCGCAGGCTCTGCGGCAAGGCCCGGGACCACTGGATTCTCCCCATAGGCTCAGACTACATCCCCGCCTCTTAGGGGCCGGCCAAGCTCCTCCCTCAGCATGACCGGCTGCGCTGCCGTGCCTAGGCGCTGGCACCCGCCGCTGCCTTGGCTGCTGCAGNGAGGGCGTCGAAGATGCGGTTCATAGCGGCGTCGTCGTGTGCTGCTGAGAGGAACCAGGCCTCGAAGACGCTCGNGGGCAGGTACANCCCGGAGTCCAGCATGGAGTGGAAGAACGGAGCGTAACGGAACACTTCTTGGGCCTGGGCGTCGGCGTAGTTGTGCACTCCAGAATCGGAGGTGCCAAAGGCCACGGAGAAGAGATTCCCGGCCCGCTGAATGGAGTGGTCCACACCCTGCGCTGACAGGGCTGAAGACAACGCACCAGAGAGTTCTAGGGAGCGCGCGTCAACTGTGGCGTACACCGCGGCAGTAGCTGCGCTCAGTGTTGCCACTCCAGCGGCCATCGCCACAGGGTTTCCTGACAATGTTCCTGCTTGGTAGACCGGGCCCAGGGNGGCCAAGTAGTTCATGACGTCCGCGCGTCCGCCCAGGGCCGCCGTGGGAAGTCCGCCACCAATGACCTTGCCAAAGGTGAACAGATCCGGTGTCCAGCGCTCTTTAGAGTCGGCTGAGCCACCTGTCAGGCCCCAGTATCCGGCGGGGCCGGTGCGGAAGCCTGTCAGGACTTCATNCAAAATCAGCAGTGCGCCGTGGGCTGTGGTGATGCGCGACAGCCCGGCGTTGAAGCCNNCTCCGGGAGTGACAACGCCCATATTGGCAGGTGCAGCCTCGGTGATGACCGCGGCGATCTTGTCCCCGTAGGAAGCAAAAGCGGCTTCAACGGCGGGCAGATCGTTATATGGCAGGACAAGCGTTTCTGCTGCGGTCGCGGCGGTGACACCGGCGGAGCCGGGCAACGCCAAAGTCGCTAGGCCGGAACCGGCGGCAGCCAGTAGTGAGTCCAGGTGTCCGTGGTAGCAACCGGCAAATTTGATGATGAGGTCGCGGCCGGTGAAGCCGCGGGCCAGGCGCACAGCCGTCATGGTGGCCTCGGTGCCGGTGGAGACCATGCGCAGGCGCTCCACGCCAGAGACGCGCCCTTGTACCAGGGCTGCCAGTTCGCTTTCGGCCGGGGTGGAGGCGCCAAAACTCAGGCCGTGATCAACTGCGGTGTGAACGGCAGCGAGAACATCAGGGTGCGCGTGGCCCAGGAGCGCTGGACCCCAGGAACACACCAGGTCCACGTAGTCGCGGCCGTCGGCGTCGCTGAGGTAGGCACCTTTGGCGTTGACCATGAAGCGCGGGGTGCCACCGACGGAGCCGAAGGCACGAACTGNGGAATTCACCCCGCCAGGCATGAGGGTCTTGGCGCGGTCAANAAGTTCCTGTGAGCTTGTCATGAAGAATCCTTCGCTAAGCGGTGGAGTAAGAACGGGGTGGAGGAGGAGCTAGTTTTCGCGCAGCCAGCCCGCGAGCTCGGCCGCCCAGTAGGTCAGAATCATGTCAGCACCGGCACGCTTGATGCTCAACACTGACTCTTCGATGGCACCGCGGCGGTTGATCCAGCCGTTCGCTGCAGCCGCTTCGATCATGGCGTACTCGCCGGAGATTTGGTAGGCGGCAACCGGTACCGGAGACATCGCCGCCACGTCGGCGAGGATATCCAGATAGCTCATGGCAGGTTTGACCATGACGATGTCGGCGCCTTCGGCCAGATCCAGTTCAACCTCGTGCAGGGCCTCGCGGCGGTTGCCCGGATCCATCTGGTACGAGCGCCTGTCCCCGTCAAGCTGTGAATCCACGGCCTCCCTGAATGGGCCGTAAAATGCGGAAGCATATTTGGCTGCGTAGGCCAGCACTGACACTGAGCCGTATCCGGCACCATCGAGTGCCTCGCGGATCACTGCAATCTGCCCGTCCATCATGCCCGACGGCGCCACAATATGTGCTCCTGCTGCGGCCTGGGCCACGGCCATCTTCGCGTAAATTTCCAAGGTGGCGTCATTGTCCACCTCACCTGCTGCGTCCAACACTCCGCAATGTCCGTGGTCGGTGAACTCATCAAGGCAGAGATCGCTCATGATCACCAGGCTGTCCCNCACAGTGGCTCGCACGTCCCTGATAGCCCTGTTCAACACACCAAACGGGTCAATCCCTGCCGACCCGATCGCATCACGGTGGGCTGGGATGCCAAACAGCATAATACCGCCCAGGCCTAATGCCACGGCCTCACGGGCTGCCGCAACCAATGACGCCGTCGTATGCTGGAACACCCNCGGCATTGAGGTGATCGGCTGGGGTTCGCTGAGGTCCTCGCGAATGAAAACGGGCAGGATCAAATCCGCTGCAGAAACCGTGTATTCACTGACCAGCCGGCGCATGGCGGNGGTGGTGCGCAAGCGGCGCGGACGGTGGTGGGGAAAACTCATGGTGTCTCCTGTAATACTGGTTATTCGAAAATTACACGGGCATGNTGCCAAGGCGGACACGATGCCACGAGGTGTGGGGTGTTCGGCCGTCGCTGCTACGCAGATGCCCAGCCGTTCGGCCTCAACCCGTGTGGGCTGGCCAATGGCGATGACAAGACAGTGAGCAGGCAAGGGGCCCATCGCTGCGGCCACTTTACGTGCGGCGCTTCCTGAAGCCAGTACGACGGCGTTGATGGTTCCGGCTTGAATCTGCACGGTGGCTTCAGCAGGGGCCAGTAACGGGTATGCACCAGGTTCAAGGTCCACTGGGCTCTGGCTGCTTGGACCTTTCGCCAGAGTAGCCCCGAGCCGCCGCTCCTGAGCACCCGGGTAGCTGACCGTATGATACGCCGTAACGGCTTCGGGCTCCCAGCCCTTGGCACTGATACCATCCACCAGTGTAGGTTCAGCGAGGTTGGACGCAGGTAACAGCACCTTGGTGTTTGTGCCGGTGGCCGCAGTGAATTCGGGCCAGAGCTCTACCAACCCGGCAGCTGATTGCAGGTCACCCGGCGCAAGGGACGCATGGATGCCCTCTGCTGCCAGTACGGCAACGGAAGTGGGACCAATGGTGGCAACCTGGGTCCCAGCAGGAATGAGGTCAGCCAGTGAAGTCCCGGCCCCATTACACCACTGCTTCAAGGCACGTACGGTGGTGATGGAGCTGATAACAAGCCATGCGTAGTTCCCGGCCGCAAGCCGGTGAAGTGCTGCACCCAAGACGTCCTGATCTGATGTTTCAAAATCAATAACGGGAACCAGTACCGGTTCCGCGCCGGCCTCAGCCAGGGCGTCAGCCAACGCCCNGGCCCGGTCCGTGCTGCGGGTAACCGCAACGCGAAGCCCGGTGAGCGGCCCACCAGTTGTTGTCACTTCGCAGAGCCGGCCAAATCTGCCAGGTCCGCGGCACCACCGGCCAAAAGCTCCTCGGCTAATTCAATACCCAGCAAGGTTGCCCCGACCATGGTGAGACCGTCCGTGGCTTTCTTCAGGCGCAACGAGCGGGTGCCATCGAGAGAAACCACCACTGTTTCCAGGTACAGCATGGATCCTTTGCGGTGGCCGAGGGCGCCGACGGGTGCACTGCAGCCAGCCTCCAAGCGAGCCAGCAGGGCACGCTCGGCTGTAACGGCCAGGCGCGTGTCTAGGTCATCCACAGCCGCCAACGACTGCCCCAAAACACCTGACAGGTCAGTGTCTGCCGTACGGCATTCAAGCGCCAAGGCGCCTTGGCCAGNGGCAGGAAGCATCACCTCGGTGTCCANAAATTCCGTGACGGTATCCAAACGGCCGATCCGGCTCAGGCCCGCTGCAGCCAGCACCACGGCGTCCAAGTCTCCCACTTTCCCGGGGACAGTGTCTGTCTCAGGGTTTCCTGGTAGTCCAGNGACCCTGCCAAGGCGGGTGTCCACGTTGCCACGGATGTCAACAATTTTCAGATCGCTTCGGGCGGCCAGCAACTGGGCGCCACGGCGAGGNNAGCCCGTCCCAACGCTGGCGCCCAGTGGCAGATCAGCCAATTTCAGCCCATCCCGAGAACACAAGGCGTCGCGGGNGTCAGCCCGTACAGGCACAGCCGCCAGAGCTAATCCGGGAACAGCCGCAGTAGGCAGGTCCTTGAGAGAATGCACAGCCACGTCAACACGTCCATCCAGGATGGCCGATCGCAGTTCGGCGGCAAACACACCGGTACCACCCATTTGAGATAGCGGTCCGGTCAGGATGTCACCATCGGTCTTGATGGGCACAATCTGGGCTTCAAAGCCGCCAACGGCACTGAGCTGGTCAGTAATTTGTTGCGTCTGGCTCAGTGCCAGCTTGCTGCCGCGGGTTCCAATTTTCACATCTGTCATTGTTTCAACCATGGCGGTTAAGAGCCACCCAACGCAGGTGCAGCCGCTGCAAATGAGCCCACGCTGCTGCCCACCTCTGAGATTGCAGGCTTCTCGCCACGGAAATTAGCACAACATCCGGGGTTGCATACGTCGTACCAGGGACCGAGCTTGGTCATGGCAGGGCGTTCGGTGATGTTGTTCTCAATGGTTCGCTCGCAGATCAGGTCAACCAGACCCTCTACGAACTTCTGGTGCGTACTGGGTGTGGNGGCCCGGTCAAACGCCAAGCCCAGTTCGGCGCACGTTTCTTTAGCCTCGGTGTCAAGGTCCCAGAGGACTTCCATGTGATCGCTGATGAAACCCAGCGGGACCACTACCACACCGGCAACGCCGGCGGCGGCCTGCTCAGCGAGTGCGTCATTGATGTCAGGTTCCAGCCACGGTACATGGGGTGCACCGGAGCGGGACTGGTAAACCAGCGACCACTCCTGATCAGGATCTACCCGGGCCATGATGGCCTCGGCATTGGCAAGGTGCTGTGCCACGTAGGCAGAATCCTGCTCAANAACCAGTGGCTGCATTTCTGAACGCCCTGCAGCTTCGGCATCCCTGGTGGGTATGGAATGAGTGGCGAACATGACGTGCACGGNGGCATCGGCTTTCCCGGCAGCGGCAAGTTCCGCCCGGACCTTCAACAGTGATGCCGCCGTCCCTTCGATGAAAGGTTCCACGAATCCAGGGTGGTCAAAGTACTGGCGGATCTTATCCACTGCCAACTTGCCATCCAATCCTGTCTCCGTCAGCGCAATGCCAATGTCTTCGCGGTATTGGCGGCAGCTGGAGTAACAGGAGTAGACACTGGTGGTGAGCATCAGGAGTCGGCGGTGTCCGGCGTCGTAGGCATCTTGCAAAACCGCCGGGATGTAAGGGTCCCAGTTACGGTTGCCCCAGAGGACCGGGAGCTCGATGTTCCGGGCTGCCAATTCCGCCTCAAGGGCGACCTTCAGTGCACGGTTTTGGGCGTTGATGGGGCTGATGCCACCGTTGGCCCGGTAATGGTGGCTGACTTCTTCTAGACGCTCGTCAGGGATGCCGCGGCCACGGGTGACATTGCGGAGGAAGGGAAGAACATCGTCCTGACCTTCGGGACCGCCAAAGGAGGCCAACAAAATGGCATCGTACTTTTGGGNGGCAACAACACGGTTGTTCATTTCAGGACCTCGGCAATCTCGGCAGCGTCGACGCGTCGGCCGGTATAAAGGGGATTTCATCACGTACGTGCAGGCGGGCGTCGGTGCCACGCAGGGTGCGCATCATGTCCACCAAATCGGTCAGTTCATCGGCTTCCAGGCCCAGGAGCCATTCCCAGTCCCCAGGGCGAAAGCGGAGACGGTATTGGCCAGGACCTGCGGGTAGTCCCGGCCCAGCATGCCGTGGTCGCGCAGCATGCGGCTGCGGTCCTCGGAGGGCAGGATGTACCAATCGTAGGAGCGCACAAACGGGTAGACGCAGACCCATGCCTTGGGTGCGCTTCCGCTCATATAGGACGGGCCGTGGTTCTTGGCGAACTCAGCCTCACGGTGCACGCCCATGGCCGACCACGCGATCTCGGTGGCGGCAAATAATTCCGTGCGGCGGATGCCCCGGATGGCCCGCTGTAGGCCCTCGGCATCAGCTCCTACCAGCCAGAGCATAACGTCAGCGTCATTGCGCATAGCCGAGACGTCGTAGCTGCCGCGCAGCGTGATGCTCTCAGCGGCCAAGGAGGCAACCAACGCTTCAAACGCCGCGATAGCTTCGTCCCCACCAGCGAAGGAACCTGTCCGCTTGAAAACGGTCCACAGGGTGAACGGTGTCTCACTCGGTGTTTTAGTGACAGATTGTGCATTTGTGTGGCTCATGAGTTCAAGTGTGCACCCATTCGGCGTTAAATCTAAAACTGAACTTCTCTACATTACGTAGAAAGTGATCAAGATTACATTCGATTTGAGCTGTCGATGACAGCCCGAATTTGGCGCCTGGTTCCGCCAACCACCGCAGCCAGTCCGTTCCCGCTAAGCCACCCACCGGTGAGTACTAGGCCAGGCACTTCATTGGCCAAGGCATGAACCTGGGCAATCCTGTCCCGATGCCCGACGGCGGCGAACGGGAGTGCACCCTGCCAACGGATAACGTCCGAGCCCAACACGTCAGCCTCGGTCACTTCGATACCCAACAAGGCCGTGGCATCCACCAAAGCCTTAGCGATGAGATCGGCGTCCTGTGGTGTGACAGGGTTCAAGCGCACAGCATCAGAGCGTTTGGTTCCGGCACGGCCGTAGGAGAGCCGCAGGACGTGGGTGCCGGGCCCCGTTGAGTTGGCTAACCATTCCCACTTTGCCGTTGAGTGTGTGAGGGCCTTGGATGCAATCCNCTCAACTTGGGGTGCCACAAGAATTCCGGTGCCGCGGGGTGCTGAATCAAGTTCGGGCACATCCACCACCAAGGTGACAAGGGAGATGTCAGGTCCTGGAGCGGNGGCAAAGGAATNCAATTGTGGCAACTCCGCACCCAAAAGCTTGATGGCTGTGGGCCCATCCGTGGCAACAACAAGCAGATTCGCGGCTTCAAACCCTCGTTCCGCACCGTGCTCCCAATCAACAATCCAGCGTTTGGGTGCGCCACCGTCGTATTTCCTGGCAGGCTTGGCGTGAGATTCGGAACTGCCATCAGATCCTGTGTCACCGCGGTAAACAGCTTTGATCTTGTAGCGCGACCGCATGGCTACGCCAGCCTCTCGCAGCTCCTTGACAAGGGCCTCTACCAAGGTGTGCATGCCGCCCTGAAGGCCGGCCACGGCAGAGCCCGGTTTGGAGCCACCGGCCCTCTGCGCAGCCACGGCAGCGGCCAGGGAGCCGTGTTCACGGATACCAGCCCGCAGCCCTGGCGCCACCATGTCAATGTCTAGCAGTTCAGGGTCTGCTGAGTGCACGCCAGCCACAACCGGCGCCACCAGACGCTCCAAAACCCGTTTGCCCATGCGTGCGCGCACCAGATCCGCCACACTGGAGACCGCCTCGGTGGTGCCAATGGTCACGGGCATCTTGGCATCAAGGGCCGCCCGCAGTACCCCGGAGGCTCCCAAGGCCAGGCGCACTTCGGNGGCGCTGAGGTCTGAGGGGATTCCCAGAATTCCGGTTTTCGGCAGAGGCACCGGGCCATCAGGCAGCCATACCCATGCTCCTGCAGGATCCGGGCTCACAATCTTTGNCGAAAGTCCCAATTCGGCGGCTAGATCCGCAACTGCGGTGTTGCGTGTGGCAAACGATTCGGCGCCTGAATCCAGCACCACCCCAGCCACTTCGTGCTGGCCAACGCACCCACCCCAGGTAGCTGCGGCTTCGTAAATACTGACTTGAAACCCCGCTGCCTGCAGGTCCTTGGCCGCCAACAACCCGCTGATTCNCCCGCCAACCACCACTGCACTGTTCGGGGCAGGATGCTGCTGCGGTCGGTAGGATTTGGCGGCAAGTTTTCGGTTTTCCATGGTCTCCCCTGGTGGCTGGCGCGGGCGTCTCGGGCTAGGCGGTGCTGCTAGGCGGTGTTGCTAGATGGAGTGAACGAGTTCCACCAGGCGGGTCAGGACGGCCGGGTCGGTCTCGGGCGGCACGCCATGACCCAAGTTCACCACATGCGAGGGCGCGCAGGCGCCAGCGGCTATAACCTGGCGAACGTGTGCCTCAAGCACCTCCCAGGNGGCGCTGAGCAGAGCCGGATCAATATTGCCCTGCAACGGCACGTTACCGCCAAGGCGGCGGTTTGCCTCATCCAGCGGCAGACGGTAGTCAACGCCCATGACATCAACGCCAACATCGTGCATGGCGCCCAGCAGTTCGCTGGTCCCGGTACCAAAATGGACCAGCGGGACGCCTAGGTCCCGGACATGATCCAAGGCCCGGGCCGACGCCGGAGCCACGTGCGCCGTGTAATCGGCAAGGCTCAGTGAACCTGCCCAGGAATCGAAAAGCTGGCCTGCGCTGGCGCCGGCCTCAATCTGGGCGCGCAGGAATTTTCCTGATGCGTCGGCAGCCCAGTTCATCAGCTCGGCCCACAGTTCAGGCTGGGCGTGCATCATGGTCCGCGGCCCGAGGTGATCCCGTGACGGACGGCCTTCCACCATGTAGGCGGCTACGGTGAAGGNGGCACCCGCAAAACCAATCAGCGNGGTGCTTCCAAGCTCCGCTACGGTCAATGCCACAGCTTCCCGAATGGGGTCCAGTGCCGCGTCAGTGAGCTCGGGCAGGCCTGCGATGTCCGCGGCAGTGCGGATGGGCGCATCCAGGACCGGACCCACGCCGGGAACAATATCCACCCTACCCCGGCAAGCTTGAGGAATGACAATATCGGAAAAGAAAATGGCGGCGTCAACATCGTGGCGGCGGACGGGTTGGAGCGTGATTTCAGCGGCCATAGCTGGTTTCAGGCAGGACTCCAGCATGGTGGTGCCCACGCGCAGTTCGCGGTATTCAGGTAGCGAACGGCCAGCTTGGCGCATGAACCAGATAGGCCGGCGGCTTGGCTTGCCACCTCTGTAAGCCGTGATCAAAGGGGAATTGGCGGTGCGGCCATCCATCAGGGNGTGGCTTGGGCTCAGTGTCATGGCACCACCCTACAGAGCGAATCTGGGCAGAGTTTGTGCACAAACTGTCACCGGAGGAAAGCCTTGATTCTGCGCAGCCGGTGAGTAGCCTCACACTTTCTTGGTGACGCTTTAATGCAACATGTGCATAAACCATCAGGTTGGGGGTCTACCATTGTGAAATTGTGGTCCTCTTTTCACTTGTTGCCTCGCACTCATCCATTGATCTGGAAACCGTTGCCCGTCTTAGCGCCGGTGCCGCGGCTGTCAGTGCTGAGGTGATCTCCCGTGAGAACACGGTGGCCGGGCTCATCACTTTGGCTACGTGCAACCGTTATGAGCTGTATGCCCACGCCCGCAGTAGCGAAGACATTGCTCCCGCACGTAGTTCACTCATTGAATCCATCAGCAGGCATTCAGGACTGTCCGAATCCCACGTCTCTCAGGCTCTATTGACCCTGAGCACCGACGCCGTGCCACGGCACCTNTTTGCTGTGAGTACGGGACTGGAATCAGCTGTTGTNGGGGAACGCGAGATCGCCGGGCAAGTCCGCCGAGCCCTGAGCGACGCCCAGGAACGTGGAACCACCACCCCATCGCTGGTACGGCTATTTCAAGCAGCGGCCAAGACGGCCAAAGACGTAGGTTCTCAGACTTCACTGGGACGCCGCGGCATGTCGATCGTCTCAGTGGCCTTGGACTTGGCAGTGGAGCTCCAAGACGTGCCAACGGGTTCGTTGGCGGGAAAATCGGCAGTTCTCTTTGGTACTGGCGCTTATGCCGGTGCCGCCATGGCCCAGCTTCTCCAACGCGGGTGCACCGAGATTTCCGTTTATTCTCCCTCGGGACGCGCTGAAACATTCACTGCCTCGCGNGGCGGCACTGCACTGAACGCCCAATCCTTGCCCCAGGCTGTGGCGCAAGCGTCATTGCTTTTGGGCTGTAGCGGCTCAGATCATCAACTCTCCCGCGAGGATCTGGCACATATGCGCCACGAAGATTCACAACCGCACACACGCCCCGGCCAGTTGACAGTCATTGACCTCGCCCTGACACATGACTTCGCCCCAGAGGTTGCAGAACTTCCCGGTGTGGACTTGTTGACGTTAGAAACGGTCCGCCAAGCGGCCCCTGCCGAGCAGGAATCCACCTTGGCCCAAGCCTCCTCATTAGTTGCCGAAGCCACCCGTAACTTTGCACAATCTCAAAACTCTCGCGCACTAGACCACGCCATTGTGGCGCTGCGCCGGCACACCATGGCCGTCCTGGACGACGAAATGGCCAAGGTCCGTAAGCAGCACGGCTGCTCGGCTGCCACAGAAGAGGTGGAATTCGCCATGCGCCGCATGGTCAAACAGCTGTTGCATATACCCACGGTCAGGGCGAAAGAACTGGCAGCAGCTGGCGACGCCGACAGTTATGTGGCAGCTTTGGATGCCCTCTACGGCCTGAAGATCAACCCATCAGCCATTGGTGCTGCCATGAATGACCGTACTGACGGCGAAGCCGCTGGCTGACTAAGATCTTGTGCGCGGTAGCAACAGGCACACCGTTTAAACAAACGCATTGACTCCCGTCAATTCCGCCGAGAGCTCCCACAGACGCCGAGCACTTTCTGGATCAAGTGCGTGCGCATCAACACCGGCAAAACGGGCCAACTCTGACTCCGGATCGGTAGGCCGGGCAATGTCACAGTCCTCGCAATACANCCCTCCCTTACCATCGAGCTGTGGCGAGGTAGCGGCCCACACCGAAGTGGCCGCACCTTGCTCCGGNNTCTTGAAACCATCGCGTAGCTTGCCTGTCTCATCCATCCACCCAGCCGCCATCATTTCCGCTTGGGTGAGATGGCGTTGGAGCCCCGTCATAATGCNCCCTGGGTTCACAGCGAAAGCCCGTACTCCTGANNTCTGCCCGCGCGCATCCAGCTCCACGGCGAAGAGGCTATTGGCCGTTTTCGCCTGCCCGTAGGCCTGCCACTTGTCATACTTCTTGGTGAATTGGGGATCGTCAAAGTGGATGCCTGAAATTTTATGTCCGGTCGATGACAGTGCAACCACGCGCGCACCCCCACCGGCCAATAGTGGCCACAGCAGGTTTGTCAGGGTGAAATGTCCCAAGTGGTTGGTGGCGAACTGTGCCTCCCAGCCGGGACCAACCCGCGTTTCTGGGCAGGCCATGATGGCTGCGTTGTTGATCAGAATGTCCAAACGGGGCCCGGAGTCAAGGAATTTTGCCGCGAATTNTTTCACGCTCTCCTGGTCCCNCAAATCCATCTCAACGACGGCCANCCCGCCGAGATCTGCCGCCGCTAGCACGCCTCGGGCGTGGTCGGCCCGGCGTGCGGGCACGGTGACGCTCACCCCACNACTTGTCAGGGCGCGCACAGTCTCCAGCCCTAGGCCGGAGTAGCCGCCTGTAACAATGGCTGCGCACCCCAACAAGTCCATACCCTCCAGCACGGAGCCGGATGTACTGTCATGGCCAAACCCGGAATCAATCGGTTNTTGGGTTGTTGGTTGATGCTCCACATGGTTCATGATGTGCCTCTTCTTTGCGTGCTGGCCCCTCATCAGCGGGAGGAAGCCCTTGTGCGCAATTTACTCCAGTGCGCGGTGTTTGTCGCTAGCTTCCCAGGCATCAATGCCACCATCAAGATGTACAACATCAATAAATCCTGCTGCCTGCAGGCTGGCCAAGGCTTGGGCTGAGCGAGTTCCAGCCTTGCAATGCAGTAAAGGNNGAACACCGTCTGGTAGCTGGTCAAGGGCTGAACCATCCCTGATACCCGCTAGCGGGATCAACACAGACCCGGGGATACGTGAAATCTCAAATTCAACGGGTTCGCGCACGTCAATTAAGATGAAGTCCTCGGTTCCCTGCGCCCNTTTGGCTAGGCGTTCAGCGAGCTGGATTACGGAGATGAGATCGCGGCCGTCCTCGTTGTGCGCAACAATCCCGCAGAAGAGCTGGTAGTCCACCAGCTCGGTGATGGGTTCCGCCGCGGGGTCCTTGGCGATGCGGATTTCACGCCAGCGCGAAGTTAGGGCATCGAATATCAGCAGCCGGCCCAGCAGCGTTTGGCCTATGCCTGTGATGAGTTTGACGGCTTCGGTGACCATCATGGCACCAATCGAGGCGCACAGCATGCCAAAGACGCCACCCTCAGCACAAGAAGGGACAGTCCCTGGTGCCGGCGGTTCGGGGTAGAGATCGCGGTAGTTGGGGCCGAACTTATCCCAAAATACGCTGACTTGGCCATCAAACCTCAGAATTGATCCCCACACGTAAGGTTTACCCAGCAGTGCCGCGGCATCGTTTACAAGGTAGCGGGTGGCAAAATTGTCCGCCCCGTCAAGGATGATGTCATAGCCGGCAANAATATCCAACGCATTGGTAGAATCCAGCCGCACAGGGTGCAAGATGACGTTGATCCCAGGGTTTAGTTCCAAGATGGAATNCCGGGCGGACTCCAGCTTGGTGCGGCCAATATCGCTCACACCATGGATAACTTGGCGTTGTAGATTACTCAGCTCCACTGTGTCATCATCAATGACTCCCAGAGTACCCACACCAGCTGCAGCCAAATACAGCAGTGCCGGGGAGCCCAGCCCACCGGCACCAATGACCAGCACACGGGCATTACGCAGCCGCCGCTGTCCCTCCAAACCAATCTCAGGGATCAATGCGTGGCGCGAATAGCGTTCCAATTCTTCCCTCACCAAGGGCGGGCCCGGCTCAACCAGGGGCGGTAAGGAAGTCGGTGTGGTGGCGGTCAAGGGCTGGATCAAGGAAACCATACCTATTAATCTAGCCCCGCTTGACCCGTCTAAGTCATTACCGGCCGGTAGAATGACACAAACCGTTCCATAGCCAACCATCGGGCAATGGAGAGGCTGGCATCATGAGTTTGGATCCCTCCGCGAAGGAGCGTCCCGCGCAACGCACCACGCCGGCCCGGCTGCCCCGCGACGAACGCCGCGCTCAACTGCTCGCTTCCGCCCTTGAGGTGTTTGTCAACCACGGTTATCACGGCGCCGCTATGGATGAAATTGCTGTCACTGCTAAGGTTTCCAAACCTGTGCTCTACCAGCACTTCCCCAGTAAACGTGAACTATATCTGGCGTTGTTGGACAGTCATCTAGAAGCATTGACTAAAATGCTTGTCGCAGCACTGAACTCCACCACTGATAACAAATTGCGTGTCCAAGCCACGATGAAGGCCTATTTTCATTTCATGGCCAACGACGACCAGGCCCACAGGCTTGTCTTTGAATCTGACCTTGTGAACGATCCCGAGGTAGCTGCGCGGCTGGAGAACTTCAACGCCAACTACGCTGATGCCATTGGTCAGGTCATTGCTGAGGACACCAGGCTTGCCCCTGTTGAGGCGACGCTCTTGGGCCGTGCGTTGGCCGGCATGGCCCAGGTCAGCGCCCGTTACTGGCTGGAGGCTGGCGGCGATCTTGACATCGACGTTGCCAGTGATTTGGTTTACCGTTTAGCTTGGCGCGGAATTAGCCGCTTCCCCAAGGAATCATGACCGCCTGCCCCTAGAGTGGTTTGTACATACTTATATTTACAGTTTGCACCGAGGAGACATCTGTGGAAATCAAGATCGGCATCCAGAACATCACCCGTGAAATTGTCCTTGAATCAGAGCAAAGCGCGGACGACGTCGCCGCTTTGGTCTCCGAGTCACTGGCCAAGGGCACAGAGCTGCGTCTTAAGGATGAAAAGGGACGCCTTGTCATTATTCCAGGCAACGCCTTAGCCTACGTTGAATTGGGTGGCGAAAAGGCTCGCAGCGTAGGGTTCGGCGCCCTCTAAAACCTCGCCATTGCCTGATCCAAACAAACAGAGACGGACATACTTCATGGTTGCATTGGTCATTATTGCTCTGACTGCTGGCGCCTTTGGTGCCATTGCGTGGGCTGTTGACAAGTACCGCCACACCTTCGGGGCAGTTCTGCCTGCAGGTGTGGCTGTGGCCGCCTCGTTGCTCGTTTGGATCATCACCATGGCATTCGGCTTGGGCAACAACAGCGCCACAGCATGGCTCCCGTGGATCCTTTCCATGGTGGCCGGTGGCATCGTTGCCTGGGCCACGGCAGGCATTGTGGGCCGCACCCGCCACAACCAGCAAGTACAGCGAACCAACGAAATTCTGCAGATGCACTAGCACCACGTTTGACGTTGCCAGACTGATACGCAAAACGCACCTTCTTCGCTGATACGTGGAACACCACGTGCCCACCAGCTAAGAAGGTGCTTTTGCGTCCAAGGTGCGGTTGTCGAGATGTGGTTATGTGGACACAGCCACTGCCCCGACCGCTTGCGCCGCGGCCGAAATGTCCCTTGCCAGGCTGATGTCACGGGCAGTGATCTGGCCACCAGCGTCATGTGAACTAGTGGCGATGAACAACGTGTCGTAGCGCCAGTCCACGTCAGGGTGGTGGTTCGCTTGCTGGGCCAGCTCCCCAATGCTGGCAAACAACGCCAAGGCAGCGCCCGACGAGGGACACTTCAGCACCGTGCGCAGTTCACCGTCAAAACGCCACAGCGCCAAGGAGGCCAGTGCGGCGTCGATCTCGGTGCGGGTCAACACATCATCCGGAACAGCCATGGCAGGCTCCTTTGCTTGGGTCCGTGAATTATCAGTGCTTACAGCTCAGTGCTTACAGATCGGGGCGGCCCTCCATGGCCGAGGATGCCAAGGCGTGGCGGCGTTTGGGAATACGTCCGCCCTGTGCTGCCAGTCTGCCACCGATGACGGCGTGTTTGAAGGCCTGCGCCATGAGCACCGGGTTCTGGGCGCGTGTTACGGCGGTAGCCAGCAGAACCGCATCACAACCCAACTCCATGGCCAAGGCGGCGTCGGAAGCGGTGCCAATACCGGCGTCGAGCACCACGGGAACACCTGCCCGGGCAACGATCAGCTCAATGTTATGCGGGTTCAAGATCCCCAGCCCGGTGCCGATGGGCGCACCGAGGGGCATGACGGCGGCTGCGCCGAGTTGTTCAAGGCGCAGGGCCAGGACAGGATCGTCGTTGGTGTAGGCGAATACCTTGAAACCGCGGTTTACCAGCTGCTCCGTGGCTTCAACAAGTTCCAGCGCATCCGGAAGCAAGGTGTGCTCATCGGCAATGACTTCCAGTTTCACCCAGTCCGTTTCCAACGCCTCGCGGGCCAGCTCGGCCGTCATGACGGCTTCGCGCGCCGTGAAGCAACCGGCCGTATTGGGCAGGACTTTGATGTTATTTTCCAGCAGCAGCGAGAACAGGTTCGTGTCGGCGTCACAGGAGCCTGCCACGGAGTAGCGGCGCATGGCCACCGTTGTTAGCTCGGTGCCGGAGGCCGTCAACGCGGCACCCAACCCGGCCAGGCTCGGCGCACCGCCGGTGCCCATGATCAGGCGCGAGCCCAGGGCAACGCCGTCGATGACCAGCGGGTCGTGGTGCACCTCAGCGTTGGTGGTTGCCTTTGTGGCGGTTGAGCCGTTGGCGGGGGCAGTGTTCTGAGCCGCGTCGTTGCGGAGCAGGGATTCAGTCATGGCGTGTCACTTTCTGCAGGTGGTGGACGGGATGCGGTGCATGTCTCAGCCGCCTTGGACGGCCGTGACGATTTCAAGGTCGTCGTTGTGTTCAAGGGCCGTGACCGACCATTGGCTGCGCGGGACAATATAGGCATTGCGGGCCACCGCCACGCCGAGCCGTCCGCCGTCGGCTGCCTGGCCGGAGGGGAGCAGTGCCCGGCCCGTCATAACTGACACAAGCTGCGCCACAGTGGTGCCGGCCTCATAGGGTGGGGTGCGCCATTGAGTTGGATGGTGCTCATGGTGTCTCCTTCGTGTCATGGCTGCTGTGCTGGCCTTGGTTATTGTGTAGGCCGATGCGCTCGGCGGAATCGGGTAGTTCAGAGAATCTATCCGGGCGGAAGGGCAGCCAGGCCAGGTCCGTGATGTTGCCCAGCAATTGCCGCACAATCAGGGCCGCAATGGNGGTCAGCAGCACGCCGTGGCGGAAGAAGCCCGTGGCGATGATGAGCCCGGCAATGTCCTTGCCGTCGGCTCCGGCCACCCGGCCCAGCAGCGGTGCGTTGTCCGGGGTGCCGGGCCGGGCGCGGGCTGTCATTTCCAGAAGCTCGAGTTCGGCCACGGCAGGGACCAAAACCTGGGCGTCGCGCAGCAGCTGGTGCACTCNCCCGGCGCTCACGCCAGCCGATCCGTCTTCACGGCTGCTCGCCCCAATCACCACGGTGCCGTCCCCGCGCGGGACGATGTACACGGGCAGCCCGCGCACCAAGCCGCGGATGGTGGCCGTGGTCAGCGGACGCAAATGGGTTGGAACGTTCAGGCGCAAAATGTCGCCGTGGACGGCGCGCACCGGGAGTTTGAGCCCCTCCGGCAATCCGGCCAGCTGCGGCGCCCNCAGCCCGTTGGCCACGACGACCTCGCGGGCGTGGACTTCTGTGCCGTCGGCGAGCTCGACTCCAACCACGGCCGAATGGGTATCGCCCCGATCCGCATGCAGCAAGCTCACGGCAGCCTGGGCCACAAAGGTTCGCTCCGGATCGCCCCTGCCATGTTCAGCGGCGGCCAGCAGCAGTTGGGTGCACAGCACGTCGGCAAGGGCGCGCGGATCCACCTGGTGGTCCGCTTGAACCTTGTAGGCGCAGGAGATGTGCGGGCCCACCATGGGTTCGGCGGCGCGAGCCTCCTTGATGCTCAGCTGCGTGACGTCCAGGCCGTGCTGGCGTTGGACCTCGCGGAGATCCGCCAGGGCCTTACGGTCGGCCGGGTCCGCACCCAGGACAAGAGTCGGGGACGTGTTGAAACCAGTCGGCGCATTCACCGGCAGCGAGGCCACAAAGTCCGGCCAGCGGGCGGCCGAGGCAAGCGTCAGCTCCAGCAGCGCTTCTTCCTGGTAGTGGAGTTCACTGACGGNGGCCAGCATTCCGGCGGCCGCAAATGTGGCGCCGGTGGCAGGTGCCGGGTCGATGACCGTGACACTGCGACCGGAGCGTTGGGCTTCCCAGGCAATGCCAAGGCCGACGATGCCGCCGCCAATGACAGCCACGTCGGTGCTAATAATTTCTGTCATGGTTGCTGCCATGGCGTCTCCTTCCCTACGCCGGTATGAGCCGGATCAGGTTCCACGCCCACTGGGGCGTCTTTCGGTCGGCACATGTCGGTGCCCTCTCAGCCAGCTTCACTGGCTCCCGCGGTACTGCATTAGTCTATGAGACATGAGCCCAACTTCTGCCATCCATGACAAATCATCCGCAACAGCCACNCCCACCCTCGATACAGCCAGGTTGTATTTGTGCACCGACGCACGGGAGAAGCANGGGGATTTCGCCGAATTNTTGCGGGCTGCGTACGCAGGCGGNGTGGACATCATCCAGCTGCGTGACAAGTCCCTGGAGGCTGCGGCGGAGCTTGAACTGCTGGCCGTACTGAAGTCCGTGGCGCAGGAATGCGGCAAGTTGTGGGCCGTCAATGACAGGGCCGACGTCGCCATGCTTAGCGGCGCACCCGTGTTCCATGTGGGCCANAAGGATCTGCCGCTGCCTGCCGCGCGCTCCCTGGTGGGCTCCGGCGTCTCGGTCGGTTTGTCCTGCCACGACCCCGCCCAGGCCACTGCCGCCGCAGCCAACCCCAACACCGACTACTTCTGCGTGGGTCCGGTGTGGGCCACNCCTACCAAGCCGGGCCGGTCCGCCGTGGGGCTGTCGCTGGTGGAGCACGCTGCTTCGTTAAGCACCACCAAGCCGTGGTTCGCCATTGGCGGGGTGGAGCTGGGCAATCTCGATCAGGTGGTCGCCGCGGGTGCCTCACGCATTGTGGTGGTGCGTGCCATTACCGAGGCCTCAGATCCGACGGCGGCTGCCCAAGAGCTGCTCTCTCGCCTGCCAGCACTGGGGTAGTTTTGGGGACGGCGGCTGGGGCTGGACGGCGTCGCTCTCCTAGTGCGCTGCTTCCACGGTGAGGGCCACCTTGCGCAAGAGGGCCGCCAGTTGAGCTTCTTCCTTGACGCTGAGGCCCGCTAACATGTCCCGGTCGCGTTGTAGGAACTTCGGAAATTCGTTGTCAACGAGCTCTTGGCCCAGCGGCGTCAACGCCATCAACACCACACGGCCGTCCCGTTCCCACGGCAGCCGTTCAATGAGCCCGCGCTTGAGTAGCCTGTCTGCATTTTNTGTGGTGGAGGCGCCGCTGAGCATGGTGGCCTCGGTGACTTCACTGGCCCGGACGGGGCTCCCGGCGCGGGCAAGGGTGCACAGCACATCAAATTCGGCCCGTGTCACACCGGCCGGCGCTAGATCGCGGCCTGCCCTGTGGGCGGTGAGGGCCCCGATCCGCCCGATCCTACCCATGACCTCAATGCTGGAGACTTCCAGCTCCGGACGAGCTTGAGCCCACCCCTGGCGTGCCTTGTCGACAAAGTCGCCCATTTCACTCCTTTACCCATAAGCCCAGTCTAGAGAGGACTCTCACACGTTTCACATATATTTTACTAGTAAAATATATTGTAAGCTTTATAGATGACCACAACTACCCGCATGCGCCATTCCGGCACAGCACTCGCCCATGCCGCCTCGGCCACAACGTGGAGGAAATCCCTGCGTCTGCGACGTGCCGATGCTGTCTTCGCCCCGTCCATGAAGGTGGGAATTACGGCAACTGTGGTGCTGGTGGCCGGAGGTCTGACGGGCCAGCAGCACCTTGTTGGACTGGCCGCACTGGGAGCGCTGGTCTCAGCATTTGGCCGTTACCAGCCCTATGGCCGACTGGCCCGGCAACTGGCCATGGTGGCGGTGAGCCTGCTTGTCGCTACCGGGGTGGGCGCTCTGATGGGCGCAGCAGGAGTTGCACCGTGGCTGGCCATAGTGGTGCTTTCGTTGATCGCCGGGCTGGCCTCCCACATCTTCCACGCCTTCAAGATCACCGGACCNGGGGCTGTCATCCTGGTCTTTGCCGCGTCCGCCGGCACCAGCACGGCCCATTCCTTCGCCGATGTTGGCCCCGTCCTGCTGGCAGTGTTCCTCGGCGCATTGGTCGGCTGGCTGGTTGCCCTGGCACCGGTTCTGTTTTTCCCCATGGGACCTGCCCGGCTAGCCACGGCCCGGGCCGTTGGCGCGGTGGTCCGGTGGGGAGCAAATCCCGGCACCGCCACGGAAGCAGTTGGACGGCGCGACACGGGCCCCAGGGACGCTGGACTACGGGAAGCGGCACTGCTGGCCGTGGACACGGCCAGGGATTCAGTGTCCATCAGCGCCACCAGNCCGGGTCCCCAGAAAAAGCGAGCCGCCGTATTGGCCCACCATGCCCACGCGCTAGACCTGCTGCTGGCAGAAGCCTCCGCCGTGCTTGGCACCGCGGCCCCGTCGGCGGAAAGCCTGGAACGCCTGGCCCGGCACGAAACCACACTTCGCAAGGTGCGCGGCCTCGCAAAACCAGCCCGGGCGGCAATCACACCCGGCCCCGGTGCGNNGCCCCACTTGTTCCCCACAGCCCGCACGGCCCTGCTGTCGAAGGACTCGCTGAGCCAGGCGCTGCGCATGGCTGCTGCGTCGGCGCTGGCCGGATGGGCCGCCGTCGTGCTTGGCCTTGAACACCCGCTGTGGGCGTCGATGGGTGCCGTTGCCGCGTTGCAGGGCCTAAACTACAGCATCACCGTCCAACGCTCCATCCAGCGCTTGGTGGGCAATGCGCTCGGAGCGGTGGTGGCGTTGGCTCTGCTGTCGATGCCCTTGGGGTTTTGGCCGGCCGTGGCCATGGTCATCGTNTTTCAAGTGCTCGCCGAACTGCTCGTCATGACCAACTACACGCTGACCACCATCGTGGTGACCCCGATGGCCCTGATCATGACCGGCCTGGGGCAGCAGCTGGCCCCTGCCGCAGCCTTTGCCCGTGTTGGGGACACCCTGGTGGGCGTGGTTATCGGTGTTCTGGTGGCGGCTCTGAGCATTTCCCTTTCAGACCGCCACCACCTTGGAGCCCGGCGCTGACTACGGGCGGGTACCGGGCTACTAGCTCATACGGCCGGGGCGATCTCCATGGCCTGCGCCAGCAGCTCAAAGTTGTGAATCCAGGCAGCCCTGTCAGTGATCTGGGAGGCCACAATCAGCTCGTCGGCATCAGCCAAGGCGGCAAAATCCTCGAGGTAGGCGCGCACCACCGGCTTGGTCCCCACGGCCGAGTAGCGGCGCATGTTCAGCACCTGCTGGCCAGCCGGTGATTCAAGCAACAGATCAGATTCGGCATCCGTGAACGTCCGTCCGGNTGCCACCAAAGCCCNCGCCATGCGGCGGTTGGCTGTCAGGGCCCGCGCGTCGGCTTCCTCCTGGGTATCGGCCACAATGGCATTGACCCCGGCAATCACATACGGCTCAGCCAGCGCGTCGGAGGGCTTGAACTCGCGGCGGTAGATGCGCACGGCATCCTCGAGTGCCTGCGGGGCAAAATGCGAGGCAAAGGAGTACGGCAGCCCCAATGCCGCGGCCAGCCGGGCACCAAACAGCGAGGAGCCCAAAATGTACACGGGCACGTTCGTGTCCTTGCCGGGATAGGCGTTCACACCGGATATCCGGGTTTGGCCAGCAAAATATGCCTGCAGTTCTTGAACATCGGNAGNGAAGGTGTCCGCAGCGGACGGGTCCCGGCGCAGGGCACGCATGGTGTTTTGGTCACTGCCAGGTGCCCGGCCCAGGCCCAGATCGATGCGCCCGGGGTGCAGCGTCTCCAGCGTGCCAAACTGTTCGGCAATTTGCAGTGGAGAGTGGTTGGGCAGCATGATCCCACCGGAACCCAGGCGGATCGTGGTGGTGTTCGCTGCCACGTGGGCAATCAACACGCTCGTGGCCGAGGAGGCGATGGAGGGCATGTTGTGGTGCTCTGCGTACCAGATGCGCGTGTATCCCCACCCTTCAGCCTGTTGCGCCAATTCCACCGATGCGCGGAAACTTGCGGCAATTCCGTCATCGCCAATGTGGGCCAGGTCAAGGATGGAGATGGGAAGCGTCATGGGTGCTGCCTTTCAAAGTAGTCATTAGCGCCAACCTCTGAACACCTGCGGATATTTCCACCATTGGGATGCGCCACGTCACGATCGGACACGCTCAGGCACAGACACTCAGCCGGTCAAGGGCGGCCAGTGCAGCCGCCCGGCCTGCCCNGCTTGCGCCCAAGGTTGAGGCGGAAGCGCCGTAGCCCACCATGAGCAACCTTGGCTCCCGGGCCACCTTTACCCCGTCCATGACGATGCCACCGCCTGCTGCGCGTAGCTTTAGCGGGGTCAAATGATCCAAGGCCGCGCGAAAACCGGTGGCCCACAGGATGACGTCGGCGTCAAAGCTGGTGCCGTCCTTGAACACTGCACCATCCGGGGTGAGACGCTGCAGCGGCCNCCGGGACAGCAGTGTTCCGGAGGCGATGCCGTTTTGGTACTGCCGTGTTAAAGGAATCCCCGTCACACCCACAACACTCAGTGGCGGCAGGCCAGCAGCGGTGCGTTCATTGACGCGGCGCTCAATGTCGCGCCNCCAGTCCGCGGTGAACTCGCTGGAGGTGAACTCCGGCGCACGGCGCGTGGACCAGGCCGTCTCTACACCAGCTTGGGCCAGTTGTAGCAGGAACTGCACGGCCGATGTGCCACCACCCACCACCAGGACCCGCTGCCTTGTGAAATCGTCCACGGACCGGAAATCATGGGTGTGCAGTTGCTGCCCAGCAAAGCTCTCAACCCNCGGATAATACGGCCAATGCGGCTTGTCCCAAGTGCCGGTGGCATTGATGACAAGCCGTGCGGTAAAGGTACCGGAGTCCGTCTCCACCACCAAGCCGCCGTCGGGCGTAGGGATGCTGGGCACGGGAACAGTGCGCACTGCATGGACCTTCACGGGCCGGTGCACTGGCAGCGAGAATTCCTTTTCGTAACCACCGTAGTAACGGGAGATCACTGCGGACGCTGGCTCAGCTGGATTGGCAGCGGGAAGCTTCATACCGGNGAGATCATGAACGGCGTGTGCGGCACCCAGGGTCAGCGAGGACCAGCGGTGCAGCCACGCGCCTCNCGGTCCGTGATTGGCGTCGAGCACCACAAAGTCCGTCTCGGGCCGCAGTCCCTGCCTGGCCAGATAATACGCGGCCGACAGTCCGGCCTGCCCTGCCCCAATAATCACCACATCAAGCATTTTATCTCCTTCAGTGGTGGAACCAGCCGCGCCCAAGGGCTATTCCGGTTGTGTTGCACGCAACTGGACTGTGCGCTGGGATGCGCTCCTGATAGGAATTTATCGGCACAGTACACCACGGCGGCACCCACTGCGTAGGCCACCAGGTCTAGTGCTGAGAAGGTGGTCCCAAAGACCAAGCGCGACGGCGCGAAGCTCTCCGCCAGTGCTGCCGGGACACCCGTCAGCTGGGCAATTTCGATGAACGTGCTGACACCAAAGGCGGCGAGCGCCAGCCAATGCCTGCGTGCCGTGGGCAGAATCAGCGCCAGGACCAGATAGAGCAGAACCGTGTACAGGGCGTCGGAGATGAGGCCGGAAATCTCACCTTCGAGGAAAANATGGATCGCCAGCCCCAGAATTGCCACATCGGTTGCAGCAAAGAGCAGCGCTAGGCGCCGGGACTTGGGAGTTTGCACAAATGCCATGGGCTCGAGTCTAGCGATGCAGGTACAAGGACCTGGTACCTGCGCCGTCTAGCCCGCAGCGAGGTGCGCTCTGGCCCAGGCGTCCGGATCAGGCGCGCACTACTGGTAGTTCATCCCATTCAGTGGTGTAGCGCGGAGATGAGTGTTCACGTTTCATGGACCACACTGGCGCCTGCGCAAGTCCGCCCACACCGATGCCGATGGACAGGTTGCCAAATTTGCTGCGCACCTCACCCAGCACGTCCCNCACATCCGGCTGGTTGATGTCCTGGGCAAAGACGTCAAGCATCGCCGGTCCAGCTGCAGGCTCCAGCCCGTGGAACATGACACCGGCCCGCAAATAGGACGCCCCTCNCACTGCGCCTTGGGCCATGGCGGCGACGGCTGCACGCACCAGCACAATCGGATCCCGGGTGGGCGTGCTGAAGCGGATGGTGGCTGCTGGAAAACTACCTTCCCCGGCTGCGAAACGGCTAGTTCCGGCGGTCACCGTCATGGATGAGGCACACAGCCCCGCCTCGTGCAGCCGGGTAGCACCGCGCTGAGCGTAGACGGCCGCAACCTCCTCCATCCCGGCCACCGTGGTGACGGNGGTGGAAAAGCTACGTGAAAACACAATCTGCGCCTTGTCCACGCGTTCTTCGCTGTGCGGGATGCACTCGGTTCCGTTCAGCTCCAGCACGGTGCGTTGGAGCACTACAGAGAACTTCTTCCTAATGAGAGTGGGGTCCGCTGCTTTGAGGTCGGCAATGCTCTCAATGCCCATGAGTTTCAGCCGTGCGGATGTTCGCCCGCCCACACCCCACAACCCGGAGGCCGGCACACGTTGCTGAATGTAATCGATCTGCCCCGCCGGCATGGCATCTACGGTGCACACTCCGGCCAGCGCAGGGTTTTGTTTGGCGATTCTGTTGGCGAACTTTGCCAGCGTCTTCGTGGACGCTACACCCACGCATACCGGCACGCCCACGTGCATCATCACAGCCGCCCGGATTCTTCGTGCCACAGCCTGGACCTGTGCTTGCTCCCNCACCAGCCCCACGAACGATTCGTCAATGGAGTAAACCTCCTGCCACGTGCCAAAACGGCCTACCACTTCCATCACCCGGGCACTCAAATCCCCATACAGCTCATAGTTGCTCGAGCGTGCCACCAGACCCCACGCTTTCGCCTGGGCCCGCAGCTGAAACCACGGGGTACCTGTGGCAATACCTAAATCCTTGGCCTCCTGCGAGCGCGCCACGACACAACCGTCGTTGTTGGATAGTACGACGACGGGACGGCCTTCCAGCGCCGGGTCAAACACTCGTTCGCAGGAGACATNAAAGTTGTTCACGTCCACCAGGGCAATTTGGGAGGTGCTCATGACTTCTTCACGCACGGCTCATCGCAGCGTGGGGTTCGAGACCGTAGACTTGGCGGCCGCAGCTTCCGAAGCCGAAGTTAAGGAATGCCGGTAGCCCGGCAACCTTGCTTGGCTCCATGATGTGGGGACTGCCCATCCATGATGCGCAGCTGAAGAAGAAGTCCACGCTGCCGCCCGCGGCCTCGCCGGGCCCGCTTAGCGGAAAACTCGCTAGACATGGTGCAGGCACCGGGTAACCACGCNCCACACAGCAAGCTCCCCGGCCGGCACAGCCACGGAAGTCGGGAACGGCGCATCGGCGGGATGCGTGGCCAAGGAGGGTGCGCCGTGGTCCATCAACAGGCGGCGGATCAGTAACTCACCCTCCACGATGACCACCACCACCGAGCCGTCGCGCGNGGTGAGGGAGCGGTCCACAATGATCTCGTCGCCGTCCGCAATGCCCGTGCCGGCCATGGATCCGCCGGAGACGCGCATGATGAAGGTGCAGGTGCGGTCCCGGATCAGGTGCTTGTTCAGGTCGATCCCGCCGTGAAAATAGTCCTGGGCTGNGGAAGGGAACCCGCTGGGAGCCATGTTGGGCGGCGCCGGTGCCACAAGGTCCATGCCAAACACAACGCCACCACCTAGAACAAAGATTCGAAACATAAGCGTACCAGCACGCGCCCCGGGCCGCACTCGTCAGGCTCCAGTGTTTACACAGAACCGGGCCCGCGGCTGATTCCTCTGGCGGTGGAGCCTTTCCGGGATTCCTGAGAAGTTCCGCTGCATACACGTCCATGGCAGGATCTCCCATGTGAACTCCAATATGCGCGGATCAAAGCCAGCGAGTGGGGCCCTGCCACGGACAATATCGAGCGCAGTTATTTTGCTGCGAACCTTCATTCTGGTAGCGGCGTTTTTCAGCCGGTGAAGTTCTCCCGTGAGGTGATCCCGAAGTTAGGTGAATGCAGCTCGGTGAAGTTACCAACACTGGCCCGCACCGTGCACTGCGGTGAGATCTGCAGGGCTGTCACGGTCAGGCCTGAGCTGTCCACGGCCAGTGCCCCACCACAGCCATCAGAGAACCGCAGCCCGGACTCGCCACCAGCTACTGCTTCGAGCATCTGCGAGGGTTTACCGGAGGCGGGACTGACGTAGAGCGGATTCAGCTCATCGGCGCCACTGGCCCACACGGGCACCAGCGTGATCTTCAGCGGGCTAGGAGTTACCACACGCGTGGNGGTCCGGACCTCAACACTTTGCAGCCGTTGAACAGGGTAGGCCATGCCCTTTACGGTGGTGTCCTGAACAGCGTCAGTTGTGGCGCTGGAGACTCCGCGCAGCCACACGTCAATTCCCTGCTGGTCCGCCGGTGACACCGTGACTGTGGCCGTGGCAGTGACAGACCCACCCGCCGGTACTTTCAGTCCGGTGATCTTCCAGCCGCAGGCAACGTCTAGGCCTGAAATTGAGGCCTGGTTCCGGGACGCTGACGCCTCGCTCCACGTCACTGCCGGGCACACGTCCTCATTGTTCAAACCCGNGATGACCTCCAGGAAGTCACCGGAAAGAGGTGCCTTCTGCGCCGCATAGGACAGAGTCAGACGGACTTGGCCTGACGAGGGATCGTACGCCGCCGCGCGGGAGATGGTCAGCCCGGTGGGCAGCGCAGTGTCCTGGAGCTGTGTGGACACCTGTTCGCCCGATGCCTTGGGTCNCATCTTTTGTTTGCCGGGAACCAGAAGCACTAAACCGACCACCACCGCAGTGATGAGCAGAACACCGGACCCTGCCAGAATCAGTGCCTTCCTCGTCCGCCAGAATGGAACGAGATGGCCCTCCTGCGCAGGGGCCGCATCCCGGCGGGGCATGGGACGGGCAATTGTTGCACTACCAGCCGGACCGAGCTCCGGTGCAGAGACGTCCTGATCGGTGGGTGTTGCTGGAGCAANAATCGCTCGTTCTTCGTCCGTGAAGGCGCTGCGGAGCACCGTGGCAGGACGGGCAGCATCAGCAAATTCCGCGGGTGCCTCAGCCAGCACAAGTGCGGCGCTGCCAGCGAGTCCGGGCACCAGCTGCCGGATAATTGCCGCCGCCTCCCCTGCCGTGGGACGTTTGGCTGCGTCTTTAGACAGGAGCCTAGCCAGTATTTCCCACCCNNCGTCAGCCACCGGAATACGCGGCGGCAACGACGAGACATGCCGGTACGCAATGCTGAAATCAGTACCCGGCCCGGCAANAGNGGTGCGCCCCGCAAGAAGCTCGTAGAGAAGAATACCGGTGGAATAGACATCTCCAGCAGGCCCCGAGTCACCCTGGCTGATGAGCTCTGGGGGCATATACAGCGGCGTGCCCATGAGCCCAGTACTCTGGTGGTTCCCCTCGCCCACAACACCTGCGATCCCGAAGTCAGAAACCCGCACGTCGCCCGGTTCATATGCTGACCATTCACGGACCAGCAGTACGTTATCAGGCTTGATATCGCGGTGTGTGACACCACGTGCATGGGCGGCCGCCAGTGCATCGAAGACTTCAGCTGTGAGGTTCAGCGCGTCCACAGGTCGCAGTGGGCCGTTTCCCTTGACTACCTCCCNTAATGAGCCACCAGCAATGTAGTCCATAACAATGGCCAGCCGTGCACCCTCCACCACCATGTCCCGGACAGTGACAATGTGCGGATCCGCCAGCCCTAGAAGCACCGAGCGTTCCCGGACAAAGCGTTCCACTAAGGAAGGATCGTTGGCGTGTTCGGGTCGCAGGACTTTGGCAGCAAAGGTTTNTCCGTCAGCAGAGGTGACGGTCCAGACCTCACCAACAGCCCCGGCGCCTACCCGCTTAACAAAGCGGTAGGACGCTCCCAGCGCCTCACCCGTCTGTGCCAACTGCATGCCGTTTTCTCCCACGTGATTGATGTGATTCTCCGAGTGCGCTCTGACCCGCCCTGACCCACCGTGCGGTGATCTGATACTTGGATCAGTCTCCATTGCCAATGGACTGGATCAACGCCACCTGCCCGCCCACACTGAGGTACCCACGCCCCACTGTCATCGCCACAGGGGTTTGGCGCGGCAGCGTGACGCCCAGCAACTCGCCGTCGTAATTGGCATCTGGCTGAAGCATCACACCAAGGCGGGATTTGCGCAGCGCCTTGGTCCAGTGGCTGTACAGTCCGCGCAAATCAGCGGCCCGCCCAGTGGCGATAATGCACAGCCCCGGCTGGCCCGAACCTACAACACCGGCGATGGAGAGATCCGCATCGTCGAAGCGTTCGCCGTCGTCGATCAACAAGAACACGGGGCCCCGCTCAAGCCGCAGGGATGCAAGCAACGCAGGTATATTCTCAGCTCCCACCGCAACGCGATCGAGTTCGGCAGTTGCCAGTGGCGAACGGCGATCGCAGATTCNCCATACTTGAGCCGGCCCACAATGGCTGGAAGTCCCGCGAAGTGAGGTGGCAAGGGCCAGCAGTAACGTGGACTTACCCGAGCGTGCCGGCCCTGCGATGAGGACATGCTCGCCCTCATAAACCTCAAGGAATGCGGTACTCAGGTCCGCCTCATTCATGCCTAGCGGGATCAACCAAGGCTCAGACTGAAGCTGAGGCATCACCCCGAGTTCGGTCACTGTAATGCTCGAAGGCAGCCGCCTAATGGCGGATGTCTTGCCAGGGACGTGACTCCAGCGCTGCCGGATCCGTTCTACGGCAGCGTCAAGGCCCACCCNCGGCGTGGCAACGTGCATCTGCAAGGACGTACGCGGATCTACACAACGTCCAGGAAGCGCCGCCGGAATTGCCTTGCCCCGCACACCCAGTGAGGAGTAGTCATAGCTGTCAGCCAGCCGGAAAAGCCACTTCTGCAAGGTGACCTCGTTCATTGCCGAGGGAACGGCCTTGGCGCGTGTGGTTGACACGGCGAAGCAGAGCCCCATCGCTGGGCCGTCGGCATAAGCACGGTACAGCAGGGACAGCAGTTCTTGCCCCTCGAAGTCCTGAAAGTCATCACGCAAGGAGGCAAGCCCGTCCAATAAAACCACGGTCCGACGCCNGGCCCCAGGTGCTGCCCGACGGCGCTCCAGTTCGGTGTCCAAGTGCCGCAGGAAACGAGCCTGCTGCTCCTTGGCTCCAGCCCCAGTTCCCACGTAAGCAACGGTGTGCGGCAGCTTCTCCAAGGATTGGAGCGCACTGGAGCCCAGATCAAGGACCATCAGGTCCAGCTCGGCCGGGTCGGTGTCCTTGGCCAGAGCCAGGGCAAGCGAGGCCAGAGTGGTGCTGGTGCCGGAACCTGCAACGCCCATGAGCAACAGGTTCCCCACGGACATGTCCCACCCTGCTGCTGACTGTCGCTGCAGATCTGGCTCATCCACCACTGTCACCAGCACACAGGATCCCTGCACTGATCCCACCACCGGCANNAGGGTGGATCCATCAGTGCATTGGCAGGTGCAGAAGACCCTGCTGTGCTGGGATCCATCTGGTCNCTGAGCAAGGAAACCTTCCAATTCCACCCGCGCACCCAACGCCTCAGGCCAGACCTGCCGCGGAGGTGCGTAGGCAGCCTCCTCGTTGGCTTCCACGATGGCGTCGATCAGTAGATCCAGATCGTTCTCCTCAGTGGCGCCCGAGCGCGGGGCCGGTGCCGCTGGGATAGGCACACCAAACTGGCGCAGCTCCAAAACTTCCACGGCCGGGCCTCCGTCCAGCTTTGCCTGGCCTGTGACCAGTGCGGTCTGGACGGGGGTGATGTCATCTTGGCCCAGTTTGACGAACGCGCGTCCCATTTGGGCGCGGCCAATAGCGGAGGCGGCCGGGACACCAATGACGTTAGTGGAATCATCGCGGCTCTGGACCCGCAGTGCCACACGGAGGTTAGTGTTGGCAAGAATGTCATCACTGACAACGCCGGCGGGCCGTTGCGTCGCCAGGATCATGTGCACGCCCAGGGTACGGCCCACGGCACCGACGCTAACCAGCGCCTTGAGCACATCCGGGAAGTCCTTGGCGAGCATCGCGAACTCATCAATCACCAGCAATAGCCGGGGCATGGGTTCGGCGGGTTTGGTGGCCATGTAGGCATTTAGATTATCGATGCCCTCGCCGGCTTCAGCGAAGATTCGTTGGCGGCGTTCCATCTCAGCTTCAAGGGCGCGCAGAGCTCTGTCGGCGAGCTGTTCATCCAGGTTGGAGATGGTACCGATGGTGTGCGGCAGGCGTTCGCAGGCTTTAAATGCGGCGCCGCCCTTGAAGTCCACCAGGATGAAGTTAAGGCGGGTGGGATCATTGCGTGCCGCCAGACCAGCTACCAGTGAGCGCAGGAACTCGGACTTTCCAGAGCCCGTGGTGCCGCCCACCAAGCCGTGTGGGCCGTCCTTGACCAGGTCCAGGGTGAGTATGCCATTTTCTCCGGTACCAATGGGCGTGGACACTCCGGTGGATCCCTGCCACATGCGGCGCACGGTAGCAGCGTCGGGGCGGTCATAGCCTAGGAGTTCCGGCAACCGCACAAGGCCTGGTAGCGAGGCGCCGGGAACACTGAGTTCAGGGTCATCGAAGTGTGCCAAGCGCATGGCGCAGCGTTGTGCTTCCTCCTGATCCAGGCCCGCCAGGATGACGTCTTCCACCCGGGTGAGTTGCTCTGGCTGTTCCACCGTGGCCGCGGCATCCGCTCCCACCCTGATGATGGTGGTACAGGAAGCCGGCAGCTGCTCTTCCGAGGTTGCGATGACAATTCCCGCTACCCGAGACGGCCGCTCCTGCGAGCTTACGTGGTTGCCGGGGACCGAACGCCCCATGCCCAGCAGGGCGCGTGCCGGTGCGTCCCGGCCCTCAGTGAGGACCTCTGAATCCAGGATTACCAGCAGCGCCGGGGTGGGTAAGTCCTGCACGGAGTCCTTCAGCGTACGCAACATGGCCACACTGGTCTCGCGATGCGAAGACATCCACCGTTCACCAGTGCTACTCCCGGCCTGACGNNTGTGCGGCAGCCAGGAGGCCCATTCCCAATCTTCGGCACGCCCTGCGTCGCAGAAGACACCAATGGAGAGGTCCGCAGGGCCCACGTGTACCGCAGCTTGGGCTAGGAGGGACCGTGCAAGTGCAAGTGTCCNCTCTCTGGGTCCCACCATGCCCACAACGCCGGCATCGGTGAGGTCCACCAGGACGGGTGCTGCCTGCAGGTGTGCGGCTGCAAGGGACTTCTTTACCCGTTCGTCCAGCCTGGTGCTTGCCGTACGGTCCACCTCAGGGTTCCAAGGGACATTGCCAGTACCGGCGTGCAGGGCCAGAAAATCCTCTGAGTCTGCACGGCGCTGCCAGAGGGACGTGGCGGGCAAGGCCGGGCGGCGCACCACCGTGGCCGGATCAGGGATCATCCGGTGTCGCCGTGTTGTTTCTGCTGTGGCGGCCTCACGAACCTGTTCTTCAAACTCCTCCAAGGCCTTGGCGAAGCGGATGTCTTCTTCCTTCAGGCCTCGCGTGTGTTTGCGTTTCTGTTCAAACCACATGCCCACGGCCATCACCGGGCTCAGCAGCGCGAACATGGCAAAGCGCAAATCTCGCAGGACCAGCACCATAACCGCCGCCATCACCAGAGGGGCCAACACAGTGATAACACTGAACTTACCGGCAGGTGGCACGTCCTTNTTACCTGGCGGGATCAGCGNNGGTCCCTCAGGAGCCCGCCCCGGGCNGGGCGGGCGGTTAAACGGCGCCGTGGCGGCAGGCGTGAGATTGTGTAGGCTGCCCGGCGCAGGAGCGGGTGTCTCATCCAAGGACCGGCGCAGCAGCAGGACGGTACCACCCGCAGTGATGGTGGCGGTGTCCATCACCAGGACACCGTCCTCGCCCACGGGATCACCGTTGACCAGCGTGCCATTGGTGGATCCGCCATCGAGGACCCGTAGGCCCTCTTCCTCGTGGCGCAGACGGCAATGATCCCAGGATGCACTCTCAGTGGGCAGGCTCAGATCAGCCTGCGGAGACCTTCCGATCAGCATCTCGCGTCCCTGCGGAACCTCAACAATGGCCCCTGTTCGCTGGCCGCCTGCCAGGGTCAAACTCCAGTTGCGCAAGCGGTCCGGGTTCCGCCACGGTGAACGTGAGATCCGGCTACCCTCCAGCAGGATCAGTTCAGAGACCAGAGTGGAACCGCGCACCGCAGAGTCGTTGATGAACACCACCTCAGTTGCTGCCACACGGGGCCCGCCTGCGGCTTCGATGAGGCTCCCCACGGTAATGGCGGGCGCGGNAGCGGATACCTCACACTCAAAGCTACGTTCGTCAAGATCGATCAGGACGCGCACCGGAGTACTCCTTCAATGGTTTGGCGGCAACTCAACCCTCGCCGGGGCGGGTCTGGGCGGGTGGGCTCAGATACGTCAGCTGGTTGGTCAGAGACCGGCAGGAGCCAGTACCCACACTAGCCGGGGAGCAGTTTCTGTGGGTGGACGCATCCCCAGATCCTGCGGAGAAGCAANAACGGGTGCTGCCTGTGTTGTAAGTGCCACAGTGGAGGAGAAATTAAGTGCCAGTCCGGCCAAACCTTCCCNCGGCCCGAATGACATGGTGCGCAGCGAAGCGCCCACCTTTGCCGGGTTGTTGCTGCGAGCCAGCGCTGCAGCCCGGACCAGCGCAACAACAGCATCATGGCTACTTGCATCCGCGGCCCACGCGTCAGCGGAGAATGCGCCATCACCTGTCAGGTTGGTGATTTCCGGATCCCCGGCAACCAGGCGGACGGCGGAAAGGAACGCGGACATCGCCCGCCCTTGAGCGTCCTGCTGGAGAGCTGTTGCATCACTTGCGCCCGCAGCTACGCTGACCAGTTGCCCGGATACTGCGCCGTCGAGTTGTGCCAAAGCGGCCGCGAACGCGGNGGACGTAGCGCTCTGGGGAAGGATCATGGGGACAGACACATCGCGTGATTGTAGGGCTTGCACCAGCAGTGCCAGCTTTTGAGCGGTGGCGGCGGAGATAACCACAGCGTCCGCGCGCTCTGCAACCATTGTGGGTTCAGTACCTTCAGGGGCGTCAGCGGCGGGCGCGCGCAACTGATCTCCAGTACGGATGGCCGCCTCCTGCGCCAGAGCCAGGACGTCCTGGAAATCTTCAAGGTTCAGCGTCTGGGAGACTTCCACAGCCGGAGGGTGNNTACCACCGTCGTTGACCAGTAGCACGTTCTTTTNTCCTGACAACGCGGTGACCATTCCCGCCTCTATTGAGGATGAGGAGGGCCCAGTGGTCCAAGTGGTCTGTGCGGGTTCCACCGGTGCGCTGTAAGGCAAAATAACAGGAAGTCCCAGCTCCTCGGCCGTCTTTGTAGCCGCCTGGGCCTGCGGACCGGTGCTGGCAACCACTACGCCAGCAACACCTTGGGCAGAGAGCGCACGAATTGCCTCACGGGCGCCATCTTCTGTGCCGCCGTCGTTCTGGGCATGAAGGGCAACTTCGGTGCCTCCCTGAGCAAAACGCTGGGCGGCCACCACAGCCCNCTGTGCCGCTTGGTTGTACTCAGATCCCGGCTCCCCAGACTGGCCCAGGGTTAGGACGATGCCAACTGAGAAACCTTGCGGCAGGCCCGGAGCGGTCAGGGCAACGGGGACAGTCGCGGCCACGGGGTCGGGACGGGGAGCCTCCTTAGGCTTGTTCACCATCATGGTCAGCACAATCACGGCGGCAACCACCACTGCGCCGCCAGCAACAATCAAGGTGATGAGCCTAGACCGGGGCTCATGCTCCGGCGCCGATGCTCAGGGTATACAGGGTCTGTGACGATGCACCTGCAGGAACATCCAGGTGGAATGGCGGGAGCTCATCAACAGCGATCAGGGAAGCCTTGAACTGTGCCTGGCGAAGCANAAGTCCGGCTACATCCCGGGACCGGATGTTGGCGTATCCCTCTGCGTTCTGGGCAGCCAGCGCAAGTTGGTAGTCAGCGGTGTCGGCCTTGGCGGCGTTTGTTGCCATGGCGCCGAGCAGACCTGAGCCGTTCACTGAGCGATCGCCCAGATCCAGCATCACTTTGCCCAGGCTGGCAGACAACAAAGCATTTGCGCCCTCAACGTCGCGGGTGGAACTGGAGGTGCTTGTGGCGATGCTCTTCAGGGATGATTCTGTGCCCTTGTCCAGGGCTGCCGTCAAGACGTTGGCCTCTTGACCCAAATTATTCCGTTGCTTATTCACGGTTTCCTTGGCGTCCGCAACAACATCACCGGATGTTGACTGAAGACCAGAAATTGAGCCGTTGAAGGCGTTGATGACGGAGTCGGATCCGGCGTTGCCAATCTGGACAACTTGGCGCACTTGCTCGTCAACGGCTTTGAAAACCTGTGCCGCTGTTTCGGCTGAGACGTCAGTGAGTGACTTCTTGATTTNTTCGCCTAGCGCGTCCTGCTGATCCTTCAGCGTCACCAGTGTGGTGCCCACCTTTTCTGAGGAACCAATCGCCTCATCCAGGACCGTAGTAAGCGCCTCAAGTTCACTCTTCGTGCCGGCAACATCAGCGGTAGCAGAGCCGTCAAGTGCCTTGAGCGCCTCATCGATCGCATCCAGCGTGGCCTCGGTATCGGTCAGGTTCGTGTTCAGAGTTTTGAACGACTGCGCAATGGCCTGGTCAGGGGCTGTAGTGTCAGTGGCCTCAANGATCTGGTTCCAGGCAGCTGCCTGGGCCACCAAGCGCTCATCCATCGGAGCGGCAAAACCGTGCGGTGGAGACAACTCTTGCAACGGCTCTTTGATGTCCTTTGATGGTTCACACGGCACCGATGTCAAGTATGAACGTAGCTGCTCTATCTGCTTGTTGGAGAGTTTGCCCTCGAGTGCGAGTCCATCATTGGAGAACTTGCACAGTTCCTCAGCAAGCTGCTTGTTCTGTTCAATCATTGAGCCTTTCAGCGCAGAGCCACCGTCCACCTCGTCCTTGGCATCCTTGCCAGCAACGCTGATGCTGATGAGCTGCTCTCGCAACGAGTCAATGCCGCTGTGGACAGCAGTGGTCGTGTCCCTGGTAGCAACAAGGGAAGCCCGTGAGGCAGCTACTGCTTCGGTAACNNGTTTTGCGAGCATTTTATAATCCGACGGGGTTTCTGCGTCAGCCAGGACCGCAGCGAGGCCAGCCCGCATCTTCTCCAGTGAAGCTGCGAACGCTAACTGATCCTTGATGGCACCTTCAACAATTTGCGGTTGCAAGCCAGCAACAAGCTCGTCGCCTTTTGCCGCAAGGCTCAGCAACGNCCCTGTGACGGTAACGGCAGAGCCGTAGAGCGAGCAGGTCATTGAACCCTGCTCTACGCACTCTTCAACCGTGGGCTTTTCCGGTCCCATGGTTGCTTGAAGGGCACCGGCCACAATGTCTCGGCAATCCGCGGAAACCGTTGCATAGGATTCCAGTTGTGCAGCCATGGTCAGGACGCTGGAATACACGGTGGCGGACTTCTCAGATTTGGGCACTGCGGCGTTGCAGCCCTCACCGAGGATGGGAGCCTTGGGTGCCACCGCGGTGGTGTCCCNCAGCAAGGCATCCACTGCGGAAACAGTCTGTTTCAGTTGGGATGTTGTGTCAGACCGGGTAACTTCCGTTGAGGTCTCAAGATCCTTACCTAGAGAGTTCAGCTGGGACTTCAGCGCGGACATAGTTTCCGCCAGTGCTTTGCTGTTATCACTGAGCTCACCAGCCGTTTTGACGCCAAGGGTCTGCGACGTGACCTGCAGGTTCCGCCGCACATCGGTAATGGTGGAGCCGGCCTGGGTGAGCACAGTATTCACCTCGGAGACAAGCGAGATGGTGCGTCGTTGAAGCTCCAGCTCGGATGCTGTGCCTGAGGAGAATGCCCCGGCCAGGACGCCGCCCGCCGTAAGGTCTGTATTGAGGCCAGGCTGGATCGCAACGTCGAACGCGGGGACCTGAAAGTCCTTGACGTCGGCCACTAAACGCAGCGTGGTGCTGGCACCGGAATGCGGAGGAGCAAGAACCGTTGCCCACTGCACAACAGTGGCACCGTCTTTGGTGCTGCTGAGGACTCCGTTGGTACCTGTTGTACCATCTGCCGAGCCAACAGTGACATTATCCGCCCGAACGCCCGTGAGTGTTGTTGCTGCCGCAATGGTCAGTGGCGCGCCCACCAACGCGGTCTCGGAACGGCTTTCGCCAGCAGCGTCGTAAGAGATGAGCTGCGGCTTGACCGTGAGATTTTCCAGCGTCAAGTCAATTTCAATTTGGCCGCTATGCCNCTGCAGGTCGCTGAGGTCTGATCCTGACTGCGTGCCAGCCCGGTATTGAGTGCTCAGGCGCACGGGCAATTCACCCAACACTTTAGGGACGTCGTATGTGGTCTCCACGGAGGAGGAGCTGCCTGTGGCGGACACCGAGATGGTGTTGCCCTTGAGGGTCTCCACTCCTGCTGCTGATGAAAGGCCTACGTGTACGTTCTGCAGCAGTTTGACAGGATTGGCTACTGGTTCAGGTTCTGGCGTGGNGGTACACGACGTTGTCGCCATCAGCCCCAAAGAAACGATGATCGCGCCCAGCATGCGGCTGGGGACGCTGAGGCGTCCCCTCAGCTGGTGGTGGGTGGTAGTCGATTTGGGCAAGACCGTCCCTCTTTCGTTCGTTGTGCCTCAAGCATGATACTCGGTTCAGCTCCCGAATGGAGTAACGAGCGTGGGCCCGCCGTGAGTGTGGCTTTTGGGACTTCTTTCGCAATATTCGTTTGTCAATTTGTTGGATTTAGAGGGTGTGTTTTGGTAACGTCGTTTTGTCCGGTCGTCGGGGATGTGTGTTCGGCGATTAAGCGATTGGTTTTGGGAGGAATTTTTATGTCGCGTGTGTTGTCTACTGAGCAAGCGAAGTCTGCGATTGGTCAGGTCCAGGCCATTATTAATGGTGGTTTCACGGATCAGATTTCGGCGTTGGATGCCCAAGGCAGGGTGTTATCGGATCCGAACGTGTGGGATGGTCCGCTAGCTGCTGAGTTCCGCGGGTCCACGTGGCCTGAGACGAAGGCTGCTTTGGATAAGGCCAAGATTGAGTTGGAGCAGTTGCGTGGTCAGTTGCAGAAGATCTCTGCGGATATTTTCTCGGCCGGTGGCGGGGCCTAGTTTCTCACATTTTTAGGTGTGAGGGCCGGGTAGCTGCACCGCTGTGTTCAATGGGTGGCTTCCCGGCCATTTCTTGCCTGTGCGCTTTTGGCTGGTGATTGGTTCAGCATGCCAGCGGTCTTGTTATGCGCGTGTTTTCACATTCCATTTTTCTTGCCGTATTTGGGGAGCTTTCCGTTGTGACTGAATTTGTTGAAACGCCGTTGCTGCCAGTTTCTGATGCCGAGCATGGAGGAATGTTCAGCTATTCAACGGCAGGCTCTGTGAAGTCNGGCTTTGAACTGGCCGCCACTGATTTGGAGGGCAAGGCTGGCACGCGGGGACCTTTGTCAGTTCAGCGATGCAGGAGTTTCAGGGTCATTTCTCGAGGGTTTTCCGAGAACGCCGCTGTCGCGGCAACGGACGCGGCCGCGTTAGCCCAGGCGTTGCGCGCGGTGGCAGATTTGGTGGGGCAACTAGTTGAAGCTGCGAGGGAAGAGGACACCCGGCGCAAGCAAAACAATGAGTGGGTCCGGGAGCACAATAGCCGGGACGGTTGGGACGAGTTCCGGGACTGGTGGTCTGGGGCGAAAGGGAACGTCCCAACGCGGAGCTCGGGACCGCCCACAGTTCCAGTCCCCGCCCCGGCGACTAGGCCCCGTCAAAACCCGCCGAAAGGTGGCGGTTTTGGTGGTGGGACCTCATCTGCGCGCCCGGAGGATCTAGAGGTGTTCGCGGCGAACTCTCGGGGACTGGATCAGGACTTGGCGGGTACACCGGGGNNCGCTAGAGACCCAGTTGAAATCGTTGGTTGGCGACTGGTCATGGGGAAAATTGACACTAACGGTCTTTTNGATGCCTACAAACAATTTTTGGCTGCTAATGAGGCTGATGCTGCGTGGGCGCTGACGGTTGCTGCTAGCTTTGCTGCTGCGGGCGGGTCCGGGGCTGTGTCTACGCTTTCTGATGCTGCGATCAATGAGGCGTTGGCTGCTGCCGGTGCCAGTACTGGCCGGTCCTCGTTGGTGATCCCGCCGATGACTGCTGGCGCGAAACCGACCAGCGGGTACGCGAACGATCCGGTGAACACTTCCACGGGTAACTTTATTGAACCCGAAACGGATCTGGGCTTCGCTGGTGCCGCAAGCAATCTGGTGTTCTCCCGGATGTATAACTCGATGGGTTCTGGCCTTGANCACCCTGGTGTGTTTGGGCCGGGCTGGGCCTCGGTGCTGGATCAATTCCTGATCCTCTCCGATGAGGGATGCCGGTGGGTCATGGCAGATGGCCGGGCCGTTGATTTCCCGCGTGCTGGTTCCGGCTGGGACCGTGCTGTGGGAGAGAATTTATGGTTATCCAAGGAGCCGGTGAACACCCCGGCATTGGCTGAGTTGAGTTCCGTCCCCAGTGCNACGATTGAGCTTTTAGTGATCCGGGACAACCAGGGCGCGTGGTGGGCGTATAGCCTCGCCGGTGTTTGGTGTGGTGCCGGGACTGCCCCNGGCACCACTGTCTCGGTGGTCCGGGAAGAGATGACCGACGGCGCACGGGCGGGTTCGGTACGCAGGCTTGAGCATGTGCGNGGTAGGTTCGTAGAGATTGAGTATGTGGGCGGGCTTGCCGCCGTGGTGCGTGCCTGCGATGGCCGCCGGGTCGAGTACGGGTACGATGCCGCCGGGCAGCTGGTCAGTGTGGCCACAGAGTTCGGGGTCCGCAAGTACCGCTGGAATGAGCAGGGCCTGATCGAGGCCGTGTTCTCTACTGCCGGGGTTCTTGAGGCAGAAAACAGCTACGACGCCGATGGGCGGGTGGTGCTGCAAGTCACCCAGCATGGGCGCAGAACCCGATTCGCGTATCTGCCGGGCAGGGTCACGGTTGTTTCCGATGAGGACGGCACCCGATCGAACTCGTGGGTTGCTGACGCTAAGGGCCGCCTGATCGGTGTCCTTGATTCCCATGATCAACGCCAATCCATGGCGTACGACCCACACGGAAACCTGGTGTCCTTCACCGAACGCGACGGCGCCCTGACACTGCATGCCTATGACGTGCGTGGCCGNAAAACACGGACCGTGACCCCGGAAGGCGCGGACCTCACCTACGGCTGGGACGCCCAAGACCGCATCACTACCTTGGTCACCGCCTCGGGTGCACTCATTTCCTACGAGTATGCTGACGATCTTTCCCGGGACCCCTCAGTAATTCTGGACGCGTTGGGCGGCCGGACAGAACTGGAGTGGCGCAACGGGCAGTTGATGGCGCTGAGGGACCCGGCACGGGTCCGTCTCGGATTCGAGTACGACCAGTTCGGGGACTTGATTGCCACCTCCAACGCGGTCGGAGACGTGGCCCGGATCAACCGCGACCAGGCCGGGCGGCCAGTCACCGCGATNCACCCTTCAGGAGCCACCACCCGGTACAGCTATGACAGTGCCGGATCATTGCTCAGCAGGGAAGACCCCGACGGCGCGGTATGGGGTTTCGAACATGATCCTGCCGGGCGGCTACGAGCCACAGTAGCMCCCGATGGTGGCCGCACCGAACTCCACTACGCACCCAATGGTGAAATGGTCCGCAGCATTGATCCGCTCGGGCGCAGCATCGAACGGGTATTTGATGAACTCGGCAACGTCACCAGCGCCGTGTTGGACGACGGGACGAAGTGGGGATTCACCCACGACACCCTCTCGCGCCTAGTGTCAATCACCGACCCTGCCGGGCATGACTGGGTCCGAGAATACGACACCGTCGGTGCCCTGCGTGCTGTGATTGACCCCACCGGGGTCCGCACGGACACCACCACCGATCGCAAGGCTGGGACCGCGACGCTAGAAGACGCCTTCGGCTCAGCAACCCTGTCCTTCGATGAGTTTGGCCGCCCCACCCGTGTTGACACGGAGGATGGTTCCGCCGAACTCATCAACTACGACGCGGCCGGGAACCCCGTGGAACTCCTCGACGGCGAAGGCGCACTGACAGTGTTGGGCCGGGACGTGGCAGGAAAAATCACCTCGATCACCTCACCCACCGGTGCCGTGACCGAGTATGAATACGATGAATGCGGACGGCCCTGGAAAACCCGTGANCCCCTCGGCGCCACCACCGAACTCACCTACGACACTGATCAGCGCGTAGCCTCCAAAACCCTGCCCACCGGGGAAAGTGAAACGTTCACCTATGATCCATGCGGGCGGCTCATAACCCGGTGGAGCCCAGGCCAAGGCCTCTCCCGCTACGGTTACGACAAGGTAGGGCGGTTGAACTTTGCCCAAGATACTTGGTACGGGACCCGCCGTTTCGCTTACAACACTGCCGGGGAACTGATCCGCAGCACCAACGGTGTGGGAGGCAAAACCCGGTTCGAATACGACACCCGGGCCCGCCTCATCAGCATCACCGACCCGGTCGGTGGGCTCACCACACGCACCTACACAGCCACCGACGATGTCGCGTCAGTAACAGATCCACTGGGCCGGGTCACCACCGCCACTTATGACCCCGCCGGACGTCAACTCTCCCAAACAGACCCCCAAGGCCACACCACCACCTGGACCTACGACAAAGGCGGCCGCGAAACCTCCACGTCTTTCAATGGGAAACTTCTGGCCGCGGTGGAGCGTGATCTGATCCGCCGCTGCGTGGTCATCACTGACTACACCGCCGGTGACGGGCTAGGTGTAGAGCACGCGCTCGGCTTTGACCGACGCGGGCTCTTAACCTCCCGCACCCGCGGCACCCAAGGGATGTCTTGGGAGTACGACGGCGACGGGAACCGCACCCGCTTTACCGACACCCACGGGAACACCACAACCTATGCTCGTGACGCGGCAGGGCACGTCACCGCGATCAACAACTCCTGNCTCGGTGAAGCAACCTTCACCCACGACCCGTCCGGGCGGATCATTAGTGCCACCGCCGCAGACCTAGTCCAGGCGTGGGTTTACCGCAACGGCGCCCTGGCCGAACACACCCGCACCAANNCACCCCGGCGGGTTGCTGGGGTGAGCGCTGATGTGACGATGATCGGCCGTGACCCTGACGGACGGATCACGGCCCTGACCCGTGACGGTGTCGTGACCCGGTACGGGTACGACAGTGCCGGGCAACTCACCACCGCCACCACCAGTGGTGATCAGGATTCACCGGTCGTGGTGGTGGGGTGGGAGTACGACGTNNCGGGGCCGGCTCGTATCCGAAACCCTCCTGACGGGGTCCGGGTGTATGCCTATGACACTGCCGGGCAGTTACTTTCTGTCACGGAACCTGACGGATCAGGCACCGAGTATGTTCATGACGGGCTAGGCCGGCGGACCCGCCTCATTGGCCCGGATGGGTCATGGAGTGAATACGCGTGGGGACCCACCGGACACCTCAAAGCACTNNACCAACCACACCCCGATGGCAGTGAAATTGCCCGGCACGAGTTGTGGGTTGATGCGCTCGGGGAACTCGCCAGTGTTGACGGCACCGAGTTGTGGTGGGACACCACGAATCCGGTCCCCACCCTGGCAGGCATAAACAACCAGCAGGTCCTGTCCCTTCCCGGTGGTCTCACCGGTGCCGGGGAAGTCTGGCTCACNCCGGGCTGGCGCGCGGCCCGCCCCACTGAGCAAACAGATCCCTGGGCTGTCCTGGGAACCACTAACGCACTACCAGCCGGGGTGAATTTGACCGGTAATGGCGGGGTGGATGTTGCAGGACTGGAATGGCTCGGCGCCCGGGCCTATGACCCGGCCACCAAGGCGTTTCTCTCTACTGATCCTCTCGCCCCGGTTCTGGGGGCGGGGTGGGCCAGGAACCCCTACGCCTACGCAGGCAACAANCCCCTGAACACCACAGACCCCACCGGGTTNAAGCCCCTGACCGATGCTGAACTCTCCGCCTACGACGGCTCCTCCCGGGGCGCGATGGCAGCCGCCGGTGACTTCATGGCCGAGAACTGGGAATACTTTGCTGGCGGGGCGATGGTGATCGCTGGCGGTGTGTTGATGGCGACCGGTGTGGGTGGGCCCCTGGGTTTGGCGTTGGTAGGTGCTGGCGCGGACACAATTATTCAAAAGGCAACCACCGGTGAGGTCGATTGGGGTCGGGTTGCATTGACGGGTGCTGTGGGGATCATTGCTGGGCCGTTGGCAGGCAAGGTCAGCGGTGCTGTTGCATCCGGTTTGGGCCGGGCGGGGACTGCGTTGAGTACTCGTGCGTTGCCTGCAGCTGTTCGTGCGGGTTCTGCAGCGGTTTCGGGTGCTGGGCGGGCCGGTGCTGTCGTTTCGGGTGTTNNGGTTCACGCGTTGGTACTGCTGTGGTTTCCGGGGCCAGCCGAGCTGGCTCGGCTTTGCCAGTGCCGGTTCTCGGGCTGGAACTGCTGTCGCGTCGGGGTTTCTCGTGTCAGTTCAAGTGCTGGTGGCTATGTGACGGGATTGCCTGGCCAGCAAATGCTTAGGTCAGCAGTGACCAACGGNGTCTCTGGTGGTGTTACAAACACGGGCATGTATGCGTTGACAACACCACAAGATGACTGGTCTCTCAGGGGTGTTGGCTCCGCGGCGTTAGGTGGGGCTGTCACTGGGGTTGTGAGTTCGCAAGCAGGGCATTTGGCCGCAGCCGGGCCGAGCCGCTTAGCACAGTTGACTCAATATGGTGTTGCGTCAGGTGGTGCTGTGGCTGGTGGAGCGGTGGATCATGCGCTGACAAATAGAAGTTACGATCTTGGGGAGATGGTAGTCGATGGTGTTGGTGGCGGCGTACTATCGCATTTCCCCGCAGCGTCTGCGTTGAGCCCCAGTCCGGGCTGGATGGATCATACCTTTGCAGCCTACGGAGGCGCTCACGCCTCAGCTATTGTCGGAAGTATTAAGTTCATAGGTGCAGAGGTGATGCCGTAATGAATGATAGTGCAAATTCGGGGCTGAAAAGGAAGAGCCTTTGGATAAGTTGACCCCAGAGGACCTGATCCGCGGACGGCGGACCAATAAGTTCATCGACGTTCTTTGTGTAGTTGTTTTCTGGTGAGTATTGGTGTTGCTGCTTTTGTTTTCCTCAATGTCCCTATAAATACACGTATGCCTTATAGCGGCAGATTCGGCAGAAATGGGATTCCTGCCTACATAGCCATGGCTCTTCCGCCGTTGCTACTNTTTATGATCTGGCGGGGAGGTAAGAAACCTGATGCTCACCGCATGGGGAAAGGGGCATGCATTGCGGTTTATATTTTCGGGACCGCCATGGTCTTGACCATAGGCATTGGCCAGTGGATTCTTGCCGACCGTATCTTGACCGCGGGTGGGTACTTCTCCGGATAGCACCCTAGCTGCGGACGCTATCGCACCGCAGGAACTCACAAACCACTTCGGAGTCGCCATCGCTGGTTACGGCAGTTGCTAACTGTTGCTGGGCTGGAATGGCTCGGCGCCCGGGCCTATGACCCGGCCACCAAGGCGTTTCTCTCTACTGATCCTCTCGCCCCGGTTCTGGGGGCGGGGTGGGACAGGAANCCCTACGCCTACGCAGGCAACAACCCNCTGAACACCACAGACCCCACCGGNTTAAGCCCCATGACCGATGCTGAACTCTCCGCCTACGACGGCTCCTCCCGGGGCGCGATGGCAGCCGCCGGTGACTTCATGGCAGACAATTGGGAATACTTTGCTGGCGGGGCCATGGTGATCGCCGGTGGCGTGTTGATGGCGACCGGTGTGGGTGGTCCTGCCGGGCTGATGTTGATCGCCGCTGGTGCTGACACGATCATTCANAAAGCCACAACAGGGGATGTGAACTGGGGCGAAGTAGCACTCTCCGGGGCCATGGGTGCAGCGGGTGCGATCGCACCACTAGCCGTCGCTTCTGGTGCAGCGATAACCGGAGGTGTCTCTATTGCCTCACAAAGATCACGACCGGCACCGTTGAATGGAATAGGGTCCGCAGGGATACGATCATCGGTGGTGTAGCTGGTGGTGTTGGTGGGGTGTGGCCTTGGGTATCTCTAAAGCAGCCCCAGCACTCGTGAACCAGTCAATCCCCTCGTGGGTGCGGGTCTGAAGTTTGGTGCTTCCAGCGCTGGCCGGGCAGCTATTTCCTCCGGTGCCAGCGGTGCAACAGCCAACCTCGGAAACTACCACCTCAACGACCCGGGCGAGAAAACAGTAGCAGGCACCCTAGGATCCCTAGGGACAGGATTCGCAACCGGAAGCCTATTCAGTTACGGCGGAGGGAAAATCGCTACTCTTGCTTCCAGTAAGCTCGCGCCAGCAGCTCAAAGCACAGGACGGCATGTCCTTGCTCCTGTGCACGCAGCTGCCCCGAACGTCGCGACATTCAATAACTTCACCAACATCGGCGCAGACCACACTGTGGGCATGATCCAAGGTGGTGTGAATCAGCTCATCCGCCCGGGAGCCGAAACCGACTTCAAAGAGAGCGTGGCTCCTGCAGCCGGGTTGAACTTCATACTCGGTTCGAAAGGCATGACCGCTGCTGGACACTGACTAGCGTAAATTTTGTGAGTGAGTGTCCGCAGGGGCGCTTGATGAGAATGAAGAAAAGGTGTACGAAGTGATGACGCATTCAACAGGCGGAAAGCCAGTACGGCGAGTGCGGCGAGTGCGCACCGCTCGTCCGGTTGTGGCGGGTAAATGGAAAGGCTGGGTAGCCTTAGCAATCCTCGCATTGGGGCGCTGTTACTGCTAACTCTATTTATCGGAACACCGGTTCTGTCGAGTTATGATCAGTCTCATCTAGAACCCGTGGAATGCACAGTAACCTCGGTGAGGGCTGCCGCTGACCGCTTTGGGTACAATGGTGTGGTGTTTGAGACCACTGATTGCGGGAAGTTGGGATTCTCGGCTGGGGTGACGGAGGATAACAGTGCTGAGATAGCAGCACAGATTGTTGTGGGAGCGCGTTACACTTTTGAGATTGGTGCGGGAACTCGTTCCATGATGGGGTTCTTCCAATCCATCAATATTACTCCCACCGTTTATTCTTTCAAAAGCTCTAACCCTCTTCTTTACAATCATCACCCCACCGCCATTGCTTCGCTGATCCCGACCACTGGCTGGCTTCCCAAGGCACAGCCAGAACTGATTGTTTACCTGACATGATCTTCAGTTGTACGGCAGCGGCATGCTTCGTTCGGCAGGCAGAATTTTTCTGATGACTGGCGAGCCGCATCGGCGAGCTGACTTCTAGAGAGTGGGTGCCGCCGTCGTCTTCCACCACCAACGCCCCGATAGAGGCCAGATGGTCACACTGACTTTTCGGTCACGACGGTGCTGCTGGAGCAGCGAGCATGAAAATGCTGGCATGGTTTGTTCTTTCAGCCACGCGCCATGTGACCGTACCAAGCCCGGACATCCTTTTGAAGGCTTGATGCGTGCCGTGGCGAGGGAACTCTGGATGGTGGGTGCCGCCGTCGTTCTTCAGGGCCTTTCCCGCTACGGTTATGACAAGGTGGGGCGGTTGAGCTTTGCCCAAGATACTTGGTACGGGACCCGCCGTTTCGCTTACAACACTGCCGGGGAACTGATCCGCAGCACCAACGGTGTGGGAGGCAAAACCCGGTTCGAATACGACACCCGGGCCCGCCTCATCAGCATCACCGACCCGGTCGGTGGGCTCACCACACGCACGTACACGGCCACTGATGATGTCGCGTCAGTAACTGATCCGCTGGGTCGGGTGACCACAGCGACTTATGATCCTGCCGGGCGTCAACTCTCCCAAACCGANCCCCCAGGCCACACCACCACCTGGACCTACGACAAAGGCGGCCGCGAGACCTCTACGTCTTTCGATGGGAAACTTCTGGCCGCGATTGAGCGTGATCTGATCCGCCGCTCCGTGGTCATCACTGACTACACCGCCGGTGACGGGCTAGGTGTAGAGCACGCGCTCGGCTTTGACCGGCGCGGCCAGCTACACGGTAGCGGACCTGAGCATGCTCCGACGGGAGTTGATCATCGAATATCTAGTAGCCAGAGTACTCACTTTTGCCGTACCACCCTCTTCAAGGTTGGGTTGAGATTCAGCGGAACAATCGCTGTCAGTCTTTACTGACCTGATCACCTTGCCGCTGGTACTGATCTACAGCAAGTTCTATAGCTAGTGTCTAGCACTGCGCCAGTTCTTTTCGTTCTAGGCCATGATGAGCACTACCGTCCTGAACATTGCCTTCATCATCATCGGCGCAATCGTCTGGCTGATGTACCGCAGCCGAAAAGGACACGGTCCCTGCAGTCACTATGTCAAAGATCCTCCACGCAGGATACAGGTGGCACTAGCCCACTCCCCAGCCACCCACGCCTAGATCGGCACCAACTACTACTTCTCCTCGGATCGATGCCATGACCGCTTCGTGGCAGATCAGTGGCCCCATTCTTGAATGCTCTTCAGTGTGGCGGACCACGTCACCACTGACAGACGTTCTGGTGGAGGACATATCGGCAGTCGCGGATGTACACAGTGCACTCAGTAGCCAAGGGAGGCAGCGTCTTCAAGGTTTTTCCCTTNTGTTTCCGGTGCCATCAGGTAGCTGGTGATCGCCCCTATCAGAGCAATGCCGGCAGCGATCCACATGGTGCCCGACAGCCCTAGATGGGTCAGTGCCAAGGNGGTGGCGAAGGTGCCGATGGAGGCGCCGATGCGGCTAANCCCGGTGCACAGGCCAACGGCGGTGGCCCGGACCTTGGTGGGGAACAGCTCGTTAGGGTAGATCCACTCCAAAATTGAGGGCCCGCCATTGAATATTGCGTAGAAGGCGAAAGCGAGGGCGATCAGGCCCAGCGGTGCGGTGGGGAAAAGTGCAAGGAAGAGCAGTCCAACACCGGAGAGCAGGAAGCCCCAGATCAGTACGGGGCGGCGGCCAAGCTTGTCCACCACCAAGAGGGCCACAACGTTGCCGACGAGGAAGAACAGGTTGATCAGCCCGTAACCGATGTTGGCTGCATCGCCGGACTCGAGATGGAAAAGCGCCAGTATCTGCGGCCCGAAAGCGTAGATGGAGAACAAGGTCACGATGGTGCAGGTCCAGAAGATGGAGATGAAAATGACCCGTTTGAGGTATCNCCCGGTGAGTACCATTTTGAAGGCCTGGGCTGAACTGAGCTTGACGGCATCGGGGTCGTGGGCAGTGATCCCGTCCAAGGTTGCACTCTCTCCGATGGTCTNTTTCAAGATGACCAGTGCCTCATCAAGCCGTCCCTTGCTGACAAGCCAATGCGGGGACTCCGGGATCGTGGCCCTGGCGATGAGAATCAAGACAGCCGGCACGGCCGAAGAGAGCAGCATCCACCGCCAGCCGTCTCCAAACGACAGCAGCCAGTAACCGACAAAGGCTGCCACGGTGGCACCAACAAACCACATAGCGTTCAGGCCGCCCAGCAGCCGGGCCCGCCAATTTGCTGGGACGAATTCGGCAACGAGCGCTGTGGCGATGGGGTAGTCGGCCCNCACAGCGATTCCAATGAGTAGGCGCAGGGTAAACAGTTGCCAAGGTTCGTTGACCCAGAACTGCGCCACGGAGAACACGATGATCGCAACCAGATCGATCGTGTACATGAGTTTTCGCCCGATTTTATCGGTGATGTTGCCAAAGACCAGCCCGCCAATGAAGACACCGACCAGTGCGGAGGCACCAATGAGCCCGTTCCACCAGTCGTTCATCTGCCATTGGTGATTGATCTGGACCAAGGCGATGCCGATGATGGCCAGAATGTAGCCGTCCAAGAACGGCCCTCCTGAACTGAAGAGGGTCAAGCGTTTATGGAAAGAGTTCAGCGGCGCTGAATCGATGGTGAGTTGGGCGGGCGGCACTGGAACGGGTGCATTGGAAAGCATGGTGGTTCCGATCTAGGCTAAGGCAAAGCGACGGTGGTTACCCAACAGATCCGTGACCATGGGGCGGCTGGGATGTTGTGGCTGTGCGCGCATCAATTTCAATGCGCTTCTGCTATCCGAACCGGGCAAGGTGCGCCGTGGTCTGAGGAAGCAGAGGTTGGCCGGCGAGCCGGGCGAGATAGGCGGCGTTGGAGTTCTGGAACTCGTCCAAGTCTGTGCAGCTGAGGGTGGCCGCAGCCGAATAGGGCGGGGCAAGACGTCCGAGGACTGGGTGTGCTTGATCTTGTTCATTGGTCCGCCATGAGGTAGCTCCGGGANNGCTGGTACATGCGGAGCCATTCGTGTTCGCTTACTTTCAGGGGATTTTGGCAGATACTCGCATTGAGCTTCTGCACCCCGGCAANCCCAGNGAGAACCACAACCACCGTTGTGTCCCCTTCCGAACGTGGGAGCAGGGACACCACCGCACTGGGAGGCACCGTTTGGGAGGTGACGGCGCCGTTGTCTACGCTGAGATACTCCGTGCCGGATACGGTTGTAATGGCAACGATGACAGTGCGCTGCAGTCGGGCGCTGCGCCGCAGGATGAGGTCGTTCCACAATTCATGCGGGATCCCGGCCACCGTGCTGCGGCTGACGCGAACATCCCNCGAGCCGCCGCTAACGGCCAGATCGATCAGTTCCAGCGCCGAACGCAGTGCCGGCTGATCTGGACAGTCGAGCTCGTGGACGGNCGCCCCGTTCCCCTCGGTCACCCGGGTTCCTGAGGCCCGCACCGGCTGCTTCCAGTCTGCTGCGAGCAAGTCCTCAAGGAGCACCAACCCGCGCCTTGAATCCACTTCAGCGCGCAGCACCGCAAGTCCACCTTCCTCGGCTTCGGCGGGGTCCGCGCCTGCGGCACACAAGGCCCGGAATGCTGATTCGGTAATTTCGCGGGGCTGGACGGCGGCGACGGCTGCCCCTGGGCGCTTTCCTGCCCGGAAGGGTGGTGGTATTAGACATGGGCCGACTCCTTTGTATTGTCCATGACTTCGGAGAACAAGCGGCTGAAGTTGCCGCCCAAGACCGCGGTGATGGTGTGATCTGCGAGTCCGGCGTCTACGAGTCCGTCAGTTAGCCGGGGAAAGTCTTCGGGTCCGGTGAACCAGTTCGGCCAAGCCGGCCACGTCGGTGAGTCTTTCGGTGCCGTGGGCTGCCAGCGTCCGTTGCGGAGCCAGCCAACAAATCCTTGGTCCCAGCCGCGGGTGCAGTCGCTGCCTAGCCCCACGTGGGAGGGCCCGTACTGGTCCACCATGCGTGAGACCATGGCCGCAAAACTTTCGATGCTCACGCGCTCGCCGCCACTAACGGTGGGGTAGAGGCAGCAACCGATGACTCNCCCACGATCTACGAGCGGTTGGATCACATCATGGGGCTTGTTGCNGGGTGTGTCAAAGAACCACAAGGGGTTGGAGTGGGTGATCGCCACCGGCCCCGTGGAGGCCTCGATCGCGCCCCGGCTGGTCCGGTATCCGACGTGGGAAAGGTCGATCAGCATCCCGACGCGGTTCATTTCTGCCACCACCACGCGTCCGTAGCGGGTCAGCCCGGAGTCTTCGGGTTCGAAGCACCCACCACCGAGCAGGTTCTGGTTGTTGTATGTCAGCTGGGCGATGCGGACGCCCAGCCGGTGGAAAAGTTCCACATAGCGGTAGTCATCTTCGAAGGGGCTGGTGTTCTGGAAGCCAAGAAAGACGGCTATCCTGTTTTNCTGCTTTGCCTTGTCAATGTCGGCTCCCTGGGTGGCCAGGAAGAACAGGTCATTGTTGCGGTTGGCCAGTTCCAACCATTCAGCGATGGCGCGGATGGTTTCCGCTGCGTTTTCCCAGACCGCGCAGGTCGCGTTAACTGCACTGACCCCGCCGTTACGTAGTTCCTCAAGGACTGGCCGGCTCCAGTTGCTGATCTGCAACCCGTCCACGACAGTGGCTTGCTGGTGCACACTCATTATTTCTCTCCTTCAGGCGCCAGCGNAAACAGCCAGTCGTCATTGTCGGTTCCGTTCATGACTTCTGCCACCCGTGGGGCTCCGCTGAACAAGGTGACGCGCACCCAATCGGTGGACTGTGGGCTGAAGTTGTTCATGCCGTAGGTTGCCAGCTGGAAGCGTTGGGTACTCAGCGGCAGGAAGTCGGCGTCTAGGAGGTTGTCCTGCAAATCCCCATACCGGTAGTCCTTGGTCTGCTGGAGCCGTTCCACAGCAAAGCGGTGTTCCGGGTGGGCAAGTANGAATTCGGCCACGCTGGATGCGGCAGGGAAGTAGGCCAGATGGGCGGCCAGCGCATTGACTCTGCGTGCGACGTCGGTGTTGTGTTCCACCATGCCGGCAGCCATGGCCTCCCTCTGCGCCCGCCGCGGTTCTTCGCTGTCCGCGGAGGAGTACCAGTAGTAGCTGGAGCGCTCCGGGACGGCAAAGTCGTAGTTGCGTATCCAGCTGTAGTTTTNCTCCAGCAGCATCCGCGCTTCTTGGCAGCTCATGGAGGNGTCGAAGTCCGGCTGGCCTGCCACGGTGAGCAGCGCTTCAGCCTCGTCGTCGAAGGTGGATTGGAGCTCAATGACGATGGAGGCGAAGAGCCCGCGGGCTTCCGGGCTGAGGCCAGTAGCCAATTCATGCAGACGCGCCAACACGGGGCCGGCCTTCCCTCCGGAGACCCTGAAGTCCTGTAGCTCGGTGAGCACTCGGCGCAGTTGGGGCCGGATCAATTCTGTGGAAAGAAAAGGCACGGTCTTCAGCGCGAACTTCTCCGCCAGATGCTGGTCCGCCCGCTCCAGAAGGTCAGCGATGCGGGCCAAATCCGGGTGGTCAGGTTCGTAGCTGGCGACAAGCCCCGCTGCGAGGGGAAGCTCACGCAGCCTGCACCAGGCGTCCAAGTATCCGGNGTGGTTGACAAGGAACGGCACCATGCCTAGCCCGGTGGCGTTTCCCAAGCCAAAGTACCGTCCCCACGCCGCATCCAGGGGCACCGCCACGGTGCCTGCGGCCTGTGCTTTGGCCCTAGCAACGTGTTCCACCAGATCCATGCTGAGCTCGCGCATCAGCCAAGCGGTGAGCATTTGGGAACGGTAAGGGACGGAGANGGNGTGTCCGGCCGGCATAGTGGCTAGTTCCTTGAGTCCGAACTTGCCGTTGCCGTAGAACGCGGTGCTGCGGATCAGATAAGGGCTAGGTCCGATCGTTCCAACATCCGGCTGTGTCCCTGAGGCCAGGCAGTCGCTGACGTAGTCAAAGAAGCGGGCGCTGCGATTAGCCCGGGTCATGATGATGGTTTCTGGATCGGTGCGGCCTTGTTCCTGGACGGTGATGTTGCGGCGCAAGTCCGCTTCGCGCTCCGGGGTCAGTTCCCNCTCAATGAGTGCAGCAGTGACGTCCCACGCTTTGGCGATCACCCTGTCGGTGCGTTCGTTTTCTTCCAAAGCCTGGCAGAACGCAATGAACTTCAGCTCATGGCCCTCGGTATCAACGGTGAAGACAGCTGTCCNCCGTCCCAGCTCGTCCAAGTCCAGGCGGGTCTTGATGACGCGCCAGTGATGGGAAGCTGCCCGGCGGAGCATAGTGCGGGCAAAGCTGTGGCGAGTGCCCCAGGCACCGTTCATGTCGGAGCCGCAGAGGACAGCCTCCGNGGTGCGCAGTTCACTACGGGTTTNTTCGTCGATGAGGTTCATGGTCATGCCTTCTCGGGGCCAGGCGTAGGTAGGCGGTCTTTTCGTGGGTGAAGAACGTGGCGGCTGCGGCACTATTCTGTTCCCTGGGCCCGGCGAAAGTGGAGTCCTTCATACCGCCGAATGGGGCATGAAGTTCGGAGCCTGTGGTGGGGGCGTTGACCTTGACAAGGCCGGCTTGGAGCTTGGCCACGCAGCGGCGGATGGCACGCTCGTCACTGCTGAAGACAGCAGCGGTGAGCCCAAAGACTGTGTTGTTGGCCAGTTCGATCGCTTCCTCTAGGGTGTCGGTGTGCAGCACGGTGGTGACGGGGCCAAAGACTTCCTCCTGGCAGATGGCCATGGAGCGGGGTCCGGTGAGCACGGTGGNGGCAACGTAGCTGCCCTCCCCACGCGGAAGAGCAGCTTGGGCCAGGATTTCCCCGCCTTCGGCCAGAGCCTGCTCGAGTGCGGCGTTGATTTCCTTTCGGGCGGATTCTGAGACGACAGGGCCGATCTGGACAGCCGGATCCGTGCCTGGTCCCACGACCAGGGCGGTGACCTTGGCCTTGACCCTTGCCATGAAATCTTCGTGCCCGCTGCCGACTAGGATCACCCTTCGCGTTGCGGTACACTTTTGGCCGGTGGAGCCCATGGCCGCATTGACGACGCTGGTGGCAGCGAGTTCGGCATCCGCGTCCGGGAGGATCAGTGTGGCGTTGTGACCGCCAAGTTCGAGCTGCAGTTTTGCTCCACGTCCGCAGACAATTCCGCGGATGTGATGGCCGACAGGCACGGAGCCGGTGAACGTCACACCCCACCTGGGGTTGGCGACCAGTTCGGAGCCGAGCTGTCCGGGACCCAGGATCAGGTTGAGCACCCCAGCCGGGACGCCTGCGGCGGCCAGTGCTTCCATGAGCAGGGCGGAAACGCCGGGCGTGTTACTCGCTGACTTCCACACCACTGTGTTGCCGTGCAGGAGCGCCGGGGCGATCTTCCACGCCGGAATCTGCAAGGNGAAGTTCCACGGGGTGATCACCCCGACCACGCCGAGCGGGCGCCGCACGGTGAGGATCCGCTCCTCCGGATGGCTGGAGGGAAATTCGGTGCCTACTCCGTTGCGTGCCGAAGCACCATGGTAATCAAAGGTGTCAGCGGAGGCATCAACCTCCATCCTGGACTCAGCGATCGTCTTGCCGTGTTCGGCGGTCATGACGGCGGCGATTTCTTCGGCCCGGTCTCGGATGGCGGCAGCTGCAGCTGCGAGAATACGGCCACGGGCCAAAATGCCTAGCTCATCCCAGGCTGTGGTTGCGGCAGCCGCGGCTTCGATGGCCTCCACCAACTCCTCAGAGCTTGCCTGGTGGTAGCTCGTCACTGCTTGGTCCGGTGCTGCAGGGTTGTAGCGGGATACGAAATCACCTGATCCAGCAACCCAGGAGCCGTTGATGAAACTACTGGCGGACTTGGTCAATACCGACATTTTCAATCCTTCATTCGGTTCAATTCTGTGATACCCCTCACGAACAACGTTAGGCGCATCACACCGCATGTAGAAATATCTATTTGACGCATATCAATATCTGTTTAGTCTTGATTACATGAATCTCAGGCGCTTGGAACTNTTTGTGGCAGTGGCCGAAGAGCTGCACTTCAACAAGGCAGCCCAGCGCCTCCACATGGCACAGCCGCCACTAAGCCAGCAGATCCGCAAGCTGGAGGAGGAATGCAAGGTGGCCCTCTTCGTGCGCAATTCCCGCAACGTGGAACTGACCGCCGAAGGTGAAGTTCTGTTGAAGCATGCGCGCAAGGTCCTGGCCCAACACGCCGTCATGACGGCCGCCCTGGCCCATGCCAGAAACGGTGAACTGGGCCTGCTGAGGCTGGGCTTTGTTTCCTCAGCAGCCATCACCATGGTGCCAGCCCTAGTCAGGCAACTGCACGCCCAATGGCCGGGCATTGAGTTGCAGCTGCGCGAGGAAACCACGGATGTGCAATTGGAGCTCATTGCCACAGGAATCCTTGATGCGGGCATAGCCCGNGAAGTCCGGACCATGCCGGGCATCGGCACCACGGTGCTCCTACACGAACCNCTGATGGTGGCCGTGGCGACGGACCACCAGCTGGCCACCTTGACTCATGTTGCCCTGAAAGATCTCCAGGGTGAGTCTTTCATTGCCTTNCCCAGAAGCCGCATCTCCGCGCTCTTCGACCATATTTCTGGCTTGCTCCATGCCGTGGGTGTGGACTTCGACATCGTCCAGGAAGCCGTGCAATTCCCCACCATTTTGGGTCTGGTTGCCGCCCACCTGGGTATCGCCATCGTGCCAGAGTCAATGCGCGCCTTCACCATACCCGGGCTGGTCTACCTGGACATTGACGATGCCAACGCCACCTCCACGGTCAGCCTGATCTATGCAACCGATACGTCCCCTCCTGCTCGTGGCAAAGTCAGGGAAGCCTTTGAGGAAGTCTTGTCCACGTGAGCTAGCACCGCCGCATTACGGCCACCAGGAGGACCGTTGCGGAAATTTTGCACTTAAGGCGTTCTAGTGTTGATGCGGCAACCGGGACGGGGAAGTACCGCGTCCGGCGGTTACCGATTTTGATACCCAGGGGATCACTCGGGTTAGTGATGACGGGCCCGCACCCAAACCGATAAGGTTCAGTGCCGGCGCCCATGATGATCAAGGGGCTGCCGGGCATCACCGGTAGCCCTCGCCGGTTAACCGCGAGCGGTAAATGGCTGATCAGTGCCACTATCTCCTTGCTCACCAGCTTGGTAGTTGAGCCCGGCACGTCCAGCTGCCAAGCACTCCCCTACCGTCTGGGTGTCACCGGCCACGCTGGAGCTCACTTGAACCGCAATCCGATCGGTCAGCGAAAGCACCCTGGATGCATCAAAAGACATGAGATGGCTCTCGCTGAGTAACCCGCCCACCATAAGCTTCGCTGGCGTTCGGCTTCAAAGAACGGTGAGAACCTCAGAGCGTTATGCGGACAAAATTCAGTCACTTTCCGCAAACTTCCGGCTCGCCCGTAGTGTGCGGGGCTTTGATGGTGACCAGTCACGGCTAACGTTAACTGGTGATCAAATCCCACGTGCTTAGTGAAGACGTCCACATGCGTGTGCTGCGCCCCAGCGATGCACCGGCTCTTGCCGCTGCGTATGTGCGCAACCGTGCCTACCTTGACCCTTGGGAACCGGTGCGNCCCGAGGAGTACTACACAAAAGCATGGCAGGCTGCCGACATTGCCCGCCGCCTTGTTGCGCATGAGGCCGGAGCGGAGCATCCCTTTGGCTTGTTCGCTGGCGAAACCGTTGTGGGCCGGTTCAACTTGGCCGGAATTGTGCGTGGCCCCTTCCAAAGCGGCGGGCTGGGGTACTGGATCGATAGCATGTACGCAGGTCGCGGACTGGCATCAGCTGCGGTCCAGGCAATCCTCGAAACGGCACGGACGGAACTTAGATTGCACCGCATCGAGGCGAGCACCCTGTTGCACAATGCCGGCTCGCAGCGGGTGCTGCTCAAAGCCGGCTTCGAACAGATCGGCATGGCCCCGCAATATCTGCAGATTGGCGGGACATGGCAAGACCACAACCTCTACTAAATCATCCTGCACCACTCGGCCAGCTCCACATAGATTAACCGGCGCCAGCTCGCTGCCATTAGGCACATGACCGAGGGAGTTCTACGGTTGGTGTGTGAGCCGAAGAAAGAGCACGAATAAGGTGACAACAAGGGCGCCCGCNCCGTGGGAAGGACATCTGCAGGGCAGCAACGGGTACCGCAGAGTGCTGGCAGCCCTAGCGTGTTCAGGCGTGGCAACGTTTGCACAGCTCTACTCGGTTCAGGGCCTGCTGCCGCTGATGTCACGCGATTTGGGCATCACCGCCGCTCAGGCTGCCTTGTCCGTTTCAGCCGCCACCGTGGGGCTGGCCATCGCCGTGCTGCCGTGGTCATTTGTTGCCGACCGGCTGGGCCGGGTCCGCACCATGGGCTTGGCGGTGGTGCTGGCAACAATTCTGGGCTTGTTGGTTCCAGCAGCTCCAAACTTTGAAATCCTCCTCCTCCTGCGCGTGCTTGAAGGCGCTGCGCTGGGCAGGGTCCCCGCACTTGCCATCGCCTACCTCACCGAAGAGATCAGCCCTTTACACGCAGGCGCAGCAGCCGGCGTTTACGTGGCTGGCACCACCTTGGGTGGGCTCTCCGGACGGTTGATTGCCGGACCCGTTGCCGAAATTGCAGGGTGGCGCGTGGGAACCCTCACCGTCTCGCTCTGTGCCGCCGCGGCCGCCGTCGCCTTTCTGCTGCTGGCCCCGAAGCCCCACGGTTTTGTGCCGGGCTCATCCCCTGGCGGCTTCGGCGGTGTCCTGCGCAAATTGCTCCCGCAGTTGCGCAACAAATCCCTGCTGGCCTTGTATGCCCAGGCATTNTTGCTGATGGGCTCCTTTGTCAGTGTTTACAACTACTTGGGTTTCCGTTTGGAGGCCCCACCGTACCTNTTGCCGGCCTCTGCCATAGCACTGCTGTTCCTGGCATATCTGTCCGGGACCGTTTCTTCACGTGCCGTGGCCGGCCTGGCCACGCGGTTCGGCAGGCGCGCCGTGCTGCTGGCATCCACCGCCGTGATGGTGTCCGGGTTAGCCATGACGGCGGCNCCTGCCCTGCCAGTGATTCTGGTGGGGTTGGTACTGTTCACAGCCGGCTTCTTTGGCGCCCACAGCATCGCCTCCGGCTGGACNGGGGCACTGGCCACCAGCGGCCGGGCCCAAGCCGCTTCCCTGTATAACCTCAGCTACTATGCCGGTTCAAGCGTGGTGGGCTGGAGCGCTGGTTTTGTCTTTCAACAGTTTGGCTGGACGGCCATGGCCGGCGCCTTGGCCGTGCTGGCCGCCATTGCCGCCACTGCTGCCTTGGGGCTGCTTCCCGGCCGTCAGCTAGCCAACCGGCCCATCACTTAACAGCTTTCGCGCATCACGGACACATCCTGTCTTGAGGCGTAGCCCGCCAAGTTCTTGCTCCACAGCTACAGTGAAGTCAGAAACCGCACGCACCTTGGGAGACACAGTGAACGTTGTCCAGAGAGTTTTCAGCAGGAGCAGGTCCTGATGGCGGTCCTGGACGTGGTGGGCATAGTGCTGCTGAGCATCGCAGGGCTGCTGTTCCTGGCCCTGCAATCATGGCTGGCGGCAACCGTGGTGCGCCGCGTGGTNGGGGTGCCGATTGGCTGGCCACGCTCCATCGCCATTGGCTTTGTCATGAGCGCCGCCATGGGCCTAACCGTCCAGTACTTGTTTCGCGCGGGAACGGACCAAAACCCCAACGGCCTCAATGTGGTTCCCACCGTAGCGCTGCTGTTCCTAGTGTTGGCACTCTGCTGNGATTTTGCTCTCGGCGTCGCTGCACTGGTGTTCTTCGAGGCAGCCTTCCCCACGGGCTCACTGCCAAGCTTTAGCCAGATTTTTACCGGCTGGAAGGCCCGACGGCGCCGCACCCGGCGCTATGGCGATGTCATCTCCATCGCAGTCCGCCATGGCTTGGGTTCGCGGTTGCGCGGGTTCGGTCACGACGACGGTTTCGGCCAGGACGCGAAAACTGCTAGAGCCCTGCGCAATGCACTCAATGAAGCCGGGGTCACCTTTATCAAGATGGGCCAGATGCTCTCCACCCGGCGTGATCTCCTGCCCGAAATTTACATCCATGAGCTGGAGTCCCTGCAAACAAGCGCCTCACCGGAAACATGGGGATCCATTGAGGCCGCCATTGAAGAACGGCTGGGCCAGCCGCTGGCAAAGGTTTTCAGCCATGTAAGTCCTATCCCGCTGGCCGCCGCCTCAGTAGCTCAAGTCCACGAAGCCACCCTGCTTGACGGCACCCAGGTGGTTCTGAAGGTTCAGCGNCCCGGAGCCTTGGATCAGGTGGCCTTGGACACTGACATCATCCTTAGGCTGACCCGCTGGCTCAATAAGACCACCCCGTGNGGCAAGTCCCTGGGCGTGCACGCATTGGCCCGNGGCTTCGCCGATTCGCTGGCGGAGGAACTGGACTACAGGATTGAACTGGAGAACATGCGCAGCATTGAGCATTCCCTAGCTCGGTCGGGCAAATTCGCTGTTGCAGTNCCCCACGTCTACCCGCATCTCTCGGCNGAACGGCTCCTGGTCATGGGCAAGCTTGCAGGGCTCCCCGTCAGTTCCGCCGGAACAATCCTTGAGAACCTCAGCGCCGGTGAGCGCAGCGCCCTGGCCGCCACCTTGTTAGGGGCAACACTTGAACAGATCATTTCCGACGGCGTTTTCCACGCAGACTTACATGCTGGCAACATTTTCATCACNCCCGAGGGGACGCTGGGGCTGCTAGATTTTGGCGCCGTGGGCCGGCTTGACCCCGCCACACAAACAGCCTTGGGCATGATGCTGTATTCCATCGACAANAATGACAGCGCTGGCGCTACGGACGCTCTGATTGAGTTGCTCGACCGCCCTGAAGACTTGGATGAAAGGGCGTTGGAGCGCTCACTGGGACAGCTGCTCACCCGGCTCCGGACGGGTTTTGGTCCAGGTGGTAGCCAGAAAATGTTCGGTGACCTNTTTGCTTTAGTGATCGCCCACAAGTTCGCCGTCCCCGCCCAGATCGGTGCAGCGTTCCGGGCTCTGGCCGCCGTCGAAGGTACCTTGTTAGTCCTTGACCCAACCATGGACCTGGTGGCAGCAGCCCGTACTGAAGGCACCCGGCTCATGCANAGAAAAATGACCATTGGAAGCTTCAAGGAAGAGTTCGAACAACGTGCCATGCAGCTACTTCCCCTGTTTAACAGGCTCCCGCGCCGCATCAATAAAATCAGTGAAGATCTAGAACAAGGCCGCTTTTCCATGAATGTACGTTTCTTGGGCCACGCATCGGACCGCCGTTTCCTGACCGGGCTGTTCCAGCAGCTCATTGTGGCAGTCCTCGCAGGATCCGCGGTGATTGGCGCCATCATGCTCATCACCAGCAATGAAGGACCCCAACTAACCGGGGATATCCACCTCTACGGGCTCATCGGGTTCGCGCTACTNTTTGGCGGTTTTGTCCTGGGCATGCGCGCCTTGATGCTGGTGTTCAGGGTGCCGGGGACACCTGAGTTGTAGTGCCTGCAACCTTCCCCGGGCAGCATGGCAACGTGCTTGGATAAAGACATGTCCTTGCTCATTGTGCTGCGTGGCGATTCCGGTTCNGGGAAAAGCACGCTGGCCCGCGCCCTGCAGAGCGAACTCGGTGCCGTCTGGATTGAGCAGGACTACTTTCGCCGGACTATCCTAGGCGAAACCGGGAACTACTCCNNCCTTACGGTGGAGCTTATTGAACGGGCCACGGCACTGACGTTAAACCACGGCCGCACGGTCATTGCTGATGGTGTGTTCAACGCCAACAAGTACAGTGCAAGTTTTGACGCGCTGCGCCGTGGTCACCCGGGCGCNACGTTGTTTTACGCTTACAACCTCACCCTTGAGGAGACCCTCACCCGTCACGCCACCCGCCCGGACAAGCAGGCAGACTTTGGCGAAAAGGCCATGCGTGGCTGGTACCGAGGATGGGATCCCTTGGACGGCATCGAGCAACAGCGAATTACGGCGCAGGAATCACTCGCAGAAACGGTGTCCCGCATCCTCAAAGACGTCCAGAACCCTGAGATACCCCTCCCCACGCCGAAAGCGCAGCAGTTAGCAATGTTCATCGAAAACATTGCCGACTGCTGCGCTTTCGAATCGGGACGGGTGTTTAGAACAGGGTCCGCACCAGTGTTAAACGGTCAGCCCCAGCTGGCTCATGCGTTTTGAGTGGTTGCGGGTCAACGCGCTCAAAATTTNTGAGACTTCCGCCGCCGCCTGTTCCTGGGTGGCGTCGGGGCGCAACCCCATAAGGAAGCTGTGTTTGGCACCAATGCGCTGCACCTGAGCCAGGGCTTCCCNCACCATCCGCCGCCNCCATAAGGCCAGTCGGGAGGAAAGCCTGGGGTCTTGCGCCAGCATGTTCTTCAGCAGCGATGTCAGCTGGGCACGCTGTTCCTCGCTGGTGCGCACCCGGGCGATCGCTTCACGGGTTGGTTCATCCAAACGTTCGGCGATGGCGGCGTAGAACTCTTCGGTGATCGCCTCCACCACATAAACCTTCATCAAGGATTCATGCCAGTCCGCGGGCCGTGTCCGTTCGTGAAACGCATCCACCATGCGCTGGTATGGCGCCATGGCCAGCTCTGGGTCCATACCCATCGCCTCCAGCCGCTGGCACATCGCCTCATAGTGGCCAAACTCAGAAACAGCCATCTTCCCCAGCAGCGCCCTATCTCGTAGCGACGGCGAGTGCCGGGCGTCTGTGGCCAGACGCTCAAACGCCGAGAGTTCCCCATAGGCGATGCTGCCCAGCAGATCCACCACGAAGTTATCGTAACGGGCGCGGAGTTCGCCGGCGGAAACGGAGTCATCGTTCTCGGATGCTGAAATACTCATACGCACCAGCGTAGTGCGTGCCGCGCCGCCCTTGTTCCTGATCCGGAATCGTTTACGCTGAAACCGTGCCGTACTCTCACATTGGCGTCAGACGCAGCGCCGCGCAGCAGTCCCTTGCCCATGCCCTTGCCTCCTTGAGTGTGGAATTCAAGCTGCCGGATGGCTTCGCCCCGGAGGTCTTGGCCGAGGTTGATATTGTCATTGCCGGGCATGCTCTTCCGGCCCCGGATCTGAGCGCATTGGCCTTTATCACCATCGATCCAGCCGATTCTCAAGACCTTGACCAAGCCATGTACCTGGAGCGCAGCGGTGACGGCTATGTAGTCCACTATGCCATCGCCGATGTNCCCTCCTTTGTGCCTGCTGGTGGTCCCTTAGATGCTGAGACCCGCCGCCGTGGCCAAACCATCTATACNCCCGGCCAACGGATNCCCCTGCATCCGTTAACCTTGAGCGAAGGCGCCGCAAGCCTCTTCGCCGACGACGCCCGGTCAGCCTACGTCTGGGAAATCCAGCTGGCCGCCGACGCCTCCCAGACTGGTTGCACCGTGCGTCGGGCCACCGTGCGCAGCATCGCCAAGCTCGGTTACGAGGAAGCGCANAAGATGTACGACGCCGGGAACGCACCTGCCGCTGTTGCCGGAACCTTGGCGCTGCTGGCTGAGATTGGGACCAAGCGCATCGGGTTGGAGCGTATCCGNGGCGGTGCCAGCTTGAACGTCCCAGCGCAGGAAGTGGCGTTCGTAGATGGCCGCTACGTGTTGGAGTTCCGGCCCAACTTGCCCATTGAGGACTGGAACGCCCAGATCTCACTCCTGACGGGCATGGCCGCCGCCCAGGTGATGATCGANGGGAAAGTGGGCATTTTGCGTACCATGCCTGCTCCTGATGCTGAGGCTGTTGGCGCCTTCCGTACACAAACGGTGGCGCTCGGCAAGCCGTGGACTACGGATATGGCTTATGGGGCGTACCTACGCACCTTGGATACTGCCGATCCTAAACATTTGGCGTTGATGCATGCTGCCACCACCTTGTTCAGNGGTGCTGGCTACACACCGTTCAATGGCACCGTCCCGGAGCAGGTACTCCAGGCTGCGGTTGCAGCACCCTATGCCCACACCACTGCTCCTTTGCGCCGGCTGGTTGATAGGTTTGTGCTTGCCATCTGTGCAGCCCTCTGTGCTGACGAGGAAGTTCCGCCGTGGGCCATTGCAGCCCTTGATGAGCTCCCGGACATCATGGCAGCGTCCAACCAGCTGGCCAGCAAGGTGGACAGGGCTGCCATTGACACCGTTGAAGCGGCCTTGTTAGAGCATCAAGTTGGCGAGGAGTTTGACGCCATTGTCCTGGCCGGGCCCAAGAAGAACGGGCATAACTCNAAAACGGCAGCCGCACGTAGCTCCATTCAAATCACAGTGCCGGCGGTTACCGCATATTGTGANGGNGATCTAGAACCTGGCACTGTGGTCCGTGTGCGGCTGCACGCCGTGGACATCGCCAAGCGGAGCGTGAGTTTTGTGCGCGCCTAACCCGCTTAGCTCAGCTACCACCGCCATTGTGGGCCCGGTCGGCGGAGGGATTTGGTGCTTACCCGCTAGACTATGAGTGTAGACATGGATGCCCGGTCGTTGATTGATTGTTTTGATTCAACAAGCCCGCCCCTACGCGCGTCTTATCTGTTCCTTCCGCACACGTCGTTCTGACGGCGGGAGGGCACGAAATTGTAAGCCCGCGATCGGCTTCCCTAAGATTGTGCCGTCATCCTGCGGTTCCGTGAGGCCTCACAAGCGCCCGCGTTGAGCCCGGCAGTCGGCACCTTGTATAGACGAATTGAACGGTAAGCATTTGAGCATCGAAACAGACTCCCTCCTTCAGGCAGAAGACAGCAGCGAGATCGTTGAAATTGACGGCACGCTCAGCAGCAACGAACCTGCCCGCCAAGAAGANAAAGAAACGTTCGCCAGCTTTGGCGTGCACCACGAGATCGTTTCCTCCTTGACGGAAGCCGGTATTACCCANCCCTTCCCCATCCAGGCCATGACCTTGCCCATCGCCTTGACCGGCCATGACATCATTGGCCAAGCCAAGACGGGAACGGGCAAGACGCTCGGCTTCGGCATCCCTGCCTTGAACCGCATCGTGGCTCCCAAGGATGCGGGTTTTGANAAACTCGAAGCCCCGGGTGCACCCCAAGCCATGATCATCGTGCCCACCCGCGAACTAGCAGTCCAGGTCGCTGGTGACCTTGTTACGGCCTCCAAACACCGTGGTATCCGCATCGCCACCATCTACGGTGGCCGTGCCTACGAACCTCAGATCGAGTCCTTGCANAAGGGTGTTGAACTGATTGTGGGCACNCCCGGGCGCTTGATCGATCTGCTGAAGCAGCGCCACCTCAATGTCAAGCACGTCCGTATGGTCATCTTGGACGAGGCCGATGAAATGCTGGACTTGGGCTTCCTGCCCGATGTTGAGACGTTGATTTCAGGAACCCCGGCTGTCCGCCAGACCATGCTGTTCTCGGCCACCATGCCTGGCCCGGTTGTGGCCATGGCCCGCCGCTACATGACGCAGCCCACGCACATCCGTGCAGCCGATCCTGACGACGAGGGCCTGACCAAACGCGATATCCGCCAACTGATCTACCGTGCCCACAACTTGGACAAGATCGAAGTTCTGGCCCGTATCCTCCAAGCCAACGGCCGCGGCCGCTCCATCATCTTCACCAAGACCAAGCGCACCGCTGCCAAGGTTGCGGAGGAATTGGTTGACCGCGGATTCGCCGCAGCCGCCATCCATGGCGACCTGGGCCAGGGTGCCCGCGAGCAGGCCTTGCGCGCCTTCCGTAACAACAAGATAGACGTCCTTGTCGCCACAGATGTTGCAGCCCGCGGTATCGACGTTGATGACGTCACACACGTGGTCAACTACCAGTGTGTAGAAGACGAGAAGATTTATCTGCACCGCGTGGGCCGTACCGGGCGCGCAGGCAACAAGGGCACCGCCGTGACCTTTGTTGACTGGGATGACATGCCNCGCTGGGCACTGATCAACAAGGCGTTGGGCCTGAGCGTACCCGAGCCCGTTGAGACGTACTCATCCTCCCCGCACCTGTACTCGGATCTGGATATTCCAGTTGGCACCAAGGGACGCCTGCCGCGCAATATGCGCACGCATGCTGGCATTAACGCCGAGGTGATGGAAGATCTTGGTGAGACGGGCAAGCGCAACTCNCCCAAGGCGGAGGCTCCCCGTGGTGGAAACCGTGGAGGCAACCGAACAGGTGCCCACCATGGTGAGAAGCGCCGTGAGGACACCAACGCAGGAGAGAAGAACGACGGCGGCCGCAACCGCCGCCGGACGTCCTCCGAGGCTGTTGCCCCGGTTGAGGCTGCTGCTGCCGTGGAGCGAGGCGCTGCCACTGAGGCTGGCGCACCGCGAGCACGCCGCAGCCGCACGCGCCGCCGCAACGGTGAAGTAGTTGCTCAGCAGAAGTCCGGCGAGTAACCACCGCGCTACACCGATCGAGGGAAGCGCAGCGCTACAGCCCATCGCGCTCACCGGGTCTCTTCTGGCACCTATGTACTTACGCACCAAAATGCCGCAGTCTTTAAAGACTGCGGCATTTTGTGGGCTTTCTCAGCGGGCTAGATGAGCGGGCGGCCCTCACGCTTGGCGTCACGGAACTCTTGCCAGAATGCCCGCCCCAGCACGTAGAGCACTGCGGCTACTATGACTGGCCAGATTAAAATATAGAGAGTCAAAAATGACGTTCATGGGTTCTTCCTATGCTTTCTCTTCAAGGAGTGAGCCAGGAACCTCGGTGCTGGCTACCTCTCGATTGTCGAAGTCGCCAATGCGCTCCTTGATGGTGTCAAAGTCAAAGGTTGCTGTGTTGCGGAAGCACATCAAGTAGCACGCAACAGTGCTGACCGCGTAGGCCACAAGCGAACCGGAGAGCACTGCGTACTGGTGCAAGAAGCCGATGACGAACGGTGCTGCCGCCACCATGGCAACCGCTGCAACAATCTTGGCTGTCTTCAAGCCGAAGAAGCCAAACGCCATCAGGCCCAGAACTACACCAATGCCAATCACTGAGAGCACATCAGCAACAACACCGGTGGCCCCGTCCAGGGCAATCCATTCGAAGCGGACAGGCAGGAAGCAGGCCAGTGCCGCCAGGACTGAGATGGTGAAGGCCTTGTTGGTGACCTTTTCCCAGTAGAAACTAGCGATGACCGGGAAGACAAGAGCACCCCACAACGCCCCAACAAAGACCAGAAGATCAAGAATGTTTAGCTGCCCGCTGGCAAAGTACAAACCTGCGCCGGTGGCAACAACCATGGTGACTCGGCCAATGAAGAGCATTGTTTTGGGCTTTGCTTGGCCCTTNNTGGCAATGTTCTGGCCATAGATATCTGCCATCATGATCGAAGACATTGCGGAGAGATCAGAATCCGCGGTGGAGGACAATGCGCTCACAATCATCACCAAGAAGATTCCCAGCAGTACTGGGCTCAGGTAGTTGGCGGCCATCTGAGGAATCAGGTTGTTAGTGTCACCATTTAGCGGGATAACACCGGCATACAGGGCAATGACTCCCAACATGCCAATGCCAATGATCGTTGCACCGTAGCCAACCGTGGCCGTGACGAAGGTCTTCTTGATGAGGTCCTCCCGCACAGCAAACAAGCGCTGGGCGATTGTCTGGTTGCCAATGGCATAGGCCAGAACGGCAGCAATGTACGGGGCGCCCTGGTTCAGGAACGCTTCAGAAGAGAAGAAGTTAGATTGCTGCGNGGTGAGGTTCCCCGCCCCAGTCACAAACATGTCAGGGCCTCCTGCGGCAAAGAACACCACGGGAATGATGATGACAACGGCTCCCAACATGGCGAACACCTGCACGGCGTCGGTCAGTACTGATGCTCTGAAACCCGACCACAGCGAGTACATCAAAATACCGCCGCCCATAAAGAGGATGCCTTGGGTGAAGTTGAACGGGGATAACAACGCGATCAAGGCGCCGCCAGCAATAAAGTTGGAGGTGATGCTGACCATGGAACCGACGATGTTTGATCCTGCCAGCATCAGCTGGCTAGATTNTCCGTGCCGGGCATACATGACCTCAGCAAGGGTGTGGGCCTTAGGTGCCACGGCTCGGATGCGCTTCCCAAACGGGTAGATGAACAAGATCATCAAAGCGCCCCACAAGCCATAGTGGATTGGCCCGGAAATGCCATAGGTGTAGCCGGAGGTGGCCGAAGCGTACATCGACGACGCCCAGATCCAGGTTGCCGTCATACTTCCTGCGGATATACCAAAGCCAACCTTGTTACCAGCTGTCATATACCCGTCGGCGTTTTCATNTTTGCGCCCAATAAAGAAGGTCATGAGCAATGTACTGCCGTAAAACAGCACTAAAAGGCCAATTACTGTCCAACTTCCCAGTTGGTGGAGTCCTGCGCCATCCGGCACCATGCGTGTCCTCTCGCTAGGACGGAAATCACCGGTATTCCGCCAAAACAGCGTGCGCCGCCCAAAAGAGGTGCTTAAAGCAATCCGGTGAAGGACTTCGCGGGCGCACTTTCCCGCCCGGACCAGCCGCCAAGGCAAGGCGAATTCTCTGCGCAGGCGGCCCAAAGTGAATCGCATACAAGGCGATCATTCACTACCGGAATTTCAACGGCTGACGTTCAGCCGGCAACGGGACGTGACGGTTCAGGAGCAGGGTTTAGTTGCCTGCTCGAACCAGTCGACGGCCCCACACTAACAGTCAGAATCTGCATTACGGCCCATGTTACGCACCAGTACGGATAACAATGACGCAACGCTCGCATTTGACACAGCGCATCTGCGGGTCAGAGGAGGGGCTAACTGCTGAACTGCAGCGGGGTAAGCTTCCTTGGGGCAGGGTGCGGTGCCACGGTTAGGGCAGGTACGGTGCCGTCCCCGTAGCGAGATCCACGATCCGCTCCAGAGCCTCCGGCGACGTGAGGTTTTCGCCCAATAAGTTGGGTTTTCCCGCCCCGTGGTAATCGGAGGAGCCTGTCATCAGCAGGCCGGTTTCGTGCGCCAATGTCCGCAACCATTGGCGTCCCTCGGGAGGATTGTCCCTGTGCTCAACCTCCACACCAAGGAGTCCGGCGTCGATCATGTCATGGAAAATTTCAGNGGCAGCCACTCTCCNCCTGGCCGAGGCCACTGGGTGAGCAAACACGGGCACACCACCGGCTGCGCGGACCAGTTGCACAGCGAGCACGGGATCGGGCGCGTAATGACTGACAAAGTAGCGTGAATGTGAGGTGAGGATGTTGGCGAAGGCCTCATTTCGGTCCGCCACAATTCCTGCCGCAACAAGGGCATCGGCAATGTNGGNGCGGCCAATGGTGGCTCCGGNGGCCACATGGGCACTGACGTCGTCCCAATTCAAGGNGTAGTCCTCGGCTAAGCGCTCAACCATACTTTCGGCGCGGCTCAGGCGGGCGTCCTTGGCCTTGGTGATCTCCTCGAGCAATCCAGCATGGGTGGGATCATGAAGGTAGCAGAGCAGGTGAACGCTGACTCCTTGGGAGGTTTTACAGGAAATTTCCATCCCCGGCACCAACCCAACACCATGGAGGGCGGCCGCTTCCAAGGCTTCTGCCCAACCGGTGGTGGAATCATGATCAGTCAGGGCCATGACGTCAAGGCGCGCCTGAGCAGCGGCCGCAACCAGTGCGGCGGGGCTTTGGGTGCCATCGGAAACATTTGAATGGGCGTGCAGATCGATCCTCACGCTCCAAGCGTACGTCCGTTTCCAATCATCAAACGCCGCGCCGCAGATACAGCCCCTGGCCACCAGTGATTGTCCCTGCGGCCCCACCTTTGTCCCTTGTCCCCAGCGGTGGGAGACTTGAAGGGTGAACCAGACTGANGAAAACCCCGCGAACACCGACCATTCCAGCGAGCAACCTCTCGAGGAGCGGGTGAACAACCGCTCACACCGCCCCGACTCGGACGCCTTCCGCACCTTCATGGCCTCCAATTGGGCACCCTCCACCGCTGAACTCCCCGCCCGGGCCGCGGTGGCAGACCATGCCGCGCGCCGCCGTCGTGCAATTTCTGAGCAGTTCAAAACTGAACGCCTGGTGATTCCGGCAGGGCCCTTGAAGGTCCGCTCCAACGACTGCGATTACCGCTTCCGCCCGCACTCGGCCTTCGCCCACCTCACGGGCCTGGGCGTGGATCACGAACCCGACGCCGTCCTGGTATTGGATCCGGTAGCCGAGGGCGAAGGTGACAACGGCGGCCACCACCTTGCCACCCTCTACTTCCGTCCCATGGCGGGCCGGGACACCAAAGCCTTNTACGCTGATTCGCGCAGTGGCGAGTTNTTGATTGGACGCCGGCCAACACTGGCTGAATTCCAAGCCCAGCTAGGCCTGCCCACGGCCGATGTCACCGAGCTTGAAGTGGCCGTCACCAAGAACGTTGGAGAAACCAGCATTGGCGGCACCTCAATCCGGTTGGTGCGCAAGGTGGACGAGAACATCGACGCTTTGGTAGATACCGCCCGCTACAACACGGCCAANAACCCGGATGCCCTTGACTTCGGCGCCTTGGATGACCTTGACGCGAAACTCGCCGAGGCCCTCTCCGAGCTGCGCCTGATCAAGGACGCCTGGGAAATCGAACAGATGAAGATCGCCGTCGCCGCCACCATCAACGGCTTCGAAGACATTGTGAAGGCACTGCCGCGTGCACTTTCCCACCAGCGCGGTGAGCGCGTGGTGGAAGGTGCCTTCTTTGCCCGTGCCCGTGAAGAGGGTAACGAGCTCGGCTATGACACCATTGCCGCTGCAGGGAACAATGCCACGGTGCTGCACTGGAACCGCAACACCGGAACCGTCAATGCCGGTCAGCTGCTCCTGGTGGACGCCGGAGTAGAAGCTGACTCCCTCTACACGGCTGATGTCACCCGCACACTGCCGGTCAACGGCAAGTACTCCGAAGTTCAGCGCCGGATCTACCAGGCTGTGCTGGATGCCGCCGATGCCGCGTTTGCCGTGGCCGTGCCGGGACGCAGGTTCCGTGAAGTGCACGAGGCCGCTATGAAGGTCCTGGCCGAGCACCTGGCTCAGTGGGGCATGCTGCCGGTTTCCGCCGACGTTGCCTTGAGAGTCGATGGCCAGCAGCACCGCCGCTGGATGCCGCACGGCACCAGCCACCACCTGGGCCTTGATGTGCACGACTGCGCCCAGGCCCGTGCCGATTTCTACATCGACGGCATCATCGCCGAGGGCATGGTCTTCACCATCGAGCCCGGCCTGTACTTCAAGGACGAGGACTTGGCCATCCCGGCCGAGTACCGCGGCAACGGAGTGCGCATCGAGGACGATATCCTCATCACCGCCGCCGGCCCCGTCAATCTCAGCGCGGCCCTGCCCCGCGAGCCTGACGCCGTGGAAGCGTGGATGGCGAACCTGCTTGGCTAACTGAACCACAGAGCAAACAACGACGGCGGCACCCAGGCTTGGGTGCCGCCGTCGTCCTTTGTGTCCCCGCCAGGTTCCCGGATTACTCTCCCGCGATCAGGGCCTTCAAGGCTGCGACGTGGGCCGCGTACGCCCGCCGGCCCTCCGCCGTGAGCCCCGCCCAGGTCTTGATCCTGCCCTTACCTGTTGGCTTGGTGAGTGTGAGGTAGCCGGCGTCCTCGAGCACTTTCAGCTGCTTACTCGTCACGGAGTCGGCCACCTCGAGCATGTCGCGGATGACGCTGAACTCCGCCCGGTCCACGGTACTCAGGAAAGCGCAGATCCGCAGCCTATTTGGGGCATGGATCACCTCGTTGAGCTCCACTTCAGCTGGCACAGTCACGGCTTTTGCCGCAACTGGCTGCGCAGAGCCACGTCAAAGCGTCGGCCAAANNAGTTCACAGCGACAAAGACGATGATCCCCGCCACCCAGGCCGGCCACTCAAGGCCCTGTTCGGCGTGAAAATAGTAGGCAGCGCCCATGCAGGCCACCATGATCACCACTAACGGAACGGTCCACCACGTGGCCTTGCCGGCCTTCAGGCCGTTGATCCACATCCCGGTCTTCTCCTTGTAGGCCCNCATAAGGATCCCCAGGCCACCGAAATATACGACGGCGACGCTGATCATGGNCCACGGTGCCCCGGTAGTGTAGACAACCACGAACACGGCAGCCAGGAGGCCAAGGACAGGGTGGTACCACCAAGGTGTCACCAAGCGATCGGCGGCGTTGGTGCGCGCACCATCAATGGAGGCAATGGCGGCAAGGGCGTCGCGGGCTACTTTGGCTTCGGGGCTCCAATTGTTTTCCATAGTGGAAAGTCAATCACTTTCCACGAAGGAAAGTCAAATGATCTGATCCACTTTTTCGCCGCTAATACTTCAGGGCTACCCCAATGAGCCCTGGTCGTCGGTGCTGTTCTGGTCGGTGCCGTGTTGGACAGCGCTTACAAGGCGCAACAGCCACAACGTACCCACACCACCGACTGTCAGTAATTAGATGAAATCAGCCCGCCATAGAGGCTGAAAATCGGCTCATATTTAGCCGCTTTCAGCCGCCACAGCGGGCTGTCTGTCACAAGAAAGAGGGTTCCTCGGGCGGACCGTTCTACTCAGTGCCGACCGTCCTACTCGGAGGCGTTGGGATCTCGCGGTTCCTGTGGGGNCGTTGCCTCAACCCTGACGCCGTACTGCGGACGCCCATCAGGTAGATCCGGGAACTCGCCGCGGCGAGGCCCATCCAGAGGGGCTTGGCCGGGCCGATCATGGCTTTCTTCGCCCTGGTCAGATCCCGGCTGGCCTGACGCGTCCGCGGGTGCGTAGGGATCGTGCCAGCCTTCAGGGCGGGCCGGTGCAGGACCTGAGGATGCGGGTGGTTGAACTGGTGGCCGGTGGCCCTGACCTTGGTTTTGTCCCTGGCCTTGTCCGTGGAACCCTTGGCCTTGGTAGCCCTGAACAGGCCGCGGTGCGTTGGAGTTCATGGGCAATTGTGCCAGCAGACGGCGGGCATCCATGGCCACATCGGCAGTGACAATCACGTCATAGCTGGTGGCCAAAACTTGATTGGTAGAGGTGAAGTCGCGCTTACCCCGCTGAGCCGCGTAACCAATAATCGCAAAGAGCATCCACAAGGCTGCACCCAGCAGCATCGCGGTGAAAACATTGATGTACGGCGCACCGGTATTGCTTCCGGAATCAAAGAAGGAAAGCATCACACCAATGAACAAGCCAAACCAAGCGCCCGTCATAGCTCCGGTCAGTGCCACACGGGNGTAGCTGAGCTTGCCCGTCACACGTTCCACCATTTTCAGGTCATTGCCCACAATTGACACGTGCCTGACAGGGAATTTCTCATCCGCTAAGTAGTCAACCGCCTTCTGCGCATCCAAGTAGGAAGTGTAGGAACCGATTGTTTCTCCCGTAGGGACAATACGGGCCTCGTCCAAAGGTCTGGTGCGTCCAAAGAGGTTTGCCATACATCTATTGTTGCCTATGATCCTGCACGTTGGCTGGAGTATCGCTGGTAGTGAAATGAAAAGTCCATGACAGTCCTGCATCCTTGAACATCAATGGTTGGGATATTGGAGAACAAGAGAAGTAGCCTGTATCTGTGAGCACACAACCTACACGCATCTTCGTGGCCCGACTCTTGGGCCTTGACGTCTTTGACCCGCTCGGGGACAGACTCGGGAAACTGCGTGACGTGGTGGTGCTGGGCCGTGGGCTGCACACCGCTCCGCACGCCGTAGGCATCGTTGTTGAGGTACCAGGTAANAAGCGTGTCTTTGTGCCTATGACTCGTGTGACATCCATGGACCAATCGCAAATCATCTGCACCGGCTTGGTGAATTTGAGACGTTTTGAACAGCGNGGGGCTGAGCAGCTGGTTGTTGGTGGCATCTTTGACCGCAAGGTGACCCTGATGGACAGTAGCGGTTTTGCCGTCATCGAAGACATCGCCATGGACCAGCAGCGCAATGGTGACTGGCTCGTGACCAAGCTCTTTGTTCGCCGTGGCTCCTCCACGTCCCGCCTGCGTGGACTGCGCCGCGGCCACACCATGTTGATCGACTGGTCAGAGGCCCGCACCGAGGATGTGGCCGAACCACAAAGCGCCACCTATTTTGTGGCCACCCACGAGGATCTCAAACCCTCCGACTTTGCCGACGCGCTCCAAGAAATGAGCGACAAACGTCGCGTCGAAGTAGCCGGAGAACTCCAAGACGAGCGTTTGGCAGACATCATGTCAGAGCTTCCAGAAGATGATCAAGTCACCTTGCTCTCTGCGCTGGATAATGAACGTGCAGCTGACGTCCTTGAAGAGATGGATCCCGACGATGCTGCTGACCTCCTTGCAGACCTTCCCCAGGCCAAGGCAGAAGAGCTCTTGCTGCTCATGGAGCCTGATGAGGCCAAGGATGTGCGCCGCCTGCTCCAATACGCCGAAGGAACTGCGGGCGCGCTCATGACGCCGGTGCCTGTCATCCTGCCNCCGGAAGCTACCGTTGCCGAAGCTCTAGCCCATGTTCGCAGCGAGGACCTCTCCCCTGCACTGGCCTCAGCAATCTTCATCTGCCGCCCGCCGCTGGAAACTCCCACAGGCCGTTTCCTGGGCGTAGTGCACATCCAACAACTTCTGCGCAGCGCTCCNCCTGAACAGTTGGGCACCATCTTGGATAAGAATATAGAGCCCGTTTCGGATCAAGATGACATCGCCGTCGTCAGTCACATTATGGCCTCCTACAACCTCAACTCCCTTCCTGTTGTCAACAGGGAAGGGCGCTTGGTGGGTGCCGTCACGGTTGATGACTTGTTAGATCATCTNTTGCCCGACGATTGGCGTACCCACGAGGACGGCGCACCGTTTAGGAAATTAGGAGGACGCATTGGCTGAACGGCACCACACAAAGGGCGCCGGCCTTGACACGCCCATGGAGCTAAAGTCCCGGCTCCTGCCCAATTTGGCCAGCGATCCAGACTTCTTTGGCCGCTTCGCCGAACGCTTTGCCCGCTACATGGGTACCGCGAACTTCCTGCTGTACATGAGCGTTTTCGTCATCATCTGGATTGCACTAAATGTTATTGGCCTCTTTGGACTCAAATGGGATCCCTATCCATTCATCTTGCTCAACCTATTTTTCTCCACCCAGGCTTCCTACGCGGCGCCGTTGATTCTGCTCGCCCAGAACCGCCAAGACGACCGCGACAGGGTCCAGATCGAACAAGACCGCTCCCGCAATGAGCGCAATCTTGCTGACACCGAGTATCTGACCCGCGAGGTTGCCGCCTTGCGCATTTCTCTTCGTGAGGTAGCCACCCGTGATTTTGTCCGCTCCGAATTGCGCAGTCTCCTCGAGGAACTCATCGCCCTGCAGGAGGAAGCTGGCGAAGATGACGGCATCGTGAAGGAATCCCGCGGCAAGCAGCGCAACCCTGCCACCAGCAGCATCAAGACAGTTGCACCCAGGACCACTACTAGGTCCACCACCCCAAGCGCTCCACCAACCCTTAAGGCGGCCACCTTCATGAACGCCCCGTCCCAACTGGTTCTGCTCGCCGCCCTCGCTACGGTCATTGACCCAGAGCTGCGCCGCCCCATCACGGATCTGGGGATGGTTGAGTCGGTTCAGATGCACCATGACGGCCACGCCGTCGCCGTCATCCGGCTCACCATCGCCGGATGNCCNGCGCGCGAAACCATCACCAAGGATGTCACTGCGGCCTTGCTGCTACTCGACGGCGTTACCAACGTCAGCGTGGAGCTAACCGTCATGACACCAGAGCAACGTGCAGAGCTCAAGGAACGGCTCAAAGGAAGTACNCCCGAACGCAGCATCCCGTTCAACGCCGAGGACTCACTGACCCGTGTTTACGCTGTAGCCAGTGGCAAGGGAGGAGTCGGCAAATCCAGCATCACAGTAAACCTTGCATGCGCCTTGGCCGCCCAAGGACTTCGCGTGGGAATTGTCGACGCGGACATCTACGGTTTCTCCGTACCTGGGCTTATGGGCATCACCCAGTCCCCTACACGCGTGGACGAGATGATCCTGCCACCTGTGAGCCACGGCGTGAAAGTCATTTCCATCGGCATGTTCGTAGCAGGGAACCAACCTGTTGCGTGGCGCGGGCCCATGCTCCACAGGGCACTGGAACAATTCTTGGCCGATGTCTATTTTGGTGACTTGGATATTTTGCTGCTGGATCTACCNCCGGGCACAGGCGATGTGGCCATTTCGGTGGCACAGTTGCTGCCCAAAGCAGAGATCCTCGTCGTGACAACCCCACAGGCAGCAGCTGCGGACGTGGCCGAGCGCGCCGGTGCCATTGCTGTACAGACAGGCCAGAAGGTTGCCGGCGTCATTGAGAACATGTCATTNTTGACGCTGCCCGATGGCACCACCATGGAGTTATTTGGGTCAGGCGGCGGGGAAATTCTCTCAAAACGGCTAAGCCAAACGGTCAACGCACCGGTGGAACTACTGGGCCAAATCCCGCTGGACGTCGCCTTACGCGAGGGCGGGGACGCCGGAGCACCAATCGTGCTCACAGACCCGGAGTCGCCAGCAGCACAGGCTCTTCTGGCGATCGCNGGGAAGCTTGCGGTGCGCCCGCGCGGCCTGGCAGGGCTGAAACTGGGCGTCACGCTCAAATAGCCCCGCCCACCCCGAACGCCGCATCACTTTTGACGGGTTTTCCCCAACGCCGCATCACTTTTGACGAAATATGACAAAACGCCGCATCACCTAGTGATGCGGCGTTTGCAGTTGGACCACCGAACGTGATGCAGCGTTGGGAAATAATAGACCAAAAGTGATGCGGCGTTCCTGATTAGACCGCCAAACGTGATGCGGCGTTGGGGAGGGAGGGAGGGTCAGGTTGCTTCGACGTCGAACGGGGCAAGTTGCCCCTCGGCCAGACGTTCAACCTCTGGAAGGAATGGCGCAGCTACGGCGTCTACGCTCTTGTGCCCGTCCTTGCCCATCATGGAGGCAATGGCCGCACCCGNGGCCATCTTCAGGGAGTTGAGCTGATCCAGGTCGTCATCGTCAAGCAACGCTTCGCGAATAATGCGACGGGGATCGTACTGCCGCGGATCGAGTTTCTTCCAATCAATGTCATCGATATCAACCCCGGCTTCTTCCTTGATGGTTTCGCGCGCGCCAGAAGCCATCTTGCGTACCTCACGGATGAGGTTCTTCAGCTTCTGCACGTATCCAGGAAGCCGGGAGGGGCCGATCACCAAAACTGCCACAATGACAATCAGAACCAGCTCAGNGGTATTGATACCAAACACGTTAGGAAGATTACCCTCTCAACACTCAAAGCAACGATTCTCGGCGGTAATGCGAGAGAAATTTTGGTTTAATAATGTGCCTTCGCACGGCCAACGAGTAACTCAACGAGTCTAGCGTGCCCCTGCTATCCGTGGCAGTGACAGCAACGGCTTTCGCGCAGGGCGGAGGTCGTCACCACNGTACGGGGCCCGGTCCGCGAGCGATTCGCGCAACATGGCCCGGCCTCTGTGAATACGTGAGCGCACAGTTCCGAGTTTGATGTTCAGTGCGTGCGCTACCTCATCGTATGAGAGGCCTTCCATGTCGCACAGTACGACGGCGGCCCGAAAGTCAGGCGGCAGAGCCTCCAATGCGGCGGCAATGTCAGCATCCAGGTTGTTGAATTCAAAGATCCGCTCGGGGCCCAAGTCATTACCGGGCAGGCGTGCTGCGGCGTCTTCGGACAACGCATCAAAGCGGATCCGCTGCTTGCGTCTGGCCTGATCTAGGAAGAGATTGGTGGTGATGCGGTGCAACCATCCATCAAGGGTGCCGGGCTTGAAGTTGGCCAACGATTTAAACACGCGAACAAACACCTCTTGCGTGAGGTCCTCGGCGTCGAACTTGTTTCCGGTCAAACGGTAGGCAAGGCGGAAGACTTTGGCTGAGTGGTTGATGACAACTTCATCCCACGACGGCGTCACCCACTCAGGCGAGAGCGCTGGCTGGTCTGGGGCTGCTTCAGCAGGACGAAGCACGGNGGTATCGGCTGGGCTCATCGCTGCACCTCGCTTCAGTGGCTGCTTCTTCTTCCCCTGTTGGGGAATTCGACCAAGGAATTCATTACCTTTAGTCCCCACAGTGTGCCAAACAAAGCTGGCATTTTGCTGAACGATAGCGGGAAATAGGCCTTGTGTACAGGCAGTAGGCTATAGCTAGTCACCGCAACAGTTTAGGAAACACCACCCATGAGTGCCGATAAATCCACCAGCTGGTCCTATGCAGAGGGCCTCCCCGTGGAAGATATTGTCTTGCGACGTGCCCGCGAACGTTCACACCAGCTGGGTTTGTTCCCTGTGAGCCCCGGCGTAGCAGCAACGTTGACAGTACTTGCCGCCACCTCCAAAGCGCAAACGGCGGTGGAGGTTGGCACCGGCGCCGGCGTCTCCGGCGTTTCCTTATTGCGCGGGTTGGGCCCGCGTGCCGTGCTGACTACCATCGATCCGGACGTGGACCACCTGAAGGCTGCCCGTGAGGCCTTTGCCGAGTCAGGCTCCCCTGCCAACCGCACACGCACCATTTCCGGTCGTGGCCAAGACGTCCTGCCGCGTCTGACCGATGCCGCCTACGATCTGGTGTTCATTGACGCAGACAAGCCCAGCTTCCCCGAGTACGTGGAACAAGCCATCAGATTGTTGAAATCGGGCGGGCTATTGATCATCAACGATGCCCTCGACAAGGACCGCGTGTCAGATCCGGCCATTCGGGAAAGTAGCACCGTGGTTTTGCGCCGCGTGGGCAAAATGATTCGCGAGAACGAGTCCCTGATCAGCGCCATGCTACCCACCGGCGACGGCCTGCTGTTAGCCGTTAAACGCTAGTAACAGCCGGGCATTACGGCCTGGCATTGAACTAGGCCGATACAGTAGCGCGGCGGAGGGCTAGTGCGGCTTAAGACAGTTCGGCGGGGCAGCATATGCTGCCCCGCCGAACGCTACTGTCAGACTTTGGTGAACGAACTTATTCGGTGACGCCAACCAAGCACTCTTTGAGACTGACTGCTTCATCAGCGTTCATCTCAACTACGAGCCGTCCGCCACCTTCTAACGGCAGCCGCAAGATCAAGCTCCGACCTTCTTTAGTCACTTCCATGGGACCGTCACCGGTTCTAGGTTTCATGGCTGCCATCAGGAGTTCCCCTTTCGTAGTGCACACCTGCCCCGCCTGGGTTTTCCCCAGCAGGACTTTCTGTTGTATTGCTCACAACCCATTATTCCGTACTGGGTGCCCGGGCGCTAATCGGCGCGCCCACCCTGACACAGACGATGCACTTACGGTGGCCATGCCTGACCAGTGCTAATGGCAGCAAATTGCCACAGCCACACCACCCATACAATCTCCAAGATGCCAAACATGACCAGCACACTCCACCGGTAGGCCCGGGAGCCGGAGATTAAGGCCGCCGCCAGCGCCAGCGGGAACAGCGGAAGCAGCATCCGGAATGTACTCGACTGTGGATGCAGCACGGCCAGCAGATACAACAGATACATGGCGCTCCAGACCCGCAGCTCAAAACCGATCCTGCGGACAGCGCGCGAATTGAAGTACAGCGCGGCCAATACCACCAGCAGTACCGGCAGCACTGGTCCCCAAAACGGCCCTACTAGTTCGACGCCGGCGTCAGCCCATGGCTTGAAGAGCACCAGCCCCGAACCACGCCAGGCAGTTTCCGTGTCCGTGTAAGCGCTACGATCCCCTGTCACCCACCACGCAATCAGTATCCAGGCGAACGTCATGAGAGTGCTGAATATCAACAAAACACCACCGGCCACCACTTCGCTGACGGGGTAAGCATCTTTCTTCCGGTGCCACCAGCGCAACAGCAGATGGAACGCAACGACGGCGGCGAACGGAGCCCCGGCTGGCCGTGACAGACACAGCAGTGCCACTAAGGGCAGGGCTGCCCAATACTGCCGCTTGATGAGAAGGTGCAAGGCAGCAGCGAGGAAGAAGATCCCCAACGATTCGGCATACGGAACTTGAAGTATTGGGGAGGCCGGGAACATGGCAAAGAAAGCCACACCCCATAAGGCTGTTGGTGGTGAGCTAACATTCCGGAACAGGGCGTAGATCACCAGGGCAGCAGCCAGCCCGGCAGCTGTGGCCACAATAACCCNCGCGTCCGGCCAGCCTAGTCCTGTCACAGCGCTGAGCCCACGCGCCAACAGCGGAAAGACGGGATAGAAGGCCCATTGGTTGGGCTGAGCAGTGCCAGCTGCGTTGCGCGGGATGGTGGTGGGGTATCCGCCGTCGTAAATACGTTCATACCAGCCGGCATCCCAGCGGTCAATGAACGTCAGGTAGTCTGGCTGCCTTCCACCCCAAGGTGACGCGTCAGCGTGCCAGGCTGCCCCGAGCAAAATGGCGTACGAGACAAGACGGGCGCACGCATAAATCAGCGTGACCTTCAGCCACCAGGNGGCCCGTCGCAAGGGCGCTAAAAGTCGCCGCAGTAAAACGTAAATATCATCGTTGACGGTGCGTCGTGGCGGTTGTGCAGCCGCACTGGTTTTCGCTACCTTCACGGCGCTATTCGCTCCGAGGCTTCGGCGGTCTGCGAGGTTTCCAGGATGTCTGCTCCGTTGGCCAGCCAACAACCGGGCTGATGATCGTTAACAACACCGATCGCCTGCATCATGGCATAGGCAGTGGTGGGCCCAACGAACGTGAAGCCGTTTTTCTTCAGTATTTTCGCCAGCTGGGCAGACTCAGCAGTTGTGGCAGGAATGGGATCCCCGGCAGGACGCGAGGTGGTGGGCGTTTGGCCTGCAATGAGAGACGCCACCGTGATGCCAGAAGGGAGGGCAAGCAGGGCCTTGGCATTGCAAATAGTGGCATTGATCTTGAGCCGGTTACGCACAATGGAGGCGTCTACCATCAGCCGTTCAACGTCATTAGTGTCAAACTGAGCCACTGTTGCGGGATCAAAATTGTGAAACGCTTCCCTGAAGGAATCTCGTTTGCGCAAAATGGTGAGCCAACTCAGACCAGACTGAAACGCTTCAAGGCTCAATCGCTCGAACAGTTCCCGCTCGCTGGCCACCGGCCGGCCCCATTCGGTGTCATGATAGCGCTGGTACTGTGCATCGCGCTCAATACCAGCCCAGGCACAGCGAATTTTACCGTCATTTCCCACTACTTGTTCCACAAAGAATCAACCGTTGTGGTTTGGTTCCGAGGATGCTTGCACTCCGCCACCTGCAGCTCCGCCGCCCGACGCACCGGCAGCCGCAGCATCGCCAACGTTTGCAGCTTCAAGGGCTGCAATGCGTAGATCCTTGGCGCCCAATTCGTCGCGAAGCCGGTCAAGGACCTCATCAACTTGGTCCATGCGATATCCGCGCAGACCCAGTGAGAAGCGCAACTTATCCACGTCTGCCGGAACCGGTGTGCCCGGCAACAGCACCGGTGGTAGGTTCGCCACCGGCGCCACCATGGCATCGCCGTACACCGGTGCGTCGGCACGGGATTGTTCAGCCCCACCACGTAGACAGCGACCGCGGCAGCCACAATGACGGCAAGGAAGATTAGGAAATAAGTCACTAGACCATGGTGCCAGATGTGCGGCAAGAATGAGCCCGCATGACTTTATTCCGGCACTTTATCCCCGGCGCGCAGCCACCTTGGCGCCAGCTTTTCCAGCCATCACCAGCTCCACGGCCTCTTCGGCCGTGTCAACCACGGAGATGATATCTAGATCCCCGGCCGAGACCAGACCCTGAACAACCATCGTGTCCTTGATCCAGTCAAGCAACGGACCCCAAAACGCCTTGTCGACAAGGACGATCGGGAACTGACTGACCTTAGAAGTTTGGACGAGGACCATCGCCTCAAACAGTTCATCCAGTGTGCCGAGCCCACCCGGAAGAACCACAAAACCCTGGGCATATTTGACGAACATGGTCTTCCGGGCAAAGAAGTAACGGAAGTCAACTCCCAGGCCAACCCATTCGTTCATGCCTTCTTCAAAGGGCAGTTCAATTCCTAAGCCGATGGAGAGTCCGCCGGCCTCTGAGGCTCCACGGTTGGCAGCCTCCATGGAACCTGGTCCGCCACCGGTAATGACCGCCACGCCAGCATCAACAAGCCGCCGGCCCACTTCCACGCCCACCGCATAGTACGGGGAATCAACTTTGGTCCGGGCTGAGCCAAACACACTGATCGCGGGGCCAATTTCAGCCAGCGCATCGAATCCCTGGACGAACTCGCTTTGGATGCGCATCACTCGCCACGGATCGGTGTGAGTGAAGTCGCTGCTGGGCGGTGTCTCTAAAAGTCTGGCATCTGCAGTGTCAGTGCCAGCGCCGTNTTTGCGCCAAATTCCGAACCGTTGAAGTTGTGGGCGGAGGGNGCGGCTGGATCCTGTAGGTGCACTCATGCCCCAAGGGTACGCGAAAGGTTCGGTGGCTTGGCTCACAATATCTCGTTACCGTTACGATCCGGGCCAACATGGCCGAATCTGACTCCGAATCCCTGAAAAGTCGGTAGATTCGTTACATGACAAATCCCGCACATGCCCCTGCGCTCGTGGAGCTCAAAGCTGTAAATAAGCATTACAGCACCCTCCATGTGCTCAAGGATATTAACTTGCAAGTTGCCAAGGGCGAAGTCTTGGTTGTCATCGGGCCCTCCGGTTCCGGCAAGTCAACACTTTGCCGCACCATCAACCGGTTGGAAACCATTGACACTGGCTCCATCACGATTGAAGGAAAGGAACTGCCCAAGGAAGGCAAGCAGCTTGCCAACCTTCGCGCCGACGTTGGCATGGTNTTTCAGTCCTTTAACTTGTTTGCCCACAAGACCATCCTGGAAAATGTCACCTTGGGCCCCATTAAGGTCAAGGGAATGTCCAAGCCCGACGCCGACAAGCTCGCCATGGACTTGTTGGAGCGCGTCGGNGTAGGACACCAATCCGCGAAGTTGCCTGCACAACTTTCTGGCGGCCAGCAGCAGCGCGTGGCCATTGCACGGGCCCTGGCGATGAAGCCAAAAGTTATGCTCTTCGATGAGCCCACCAGCGCCCTTGACCCGGAAATGATCAATGAGGTCCTGGACGTCATGGTTGAACTGGCCAAGGACGGTATGACAATGGTGGTTGTTACCCACGAGATGGGCTTTGCCCGCAAAGCCGCGGACAGGGTGATCTTCATGGCTGACGGACAAATCGTGGAGGAAGCTACACCAACAGAATTCTTCACCAATCCCCAGACGCCCCGTGCGAAGGACTTCTTGTCTAAGATCCTGACCAACGGATAATACGTACTTTTTGAATTTTTGGCTGTTAAAGCCACTCATTGCACCGGCCGTTTTGGCCGTTTATGAAAGGAACCCCTTGAAGAAATTTTTGGTAGGAAGAGCCTCGGAGTTGCGGCTCTCCTGACTGCTGCAGCACTTTCCATGACCGGTTGCGGTGGCGACACCGCCGGCAGCTCAGACACCTCAGGTGCTGCCGGTAATGCCCCCGCNTTTGAAGTGGCCAAGGATGTTGCTCTGACGGGCAGCCCCACCTTTGACAAGATCAAGTCAAACGGCGCCATCCGCATCGGCGTGAAGGAAGACCAGCCCGGTCTGGGCTACTTCAACGCCGCCACGGGCGTGCGCAGCGGTTTCGACATTGAAATTGCCACCTGGATGGCTGCTTCCTTGGGCGTCCCAGCTGACAAGATTGAATTCAAGGCCATCCCGTCCGCCAACCGCGAGTCGGCACTGTCCAATGGCGATGTTGACCTCTACGTGGGCACGTATTCCATTACTGACAAGCGCAAGAAGCTCGTTGACTTTGCCGGTCCGTACTTCGTCACGGGCCAGGGCCTGTTGGTAGCCAAGGACAACACGGACATCAAGAGCGAAAAGGACTTGGACGGGAAGAAGGTTTGCTCCGCCACCGGTTCAACNCCCATCCAGAACATCCGGGACAACTTCCCCAAGGCCATCCCAGTTGAGTTCGACATCTACTCCAAGTGCGTGGATGCGCTCAAGAGCGGTACAGTCGACGCCGTCACCACCGACCAGGCCATCCTGTTGGGCTTCGCTTCCCAGGAACCTGACAAGCTGAAGGTTGTTGGCGAGCCGTTCACCACGGAGAACTACGGCATCGGTCTGCCCCTGGGCGACACCGCACTGCGCACCTTCTTGAACACGACCCTGACGGACGGCAACGCCACGTGGACCAAGATCTACGACTCCACGCTGGGCAAGTCCGGCACCAAGGTTGAGCAGCCCAAGGTCGACCAGTACTAATCATCAGCAAGTGTGGTGCGGCACCGGATTCACGGTGCCGCACCACACTTCGTCCCCTTCAATTCACTGAAAGCGACACTGCCCTGTGAATGTACTTATTGACAACAGCGAACTGTTCATTACCGGGTTCAAGAACACCGGAATATTGTTTGTCATTTCCGCGTTCTTTGCCCTGATCCTGGGCACCATCGTCGCCGGTATGCGCGTTTCTCCGGCACCGGCTATGCGTGCGGCGGGAACGTTCTACGTCAACGCCGTCCGCAATACTCCGTTGACGCTGATTTTGGCCTTCTTCGCATTGGGCTATCCCCAACTGGGTCTGCCCCAGATCAGCTTCATGAATGCTGCCATAGTGGGTCTCTCNCTCTACACGGCCACGTATGTCTCCGAGGCGATCCGCTCCGGTATCAACACCGTCTCCGTGGGACAGTCAGAGGCCGCACGCGCCATCGGACTGCCGTTTATGAAGACCCTGACCTTGATCGTGCTGCCACAGGCGTTCCGCTCCGTGGTGCCGCCGCTGTTTAGTGTGTTCATTGCACTGTTGAAGAACACGACGGTTGCTGCAGGTTTCTCCGTGCTGGAGGCCGGCGCCATCAGGGCCTACCTCAGTGAACGTGGCGAGCCGCTGCTGCCCGGTCTACTCTGGGTTGCCCTGATCTTTGTGGTTATGGTGCTGGCCATCCTGACGCCGCTGCAACGCTACCTTGAAAAGAAGTGGAGGGTTGCGCGATGAGTGCAGTACTNTTTGACGTTCCCGGCCCCAAGGCACGGACCCGCTATGTTTATTTGAACGTTGCCACCGTCGTGGTGGTGGTGGGAATCATCGGCTTCATCCTGTTCCGTTTCTATGAGTCAGGGCAGTTCACAGCCCAGAAGTGGGAAGTCTTTACCTTCCCGCTTGTTCAGGAGACCTTCCTGAAGGCCATCGGGTCCACCCTGAGCGCCTTCGCCGTTGGCGCCGTGGGCAGTCTGGTGCTGGGCATCCTGCTGGCNTTTGGCCGCCTGGCCGGTTCCCGTTGGCTGAGCCTGCCGTGCTACTGGTTCACGGAAGTATTCCGGGCAGTACCACTGCTGATCCTGATGATGATCATGTATTACGGCCTCCCTTCCGCCGGCGTCAAGGGCATCACACCCTTCATTGCCGTCGTTGTGGGCTTGATCCTGTACAACGGATCGGTCCTGGCCGAGGTATTCCGTGCCGGCATTGAGTCGCTGCCCAAGGGCCAGGGTGAGGCGGGGCTTGCCATTGGACTCACCAATGGGCAGGTGCTGCGCAGCATCCTGTTGCCGCAGGCCGTGCGCGCCATGCTGCCGGTCATCATCTCGCAGCTCGTGGTCATCATGAAGGACACAGCGCTGGGTTTCCTGATCACCTACAACGAGATCCTTTACTATGCGAGTGTCCTTGGCTCTCAGGGCGATTTTGGTTTCCCCGTGGTTCCGGCGCTTATGGTCGCTGCAGTTGTCTATGTGGGACTGTGCTTGATCCTCTCCGGCGTTGCCAAGCTGGTGGAGTCCAAGATGTCTTCCCGCGTGAAGGTCGTCAAGACCAAGATCGGCATGGCTGGCTAGCCGTACTGACTCTCAGTGCCGGCGTTGTTCCTTCAGGAACGACGCCGGCACTTCGTTTTTATCTTGCCCACCTCCGCACATGTCAGGAGAGCCAACCGGTCAAGGCCGCCAAGCAGTCTCGGATGTCATCACTATGAACGTGTTCGTTGTCGCTGTGGGCAAGCAGTGCATTTCCGGGACCAAAATTGACTGCCGGAATCCCCATTTCGCTGAGCCTTGCCACATCCGTCCACCCGTACTTGGGCAGAGGCTCACGCCCCACGGCGGCCACAAAGCTGGCGGCGGCCGGCGCGTTGAGCCNCGGCCGGGCCCCAGAGGAGGAGTCGGTGCACACCAAGTCAAAGCCAGCCAGCAGTTCACGCACATACGTCTCCGCCTGGGCAGGGGTCTTGTCTGGGGCAAAGCGATAGTTGATCTCCACCACGCAGGCATCAGGAATCACGTTCCCTGCCGTGCCGCCGCGAATCTTCACAGCATTGAGCGACTCCCGGTAATCCAACCCGTCCACGGTGACCGTTTCCGGTTCATAGGCGGCCAGCGTGGCAAGGATGGGCGCGGCCGCATGGATGGCATTTTCCCCATNCCAAGCCCGGGCAGAATGTGCCGCCAGCCCGCGCGTTGACGCTTCAAAGCGGATGGTCCCGTTGCAGCCGCCCTCCACCGTCCCGTTGGTCGGTTCCAGTAGAATCCCGAAGTCAGCGTCAAGGAGCTCACGGTTTTCGCGCACCAAACGCCCAAGTCCGCTCTTAACTGCTGCCACTTCCTCATGGTCATNAAAGATGAACGTCAAGTCCCTCGTTGGCTCCGTCAAGGCAGCTGCCAGCGCCAACTGTACCGCCACGCCACCTTTCATGTCCGTGGTGCCGCGGCCATAGAGAATGTCCCCGTCCCAGACGCCAGGCACCGTTCCGCGGGATCCGGTCACGGAGGGCAACGGCACGGTGTCAAGATGACCGGCCAGGATGATGCGTTCGGCCCTACCCAGGTTGGTCCTGGCCACAATGGCAGCTCCGTTGCGGATGACCTCAAGATGGTCCAGGGCCCGCAACGCAGACTCCACGGCATCAGCGATCGCCGCCTCGTTGCCGGAAACGCTTTCGATCCCGACCAGTGCCGCGGTTAGCATCGCCACGTCTTGGCGGAGGTTCAGCTCGGAACGGCGCCGGGCACAACGGCGCAGGGAACGGCTGGACTTGGTGCTGTGTTTTCTCTGCTCATTGACACATAGTATCCGGGGCGAAGAGAGCCCAAAAATTCTTTAAGAAACTCCAATCCGTTTGCCGTCATGTTCCGAAGTACTCTCTGACAGCCCACACCGGAGCAAAGAATTCAAGCAAAGGTACGGGGAGCAAGACGGAGTCCTTCCGCTTTCACACTACGGAGAATCACCATGAACACCACCATGAAGTTTGGAAACCGTAAGAGCCTCAGCTTCGGTCTCGGTATCTTGGCAGTTGCAGCACTCGGTATGACAGCCTGCAGCCCGGCATCCACAACCGCAACGCCGGCGGCCACCTCGGAGGCCCCCATGGCCACGTCGGCACCGGCCACTGCCGAAGCGATGGCAGGTGACCTGGTAGGACCCGGATGTGCTGCTTACGCAGCAGCTGTTCCCTCCGGTTCAGGCTCCGTTGCCGGCATGGCAGCGGATCCGGTAGCTACCGCCGCCTCGAACAACCCGTTGTTGAAGACCCTTACCGCTGCAATCTCCGGACAGCTGAACAAGGACGTCAACCTTGTTGACACGCTCAACTCGGGCCAGTTCACAGTNTTTGCNCCCGTTGATGACGCCTTCGCAAAGATCCCGGCAGCAACCATCGACGGCCTCAAGACCGACTCGGCCGCGCTGACCTCTATCCTGACCTACCACGTGGTTCCCGGCCAGCTCTCNCCCAGCCAGATCGACGGCACCCATGCCACGGCTGAGGGAAGCGACCTGAAAGTCACCGGCAGCGGCGACAACCTGATGGTCAACGACGCCAAGGTGATCTGCGGCGGCGTGAAGACCGCCAACGCAACCGTGTACCTCATCGACACTGTGCTGATGCCNCCGGCAAAGAAGTAATCCGCAAGGGTCAATAACGCGCAACACAGTTCGAAGGAGCATGATTGTGGAGAAAGAACGTGACACTGTAGACAGTATGCGTTTACCGTGGTTACGATCTGTGGAGTCCCTGGCTCCGCCCTCCGAAGAAGAGCTCATCCGCCTCGTCGCCCTCGGCGACGAGGCGGCCTTCGAGAGATTGTATGATGCCGTCTCATCCAGGGTCTTTGGCTTGGTCCGACGTGTTGTCAGAGACCCGGCCCAGAGCCAGGAAGTCACACAGGAGATCTTCCTCGACATCTGGGAGCAGGCTTCCCGCTTTGACCCGGCACGGGGCAAAGCAATGTCTTGGATTTTAGTCATCGCGCACCGAAAAGCCGTTGACAAGGTCCGGGCCAGCCAGGCCAGTAGTAACAGAGACCTTCGCGAAGGTGTCAAGAATTATCAAGAAAGCTACGACGACGTCGCAGACACCGTTGAAACGCAGATGGAAGCCGAACGCGTCCAGAAAGCCTTAGAGACTTTGACAGCGGCGCAGCAGGAAGCAATCAGTTTGGCTTACTACGGTGGATATACGCACCAAGAAGTTGCCGAGCTCCTGAAAGTTCCCGTGGGTACAGTTAAGACAAGAATTCGTGATGGCATGATCAGGATGCGCGACAGGTTGGGAGTGGCATGATGGACAAGCAATTGCATTTGAACACCGGCTCCTATGCTTTGGACGCCCTGGAAGCCGGCGAGCGTTCAGAATTCGAACGCTTCGCACTCACTGATGACCAAACAGCGGAAGAAGCCCGCGAGCTGAGCGAGACCGCGGCACTNTTGGCTTACGGTACAGTCGCGCAGACACCCCCGCCCCAGCTCAAGGCCGACATCATGGCAGCAATCCGCAACAAGCGCCAGTTGAGCGACCACTCCGTGGTCAGGAACATTTCCTCCNNGGAAAAACATGCAGGCCATGCTCCGGGAGCAGGCTCTGGAACCCGCATACGATGGATGCCTGCGCTGGCTGCCGCAGCGGCAATGGTGGTATTCGCCGGCGCCGTGGGTTGGGTTTCAGGCCAGAATGCCACTGAAGCTGATTTGCAGAAACGCCTCGTGGCCTTGGAAAGCCAGCAGGCCAGTGCATCCGCCCAGCAGGAAGCTATGCTCAGCATTGTCAGTGCGGCGGATGCGCAAATTGCCACCACCGAAATGCCAGGCGGGGCCTCGGTGACAGTGGCTTCCTCCNNAAAAGCTAACCAGGCCGCTGTAATGGCCCAAGGTATGCCAGAGCTCCCTGCCGGCCATACCTATGAGCTATGGTTCATTTCTGCCGCTGGCGCTGTTCCTGCGGGCCTGATGCCGAACCCAGGTGCAGCCACTCCCGGCCTGCAGGTCCTGAGCGGGCCCATGGGAGGGGCCACCCATGTGGGGATCACCGTTGAACCTGACGGTGGCTCACCAGCNCCCACCACAACACCTCTGCTGGTCCAGGCCATCTAGCAGCCAAGGATATTTTGAAACAGAACCCCGCCGGGCAATCCGGCGGGGTTCTGCTCGAAGTACCTAAAGAACACCAACAGCCGGGTCCCCACCCAGCAAACGCGCAATAGGTCTAAGGAGCACACCATGCCCAGTCCAACCAAGGAACCCCGTCTGCGGTTCTTTCATGCATACTGGCCCGGTGCATTGGCCGGTCTGGTTTCTGCAGGTGTGCTGTTCGCTGTAGCCCAATTGATCTCACTGTTNTTTGGTTCAGCATCGGCCCCACTGACATCAGTGGGATCGGCTTTCATCGATTTCACGCCGGCATGGCTCAAGAACTTCGCGGTTGAGAACTTCGGAACCAATGACAAGATGATCCTGCTGCTGTCAATGGGCGTTGCTGCGGCAGTGCTTTCAGCCGTGGCCGGCATGGTGGCCCGCAGGCTATTCAGCGCCGGCGCCGCCATTGTTATTGTCTTGGCCTTAGTGATGGCCGCCGCCATCATCACCCGCTCCGGCGCAGCAATCACTGACCTTTTCCCACTGGTGGTCGGCACGGCCGCCGGGCTGTGGAGCCTGCGAATCCTGACCCCGAAGCAGGAACAGGCATTGGGAGCCAATGAGCCNGCAGGCCCCTCCCGCGTAATTCCCAGCCGCCGTACCTTTCTACTCAGAACGCTGGCAGTTGCCGGGGTTGCTGTTGTGGTCGGCGTGGCAGGCAGCGCCTTGAGCAGCACCCGCGAGGCGGTGGCGAAGGTCCGTGACGCCCTCAAGCTTCCGGCACCCAAGACTCCGGCCCCGGCTCTGCCCTCAGGAGTGCAGAGCCCTGTGCAGGGTGTCACCCCGTTTGTCACCCCTAACAGCGATTTCTACCGCATTGACACTGCGCTGGTGGTTCCCCAGGTCGACACTTCCTCTTGGGAACTCAGAGTCCACGGGATGGTGGAGAACGAATTCACCCTGAAGTTCGACGAACTTCTCTCAGCTGAGCTCATTGAGTCCTACGTGACCCTGACGTGTGTATCTAATGTGGTTGGCGGTAATTTAGCTGGCAATGCCAAGTGGCTGGGCTATCCGTTGAGGGATGTGCTAGCACGGGCCAAACCCAAGGCGGGCGCAGATATGGTGCTCTCAACCAGTATCGACGGTTTCAGCGCCTCCACTCCNCTCCCCGTTCTGCAGGACGGCCGTGACGCCATGTTGGCCGTCGGCATGAACGGAGAACCGCTGCCATTAGAACACGGCTTCCCCGTGCGCATGGTTGTCCCTGGTCTGTACGGATTTGTTTCGGCCACCAAGTGGGTCGTCGATTTGGAAGTCACCACGTTTGCACAGAAGGCCGGATACTGGACCTCACGTGGCTGGAACTCACACGGTCCCATCAAAACAGCTTCCCGAGTGGAAGTGCCGCGAGCTCTAGGCCGGGTGCCTGCAGGAAGGTCTCCNATTGGAGGCAGCGCTTGGGCCCAAACCAAGGGCATCTCCAAAGTTCAGATCCAGCTAGACGGTGGCCAGTGGATGGACGCCACCCTGGCAACTGAAGCCTCAGTGGACACGTGGCGCCAATGGTCATATGTCTGGGACAATGCTCCTGCCGGCTCCCACAATGTGCGCGTAAGGGCCTACGATACCGCCGGTGAATTGCAGATTGAACAGCAGGCCCCTCCGGAGCCGGACGGTTCAACAGGGTGGCACTCCATCACGTTCACCGTGGTCTAGCCCGTTACCGATAAACTTAGGACCATGATTGAATCAGCAGTATCGCCAGAGCGCTCCGCCAACGGCTTCGGGTTGGCTACCATCACGGATTCAGGGACTGTTCTTGAGGTGTGGTTTCCAGCTCCTGAACTCGGCGTGGCAGCCGAGTTTTGGGGTCACCCGGAGGCTAGCGACGAACTCACAGCCTTGGCCGAGGCAGGCACCGATACCGACCGTGGTGTCATTGCCCGTGTTGTCTTCGTTCAAATCGACCTCGATGCAGAACCGGCCGACGCCGTTGACGCTTACCTCCGCCTGCACCTGCTCTCTCACCGGCTGGTGACNCCCAACAGCATTAATCTGGACGGGATCTTCGCCAAGCTCAGCAACGTGGTGTGGACTAACTTCGGACCAGCCGCCGTCGAAGGCTTTGATCTCACCCGGGCCAAGCTGCGCCGGCGCGGGCCGGTCACCGTCTATTCAGTGGATAAATTCCCGCGCATGCTCGATTACGTGATCCCCACTGGGGTGCGCGTTGCTGACGCCGATAGGGTCAGACTTGGCGCCTATCTGGCCGAAGGCACCACTGTCATGCATGAAGGGTTCGTGAACTTCAATGCCGGAACCCTGGGCGAGTCAATGGTTGAGGGCCGTATTTCTGCCGGAGTCGTGGTGGGTAAAGGCACTGATGTTGGTGGCGGCGCCTCGATCATGGGCACTTTATCCGGTGGNGGCCGGCAACGAATCACTCTGGGTGAACGGGTGTTACTTGGCGCCAACTCAGGCGTTGGCATCAGCATCGGTGACGATTCCGTAGTGGAAGCCGGACTTTACGTCACCGCCGGAACCCGGGTACGTGTTGCAGGCCCGAAGGGTGCCGATGGCGAGGACACAACTGTGATTGTGAAAGCCAGTGAACTCTCCGGCGTCCCCAACCTTCTGTTCCGGCGTAATTCCACATCTGGCTGTGTTGAGGTGCTGGCGCGNAAAGGCTCAGACGTAGCTCTCAACGAGAGCCTGCATGCCAATTAGTGTCCGGCCCCACCCGGAGTTCCTTCCTGGTGGGAGCCAATATCTCTGCGGTGCCTTACCCTGTTTCTCCCTTTTGTGCCTTGGCTCTGACGTATGAGGGCTAAGGCGGCCCTAGGCTGGTTGATTGCTGTGGGGATCGCTGCGGGGCTGCTCATTGCTGGCGGGGCGTGGCTTACCAATTCGGTGCAGGATGCCTTTGCCCCGCGGCTCTCACCTGGGTGCAACGCAACTGTGGGAAATGACAGCTATCGGCTGGCTCTTGACCAAAGCGAAAATGCCGCCTTAATCTCCACTCTTGCCGTCCAGCGTGGGATGCCAGCGCGTGCAGCATCTATTGCCTTGGCCACAGCACTGCAGGAATCNAAGCTACGCAACATCAGCTATGGGGATCTGGATTCGGTGGGGTTGTTCCAGCAGCGACCGTCGCAGGACTGGGGCAGTGTGGAACAAATCATGGATCCGCTCTATTCTGCCAACGCGTTTTATGACGTGTTGGCACAGGTGCCCCATTATGTTGACCTGCCCATCAACGACGCCGCACAAATTGTCCAGCGTTCAGGGTTTCCTCACGCCTATGCCCAACACGAACCCTTGTCCCGCGCATTCGCCTCAGCGTTGACGGGACAAACACCAGAAGGTTTAAATTGCACGTTGCCACCTGCCACGGACAGCAGTGCCTCTGAAACCGTGAGCGCGGCAGCGCAGGGCGCACTGGGGACTTTGGATTACCTTCCTGTCACCATAGAGACCAAGGAAGCCGGATCCAGCATGAATTTTCAGGTTACAGACGCTTACGGTTGGATGTTGGCTCATTGGGCGCTGGCTAACGCACAGCAATTCGGGATTCTGGAAGTCAGCTATGCAGGAAAAAANTGGAACCGTAATGCTAATGCTGGCGGCCACAATGTTGGTTGGCAGGACTCCGGCGCAACAGTTCCAGAGCAACTAGGCATCCTTTTGGCATCTGCTCCTGCCGTCGGTTAGAAACGTTCTCAGTCACCGTTTTTCGCCACAGGTCAACTAGACCAACAATTCCACCACCGGTTGGACATAGCTACGGAAAATATCCTGATCATCCAGCAGATGTGAACTCATGATCAGACGGTTGGGTTCAATGAACCACGCGCGTTGCTCAGCCAGCGGTACTTCAACAATAATCAACGTGAAGTCCCTGGCATTGCGGCCCAATTCCATTTCCCGGTTTTGTACCAAATCAGCCAATATCTTGTGTCCTCCCAACGTTTCACGTTGCTCGGCCATCAGTGAATACAATCGGGCCTGTTCCCTTGACCATGTCAGGGCTGCGCCATAGTGGGCGTGTGCCACCCTCTGCAGGGCAGGCATGCCTGCCAGTTCGGGAAACTCTGGAGGTGTGAGGTTTTGTTGGTTGTCAGGGAAATTTTGCAGGAGCCTACCCCACCAAATTTCCCATTGGTCACGCAGTGCGTCATTACCTCCTACCCCGGCTGTCAGCATTGCGTGATCTGCGGCTGTGACGGACGGAGCCACACAGGACAATGATGGGTTGCCCGCGCCAACAAGTCCGGCCACATCACGAAGATACAGTGCCATGAGCATTGGGCCGCAGGTATCCATGGTGATTCGCCATCCTGGGCCACCAGTATGATGCATAACTCTTGCCTCCTGCTGCCGCTGTATTGGTGCAGCAATCCCATCTCCAAGATTACTCTCTAGCAGCTCAGTCGGCACGGCCCGGCTACGGTTAGCCAGCAAGCAGTCCATGCAGGTGCCGGCGCAAGGTTCCCTGGCCTTGTTCAGGCGCTGCCCATGCCGGTTGCAACACCATGCGCAGGCCCAACCCGTCAAGTAGAGCGATGAGACGTTCCGCCTCATCCACAGGCACAAGGGGCGCCACTGCCAAGGGGCTGTTTATCAATTGCAGCACCACCCGGCCCACCACGGCTCCCGTGGCCCGGTAATCGTCCTGTGCCGCTTCAAAGAGTGCCTCGTTGGTCCGGGCATCGAGCATGAATTCCATGTGGACCACAGCATCGGCCCGACGTGTCTGATCAAGGGGAAGTAGCTCTTCCAAAACGGTGGCACATTNTTCCACCAGACCACTGGGGTCTGCGGGAAGCGGTTCTTCTTCCAGCGCTTCCAATTTATCTAGGGCACGCACATGAATTCGCTCCGAATTCACCCTCAGGGCAAACACCATCAGCTCTGCCTGGTTATCAAAATAATGCCGGACGGAGCCCAAGGCTAGACCAGCAGCTTGAGCCACATTTCGTAATGATGCTTGTGCCAGTCCCCGCTCCCCGATGACTTGGAATACGGCATCTGCGACAAGAACGCGGCGGTCATCGGCATCAACAATTTTAGGCACATATCTTTTTAGCACAGATGTTTCACAAATGTTCAATGCGTGGAGAGGTAATCCTCTACTTGCTCGCTGGCGCATCCTTCTNTTTATCCAAGTACAGCAACACCAGCAGTGCAATCATAATGACTAGTGAGCCAATGANAAACGGCAAGAAGACAGTTTTCCCAACTAACACCAAGATGCCAAGCACCACAACAACAATCGGAAATGCCATGGAAAACGTATGCAGCAATAATTTCAACATTCTTATTCCCTAACTTTCAGCAAGAATCTTGCATGAGAAAGGCGGTGGGTGGCTCTCCCTGGGGAAAGTCACCCGCCGCCGTGGTGCTTTGGCTCTAGATATCGGCAAGCTCAACACCGGTATTCGATCCCGAATCCGGCATTCTGGGCCGGCAAGTGGGGACTAACGCGAGGGGTACATGCGCTCTGGCTCGCCTGTGTACAGCTGGCGGGNGCGGCCAATTTTGGTCTGCGGGTCCTTCATCATCTCGCGCCACTGGGCGATCCAGCCCGGCAGGCGGCCAATGGCGAACAAGACGGTGAACATCTTTTCCGGGAAGCCCATGGCCTTGTAGATCAGGCCCGTGTAGAAGTCCACGTTGGGGTAGAGCTTGCGGGAGATGAAGTATTCATCCGTCAACGCAACCTCTTCCAGGCGCATGGCGATCTCAAGGAGTTCGTCGTTGCCGCCGAGCTTCTCCAGGATTTCATGGGCCGTGGCCTTGACGATCGTGGCGCGTGGGTCATAGTTCTTGTAGACGCGGTGTCCGAACCCCATCAGCTTCACGCCGTCTTCTTTGTTCTTCACGCGCTCAACAAACTTCTCGACAGGCTCTCCGCTGTCTTGAATCTGGCGGAGCATGTTCAGCACAGCCTCGTTGGCGCCGCCATGGAGCGGGCCGAAGAGGGCGTTGATGCCGGCGGAAACGGAGGCGAACATGTTCGCATTTGCTGAACCCACCAGGCGCACGGTTGAGGTTGAGCAGTTCTGTTCGTGGTCTGCGTGCAGGATCAGCAGCAGGTCAAGTGCCTTGACAACCACCGGATCCATCTCGTACTGCTCGGTTGGAACACCGAAGCTCAAGCGCAGGTAGTTTTCTACCAGGTTCATGGAGTTGTCCGGGTACAGCATGGGCTGGCCGATGGACTTCTTGTGCGCGTAGGCGGCAATAACGGGCATCTTGGCCATGAGGCGGATGGTTGCCATCTCAACTTGTTCGTCATCAAACGGGTCCAGGGAGTCCTGATAGAACGTGGACAGTGCCGAGACAGCCGAGGACAGCACCGGCATGGGGTGTGCATCTCGCGGGAAGCCGTTGAAGAAGCCTTTGAGGTCTTCATTGAGCATGGTGTGCCGACGGATACGCTGGTCAAAGGCGTCTAATTCTGCTGGGGTGGGCAAGTTGCCGTAGATCAGCAGGAAGGACACTTCAAGGAAGCTTGAGTGCTCGGCCAGTTCTTCGATGGGGTATCCGCGGTAGCGCAGGATGCCTTTGTCACCATCGATGTAAGTGATGGCTGAGGATGTTGCTGCAGTGTTGACGAACCCGGGGTCGTAGGTGACGTTTCCGGTGGTCTTGAGGAGCTGAGAAACGTCATAACCGGCGTTGCCTTCGACAGCTTCAAGGAGCGGAAGATCAAGTTCTCCGCCGTCATAGCGCAGGAATGCGCTCGTGGAATCAGTCATGGAGTCCCCTTCATGAGGTGGCCTTCAAAAGGCTTTGGTTAGTTCAATGCAAGGTTTTATCCGCGAGGCACCGTGCCCGTTGAGGAATTACCCCATGAAACTCAGCACATTAGGCGTCCGGTGGCCTAGACGGCTACCCTACGAAACTACCGCTTCAAGGGCCTCCAATACTAATCCTGAGCACTGTGGCTGCAGCTTATGCGTGAAGAAGCTAAGTTTTGCGCCCAGTCGCCGTGTCGCGGCAGCGATGCGTTCATCGCTGCCGGTCAATGCTAAACGGATGAAACCTTCTCCAGCGGCACCATNAAAGGTACCCGGGCCAGCCACAATACCCAGTTCAGCAAGCCGACCAATGGTTGTCCAGGTATCTTCTCCTGCAGTGCACCACAGATAGAGCCCAGCCTCTGAATGGTGAATAGTGAGCCCAAACGCTTCCAAGGCCCCACNCAGCTGTTCACGGCGGCTCCGGTAAAGCGCCTTCTGCGCACTAACATGGGTGTCATCTGAAAGCGCCACCCGCATGGCTTCTTGCACGGNGTAGGGCACGATCATGCCTGCATGCTTGCGGCTATTGATCAGGTTCGCCACGATGGCAGCGTCTCCGGCAACAANAGCTGCCCGATATCCGGCCATATTTGACTGCTTGCTCAACGAGTAAATCGCCAACAGCCCCTCATATGAGCCAGCGCTCACACGTGGATCGAGCACGCTGGGAACAGCCTCTCCACCGTTTTCAGGGTCCCATTTCCNCCATCCAAGTTCGCCATAGCACTCATCGGAGGCCACCACTGCGCCGATCTCACGGGCCTGGCCAACCAGGGTCTTGAGTTCATCAACACCGCGCACAATGCCGGTGGGATTTCCCGGCGAGTTCACCCACACCAACCGCACCTTTGCACGGGTTTTAGCGTCGAGCTCCTCCAACGAATCAGCGGCAACGCTCGTGGCACCTGCGAAAACCGCACCCATGTCATAGGTGGGGTAGGCCACGGTTGGCCGCACCACCACGTCGCCTGCACCCAGGCCCAGCAGCAGCGGCAACCAAGCCACAAGCTCCTTGGATCCGACAGTGGGCATGATGTCCGCTGGATCGAGTCCGGGAACGTTGCGTCGCCTTGCAAACCAGTCGGCAATGGCTTGACGCAGTGCCTGTGTGCCGTGCGTGGTGGGGTAGCCAGGCGCATCCGCAGCACCCTTTAGCGCATCCTGAATCAGGGCTGGGGTGGGGTCCACGGGCGTGCCGATGGAGAGATTTACCACACCGTCCGGGTGCTTGGCCGCTGTTGCTTGGTAGGGCGCCAGCGCATCCCACGGGTAGTCAGGAAGCTGCAGGCCAAAGGCCTTGCCGGAAGAGGGCTGGTGCGTCATAAGGTGCCGGTTNNAGTCCTGGTTCTGCGGCGGAAGGGCCGCAATCAAGGGGTGGTCAGTGTGAGTGTTTCCGACTTNTGCCGCCCCACCCGGGGAACCCAGCACGTCAAAGAACTCAACATTGGCCTTGTAATACTCTGCCCATTCATCAGGTGTGTCATCTTCGTAGTAGATGGCTTCCACTGGACACACGGGTTCACAGGCGCCACAGTCAACACACTCATCGGGGTGGATGTAGAGCGAGCGTTCACCCTCGTAGATACAGTCAACGGGGCATTCTTCAACACATGCCTTGTCCTTGACATCCACGCACGGCTGCGCAATTACGTACGTCACGTCCCCAACCTTCCTCAAAAGTCTATTTCGGCACAAATCGTCACCGTTGCTTTCATTATCCCCACTGCCGCCACCGCCGCACGTCAACGAGACTTAGTATGAAGTGGTGAACAGTGCATTTGAACGATTGACGCGGCTTCCCTTGGGCACCCGCATGGTGGTCCGTTACAGGATTGAGCTCGGATTCACTGACGCATTAGGCGATCTCATTGCCCGCGATGACCATTCCATCAGCATTGCCACCCGCACCGGAAACGTCACCATAATGTTCGACGACGTACAGCTCGCCAAGGCGGTCCCGCCAGCTCCGCCTCGGCGCGAACGCCGTTTCCAACCTTAACCTCAGGCAGCGGATGCGCGCCGGGTTCCCGACTATTTGCTCCGTTTCCTCCGGAGTAGTAGCCACGTCAGCCAGGCCACTAGAGGCGTCACGAAGGCTATGCCGTACAGCCAGAGACGGCCTTGGATGTTATCGAAAATCATGCCGAAGGAGCCAATCTGCATCGATAGCAGCCCTGCTGTGATGTAGGCGGCAGCTCCGCACAAGACAACTACCCACGAACTCCTGCTCCATAGCCCTACGAACATGCTCACGGAAGCCAGCAGCAATAGGGCCAGGGCGGCCCCGTACGGGATGGCATTTGCGGCACCGTGAAGGTACCAGGCGTGTCCGTGTAAGGACGTCCCTAGCAGTCCTGCGCCTACGCCGGCACCCACTGCTGCGGCCAAGACTGCCCAGCGACGGGGTGCCGGGAAAGCCGCCCGGGCCCTTCGCACGGGTTGTTGGTCTGTGGGTTGTTGGTCATCGGGTTGCTGGCCCCGGGTTGTTGAACTCCGGGGTCGGGTTGCTGAGGGTTCTGTCACGGCGTCTGTGTCCGGTAAATCAGCGCTGGATCAATCGCCATAAATTCTTCTACCGCCGAGATCTCTTTCCACACATCGTCAGAGAGTGCGTAGCGCTGCCCGGAAACCGTAATTTGGCTCCGGTGCGCCGTCATCGCCGCAATCTTTGCAGCGAGGTCCCCTGCAACAGCCAGGCGCTGTGCGCCGGGCTCAANGGGTCGTTCTGGACGGTCACTGACGATGCTGTAAATTGCCGGCACAACCCATCCGTCAGCTATAGCGGACTTCGAATTTACGCCGTCCGTTGCCGCTCTTGCATCCTTCCCCTGCGGCACTGCCGCCAAACGCAGGGCAGCCATGGTGAGCTGGTGGGTTCGCACGTGGTCCGGGTGTCCGTAACCTCCGTCAGCTGCATAAGTGATAACAATGGTGGGCTGCAAAGCCCGGATGGCTGATGCCAGCAGTTGTGCTGTTTTGCCCAATGGTGCACGGGAGAAGGATCCAGGCAGGACGGTGGATGCTGCAGTGGCACGGCCGTCAGTGCCCCATTGCATTCCTGAGTCTTTGAACACCTCAGGCCCGCCAGCAGNGGCGGTAAGCCCCTGGCCGAGCCAAATGTGCTCACGCACTCCCAACGCTGCCAACGCCCCCGCCAGCTCACGCTCACGTTCCAAAGCCAGCCCAGCACCTAGTTCCGTCATTGTGTTGGGGGCAGGGACGGCTTCCTGTGTCAGGTCCTTTAGTGCACTCTGGTCTACTTCAAGGTGAGCAAGCTCAGCCGGGATGACCTCTCCCAGCTCACCGCGCGTGCAAGTCACCAGCACAACCCTCGCTCCGGCGGCAGCGGAGGCAGCCATGGTGGCCCCAGTGACAATGGTTTCATCGTCGGGGTGTGCATGGACGAAGAGGATCGTGGCATCGGGGCCGGCCCCTGGCAGTAAAGCGGGTGTTTCCATGGTGTCTAATCTACCTGTTAGCCTCCAAGGAGCCCCAACAGCAAAACACCCGCCAAATAGCCCACAAACAGCGGCAGCCGGCACCCCACATGATGTGGAGATGCCGGCTGCCGTTGACTTGCTGCTTTGCTGCGCTAACAAGATGCTGCATCCACAGAACTTCTAAACCAACAGGGTTGCCCCTGGAATGGCGCTGAGAAGGTCCTGCGTATAACGCTGCTTCGGGTTATTGAAGACCTCATCGGTGGAAGAAGCCTCAACCACCCGGCCATTTTGCATGACGGTGACATGGTCGGCGATCTGGCGAACCACGGCGAGGTCGTGCGTGATGANAAGGTAGGTCAGGCCCAGCTCTTCCTGCAGGTCGTTAAACAGATTCAGAACCTGTGCCTGCACCAGCACGTCAAGGGCCGAAACAGCCTCGTCGCAAATGATGACGTCCGGGTTCAATGCTAGAGCACGGGCAATAGCGATGCGCTGGCGCTGGCNCCCGGAGAGCTCGTTCGGGAAGCGGTGCATGGTGGCCGCAGGCATTGAGACCTGATCCAGCAGTTCGCGCACCTTCTTCTCCCTGGACTTAGTGTTGCCGATCTTGTGGATCTTCAACGGCTCCTCAATGGTCCGGTAGATGTTGAACATCGGATCCAACGAACCGTACGGGTCCTGGAAAATTGGCTGTACGCGGCGGCGGAAGTCAAAGAGCGCCTTCCCCTTGAGCGCGTTCACCTCCACCCCATCAAAGAGGATGCTGCCCTCAGTAGGTGCCAGCAGGCTCAATGCCATCTGGGCCACCGTGGACTTGCCTGAGCCAGACTCCCNCACAATGGCCATGGTGGTCCCACGCGGGACGCTGAAGCTGACGTCGTCTACAGCCTTGAAGTCCGAGGACTTGCCCAGCGCACCGCGAAGNNCAAAGACCTTGGTGAGGTTCTTGATCTCCAAGATGGTCTCACCCGCCTGCGCGCGCCCGGGCTCCACAGCCTTCGTCGTGGCAGGGCTCCTCACTGCCGCGGGAACGTCCGACGGCGTGTGCCCGGCACCTGAGGGCGCGTCCAGTTCCGCGGCCGTCAAAACGTCCTTGGCTTTCTGCGACTGCAGCCGGCGGGATGACAGTGACGGTGCGGCGTTGATCAGGCGCTTCGTGTAAGGGTGCTGTGGGTTGCGCAGGATCTCCAGCGCGGGGCCCGATTCAACCACCTGACCCTTGTACATGACCACAAGCTTCTCTGCCCGCTCCGCGGCTAGGCCCAGATCGTGGGTGATCAGCAGCACGGCCGTGCCAAGCTCGGTGGTCATCCGGTCAAGATGGTCAAGGATCTGCCGCTGCACTGTCACATCCAGTGCAGACGTTGGCTCGTCAGCGATGAGCAGTCGCGGCCGGCAGGCTAGGCCGATCGCGATCAGCGCACGCTGGCGCATGCCACCGGAGAACTCGTGCGGGTACTGCTTGGCGCGGACGGCAGCATCTGGTAGGCCAGCCTCAGAGAGAACCTCGGCGACACGTTCCTTGTGGTTGGCGCCAGCTAGTCCGTTGGCCTTAAGCGTCTCCTTGACCTGGAAGCCGATCTTCCACACCGGGTTCAGGTTGGACATCGGGTCCTGGGNGACCATTCCAATCGAGTTTCCACGGAGTTCAACAATCCGCTTCTCGCTGGCATGGGCAATGTCCTCGCCGTCAAAGATGATCTGCCCGCCGCTGACGCGGCCGTTGCTGGGCANAAGACCGATGGCAGCTAGCGCAGTGGTGGACTTACCCGAACCAGATTCACCCACAATTGCCACGGTTTCTCCGGGCATGATGGTCAGGTGCGCATTGCGGACCGCGTAGACCAGTCCGTTCTGTGTATCGAAGGTGATGGCCAGATCTTTTATTTCCAGCAACGGGATGTCATCGGNTGTTTTGGCGGGGTTGTTCACACTCATGCCCTTTTCGTAGTTTGACATGGGGTTACCTCTTCCTTGCCTTGGGATCGAGGGCATCTCTCAGGGCATCGCCGAGCATGATGAAACTCAAGACCGTGATGGACAGGGCCAATGCGGGCCACAGCAGAACGGACGGGTTGTTGCGCACCTGCGGCTGAGCGGAGGCAATGTCATTACCCCAGGACATGACGGAGAACGGCAGCCCAATACCCAGGAAGGACAAAGTGGCCTCGGCAACAATGAATGTTCCGAGCGAGATGCTGGCCACCACAATAATGGGAGCCAGTGAGTTCGGGAGCACGTGGCGCATCAGGGCCTTGAAACNGGAAAGCCCCAGTGCCTTGGCTGCCATCACAAAATCCGCGTTGCGGTTTTCAATAACCGCGCCACGGGTGATGCGGGCAATCTGTGGCCAACCGAAGATGACCAGCACCAGAACCACTGTCCACACGCTGCGATTCTCCCGGAAAGCCGGCAGCTGCATCATGACGATGGAGCCTAGGATCAACGGCAGTGCGAAGAAGATGTCGCCCAAGCGTGCCAGGATAACGTCAATCCAGCCACCGTAGTATCCGGCCAGTGCGCCCATCACACCGCCGATGACCAACACGCCAAAGGTAGTAAACACGCCCACCTCAAGAGAGGCCCNGGTGCCATAGATCACGCGTGAGTAGACGTCACAGCCCTGGAGCGTGAAGCCCAGGGNGTGACCGGCGCGTGCGCCTTCGGCTGAGTTGGCCAAATCACAGCTGGTGGGGTTCACGCTGGTAAACAGCTGAGGGAAGATCGCCACCACCAGCACCAGCAGGATCAGCAATACGGAAATGATGAACAATGGCTGTCGCCGCAGGTTGCGCCAGGCTTCTGCCCAGAGGCTCAACGGGGCTGCGGTTACATCGACGTTGTCCACGGCGGCTANGGNGGTCTCCTCCAGCGGTGCCACATAGTGCTCAATGACGCGGCTGGAGACCTTTCCCTGCCGCGCGGGCGGGATTGCCGCCTGGGAAGTCTCGGTATTAGGTGTCAGGTTCTCAGACATAGCGAATCCTTGGGTCGAGCCAGGCGTACAAGAGGTCCACGACGAGGTTGGCCACCACAAACACAATGACCAGAATGCCGACCACCGCCACGACGGTGGGGTCTNNCCCGTTCAGGATGGCCTTGTAGAGCAGGTTGCCTACTCCGGGGACGTTGAAAATACCTTCGGTGACGATGGCACCGCCCATGAGCGCACCCAAGTCGGCACCGAGGAAGGTCACCACGGGGATCAGAGAGTTTCGCAGAATGTGCACTAACACCACTCGGCGGCGGCTGAGCCCNTTGGCCGTTGCGGTACGCACATAATCTGCGTTCATGTTCTCGCTGATGGAGGCACGGGTGAGTCTGATGACGTAGGCAAGGGAAACAAGTCCCAACACCAGCGCCGGAAGAACAAGCTCACTCCACGGTGCTGAGCCACTGACTGTTGGCTTCGCCCAGCCGAGTTGGACACCCACCACGAGCTGCAAGACGAATCCCAAGACGAACGTGGGCACTGCAATGACGACGAGCGAGGCTACCAGGACGGTGCTATCGAACAGCTTGCCTTTGCGCAGACCGGCAATAACGCCGAAGCAAATACCGAAGATGGACTCAAAGGCTAAGGCCATGATGGCAAGCCGCGCGGTGACAGGGTAGGCGCGGCCAATCACGGCTGCCACCTCCTGGCCGGAGAAGGTCTGTCCCAGGTTGAGCGTGACTAGGTTCTTCAGGTACAGCCCGTATTGGATCCAGAAAGGTTGGTCAAGGTTGTATTGGGCCCGGAGTGCGGCTTCGACGGCCGGTGCCATCGGCTTGCCGCCGGACAGTGCGGCGATGGGATCGCCGGGAGTTGCGAAGACAAGGAAATACACCAGCAGCGTTGCCCCGAANAAGACGGGAATCAGCTGTAGGAAACGGCGGAGCGTGAACATGACCATTACGGTGTCACCACTCCCCGGATCCTAAATCGCGATTCGTTCATGAAATTACCTGTTCAGTAGTTGTCAGTACAGGATACGTGCGGGATCTGGCCGCAGTCCGCTGTACGGAAAGTAACACATATACGTGCCCAAAGCACACAAAGGGAACCCGGCGCCAGGCCGGGTCCCCTGGTGTGGTGCTACATGCTCGGTCCTAGTATCTGTATTTACTTGGCCGTGATGTCATAGTAGAGCGGCACGCCGTTCCAGCCGAACTGGACCGTGTTGACGTTATTGCTCCACACGCCCTGGACTGCCTGGTACCACAGGGGCACAACCGGCAGGTCCTTGAGCAGAATTTCCTGTGCATTGTTGAAGATCTTGTTACCGTCTTCAACAGTCTTGGCCGAAAGGCCTTCCTTCAACTTGGCGTCNNAGAAGGCGGGGTTGGAGTAGTCACCGTCATTGGAGCCTGCACCGGTGCCGTACAGCGGCCCGAGGAAGTTGTACAGCGACGGGTAATCTGCCTGCCAACCGGCACGTGAGGCACCGGTGAGCTTCTTCTTATTAACCAGGTCGCGCATTTCCTTGAACGTGGCAATCGGGTTCAGCTCAGCTTTGATGCCCAGGTTCGTGGCGATCTGGTTGGCCATGGCAGTGATGTATTCCTTGTTGCCAGCACCATCAATGTTGGAGGTGATGGTAAAGACCTTGCCTGCTGGCCACGGGCTGATAGCATCAGCCTTCGTCCACAGGTCCTTGGCCTTGGCTGCGTCGAACTTCAGGACATCACTGCCGGGGAGGTTGGCATCGTAGCCATCCAGCACGGGCGAAGTGAAGTCGGCGGCGGTCTGCTTGTTGCCGTAGAAGATCTTATCGATGATCTGCTGGCGGTCGATGGCCATGGAGATCGCTGCACGGCGCATCTGCCCGGCCTCACCCTGGAACTCAGGTAGGTAGCTGGGGATCGTCATGGTCGCGTTTCCGGCGTATGCCTGGTTGACAAAGCGGTCCTTGAAGTCCGTCTTGAAGTTCTGCAGGCCGCTCGGAGGAACCTGGTCCAGCACATCCAAGTTATCCGACTGCACATCCGTGTAGGCCGCATCCGTGCTGTTGTACAGCTTGAATGTCACGCCACCGTTCTTAGCCTTGCGCGGTCCATTGTACTTCTCGTTCACAACCAGCTTGACAGCAACGTTGTGCTCCCAGCCACCGGAAGCCAGCTTGTACGGGCCGTTGCCAACGGGGTCCTGGCCGAAGGCGGCCGGATCCTTGTACGCAGCCTCGGGCAGCGGGTAGAAAGCGGTGTAGCCAAGACGTAGCGGGAAGTCAGATTCCGGCGCTGCAAGCTCCACCGTGAAGGTCTGGTCATCCACGACCTTGAGGCCGTCCATCTTGACGAGGGTTGAGTTCTCGGCGCTGACGGCGTCGTAGCCCTTGATGGATTCGAAGAAGTAGCTGTTCAGCTGTGCGTTCTTGGCGGCTGCACCGAAGTTCCAAGCATCCACGAAGTTCTGGGCCGTGATCGGGGAACCATCACTGAACGTCTCACCGGACTTGATCTTGATGGTGTAGTTCTGGGAGTCCGTGGTCTTGATGGAGTCAGCCAGTTCATTCTGAATGGCACCCTTGACGTCATAGCTGACCAGGCCGGTGAAGATCAGGTCCATGACTCGTCCGCCACCAACTTCGTTGGTGTTGGCGGGGAGCAGGCCGTTCTGCGGCTCGGTGCTATTGGCCGTGACTACTTTGGATGTGTCCCCACCGGTGCTGCCACCCTCTGTGGTCCCACTGCATGCTGTGAGGGCCATGGCCATGATTGCCACTACACCCAGCGCTTTGGACGTTCTTGTGAAACGCATTCCGCCTCCTTGATTTGAGATTGATGGGAACCAGGACCTCAGCATTGCTGAATTGTGAGGATCACCATTGACCCACTTGTGCCCTAGCTCATAGTTCTCAATGCTAGCCCCAAACACTACTTGCCAGTAATCCAGAACACCTTGGCGGGATTTCTTTACCGATTTGAAACATTGGTAACGAAAAGCCTGCCCCAGCATTTGCTGGGACAGGCTTTATGCGTTGGTGGCCCACAACCCGAGGGCCCCGCCGACGAGTTCACGAGCGGCGGGAGGGTTGGTGGGCCCACGACCGAGGGCCCCGCCGACGAGTTCACGAGCGGCGGGAGGGGTTGGGGATTATGCTTTGCGCGGCTACGGAATGCCTTGGCGCGGTCGCCGGCGTTCAGAATCAGCTTGCGGATACGGATTGCTTCCGNGGTAACCTCAACACACTCGTCTTCGCGAGCGAATTCGAGGGACTCTTCAAGGGTCAGGTTGCGCGGCGGGGTCATGTTCTCGAAGGTGTCCGAGGAAGCTGCACGCATGTTGGTGAGCTGCTTTTCCTTGGTGATGTTGACATCCATGTCATCGGAGCGTGAGTTCTCGCCGACGATCATGCCTTCGTAGACCTCGGAAGTGGGCTGCACGAAGAAGTTCATGCGTTCCTGGAGTTTGATCATCGCGAACGGGGTGACAACGCCAGTGCGGTCAGCCACGATCGAACCGTTGTTGCGGTATTCGATCGGACCGTGCCACGGCTCGTAGCCCTCGGCCAGAGAGGAAGCGATACCGGCACCGCGGGTGTCGGTCATGAAGCGGGTACGGAACCCGATCAGGCCACGTGCCGGCACAATGAACTCCATGCGGCACCAGCCGGTACCGTGGTTGGCCATGTTAACCATACGGCCCTTACGAGCTGCCATGAGCTGGGTGACGCCACCCAGGTACTCTTCGGGTACGTCGATGGTCATGTGGTCCATCGGCTCGTGGGTCTTGCCGTCGACCTGAATGGTCACAACCTGCGGCTTGCCAACTGTCAGCTCGAAGCCTTCGCGACGCATCTGCTCAACGAGGATGGCCAGAGCCAATTCGCCACGGCCCTGAACTTCCCAAGCGTCGGGACGCGCGGTCGGGAGAACCTTCAAGGAAACGTTACCGATGAGCTCCCGGTCAAGGCGGTCCTTGACCTGGCGAGCGGTGACCTTGGCGCCCTTCACGCGGCCGGCCAGCGGGGAGGTGTTGATACCGATGGTCATGGAGATTGCGGGCGGGTCAACTGTGATCAGCGGCAGCGGCTGCGGGTTGTCAATGTCGGTCAGGGTCTCACCAATGGTGATGTCCTCGATACCAGCAACAGCAACGATTTCACCGGGGCCGGCAGATTCGGCCGGTACACGGGTCAGTGCCTGGGTTGCCAGCAGTTCGGTGATCTTGACGGGCTTGATGGTGCCATCGGCACGGGCCCAGGCAACGGTCTGGCCCTTGCGCAGGGTGCCGTTGAAGATACGCAGCAGAGCCAAGCGGCCCAGGAACGGGGAAGCGTCAAGGTTGGTGACGTGCGCCTGCAGGACACCCTCCGGGTTGTACTTCGGAGCCGGAATGTGCTCGATGATGGTCTTGAACAGCGGCTCAAGGTCCTCGTTGTCCGGAGCGGCACCGTTTTCGGGCTGCGTCAAGGAGGCGCGGCCCAGCTTGCCGGATGCGTAAACAACCGGAACGTTCAGAACGGCGTCGAGGTCCAGGTCAGGAACTTCATCAACCATGTCAGAGGCGAGGCCCAGGAGCAGGTCCATGGACTCGGCAACAACCTCGTCGATGCGAGCATCGGGGCGGTCGGTCTTGTTCACGAGGAGGATGACGGGGAGCTTTGCGGCCAGTGCCTTACGCAGCACAAAGCGGGTCTGCGGCAGCGGGCCCTCGGAAGCGTCAACCAGCAGAACAACGCCGTCAACCATGGACAGTCCACGCTCAACTTCGCCACCGAAGTCGGCGTGGCCAGNGGTGTCAATGACGTTGATGGTCATGATCTCACCGTTGGCGGACGGGCCGTTATAGGCAACCGTAGTGTTCTTGGCCAAGATGGTGATGCCCTNTTCACGCTCCAAGTCACCGGAGTCCATGACGCGCTCAGCAACATTGCCGTGTTCGGCGAATGAGTGCGTTTGCTTGAGCATGGCATCGACCAGTGTGGTCTTGCCATGGTCAACGTGCGCCACAATGGCGACGTTGCGCAGGTCATTGCGCGAGGCTGTGTTGAGAGAAAGATCGCTCATGGATGAAGACTCGTTTCAGTTGGGCCCGGCTGCAGGCCCGGAAGGGCTAAAGCAGAAAGTCACATTGATAAATGGCCGTGAAGAATCGGCAGATAACACCATTCTAGTCGCACTGAGAAATACGGCCTAGTCACTGTATCCCATGACAGGTACTTTTTGCCAGTAACATCACATTTTCGTAGTCCACGAACACTCAAGCAGCGTTTTTCGCCCAAAAGTACCACGGAGGCAGTTGAGTTTCGTGATGAAACTCACCTGCCACTGTGGTGCTTGAACAGCTCAATCTGGTTCAGGAACCGCTACTGAACACCTGCGCGACGCTTTCCCCAGGAGTTTGCGAGGCGTCAATGAAGGAAAGCGTCAGTTGGCCGTCCTGCTGCACGGGAGGGGCCGCCAGCTGCCGTGTCCCATCAGCATTGACCTTCACATTGGCAACGGTGGCGTCTTGGCCAAGGCGATGGTGGCGCACAGTGATCAGCCCACCGTCCATGCGTTGGGCATCCGCCACGGCACTGTTGACGTTCTGTTCAATGAAGGATAGGACGTCCAGGTCAGCGCGCAACGGTACACACAAATACTGGCTGAGGGNGCGAGCAAAGATGGCGGCCTTGCCGTGCGGGGAGTCAACCACATAGATGGGCAGGGATGAACTGGCACCAAAACGGGTCAGCTCAAACCATTGGGTGGCCGCGGACACGATGGCTGAGAGCACAAGTGCGCCTCCGAGCAAATTGATGCTGCCGCCGTCGGCTTCGGCCATGTCGCGAACGTGAAGCGTGGTCAGCCCTGCACGGACAAGGTCACTGTCCTGGGGTAAGTCAGCCAAGACTAGGACCCGCCTGCTCAGCTCTGCACCCGGTCCCGGATTAAAGGAGAGCAGTGCAAGGACTTCATGGCTGGTGATGCGCAGGGCGCTTTCAGGGATTGCTTCGGCGGTCATGGATTCCTCCCAATAGTTTTCGCGCGAGTGGTCCGAGAGTTCCGGATAGTTATTTGACGTATGACCACTGTGTGACACTGTGCCAGGGGCCAATATCCAGTGGGGAATACTCCACTCCTGAGACATGCTTGCCGGTTGCGCTCAGCGCGGTGCGCTGGAACAGTGGCAGCCCGTACGCGGCTTCAACCACGAGTTGATCGAGCTGCATCTTCAACGCATTTTGCTTGGCGTCATNCAAATTCCCCGCAAGTTGCTCCGTGAGTTGGTCAACCACTGAGTTGGAGAAGTTATTGAAGTTCGAAACCGCCCCTGTCTTGAATATCTGGGGCACCTGGACTGATCCGGTGGGGTTGCTGGTCCAGCCGTACAAGGCAACATCAAAGGCGCTGCCTTTCAGCGCCCCAATCCAATCCTGGGAATTGCGGCCTGCATCTGTAACGATGAAGCCTGCTTGGGCAGCTGATGAGGCAATCAAGGAATATTCCTTCACCCTCTCGGGATCATCATTGTTGTACAGGATCCGCACAGTGGGCGTGGCGCCTTTAAGCAGTTCCCTGGCTCTGTCCACGCCGGCCTTGTCAGCGGGCATGGCCGTCTCCGCGGGTTTGGCTGTGTCCGTTTCGGTGGCTCTTGCTGTTGCTGTTGCTGTTGCCACTACTTCCGGGAGTGTCGCTGGGAAATCTGCTGTGCCATTGCTGCGCACCGATTCCTTGTACGGAACTTCTACCGGGCGGAACATGAACGAGTTCAGCACCCCAGCGTCGGGGTCGAGAGGCTTGGCCACCTGATCAACGATCTCTTGCCTCGGCACTGTATGCAAGAAGGCTGCTCGCAAATCTGGCGGCGAGAGGACCCCTTTGAAATTGAGTACCACCTGGTCAAAGCCCAGCCNCTGGCCCTGCTGGACTTGTACTCCTGCGGACTTCAAGTCCGTTAACGTGCTGAGCCGTTCCGGTGTCACCGGAGGAGAAATAACATCTGCTGTCTCCGCCTGCAGGTCAGCGATTTGCTTCTGAGGATCGCTCTCATAGTGCACAGTCAACGTGTCAAGCTTGGGCTTCTCTCCCCANNCATAGTCCGCGTTGCGTGTCAGGACGAGTTCCTTCTCGGCCGTGATGGCTTTGACCAGGTACGGGCCGTTGGATAGGGCAAGGGAGGGATCCGGCATGGACTTTGAGTCAAAGCCGGTGTTCCNAAAGTCGGCCACCTTGCGCAAGGTGGGATTGGCAGGGATGGGCTTTGACGGATCACCCTTAGAAATCCCTTGCAGGAGTGTTGTCAGTGCTTTGGCGTCCACAAGCCCTGAACGGGCGGCCACAATGTGCGCCGGAACGCTGACGGTGGAGCCAAGTGCAGTTTCCCAGTCCGAGAAAGCGGTGGTGTATGTCAACGTCAATGAGGTGCGGTCATCGCTGATGACAGGCATTGCAGTCTGTGCCAGACCGCTGATGTCCCCTGCCATATGAAAATAAGCTGTCCCCGAGGTGACCGTGAAACTCTTATCCAAGGTTGCGTCATCGAAATATCCTGATGCGGCTGCCCACTGCAGGAACAAGTCATCGGCGCTCACAGGGGCACCATCGGACCATTGAACACCACTGTTGAGAGTGTATTTAATAGTAAGCGGCTGGTCCTTGACCTTCTCGTACTTGCCAAACTGATCATTCTTGACGATCTTCAGATCGCTGTCCACGGAGTTGAATCCGGAGTGCGTGGCTGAGTCTATTCGGCTGTTGGTCCGCGTCTGGCCCGTAACGCTTTCAGCGTTGAACGAGGTGAAAGNGGCACTCTCCAGAACGGTGACATTCCCGCCGTCGGCAGCTGTTGGTGATGCTGTGGATTCGTTGGGCGCCGNGGGTGTTGCCGTACAGGCTGCCATCGACAACGCCAATGCCACGGCCGCAGCCACTATTTTAGAAATGCGTACAGACCGCATTCCACCTCCAGGTTCTTCGCTTCACTATGGTCCTCCGGGAAGCCAATGGCGTTACGCCAGTCCAGGACTAATCCTGCTTGCAAGAGTACCGCAGCGTTCTTGCTGCCGCAGGTTATGCCCAAGCAGGAAGGGCTGCACAGCAGCACCAAGAGTACTCAAACCACCCAGCGCCATGTCCCCGACGGCGCTCAAGGCCAGACCAACGGTTGTTGTGGAAACTATTCCGGCCGTTCCCGACACTCCCGTCCTATCCGGCATGGGAAGATCCGCAGCCGTGACAGTCGGAGATAAACCCTTGCAGCACTAACATCTCTACCCACGCCTGTGTCCCGACGAAGCGTGGAAAACACCCGGCAAAGGCAAGGCCAACACTGAGCGTTCCCCGCCACTTGGAACCTCCGTGGCTGGCTCGCCGGGGCACGTTAGCGCGCAGAAAGTTCGCTATCAAACGAAGCCACTGCCTCCGAGCAAAACCAATACCGTTTGCACGGGCAGGTGATCTGATGCCCAGCTTCTCTCCGAAAGGCCCGGCTGCGGGCAGCCAAATGGGGTTTACGAGGCAAGCCCTGCCAAACATCGAGGAAGTTACACGCTGTCATCTTCGACGCGGATGACCACCAAGACTAAGGGACCGAGACTAAGGTGGGGCAGGATTCGAGGATATGCGCCCATTGTCAGCCCGCATATCTGCTCCGCTCACATTAGTCTCTTCGAGATTCTCTTCGAAGGCTGCCGTGCTAGCCCGCACCGAACGTGCTGACCGGCCGTCTGCCACTCATCGACGCGTATTTCGTGGTCCATGGAAAATCTCGTCAACAATGCCTCACCCACTTCCTTTAGAGGATTTTAGAGTGTGAACCATGGACGCCAATACTCCTCACGTGGTCCCCGTAGACAGCTTTGCCCAGCGCTCTCTCCTACGCAGAGCCATGCTCAGTGACCTATGCGGCCACGCGCAAGCAGAAGGCCAAACATGCTCAGGATGGAAATAAGTACATGGCGCTGTCATTCTTTTATGGTGAAAGCCCCAAGGACCTTGCTGACTCCACTCTTCCTCTGCAGCACTTAGACCTTCCGGATTCGTCAGCATCATTGAGACATTATTCAGAAGAGCCCAATTAGTATTGTGCAATGAGTAAGTTTGCACCTCGGGCAATCGCCCTAGGCGAATGTATGAAATTTGGGATTGGTGGAAGTAGAAAGTGAATCCCTGCTGGATTGTTGGACGGTCTTGGGAATGAATTCCTTTCAGGCAATACGACACGCCCCACCNCTGGGTAGTGCTGCTGTTCTGCGACAACGGTGGAGTGATGTGACTTTCTTGCATTGGAAGGTAAAGCCAAGTCTCGTGGAGCCCTATATGCCCGAAGGTTGCGCTCCAGACATCATCGACGGCAGCACCTGGGTGGGACTCATTGGGTTCCAAATGTCCCAGAGCTCGTTCTTTGGCAGCCCCAGTATTCCGTGGCTGGGTAACTTTCCGGAAGTCAACGTACGGCTGTATTCGATTGATGAAAACGGCCATCGAGGAGTTGTGTTCCTCAGCCTTGAAGCCTCACATTTGATCCCAGTACTCATAGCGCGTGCTGTATTTGGCTTGAAATACCAGTGGGCAGCGATGAAGTTGGTCCAACGCGATGGACAGGTTGCCTACCTCAGTAAACGCCACGGCCAACCCGCAGCCGCCTCGCACATGATCGTGCGCCCAAATCTCGATGCAGCGATCGTTGAAGATCCAATCGCCACTTTTCTCACGGCACGCTGNGGGTTTCACGAAAGCCACTTCGGTCAGACTATTTATTGCCGTAATCATCACGAACCCTGGCCGCTGGTACCTGCTGAAGTGGTATATCTCAATGACGGGCTACTGGCTGCTGCCGGCTTTCCTGGGCTGGCTGATCGAGCCCCGGACTCTGTGTTGTACGCCGCTGAAGTCACGACTGTCTTCGCGGCCCCACAGAGACGTAATCGCCTCAGATAACTAGAGGTACCAGCCGCGTGTGAGTTCCAGAGTCCCAGCTTGGGGCCTAGGGCACCAATCGGTACCAAAAGCGCCAGCAAGCGGCCTACGGCGCCAGGTAATCCGCCACATCCCGGGCAGCTTGGTCGCCGGAGTTCAGGGCACCTTGGATAGAGCCCGTGTCCCGATGGTCCCCGGTGACTAGAANTTCCCCGCTTGTCCAGCGGGNGCTAAGGTTCCTTAACGGCGGCGGCTGCGCTGGGAGTGCATGGGGCACCACGTGGTGGGCAAGCACCTCCCAGTCTTGAGTTGATCTCTGGTACAGGCGCGCAAGGTCACGACGCACATCGGCTTCGTCTGCAAGGCCGTCTGGGCGATCCAACAACGTAGTGGCTTCAACCAGATGTTCTCCCGCAGGGGCGTATGACGGCGCAGCTTCAGAGACCACGGCAGTGTGCCAGATTGGTCCTGCAGGTCCGCCACCTGGCCGGGAGGCGTCCAGTATGAGGAACGGCCCTCCTTGCGGTTTATCCGGGGCCCGGAACCACCACGTGGTCAGCCCGTGAGTGACTGGTGTGGAGAGGTTGGTCAAATTGGCAACATTTTCGCAGCCTACGGCTACCACTGCCACCCGTGCGCGAATAATTCCACTGTCCGTAGTGACTTGGACACCACCGGATGTTTCCTTCCATTCCAAGGATGCGGTTCCCAGCCGCACGGGTTCGTTGAGCCACGCGGCCAGCTGTTCCGGCAGGGCCTGCATACCGCTGAACGGCAGCCCTGGTGCTCCAAGAGCAAAGAAACGCATCAGTACACGCGCAAAGTTCGCGGAACTTCCGCCGGAGCTGTCGGCCAGAACACCCGCCAAAANAGTATCAAGCACGTCGTGTCGCAGCCTGCCAGTGACCCNCGCCGCCGCCAGGGAATCCCTCAGGGTCTGATCATCTGCTGCACCGAAGGCCGTTGAGGGGCGCATCAAAATGGAACNCAACCAGCGCGCAAGCGCAAAGCTCCGACCCGGAGGTGANNGCTCGCTGCCCAGGGTGGCCAGGGCATGACGCGGATGGAGGATCGGATGAGCAAGAGTGGTGGTCCTTGTGCCTGAACGCACCACTACGCCAACACCGAACTTCTGCAGTCCAAGCGAGGGCACGTCAATCCATGNGCGAACCGCTGGATACGCCGGATTCAGTAACTGAAAACCTCGATCGCACAAGAAACCATTAACATTTTCGGTCCGCACACGGCCGCCAACGGTGTCTTGGGATTCAATGACGATGACACTGCTGCCGTTGCGTTGCGCACGGCGAGCGCATTGCAACCCTACCAGGCCTGCTCCGACAACGATGACGTCGGCGTCCATGGGGCTCCATTCATTTGCGTTGACGCGATTGGATATGCCCGGGTTTGGCCTGTTAGGCAACAAAATTACAGCACCCACTCCGTGATACAGCCTTTCCTCAGACACGCCATCTTGAGGCATCCATTTCATCGACTGGAACCCTTCGATGCGCAATGCTGGGTGTTTGTCGAAACGAGTTTTGACAACCGTGGAACTACCCAGAAAATGTAGCATCCTGCCACCTTCAATCTCAATCTCGAACCCACCATGGACATCCGTGGCAGCTGTGAGGGAAAGAGGGAGAAGTCCCTGCCGTACCAACCGTCGGGTAACACCAATCCAGCTCTGCCATGCGTAGCGAAGAAACGCTTAACCATGCCGGCCGGGGAGGAGAAGATCATTTCACTACCCAATCGTCGGAGGCCATGCCGTCAATGTACACCTGATGACCGCCTCCTGGTAGCGAACCAAAAGCCACCTGTGCAAGTTCCATGGCGTAATAGTTACTGGGCAGCAAGGTACCTGGACTCTATGGATTGTGGGTAGGACTGATGGGACCAATGCGGACTAACTCTTTGCTTAATCCCAACGGTGCCACTGTCAGCAGGTTCCCGTGCTCAGCCGCGCACAGGGCGGCCATACGGATAATCCACCCACTGACCCGGAACACCTTCGCCAGCCACAGCCCGCGCTCCCTGCATCACGGAATGGAAGTCGGCCGGAAAACGGGCTCCTTGGAGAACAGCATCGAGATTTACGTCGTTTTGAACCTCACCACCTTCGAATTTGACGTCATATTGGAAGTAGCCTTTTCCGAAGAAAATGGACGCACGCTTCCTGGTTACCCGCGTTGCCCTAACACAAATTGGTAATTTCACTGCCATTCGCCTTCCTCAAATAGAGTCACCGTCATGGTTGACCCGCGGATTGCACGCTACGCAGATCAACATTTGGCTGGAAGTCNCTGAGAGTACCCGGATATCCGTTAACGGCATGGCGCTCAATTTGGTAGAACGCCGAATCCAGATCCACCCCAATATCTACGATTTTCTTACCGGAATTTACTTGGGCATTAATCCAGGCTCTGTTGAAGTTCTCATCGACTGAATCCATAGCGCCACCCACCACTTTGTGTACCAAGGAATTTTCATCCGCGCGTTGAACCACCGCGGCCATGGGATTATGGATCCAGCCAGGAGTACCTTTGTAATAGCTGAATCCGTTGGCCTCCGAATATGGAATAACGCGCCCGTCCATCCATCTGCCCATTGTTGCCGTGGATGAGNNGAAGCATTTTGGTCAGGGTCGCATCAGGCCACGCGTGATATAACTGCCCGCAACACTGCCGGCCCCGCCGAGCACAGTTCCGAACGCCAGCCCTTGGCCGGTAGCACCTACCGCTCCCGAAATGGTGTGGGGTCCCGGCCCACTGTAATAGCCATACGTCCCCTGAATTCCACCGCTGATACCACCGGAGCTGGCTCCCGCAACCACAGTTGCCTTCATGCCGGTAAACCCGGCGCGGGCGGCTATGCTGGCACCACCGAAACCGCCCAGAGCCCCACTCAAGGCAACTTGCCNCCAGTTAACTTCACCGGTGGTGGCTTTCTGAATGATGGTGTCGGCACCGGCGCCGATGAGCATCATCCCTGCTGGTCCCCCACCGGTGGCTATCAGGACGCCACCAGCGATCACCATGGCACCGCCGGCAAAATATTCCCAGTTGTCGGCCATAAAGTCCCCGGCTGCTGCCATCGCGCCGCGGGTGGACCCGTCGTAAGCTTTCAGTTCAGCGTCAGTAAGTGGGCGCAGCCCGGTGGGATCGGTGGTGTTCAGGGNGTTGTTGCCGGCGTAGGCGTAGGNGTTGCCGTCCCAGCCCGCACCCAGAACGGGTGAAAGCGGGTCCGTGGAAAGGAACCCACGCGTGGCGGGGTCGTACGCCCTGGCGCCGAGCCATTCCAACCCCGCAACGTCGAGGCCACCGTTACCCGTCAGGCTGATTCCAGCAGGAACACGCTGTCCAGTCCCGAGACGCCGCCCNNCTACCGGCGGCACCGGCTGTGCTGCCGGGATGGGGGGGACGGTCGGTGTACCGATGACTGCCCAAGGATCTCTCTGCTCGGTGGGCCGGGCGGCCCGCCAGCCCGGTGCGATCCATGCATCCCCGATACCGGTAAGACCACCCGGCAGCGAGAGAACCTGTCCACCGCCAATACCGGTGAGGGTGGGGATCGGGTTGGCGGTATCCCACCACAGCTCCGAACCATCGACAGCAGCCAACTCACCCAAGGCATCCACCCAGAGCTCATGCCGAGAGATTTCAATGCCATCGGGTGTGCGTTCGATGGTTCCGGTCAGGTAACCGGTGTGACCCCACGCGTACTCGGCCCATGACCCATCCGCGCGGATCCCCGGGTACGTCGGCCCAACCCNATCATGGACGTATTCCGCCCGGGTACCATAAGCATCAGTGACAGCCAGAAGCTGCCCCGCGGCATCGTATTCATAACTTCCAACCCCCGNCGGCGTGGATTCGCGGATAAGACGCCCTCCGACGTCGTACTCCCACTCAGAGGATGAGGCAGGGAACCCCAACTCACCGCTGGGAGTGGTTACGGCCTGGACCATTTGTCCAGCACCGTCATACCCGTACCGGCTCACTGCACCGGCGCGGGTCAGTGCCGTTATCCGGCCGTCCCCGTCGCGGCCGATCATGGTGGTCTCGGCAGCGTTCCGGTCTGTGCGGTCGCTGCGGCTGTGTTCGGATAGGTGCCCGTTGCGGTAGGCCCATTCTTGGACCAGATCCCCTGCGGTGGCGGAGATGATACGCCCGGAAGGATCATGGGTGAACACCGCCTCCCCGAGCAGGGNGTTGTTCACCGCGGTCACCGCCCGCGGCGTCCAGGTGTATTCGGTGGTGGTTCCGTTGGCGTCGGTGAATGCGGTGCGGTTCCCGTCGGCGTCGTAATCCCAAGACAACCGCTGGCCTCCGCGGGTGCGGGAGGTCAGCTGCTTGTTCCGGCCAAACGTCAGCTCGTGCTCTACCGTCAGCCCATCCGGAGCCGTATGGTCAGTGACAAACACCCGGCGTCGGATCAGGTCACGTTCGACAACGGCCAGCAGCTTCCCATCGAAAGACGTGGAGGTTTCGCGACCACCCTTGTCGTAGGTCCAAGTGGTGGTGTGTCCGTCCGGGTCCGTCTGGGAGAGCTGACGTCCGGCCGCATCATAACTGGCAGAGGTCACTCGCCCGAGCGGGTCGGTGACGGAGCTGACCACGTCGATGGCCGTATAGGTACGGGTTGTTACNCCGCCCACGGGGTCGGTGATCTTGACCAGACGNCCCCGGAGATCGTAGTTGAACCGGGTCCGTCCACCCACACCATTGATGGTCTCGGTTAGTTCCCCGGCTTCGTTGTATTTGAACCGACGGGTACCGTACCAGCAGTCCTGCGAAAAGTTCAGCCGCCCCGTCTTGTCATATCCGTACCGCGACACGCCCTGACCGGGNGTCCGGCGGAGGACAAGCCGCCCACACACGTCATACTCGAAAATTTCCACCTCGCCCGTGGGCAGTGCACGGGCGGTGACCCGCTGATCAGCATCGTAGGACGTTTCCGTCACCGCGCCGAGTGGATCCGTGGTTTTCAAGGCCGTCCACAGCCNGTCATATTCATAGCGGATGACGGCGCCGGAGGGCGAGGTGACCGAGGTAATTTTTCCAGCAACGTCACGGCCCAGGACCGTGAGGCCGCCTTCACCGTCGAGGAGTTCCACCGGGTTCCCGGCCGCGTCATAACTGATCAGTTCCGCGGAACCATCAACAGCATTAACACGGGTGGGGCGTCCATACTCGTCAAAGGTGTACGTGGAGGACGCAAATGCATCCGTCAAGGTGGCCGTTTTGGCCTTGCGGTCCGCGGTGGCCTCAGAACGGACCCCGGTGGGGTCCACGACGGCGCTCAAGGCACCGACCTTGTCATACTCGCGGACCCAACCGTGTCCGGCAGGATCTGTCACTCCCACCAGCCTAGAAAGCGTGTCGTGGGAAAAGCCCCAGCGTGCACCGTCGCCCAGCACCGCACTGGTGATATTGCCGAGCTCATCGAACACGCGCTCAATGGACCGCCCCAACGGATCGATGGTCCGGATCAGTTCACCGTTGAGGGCATATTCGAGTTCGGTCCGCCCGCCGTCTGGCGCAATCGATGCTGTGGTCCGCCCCGCGTGATCGTGTTCGAAGGACCAGAGGGCACCATCCGGGTCTTCACGGCGCACCAGCACGCCCGCAGCGTCATAGCCAAACCGGGTCTCGGCCCCGGAAGGGCTAATTGCTGCCACCGGACGGCCCGCATGGTCGCGGACAATTCTTGCTATGTCACCGGCTGAGTTCCGGGTTGAGACTAGGTCCCCGAACCCGTCGTACTCGAACTGGACCGCTACCCCGGCAGGGTCCACCACCCGGGCGAGATGGCCGTTGAGCCAATGCAGTTCAGTGCGCCCGCCCAGCGGGTCCAGGATTACTGAAGGATCCCGCGATACCTCATCGGCATACTCATAGGCCACCACTGAACCGGTCTCTGTCACCAAGGTGGTGATCCGGTCCTGTTGATCCCAGCCGTAGCTGAGGTCCGCGCCTTCTTGGGTCACAGTCCGTGTTTTCGGCCCCGCACNGTCATACGCGTTGACTGTGACTGATCCGTCACGCTCGGTGAAAGACACCAGGTTCCCATGGCCGTCGTAGGCCATCGACTGGCGCTGGTCATGGCTGTCCAATACGCCGATCAGGCGGCCTTTGGCATCCGCGATCCACGAGTTTGACCGGGAACCGTCCTCATCGGAGACCACTGTGACACGGCCCGGGAGATACGCGAAACGGATCCTACGCCCGTGCTGAGTAACCTGCAGGATGACCCTGCCTTGTTCGTCGTAGGTGTTCTCCGCTTCGAGGACACCCGCGGCAGAAACCACTGCTTCGATCAGTCCGTGCTCGTTCCACCGGTACGTCCGTGTCCCGAGTTCGGTCGCCACACCCGTCAGCCTGCTGGCGGTGTCGTAGGTATATTCAACACATCGCCCGTCCGAGGCCCGGATGACAGCAACGATCCCATCCACGTATTCCACATCGAGGAACCGGCCATGCACGTGCCCCAGCCGGGTCACACGGCCCACACTGCCGCCGTCGGCCATCTCTTCCCGGGTCACCGACACTGTCCGGCCAGGCCCCGAGCCGGACCCGAGCCAAACACCTGCGAGGCTGTAAGCCCACCAATTACCTTGGTTGTTCCGGACCACCAAAACATCCGGCGCATCCTCCGGTAGGGAACTCAACTCCGTGAGGCTGGTTGCAGTCACGGACTCACGGGAGAGCCAATAGTTCTCGCCCACGCCACGACTCCAGCCGGACCNCTCACGGGGAANATCGACGGCCCGGCCATCTGCCATCACCCACCNGGCCCCCGCATCAGAGAGGATAAGGAACTGATCCAGCACCGAGGCCCACCTGGGACCATAAACTCCGGGCACTTCCAGTCCCGAAGCCAGTGAGTTGTACATCCGCGTCAGCGCTAGGCTGGAGGCGCTCCCAGCAAAACCTAGATCCGTTTCCGGCTCAATGAAATTTCCGGTGGCGGTATTCACGGGATCGTTCGCGTACCCGCTGGTGGGCATTGCGCCTGCCGCCATCGGCGCAGCCACCACCAGCGTGGACCGGCTGGCACTGACTCCTGCTGCTGCCAGCGCCTCATTCACGGCAGCGTTCGAGACAGTGGAGATATTTCCTTCACCGCCGGCGGCCGCGAAAGCGTCCGCAACAATCACCGCCCATTTGGCGTCGTTCTCGTTGGCCCTGAGGTACTCCCGGTAGGCGCCGATTACCCCGGATGCATCAATAAGTCCCCAATAGCAATTGGACTTAAAATTTGAGAGGTGGCCTTCCAGCGATCCGGGCGCTGCAGATAATCCTTCATCCAGGCCCCGCGAATTGCCAGCGAAGGATCGAAGATTTTCTGGACGTGCTGAGGATGTCCCGCNCCCGTAACCGCCACCTGGCGGTGGTGTATTCCGGCTTCCAATGGCAGCTGCCGCCGGGGCGAAGGTGGGAGCGTTTCCCGGAGCCGCATTTGGCCGTTCTTNTTCCCCGAACAGCCAGTCCCGTGCCTCTTCTAATGCGTTGCGGTCATTGTGCTCCCGGACCCAACTGTTGTTCTTCTCACGCCGGGCGTCCTCTTCATGCCCAGCCTGGGCCATCTGGCCTACGTAGCCGGCCACTGTACGCAACGCCGAAGCCAATGTTTTCGCGTCTTGGCTTGCGGTCTGCGCGTTAGCGGTAANAACGTCAGAGAAATGCCCTTTGAAGTNCCGCCCGCGCGGCGAGACGAACGGGGTCCGCGAACCCGCCTGCTCCTCGAGCCTAGATGCTGCCGACTCGAAAGCCAGCTTCACCGATCCGGCCACAGAATAGCTGAACCNTCNCCCATCAGAGGCATCAGAAGCTGGCAACATCGGCATTTCAACAAACTCGGTCACAACCGGGGACCCCATACAGGACAGAAAAATCGAACAAGAATACAACCACACATATCGCGACCACTAGCGCGTTGAACTCAACGCCAGTCCTAGGATCACCACCAAGTAATGGCCGGGTAGCTACCCACTGAAGATAGTGGTGTGGCTACCCGGCCCTCACACCTACAAAGTAGGCAACTAGGCGCCGCCACCAGCAGAGAAAATATCTGCAGAGATCTTCTGCAACTGACCACGCAACTGCTCCAACTCAATCTTGGCCTTATCCAAAGCAGCCTTCGTCTCAGGCCACGTGGACCCGCGGAACTCAGCAGCCAACGGACCATCCCACACATTCGGATCCGATAACACCCTGCCTTGGGCATCCAACGCCGAAATCTGATCCGTGAAACCACCATTAATAATGGCCTGGACCTGACCAATCGCAGACTTCGCTTGCTCAGTAGACAACACACGTGACATAAAAATTCCTCCCCATAAGACAACCAATTTACCGCCGGATACAAAAGCGCCAGCGAGCAGACGCTCCTTACGCTACCAACATCATTGTATAAATCTAACAAAAGAAATAACATTTCGCACGAACATGATCTTCGATGCCTGGCCGCTACTTTGCAATGGAAATGGTGCCGAGATGGAGAATATCGCCGCGCTGGTTCGCGTTACACACTCACTCGAGGCCACGTTCCCACCAGCGCGAGGGGCATGCTCCCGCAGCGCGCTTAGCTCAAACTCGAACGTATTCAGTTGTTCGCGATGAGCTGGTACTAGACGTTAAACCTGGACTCCACCGCGTTCCGGAACGGATCACCCTTTGGCTGTCCTGCGCAGCACATGAGCCAGCCGATGCGTTCCCTAGCTGTCTGGGCGACGCTGTACGGTTCACACCGCCATCGAGCAAGTGGCTAGGCTGGGTGGATGGCGACAGTTATTCTTGTGCGGCACGGCCGCACCACAGCAAATGCCACCGGGCTGCTGGCCGGCCGGGCGCAAGGCGTCGATCTGGACCAGGTCGGGCGCGATCAGGTGACTCAGACCGGAGAACGGCTCGCGGCCGTGCCCGTAGTAGCGGTGGTGTCGAGCCCGCTTGAGCGTTGTCAGCAGAGCGCTCAGCTCATCCTCGATCACCAGGCTGGCACACCAAATATGCTGGTCGATCCGGCTCTCATCGAGTGCGATTACGGCCAATGGCAGGGACGCACACTGCGTGATCTTGCGACCGAGGATCTGTGGCCGGCAGTGCAGTCGCAACCCTCCGCCGTCGTATTTCCCGGTGGTGAATCAATGGCCGGGATGCAGGCTCGGTCTGTTGCAGCAATTCGACGCCACGATGCGGCCTTCGAAGCCGAGTACGGGCAAGGAGCCGTGTGGGTTGCGGTCAGTCATGGTGACATCATCAAGTCAATCCTTGCTGATGCGTTCGGTATGCACCTTGACCTGTTCCAGCGCATTAACATTGGCCCTGCCTCTGTATCGATCGTGCACTATGGCGCTACCCGGCCGAGCGTCTACGCGACCAACACCACCGCAGGCGATCTATCGTGGCTTTCAAAGGGCATCCTCACTGGTGATGCCCCGGTGGGCGGCGGTGCAGGGCAAAAGCGCCGTGAACCAAATGTGCCTAGAATACACATATGCCTACACATATCCACGAGTTTGACTGGCCGGATCGGGCCGTCGTTGGCACCATTGGCCTTCCTGGAACGCGAACCTTCTACTTGCAGGTGCGCGCAGGGACGCAAATTGTGAGTATTGCCCTCGAGAAACAGCAGGCGGCTCTGCTTGGGCAGAAGATCGACGAAATTCTCGACCAGCTCATCACCCTGGAGGGCAANCCCTTCAGCGTTCCCACGAGCACTCCCATTGAACTTGTTGACAATGACCAGCTCGAGGCCGTCGATGAGCAGTTTCGCACCGGGGTCATGAGCTTAGGGTGGGACCCCACCACGGCCCAGGTTGTCATTGAGGCCCACCCCATCACCACTGTCGATGCTGATGACAACGACGAATGGCTTGAAGAAGACAGCGCCAATGAGCCAGAAATGCTGCTGGTGCGAATTCCGGTCGGAACCGCCCGCGCCTTCGCCATGCGCACCCGCGAGATCGTGGGCGCTGGGCGTCCAATGTGTCCACTCTGCGGTTACCCAATGGACGCCGACGGGCACCTCTGTCCNCCTCCCGAGGTCTGATGGCAGCGCCAAACCTAGCGACCTCAGAGCTGACTCTCACCGGCCGTATCACGACGGCCTCAAATGCTACATTTCTGGGCAGCATCGGCGATGTGGTGGTGGTCTATAAGCCGATAGCAGGCGAAAGTCCGCTATGGGATTTTCCCCACGGAAGTCTGGCTCATCGGGAGGTGGCCGCGTATCTGGTCTCGCAGGTCTTCGGCGGGGATGTGGTGCCGCAGACTTGGCTGCGCGATGGTCCGCTGGGCGAAGGAATGGTGCAGCTCTGGCAGGAGCAAGANCCCGCCCAAAATGCCGTGGACCTCATCACAACGGACCTTGTGCCGGCGACAGGCTGGAAATACGTTCTCGAGGGACGCGATGAGAACGGGCGGACGGTGGCACTTGTTCACGAAGACTCCCCAGCGCTGCGACGCATGGCGGTGCTCGACATCATCATCAACAACGCCGACCGCAAAGGCAACCACATACTTGCGATGTCTGACGGACACCGGCACGGTGTGGACCACGGGGTCACCTTTCACCGTGACCACAAGCTGCGAACGGTCCTGTGNGGTTGGGTGGGAGAGGATCTAACCGCCGAGGAACTCGACGGCATAGATCGTGTCAGCGAAGGACTCAACGGTGGGTTGGGCCAAGGCTTGACTGATTTGCTCAGCTCCGAAGAAATCGCATCGCTCGCCGCGCGTTGCGCTAAGTTGCGCTTGGCGGGACGGTTTCTGGCTCCAAGCGGTGAGATGCCAGCGGTGCCGTGGCCCCTTTCTAAGGGAACTGCGGGGCCTTCCAGGGCAAAATTCCCTGACTGCTAAGAACACGAGTGCTTAGCAGTCAGGGTAAAAGTACCAGGCAGTTCGGGATCAAACGTTAGATCTGACCTCCACCACGTTCTGGTACGGCGCAACCACAGGCTTACGCTTTGAGCACGTACCGCAGTGTCGCCACCACTTGTTCGGTGGTGGTGCACCAAGCCTGAGCCGCGGCGTCGACCTCCTTGAGCGGATGGACAGTATCTTCATCGTGCAAAGTCACATATGGCTTACCCAGCGCGGCGCAGTAGCCGGCATCGAAGGCCGCGTTCCATTGTTTGTACTTGTCCCCGAAGCGCACCACCACAAAGTCACTTTGTTCAATCAAGGTACGCGTACGAATAGCGTTGACCTTGGCGGACTGGTGATCGCGCCAGAACTGGCTAGAGGTCTCGCCTAGATGGTCCCCTGCCGCGTCGCTTGCGGNGTGGTCAGTCACCGGCGCGGTAAATACCACATCTAGCCCAGAGGCCTGGGCACCGCGCTGGATCTCCTCACGCCAGTCGGTGTGAATCTCACCGGAAAGATAGACAATAAAACTCATGGTTGGACGCTCCTTCATAAGTGTGGGACGGATCTGAGATCGGTCTTCTAGTTAACATCTAATGGATCAGCGGAAAGATCCAACGGCCGGTAGAGGGTGAAACGCGCCGTGTTCCCTGGCGCTAAGGTACGGGTTCAGTCCGTTGTACGTCATACGTTAAAGCGGAACTCCACCACATCGCCGTCGTGCATGACGTATTCTTTGCCCTCAATACGGACCTTGCCCTTGGCCTTGGCCTCGTGCATCGATCCAGCTTCGATCAAATCGTCAAAGTGGACAACTTCAGCCTTGATGAAGCCACGTTGGAAGTCAGTGTGGATAACTCCGGCAGCCATGGGTGCGGTGTCGCCCTGGTGAATGGTCCAGGCCCGTGTTTCCTTCGGACCGGCGGTCAGGTAGGTCTGCAGACCGAGGGTGTGAAAACCGACGCGGGCCAGCTGATCCAGCCCGGATTCCTCCTGGCCGCTCATCTCCAGCATCTCGCGGGCTTCCTCCTCGTCAAGTTCAACAAGGTCGGATTCCAGCTTGGCGTCAAGGAAGATCGCGTCTGNCGGAGCCACAAGCTCACGTAGTTCCGCCTGGCGCTCCTGATTGGCCAGAACTGCGTCATCAACGTTGAAGACGTAGATGAAGGGCTTGGCCGTGAGCAAGCTCAGTTCCTTCAGGTGTTCCATCTCCAGCTTGTCGCTCTTGATGGAGGCGAAAATGGTGTCTCCGCGTTCCAGAACCTNTTGGGCGGCCAGAATGGCGTTTAGCTCTCCGGCGGGACGCTGCTTGAGCTTGACAGCCTTCTCCACGCGCGGGACGGCCTTCTCAATGGTCTGCATGTCTGCGAGGATCAGCTCGGTGTTGATGGTCTCCATGTCGGAGCGCGGATCAACTCTACCGTCCACGTGAATGACGTCGGGGTCATCAAACACGCGGATGACCTGGGCAATAGCCTCGGCCTCGCGGATGGTGGCGAGGAACTTGTTGCCCAAGCCTTCACCTTCTGAGGCACCCTTGACGATTCCAGCGATATCCACGAAGGACACCACTGCGGGCAGCAGGCGCTGGGATCCGAAGATCTCGGCCAGCTTTGCCAAGCGGGGATCGGGCAGGCTGACCACACCAATGTTGGGCTCGATGGTGGCGAACGGGTAGTTCGCCGCGAGCACGTTGTTGCGAGTCAGTGCGTTGAAAAGAGTTGATTTGCCGACGTTGGGCAGTCCGACGATGCCAATAGTAAGAGCCACGGGTCTAGCTTACCGGCAGGGGCCCGGTTTTGCCGCTTGCAGTAAAACAAGGGGAACCGGGAAACGTTACCGGCAGGGGCCCGGTTTTGCCCTTGCGGTCCCTGAATCCCAAAATGTCAGTGCCTCATGCAAAGGTAGTTCCATGAATGGAATTGGTTGGCTTGTAGCGGTTTTGATGTTGTTGGTAGGTCTTGCGATCGGCGCTGCCGCAGTGGCGTGGATGTTGATGGGCAGGCTTCGGAGTGCAAATGAGGAGGCGGATGCGGCCCATGAGCGGGCCGGTACATTGAATGCAAACTACGCTGCGGCTGACGCTGAACGCAGGCTGTTGTCCACACAAAATCACGCTTTGGCGGCACAGCAGGGCTCTGATTCAAATGTTTTGCAGGCACTGGGCCCGGTCTCGGAAAAGCTCAATGCCGTGCAGCGGCAGGTAGCTTTGCTGGAGCGCGACCGCGTTGAGCAGTACGGGCAGCTCGCTGAACAGCTCCGAGAAGCCAAGGAGGCGGACGCCAAGTTGCTGGCAACAACCTCATCGTTAGCATCTGCCCTGCGTTCAAACAGCGCTCGGGGTAAGTGGGGCGAAGTCCAGCTTCGCCGGGTGGTGGAGGCCGCGGGCATGCTTGCACACGTAGATTTCCAGGAGCAGGTCCACACTGCCACTGACGACGGCGCGCACCGCCCTGACATGGTTGTCCGGCTCCCCGGCGGCAAAGAGCTGGTCCTGGATGCCAAGGTNCCCCTGACATCCTTCCTTAACGCGCACGACGCCGGCACAACAGACAGTGCCGAATCCCAACAACACTTGGCTCGTCATGCAAAGGCCGTCAAAGTTCACATTGATGCCCTAGCTGGCAAACAATATTGGACGTCGGCGAAAAACTCTCCGGAACTTGTGATTTGTTTTGTTCCAGTGGAGTCCATCCTCTCGGCTGCGCTGATGTCCGATCCTGGCCTGTTGGACTACGCCATGTCCAAGAATGTAGTGCTAGCCTCNCCCATCTCGCTGATGGCCATCTTGAAGTCTGTGGCTTTTAGCTGGCGCCAAGACGTACTGACTGAAAGCGCCAAGGAGCTCTTTGAACTTTCAGCCCAGCTGTACACCCGTTTAGGCACCATGGGCGAAGCCGTATCTGCTGTAGGTGTGTCTTTGAAAACTAGTGTTGACCGCTACAACAAGTTGGTTGGCACCCTTGAAGCGAGGGTGCTCCCCACAGCCCGTAAACTCAACGCTCTGGATCCCAAAACACTTGAATCTCCTGCCCAGATTGAGAGCACGCCACGAATCCTGACGGCACCTGAATTCAACGAGACGCAGTCGTTGAACCAAGCCAGCTAACCTAGGGACAAGGGAAAGGACCAGTTCAACGTGAACTGGTCCTTTGTGCCACGGCTGGTTTACTCCTGCCGAACAATTACAAGAGGTTGGCGCTGCGGACACCCTTGTAGTCGGGATCACCAGCAGCCTTGAGTGTGGCGCGCAGTTCCTTGGGCANGGAGAACAAGATGTCTTCCTTGGCCGTAACTACTTCTTCCACGGACCCGAAGCCGTAAGTGGCCAGCAGGTGCAGCACGTCTTGGACCAGAATTTCAGGCACTGATGCTCCACTGGTGACGCCCACACTGGCCACACCTTCAAACCAGGTTTCGTCAATTTCATGGGCAAAGTCCACACGGTAAGAAGCCTTCGCCCCATATTCGAGTGCAACTTCCACCAATCGGACCGAGTTGGAGGAGTTGGCTGAACCAACCACGATCACCAGATCCGATTGCGGTGCGATCTCCTTGATGGCCGACTGCCGGTTGGTAGTGGCGTAGCAAATATCGTCGCTAGGAGGATTCTGCAATTTCGGGAATCGCTCACGCAAGATCTCAACGATCTCCATGGTCTCATCCACCGAAAGTGTGGTCTGGGAGAGCCAGATTAAATGCTCAGGATCCGCAACCTGCACAGTGCGAGCCTCTGCCGGATTATTGACGATCGTAATGCTCTCCGGCGCTTCCCCGTAGGTTCCTTCCACTTCCTCGTGGCCTTCGTGACCAATCAGGAGAATATGGTTTTCTTCCTTGGCAAACCGGACAGCTTCCTTATGAACCTTGGTCACCAAGGGGCAGGTGGCATCGATGGTGCGTAACCCACGGTCCGCTGCCGACTGAACCACGGCCGGTGAAACTCCGTGGGCAGAAAAGACCACCAATTCGCCTTCGGGGACTTCTTCGTTTTCCTCAACGAAGATGGCGCCGCGGGCTTCAAGTGAGGAAACGACATGGACATTGTGCACAATTTGTTTACGCACGTACACGGGTGCGCCATGGTGTTCGAGTGCCTTCTCTACGGCGATGACAGCGCGGTCGACTCCGGCGCAGTAACCGCGCGGTGCGGCCAACAACACCCGCTNTTCTCCGGTCACTGGGGCAGCCGCAGCTACCTCTTCGGGCGACCTGCGACGACGCGGAACGGCGGGCATGGCAATGGAAATGGCAGTAGTGCTCATACCGCCATCTTACGTGGTGTGTCTGCGCTTAACCATGAGAGCTACAACACCGCCCACGGTAACCACCCCAGCAATGGAGAACGTTGCGTTGATTCCATCCTGCCAGCTCGATCTGGCCAGCGCACCCAGTTCAACAGCAATCTGTTGGGCGGCCTCGGGACCTACCGTCAGCTGGGCCAGGAATGTTTCCACAAACCCCGAAAGGAGCAGCCACAGCAGCGCCACCACAGCCAGCCCAACACCTGCCATGATCACTGTCAGCGAACGTCGTCGTGCAACAATCACAGCCACAACCACAAGGGCAACGGTGATGAAAACTAACCAACCAGACCAACCGCCCACCATGGTTGCCCCGGGAAGCAATCGCGCTACATCTTGCTGTTCTACGCTGATAACAATATTCTCCGGAGTAGGCAGTGTTACGCCCAGGTCTTGGCTCACACTGGCTGCAACCATTGCCACCAAAGGCGAAATATCCAGTTGCACATCCCCTTCAATAGAATCATTCCCGGCTGCGGCAANAGTTAGGGCATGGCTTCGGCTCAAGGTTTCAGTCCAGGCCTGCCCATAGCCGGNGGCAGAATAAATGCCCTGCGCCGCGGAGCTAACCACGGCCACAGCCAGCTCCTTAAGTTGCGGCGGCAGATTTAAGGACGCCGTGGACTGGGCGGCAACCATGGCTGAAAGCCCTGCCTGAAATTCCTTGTTTTCGCCCAAGGGTCCGGCCAAGGCTACAAAACCGGCTTGGTCAACAACGTTGCGCTGTATCCACAGGCTCGGCCCGGCGACAGCCGCCAACAACAAGGCCACAATGACGAGTAACGCGGAACTGGCTGTGCGCATTAAAAATCCCTAAAACAACAAAGTAAATCCCAACAATGGCTTTCAACCCTAATGCATGTCTGTGGACAGCGGTGCCCCGGTGTCGGTGCGTGAAGCTAGAGTTATTTCAAGGCTGTACGGTACGGTCCGGCTGAGAATCGAAGCGAAGGACGGCGATACGGTTATGGCGGAATCCCCGGAGCGGAAGGTCATTGCCCCTACAGCGGCAGAGACCTCNCCCGACAANCCCTGGCCATTGGCGGTGCTGAGCCANAAACTCAAGGCCCATATTGAGAAGGCACCACCTGCATGGGTTGAAGCACAGGTCATCGAGTTGAACAAACGAGCCAATGTCAGCTACTTGACGCTGCGAGATATTGACGCAGAAGTTTCCTTGAGCGTCACCGTGTGGGGTTCAGTGCTGAGCCGTTTGGAAGCGCCATTGGAGCGTGGATCACGGGTGGTGGCACAGCTAAAACCAGATTTTTGGCTCAAAACGGGTCGCTTGTCCATGCAGGGACAAGACATCCGCCCGGTGGGTCTGGGCGACCTACTGGCGCGCATTGANAAACTGCGGCAAGCCCTAGCCGCTGAGGGCCTCTTCGACCCTAGACGCAAGAAGCCACTACCGCTGCTTCCCCACAGGATCGGGCTCATCACCGGGCGAAACTCGGATGCAATGAAGGATGTCCTACAAAATGCCGCGCTACGCTGGCCCGCTGTGGAGTTCGAGGTCCGCGAAGTCCCCGTGCAGGGAGTCAACGCCGTCACGGCTGTCATCGGAGCCTTGGCCGAACTTGATGCCGATCCCCGCGTCGATGTGATCGTCATTGCCCGCGGCGGTGGCTCCCTTGAGGACCTGCTGCCATTTAGCCATGAGTCTCTGGTGCGCGCAGTGGCGGCTGCACAGACNCCCATTGTCAGTGCCATTGGCCACGAAGCCGACCGCCCACTCTTAGATGAGGTGGCAGATTTGCGGGCCTCAACTCCCACTGACGCCGCTAAGCGTATTGTTCCCGAGGTGGGCGAGGAACGCCGCCGTGTGGATCAGGCCCGTGCACAGCTCAACCGCCGGATTCAAGACCTCCTGGACCGCGAAACCGAACGGCTTGCTTATCTGCGATCCCGCCCTGTGCTTGCCAACCCGGGGCTCATGCTCTCCACCAAGTACGACGACGTCACNAGCCTTGCGCTCCGGGCTCGAACCGCTGTGCAAAGCCAGATTGGACGGCACACCGATCAGCTGACACACCTGCGCACCCAGGTGCGTGCCTTGTCTCCNCANAAAACGCTTGACAGAGGGTACGCGGTAGTTCAGCTAGAAGACAGCACCATCGTCAGGGATCCAGCGCAAGTACGCCCCGGTGCAGCCTTGAAAATTCGTGTGGCTGGCGGCGATTTTTGGCCTCAAGCACCGCAACAGTTGGTTCTTCAGCTGGCGGTTGAACTGCCAGCATGAAAGTCACAGCTGAAGAGATAGTCCCCACTTCACCCACCTCAGCAAAGGATTCCCAATGAGCTCCGCAAATATCCCCACTCCCCGNCCCGACATTGCCAGCCTTAGCTACGAGCAAGCACGCGAACAATTGATGAACGTTGTCAATCAGCTCGAGGCCGGCAGTTCCAGCCTTGAAGACTCCTTAGCGCTATGNGGGCGTGGNAGGGCTTTGGCCAAGCGCTGCGAAGAGTGGCTTGAAGGTGCCAAGGCCCGCCTCGACGCTGCACGCGCTGCCAATAACAAGACACCCGCTGAGCAGTAGCAACACCGGCAAGATCAACAAGGGCAGTATCAACAGCTGCAAGGCAGGAAACGGCCATGGTATTCACGTGGATTAACACTCACCTCCGAGGCTCACGTCATGGCGCAGCTCTGCCTGCGAGATTGCCGTCGCCAGCGGTGCCCTTAGCTGATACTCACCCCGCCACAAGAATGGTTGAGGTCGCCCCGCCCAGAGTTGTCAGTAGAAGTATGGACATCCTTGTTGGCGGTCAACAACGGACGTATCTGCTTGTCTGCGGTGCTGTAGGACCTGGCGCCAAGGTGCCTTTGAAGATCACTGCTGTTTTGTTCGTCCTGCATGGCTCATCCCAAACAGGGCAGGCGGTGCGCTCATTTAGCGGTAATAGTTTTGACTATCTGGCAGAGACTGGACACGTGGTTGTTGTCTATCCGGATGGGCTCAANAAACAGTGGAATCACAACAAAATTGGCCCTGAGACCACTGACGACGTTGCCTTCATGAAGATACTCACAGATCACTTTCATGTGCAGTACGGCCCGGTTCCGGTGGTAATCGCCGGTTTCTCCAACGGTGGGCAGCTAGTCATCCGACTGATTCATGAGATGCCAGGCAAACTCCACGGAGCCGCCATTGTGGGTGCAACACTGCCCCGGCCACAACACATGATATTTGAACAGAAGTTAGCACCACTGCCGGTGATGTTGATCCACGGGACGCATGACATGGTGGTTCCTTATCGCGGCGAAGGATGGTTTGGCGCCCTTTTAGGCAAGCCGAGGGGCCCTTCTGCNCCCGAAACCACCCAATACTTCGCTGCACGCAACAAGATCGTGTCCGCNCCTACCCACACGGTTCTGCCGCACCGCAAGGAAAGTGGCCGAACATCTGTCACCTACACGCGCTTTGAACAGGACGGCAGTCCTCCCGTCGCTCTGTACACCGTGGACGGCGGTGGGCATGTGGTCCCCAACCACCGCCGAAAAGCCATCTTCATTGCTGGCAGGACAACCCAAGACATGAGTGTGGCCCAAGCCCTCACCGAATTTTTNCCTGTCCTGCACAGCTGAGCCCGATTCCAGTTCAGTACCAGCGCTCATCTGTAGCCATCCCGGTACCGATGGTGGGGCCCGTTTAGGCGTCCTTGAGCCGCGCCCGTTCTTGGGCCAAGTCATAGTTTCCGGCTGGCCATTGCAGATTCATGGCCCCTAAGGCTTTAATGAGGATTTCTTGGACAGCCATACGGGCATACCATTNTTTGTCGGCGGGAACTACATACCAAGGCGCATGTTGGGTGCTTGTCTTGTCAAAGACCCGTTGATAAGCCTCCATGTAGTCAGGCCAGAACTTGCGCTCATCGAGATCCGTGGGACTGTACTTCCAGTATTTCGTGGGGTCATGTAGACGCGCAGTCAGTCTTTCCAGCTGCTCTTTTGGACTTAGATTCAACATGACTTTCACTATTGTGGTGCCCGATTCAACCATGTCTGCCTCGAATTGGTTGATGGCTTCATAGCGCCGCTCCAATTCCTGCGCATCAGCCCAGCCATGGACACGGTGGATCAGCACGTCTTCGTAGTGGGATCTATCGAACACACCAAACATGCCTGNGCTCGGGATGCCCGGGCGTACCCGCCACAGAAAATCGTGCGCCTTTTCTTCATCGCTCGGAGCCTTGAACGTTGTCAGCTTTACACCTTGCGGGTCCACTGACCCCACAACGTGCCCCACAATCCCACCCTTGCCAGCAGTATCCATGGCTTGGAGGATCAACAGGATAGATTTTTNTCCGCCAAAACGGCTTTCAGCGAAAAGTTGCTCTTGGAGTTGCGCAATCACCGGCGCCCGGGCTGCCAAGGCTTCAGCACCATCGATCTTCTTGCCTGAAAACCCAGGGGCAGCGTTGCATGGCTGTTCCGCCAAGGAGAATCCTGGCATTACCCGTAAAANCTCGGATGGGTGATCGGTAAAACCAAGCGGCAATGACATGGTGGAGCCTTTCCTAGGGTTTGTATGTACTCAGGAACTCTGCAATCCGGCCAATGGCCTCTTCCAAATCCATAAGATTGGGCAAGGTGACGAGACGGAAATGATCGGGGCGAATCCAGTTAAAGGCCGTACCGTGTGAAATCAGGATCTNTTGCTGCTCCAGCAGATCCAAGGCAAACTTCTCATCACTCTTGATCGGGTAAGCCTCGGGGTCAAGCTTCGGGAACAGGTACAGGGCCCCTTNTGCTTGGTTGGTACTGANCCCTGGAATGTCATTGAGCATGCGGTAGGCAAGGTCACGTTGCTCTCGCAAGCGGCCGCCGGGCAAGATCAGGTCCTCAATGCTCTGATGCCCGCCTAAAGCCGTTTGAATTGCGTGCTGACCAGGAGCGTTGGCGCATAAGCGCATGCTGGCCAACAGGTTTATGCCTTCAAGATAGTCCGCCGCAGCAGCCTTGGGTCCTGAAATGGCAAGCCAACCTGATCGGTAGCCGCAGATCCGGTAGGCCTTGGACAGACCGCTAAATGTCATACACAGGACATCCTCGCCTGTGATGCTTGCGGTGTTGATGTGCACGGCATCGTCATACAGGATCTTCTCGTAAATCTCATCCGAGAACACCACCAGATCGTGTTTCCTAGCCAGGTCCACCATGCCTTGGACAATGTGGGCAGGGTAAACAGCACCAGTGGGGTTGTTGGGATTGATGATCACCAGTCCCTTTGTTTTGGGCGTAATCTTAGCGGCCAGATCCTCTAGGTCCGGCCACCATTGATTGTCCTCATCACACAGGTAGTGCACCGGGCGTCNCCNCGCCAGACTCACTGATGCGGTCCACAGCGGGTAATCCGGAGTGGGGATCAGGACTTCATCACCGTTGTTGAGCAGGGCCATCAAGGACAGGGTAATGAGTTCGCTGACACCGTTGCCTAAGTAGACATCATCAACATGAATATTCTGGATACCACGAGTTTGGTAATACTGGGCAACGGCCGTGCGTGCGGAAAAGATGCCACGGGAGTCGGTATAGCCTTGGGCGTGCGGGAGATGGCGGATCATGTCCACCAAGATCGCGTCCGGTGCTTCAAACCCAAAGGGTGCTGGATTGCCGATGTTCAGCTTTAGTATCCGGTGCCCTTCAGACTCCATCTGCTGTGCACGTTGGAGCAGCGGACCGCGGATGTCATAGAGAACGTTATGTAACTTGGTGGACTGGGTAAATTCTGCCATTTACCCAATATGGCACACGGCGCCCGGTGTTTGCTTGCACAACGTGCCCTAGGCTCAAGGCCAATGCCTAAGAACTGGCCTTGACAAGGCCTTTTGTATTAACTCAAGCCGTGGCGACTTCAGAGAAGCCACCATAGTGACGGTCTTCAGATAACCTGTTGAGGTTGCTCAGCTCCTCCGTACTCAAGGCAGCACTGACCTTATTGATAACACTCTGCACGTCAGCAGGAACTTTTCCCTGAACCACAATAGGCACAACGTTTTGGCTCAGGAACAACTGCTTAGGATCGCTGAGGACCACCAAGGAATTGTCCTCAATAGCGGGTGAAGAAGTGTGAATATCAGCAACTTGTATCTCATCGCGCAAAAGCGACCACAGTATGCTGTTGTTGCCAAAACCGAGGGTTGGTTGCAACGACTCGTATTGTTTTGGTACGCAATTGTAAGCAGAGCCAAGTCCGGCTAAACCCGNGGCCTTTGTCTTGAACTCAGCAGTACCGCCCACCACCAGCTTGTCGCAGACCTTCGCTAGGTCGGAGATACTCTTGAGCTGGTATTTCTCCGCCGTCACTGCTGTGACCACGAGTGCATCGTATTCTTCTGCCTTGGCGGCATCCAGTAGAACCAGTCTGCTAGGCAATGCAGTTTNTAGGGCCGCAAGCACATCGTTTGTTTCCACAACTGTGCCTGCCGAAGCAACCTCAGACAAAGCAATCCGGGAAAACAGTGGAACAACGTCAACGCTTCCGGACTCCAGGCTGGACACTGTGGCATCTGGTGCTGTTGGGGAACCAG